>NZ_JBIBSY010000047.1:0-1247 GCF_043078065.1 Streptomyces sp. NPDC015532 | reverse complement strand
GTCGACGGCCGCCCCGTCGCGGTGTTCTCCCAGGACTTCACCGTCTTCGGCGGGGCACTCGGCGAGGTCTTCGGCCAGAAGATCATGAAGGTGATGGACTTCGCGCTGAAGACCGGCTGCCCGGTCATCGGCATCAACGACTCCGGCGGCGCGCGGATCCAGGAGGGCGTCAGCGCGCTGGGCATGTACGGCGAGATCTTCCGCCGCAACACCCACGCCTCCGGCGTCATCCCGCAGATCAGCCTGGTCGTCGGCCCGTGCGCGGGCGGCGCGGTCTACTCCCCGGCCATCACCGACTTCACGGTCATGGTCGACCAGACCTCACACATGTTCATCACCGGCCCCGACGTCATCAAGACCGTCACCGGCGAGGACGTCGGCTTCGAGGAACTGGGCGGCGCCCGCACCCACAACGCCGTCTCCGGCGTGGCCCATCACATGGCCGGCGACGAAAAAGACGCCATCGAGTACGTCAAGCAGCTGCTGTCCTACCTGCCGTCCAACAACCTCAGCGAGCCCCCGGTCTTCGCGGAGGAGGCGGACCTCACGCTCACCGACGAGGACCGCGAGCTCGATGCGATCGTGCCGGACAGCGCGAACCAGCCCTACGACATGCACACGGTCATCGAACACGTCCTGGACGACGCCGAGTTCTTCGAGACCCAGGCACTGTTCGCACCGAACATCCTCACCGGCTTCGGCCGGGTCGAGGGCCACCCCGTCGGCATCGTCGCCAACCAGCCCATGCAGTTCGCCGGCTGCCTGGACATCGACGCCTCCGAGAAGGCCGCCCGCTTCGTACGCACCTGCGACGCCTTCAACGTGCCCGTGCTCACCTTCGTGGACGTCCCCGGCTTCCTGCCCGGCGTCGACCAGGAACACACCGGCATCATCCGCCGCGGCGCCAAACTCATCTACGCCTACGCCGAGGCCACCGTCCCGCTGATCACCATCATCACCCGCAAGGCCTTCGGCGGCGCCTACGACGTCATGGGCTCCAAACACCTGGGCGCCGACCTCAACCTCGCCTGGCCCACCGCCCAGATCGCCGTCATGGGCGCCCAGGGCGCCGTCAACATCCTGCACCGCCGCACCATCGCCGCCGCCGAGGACCAGGACACCACCCGCGCCCGCCTCATCCAGGAATACGAGGACACCCTCCTCAACCCCTACACAGCCGCCGAACGCGGCTACATCGACGGCGTCATCATGCCCTCCCAGACCCGCGCCCACGTCGTCCGCGGCCT
>NZ_JBIBSY010000046.1:0-1393 GCF_043078065.1 Streptomyces sp. NPDC015532 | reverse complement strand
CGGGGGCACCCGCCCGGCGCGGGGGGGGGGGGGGTGGGCGTCGGTGGCGACGGGCATCGATGTACCGGCACGGCCCCTCACGTCGGATTCCGGGCGCGGGTGCGTCGTGGTGGCCGGTCCGGATTTCAGCCCTGGCCGGGGAAGATTCAGCCCCTCCGGCGTTTGAGGAGCGGGGTCTGGGGCGGAGCCCCAGGGGTGGGACGGGTAGGGGCGGAGGGGGCGAAAAACCACCCTGCGCCCGGCCCGACTCCGTCGCCGTCCCCGGAGGGGATCCGTATCCCCAGCCGGTGCTGAGGACCTCAGCCGATGTGAAGGCGGACGGTGCCGTCTCCGACGACCTCGACCCGCACCTCGGTCAGATCACGCACGAGCACATCCGGCCCGTGGAACCCGGCCCGGGGACCGACACCCACGACCCGCATCCCGGCAGCCCGCCCCGCGGCGATCCCCGCTCCGGAGTCCTCGAAGACGACACAGTCCTCGGGCGCGATCCCCAGCTCGGCCGCCCCCTTGAGGAAGCCTTCGGGATCGGGCTTGCTGGCACCGACGGACTCGGCGGTGATGCGGACATCGGGAAGTCCGAGCCCGGCGGCGGCCATCCGCCCGCCGGACAGCGCCACATCCGCCGAGGTGACGAGCGCGTGCGGTACTCCGGCCAGGGAGGCGAGGAACTCGGGCGCACCCGGGATCGCGACGACGCCCTCCATGTCGGCGGTCTCCTCGGCCAGCATCCGCGCGTTGTCCGCGTGGTTCTGCTCCATGGGACGGTCCGGCAGCAGCACCGCCATCGAGGCGTATCCCTGCCTGCCGTGAACGACCTTCATGACCTCGTCCCCGTCCAGCCCGTGCCGGTCGGCCCAGCCGCGCCAGCAGCGCTCGACGACGACGTCCGAGTTGACGAGGGTGCCGTCCATGTCGAGCAGGAATGCACGGGCGGTCAGAACGGTGGTGGCCGTGGTCATCGGCAGGCTCCAAAACGCAGACAGGGGGACAGAACACCCCCCGGGAAACAAGGCGGCCCCGCCCGCCGGTCAGGGAGTTGCGGACGGGAACCACTTTGTTCCTACAAGATACAAAACAACTCCCCCCAGCGCCACCGCCCCCACCCAGACACCGGACCCACTCCCCTCCCGGAGGCGACGAGAGCAGGTCCCGGGGCGACGGAGTCAGGCCGGGCGCAGGATGGTTTTCGCCCCCTCCACCCCTACCCGCCCCAGCCCCCGCCCCTCAAACGCCGGAGGCCGCTGAACCCTTCCCCGGCCGGGGCTGAAACTTTCCCGGCCGGGGCTGAAATCCGGACCGGCCACCACAACGCACCCGCACCCGGGATCCGACGCGAGGGGCCGTGCCGGTACATCGATGCCCGTCGCCACCGACGCCCACCCCTCACCCA
>NZ_JBIBSY010000045.1:0-1764 GCF_043078065.1 Streptomyces sp. NPDC015532 | reverse complement strand
TCGTCAGTCCTTGATCTCGCAGATGGGGGCGCCGGAGGTGACGGAGGCGCCGACCTCGGCGCTCAGGCCCTTGACGGTGCCGGAGCGGTGGGCGTTGAGGGGCTGTTCCATCTTCATGGCTTCCAGGACGACGATCAGGTCGCCTTCCTTGACTTCCTGGCCCTCTTCGACGGCGACCTTGACGATGGTGCCCTGCATCGGGGAGGCGAGGGTGTCGCCGGAGGCGGCCGGGCCGGACTTCTTGGCGGCGCGGCGCTTGGGCTTGGCGCCGGCGGCCAGGCCGGTGCGGGCCAGCGACATGCCCAGCGAGACGGGCAGGGAGACTTCCAGGCGTTTGCCGCCGACCTCGACGACCACCGTCTCGCGGCCGGGCTCGTCGTCGTTCTCGGTGTCGGCCGGGGCGGTGAACGGCTTGATCTCGTTGACGAACTCGGTCTCGATCCACCGGGTGTGGACCGTGAACGGGGCATCCGAGCCGGTCAGCTCGGGGGCGAAGGCGGGGTCGGTGACCACCGCGCGGTGGAAGGGGATCGCGGTCGCCATGCCCTCGACCTGGAACTCGGCGAGCGCGCGGGCGGCGCGTTGCAGGGCCTGCTCGCGGGTGGCGCCGGTGACGATCAGCTTGGCGAGCAGGGAGTCCCAGGCCGGGCCGATCACGGAGCCGGACTCCACGCCCGCGTCCAGACGCACGCCGGGGCCCGAGGGGGCGGCGAAGGCGGTGACGGTGCCGGGGGCGGGCAGGAAACCGCGGCCCGGGTCCTCGCCGTTGATACGGAACTCGATGGAGTGCCCGCGCAGTGCGGGATCGCCGTAGCCGAGCGCTTCACCGTCGGCGATACGGAACATCTCGCGGACCAGGTCGATGCCGGCGACCTCCTCGGTGACCGGGTGCTCGACCTGCAGACGGGTGTTGACCTCCAGGAAGGAGATCGTGCCGTCCATGCCGACCAGGAACTCCACGGTGCCGGCGCCGACGTAGCCGGCCTCCTTGAGGATCGCCTTGGACGACGCGTACAGCTCGTCCACCTGCGCCTGGGACAGGAACGGCGCGGGGGCCTCCTCGACCAGCTTCTGGTGGCGGCGCTGCAGCGAGCAGTCACGGGTGGAGACCACGACCACGTTGCCGTGGGAGTCGGCCAGACACTGCGTCTCCACATGGCGGGGCTTGTCGAGGTAACGCTCCACGAAGCACTCACCGCGGCCGAACGCGGCGACCGCCTCACGGACCGCCGACTCGTACAGCTCCGGCACCTCTTCGAGGGTCCGGGCCACCTTCAGACCACGCCCGCCGCCACCGAACGCGGCCTTGATCGCGATCGGCAGACCGTGCTCCCGGGCGAACGCCACGACCTCGTCCGCACCCGACACCGGGTCCGGGGTACCGGCCACCAGCGGCGCGCCCGCGCGCTGCGCGATGTGCCGGGCGGCGACCTTGTCGCCCAGGTCACGGATCGCCTGCGGCGGCGGGCCGATCCAGATCAGGCCCGCGTCGAGCACGGCCTGGGCGAAGTCCGCGTTCTCCGAAAGGAAGCCGTAGCCCGGATGGACGGCATCCGCGCCCGAGTCCTTGGCGGCCTGCAGCACCTTGGCGAAGTCCAGGTAGCTGGAGGCCGGGGTGTCACCGCCCAGCGCGAACGCCTCGTCCGCCGCACGGACATGCAGAGCGTCCCGGTCCGGTTCCGCATACACGGCAACGCTCGCGATCCCGGCATCCCGACATGCTCGGGCCACGCGGACAGCGATTTCGCCACGGTTGGCGATGAG
>NZ_JBIBSY010000044.1:0-1934 GCF_043078065.1 Streptomyces sp. NPDC015532 | reverse complement strand
GACGTGCTGGTGTCGGGTGGGTTCCGGGATGTGGGAAGGCCCCCGTGACCGGTGTGGTCGCGGGGGCCTTCGTCGGTGCTGGGGTGATCAGCCCTTGCGGGTCTTGATCTCCTCGGTGAGCTGGGGGACGACGTCGAAGAGGTCGCCGACGACGCCGTAGTCGACCAGGTCGAAGATCGGTGCCTCGGCGTCCTTGTTGATCGCCACGATCGTCTTGGAGGTCTGCATGCCGGCGCGGTGCTGGATGGCGCCGGAGATGCCGGAGGCGATGTAGAGCTGCGGCGAGACGGACTTGCCGGTCTGGCCGACCTGGTTGGTGTGCGGGTACCAGCCGGCGTCGACCGCGGCACGCGAGGCACCCACGGCGGCACCGAGCGAGTCGGCGAGACCCTCGATGACCGAGAAGTTCTCGGCGCCGTTGACGCCACGGCCGCCGGAGACGACGATCGCGGCCTCGGTCAGCTCGGGGCGCCCGGTCGACTCGCGCGGGGTACGCGCGGTGACCTTCGTGCCGGTGGCCTTCTCGGAGAAGGCGACCGCCAGGGCCTCGACCGTACCGGCGGCCGGGGCGGCCTCCACGGCCGCGCTGTTGGGCTTGACCGTGATGACCGGGGTGCCCTTGGCGACGCGGGACTTGGTGGTGAAGGAGGCGGCGAACGCGGACTGCGTGGCCACCGGACCCTCGTCACCGGCCTCGATGTCGGTGGCGTCGGTGATGATGCCCGAGCCGATACGGATCGCGAGGCGGGCCGCGATCTCCTTGCCCTCGGCGGAGGACGGCACCAGCACGGCGGCCGGGGACACGGCGTCGTAGGCGGCCTGGAGCGCGTCCACCTTCGGCACGACGAGGTAGTCGGCGTACT
The DNA here is from genome assembly GCF_043078065.1 of Streptomyces sp. NPDC015532. Lineage (NCBI taxonomy): Bacteria > Bacillati > Actinomycetota > Actinomycetes > Kitasatosporales > Streptomycetaceae > Streptomyces > Streptomyces sp. NPDC015532. Next base: position 1,071 of record NZ_JBIBSY010000044.1, on the reverse strand, counting down.
CGGCGGCGTCGTGGGTGAGGACCTTCACCGCGCCGTGCTCGGCGAGCGCGGCGGCGGTGTTCTCGGCACCGGAGCCCAGCGCGAGCGCGACGGGCTCGCCGATGCGGCGGGCCAGCGTCAGCAGCTCCAGGGTGGGCTTGCGGACGGCACCGTCCACGTGGTCGACGTAGACAAGAACTTCAGCCATGGGAATGCTCCTGCGGATTGCGAAGTCTGAGGGCGATGAGCGGGGTGGGCCTTGGCCGCTGCGACGGTCCGGAGGCGAGCTCCGGACCTGCGGCGACTAGATGAACTTCTGGCCCGCGAGGAACTCGGCGAGCTGCTTGCCGCCCTCGCCCTCGTCCTTGACGATCGTGCCTGCGGTGCGCGCCGGACGCTGGGTGGCGGAGTCGACCTTGGTCCAGGCACCCTCGAGGCCGACCTCGTCCGCCTCGATCTCCAGGTCGGACAGGTCCCAGGACTGAACCGGCTTCTTCTTGGCGGCCATGATGCCCTTGAAGGACGGGTAACGCGCCTCACCCGACTGGTCGGTCACCGACACGACCGCGGGGAGGGAAGCCTCCAGCTGCTCGGAGGCGCTGTCGCCGTCGCGACGGCCCTTGACCACGCCGTCCTCGACGGAGACCTCGGAGAGCAGCGTGACCTGCGGGACACCCAGACGCTCGGCCAGCAGCGCCGGGACGATACCCGCGGTGCCGTCCGTGGAGGCCATGCCGGAGACGACCAGGTCGAAACCGGCCTTCTCGATCGCCCTGGCCAGCACCAGCGAGGTGCCGATGGCATCACTGCCGTGCAGATCGTCGTCCTCGACGTGGATGGCCTTGTCCGCACCCATCGACAGCGCCTTGCGCAGCGCGTCCTTCGCGTCCTCGGGACCGACGGTCAGCACGGTGATCTCGGCGTCGTCCGCCGCGTCGGCGATCTGCAGCGCCTGCTCGACGGCGTACTCGTCGAGCTCGGACAGCAGACCGTCCACGTCGTCACGATCGACGGTCAGGTCATCGGCGAAGTGCCGGTCGCCAGTGGCGTCGGGCACGTACTTCACAGTGACAACGATCCTCAAGCTCACGC
>NZ_JBIBSY010000043.1:0-2123 GCF_043078065.1 Streptomyces sp. NPDC015532 | reverse complement strand
ACCCACTCCGCGATCGCGGCCAGGGACTTCGCTCCGGCCAGGACCGCGCACGCGGCCAGGGAGAGGACGAAGGCGAGCGGGTGGCGTCGGCCCTGGTCCCGGCGGGGATCGGGCACCTGAGCCAGGCAGGTCAGCAGGCCGGGGAGGTCATCGGGGACGGTCGGCGCGGTGTCGGCGAGTTGGCCCAGAGGGCGCGCGATGAGCGAGGATGAGCGGGCAGGCACGGTCCTCCGTCGTGGCGATCAGGGACTCGACACCTCATGATCACCGGAAGTCGTGCCTGCCTCCGCGTCAAGCCCCCGCCGACCACCCCGCAGTCCTGCCCCAGCTCCTGAAGCCCCATCAACCCGGATGCACCGCCGGAACGACGCCGCCCTGCCCGCGTACCCCGTCGGTCACCGTCATCGTGGCGCCGCCGGGGTACGCCCGTCACCCGCGAGCGGAGTGCGACTTCAGCGGATGCGGTGCTTCCGCCAGAAGGGGCCGAGGTCCCTGTGCGTCATCGACTGTGCGGCCTTCTTGAAGTCGACGGTGGTGGAGACGCCGTACCAGTGGTCGTGGGCGTACTTCTTGATGAGGCGCGCCATGGTGCCGGCCCCGAGGACGTGCTCCAGGTCGGCCAGGACGCAGGGGCCGATCCCGTACACGACCTGGAAGTACTCGCCACGGTGTGTAGACCAGTAGGCCATCGAGTTGGTGAGCGCGGCGGTGGCGCTCGGCCAGGAGTCGTCCGGCGAGCACTCGAACCCGTCCCAGCGGTAGTAGCGCGCGTTGGCGTACTGAGCGAAACTCTCGTCCAGCCAGGGTGAGTTGTACTCGTCGTTGCCCACGACGCCGTACCACCACTGGTGGGCGATCTCATGGACGGTGGCGCCACCCTCCTCCTCGGTGCCGAGGATGACCAGGCCGGGGTACTCCATGCCGCCGGCGAACCCGGGGGTCATCACGAGGTCTATCTCGCCGTACGGATAGCGGCCGAACTCCCTGCCGAACCGGTCGATGGCGGCGACGCCGTCGTTGCGGTTGAGGCGGACACCGGCGGCGGGCGTGTTCGGCGACCAATACGACTTCACGCGCACGCCGTCGGGCGAGGTCTGGGTCGCGGTGCGGAACGGGCCCGCCGCCCATGCGAAGTCCCGCACCCGCTTGGCGACGCTGTGGGTGACCGTACGCCTGGTACCGCCGGGGCGGGTCCATGTGCTGCCGGTCGCCGGGACCTTGAGGGCGGACGGGTGGTCGAGGCGCACCCGGAAGTCGCTCGCCAGGGTGTAGAAGCTCTCGCCGTACGACACATACGGATCGAGGTGCCACCCCCTCGCGTCGTGCACGGCGAGGACCGGCAGCGCGTTGCCCAGGAAGCGGAACGCGCCTTCGCGGCCGAAGCGGTTGTTGCGTGCGGGCACGGTGAGGGCCACGTCGAAGGAGACGGCCGTCCGCTCACCGCGTGCGAGCGGCCTCGGCAGAGCGATGCGCAGCGCCGTGCACTTCACGCCGGGGCGGCCCGGAGTGCCGCCGCGCACGTGGGAGACGCGGACGGGGGACGGTCTTCCGGATGTCCCGCATCCGTCCTCGCCATTGCCCCACAGGCGTATGTACACCTCACGCAGGGGCCGGCTGGAGGCGTTGCGGAAGGACACCGTCTGCCGGCCCGCCCAGTGGGAGCCGTCGCCATCGGCGCGCAGCTTCACGTCGTAGCTGGGGCGGTCAGGCGTCGCAGGTTCGGCCGCTCTCACCGCGGCGCCGGGCGCCGGGCCGGACGGCGTGCCGGCCTCGGCCACGGTGGAGCCTGCTGTCGCGAGCATCGCAAGCAGGGCGACCAGCAGACGGCGACCGGTTCTTGAGGGACCCGTGGGCGACGAAGGCAACGAAGGCATGGCGGACGACATGACAGATGACATGCCAGCGGATCTTGTCACAGGGTTCCCCACGGCCGACACAGGCCCGCGCGAAGAGGGGAGGTCGGCTCCGCTCGGGCGGCGAAAATGCCAGGGTACGCAGGGGATGTTCGCTGACGTTGGCGCACAGTAAGGATCCCGGTTCAACCCATTCGCCTTCGTCCTCTCCCTGGCCGCGTGCGCGGTCCTGGCCGGAGCGAAGTCCCTGGCCGCGATCGCGGAGTGGGC
>NZ_JBIBSY010000042.1:0-2839 GCF_043078065.1 Streptomyces sp. NPDC015532 | reverse complement strand
CGGTCCGGTTCCGCATACACGGCAACGCTCGCGATCCCGGCATCCCGACATGCTCGGGCCACGCGGACAGCGATTTCGCCACGGTTGGCGATGAGCACCTTGCGCACGATGGCTCCCTCCTTGAAAACAAGCCGAGTTTAGGGACAGCCAACACGACGTTTCGAGCTGTCCCCAGTGGTGAGCTTGCCCACACGGAGCGTGATACGAGGCTCGCCCTACCCGCGAAATCCCTTGTCGTGCCAAGGCACGTGGGAATCCCTGCCTGAACCCTAGCCTTCAGGTGTGGTCAAGGTCTCTGTGGCTCCGTGCTGCGGCCCACAACGATTCTTTGTCGAGTCCCTACGAATGGCCCAACGATTCTTTGCCCTCGACCGAACCCTTGTCCCCGGGTTTACCCGTTAGTAGCGTTCGGGATGTCTAAGACGTACTTGGGGTAACAGCACGCGGAAGTGGGTGGGGCCGGTGGTGCGCAGACCGCTGGTGTGGGTGGCGGCGATCGTGCTCTTCGTGGAGGCGATAGGTATCGCCCTCCTCAACTGGTTCCTCGGCATGGTCGTCGACCGCCAGGACATGTCCATGGCCGGACTCGACTCCGACATGATGGCGCGGTCGTCGAAGATCGGCGGCCTGGTCTTCGGTCTCTACTTCCTGGCCTGTGCCGTGTCGGCCCTGCTGGTCGCGCTCCGACAGCGCCCCCCGGGCCTTGTCGGGCGTGTCCTGCTGGTCAGCGCCGCCGTGGTGCACGCCCTGCTCGGTGCCTTCACGGTGGGCCTGGTGGGCTGGGGCGCGTTCACCTTCATGATGGTCGTGCTCGCGTTGATCGTGTTCACCCTCCTGGCGTACGACGGCCGGGAGACCGGCCCCGTCGACGCCGCGCCGGAGGCCGGTGGGACCGGTGACGGCGAGGGGGACGCGGCCGAGGCGGGGAGCGCCGGCGTCGGCGAAGGCGTCGCCGCCGGGAGTGTCGACCTGGGGAAGGGCACCGAGGCGAAGGGTGCCGGGGCGACGAGCGCCGAGGCTACGAGCGCCGAGGTGACGAGCGCCGAAGTGACGGGCGAGGACGCCGTCGCGGAGGAGGGCGCGGTCGCCGCGTCCGCCTCTTCGGCGTCCTGACGGCTCACTGATCGCTCCCTCGGCCGTCCGGCCGCCCCGGGTACGGACCCGCGGGCGTCCGGGGTGTCCGGGGCGCGGGACTTTCGGGCGTCCGGGGCCGGGTGTCTGGAGTGCGGACTCTCGGGCGTCCGGGGCCGGGCGTCCCGGGACGCGGGCTTTCGGATGTCCGGGGGCGCAGACCCGTGGCTCCGGATGCCCATGGCTCCGGGTGCCCGGGGCTTCAGGCGTGCCGGGCGTCCGGGGCCGCAACCGTCCTCCGTCGCAACCGTCTTCTGTCGTACGGATGTTCGCGGAGTGGCCGGTCGGAGGGCTGCCTTGACCGGCCCCTCCGGTCCGTGGTCCTCAGGCCTCCCGAGGGGTCCACAACTCCGTGATGCCGACGCCCAGTTCGCCGAGCAGCCGGCGGACCGTCGGCAGCGAGATGCCGATGACGTTGCCGTGGTCGCCGTCGATGCCCTCGATGAACGGCGCCGAGCGGCCGTCCAGGGTGAACGCGCCCGCCACGTAAAGGGGTTCGCCCGAGGCGACGTACTCGGCGATCTCCGCGTCCGTCGGTTCGCCGAAGCGGACCACGGTCGAGGCGATCGCGGACTCCCACCGCTTCTGCGCCGTGTCCCAGACGCAGTGCCCCGTCTGGAGCGTGCCCGCCCGGCCGCGCATCGCCTTCCAGCGCGCGGTGGCCTCCTCGGCGTCGGCGGGCTTGCCGAGAGCCTGGCCGTCCAGGTCCAGCACGGAGTCGCAGCCGATCACGAGCGCACCCTGAACCTCGGGCCGAGCCGCCACGACGGAGGCCTTCGCCTCGGCCAGCGCGAGGGCCAGTTCGGCGGGAGTGGGCGCGGTGACGGCGTCCTCGTCGAACCCGCTCACGATCACCTCGGGGTCGAGTCCGGCCTGCCGCAGCAGATTGAGCCGGGCGGGAGACTGCGAGGCGAGGACGAGACGGCGGCGCGGCTGATCGGTCATGTGATCAGGATATCGGCGCCGATCCGCCCGCGCCTCGGTTGCCGGGCAGGCGTCAGCGGATGCCCAGCAGGATCATCGCGATCACCATGGCCAGCGCCAGGAGAACGCCCAGGCGTCGCAACATGTCCTGCATGTCGCGGAGATCCTCGGGGGGTTCGTTCTCGGGGTCGGACCACAGCATGCTCCCGATCGTGCGACGGAAGGAGGGCCGGGCACCTGAGTACGCGTACTCAACTTGGGGGCATCCTGTGAAAACGGCCCCGGCGCCGCCTGCGGAGGGCCGGGGCGGTCGCCCCGGAAGCCGAGATCCCCCCGGGACAGGGTCCGCGGGGGGATCAAGGGTTCTCGCGTGCCGGCGCGGGCCTAGCCCGGCCAGTAGCTGCGGCCCCACGACGTCGGGCCCGGCCGCGGGAGCCGGTGCGCGGCGACGCGGGCGGGGTCGGACCAGGAGTCACGCGGCCCGGACGCGCCGGACGGGGCGGAGGCCACCGCCGCGGCGCGTGCGCGGACCACCGCCAGTGCGGCGGCCAGCTCCTCAGGGGTCGGGTTGCCCCGTACGACCTTGATCGTCATGTCTGCTCCCAGGGTCCGGGTCTGCGGGGTTCTAGAGCGGGATGTTTCCGTGCTTCTTGGGGGGCAGTGATGCTCGTTTGGTGCGGAGCTGGCGCAGGCCGCGGACGACGTGGGCGCGGGTCTGGGAGGGCATGATGACGCCGTCGATGTAGCCGCGTTCGGCGGCTGTGTAGGGGTTGAGGAGGGTGTC
>NZ_JBIBSY010000041.1:0-2939 GCF_043078065.1 Streptomyces sp. NPDC015532 | reverse complement strand
CATATTATATGGTTAAGTCCTCGATCTATTAGTATTCGTCAGCTCCACATGTCACCATGCTTCCACCTCGAACCTATCAACCTGATCATCTTTCAGGGATCTTACTAGCTTACGCTATGGGAAATCTCATCTTGAGGGGGGCTTCATGCTTAGATGCTTTCAGCACTTATCCCTTCCGCACATAGCTACCCAGCTATGCCCTTGGCAGAACAACTGGTACACCAGCGGTGCGTCCATCCCGGTCCTCTCGTACTAAGGACAGCTCCTCTCAAATTTCCTACGCCCACGACGGATAGGGACCGAACTGTCTCACGACGTTCTGAACCCAGCTCGCGTACCGCTTTAATGGGCGAACAGCCCAACCCTTGGGACCGACTACAGCCCCAGGATGCGATGAGCCGACATCGAGGTGCCAAACCTCCCCGTCGATGTGGACTCTTGGGGGAGATAAGCCTGTTATCCCCGGGGTAGCTTTTATCCGTTGAGCGATGGCCCTTCCATGCGGAACCACCGGATCACTAAGCCCGACTTTCGTCCCTGCTCGACTTGTAGGTCTCGCAGTCAAGCTCCCTTATGCCTTTGCACTCTACGAATGATTTCCAACCATTCTGAGGGAACCTTTGGGCGCCTCCGTTACACTTTAGGAGGCGACCGCCCCAGTCAAACTGCCCACCTGACACTGTCTCCCGGGTCGATAAGACCCGTAGGTTAGAATTTCAATACAGTCAGGGCGGTATCCCACCAGCGCCTCCACCGAAGCTAGCGCTCCGGTTTCAATGGCTCCCGCCTATCCTGTACAAACTGTACCAAAATTCAATATCAGGCTACAGTAAAGCTCCACGGGGTCTTTCCGTCCTGTCGCGGGTAACCTGCATCTTCACAGGTACTATAATTTCACCGAGTCTCTGGTTGAGACAGTGCCCAAATCGTTACACCTTTCGTGCGGGTCGGAACTTACCCGACAAGGAATTTCGCTACCTTAGGACCGTTATAGTTACGGCCGCCGTTTACTGGGGCTTCAGTTCAGAGCTTCGCTTACGCTAACCCCTCTCCTTAACCTTCCAGCACCGGGCAGGTGTCAGCCCCTATACTTCGCCTTACGGCTTCGCAGAGACCTGTGTTTTTGCTAAACAGTCGCTTGGGCCTATTCACTGCGGCTTTCCGTTAAGAAAGCACCCCTTCTCCCGAAGTTACGGGGTCATTTTGCCGAGTTCCTTAACCAGAGTTCTCTCGCACACCTTAGGATTCTCTCCTCGCCTACCTGTGTCGGTTTGCGGTACAGGCACCTTTTATCTCGCTAGAAGCTTTTCTTGGCAGCGGGGAATCAAAGACTTCGCTCCATAAGGAGCTTCCCCATCACAGCTCAGCCTTCACGATAAGCGGATTTGCCTACTTATCAGCCTAACTGCTTGGACGTGCACAACCAATCGCACGCTTCTTCTATCCTTCTGCGTCCCTCCATTGCTCAAACGATAAAGAGGTGGTACAGGAATATCAACCTGTTGTCCATCGCCTACGCCTGTCGGCCTCGGCTTAGGTCCTGACTAACCCTGAGCGGACGAGCCTTCCTCAGGAAACCTTAGGCATTCGGTGGACGGGATTCTCACCCGTCTTTCGCTACTCATACCGGCATTCTCACTTCTAAGCGCTCCACCAGTCCTTCCGGTCTGACTTCACTGCACTTAGAACGCTCCCCTACCACTGATACCATTGGTATCAATTCGCAGCTTCGGTGGTGTATTTAGCCCCGGTACATTTTCGGCGCAGAGTCACTCGACTAGTGAGCTATTACGCACTCTTTAAATGGTGGCTGCTTCTAAGCCAACATCCTAGTTGTCTAAGCAACTCCACATCCTTTTCCACTTAATACACACTTTGGGACCTTAGCTGGCGATCTGGGCTGTTTCCCTCTTGACTACGGATCTTATCACTCGCAGTCTGACTCCTAAGGATAAGTCATTGGCATTCGGAGTTTGACTGAATTCGGTAATCCGATGAGGACCCCTAGTTCAATCAGTGCTCTACCTCCAAGACTCTTACACTTAAGGCTAGCCCTAAAGCTATTTCGGGGAGAACCAGCTATCTCCAGGTTCGATTGGAATTTCTCCGCTACCCACACCTCATCCCCGCACTTTTCAACGTGCGTGGGTTCGGGCCTCCATTCAGTGTTACCTGAACTTCACCCTGGACATGGGTAGATCACCTGGTTTCGGGTCTACGACCACGTACTAAACGCCCTATTCAGACTCGCTTTCGCTGCGGCTCCGCCTCTTCAGCTTAACCTCGCACGGGATCGTAACTCGCCGGTTCATTCTACAAAAGGCACGCCATCACCCATTAACGGGCTCTGACTATTTGTAGGCACACGGTTTCAGGATCTCTTTCACTCCCCTTCCGGGGTGCTTTTCACCTTTCCCTCACGGTACTGGTTCACTATCGATCACTAGGGAGTATTTAGCCTTGGGAGATGGTCCTCCCAGATTCCGACGGAATTTCACGTGTTCCGCCGTACTCAGGATACATTCAAGAGAGAACGAAGTTTCGACTACGGGGTTGTTACCCTCTACGACGGACCTTTCCAGGTCGCTTCGTCTACCTCGTTCCTTTGTAACTCCGTATAGAATGTCCTACAACCCCAAGAGGCAAGCCTCTTGGTTTGGGCTATGTTCCGTTTCGCTCGCCGCTACTCAGGAAATCGCATTTGCTTTCTCTTCCTCCAGGTACTTAGATGTTTCAGTTCCCTGGGTCTGTCTTCCTTACCCTATGTATTCAGGTAAGGATACCATACCATTACGTATGGTGGGTTTCCCCATTCGGAAATCTTCGGATCAAAGCTTACTTACAGCTCCCCGAAGCATATCGGCGTTAGTCCCGTCCTTCATCGACTCCTAGTGTCAAGGCATCCACCGTGCGCCCTTTCTAACTTAACCAAACTAAAA
>NZ_JBIBSY010000040.1:0-3566 GCF_043078065.1 Streptomyces sp. NPDC015532 | reverse complement strand
AAACAGCCCTGGCAGGAGACCCGTTGGGATACCGACGGCACCACCATCGACCTCGCCGAGCCCCGGACCATGCCCGCGCCCGAACGCCGCACCCCGCCCCCCCCCCCCCCCCCCCCCCCCCCCCCCCCCCCCCCCCCGCGGGGCCCCCCCCCCCCCCCCCCCCCCCCCCCCCCCCCCGGCGACATGGTCGGGAAACGCGGCCGGTCGTCCCGGCCGAGCGTCACGGCCGGGTCCGCCGGCCGGTCAACCGTGGGAGGCGACCGGCCGGGTCTCGTCGCGTCCGGCGGCCAGCGCGGGTTCCGGCAGCACCGCGTACAGGGGCGTCGGACGCGCCACCCGCAGACAGGGCGCGGGCACGGACGGGTCCAGCGGGGCGCGATCGGCGGCGCGGGCCCGCCACGAGGACCAGATGATCTTTCCGCCCACGTCCGTGGCACAGCAGCCCCAGCCGTCGCTCAGGGCGGCGATCTGGGCCAGACATCCCTGCGGTGCCCGGTGCGGGCGGATGTCCTGACTGTTGTCCGAGACGGCGGCGAACAGACGGCGGCCGTTCCACCACATCTCGATCGTGGTGTTCTTGTCCGCCGAGTGCTGCTCGATGGTGCGGAGCAGCGCTTCCGCACAGCGGCAGACGGATTCGGCGAGATTCTCCAGGTTCCAGTACCTGAGGTGCGCGGCCAGGATGCGCCTGACCTGTCCGACCTTTTCCTCGCTGAGCTCCACATCCAGGTGGTAGTAGCAGGGGACTGCGGCTTTCATCGTCGTTGGCTCCTCACCGGCGAAGCTCTCGCTCCTCCTCGCCCCCTGCGGGACCGAGCCCCGATTGCGAAGCGTGAGCACTGATCGCTCCTGAGTCACCCTCAGCATGAGAGGGCTACTCCATTCGTGCAACCCGAGCGCGAGCCCCATGTGATTGAAGAACCAACAAGACGCTCGGTCCCCGTACAGGCACCATGAGTGAGGGTGTCGCTCCGTGACGGACCGGCTCCCCTTCGCGTACGGCCCTCATCCGCCGGCCAGGCGAGCCGTGCGCGGTCGAGAGATCGGGAAGGTGACCAGCGTGATGCTGCTGCCTGCCAAAGCCGAGGTCGCCCGGCATCTGGAGCGCTACCGGGCGTGGGAACGCCTGCTTCTCGCGACTCCCGCCGACCGTGTGGTGCGGGGGAACTTCGAGAACACCGGTTACACCCTGTGCGTCCTGATGGGGAAGCGCTGCGCGCGGGAGGCGGCGAACGCCGCCGAGGTCTATCTGCAGGACGTTCCGGCACGGATCTGAACGACGGTCCCAGGGACCGCACCGAGAGGGCCTTTCGCGGCAACGACGATTCGGGCCCAGAACCGCGGAGGCGAGACGGCATGGACGCGATCACGGACGCGACATCGGGCACCGGCCGCATACCCGTCATGGATGTGCGGCCGGTCGTCGACTGCGGCCGACGGCCCGCCAAAGCGGTTGTGGGCGAGACCTTCCAGGTCACCGCCACGCTTTTCGGCGAAGGCCATGACGTGGTCGGCGCGAATGTCGTCCTGTGCGATCCGGACGGCCGTTCCGGCCCGTGGACGCCGATGCGCGAACTGGCCCCCGGCACCGATCGCTGGGGAGCCCACGTCACTCCGTCGGCGACGGGCCACTGGACCTACCGGGTGGAGGCGTGGAGCGATCCGGTGACCGGCTGGCGGCGCTCCGCCGGGATCAAGATTCCCGCCGGGATCGACGTCGGTCTGGTCCTGGAAGAGGGCGCCGCCCTTCACGAGCGGGCCGCCGCGGGCGTGCCCGAGGGCGCCGGCCGGGACACGGTGCTGAACGCCGCGGACACCCTGCGCGACGACCGCCTGCCGCCGGCCGAGCGGTTCGCGGCGGCGCTGGCGCCCGAGGTGGCCGCCACTCTCGTGGAGCATCCGCTGCGTGAACGGCTCACGCCCTCCCGCTCCATGCCGCTGCTGGTGGAGCGGGAGCGGGCGTTGTACGGGGCGTGGTACGAGTTCTTCCCTCGGTCCGAGGGCGGGCAGGTCGATCCGCCGGTGCACGGCACGTTCCGTACGGCGGCCGAACGGCTGCCCGCGATCGCGGAGATGGGCTTCGACGTCGTCTACCTCCCGCCGATCCACCCGATCGGCACGACCCATCGCAAGGGTCCCGACAACACGCTGTCCGCGGGTCCGGAGGATGTCGGGGTGCCCTGGGCCATCGGTTCCCCCGAGGGCGGCCACGACGCCGTCCACCCGGAGCTGGGCACCCTGGAGGACTTCGACGCCTTCGTCCGCCGGGCCGGCTCGCTGGGCCTGGAGATCGCGCTCGACTTCGCCCTGCAGTGCTCCCCCGACCACCCGTGGGTGGAGAAGCACCCGGAGTGGTTCCACCACCGCCCCGACAACACCATCGCCTACGCGGAGAACCCGCCCAAGAAGTACCAGGACATCTACCCGGTCGCCTTCGACGCGGACATGCCCGGCCTGGTCGCCGAGACCGTGCGGGTCCTGCGGCACTGGATGGAGCACGGCGTACGGATCTTCCGCGTCGACAACCCGCACACCAAACCCGTCGTGTTCTGGGAGCAGGTGATCGCGGACATCAACGCGACCGACCCCGACGTGATCTTCCTGGCCGAGGCCTTCACCCGCCCCGCGATGATGCGGACCCTGGCCGAGGTGGGCTTCCAGCAGTCCTACACCTACTTCACCTGGCGCAACACCAAGCAGGAACTGACGGAGTACCTCACCGAACTCTCCGGCGACTCGGCCGCCCGCATGCGGCCCAACCTCTTCGTCAACACCCCCGACATCCTGCACGAGTTCCTTCAGACCGGCGGCCGCCCCGCGTTCGCGCTGCGCGCCGTCCTCGCCGCCACCCTCTCCCCCACCTGGGGCATCTACAGCGGCTACGAACTCTGCGAGAACACCCCCCTGCGCCACGGCAGCGAGGAATACCTGCACTCCGAGAAATACCAGCTCCGCCCACGCGACTGGCAAGCCGCCGAACGCGAGGGCCGTACGATCGCGCCGCTGATCACCCGGCTGAACCGGATCAGACGGGATCACAGGGCTCTGCGCGAAATCCGGAACCTTCGATTCCACCAGGTCGACAGCGATGCCGTGATCGCGTACAGCAAGCGTTCGGGTGACGACACGGTGGTCGTCGTGGCGAACCTGGACCCCCACCACACCCGGCAGGCGACAGTGTCCTTGGACATGCCGCGACTCGCTCTGAGCGAGGACGCGCGCGTGCCGGTGCGCGACGAGCTCACCGGCGAGACCTACAACTGGGGCAGGTCCAACTTTGTGCGCCTGGGTCCGGGCGGTGCACATGTGCTCACTGTCGGCCCGGCACCGCGGATCGGAGGGTCCCCAGCATGATGGTCAATGAGCCCGTCCCGGATACGTTCGAGGACACCCCGGCCAAGGACCGCGATCCCGAGTGGTTCAAACGCGCCGTCTTCTACGAGGTCCTGGTGCGCTCCTTCCAGGACAGCGACGGCGACGGCGTCGGCGACCTCAAGGGCCTGACCGCCAGACTCGACTACCTGCAATGGCTGGGCGTCGACTGCCTGTGGCTGCCCCCGTTCTTC
>NZ_JBIBSY010000039.1:1640-4933 GCF_043078065.1 Streptomyces sp. NPDC015532 | reverse complement strand
ACACAGTGGACGCGAGCAACTGAGGACAAGCCCTCGGCCTATTAGTACCAGTCACCTCCACCCGTTGCCGGGCTTCCAGATCTGGCCTATCAACCCAGTCGTCTACTGGGAGCCTTAACCCCTCAAAGGGGGTGGGAATACTCATCTCGAAGCAGGCTTCCCGCTTAGATGCTTTCAGCGGTTATCCCTCCCGAACGTAGCCAACCAGCCATGCCCTTGGCAGGACAACTGGCACACCAGAGGTTCGTCCGTCCCGGTCCTCTCGTACTAGGGACAGCCCTTCTCAATATTCCTACGCGCACAGCGGATAGGGACCGAACTGTCTCACGACGTTCTAAACCCAGCTCGCGTACCGCTTTAATGGGCGAACAGCCCAACCCTTGGGACCGACTCCAGCCCCAGGATGCGACGAGCCGACATCGAGGTGCCAAACCATCCCGTCGATATGGACTCTTGGGGAAGATCAGCCTGTTATCCCCGGGGTACCTTTTATCCGTTGAGCGACGGCGCTTCCACAAGCCACCGCCGGATCACTAGTCCCGACTTTCGTCCCTGCTCGACCCGTCGGTCTCACAGTCAAGCTCCCTTGTGCACTTACACTCAACACCTGATTGCCAACCAGGCTGAGGGAACCTTTGGGCGCCTCCGTTACTCTTTAGGAGGCAACCGCCCCAGTTAAACTACCCATCAGACACTGTCCCTGATCCGGATCACGGACCCAGGTTAGACATCCAGCACGACCAGACTGGTATTTCAACGACGACTCCACCTGAACTGGCGTCCAAGCTTCACAGTCTCCCAGCTATCCTACACAAGCCGAACCGAACACCAATATCAAACTGTAGTAAAGGTCCCGGGGTCTTTCCGTCCTGCTGCGCGAAACGAGCATCTTTACTCGTAGTGCAATTTCACCGGGCCTATGGTTGAGACAGTCGAGAAGTCGTTACGCCATTCGTGCAGGTCGGAACTTACCCGACAAGGAATTTCGCTACCTTAGGATGGTTATAGTTACCACCGCCGTTTACTGGCGCTTAAGTTCTCAGCTTCGCCACCCCGAAGAGTGACTAACCGGTCCCCTTAACGTTCCAGCACCGGGCAGGCGTCAGTCCGTATACATCGCCTTACGGCTTCGCACGGACCTGTGTTTTTAGTAAACAGTCGCTTCTCGCTGGTCTCTGCGGCCACCCCCAGCTCACCGAGTAAATCGGATCACCAGTGATGGCCCCCCTTCTCCCGAAGTTACGGGGGCATTTTGCCGAGTTCCTTAACCATAGTTCACCCGAACGCCTCGGTATTCTCTACCTGACCACCTGAGTCGGTTTAGGGTACGGGCCGCCATGAAACTCGCTAGAGGCTTTTCTCGACAGCATAGGATCATCCACTTCACCACAATCGGCTCGGCATCAGGTCTCAGCCTTGATGTGTGACGGATTTGCCTATCACACGGCCTACACCCTTACCCCGGGACAACCACCGCCCGGGATGGACTACCTTCCTGCGTCACCCCATCACTCACCTACTGCAGGTCTGGTCCGTCGGCTCCACCACTCCCCTTTGCCCGAAGGCTCCGGGGCGGCTTCACGGACTTAGCATCGCCTGGTTCAATGTTTGACGCTTCACAGCGGGTACCGGAATATCAACCGGTTATCCATCGACTACGCCTGTCGGCCTCGCCTTAGGTCCCGACTTACCCTGGGCAGATCAGCTTGACCCAGGAACCCTTAGTCAATCGGCGCACACGTTTCTCACGTGTGTATCGCTACTCATGCCTGCATTCTCACTCGTGAACCGTCCACCACTGCCTTCCGGCGCGGCTTCACCCGGCACACGACGCTCCCCTACCCATCACAGCGGGCGTTGGCCCTATTGCTGCAATGACACGACTTCGGCGGTACGCTTGAGCCCCGCTACATTGTCGGCGCGGAATCACTAGACCAGTGAGCTATTACGCACTCTTTCAAGGGTGGCTGCTTCTAAGCCAACCTCCTGGTTGTCTGTGCGACTCCACATCCTTTCCCACTTAGCGTACGCTTAGGGGCCTTAGTCGATGCTCTGGGCTGTTTCCCTCTCGACCATGGAGCTTATCCCCCACAGTCTCACTGCCGCGCTCTCACTTACCGGCATTCGGAGTTTGGCTAAGGTCAGTAACCCGGTAGGGCCCATCGCCTATCCAGTGCTCTACCTCCGGCAAGAAACACACGACGCTGCACCTAAATGCATTTCGGGGAGAACCAGCTATCACGGAGTTTGATTGGCCTTTCACCCCTAACCACAGGTCATCCCCCAGGTTTTCAACCCTGGTGGGTTCGGTCCTCCACGACCTCTTACAGCCGCTTCAACCTGCCCATGGCTAGATCACTCCGCTTCGGGTCTTGAGCGCGCTACTGAATCGCCCTATTCGGACTCGCTTTCGCTACGGCTTCCCCACACGGGTTAACCTCGCAACGCACCGCAAACTCGCAGGCTCATTCTTCAAAAGGCACGCAGTCACGACGCACTGAGTAAACTCAATGCGCGACGCTCCCACGGCTTGTAGGCACACGGTTTCAGGTACTATTTCACTCCGCTCCCGCGGTACTTTTCACCATTCCCTCACGGTACTATCCGCTATCGGTCACCAGGGAATATTTAGGCTTAGCGGGTGGTCCCGCCAGATTCACACGGGATTTCTCGGGCCCCGTGCTACTTGGGTGTCTCTCAAACGAGCCGTTGATGTTTCGACTACGGGGGTCTTACCCTCTACGCCGGACCTTTCGCATGTCCTTCGCCTACATCAACGGTTTCTGACTCGTCTCACAGCCGGCAGACTGTGAAAGAGAGATCCCACAACCCCCCAAGCGCAACCCCTGCCGGGTCTCACACGCTTGAGGTTTGGCCTCATCCGGTTTCGCTCGCCACTACTCCCGGAATCACGGTTGTTTTCTCTTCCTGCGGGTACTGAGATGTTTCACTTCCCCGCGTTCCCTCCACATACCCTATGTGTTCAGGTATGGGTGACAGCCCATGACGACTGCCGGGTTTCCCCATTCGGAAACCCCCGGATCAAAGCCTGGTTGACGGCTCCCCGGGGACTATCGTGGCCTCCCACGTCCTTCATCGGTTCCTGGTGCCAAGGCATCCACCGTGCGCCCTTAAAAACTTGGCCACAGATGCTCGCGTCCACTGTGCAGTTCTCAAACAACGACCAACCACCCATCACCCCCGGTTACCACCGGAGTTCACTGGGGCCGGCACTGAAGGCAGCCGTAATCGGCCGTACCTTCAGACACCCAACAGCGTGCCCGACCCTCTTG
>NZ_JBIBSY010000038.1:0-4965 GCF_043078065.1 Streptomyces sp. NPDC015532 | reverse complement strand
ACATTCCGAACCCGGAAGCTAAGCCTCACAGCGCCGATGGTACTGCAGGGGGGACCCTGTGGGAGAGTAGGACGCCGCCGAACAATTTTTGAGAAGACCCCTGGACCGGGGATACCGGTCCGGGGGTTTTCTGCGTTCCCGGGGAATTTCTCGACGCGCGGCTAATTCCATACGCCGTCGAACCGGCCGACGATCTGCCGGAGCTCGCGAGCACTTCGAGGTGCCATGGCCTGCATCACGCGGTCGAGGAGAGCACGCGCTTCGAAGGGATTGCCGCAGCAGTACCAGTGCACGTTGTCCGACTCGTAGTCATCCCACAGCCGGCGCTCGGGGTGGCGGACGTAGTCCTTCCACAGGCGCACGGCCGCACTGACGTCGCCCGGCCGCAGGTAGTTGCGGGTGCGTTCGAGACGAGTGATCTCGGACAGTGCACTCGAGGACAAGCCGTCGATGGCCGGCCGTGCTTCTGGAGTCCGATGGCTGGGGATGCCGGCCCGGACGCGTCCTGGCCGTCTACGCGGCACGGACCTTTCGGTTGGTCGTCATGCCGCCCATCGTGCCACGCTCTCGAACGCGGACGGTGGGAGTTGTTCGAGCCGGCGAATCGGCGTGGTGCGATGCGGGTGTGGGTGGGAGCGGCGCACATGGTGGCGGAGCTGATGCTGCCGGTATCGTCCGGTCTCCCGGCCCGCGGTACCGGCGGGCTACGTGCAGAGAGCGATGCGGATGACCAGCCAGCAAGCCACGACGACCCTGTGGCGTCCCACCGGCCCCAAGGAACTGGAGCTGGTTCGGGAGCTGAACTGGCGTGCCTGGCCACCCCGGTTGCCCGAGCAGCCGATCTTCTACCCGGTCCTCAACGAGGACTACGCGGTCAGGATCGCGCGGGACTGGAACGTGAAGCACGACGGCGCCGGCTTCGTCACTCGGTTCGAGGTCGAGTCGGAGTTCGTGAGCCGGTATCCCGTCCAGCAGGCAGGTGGGCAGACGATCCTCGAACTCTGGGTTCCGGCCGAGGAGCTGGACACCTTCAACGCCCATATCGTCGGCGAGATCAGGGTGGTCCACGAGTTCCGCTGAGCCCGCCGCACGGTGACCTCTATGGTTCACCAGCAGACCAGATCCATGGAGCTGTGAGCGAGCCAAGCGAGAAATGCACCGCCGCCAGGCCGACTTCTACCAAGAGGCCCACGACAGGCCGGGGCTCCTCAAGCTCGCGCTGACCGCAGAAGCAGGACCATGGCAGCAGGGCGCTGCCCTCGACTTCCTCGCGGCACTCCCCGATGACGTTCCGGCTCTGCTCGGCGACTTGGTCGGCCTCTCCCTGTCTCGCGGGTGGGCTCTGGTCGTCCGGCAGGCCATCGACCGCATCCCGCACGACGACCTGGTACCTCTGCTCGAACCACTCATCGTGGAGCGACTCGACTCTGCCGACGATGACGAATACCGGCTCCTCGCCGAGCTCCTCGTCCATGTCGAAGCCTGGGAACTCCTCGGTCGGCTCGTGAGCCGGGCACTGGACACCGACGACCCCGGCACACGGGAAGTAGCCGAGGACTTCACGCAGTCGTACAGCCCGATGTGGCTCTTCAAACCGAACCCGTGAAGCTTCGGCTCTGCCCCGGGGTTGTCCTCTCCGAGGCGGTGACAGGCCCGCGGCGACGTGCTCGTGGGCGACGTGCCAGTTCGGTAGGAGGACTTCGATCAACGCTGGATGCCGCGATCATCGTCGGGACGATGGTTCAGGGCAGCTGCTTGCGTACCTTCGTCCATGTGATGAGCTGGTCCTTGGTAGGTCCCGGCCGTAGGACGTGCAAGAGCTGGTCCAGGTGAGCCGTCTTGTTCTTGTAGCGGCGAAGTGCGCCGATCTGCTCGGTCGGGAGGTCACGCCAGTTGGCGGACAACGCCACGACCTGGCCAGGATCGAGGGCGAGTGCTGCGAGCGTGTCGGCGGCGAGGACTTCGGGGTCCCAGTCTGCATCGGTGCCAGGGCCAAGATGATCGATGATCCAGGTGCGTAGCGCGAAGTTCTGGCGGGTCTTCCGGTCGTGACTCCATGGGGTGTCGTCGGGCAGACGTGAATTGGCGTTCAAGGACAGCTTGGCCCAGCGCAGGCGGACGTGCCGTGCCTCGTCGGAACGGTAGGCGTGGGACTGGGCGACGACTCTGATGCGCTCCAGCTCATGGCCCTGTTGCGTGGGCGTGAAGGCTTCGAGGCGGTCGACTGTCCAGGTGCTGAGGTCCTGGATCGGTTGGTCGCGGTCCGCGTCGTTGCTCAACGTTCCTCGCTTCGGACGGCAGGAAGGCCAAGGCCGACGGTAGCGCCACCGAGGGATTTCCGGTCGACCAGGGCGATCTTGCCGCTGGCCACCGGCCAGGCCGGTCGTCCCGGCGCCCGCCTGGCCGCTGCGCTAGCTGTCCGCATCGCCAGGACGCGCTGCTGGGCCTGCTCCCTCGGTTCCGCAGCCCCAGAAATCTGACCGCTCCGACCGGCGGCACCGATGCCTGGCATCTGTGGCGGACCATCGCCGAGGCGGTGGAGAGCGGTCGGATCCCACCCCGGGTGTATCCGGGCCGCGTTCGCGGGACCCATGGTCATGGCGGAGGCAACCGCGGGGGACCTGGCACGCTGGCGCCGTCCGAGGCGGTGGCCGTGCCGTTCGTCCCGCCGGCCGGCACGCTTGACGTCATGGGTCGGCCTCGGCGCCCGGTGGCCCGCACAGCGGAGAGATGCGCGGCGGTCCAGGCGCTGCCGGCCGACGGGCAGTTCCTGGCGACGATCGGCCGGACACTGCGGCCGGACCACTCCACCGTCCGCCGCTTCGTCCGAGGCGGCAGCCTGGAGGACTCCCGTCCACAGCCCAGGCCGACCCCGAGTCCCCGCCGCGGAACTGAAAGAGATCCGCACAGCTCGCCCCCACCTCGATGCCACCGCACGGCACGTCCACGACTTCACAAGGAGCGCGTACTCCTCGACCCATGACCGTGCGGCATCGCAAGATCCCCGTCAGAGCCGAATGGTGCGAACGTCCGCAGCACCTCTCAGATGTGGGAGGTGAGGCCGGTGACAGGGTCATGGGAGATCAGCGTCGGCATCCCGGGGTGGTACCGGACGATCTCACCGGTCAGCAGCGCCCGTCGTTGGCTGGCCGTCGCGACCTCGACCAGGAACTGCAGCACGGCAGCCACCCCCGCCCCGTCGACGACGTCCTCTGGCCAGACGGAGAACTCGATCTCCTCCTCGTCGCAGGGCAGGGCGAAGAACCACACGGCACCGAAGCGGGCCCGGAAGGAGAAACTCGTTCCCTGGCCCTCCGGGGCGTCTGCCCAGAGGCGGAAGAGGTCGGTGACGGAGGGATGCACGGGATCGAGCTGGGGGTAGGGGTGCTCCACCTCGGTCTCGTCGGCTGCAACACGCAGGCGTTCAAGGACCGCGATCCACTCGACGCGGGTCGTGTCGAGGACCCGAATGTCCCGCAGGCTGCCGTCGAGATGGAAGACATCGCACATCCACGGCTCGGGCAGACACCGCACGCGGGTACCGCGCTCACCGGCGTGGACGTCCTCGTGCGTCAACCCGACCCGCCCCCTCGCGTTCGTCTCTCCCAAGGCACCAAGGCACCAAGGTAAGTGGTCGCTCGCCGCTCGCCGGAGAAGCGACCACCGCCACACCTCTGAGACTCGAACGTCCGGGCGGGGACACTGACGCTGACAATGGGCAGTACGGGCTCTGCCGGGGATCTCGGCGGGCGAGGAGAGGCGCGGCTGGTCAGTCCCAGTCGGACGCCGGCTGGTCGACTCGACCGCCCTTGTGAGGCGTGGGGATGTAGTCGCGAGCACCGCCGGGCAGGGCGGCGACACACGCCGAGGAACAGGCGCCGACCAGCAGGGGCAATACGTCAGTGGCCACGCGCAGTGAGATCCACACCTGATGGAGTCCGCTCTGTTCGATCGGGCGGTCGCAGACACTGCAGCTGTGGACGGCGGTGGCGCCCCGGCGCCGGGGATCCAGGTTTCCCGGATCGAGGTCCGCGACGGAGTCTGGGGAAGGCTGTAGCCGCGGGAACGGCGGTCGTGTCTTGTAGTTGCCGAACAACGCGCGCGTGCTCACCGTGCTGCGGGTCAGCTTCCGGCATCGGGTGATCTCGTAGGGGAACCAGTGCAGCCGGTAGGAGGTGTAGGGGGTGAACTCCTCCAGACTGGTCATGGCCCCGATCTCGGGCGGGATCCGCACCAGATTGCTGCCGTAGAGCACGAGGTGCCTGACCGCCGTCAGCCCGGCGATGCTCGGTGGCAGGGTGATGATCTGCCGCCGCTCTTCCGGGCTGAGCTCGGTCAGGGGACGGAACTCTTCGCGCCCGTCGGCGGTGGCCTCGTCGATCAGCTCCAGCAGGTGGCGCCAGCCCGGAGCCGAGGTGTCCTGCCGCTCGGCGTGAAATCCGACTCGGGCTCGCGGATACGGCCTGGACTGGTCGAAGCACGAGCACGCGTCCTGGCGGCGCCCCCGCCACTCCGGGGCCGGGGCTGATGTGTCGCCCCAGCGGTTCAGATCGAGCCTCGGCTCCGCCGCGTCCGTCATGGCGCCAAGATACGGAGGCAGCTCCATGCCGTCCCAGGACTATCCGGGCGCGCACCTCTCGTCCCGCGGCGAGCAGGGCCGCTGAGTTCCGGAGTTGCTGGAGGGCGCACCGGCCGAGGACCGGTGCCCTGGAACGGCACGACTTCAGTCTTGTCGTCAGGGGCCGGGTCTGACCGGCCGGGGAGCTGCGCAGAGTCGTACGAAAAGATCTTGACAGGGGAGGTTGACACTGCCCTGCCGGATCCGTAAAGTTCTTCGAGTTGTCACGGAGCCGGACTGGTTCCGCGACGACGCCTCCGCCGCTGATGCGGCACTCAAACCACCAGCATGATCTCCCAGTCGGGATGAATTCGGCGTGTCCGAATTCCATTCGATTTGGGGCCGGC
>NZ_JBIBSY010000037.1:0-6433 GCF_043078065.1 Streptomyces sp. NPDC015532 | reverse complement strand
CCACTCCTGGACAAGACGCGGGCCACCGCGCACGGCCGCGACGAGATCCGCCGGATCAAGGCCGCCGCCGTCGCCGGGATCGCGTTCCCACACGCGGTGCAGGCCGTCCAGATCGTGCGCCGCCGACGGATCGTCACCACCGGCAAGGTCACCCTGGAACGCATCTACGGGGTGACCGACCTGACCGCGGAGCAGTCCGACGCAACCGAGATCGCCCGCCGCGTCCGCGGCCACTGGGGCATCGAGAACAAGATCCACCACGTCAGGGACACCACGTACGCCGAGGACGCCTCCCGCGTACGCACCGGCACCGCTCCACGCGCCATGGCATCCCTGCGCAACCTGGCCATCGGCGCTCTCCGACTCGCCAACCAGACGAACATCGCCGCTGGACTCCGCCACCACACCCGCGACGCCAACCGTCCACTGATCACCCTCGGCATCATGTGATCAACCAGGACACATCACCTGAACGACGCGGCCCTGGGTTCAAATCCCACATCCACCGCAGGTGAACGGCCCCTGGCCAGGCATCTCAGGGGCCGTTCTCGTGAGTGTCGTCCGCGAGAGACCGTGGCTCCCCGCTGTTTCCGACCGAACGGGCACGGGAGGGGCACGTCGACTGGCGATCTCTAGATGGCGAGCAGCCCGGCCGTTACCGCAGAGAAGACCCGCGATTTCCTCCGGTCCGGTCCGAGCGTCACACGGTCACGTGCACAGCCGCGCAGAGGAGTTGAACATGTTCAATAATGCTGCCAGGATGACGAGCACGTGCTCGACGACGCGTCGAACCCGGGTCGTTCGTGTGTCCTGTCGAAGGTGTTGGGGTGGCGTGAGTTGCGTTCCTATCGGGCAGTCCTGGTCCTCGTTCCCGTCGCGTTCGCCCTCGTCGCATGTGGCAGGTTCGCCTTCCCGCCAGTCCCTGACGGTAAGGCGGCCGAGGTACCCCGATCGCAGACAGCGACCATATGGGGCGACGGCGCGGGCGGCAGGCTAGAGCTGAAGCCGGATGGAACGTTTACTGCCGATGATGTCTGCGGTGATTACGACATCTCTGCCTACGGGCCGGAGAACGAACCCCGGTCGGGATCGGGTACCTGGGACGCCGATGAGTGGGAGGGACAGAGCAGCGTCACGGTGTCGTTCGAAGCCGATCGCGTGACCTCCACCTACGAGGCCCTGCGGGACGGCAAGACATTGAAACTCTGGACATATGTCGGGGACCCCGACGAGGGCCACTCGCTCTGCATCCTGACCCTGCGGTAGGGCTGAATCGTCCCCTGACCAGCTGAGTTGGTCAGCACGGCAAGCACTCGACAGCAATCCACCACTCACCGCAAGCTCCCATCCCGTCTGCCGTCGGCCCACACACCGTGGAGCGGGCGTGGTTCAGGGCGTCAAGGTGGAGCGTGCCCAGGAGGCGGGGCACCAGGTGGGCGTTCTTCTTCCCCCGTGCCTTGCGGACTCTGCGGTGAAGGCGCACGCCGTGGTGGCCCGGCCCGGCTCGCTGGACGCCTACGCGCACGGGCTGTACGGGTTCCTGCGTGAACTCGACCAGCAAGGGTGCGACCTCATCGTCGCGTCCCTGCCGGTGGAGGAGGGGCCGGGGCTGGCGGTCGCCAACCGGCTTCGCCGGGCTGCGGGGCCCCGGCCCTCCGCGTGAGTGGCCACGGCCGGGGCGGTCAGGACGGGGTGGAGACCGCCGCGTCGAGGCCGCGGGTGGCGACCAGTTGGGCGCTGCCGTCGGACAGGCGGTAGGACAGACCCACCACGGCGAGGCGGCCGGCAGCCACCGCATCGGCCAGGACACGGGAGCGTTCCAGGAGCAGGTCCACGGTGTGCTCGATGTGCTCGGCCAGGATCTCTTCGGCCGTGTCGCGTCCGGCGGCGCGGGCTGCTAGCACGCTCGGGGTCACCCGTTCGACAACGTCCCGGACGAAGCCGCCCGGCGTCTGCCCGTTCTCCAGGGCGGAGCAGGCCGCGGCGACCGCGCCGCATGAGTCGTGGCCGAGGACAACGACCAGCGGCGCGTTGAGGACGCTCACGCCGAACTCTATGGACCCGAGGACTTCGGTACCGGCGACGTGCCCGGCGGTGCGGACCACGAACAGGTCGCCCAGGCCGCGGTCGAAGATGATCTCGGCGGCCAGTCGGGAGTCGGAGCACCCGAACAGCACGGCGAAGGGCTGCTGGGACGGTGCGATCTCGGTGCGGCGGGTGGCGTCCTGGTTCGGGTGCTCGGGAGTGCCTGAGACGAAGCGCTGGTTACCGGCCATGAGCAGGTCGATGGCGTCGCGGGGCGTCGGGGTCTCGGTCATGGCCGCAGCCTACGATGAGGCACCCGCCGTCGCAGCCACTGGTTCCGCCGGACAGCGCCGGGTCGAACGACGCAACCGACCCCGGCCCATTCGCCTCGGGGGTGCGGATGAGCGGGCCGTCAGTTGCACCGGTCAGACGGTCACCGAGAGAGCCCAATTGGGTCCGTCCGTGTCATCGTGGTCGTCGACCGCGGACCGTCGTGCCGGCCATGGGCCCGCTGGCCTTCGTGAATCAGTGCCCGTAGATGTGGCCGTGTACCAGCGGGTCGTGTTCCAAGATGAAGTCGGACACCTTCCAGAACTCTGACAACCTCGGGTGCTGGAGAGCGGCCTCACGATCGAGCTTGGTGCCGAACAGGGGACCGTCGGGGTGCGCGAGACCGGCAGTCACCAGGGTCGAAGCTGGCGTGTTCTGCCCAGCCACGGGACCGACGCGGCAGGCGAACGAAACGTGATCGCCCCACTGTTCAGCTCCAGCGCCCCAGGTCCCGAAGATCACGTCTATCCACGCATCGTGATCCTTGTCCTTGTGGTGGTAGCAGTTCGCGAAGTACACGGCGTACGCGGCACCGTCAGCGTGGATGAAGTTCCACGCCCGTTCGACCGGAGCTTGGCAGCAGTCACACTGGAACTCGCGGGTCTGCCGGTCCGGGCCAAAGGTCAGTGACATGCCGGCCATCATGCGGCACGATCGATCATCCCGAGCAGGAGCCCCCCGACAACGTGCCCCTCCCGTGCCAGTTCGGTCGGGAACCAGCGGGGAGTCACGGTTGTCAGCGGACATTGCCCACGAGAATGGCTCCTGACCGTTCCACCTGGTCAGGGGCCGTTCACCTGCGGTGGGTGTGGGATTGAACCCACAGTGACATCGCTGCCACGACGGCTTTCAAGACCGCGTACCGTTTGGTTCCCCCATTGATTCACCGGCCTATCGGATCACCGCCACGCAGGGGGAAGGTTCGCGAGCTGCCTCTGTACGTCCCAATCGGCCGGCTTGCACTCGGGCGAGTGCCACTTGGCGCCACCAGCTAGCCAAAGCCTGCGCGCCTCGCTGGCCCCTGACAGCCTGCAATCCTCGATACCGGCCTCGCAGTGGCAGCACGGACAAATGGCAAAAAGGGCGCAACCGTACCCGTCGTACAGCATGGTTCCGTCGTCGTATCCGCAGATCCGGCAGACGGTCTCGGTCTTACCTTCCATGATCACCTCAATGGAGCCTGTCGACCGGGAACCCGGACCGCCCGGATAAGGGTGCACCCCCAGCCCGTCCGCGGTCGGAGGCGGGTCATCTTCATAGGGCTGCACCATGCCGTGACATCAGCAGCTGACACCAACAGGGGCGAACGAGGGCGGTTCGCAGCGCACTTGTGAGGCAGATGGATCGGGGATAGGGCGTGGTCGATCCGCAGCAGGACGCCGGTTCGATTGACCTGATAGAGATGAGGCCAGACCTCAAAAATCGCGATGTAACCTACGGCCGGAAGAGAACTTCGAAGGCGGGGATGCAATGCGGAGAGCGGTAATCGTGTCTAAGGCCGTGCTCACGGTGATAGGCACGTGGGTTGCCCTCGTGCTGGCGATCGCGCTTCCAGCCCTGCTTCCGGAGCGGTGGGAGTACTACCTGATCTCCCCCGCCAGCGTGGGCCTGTGGATGCTTTCAATGCTCGTAGGACCCGTCGTAGTCTGCTGGAAACTGCGCTCCTGGATACGGACGGTCCCCGGTGATCCGCGGCGGCTGGACATCTGACTGGCTAGTCCAACAGACCCCGTGCCGTGCCACTCTCGTGCCAGAACAGGCGGGGATTCAGGGGGAACTACAGTGCTTAACGGGAGGATCGGTCCGCTCCTTCCGAGGGTGGAAACCCACAGGTCAGGCCCGGAACCACCCAACCTCTTGCCCGTCGGAAGCAGCCTTGTAGCTGCGACCTTGGGAGTCGACTCGGGTCAGGCTGCTGCAACACCCCTGTTGCAGCAGCCTGACCCCAGCAAGGCGGATGGAACGCCTGCCATGAGACATGGTCGGCCTGTTTACAGAGGCCAGAAGCTCAACCGGACAGGCGGCGCGCAGGACCGCCGTCAGGTGGCCGGCAGGGCCACGGTGCCGTACAGGGTCCAGTGGTCCGACAGTCCAGACGTGGCTGAGACGCTGCACCTGGTGAACTCGGCACTCTTGGGCGCGAAGATGTAATCGATCTTCCGGGTAGGTTCGCCCTGAGCGTTGGCATTTGCAGTCGGTTTACCTGTCCGAGTGCTATCAGGATTCGCGAGTTGACTGCATTCCAAATACCGTCCATAAACGGATAGCAGTGCCGAGCTTGGGCCGCCTTCGTCAACGCTTGCGTACGGGTAAGGCGGCACCACGTTCAGGTCGCCGCCAAAGACGGTTCGGTAGCCGTATGTCGTTTCCCAGTAGTGTGCCAAGTCGTTCAGTTGCACGGCCTGGTCTGTACGCCATTCTCCAGTTTCGTCGTCGTACCCCTTACCGGCGCTGAGGTGTGCGGTGCAAGCCATGACGGCGCGCGAGGGGATCGCTGCGCACAGGCCGCTCCGCTGCTCCTTGCCGGGAGGGGAAGTGAAATCGAAACGCTGGTAGAAGGTGTTCTCATCTGGTACGGCAATCGCCACACCGAATGCGCCGCGGTCGAGATTGTCGGGCTTGGGTCCCATCGCGCATTGCTTTTGGATGAGAGGTCCGCCTACGCGAGTATTGATCGGCGCAAATCTAACGTCCCAACCCCTTCCTGGCATCTCGTCTTCCAGCATCTCCTCTACTTTTTTGGCATGCTTTTCGCAAAATTCCTGGAAGAAGATGACGTCCGGATACTTACCCCCGGCCGGGTCCTTGAGCCGGGATCTGATCTGCTGGTTGAGTTCCGCATACCCTGCGCGCTCGTCCGACCAACCGCAACCGTCGTTGTTGTTGGCGCAAACATTCCAAGTCATCACGTTGAGGCTCGTCGCGCCAACCGAGGCGGCTGGATATTGGAAGTCGGACCCCGCCGCTCCTTCTGGGATCAACAGGAACCGGGTTCCTGCAATTGGGCTCAGAGCGGTCGCGCGAAGAATTCCATCGTCGCTGACCGTGACGTATCTGCCGGCGTAACCGTCGGCTATAGTCTTGAACGCGACTTCATAGGATCCCGAGGGTGATCCGGAAGGCGGGTCGAAGTACACGGGTTCAAACTGCTGCCAATCTGCCAGATTGCCTCCTCTCGCACGTAGCATCCCCGTCCTTGGTTCGGCATCCGTGAATTCTGGCGTAGCGAAAAATCCGGTCACTTCGGAACGCAGACTGATGGTTGTTCCGGCGTGATTCGTGTGAAGGGTAAACCGTTCCCACGATGCAACACTGGTGCTCGTTGCCTGCATCATCCATTCGTACTTGTCGGTTGCGTTCAACCTTACGCTGACGAATTTTCCGTTGTATGTTCCGCTGGCCAAAGATTTGAGTGCCCACCTTTGACCCGCCGATTTGGCGACGGCTGCTGCGTCCCCGGAAACATCTGTGGCGCTGGCTGTCGAAACGGGCAATAGAGTCATGCCTGCAATAAGGCCAAATAGCACAACGAACATGAATATAAAGCGCCGCATGGTCTCCCCTCCGGTTTGTGAAACAGGTGCATGGTTGCACGCTACAATATTGACAGTTGGATCTTCGCGGAACAATTGATTGTGTTCGGGCGGTGCCTGCCGGGGGCGGGGTCGCAGGGGTCTCAGTGGTAGTGCTAGTGGGCGTCTGGGTTGACGGGGGCTCGCCAGTGGCTGCAGAGGTAGCAGGCGGACTCTGCAGGCGGGCGAGGGCATCGTGGGAGCGGGGCGGCTGCGGCGACAGATGCGTTCGCCGATGTTGTGTCCGCCACCGGGCGGTGCACATTGGTTGTTTTCGGTCTTGTGGATGAGCGTGGGGAAATGTCGTATTGAATGATGTGCCAGGACGGATGAATCAAAAGAGCGTACCCACACCCCGTGATCCGCTTCCCGAAGCCTGTGCTCCCCACTGGTGTTGCAGCTTCTGCCTAAGGGTCCTAACAGAAGCTGTTGATCATGTGACTTTCGGCTTGGGTGGTCGTTGGTCCGGTCGTGGGAACACGTCAGTCGCGGCCGTGGATCGTGTC
>NZ_JBIBSY010000036.1:0-8504 GCF_043078065.1 Streptomyces sp. NPDC015532 | reverse complement strand
TTCGCCGACGGCATCGAGACTCTGCACGGCCTGGGCGTGACCACGTTCGTCGAGGTCGGCCCCGGCGGCGTCCTCAGTGCCCTGGCACAGGCCTGCGCGGACGACCTCGTCACCGTCCCCGTACTCCGAGCCGACCGCCCCGAGCAGCAGGCACTCCTCACCGCGCTCGCCGAACTGCACGTGCACGGCGCCTCCTTGGACTGGCAGGCCCTCTTCCCCGGCGCTCACCGCGTCACCCTGCCCACCTACGCCTTCCAGCGCGAGCGCTTCTGGCTGGACGGGGAGGGGGACGAGGACCTGACCGCCGCCGGCACCCCGGCCGACGCGGCGGACTCCGGCTTCTGGGACAGCGTGGAACGCGAGGACGCGGAGTCCCTCGCCGCGACCCTGGGCGTCGGCGCGGACGCCTCGCTGAGCGCGCTCCTGCCCAGGCTGTCCGCGTGGCGCCGTCAGCGCCGCGAGCAGTCCGTGGTCGACGGCTGGCGTTACCGCGTCACATGGAAGCCACTCGGCCCGCTTCCTCGGCCCGGTGCGTCCGGGACCTGGCTGCTCGTCGTGGCCGGCGAGAGCGAGTGGACCGCCTCGGTGCGCACCGCGCTCGGCGAGCGTGGCCTGGAACTGGTGACGCTCGTCGCCGGTCCCGGCACCGACCGCGGGACGCTGGCCGGCGAGCTGGCCGACGTCGGCCCGCTGACCGGCGTGCTGTCCCTGCTCGCCGAGGACGAGAGCGCCTCGGCAGGCCACCCCGGCCTGTCGCACGGCCTCGCGGCGACCCTCTGCCTCGTGCAGGCGCTCGGCGACGCGGGCGTCGACGTCCCGCTGTGGTGCGCCACGCGCGGCGCGGTGGCCACCGGCCGCTCCGACCGCTTGGACCGCCCGCTGCAGTCGCAGGTGTGGGGCTTCGGCCGGGCGGCGGCGCTGGAACACCCGCAGCGCTGGGGTGGACTGCTCGACCTTCCGGATCTGCTGGACGCCCGCGCCGCGGCCCGCGTGGCCGCCGTTCTCGGCCAGACGGCCGAGGACCAGGTGGCGGTCCGGGCCTCGGGCCTCTTCGGGCGCCGGCTCGTCCGGGCCGCCCGCGCCACCGGCCCCGCCCAGGAGTGGTCGCCGCGCGGCACGGTGCTGATCACCGGTGGTACGGGTGCGTTGGGCGGGCACGTGGCCCGCTGGCTCGCCGGTGCCGGTGCCGAACACCTCGTGCTCACCAGCCGCCGAGGCCCTGCGGCGCCCGGCGCCGCGGAGCTCGTCGCGGAGCTGGAGGAGCTCGGCGCGGCCGCGACCGTCGTGGCCTGTGACGCGGCCGACCGTGACGCCCTGCGGGCGCTGCTGGCCGAGCACCCCGTCAATGCCGTCGTCCACGCCGCCGGCGTCGGCGACCACGTCATGATCGAGGACTCCGATCCGGCCGGGTTCGCCGACACGGTGGTGGCCAAGGCCGCAGGTGCCACGCACCTGGACGAACTGCTGGCCGGTCAGGAGCTCGACGCGTTCGTCATGTTCTCCTCGGGCGCCGGCATCTGGGGCGGCGCCGGCCAGGGCGCCTACTCGGCGGCCAACGCCTACCTGGACGCCCTGGCCGAGTACCGGCGGGCACATGGGCGCACCGCGCTCGCCGTCTCCTGGGGCGGCTGGGCCGAGGGCGGCATGGCCGGCGTCGGCGACGGAGAGGAGATGCTGCGCCGCCGCGGTCTGCCGCCCATGCGGCCCGCCCTCGCGGTCTCCGTGCTCCAACAGGCGCTGGCCCACGGCGAGACCGCCCTCACCGTCGCGGACTTCGAGTGGGAGCGGTTCATCGGCCCGTTCACGGTCATCCGCCCCAGCGCTCTGTTCTCGGATGTGCCCGAGGCGCGCCGAGCCCTGGAGGCGCCGGCCTCCGGCGGCGCCGAAGCTGGCAACGCGCTCGCCGCGAAGCTGGCCGGGCTGTCGGCGGGCGAGCAGGACCGCACGCTGGTGGACCTCGTCCGTACGCACGCGGCCGCCGTGCTGGGCCACGACGGTGCCGCGGCGGTGGAGCCCGGCCGGGCGTTCAACGACCTCGGCTTCGACTCGCTCACCGCCGTCGAACTGCGCAACAAGCTCACGGCCGGCACCGGCCTGAAGCTGCCCACCACTCTGGTCTTCGACCACCCCAACGCCACGGCTCTGGCCCGGTTCCTGCGTGCCGAACTGCTCGGTTCGCAGGGCGCCGTGCCGCAGGAGCAGCGCACGGCCCCCGGCGGCGACGAACCCATCGCGATCGTGGCCATGAGCTGCCGCCTTCCCGGTGGCGTCGGCTCGCCCGAGGACCTGTGGCAGCTCGTGACGTCCGGCGGCGACGCGATCTCCGGCTTCCCCGAGGACCGCGGCTGGGACGTCGAGGACCTCTACGACCCCGACCCGGGCACCCCCGGCAAGACCTACGCGCGCGACGGCGGCTTCCTCTACGACGCCGGCGACTTCGACGCCGCGCTGTTCGGGATCTCGCCGCGTGAGGCACTCGCGATGGACCCGCAGCAGCGCCTGCTGCTGGAGGCCTCGTGGGAGGCCTTCGAGCGGGCCGGGATCGACCCGGCCTCCCTGAAGGGCAGCCGCACCGGCGTGTTCGTCGGCATGTCCTACCAGGGCTACGGCGCGGGCCTTCAGGAGGTCCCGGAAGGTGTCGAGGGCCACCTGCTCACCGGCAGCGCCGCGAGCGTCGTCTCCGGGCGCGTGGCCTACTCGTTCGGCCTGGAGGGCCCGGCCGTCACCGTCGACACGGCGTGCTCGTCGTCCCTGGTCGCCCTGCACCTGGCCATCCAGTCGCTGCGGAGCGGCGAGAGCACGATGGCCGTCGCGGGCGGGGTGAACGTCATGGCCGTACCGGCCGCGTTCGTGGAGTTCAGCCGCCAGCGCGGTCTGTCGCCCGACGGCCGCTGCAGGGCGTTCGGCGCCGGCGCCGACGGCACCGGCTGGGCGGAGGGCGTGGGCGTGGTGCTCGTGGAGCGCCTGTCCGACGCCCGCCGCAACGGGCACCAGGTGTTGGCGGTGGTACGGGGCAGCGCAGTGAACCAGGACGGGGCGTCCAACGGGCTGACCGCGCCGAACGGCCCGGCGCAGCAGCGGGTCATCCGCCAGGCCCTGGCCTCCGCCGGGCTCACCGAGGCCGACGTCGACGCGGTGGAGGCGCACGGTACGGGCACGAGGCTGGGTGACCCGATCGAGGCGCAGGCGCTGCTCGCCACGTACGGCCAGGAACGCCCGGAGGACCGGCCGCTGTGGCTCGGCTCGCTGAAGTCCAACATCGGTCACGCCCAGGCGGCGTCCGGCGTGGCCGGTGTGATCAAGATGGTGATGGCGATGCGTCACGGCGTCCTTCCGCGGACACTGCACGCCGATGAGCCGACGCCGCACGTGGACTGGTCGGCGGGCGCGGTGCGGCTGCTGACCGAGGCCGTCGGCTGGCCGGAGTCGGACCGTCCGCGCCGTGCCGCGATCTCGTCCTTCGGTGTCAGCGGCACCAACGCCCACACCATCATCGAGCAGGCCCCGCCGGCCGAACCGGCCGCCGTCGCACCGGTCGAGGTCGCCTCGCCGGCCGTACCGTGGGTCCTGTCCGGCAAGTCCGAGGCCGCGCTGCGCGCCCAGGCCGAGCGCCTGCTGTCCCTCACGGCCGACGGCGCCGAACCGTCCCTCACCGACGTCGGCTTCTCGCTGGCCACCACCCGGACGGCCCTGGAGCACCGCGCCGCCGTGGTCGGTGCCGACCACGGCCGGATCGCCGAGGGCCTGCGGGCCCTGGCTTCGGGGGCGCCCGCTCCCGGCGTCGCTCTCGGCCGCGCCGGCGCCGGCCAGGTCGGGTTCCTGTTCTCCGGGCAGGGCTCGCAGCGCATCGGCATGGGGCGGGAACTGTACGAGGCGTTCCCGGTCTTCGCGGAGGCGTACGACGAGGTGTGCGCCCACCTCGACCGGCACCTCGACCGGCCACTGCGGGACGTGGCCTTCTGCGAGAACGGTCACGAGGACGGCGAGGAGCTGAACCGCACCGTCTTCACCCAGCCGGCGCTGTTCGCGCACGAGGTTGCCGTGCACCGCCTGTTCGAATCGTGGGGCGTGCGGCCGGACTTCCTGGCCGGGCACTCCGTGGGCGAGATCGCGGCCGCCCACGTGGCCGGGGCCCTGTCGCTGGAGGACGCGGCCGCACTGGTGACGGCTCGTGCCGCGCTGATGCAAGCCCTGCCCGGCGGCGGGGCGATGATCGCCGTCCAGGCCACCGAGGACGAGGTGCTGCCGCAGCTCACCGACGACGCCGACATCGCGGCGGTCAACGGCCCGCAGTCCGTCGTGGTCTCCGGAGCCGAGGACGCAGTGGCCGCAGTCGCGGACCACTTCGCCCGGGAGGGCCGCAAGACCTCCCGGCTCACCGTGAGCCACGCGTTCCACTCGCCGCTGATGGACCCCGTGCTGGCGGACTTCGCCCGCGTCGTCGGCGGTCTGCGCTTCGAGACACCCCGGACACCGGTCGTCTCGAACCTCACCGGTGAGCTCATCGACGCGTACACACCGGACTACTGGGTCCGGCACGCCCGCGAGGCCGTGCGCTTCGCCGACGGCATCCGGACCCTGGCCGGGCTGGGCGTGACCACGTTCGTGGAGACCGGCCCCGGCGCGGTGCTCAGCACCATGACCCTGGGCTGCCTGGACGGCGCGGTCACCGTTCCCTCCGCACGGTCCGGCAGCCCCGAACCCGAGGCGATCACCGGCGCCCTCGCGCAACTCCACGTGCACGGTGTTCCCGTCGACTGGCAGGCGTTCTTCGCCGGCCGCGGCGCCCGGCGCGCCGACCTGCCCACCTACGCCTTCCAGCACCGGCGGTACTGGCTGGAGACCACCACGCCCACGGCCGCCGCCGTCGCGGGGACCGACGCCGTGGAGGCCGGGTTCTGGGCGACGGTGGAGCGCGAGGACACCCAGTCCCTCGCCGCCACCCTCGACCTGCCCGCCGAGCAGTTGGACGCGGTGCTGCCCCGGCTGTCCGCGTGGCGGCGACAGCAGCGCCAGGAGTCCGCCGTGGAAGGCTGGTCCTACCGCACGGGCTGGAAACCGCTCAGCGGCCTCCGGGCGCACGAACTGCCGGGCGACTGGCTGTTCCTGGTCACCGAGGTCACCGAGGACACCGCGGACGCCGAGGCTGTCGAGTGGACCGCCGCCGTCGCCGACGGGCTCGCCGCCCGCGGGGCCCGACTGGTCCGGGTGGCGGTCGACCCGGCCGCCGACCGCGGCGCACTGCTGCGGCAGCTCGGCGACGCCGTCCGGGAGACCACGGTCGACGGGGTGATCTCCCTGCTAGGCGCCGACGAGCGTCCCCACACCGGACACCCGGCTCTCTCCGTCGGCACCGCGCTGTCCCTCGCGCTCGTCCAGGCCCTGGGCGACGCCGGCATCGACGCCCCGCTGTGGGCGCTGACCCGGTCCGCCATGTTCACCGGCCGTGCGGACACGGTGCCGAGCGCCACTCAGAACGCCGTCTGGGGCCTCGGCCGGGTCGCCGCGCTGGAGCACGCGCCGCGCTGGGGCGGTCTGATCGACCTCCCGGACACGGTCGACGACCGGGTCGCCGACCGCCTCGCCGCAGTGCTCGGCCAGTCGGTCGAGGAACAGTCGGCCGAGGACCAGATCGCGATCCGCGCCCGCGGCGTGTTCGGCCGCCGGCTGTCCCACACCGCCGCCCGCAGGAACACCCGGGCCGGGCAGCGGTGGTCGCCGCGCGGCACGGTGCTGATCACCGGTGGTACGGGTGCGCTGGGCGGGCACGTGGCCCGCTGGCTCGCCGGTGCCGGTGCCGAACACCTCGTGCTCACCAGCCGCCGCGGCCTCGACGCGCCGGGCGCGGCCGGTCTCCTCGCAGAGCTGGAGGCGACCGGTGTCCGGGTCACCGTCGCCGCGTGCGACGTCGCCGACCGTGAGGCGCTCGCCGCGCTGCTCGCCGAGCACCCGGTGAACGCCGTCGTCCACACGGCGGGCGTGGACCACCTGGAGCCGCTGGAGGCCATGACACCGGGCTCCTTCGCCGACGTGCTGTCCGCCAAGGCAGCCGGCGCCCTGCACCTCGACGCGCTCCTCGCCGACCGGGAACTCGACGCCTTCGTCCTCTTCTCATCCATCGCCGGCGTGTGGGGAAGCGGCCATCAGGCCGCCTACGCGGCGGCCAACGCCCTGCTCGACGGACTCGCCGAACGCCGCCGGGCCCAAGGCCTGCCCGCGACCGCCGTGGCCTGGGGCCCGTGGGCCGGCGGCGGCATGGCCGAAGCCGACGGCGCGGACGAACGACTGCGCCGCCGCGGCCTGACCCCGATGCCCGCCACGCTCGCTGTGGCCGGCCTCCGGCAGGCGCTGGAATCCGGCGAGGCGACCGCCACGGTGGCCGACGTCGACTGGGAGCGGTTCCTGCCCCCGTTCACCCTGGGCCGCCCGAGCGCCCTGCTCGGCGACCTCCCGGAGGCCGACCGGATCCTCACCGCGGGCAGCACCGCCGGCGGGCTCGGCACGGCCGCCGCCTCCCCCTTGGCCGACCGCCTCACCGGGATGCCCGAGACCGAGCAGCACGCGCTGCTGGTCGACCTCGTCCGCACACACGCGGCGGCCGTCCTCGGTCACAACAGCGCCGGCGAGGTCGAGGCCGACCGGGCCTTCAAGGACCTGGGCTTCGACTCCCTGACCGCCGTCGAACTGCGCAACAGGCTCAACGCCGAGAGCGGGCTCGCACTGCCGCCCACACTGGTCTTCGACCACCCCAACGCCCAGGCACTCGCCCGGCAGCTGCGCACCGAGCTCACCGGCCTCACCGTCGCGGCCTCACCGGAAGCCGCCGCCGCGCCCGCCGAGGACGACGACCCCATCGCGATCGTCGGCATGGCGTGCCGGTATCCGGGCGGGGTGCGTTCGCCCGAGGACCTGTGGCAGTTGGTGGTCTCCGGTGGTGACGCGGTCGGCGGGTTCCCGGCGGACCGGGGCTGGGACGTGGAGGACATCTACGACCCGGACCCGGACGCGTCCGGCAAGACGTACGCGCGGCACGGCGGATTCCTCTACGACGCGGGGGAGTTCGACCCGGGGTTCTTCGGGATCAGCCCGCGTGAGGCCGTGGCGATGGATCCGCAGCAGCGCCTGTTGCTGGAGACCACGTGGGAGACGTTCGAGCGCGCCGGCATCGACGCGGAGTCGGTGCGCGGCAGCCGTACAGGAGTCTTCGTCGGTTCCGGATACCAGGACTACGCCGCCCAGGCCTTCCACGCGATCGACGACTCCGAGGGCTTCTTCGGCACGGGCAACTCGGCGAGCATCATGTCCGGCCGTATCGCCTACACCCTCGGCCTGGAAGGACCGGCCGTCACGGTCGACACGGCCTGCTCGTCGTCGCTCGTGGCGCTGCACTGGGCGATCCAGGCGCTGCGGGGCGGCGAGTGCTCCATGGCGCTGGCCGGCGGCGTGCAGGTGATGACCACGCCTACCGCGTTCGTGGAGTTCAGTCGCCAGCGCGGGCTGGCCCCCGACGGACGGTGCAAGCCGTTCGCCGCCGGGGCCGACGGCACCGGCTGGGCCGAGGGCGTCGGCCTGCTCCTGGTGGAGCGGCTGTCCGACGCCCGCCGCAACGGGCACCAGGTGCTGGCCGTCGTCCGTGGCAGCGCCGTCAACCAGGACGGTGCGTCCAACGGTCTGACCGCGCCGAACGGCCCCGCGCAGCAGCGGGTCATCCGCCAGGCCCTGGCCTCCGCGGGCCTCACCACCGCCGATGTCGACGCGGTGGAGGCGCACGGTACGGGCACGAGGCTGGGCGACCCGATCGAGGCGCAGGCGCTGCTTGCGACCTATGGCCAGGAGCGTGAACGGCCGCTCCTGCTCGGCTCGTTGAAGTCCAACATCGGTCACACGCAGGCTGCCGCGGGTGTCGCCGGTGTGATCAAGATGGTCATGGCGATGCGGCACGGAGTGCTTCCGCAGACCTTGCACGTGGACGAGCCGACGTCGCATGTGGACTGGTCGGCCGGTGACGTCCGGTTGCTGACCGAGGCCGTCGACTGGCCCGAGTCGGACCGTCCGCGCCGTGCCGCGATCTCGTCCTTCGGTGTCAGCGGCACCAACGCCCACACCATCATCGAACAGGCCCCACCGGCCCCGGCCGAAAAGGCCCCAGCCGTTCCCGCCCCGGCGCTCCTGCCGTGGGTGCTCTCCGCCAGGACCAGCGATGCTCTGAGCGACCAGGCACGACGACTGCTCGACTTCGTGGAGGACGGCACGTCACCGGCCGATGTCGGCTTCTCGCTGGCCACCACCCGGAGCACCCTGCGCCACAGGGCGGCCGTCATCGGCGAGAGCTGTGACGACTTCCGCCGCGGACTGGAACGCCTGGCAGCCGGAATGCCGTCGCCCGGAGTCGTCCAGGGCCGACCGGGAGGCAAGGTCGGTTTTCTGTTCTCGGGTCAGGGTTCGCAGCGGATCGGTATGGGGCGTGAGTTGTATGCGGCGTTCCCTGTCTTCGCCGATGCGTA
>NZ_JBIBSY010000035.1:0-9585 GCF_043078065.1 Streptomyces sp. NPDC015532 | reverse complement strand
TACGCATCGGCGAAGACAGGGAACGCCGCATACAACTCACGCCCCATACCGATCCGCTGCGAACCCTGACCCGAGAACAGAAAACCGACCTTGCCCTCGGAGCGGGCTCGTCCCAGCGTCACGTTCGCCGCCTGTCGGCCGGCGGCGAGGGCGGTGAGGGCTTGCCGGAGCTTGTCCGAGCCCTCCGCCAGGAGCACCGCGCGGTCCTCGAACGTCTCGCGGGAGGCCAGGGAGAGACCGATGTCGGAAGCCGTCCAGCAGTCGTTCGCGTCGAGGTGGCCGACCAGCCGGGCCGCCTGGGCACGCAGCGCCCGCTCGCCCTTGCCCGACAGCACCCATGGCACGAGCGCGCCGGAGTCGGGCGTGGGAGACAACTCCGCCATGGCGGGGGCTTGTTCGATGATGGTGTGGGCGTTGGTGCCGCTGACACCGAAGGACGAGATCGCGGCACGGCGCGGACGGTCCGTCTCCGGCCAGCCGACGGCCTCGGTCAGTAACCGGACATCACCGGCCGACCAGTCCACGTGCGGCGTCGGCTCATCGGCGTGCAGTGTCCGCGGAAGGACGCCGTGACGCATCGCCATCACCATCTTGATCACACCGGCGACGCCCGCGGCGGCCTGCGTGTGACCGATGTTGGACTTCAACGAGCCCAGCAGAAGCGGCCGTTCACGCTCCTGGCCATAGGTCGCAAGCAGCGCCTGCGCCTCGATCGGGTCACCCAGCCTCGTGCCCGTACCGTGCGCCTCCACCGCGTCGACATCGGCGGTGGTGAGACCCGCGGAGGCCAGGGCCTGGCGGATGACCCGCTGCTGCGCCGGGCCGTTCGGCGCGGTCAGACCGTTGGACGCACCGTCCTGGTTGACCGCGCTCCCCCGTACCACCGCCAACACCTGGTGCCCGTTGCGGCGGGCGTCGGACAGCCGCTCCACGAGCACCACGCCCACGCCCTCCGCCCAGCCGGTGCCGTCGGCGTCCGCGCCGAACGCCCTGCAGCGGCCGTCGGGCGACAGACCGCGCTGGCGGCTGAACTCCACGAAAACGCTCGGACTGGCCATGACGGTGACGCCGCCGGCCAGCGCCATCGTGCTCTCGCCGTTGCGCAGTGACTGGATGGCCAGGTGCAGGGCGACCAGGGACGACGAGCACGCCGTGTCGATCGTGACGGCGGGCCCTTCGAGTCCGAAGGTGTAGGCCACCCGGCCGGAGACGACGCTGGACGCGCCGCCGACGAGCCGGTGTCCTTCGACGCCTTCCGGCGCGCGGCGCACATCGGCTCCGTAGCCCTGGTAGGCCATGCCGACGAAGACGCCGGTCCGGCTGCCGCGCAGCTGCGCGGGGGCGATCCCGGCTCGCTCGAAGGCCTCCCACGAGGCCTCCAGCAGCAGGCGCTGCTGCGGGTCCATCGCCAGGGCCTCACGCGGGGAGATCCCGAAGAAGCCGGCGTCGAAGTCGGTGGCGCCATGAAGGAAGCCGCCGTCGCGCACGTACGTCTTGCCGGGGCGGTCGGGGTCGGGGTCGTAGAGGGCCTCGACGTCCCAGCCGCGGTTCGACGGGAACGCGGAGACGGCGTCGCCGCCGGACGTCACCAGGTCCCACAGCGCCTCGGGCGAGTCGACGCCGCCGGGCAGGTGGCAGCTCATCGCCACGATGGCTATGGGCTCGTCGTCGGCGGCCGCGTGCCGCTCCTGCTCCACGGCGGCCTTCGATCCGAGCAGCTCGCTCTGCAGGAAGCGGGCGAGCGCCGTGGCGTTGGGGTGGTCGAAGACCAGCGTGGGCGGCAGCGCGAGACCGGTCGCCGTGTTCACCTTGTTGCGGAGTTCGACGGCGGTCAGGGAGTCGAAGCCGAGGTCCTTGAACGCCCGGTCGGGCTCGACCTCCGCCGCCGAGGAGTGGCCCAGGACAGCCGCGACGTGCGCGCGGACCAGGTCGATCAGTCTCTCCGTGCGCTCGGCCTCCGGCAGTCCTGCGAGCCGGGCCGCCAGGGGCGCGGCGCCGGTGGCGGCGCCGGCCGGTGCGGCGGTGCCGGCGCGGCGCACCTCGGGCAACTCGGACAGCAGGGCGCTCGGGCGGCCGAGGGTGAACGGTCCGATGAACCGTTCCCAGTCGATGTCGGCCACGACGACCGCGGTGTCGTCGCAGTCCAGGGCGCGCTGGACCGCGGTCACGGCGAGTGCGGCGGGCAGGGTGACGACGCCGCGGCGGCGCAGGTGCTCCTCGTCGGCGTCGGTGACCATGCCGCCGTCGGCCCACGGGCCCCAGGCGATCGCGGTGGCGGCCAGGCCCCGGGCCCTACGCCGGGCGGCGAGCCCGTCGAGGAAGGCGTTGCCGGCCGCATAGGCGGCCTGGTGGCCGCTGCCCCACACGCCGGCGATCGAGGAGAACATGACGAAGGCGTCGAGCTCGCGGTCGCCGAGCAGTTCGTCCAGGTGTGCGGCGCCGCGGGCCTTCGCCGCCACCGTGCGGGCGAAGTCGGCCGGTGTCAGCTCGTCGAAGGGGGCTGACTGTTCCACGCCCGCGGCGTGGAAGACGGAGGTGAACGTGTGCTCGGCGAGCAGCGCCGCCACCGCTTCGCGGTCGGCGACATCGCACACGGCGAGGGTGACGCGCGCTCCCAGCTCCTCCAGTTCGTCCTTGAGCGCGGTCGCGCCGGGCGCGTCGGCGCCGCGGCGGCTGGTGAGCACGAGGTGTTCGGCACCGGCACCGGCGAGCCAGCGGGCCACGTGCCCGCCCAGCGCACCCGTACCACCGGTGATCAGCACCGTGCCGCGCGGCGACCACGGCCGGCCGGCGCCGCTTCGGGCGTGGGCGAGCCGGGCGGTGAACACGCCGGTGGCGCGGACGGCGACCTGGTCCTCCTGGCCATCGGCGGCGCCGGCTCCCTGACTCAGTACGGCGGCGATACGGCCGGCGGCGCGCTCGTCGACGGCCGCCGGCAGGTCGATCAGGCCGCCCCAGCGCCGGGCGTGCTCCAGGGCCAGGACACGGCCGAGGCCCCACACCTGGTTCTGCACCGCGCTGAGCGGTGCGTCGTCGGAGCGGCCGGTGGCGGCCGCTCCGCGGGTGGCGCACCACAGCGGCGCGTCGATGCCCGCGTCGCCAAGTGCCTGGGCCAGGGCCACGGTCCGCGCGAAGCCCTGGGAGAGCGCGGGGTGTTCGGGCGAGGCGGTCTCGTCGGTCGCGAGCAGGGACAGGACGCCGTCGAGCGATCCGGCTTCGCCCGCGACCCGGGTCAGCTCGTCGGTCAGGGACGCGCGGTCGGCGTCGGCGCCGACCGTCAGCGGGATCAGGTACGCGCCGCGTCCGGCCAGGGCCGCGCGGACCGTGCCGGCCCACTCGTCGCCCTCGGGCGCGGCGAACAGCCATGTGCTGCCGGACAGGTCGCCTGCGGACAGGCCGTTCAGCGGTTGCCAGGCCAGTTGGTAGCGCCAGCCGTCCACGACGGACTGCTCGCGCCGCCGACCCCGCCAGGCCGACAACTTCGGTACTACGACGTTCAGTTCCTCGGGGCTCAGCCCCAGCGTGGCGGCGAGGGACTGGGCGTCCTCGCGCTCGACGCTCGCCCAGAACTCGGCGTCGACCGCGTCCACGGCGGCCGTCTCGGCCTCGGGGGCCTCCAGCCAGTAGCGCTGCTGCTGGAAGGCGTAGGTGGGCAGGTCTACGCGCCGAGCGCCCGGGAAGAAGGCGTGCCAGTCCACTTCGGCACCGCTGACGTGCAACTCGGCGAGCGCGGTCACGACAGCCTGCCGCTCGGGGCGGTCGGCCCGGAGTACGGGGACGGTGACGATGTCGTCCGCACAGGCCTGTGCCAGGGCACTGAGGACGCCGCCGGGGCCGACCTCGACGAACGTGGTCACGCCCAGGCCGTGCAGAGTCTCGATGCCGTCGGCGAAGCGGACCGCCTCACGGACGTGCCGGACCCAGTACTCCGGGGTGTACGCCTCGGCCAGGAGACCGGTGAGGTTCGAAACGACGGGAATCCGCGGCTCGTTGAAGGCCAAACCGCTGACGACCTCTTCGAACTCCTCCAGCATCGGGTCCATCAACGGCGAGTGAAACGCGTGACTCACTTTCAACCGGGAGGTCTTGCGACCCTGTTGAGTGAATGTCCCGGCTATCTCCAGCACAGCGTCCTCGACACCGGAGATCACGACGGACTGAGGCCCGTTGACCGCGGCGATCCCGACCCCGTCCGTCAGGTACGGCAGCACCTCGTCCTCGGCCGCCTGCACCGCGAC
Source organism: Streptomyces sp. NPDC015532 (assembly GCF_043078065.1). Taxonomy (NCBI): domain Bacteria; kingdom Bacillati; phylum Actinomycetota; class Actinomycetes; order Kitasatosporales; family Streptomycetaceae; genus Streptomyces; species Streptomyces sp. NPDC015532. Next base: position 5,347 of record NZ_JBIBSY010000035.1, on the reverse strand, counting down.
CATCGCCCCGCCCGCGGGCAACGCCTGCATCAACGCGGCCCGCGCCGACACCAATCTCGCCGCATCCCCGAGCGACAACACACCCGCCACATGCGCAGCCGCGATCTCACCCACCGAATGACCAGCCACATAATCCGGCCGCACACCCCACGACTCCAGCAACCGGAACAGCGCCACCTCCACGGCGAACAACGCCGGCTGAGCGCAACCCGTCTGGTTCAACTCCTCCACGTCGACGTCGAGCGTGACGTCGAGATGGGCGCGGATCTCGTCGTAGGCGGCGGCGAACACCGGATACGCCGCGTACAGCTCACGCCCCATACCGACCCGCTGCGAACCCTGACCCGAGAACAAGAACCCGGTCTTGTCGCCGCGGCGGGCCGCGTTGTGGACCACAGCCGCGGACGGGGTGCCGGACGCCAACGCCCGTACACCCTCCGTGAGTTCCTCCAGGCTCTCGCCGACGACGGCCGCCCTGCGGTCCCAGGCGGTGCGCGTCGTGGCGAGGGAGAAGCCGATGTCGGCCGGGGCGCTCCCGGGGCCTCTCCGGACGTCCTCCAGGAAGGAGAGCAGGCGCTCCGCCTGGGCACGCAGTGCCGCGTCGCTCTTCGCCGAGAGCACCCACGGCAGCGCCGAGTCGGCCGGGGCCCCGGCCGGCTCGGCGGCGGGCTCCTCGTCGAGGGCCGGGGCCTGCTCGATGATCGTGTGCGCGTTGGTGCCGCTGACGCCGAACGAAGAGACGGCGGCGCGGCGGGGGTGGTCCGACTCGGGCCACCGGACGGCCTCGGTCAGGAGCTTGACTCCGCCCGCCGACCAGTCGACCTGAGCGGTCGGCTCGTCCACGTGCAGCGTCTGCGGCAGGACGCCGTTGCGGATGGCCATCACCATCTTGATCACACCGGCGACACCCGCGGCGGCCTGCGTGTGACCGATGTTGGACTTGATGGATCCCAGCCACAGCGGCCGGTCGCCCGAGTGCTCCTGCCCGTACGTGGCGAGCAGTGCCTCCACCTCGATCGGGTCGCCGAGGGTGGTGGCCGTGCCGTGCGCCTCGACCGCGTCGACCTGGGAGGCGGTCAGGCGCGCGTTCTCCAGCGCCTGCCGGATCACACGCTCCTGCGACGGGCCGTTCGGGGCCGTGAGGCCGTTGGAGGCGCCGTCCTGGTTGACGGCGCTGCCGCGGATGACGGCGAGCACGTCGTGGCCGAGCCGGCGGGCGTCGGACAACCGCTCCAGCAGGAGCACGCCGACGCCTTCGGACATGCCCGTGCCGTCGGCGGTCGAGGAGAACGCGCGGCAGCGGCCGTCGGACGACAGGCCGCGCTGGGCACTGAACGCGATGAAGGTGTTCGGCGTGGCCATCACGGTCACGCCGCCGGCCAGGGCGAGCGAGCACTCGCCGCGGCGCAGCGCCTGGGCGGCCAGGTGGAGCGCCACCAGCGAGGACGAGCAGGCCGTGTCGACGGTGACCGCCGGGCCTTCGAGACCGAGGGCGTAGGAGATGCGACCGGACACCACGGCGGCGGTGTTCGCGGTGACGAGGTGGGCCTCGATGTCGCTGTCGCCCTGCCGCTGGAGGTAGGCGTGGTCCTGGCCGTTCGTGCCGACGAACACGCCGGCCCGGGTGCCGCGTGCGGTGACGGGGTCGATGCCCGCGCGTTCGAGGGCCTCCCAGGACGTCTGCAGGAGCAGCCGCTGCTGCGGGTCCATGACCAGTGCCTCGCGGGGGGAGATCCCGAAGAACGCGGGGTCGAACTCGCCGGCGTCGTGGAGGAAGCCGCCCTCGCGCACGTATATGCGGCCCGTCCGTCCGGGCTCGGGGTCGTAGACCGTGTCCAGGTCCCAGCCGCGGTCGGTGGGGAACTCGGACACTCCGTCACCGCCCGAGACGACCAGTTGCCACAGGTCTTCGGGCGAGCCGACGCCGCCCGGGTAGCGGCAGGCCATTCCGACGACGGCGATGGGCTCGGTGTCCTTCGCCTCCAGCTCACCCAGCTGCCTGCGGGTCTGGCGCAGGTCCACCATCACGCGCTTGAGGTAATCCCTGAGCTTGTCGTCGTTCGACATGTTTTACGTCCTCGGTAGCAGTGCGTGAGATGGGTCAGTGGGACCCGAGCTCTTGGTCGATGAGGTCGAACATCTCGTCGTCGGTGGCGGCGTCGATCCGGTCCGGGTCGATGTCGCGGTCGGTGCCGGGGCCGGCGTCGGCGGTGTTCGCCGCGGCGTCCTGATGGGTGTCCGTCCACTTCCAGAGCAGCGCCTTGAGCCGGGCGGTGACCTTGTCCCGTACCGCGTCCTGTGGGGCGAGCGCGGCGAGCTGGGCCTCCAGCCGGTCCAGTTCGGCGAGCACGGGCGGGGCCTCGGCTGTGAGGTCGAGCACCAGGTCCTTGTGGAGGAGCCGGGCGATCGCGACGGGGTTGGGGTGGTCGAAGACAAGGGTGGGCTTGAGCCGGAGCCCGGTCGCGACCTTGAGCCGGTTGCGCAGTTCCACGGCGGTCAGGGAGTCGAAGCCGATGTCCTTGAAGGCCGTGGTGGGCTCGATGCGGGCAGCGGTGGCGTGGCCGAGGGCGGCTGCCGCCTGATGGCGCACCAGGTCCAGCAGGACCTTCTCCTGGTCGGCCTCCGGTATCCCGGCGAGGCGGCGGGCCAGGACGGGGGTCCGTGCGGCCGCGGTCTCGCCGGCCGCGGCGCCGGTGTCGCCGACGAGGCCGCGGAGGACGGCGGGCAGCATGCCGGCGCGGGCCATGGCGCGCAGTCCTGGAACGTCCAGCCGGGCCGGCACGATCACCGGACGGTCCACGGTGAGGGCGGCGTCGAACAGGGCCAGCCCCTCCGCCGGGGTGAAGGGCACGACTCCGGCCCGCCCCATCCGGTTGCGGTCGGCGTCGGTGATCCGGTCGCCCATGCCGCCGTTGTCCGTCCACAGGCCCCATGCCAGCGAGGTGCCGGGCAGGCCAGCGGCCCGGCGCTGCCGCGCCAGCCCGTCCAGGAAGGCGTTCGCGGCGGCGTAGCTCGCCGCGCCGGCGCTGCCCAGGATTCCGGCCAGGGAGGAGAAGAGCACGAACGCGGAGAGGTTCAGGTCCCGGGTCAGCTCGTGCAGGTGCAGCGCCCCGTCGGCCTTCGGCCGCAGCACGGAGTCCAGGCGCTCCGCGGTCAGGGCGGTGACCACGCCGTCGTCCAGGGCCGCCGCCGCGTGCACCACGGCCACGAGCGGGTGCTCGGCCGGGACCGAGGCCAGCAGTTCCGCGAGGGCGTCCCGGTCCCCGATGTCACAGGCGGCCACGTCGACGTGCGCACCCAGTTCGGAGAGGGCGGCTACGAGTTCGCCGATGCCTTCGGCCGCGGGGCCCCGTCGGCTGGTCAGCAGCAGCCTCCGTGCGCCGCGTTCGGCGACGAGGTGCCGCGCGAGCGACCGTCCGAGGCCACCGGTCGCGCCGGTGAGCAGCACGGTCCCCTCGGGGTCCCACGCGTGACCGGTGGGCTCCTCGGGCGGGGTGATCCGGGCGAGGCGCGGCACGTACAGCTTTCCGTCGCGCACGGCGGCCTGCGGTTCGTCCAGAGCGGCGAGGGCCGAGGCCAGCGCCGGGTCGAGGCCGCCGTTCGTGACCGAGTCGTCCGCGTCGACGAGCAGGAGCCGGTCCGGGTGCTCGGTCTGGGCCGACTTCACCAGACCGGAGACCGCGACGTGCGCGAGGTCCGGAGCTGTGCCGTCCGGCTCGACGGCTCCGCGCGTCATCACGACGAGCCGCGCGTCGGAGAACCGCTCGTCGGCGACCCACTCCTGGACGGCCGACAGCACATCGGCCAGCAGCCCGCGCGTCGCGGCGGCGGCATCGCCCTCGCTCGGGGCGCAGGGCAGGAGGACGTGGGCAGGCGTGGCCGCGCCGCCGTCGACCGCCTTGCGGAGCCCGTCGATGTCGGAGTGGGAACCCTCGTCGCCCAGGACCGCCCACGCGGCTTCGGGAGCGGTGGCGGGTGCGGGGGCGGAAGCCGCGGTGTGCTCGACCCAGTCGACCTCGAACATCCGGTCCTGGTGCGCCACGCGCGAGGCCAGCACCTGCTGCGGGGACATCGACCGTGTCCGGACGGACGCGACCGAGGCGACGGGAGAGCCGTCGGCGTCGGACAGTTCGATCGCCACCGCGTCGTCGGCGGCGGGCCGGATGCGTATGCGTACGGCCCCGGGCCCCGGAGCGTGCACGGAGATGCCGCTCCAGGCGTGGGGCATGAGCACCTTGCCGGGGTCTTCGGCGCGGCTCGACGCCAGCATGTCGAGGGCGGCGTCCAGCAGCACGGGGTGCAGGGCGTAGCGGTCCGCCCGGTTCCGCTCCGCGACGGTCAGTACGGCCTCGGCGTACAGCTCGTCCCCGGCGCGCCAGGCGGCGCGCAGACCCGGACGGCCCTCGACGTCGACGGGTTCGGCACCCGTCGGCGGCCACATCGTCATGTCGAACTCCGGCGCCGGAGCGTTCCGGGTGAGCTCTCCGGTGACGTGGCGGACCCAGGGCTCGCCGGTGCCGTCGGCAGCGGGCCGGCTGAAGACGCGCACGGAGCGCCGGTCGGGATCGTCGCCCGCACCGACCTGCACCTGAACGCGTACGGCGCCCTGTTCGGCCAGGACCAGCGGGGCGTCCACGTCCAGCTGGTCCAGGTGCGGGAACCCGGTCTGCCGTCCCGCGGACAGGGCGAGCTCCACGAACGCGGCGACCGGGAGCACCGGCACGCCGCCGACCGTGTGTTCCGCGGTCCAGGGCAGGTCGGCCGGGGACAGCCGACCGGTGAACAGCACGTCCCGCGTACCGGCGGTCTCGACCACCGCGCCGAGCAGGGCGTGGCCGGAGGAGTCCAGGCCCGCCGAGGAGACGTCGGGCGCGGCCGTGCCTTCGAGCCAGTAGCGCTCACGCTGGAAGGCGTACGTGGGCAGGTCGACGTGCCGGGCGCCGGGGAACAGCCCTTGCCAGTCCGGGGAGACGCCGTGCGCGTGCACCTGCCCGAGGGCGAGGGTGAGCGCCTGGGGTTCGGGACGGTCGGTACGCAGGGCGGGAACAGTGACGATGTCCGCGTCGTCGAGGCAGCCCTGGGCGAGGGCGCTCAGCACGCCGCCGGGGCCGATCTCCACGAACGTGGTCACGCCCAGCTCGTGCAGGGTCCGGACGCCGTCGGCGAAGCGGACCGCCTCACGGACGTGCCGCACCCAGTACTCGGCCGTGTACGGCTCGGCCAGGCGACCGGTGAGGTTCGAGACCACCGGAATCCGCGGCTCGTCGAAGGCCAGACCGCGAACGACCTGCGCGAACTCCTCCAGCATCGGATCCATCAACGGCGAATGGAACGCGTGACTGACCTT
>NZ_JBIBSY010000034.1:0-11191 GCF_043078065.1 Streptomyces sp. NPDC015532 | reverse complement strand
CTGGGAACGACGCGATGACATCCACGAAGCTTTCCTCGGCCTCGCTACCTGCCTGATCACCCACCGACACGTCCAACGCCTTTGTTAGGACCTCTTAGTGCCGTCTGGTATAGCCCGGCTGAGCGATGGGGCCGACGGTGAGTGCAGGTGAGAGAACTACCCGCAGGGGTATGACCCCTCAGAGATCACCGCTCGCGCTCGACACTCCCGACCAGGCACCCAGTAGGCAACTGATCAACCGCAGCAGTGAGTGTCTAACTGCGTGACAACGCCGACGAACACCGGCGGACGTCCGCGAACGTCCGCGGACCATCGGAGCAGGTGAGAACCGCACCAGCCCAAGGTGGCACGTGCGTATAAGTTGCTTCGGGACGAAGAGGTCGTTGGTTCAAACCCCACCATTTCGACGGAGCTCTCAGCTGGAACGGGCGACGACCTGCCCGACGACGGAGAAGCGCTGCTCACACTCCGGGCAGGTCGCCTCACCGAAGGCATAAATCAGGGCGCGCGCGACTTCCTCATGGCCGTCAGCTAGGGCAAGGTCGTAGAGGCGCCGGCCGAGACCTTCCAGGGCGCGGGGATCGGCCGGATGGAGAGGGAAGGTCTCGACGTCGTCGGAGAGGGCGTAGTCCTCCGCGGTACTGAAGAAGCCGCGCTCGCCGAGAATCACCCACATCGACGCGCACCCGTCGGGATCGGGGCACTCGATCTCGTATTCCTCGCTGACGACGCCCCAGATCAAGTCCTCCGCCCAGTGGATATTGCCCTCCAGTTGCAGGACGGCCTCAACCAGATAGCAATAGTCGTTCCGGTCGGCAGTGACCTGCCGCCACCGGTTTGCGGCGTCCAGTAGGCGTGTGACTTCCGTTGCATACTCGTGCCGCAGGCTTCGGGTTTCGTACCGCTGGTCGGCCTGGGCGAGAAGGGCGCCGGCCAGGTGGAGGGCGGAGGGTGCCGTGTCGGCTTTGTCGGCCTCTGCCATGTCGGCCAGCGTGCGCAGCACCATCGGATGGGCGGCATCCAGAGAGCCGTTGTGGTAGAGCTCCGTCCAGAGGTCGCTCCAGGCCCGACTGTCCCGGCCCGTGGCTGCACGTTCCAGTAGGGCCTTCAAACGGTCGGGATCGGCGTCGCCTGCACGGGGGACAGGGGAACTCGTCGTCATCTCCGGTATCCAAGCAGACTGCCGCAAGCGCCCTTTCGCCGGTGGGCCGACCGGTCGGGCGAGCCGTTGCACGGTCAGTCCCGTACTCCGGCCAGTGTGTCCCTTACCAGGGGATGGAGTTCCGACCCCCACGGTCCCGCCGCCCACGGGTCGCCCTCGAACTTGGGGCCGTCCGGACCCGGTTTCCGGGAGGTCGGCCACACGGTGGTCTGCTCCACCAGGTCCACCCGCCACTCCGTCCGGCGGATGGCGGCGACCAGCTGCCCCAGGACGACGACGGATTCACGCGCTTGGCGTCGACTCCGTCGAACACCGGGGGTTCCGCGTGGAACGGGATCCGCCGTCCGTCTCCTCCAGTGACTGCACCACCGCTGCGGCGTTCGGTGCGTGGAAGTAGTCGGTCAGAACACCCATCGCTCTTCTCCCGGTCTCCGTGTCTCGGGAGGCAGTAGATCAGACGGAGCGGCAGTGTCAGTGGCCAGTCCTAGGATCGCGTCGCACGCAGTGATCAGGAGTGCTGCCGGCCGACCAACCGACTGAGCGGAGAGCGCCGTTGTCCTCACTACATGACTTCGCGACCTGGGAGCCGCTGCTGCGGCTGGTGCGGGATTCCCGCGCGGAGCAGCTTGCCGCGCCGGGTGGTTGCTTCACGGGCCAGATCAGTCTCGGCAGTTGGACCCTGCCCGCGCCACAGCCGCGCCCAGTGCCAGGACGAGCCCTGCAAGTGGCAGACATGCAGGACCAGTTCACCGCCGTGGAACGGGTCCAGGCCGCCCTCAGGGCCGACGGCGCGAGCAGCGTTTCGTACATGGTCGAGACGGCGCCGGACGGGAAGACCGTGCTCCATGTCATCGATGCGGGGCCCGCCGTGGAGCACGGCGGCAGGAGCCCTTTCGTGGGAGCCCTGCTCCTGATCGAGGGCGCCGTTCCCGAGCCCTGGCGGCGCCTGCCCGAGGAATTCCCGGGGGCGGCACCGGCGCCGTCGGCGGACCCGGCGCTGCTGGAGCGGACCCTTCACGATCGGCTCCCCGACACCATCGGTGCCACCGAGGAGGAGATAGCCGCAGCGGAGGCGCGCCTCGGTGTCACGCTGCCCGACGAGCTCAAGGCCCTCTACCGCGTCACCCGTGCGCGGTGGCAGGACTGGAGCGGCGACTACGCGGCGCAGGAACGCGTCAGCAAAGCGGTCGGCTGCGAGCTCTTCCCCCTGGACGGGCTCTACATCGCGGACGCCCGGTCCCGTCCCTGCCCTTGGCAGTTCGCCGCCAAGGACGCGGTCGTCACCGCACCGGACGCCGCCGTGCAGGGCCTCGTCGGCTCGCCCGGCTGGATCGCCTTCGGCGACAACGGCGGCGGCGACCGGCTGGCCCTCGACCTGACACCGGGTCTGGGCGGACACGCCGGGCAGGTCATCATGATCGACCATGAGCGGAGCATCGGAGCCGCACTGCGCGCCGACTCCCTTACCGACATGGTGGTCAACCACCGCGACGACTGGCGCTCGGACGATGACTGGAACCGTCCGCCGGTGGTGGCCCAGGTGAGCAGCCCGGGCGACATGGTGGCCGCCGCCCGGCCCGAGCTGGAGGTGCTCCGGATCGGTGGTCGGAAGGGCGAGCCGGTCAGCCTCGCCCCGGTCGCCGGCCTCCCCCGCCTGCGGACGCTCACCGTTTCCCCGGGCACGCTGGCCGATCCCCTGGAGATCGCCGGGCTGACGGGTCTGGAGTACCTGAGCCTCGGCCCCGAGGAGTGGCGCGTTCTGCTCAACGCGGGCGCCGTCCCCCGGAGCCTGTCGGCTGCCGCCATCGATGTGCAGGGCGAACAGCACCCGTTGCCGGTCCTCGACCTCGCCAACGAGCTCCTCGCTCTGTGTGACCGCCCCCTGATCACTCGGACAGTCCTCGAAGGCGAACTGGACACGGACCGGACGGTCGGGGGCACCCGGTGAGCGACGGCGGAGTGGAGGAGACGTGGGCGCCGCTGGCCGCGTACAGGGTCGAGACCGGTACTGGGCTTGATTCGCTTTGACGGATTGACGGACATCTGAGATCAGGGGTTCTGCCCCGGAAGGATGTCCATCATGGAGCGCATGGGAAGAAGAAGCCTCGGCCTCGCCGTTCGTTCACGCCGGAGTTCAAGGCCGAATCGTCGGGCTGTGCCGACGCGGTGACCGCTCGGTCGGCCAGGTGGCAAAGGATTTCGACCTGACCGAGACCGCGGTGCGGCTGTGGATCGGCCAGGCCGAGACCGACGCAGGCGAACGAGACGGCCTGACCAGCACTGAACGCGAAGAGTTGGCCTCACTGCGGCGGGAGAACCGCCGGCTGCGGGAGGACGTGGACATTCTCAAGCGGGCCACGGCTTTCTTCGCGAAGGAGACCCGGTGACGGTGCACCCGTTCATCGAGGCGGAGAAGCGAGACGGTCACAACGTCAAGCGCGCTTGTGAACTGCTCAAGGTCTCCCGAGCCGCCTTCTACGCCCGCTGCAAGGGCACTCCTGGTCCGCGAGCGGTCCGCGATGCCGAGCTACTCACCGTGTGTGGCCACTGGGGGCGTATCGGCTCCAAGTTCCGTCGGCCTCGGTGACCAGGCGGGTGGCGGTCTTGTCGTGGTAGCCGAGTGCTTTGGGCGATGACAGGGGCCGGGGCTTGGAGGACGAGCTGACGGATCGCGGAGGTCTTGCTGCGCTACGGGCGCCGCTGGGCGTCTCGATCAGGAGGTTGCCGTCGGCCGCGGCGAGCCGCCGGAGCCGGGCGGGATGGCGGGGGTATCGGTGTAGATGGCGTCCATGCTCTCGTTGGAGAGGTAGCGGCGGGGGAAGGCGATCCATTCGTCGTGGAGTGCGGCGAGGACTGCGCCGACTCGGCGGAGCCCGGGTGAGTCACTGCTGACAGGATGTGCGGACGGGCCGAGTCGGGGATGGGCATGGACAACTGGGATTTCCAGCAGTGGCGGGCATCGCTGGGTGCCCTCGATCACCGGGCGGCGGCCCTGGTCGGCCTTGCTGCGGCCGAGCGGATTTCCGGTTGCCTCGGTGATGAGCGCTTCCACCGCCATGGAGGCTCGGGAGCGGCAGTTGTCAGGGATCTGCTCGGAGAGTGCTGGGCCACCGCCCTCGCCGGGGATGCATCGTCGGCGGCTCGGATCCGTGAGTTGGCCGACCGACTGGCCGACCACTCGGGGGAGTATCTGACTCTCTCTTTGACCGAGTTGTTCCACTTGTACGAGCCGCTCGCCGGGGACTGCGAAATCCCCGATCTCGACGGCTTTCTGGAGGAGGCCGAGCCCGAGGGTGCCGTGATGATGCATTTCGACGCCATGACGGCGGTGTCCGAAGCGGTCGCCGCATGCACAGGGGGACCGTGGGACGGTGCCCTTCGCTGCCTGCAGATCACTGCGATCGCCGCCGATCAGCACGATGCCCGGCTTCCCGGACCGGGCGCCGAGCTCCGGCGTCAGCGAGAGGATCTCGTGCTGGTCCAGGCGGCAGGCAGTGCCGGGCTGTCCGGCCTGGTGGATGCTCTGCGAGATCGCGCCCGGACAGACGCCCTGGAGTGGAGGCACGCCACCGAGCGACTCGACCTCCTGCACAATTGACGAGAGTCCGCGGAAGAGCACCACAGGGTCACGCCGAACTCGCACCGCACTCACGAGAGTCCGGGATCCGTGGTTTGCCGCGAGTCCGGGGCATGAGGTCGGAACGGCGGTGGCCCGGCTTGGGACTGGTGGCTCGCATATTGATGTATCGCGTATTCGGTGGATGAGTCCGGTTACTGATTACGCTCACCCGGCACGCTGCCGATCCCCTGGGGCACGACGAACACCCCCAGGCGGACCGGAGGAGCCGGCATTCACCGGCCGAGAGCCTGAGCGGGCAACTTCCGTCAGATGGAGGGCACGAGCCTCTGGTCGCGTCTTCCTGCGCAGGCGTTACGCGATCACACTGCATCCATGCAGAGAAGGGGAAGACGAGCGGCGACGTGTGCGGCGATGGTTGCGGTGGCGGCCGGCGCGGGTTGCTCCGAGGACGGCGCGCGGGATGCCAAGCACAGCCGCACGGCGGTTGTCACGGTGGACAGGTCCGCCGCACTGGCGGATGAGCCGGTCCACATGCGCATCACCGGGCTCCTATCCGTGAAGAGGTGACCGTCACCACCCGTGCCACCGATGCGCGCGACGTGGCCTGGTCGGGGCGGGCCGTTTTCACCGCGGATGCGAAGGGTGTCGTAGACCTCGACCGTGCCAGGCCCAGGTCCGGCACGTATCGGGGAGTTGACGGCATGGGCCTGTTCTGGTCCATGAGGCCCGGCACAGGGGATGCGGACATCACCTCCATCGCGCTGACCGACCCGCAGCACAACCCCAGCTACGAGATACGTATCGCGGTTGCCTCCGGTGGCCGCCCTATCGCACAGCGCACGCTCACCCGCACCTTTCAGGCCAGGCGTGTCCGGCATAGAGAGCTGACGAACGCCAAGGACGGGCTGAGCGGAGAGCTCTTCCTGCCGCCGACGGGCGGGCCGCGCCGCGCGCCGGTGCTGCTGCTGGGAGGCTCAGAAGGAGGTGTCACCCCCGTCAACCAGTTCAAGGCTGCGCTGCTCGCCTCCCGCGGTCACCCGGCCCTGGCGTTGTGTTACTTCGGCTGTACCGGGCGGCCCGAGTACCTTGCCGGCGTGTCCGTGGAGTACGTCGCCAGTGCCGCCCGTCTCCTTCGTGCCCAGCCGCAGGCCGATCCCCGCCGCCTCATGGTGGCCGGAGCCTCGCGCGGCAGCGAAGCAGCCCAGCTGGTGGCCCAGTACTACCCGGACCTGGTACGCGACGCAGTGGTCTACGCGCCCAGCCGCAATACCAATGGCGCCTATCCGGCCAACTGCTGTGGGACACGGTCCGCTTGGACCCAGGGTGGCAAGAGCCTGAACCTGGTTCCCATTCCGCTCAACCACGTCCGCGGGACCGTACTGGCCGTCGCGGGTGGGGCGGACTCGCTGTGGGGATCGCTCTCTGCCGCCCAGTCGATCGCTCAGCAACCCAACGCCTCCGGCCGCAAGGCCAAGGCTCTGATCTGCCCGAAGGCCGGCCACGGCATCTCAGGCTTCCCGTACCTGCCTGTCGGGGCCAACGGCGGTGGCACCCGCGCGGCGAACGAACAGTCCATGGAAAGCAGCTGGCCCCAACTACTCCACCTGCTTGATCGATGATGTTGGTCGGGTGTGATGTGCGGCAGGCCGTCGTGCTGTATCCGGGCCGTGGTCTGGCTGGCGGTGGGTGCGCTGTGGTTGAGGCGTTGGGCGATGCGGACGGGCAGGGGGACCGCGCTTTCGTCCTCGACTTCCGGGGTGGTGCGGAGATACACCTCCGTGGTGTTGATGGGTCGGGGTGTGTTGGTTGTCAGGCGTGGGTTTCGGCGGTGGTGGTCAGGACTGCGCGGCCCAGGGTGTGTGCGGCCATGGTGAAGCCGAGGACGGCCGGGGTGGTGTCGGCTGTGACGCCGGTGGATTCGACGTCCAGGGCGTGTACGACGGTGAAGTAGCGGTGCGCGCCGTGTCCGGCGGGCGGGGCGGCGCCGATGAAGCGGGCGGTGCGGGTGTCGCCCGGGAGTTGGAAGGCGCCTTCGGGCAGGCCGGAGCCGGTGTCGTCGCCGGCGCCTTCGGGCAGTTCGGTGACGGTGGCGGGGATGTCGGCGACCGCCCAGTGCCAGAACCCGGATCCGGTGGGGGCGTCCGGGTCGTAGACGGTGACGGCGTAGCTCTTGGTGCCTTGCGGGGCGCCGTTCCAGGACAGTTGCGGCGAGATGTCCTTCCCGCCGGGGACGCCGAAGATGCCGGAGAACTGCTCGGGCGGCCAGGGGGCGCCGTCGGTGACGGTGGTGCTGGTGACGGTGAAGGAGGCAGCTTGGGGGAGGCGGGCGAAGGGGTCGTTGGCGCTCATCGCGTCGTCCTTTCAGGGCTGTGTTCTGGGGCGGGGTGCCAGTGATGTCGCCGGCGCAGGGACCGCGGTAGGGATGCGGCCGCCGCTCCCTGCCGACTCTGAATCGACGATAACACAGATAATCGATTATCTATCGGATCGTCTATGCTGGGGGCATGACCGAGACGGCCCACACCTCCACCTCGCCGCCGGGGAAGCAGATGCTCTCCGAGCGGGTCTACGCACACATCCGGGACGCGATCATGCGCGGAGAGCACGCCCCTGGTGACGCCCTCAAGCCGCAGGACCTCGCCAGGGAGCAGGGGGTGAGCCTGGCCGTCGTGCGTGAGGCGCTGGTTCGGGTGGTCGGCGAGGGCCTCGCGGACCGGCTGGCCAACCGCGGGTTCGCCGTCCCCGCGATCTCTGATCGCCGCTGGCAGGAGATCACGGAGGCCCGCCGGACCATCGAACCGGTCCTGCTGCGCATGTCCGTCGAGTGTGGTGACGTCGACTGGGAGGCCCGCGTACGGGCCGCGCACCATCGTTTGGCCCGCACCCCTGTGTACGGGCCTGAGGAGGGCGATTACTACAGCAGCGCGTGGTCCGAGGCGCACCGGGTCTTTCACCGCACCCTGCTGGAGGGGTGCGGCAATCCCGTTCTGCTGGAGACCTTCGACCGGATGTGGACCGCGAGCGAACTGGCTCGCCGCTGGTCGGCGCACCGCGACCCCGACCGGGACGCTATTGGCGAGCACCGCCGGCTTGAGGAGGCGGCGCTGGCCCGCGATGCCGACACCGCGGCCGAGTTGCTGGTCCAGCACCTCACCCAGACCGCGGCCGTGCTGACCGGCTGCGTCCATCATGAACCCTCGGGGGAAGCCTGATGTGCCTCGCCGGCTTGACCGGACGACTGATCTGACCGACACCGGGGCTGTGGATGTCGCTGGCGCGAGTCAGGCTGCGCCCGTCCGAGCCGCTGCGCGCCAAGTTCGAGGGGCTTGCCGAGGCCGAGGGGCGCATGCCTTCCAGCGACCTCATCGAGGCCATGCACGACTGGGTCAACAAGAAGCGGCGTCGGCGGTCTGGTGTGGAAGGCGGACCGGAGTCCGCGGAGCAGATCCGCGTCAGCGGGCGGCCTGAGGCTATTTTGTCCACTGGCTGGTGCGGGGGGTTCTTGCGGGTGAGGTGCCGGGTCATCGCGGTGATGGGTGCCCAGTTCATGTGGGCTTCGGACGGCGCGTTCGCCGGGTGCGTTCTTGCGGGCCCGTGCCTTCTGCGCGCTCCACGGGGTCTATTTGGCCCAGACGCGTTCCAGTAGGGCGCTGAAGGTGGCGGGCTCTCGACGGGTCAGCTCGGCCAGGGTGGAGTCGACAGCGGCCTTGGCGTGCGAGCGAGCCTGCGGTCCGGACGCCGACCCAACGTGGGCGGCCTTCACCGTGCCCCAGGGTGGCCCAGCGGATCCGGGGCGCGCGGCACGCGGCCGCGTTGCGCCGACTGCTCAGGGCGCATGAGGCGCACGAGGGTGTCTTCCAAGGAGGCCGCGGATTAGACGTCGTTTCTTGGGCGGTCATCGGGTCGAGCTGTGCAGGGATACTGCTGTGGTGTTGTTGACGTGGATTGCTGAGGTGGCGGACGAGCCTGTGGTGCTGGAACCGGCTGACCGGCGGGTGGAGTGGGAGGCCAACACCTGGTCGCTGGGTGCGGCTGACGAGGACAGGAGTTCGTTGTCCGTGGCCGAGGTGGTGGCTGCCTTCGAGCGGACTGCTGCTGCCATCGGGGAACGCATCCACAGTCTTGGCTTCTCAGGAGTGGCGACGTTCTACGTGTGGCACGACGAACAGGCAGGACAACTCCGGTGCTCGACCGGCTCTGTGCCCGCGGATGCGTTGCCGTTCAGAGGTGCCTATGTGGCTTCCGATGACCTCGGTCCGGTCGTCGAGGGATTTCTGGCCGACAGGGAGGCAGGCTTCATCGCTTGGCCGGACCTGGACGACGCGCAGAGCCTCTCAGAGCAGACCGCGACCGGGCCGGAGATCAGGCCCTTCAGTGTCTGGGGCAGCAGTGTCGGAGCCTCACACTGACTGGTGATGCCTTTCCACACGAACGGGTCGGTGGTGACAGGTGAGGGCTGCGCCGGCGAAGGCAAGGAAATGTTCTGCCCTACCTTCGTAGCGGAGGTGGAGCCGGCGGCGGCGGGTGAGAGGGGACTCGGTCGTCTCGACAACCCATCGGTGGTGGCCGGCCGCTGCGAGGACTCGATCCCTTTGCGGTTATGCGGTGGCGGATGCCTCGCTTGCGGAGCCATCGGCGCGGGTGGTCGTAGTTGTAACCGGTTGTCGCCGTGTTGCTTTGCCGGGCTGACGGAACCGGGGTTTGAGTACGAGTACTCAGGCCCGGGCTGCGACGAGGGGGAAGAATTTTGTCATGGATGCTACTTCTGCGCAGGGGTACGACAACAGCAAGTTACCCTCCGGCGGGGGTCTGGCCGTGCGCGTTGCGGGTGCCGCCGCAACCGGTGGGGCTCTGACGTATATGTCGCTCCATCTGGTTGACAGGGCGGATCGCTACGACAGCCGAACCTGTGCAGAGGCATCGGGATTCTGCATGACGGTGTGGCCGGTTCTCTCGGTCCCGGCCTCACTCGCCATCGCATTTGTCGTGCTGGCCCTGGTGTACCGGCTTTTGGGTATCGGTCCTTGGACGTCGGTGGTCCCACCGACGCTCCTGCTCGCACCGCTGGCGGTCCTCGCCTCCCAGAGAGTGGCTGCGTCATGGCTGGCGGCCGTAGCGGGGGCGGTGATGGCTGCCGCCCTGGTGCTGACGCTGTGGCACCCCTGTAGGACTCTGGGGCAGTTGGTTGCGGCTGTGGTATTTGTCGCCTCTCTCGCCGTTCTGTTTCTGTGAACTCTTCGCGGTACTGGATTCCGGGGCCGTCGCGCGAGTGACGCCAGGGCGCCGCGGTCGCAGCGAACGCTCCGTTCGGTGAGTGGGAGATGACGTTCACCGACCCGCGGCTCTGCGCGGCCATCGCGGACCGGCTGACCTTCCGGTTCACCTGATCGAGACGGGCATCGAGTCCTACCGGCCGGCGCCGGCGAAGCCGAGCACAAGCCGAGCCGCTGACCAGCCGAGCTGGGAGCGGAGGACCGGCGGTCGAGGTGAGGCGATGTCACGGTTGTCCGCCGAGTCCGAGCTTCTTCACCCCGAACGGGGAGAAGACCATGTGGGCGGCCCAGCCGTGGTGGATGAGGGCGATCTGGGAAGGCACGGGCGTCAGCGGATGGACGGCTTTGCCCCGCGACCAGTTCGCGAGGAGGCCCTCGGTGGTGTCGACCGCGGAGACGACCATCGTCACCTGGAGCTTCCCGTCGCCCCACGTGTTCCACAGGGCCCACCCCTCGGGCCGGGCCTCGACGCCGAGGCGGGCGCACGCCTCCTCGTAGGTCTCCTCCATGCCGTCGGGCATCGTCCCGGGACGCAGAATCACCACGCCCGCGAGTTTCAGCTCGGGACGATCCGCCTCTTCGTCGAGGCAGCCGTCCCCGGGGAAGTGGTAGTGGCGAAGCCCGCGGGCCAGTGCGTTCACCGCCCGCCGCAGGGGCGTCGCGTCGTCTGCGTCGGGCTGATACGAGAGCCGGCCCTCGGCCGAGGCGGTGTCCACGACCACGCCGGCGAGCCGTTCTACTTCTCGCAGGTGGTCGAGTTCGGAGAGTTCAGGTCGCGTCACGGCGGCCAGTCTCGCAACGTCGCACGGCCCGGGCATCCCAGTTTCCATGCGCCTCGGATACGAAACCGGGCCCTCACCGGCCGGGCCTGTCAGGGGCCGGCCCGAGAGGACCCGGGGCGGCCGAACTGCCGAGGAACGGCCACTCGGCAGCAGCTGCAGGGCCGACGTGGGCAAAGGTCACTCGATCGGAGCGGCTCCGTGTACGGCACGTGGAACGGCCGGCCGATCGGCGTCTTCACACGGGCCAGGGTTAACCGGTGGTTGACCCGAGGGTGGGTCAGGGGGCTGCGCTCCAACTCGTCGCTCTGCTTGGCGACTTGTTGCTTGCTGAGTTCCGGCGGTCCGGGTGAGGCCTTCGTGTGTCGGTCAGCGGCTCGGGGGATCCAGTGGTCCG
>NZ_JBIBSY010000033.1:0-11810 GCF_043078065.1 Streptomyces sp. NPDC015532 | reverse complement strand
AACAATTTTTGAGAAAACCCCCGGACCGGGGATACCGGTCCGGGGGTTTTCTGCGTTCCCGGGGAAAATCGCATTCCAAGGGTATTTCCGAAAGGCATTTGCCTGACCAGTCTTCTGTTCTGCTTCCGGCCCGCGGATCTGTTCTACAGGCGGCCTGCGGACTTCAGGGCCAGATAGGCGTCCGCGAGGGCCGGCGCGAGTTCGTCGGGAGTGGCGTCGACGACGGTGACCCCGCGCCGCCGCAGCGTCTCGGCCGTGCGGTGACGCCCCGCCTCGGCCTGCGCCGCCGCCGCTGCCTCGTACACCGCGTCCACGTCTCCCCGGGCTTTCGCCATGTGTGCGACGTGCGGGTCCGCGACCGATGCCAGCAGAACCGTGTGGCGCTGGGTGAGGCTGGACAGCACAGGGAGCAGGCCCTCTTCGACGGGGGCCGCGTCGAGGGTCGTCAGAAGCACGATCAAGGAGCGCCGCGGGGCCGTACGCAGGGCTGTCGCGGTCAGGCCGCGGGCATCCGTCTCCACGAGCTCCGGTTCGAGCCCGGCCATCGCGTTGACCAGGGACGGAAGGACGTCGCCTGCCGAACGGCCCTGGACCAGGGCGCGTACGCGGCGGTCGTGGGCGAGGAGGTCCACGCGGTCGCCGGCGCGGGAGGCCAGGGCGGCGAGGAGGAGGGCCGCGTCCATGGAGGCGTCGAGGCGGGGCGCGTCGCCCACGCGGCCCGCCGAGGTGCGGCCGGTGTCGAGGACCAGAAGGATGTGGCGGTCGCGCTCGGGACGCCAGGTGCGGACGGCGACCGTCGTTCGGCGAGCCGTGGCGCGCCAGTCGATGGACCGGGTGTCGTCACCGGGAACGTACTCGCGCAGACTGTCGAACTCCGTGCCCTCACCGCGCGTCAGCACACTGGTGCGGCCGTCGAGTTCGCGGAGCCGGGCCAGCTTGGAAGGCAGGTGCTTCCGGCTGGTGAACGGCGGCAGGACGCGTACGGCCCAGGGGACTTCGTGGCTGCCCTGACGGGAGAACAGACCGAGCGGGCCGAACGAGCGGATCGTGACGCGGTCGGCGCGGCGGTCACCGCGGCGCGTGGGGCGCAGACGGGTCGTCAGACGGCGGCGTTCGCCGGCGGGGACCGTCAGAAGGTGACGGGAGGCCTCGACCTCCGTGCCGGGTTCCCAACTGCTCGGCGGCCAGGCGTCGCGGAGGTGCGCGCGCAGAGGTCGGCCGGAGGGATTGGTGACCGTGAGCGTGACGTCCGCGGATTCACCGAGGCGCACCGAGGTGTCCCCGGAGCGGGCCAGGCCCAGGCGTCGTACGGGAGCCGCGAGGGCGGCGTCGCAGGCGCAGGCCAGGGCCAGGGGGACGTTCACGGCGAGGATGCCTGTCCAACTGGGCCCCCAGATGCCGACGGGGAGCGCGCCCAGGGCCGCCAGGAGGGCGGCGCGTCCGGTGAGTGCCATCAGCGGGGGACGGGGACGTGGGCGAGGATCGCGTTGATGACGGAGTCGGCCGTCACGCCCTCCATCTCGGCCTCGGGGCGGAGTTGTACGCGGTGGCGGAGGGTCGGCAGGGCCAGGGCCTTGACGTCGTCGGGGATGACGTAGTCGCGGCCGGTCAGCCAGGCCCAGGCGCGGGCCGTGGCGAGCAGGGCCGTCGCGCCGCGCGGGGAGACGCCGAGGGTGAGTGAGGGCGATTCGCGGGTCGCGCGGCACAGGTCGACGACGTAGCCGGTGATCTCGGGGGAGACCGCTGTCTTGGCGACCGCGGCGCGGGCGGCTTCGAGGTCGGCGGGGCCGGCCACCGGACGCAGGCCCGCGGCGCGCAGGTCGCGGGGGTTGAAGCCCTCGGAGTGGCGGGTGAGGACGTCGATCTCGTCCTGGCGGGAGGGCAGAGGGATCGTCAGTTTGAGCAGGAAGCGGTCCAGTTGGGCTTCCGGGAGGGGATAGGTGCCCTCGTACTCGACCGGGTTCTGGGTCGCGGCGACCAGGAAGGGCTCGGGGAGCGGACGGGGTGTGCCGTCGACGGTGACCTGGCGTTCCTCCATCGCCTCCAGCAGCGACGCCTGGGTCTTGGGAGGCGTGCGGTTGATCTCGTCGGCGAGCAGGAGGTTGGTGAAGACCGGGCCGGGCTGGAAGGAGAACGCGGCGGTGCGGGCGTCGTAGACGAGAGAGCCGGTGACGTCGCTCGGCATGAGGTCGGGGGTGAACTGGACGCGCTTGGTGTCGAGTTCCAGCGCCGACGCGAGGGCGCGGACGAGCAGCGTCTTGGCCACTCCGGGGACTCCTTCGAGGAGGACGTGTCCGCGGCAGAGGAGGGCGACGACGAGGCCGGTCACAGCGGGGTCCTGGCCGACCACGGCTTTGGCGATCTCGGTGCGCAGGGCTTCCAGGGAGGCGCGGGCGGTGTCCGCGTCCCCGGAGTACCCGGTGTACCCGGCGTTGTCAGTGGTCGGGTCCATCATGAAATGCGTACCTCTCTTTCGAGGGCGTCGAGTTGGTCGGCGAGGGAGACGAGGGCCGCGTCGTCGCGGGGCGGCGGCCCGAAGAGGAGCGGGAGCAGGGCCCGGGAGTCGCCGTCGACGTGGGCGGCCAGGGCGGGGAGCAGGGTCTCGGGCGCATGCGCCTGGGTCGGGGGCACGCCGATGAGGGGGGCGAGGCGGGTGCGGGTGGCGGAGCGGAGAGCGGCGGCCGCGCGGTCGCGGGCGGACGCCTTGCGGTAGAGGCGGGCGCGGCCTTCCGCGGTCTCGGAGGCGCGGATCGCGACGGGAAGCCGTTCGGGTACGAGGGGGCCCATGCGGCGTGCCCGCCACAGGGCTGCCACGACGGCCGCGATGAAGAGCTGGAGTGTGCCCCAGAGCCAGCCCGAGGGGAGCAGGTCGAAGAAGCTCCGGCCGCCCGCGTCGGTGGCCGAGTCGTCGGAGAGCGAGGGGAGGTACCAGACCAGATGGGTGCGGGAGCCGAGGAGTTGGAGCGCGAGCGAGGCGTTGCCCCGCTCGTCGAGATGCTCGTTGTAGAGGATGTCGGGGGCGCCGAGGACGACGGTGTCGCCGCTTCCGGAGCGTGCCGGAACGCGCAGGAGCGTGGGCAGTCCGTCGCTCGGGTAGCAGGTGTCGGCGTTCGGGTCGGTGGTGCTGTAGCGGATGCCGCCCGTGTCGGCGCTGCCCGCCCGGCGGGCGGCGGGCAGACCGCAGCGGGGGGAGAGCGTGGAGTCGAAGCTGACCGCGGGATCGGCGGTGACTTCGGGGGCGAGGGTGCCGAGGGAGGGCTGTCCGGGCGAGATCAGGACCGTACGGCCGCCAGAGCGCTCCGTGGCCGAGCGCAGAAGGCTTTGCTGACGCTTGGTCAGCAGGTCGGGGGAGGTGATCAGCAGGGTGGTGTCGGGGCCGGCCGCGGAGCCGGCCTCGCCGAGAGTGGTGACCACACGTGTGGAGACCCCCTGGTCGGCGAGGAGCCGGGCGACGGCCCGGCTGCCGGAGGGGTCCGCGGAGCGCGGGTCGAGGCGGCCGTGCCGGGCGTCCGAGCGGACCGCGGCTATCACCACGGCGGCGGCCAGCAGGAGGACGAGCGCGAGGACGACTCCGCGCGCGCGGGTCCACAGCTGCCGGGTGGTGGGCGAGGACGAGGTGGAGGCGAGGGTGGCCTCGGTCATGAGGCGGCCCCCTGGCGGCTGTCGCGGTGCGCGCCGGGGGCGTTGTCCGTGAGTACCGGCCGGGTGCGCTCCAGGTCGCGGTCGAGCTCGGTGAGGCGCTGGTACGCGTCCGGGTCGCCGGAGCGGCCGCCGTACGTGATGTCGTCGAAGTCGCGGGCCGACGCGCGCAGCCGGTCGGTGTGGGCGGGCAGGAAGCGGCCTGCCGCGGCGGCGGCCTCGTCGGCCGTGCGGCCGGGGCGCGGATCGAGCAGGGCGCGTTCCTCCAGGGATCGCACGACCGCGCGCATGCGTTCCTGGACCGCCTGGTTCCAGTGGCCCTGGGCGGCGTGCGCCTCGGCGGCGGCGCGGTGTTCGGCGGCGCTCCTGGGGCGGTCGTCGAAGAGGGTGGCGGACGAGGCCCGGGTGCGATGCGGCGTTCCCAGGCGCCACCACAGGGCGGCCACGACCGCCACGGCCGCGAGGACGATGACGGCCAGTCCGAGCGTTCCGCCGGGTGTCGCTGCGGAGGCGGCGCCGAACATCCTGTCGACCCAGTCCCAGAAGGCGTTGAGGGCCCGCTGGACGAGGTTGGGGTCGTTCTCGTGGTACATCCGCTTGGACAGCTCGCGTCGGGCCGCCTCCCGTGCGGCCTCGCGCGGCGTGGTCACCGGTGGTGTGTCGCTTCGGGACAGCGCGAGGACCGTCGTCGCACCGGTGTGCGGCCCCGCGAGTACCGCCGTGAGAACTCCCCCCGCCCCGTTCACCGCATCAACTCCCCGGTGTGGTGCCGGAGGCCGTGTTGCCGTAGTCCTGGAGGCCGGCGGCTCGGGCCAGGTCGAGGTCGAGGGCCTCGCGGCGGATGCGCCGGTCGATGTACAGGAGCACCGTGACGCCGGCGGTGATCGGGAAGGTGATCATGGATCCGATCACCGAGCCGACGCCGCTGACGATGAGGAAGGTCCAGCCGAGGTCGCCGCCGGAGCTGTCGAGGAAGCCGGTGAGGCCGTCGCCGCTCAGCGCGGCGGCGAGGACGGCGAAGGGGATCACGATGATCGACGCCACGATGTTGGCGATGATCGTGGCGAGGAGCTGGATGCCGAACACCCGCCACCAGGACCCGCGTACGAGCTTCGCGGAGCGGCGCATCGACTGCAGGATGCCCTGCTTCTCCAGCATCAGGGCGGGGGAGGCGAGCGAGAAGCGGATCATCAGCCACAGGGTGACGACACCCGCGGCGAGGGCGCCGAGGATGGCGAGCGAGGAACCGGCCTCGGGCGAGCCGCCCGCGACGACGAGCAGACCCGGGAGCGCGCCGGCGCCCAGGATCGCGACGGCGATGAGCGGGAGCAGCAGGGTCAGACCGAACAGCTTGGCCAGCTGGGGACGCGCGTCCCGCCACGCCTCGCTCGTGGTCACCGGCTTGCCGATCACGGCGCGGCTGGTCACCGTTGTGAGCAGGGCCGTCGCGATGATGGTGCCGAGCAGGGTGACGAGCAGGACGAGACCGGAGCTGAGCAGGACGCCGCCCATGGCCCGGCTCAGCTCGCCGAGGGTGGCACTCGGGTCGTTGAGCGCTTCCGTGTCGGCGCTGTCGTCCAGGACGAAGCCCTGGAGCAGGATGATGGCGATCTGCGTGACGACGGCGACGGTCAGCGAGATGCCGAGGACCGTGCGCCAGTAGCCGCGCATGGTCGAGACGGCGCCGTCCAGGATCTCGCCGATGCCGAGCGGGCGCAGCGGGATCACGCCGGGCTTGGCGGCGGGCGGCTGCGCGCCCCAGGTGCCGCCCCAGGGGACAGGGCCGCCGGGGCCGCCCTGTCCGGGGCTTCCCCAGCCGCCGTGTCCACCGCCCTGGCCGCCGGGAGGCCGGCCGCCCCAGCCGGGGTAGGGCGCGGTGGGCGGTGGGGCCTGCGCGGGCCCCTGTGCGCCGGGCGCGGACCACTGGGCCGGCGGAGGCTGCTCCTTGGACCACTTCGAGGGCTGCTCGGGCGGATTCGCTCCGTCCTGGTCCACCGGCCGCGGGGTGCCGGACGCGTCCGGCTCCTCTTCGCCGGAGAGGGCAGATCCGGGCGACGCCCAGCCCGGAGTGTCGTTCATCGTCGCTCCTTCACGGTGCCCGTCCCGCGGTCGCGGCGGCAGGTCGAGAGCCATCGTGTCACGGCGCGCCCGGCAAGGGACGGGCCCCGTATGGGCTGCACACCTTCAATAGTCCGGCGGGTACGGGGCAGACTGGGCGAATGGCCGATCAGTACGCGCAACCCCGCGAGGACAGCGAGCCGACGCAGATACCCGCGATCCGCTGGCACGAGCCGCCCGAAGGCCCCGTGGTGGTCCTTCTCGACCAGACGAGACTTCCCGCGGAGGAGGTCGAGCTGGTGTGCACGGACGCCCCCGCGCTGGTGGAGGCGATCCGTACGCTCGCCGTGCGAGGGGCACCACTGCTCGGCATCGCCGGGGCGTACGGCGTCGCGCTCGCCGCCGTACGCGGCTTCGACGTGGAGGAGGCCGCCCACGCGCTGGCCGGTGCCAGGCCGACCGCCGTGAATCTCGCGGTGGGTGTGCGCCGGGCACAGGCGGCCCACCGGGCGGCGCTGTCCGCGGGCGGAGACGAGGCGGCTGCCGCGTCGGCGGCGCTGGGCGCGGCGCGGGCGCTGCACCGCGAGGACGCCGAGGCGAGCTCGCGCATGGCCGCACGCGGTCTGGCGCTGCTCGGCGAGCTGCTGCCGGGCGGTGGCCACCGGGTGCTCACGCACTGCAACACCGGTGCGCTGGTGTCGGGCGGCGAGGGAACCGCGTTCGCGGTGGCGCTCGCCGCGCACCGGGCGGGGCAGCTGCGCCGGCTCTGGGTGGACGAGACACGGCCCTTGCTCCAGGGCGCCCGTCTGACGGCCTACGAGGCCGCTCGCAACGGAATGGCGTACACGCTGCTCACGGACAGCGCGGCGGGCTCGCTGTTCGCGGCAGGGGAGGTGGACGCGGTGCTGGTCGGGGCCGACCGCATCGCCGCCGACGGTTCGGTGGCGAACAAGGTGGGGAGCTATCCGCTCGCGGTGCTGGCCAGGTACCACCATGTGCCGTTCATCGTGGTGGCGCCGGTCACGACGATCGACCAGGACACGCCCGACGGCGCGTCCATCGAGGTCGAGCAGCGCGCGGGTCATGAAGTGACGGAGATCGCGGCTCCGCAGGCGCCGGTGGTGGGTGTGGAGCCGGGAGGAGGTATACCTGTGGCACCCCTGGGGACCCAGGCGTACAACCCGGCGTTCGACGTGACGCCGCCGGAGTTGATCACGGCGATCGTCACCGAAGAGGGCGTTGTTTCGCCCGTGACGGCTGAGGCTCTCGCCGAGCTGTGTGACTTGTCACGCCAGGTAACGATTTAGTTAATGGGATGATGTCGTTTATGAAGGGACGAGTCCTTGTCGTCGATGACGACACCGCACTGGCCGAGATGCTCGGCATTGTGTTGCGTGGTGAAGGTTTTGAGCCGTCTTTCGTAGCCGACGGCGACAAGGCGCTGGCCGCTTTCCGCGACGCCAAGCCCGACCTGGTTCTCCTGGACCTCATGCTGCCCGGCAGGGACGGCATCGAGGTGTGCCGCCTGATCAGGGCGGAGTCAGGGGTGCCGATCGTGATGCTCACGGCCAAGAGCGACACCGTCGATGTCGTGGTCGGCCTCGAATCGGGCGCCGACGACTACATCGTGAAGCCGTTCAAGCCAAAGGAGCTGGTGGCGCGGATCAGGGCGCGGCTGCGCCGTTCGGAGGAACCGGCACCCGAGCAGCTGTCGATCGGCGATCTCGTCATCGACGTGGCCGGTCACTCTGTGAAGCGGGAAGGCATGTCGATCGCGCTGACGCCGCTGGAGTTCGACCTGCTGGTCGCTCTGGCTCGTAAGCCGTGGCAGGTGTTCACGCGTGAGGTCCTCCTGGAGCAGGTGTGGGGCTACCGGCACGCGGCGGACACCCGTCTGGTCAACGTGCACGTCCAGCGACTGCGCTCCAAGGTCGAGAAGGACCCGGAGCGCCCGGAGATCGTGGTGACCGTTCGAGGCGTCGGATACAAGGCAGGACCTAGCTGACATGTCATGGGACAGTGCCGCTTCGGCGTCCGCTGAGCAGGGGGATCGTTCGGGGCGGCCTGTCGGCCGGAAAATGAAGGGCTCCCGCTGGGAGCGGTTCTTCGAAGGAGGACTGCTCCAGGGCGGGGTCCAGGGCAGCCCGGTTCTCCGGCTGCTCATACGCTGGGTGCGTCGTCCGCTGCTGCCCGTGATGCGGCTGTGGCGGCGCAACATCCAGCTCAAGATCGTCGCGACGACGCTGATGATGTCGATGGGCGTCGTCCTGCTTCTCGGCTTCGTCGTGATCGGGCAGGTGCGCAACGGCCTGCTCGACGCCAAGGTGCGGGCCTCGCAGAGCCAGGCCACCGGCGGTTTCGGCGTGGCCAAGCAGCAGGCGGACGCGGCGGCGACGGCGAACGGCGACGACGGCACGGACCCGGACGGTCGCCCGTCCAAGAACGTCAGCCAGTGGATGACCGACCTCGTCGTGTCCCTGTCCAGTGGCGGGCAGGGCGCGTTCGACGTGGTGACACTGAACTCCACCGCCTCGGGCGACGGCAGCGGCGGCCTCGCACCGCGATCGTCGGGCCAGGTCGACTCGACGGTGAGCATCCCCGAGAACCTGCGCGAACGGCTCGACCAGAGCACCACGGCGGCGCAGAGCTACACCCGAGTCGTCTACAAGGACGGCAAGGAGTCCCAGCCGGCGCTGGTCATCGGCAAGCAGGTCAACGACCCCAACCGGGACGCGTACCAGCTCTACTACCTCTTCCCGCTGACGCAGGAGGAGAAGTCGCTGAGCCTGGTCAAGGGCACCCTCGCGACGGCCGGACTGTTCGTCGTGGTGCTCCTCGGGGCCATCGCCTGGCTCGTGGTGCGCCAGGTCGTCACCCCCGTGCGCATGGCGGCCGGGATCGCCGAGCGGCTCTCCGCCGGACGCCTCCAGGAACGTATGAAGGTCACCGGCGAGGACGACATCGCGCGTCTGGGTGAAGCCTTCAACAAGATGGCGCAGAACCTCCAGCTCAAGATCCAGCAGCTCGAGGACCTCTCCCGGATGCAGCGGCGGTTCGTCTCCGACGTGTCGCACGAACTGCGCACACCGCTGACCACCGTGCGGATGGCCGCCGACGTCATCCACGACGCGCGCGTGGACTTCGACCCGGTGACCGCCCGGTCGGCCGAACTCCTCGCCGACCAGCTCGACCGCTTCGAGACGCTGCTCGCCGACCTGCTGGAGATCAGCCGGTTCGACGCCGGCGCGGCGGCCCTGGAGGCCGACGCCATCGACCTCAGGCAGGTCGTACGACGGGTGGTCGGCGGCGCCGAGCCGCTCGCCGAGCGCAAGGGAACGCGTATACGCGTCGTCGGCGACCAGCAGCCGCTGATAGCCGAGGCGGACGCCCGGCGGGTCGAGCGGGTGCTGCGCAACCTCGTCGTCAACGCCGTGGAGCACGGCGAGGGCAAGGACGTCGTCGTCAAGCTCGCCGCGGCGGGCGGAGCGGTCGCGATCGCGGTCCGCGACTACGGCGTCGGGCTCAAGCCCGGCGAGGCCACCCGGGTGTTCAGCCGCTTCTGGCGGGCCGACCCGGCCCGCGCTCGTACCACCGGCGGCACGGGTCTGGGGCTGTCCATCGCCCTGGAGGACGCACGGCTGCACGGCGGCTGGCTCCAGGCATGGGGCGAGCCGGGCGGCGGTTCGCAGTTCCGGCTGACTCTGCCGCGTACGGCGGACGAGCCGCTCAGGGGATCACCGATACCCCTGGAACCCAGGGATTCCCGGCGCAACCGCGGACTCGACGACGCCGGTCTGCCGCACGGCGGCGCCACGAAGCGTGCCACGGTCCCGGTGCAGCAGTCCGCGTCCGCGGCGGATCCGATGCCGCCGCGCGGGGCGATGCCCCCGCGGCTGTCCGGGGTCTCGCCCACGGCCGATCCGACGGCGCTGCCGGGCAACGGCGCTCGTGTGGTGCCCCGGCCCGCCGGGGCGCTGCGCCGCCAGGAGGAGACATCCGGCACCGGCCGGGAACGGACCGCGCAGGAGCGGGGGCGGGACGGCGAGACGCCGGAGGAGCTCGGACATGGGGAGGCATTTCGTGGGCGCTGACCGCGGGGGGAACGGTGTCCGCGGACGCCGTTCGGTGAGCGTCATGGTGTACGCGGGTTGTGGAGCCCTGCTGCTGGCGGGGTGCGCCTCGATGCCGGACAGCGGGGATCTGAGCGGGGTGGAGTCCACCCCGCGCCAGGACTCGCAGGTCCGCGTCTACGCCGTGCCGCCGCATCCCGGCGCCTCGGCGGCGGAGATCGTCCAGGGTTTCCTGGAGGCGCTGACCAGCGACGACGCCAAGTACGAGACGGCCGGCAAGTACCTCACCGACAGTGCGCGCAAGACGTGGGATCCCTACCGTTCGACGACGGTCCTCGCGGACGCGCCGGAGCCCGTGGGAGCGCCCTCAGGGACCAAGGAAGGCAGCCGTGACGTCCTGTTCCGGCTGAACGGCAGCAAGGTCGCCACCGTGGACGCCCGGCACGCCTACGGGCCGGACTCCGGCCAGTACAGCGGATCGGTGCATCTGACCAAGCTGAAGAGCAACAAGCAGTGGCGTATCGACGGCCTGCCGCAGGGCGTCGTGATGGGCACCTCGGACTTCCAGCGCAACTACATGTCCGTGAACAAGTACTACTACGCGTCGAACGGGACCTCCGGGACCGGCGGCCCCCTGGGGACCGTCGCCGACCCCGTCTACGTGCGCGCGCAGGTGGACCCGATGACCCAGATCGTGCGCGCCCTGCTGAAGGGGCCCACGAGCTGGCTGGACCCGGTGGTCAGGTCGAGCTTCCCCTCGGGCACGGAACTGAAGAACGGCGATGTGTCGCTTTCGCCCGACGACCGCAACAGCGTCGCGGTGCCGCTGAACGCGAAGGCCGACCGGGTCGGAAGCCCCCAGTGCCGGAAGATGGCGGCCCAGATCCTGCTCACTCTCCGGAATCTGACGCCCACAGGCGTCGACGAGGTGGAGCTCCAGAGGTCGAACGGCTCGCAACTGTGCGTGCTGAACAAGGCCAAGGCCGAGAGCGTCGCCTCGCACGGCACGGGCGAGCACCCGGAGTACCAGTACTTCATCGATCACGACCAGCGGCTCGTACGGATGCCCGGTGGCAACCGCGACAAGAAGCCCGAGCCGGTGCCCGGCGCGCTGGGCGAGGGCGACAAGAAGCTGCGGGCCGCCGCGGTGTCGCGGGACGAGGACACCGCCGCCGGAGTGTCGGCCGACGGCCGGAACCTGTACGTCGGATCACTGGTGCCGGGCGGTTCGCTCGCCGAGCCGGTGGTGCGCAGCCAGGGCAGGACGGCCGACGACCGGCTGACGACGCCCAGCTGGGACACGCACGGGGATCTGTGGGTCGCCGACCGCGACCCGAAGAACCCCAGGCTGATTCTGCTGCGGAAGGGCGCGGGCGAGCCGGTCGTCGTGCAGGCGCCGGAGGTCGACGGGCGCGTCGAGGCGGTGCGGGTGGCCGCCGACGGGGTGCGCGTCGCGCTGATCGTCGAGAAGGACGGCAGGAGCTCGCTCCAGATCGGGCGCATCGAGCGGTCCAAGGCCGACGAGCCCGACGGCGCGTACATCTTCGAACCGCGTTCCGTCGCACCCCAGCTGGAGGAGGTCACGGCCATGTCCTGGGCCGGGGACAGCCGCCTCGTGGTGGTCGGCAGCGAGAAGGGCGGTGTGCAGCAGATGCAGTACGTCCAGGTCGACGGCTCCACCCCGCTGGGCACCTCGCCCTCCGCGCTGGCCAACGTCAAGGAGATCGCCGCGTCGGAGGACGAGCAGCTGCCGCTCGTCGCGCACTCGGAGGCGGACGGGATCGTGCGGCTGTCGGCGGGCGAGCAGTGGCAGAAGGTGGTCCAGGACGGGACGGCGCCGGTCTATCCCGGGTAGCGCCATGTACGTCCGCGGGGGGGGGGGGGGGGGGGGGGGGGGGGGCCCCCCCCCGGGGGGGGGGGGGGGGGGGGGGGGGGGGGGGGGCCGCCCCCCGCCGCGAGGGTGGGGGCGCTCACGGTCGCCGCTCCTTCCGGAAGGTGGCCACCAGATACGGGACGATCACGACGAGCGAGATGACCAGCAGG
>NZ_JBIBSY010000032.1:0-15781 GCF_043078065.1 Streptomyces sp. NPDC015532 | reverse complement strand
GAGGAGTTCGCGCAGGTCGTTCGCGGTCTGGCCTTCGACGAGCCGCGGATCCCGGTGGTCTCGAACCTCACCGGCCGACTGGCCGAGCCGTACACGGCCGAGTACTGGGTGCGGCACGTCCGTGAGGCGGTCCGCTTCGCCGACGGCGTCCGGACTCTCCACGAGCTGGGCGTGACGACCTTCGTGGAGATCGGCCCCGGCCGTGTCCTCAGCGCCCTTGCCGAAGGCTGCCTCGACGCGGACATCGTCACTGTCCCGCTGCTGCGCGCCGACTGCCCCGAGCCGCAGGCCGTCGTCACCGCGCTCGCCGAACTGCACGCTCATGGCGTCTCCCCGGACTGGCAGGCGCTCTTCCCCGGCGCCCACCGCGTCGACCTGCCGACCTACGCCTTCCAGTACGAGCGCTACTGGCTCGATGCGCCCGAGGAGTTCACCGGCAGCGCCGCCGCCACCGGACTCGGGCTGGGTGCGGCGGACCATCCGTTGGCCGGTGCGGCGGTTGCACTGCCCGGCGCCGACGGGTTCCTGGTCACCGGGCGGCTCTCGCTCAGGACGCACCCCTGGCTCGCCGACCACACGGTCATGGACTGCGTGCTGCTGCCGGGTACCGCGCTCGTGGAGCTGGCGGTGCGTGCGGGCGACGAGGCCGGTTGTGCACAGGTCGAGGAGCTGACACTGGAAGCACCGCTGATCGTCCCGGACCGCGGCGGGGTGGCCGTGCAGGTGTGGGTCGGGGCCGAGGAGGAGCCGGGCAGGCGCGCGCTGAGCGTGCACTCGCGACGGGAGGATGCCCCGGACGACGCGCCGTGGGTGCGGCACGCGGTCGGCTCCCTGAGGGACGCGCTGCCCGAGCCGCCGCACGGTGCGGACCTCGGCGCGTGGCCGCCGGCGGGTGCCGAGGCCGTCGACCTGACCGGGTTCTACGAGGGCCTGGACGGACTCGGCCTGGGCTACGGCCCGGTCTTCCGGGGCCTGCGGTCGGTGTGGCGCAGCGGGAACGACGTTCTCGCCGAGGTCACCCTCCCCGAGGGCGCGGAGGCGGGCGCGTTCGCCGTTCATCCGGCGCTGCTGGACGCGGCGCTGCACGCGATCGGCGCGGGCGGGCTCGGCCCCGTCGTCGACGGGCCGCTGCTGCCCTTCGCCTGGTCCGAGGTGGGTGTGCGTGCCGCGGGGGCGACGGCGCTGCGGGTCAAGGTCTCTCGCACGGGTACGGACGCGGTGTCGCTGACCGTGGCCGACGCCTCGGGCGGTCTGGTGGCCACGGTCGGCTCACTGTCGCTGCGGCCGGTGTCGCGCGAGCAACTGCTTGCGGCGGGCGGCTCCGGCAGGCGTGCCGACGACTCGCTGTTCCGCCTCGTATGGCAGCCCGCGGCCCTCACGGCGACTGACGCTGCCGTCGGCCTCGACGTACGGAGCTACTCGGATCCGGCCGCTCTGCCCGCCGAGCCGGCCCTTCCCGATGTCGCGGTGGTCACCGTCGTTCCGTGCCCGGCGGGGTCCGGTACGGAGACCGCCGACCGCGTGCACCGCACTGCGAGTGAGGTTCTGGGGTTGGTGCAGTGGTGGTTGGCGGAGGAGCGTCCTGGGCGTCTGGCCTTGGTGACGCGTCCGGGCGATCTGGCTCATGCCGCGGTGTGGGGGCTCGTGCGGTCCGCGCAGTCGGAGAACCCGGACCGGATCGTGCTGGTGGAGGCCGAGGACACCGATGAGGCGGTCGGTGTGCTGCCCGCCGTGCTCGCTTCCGGTGAGCCGCAATGCGCGGTCCGCGACGGGGAGGTGCTCGTACCGCGCCTGGTGAAGGCCACCGGGACCGCCACCGCTGCCGACCTGCCGGACCTCGCCGCCGGCACCGTCCTCGTGACCGGTGCATCCGGGGCGCTGGGCGCGCTCGTCGCGCGGCACCTGGTGTCCGAGCACAAGGTGCGCCGACTCCTGCTGGCGAGCCGCCGGGGCGCGGACGCACCCGGTGCGGCCGAGCTGGAGGCCGAACTGGTCGCATGGGGTGGCGAGGTCACCTGGGCGGCCTGTGACGTCGCGGACAGGGAGGCCGTCTCCGGAATGCTGCACGGGCTCGGCGAGCATGCGCTGTCGGCCGTCGTGCACACCGCGGGTGTTCTCGACGACGGGGTCGTCGCCTCGGTCACACCGGAGAGGATGAGGGAGGTCTTCCGCCCCAAGGTGGACGCCGTGCTGAACCTGCACGAGTGCACCCGGGGAATGGGCCTGACCGCCTTCGTGGTGTTCTCGTCCGTCGCCGGCATGGTCGGCAGCGCCGGTCAGGCGAGCTACGCGGCGGCGAATTCCTTCCTCGACGCCTTCTCGGCGCACCGGCGCCGTGAAGGGCTGCCCGCCACATCGCTGGCATGGGGTGTGTGGGAACAGTCCGGTGCGATGACGGACGGCCTCGCCGAGGCCGACCGGGCGCGGATGGCGCGCAGCGGAGTGCTGTCGCTGCCGCCGGAGGAGGGGCTGCGGCTGTTCGACGCGGCACTGGCTTCGGACGAGGCGGTACTCGCCCCGGTCCGCATCGACACCGGCGCGCTGCGCGCCGGTGAGGCCCCGCCGGTGCTGCGCGCCCTCGTGCCGGCCACGGCCGCCCGGAGGGCCGCGCAAGCCGCCGCCGCTCCCTCCGCGTCCTCGCTGGCCGAGCGCCTGGAGGGGCTGCCGGAGGCTGAGCGGGAGAAGACCGTGCTGGACCTTGTCCGGGCCGAGGCGGCCGCTGTCCTGGGGCACGCGTCGGACCGTACGGTCCGACCGGAACACGCCTTCCAGGATCTGGGCTTCGACTCCCTCACGGCCGTCGAACTGCGCAACCGGCTGAACAAGGCCACCGGGCTGCGGCTCCCCGCGTCGCTGGTCTTCGACTACCCGACACCCGCTCTTCTGGCCCGTCACGTACTCATGGAGACGGCGGGGGCGGCCGGACCGGCCCTAGTGAATTCCCTACTTGCCGACCTGGACAGGATTGAACAAGAATTGGTCACGCGGTTGTCAGTGAGTGAAACTCGCGACCGGATCGTGTCAAAGCTCCAGGCCGTATTGGCGATTGCCGGTGAATTCGGCAAGGTGCCGGTCCAGGAAGGACCTGGTGCGGGCGGCAGTGATCTGGAATCGGCTACGGACGACGAAGTATTCGATCTGCTCGGCAAGGAATTCGGGATTTCCTGACCGCTTCGGCGCGGTCCGGTGACCCCTTGCCGAATTCCGCTAAGTCTTCGCAGGGGTGAGGGACGATTTCGGTGGCGAACGACGACAAGCTCCGCTATTTCCTGAAGCGAGTCACCGCAGATCTCCAGGAGACCCGGCGGCGCCTTCGTGACTACGAGGTCGCCGCCGGGGAGCCGGTGGCCATCATCGGGATGAGCTGCCGCTACCCGGGAGGGGTCGACTCGCCCGAGGATCTGTGGGAGGTGGTCGCAGGCGGCCACGACGCCGTCTCGGAGTTCCCCGCCGACCGCGGCTGGGACCTGGACGCGCTCTACGACCCGGACCCGGAGTCCCGCGGGACCAGCTACGCCCGCGAGGGGGCGTTCCTGCGGGACCTGGCGCGGTTCGATGCCGGCCTCTTCGGGATCTCGCCGCGTGAGGCGCTGGCCATGGACCCCCAGCAACGGCTGCTGCTGGAGACGTCGTGGGAGCTCTTCGAGCGGGCCGGTATCGATGCCGCCTCGCTGGCGGGGAGCAGGACCGGCGTGTTCGCCGGCGTGATGAACCACGAGTTCCTCGCCGCCCTCCAGAACTCCCCGCAGGACCTGGAGGGTTACCTCGGGACGGGCACCTCGGGCAGTGTCGCCTCCGGCCGGGTGGCCTACACCTTCGGCCTCGAAGGCCCGGCCGTCACGGTCGACACGGCCTGCTCGTCGTCCCTGGTGGCCCTGCACCTGGCTGTCCAGTCGCTGCGCAACGGCGAGTGCTCGCTGGCCGTGGCGGGCGGTGTCACCGCGATGGTCGGTCCCGCCACCTTCGTCGGCTTCAGCCGCCAGCGCGGACTGGCACCCGACGGCCGCTGCAAGGCGTTCGCGGCCGGTGCCGACGGCACCGGATGGGGCGAGGGCGCCGGCCTGCTGCTCGTGGAGCGCCTCTCGGACGCCCGCCGCAACGGACACGAGGTCCTCGCGGTCGTCCGGGGCTCCGCCGTCAACCAGGACGGCGCGTCCAACGGCCTGACCGCCCCCAACGGCCCTTCCCAGCAGCGGGTGATCCGACAAGCCCTGGCCGCCGCCCAGTTGACCACCGCACAGGTCGACGCGGTGGAGGCGCACGGCACGGGCACCCGGCTCGGCGACCCGATCGAGGCGCAGGCGCTGCTCGCCACGTACGGGCAGGGCCGTCCCGACGACAAGCCGCTGTGGCTGGGCTCGATCAAGTCCAACATCGGTCACACCCAGGCCGCGGCAGGTGTGGCGGGCATCATCAAGATGGTCATGGCCATGCGACACGGCGAACTGCCGCGCACGCTGCACGTCGACGCGCCGTCCCCGCACGTCGACTGGTCGGCGGGGGCCGTACGGCTGCTCACCGAGCGCACGCCCTGGCCGGCGTCGGACAAGCCGCGCCGGGCCGGTATCTCCTCCTTCGGGATCAGCGGCACCAACGCGCACACGATCATCGAGGAAGCCCCGTCGGCCGAAGCGTTCGCGCAGGACGCCGAGGCCCGACAAGCGCCGGAGGAAGGCGCGGAGAGCGCCGGGGCCGTCGTCCCGGGGGCGGCGCGCCCGGCCGCGGGCGGACCGGTGCCGTGGGTGATCTCCGGCAGGACCGAGGAGGCCCTGCGCGCACAGGCCGAACGCCTGCTGTCCCGCACGGACGCCGAAGTCCCCCCGCTCGACGTCGCGTTCTCGCTCGCCACGACGCGCACGGACCTGGAGCACCGCGCGGTGGTCCAGGGCGGGACGCCGACGGAACTCGCCGAGGGATTGCGGGCCGTGGCCTCCGGCTCCCCGGCACCGGGCGTCGCGCGCGGTCTCTCCGGCACCGGCGGGCGCGTCGGGTTCCTCTTCTCCGGCCAGGGATCGCAACGCCCGGGCATGGGGCGTGAACTGTACGCGTCCTACCCGGCGTTCGCCGCCGCGTACGACGAGGTCTGCGCACACCTCGGCACCGCGGCCGACGTCGACTCGGAAGAACTGCACCGCACGGGCGTCGCACAGCCTGCTCTCTTCGCGGTCGAGGTGGCGCTGTTCCGGCTCCTCGAATCCTGGGGCGTGCGGCCGGACTATGTGGCCGGTCACTCCGTAGGCGAGATCGCCGCCGCACATGTGGCCGGGGTGCTGTCGCTCGACGCCGCCGCGAGGCTCGTGTCCGCCCGCGCCCGCCTCATGCAGGCCCTGCCCGCCGGCGGAGCGATGATCGCTGTCCAGGCCACCGAGGACGAAGTCCTTCCGCGTCTCACCGACGGCGTCGGCATCGCCGCGATCAACGGCCCGCGGTCCGTCGTGGTGTCCGGAGCCGAGGACGCGGTCACCGCGATCGCCGAGGTCTTCCGGCAGCAGGGCCGCAAGACCTCCCGGCTGAAGGTCAGCCACGCGTTCCACTCGCCGCTGATGGACCCCATGCTGGAGGAGTTCACTCAGGCCGTCCGCGGGCTGGCCTTCGAGAAGCCGCGGATTCCGGTGGTCTCCAACCTCACCGGCCGCCTGGCCGAGCCGTACACCCCCGAGTACTGGGTCCGGCACGTCCGCGAGACGGTCCGTTTCGCCGACGGCGTCCGGACTCTGCACGACCTGGGCGTGACCACGTTCGTCGAGATCGGGCCGGGGGGCGTGCTGAGCGCCCTGGCCCAAGGCTGCCTGGACGACGACGTGGTCACGGTGCCCGCCCTGCGCGCCGACCGCCCCGAGCGGGCCGCACTCGTCGCCGCCGTCTCCGAACTGCACGCGCACGGCGTCTCCCCGGACTGGCACGCCTTCTTCCCCGGCGCCCGCCGCGTCGACCTGCCGACCTACGCCTTCCAGTACGAGCGCTACTGGCTCGACGCCTTACCGGCCGCACCCGGTGACGTCCGCGCCGCCGGACTGGGCTCGGCCGACCACCCGCTGCTGGGCGCCGCCGTCTCCCTGGCCGGCGGCGACGAGCGGCTGCTGACCGGCCGACTGGCCCTGCGCACGCACCCGTGGCTGAGCGACCACGCCGTGCTCGGAACCGTGCTGCTGCCGGGCACCGCGTTCGTCGAACTGGCCGTGCGTGCCGCCGACGAAGCCGGCTGCGACCTGCTGGAGGACCTCACCCTCGAAGCGCCTCTGATGGTGCCCGAGAGGGGCGGCGTCGCGGTTCAGGTGTGGGTCGGCGCGGCCGACGGCACCGGCCGCAGGCCGCTGACCGTGCACTCGCGCCCCGAGGACGACACCGACCTGCCGTGGGTCCGCCACGCGACCGGCTTCATCACCGAAGGGACCGAAGAGACAGGCGCCGCGGCTGCCGGCCGGGCGCTCGCGGTGTGGCCGCCGAAGGGCGCCGAGCCGGTCGACCTGGACGGCTTCTACGACCGGCTGGCCGCCCTCGGCCTGGCCTACGGACCGGCGTTCCGTGGACTGCGGAACGCCTGGCGCGCGGGGGAGGAGGTCTTCGCGGAGGTCGCCCTCCCCGACGGCACGGACACCGGCTCCTTCCTCCTGCACCCGGCTCTGCTGGACGCGGCGCTGCACGCGATCGGCGCGGGCGGTTCCCTCGCGGCCGAGACGGACGGGCCGATCCTGCCGTTCGCCTGGTCCGGGGTGTCCGTGCGCGCCATGGGCGCGTCCACCGTACGGGTCAAGGTGGCACCGGCCGGTACGAACGCGGTGTCCCTGCTGGTGGCCGACGGCGCCGGCGAGCCGGTGGCGTCCGTCGAGTCGCTGACACTGCGCGCAGTGTCGGCCGAGCAGCTCCGCAAGCCCTCCGGTGACGCGATGTTCACCGTCGGGCGGGCGCCGCTGACCCTGCCCTCCGACGACGCGCACGGGACGGCGGTCCTGTACGTCCCGGACATCGCCGCACTGGCCGAGGCCGACGGGCCGTCGCAGCCGGACGTGGTCGTGGTTCCGTGCCCCGACGGCCCGGAAGGGGCGACCGGGGCCGAGCGGGTGCGTGCGGTCACCATCGACGTACTGCGGCTGGTTCAGCGCTGGTTCGCCGACGACCGGACGCCATGCCTCGTGCTGGTGGCGCGCTGCGACGACCTCGCGCACGCTGCGGCGGGCGGACTGGTGCGCTCGGCCCAGGCGGAGAACCCCGGTCGGATCGTGCTGCTCGAAACCGACCGCCCGGACGAGGCGGCCGCGCTCGTGCCCGGCGTCGTACTGTCCGGCGAGCCCCACGTCGTCGTCCGCGAAGGGGAGGTCAGCGCACCGCGCCTGGCCCGCGCCGCCTCCCCGGCAACGCAGGACGCGGCCACCGGTCCTGCGGACGAAGCGGCCTCCGCCCCCGCCGAGGGCGCTGCCTTCGGCCTCGGCACCGTTCTGCTCACCGGCGCCTCCGGCGCGCTGGGCACAACCCTCGCCCGTCACCTGGTGACCGGACACGGCGTGCGCCGGCTGCTGCTCGTCAGCCGCCGCGGCGCGGACGCCCCGGGCGCCGCGGACCTGAAGGCCGAACTCGCGGCGCTC
Source organism: Streptomyces sp. NPDC015532 (assembly GCF_043078065.1). NCBI lineage: Bacteria > Bacillati > Actinomycetota > Actinomycetes > Kitasatosporales > Streptomycetaceae > Streptomyces > Streptomyces sp. NPDC015532. The sequence goes on along the minus strand of NZ_JBIBSY010000032.1, from coordinate 8,198 downwards.
GGCGCCGAAGCGACGTGGGCCGCCTGTGACCTCGCCGACCGTGACGCCCTTGCCCGGCTGCTGGCCGCCACTCCGGTCGGCTCCGTCGTGCACAGCGCCGGCGTGCTCGACGACGGTGTGATCGCCGCGCTGACCCCGGAGCGCGTGGGCGCCGTCCTCGTGCCCAAGGCCGACGCCGTGCTCAACCTGGACGAGCTCACCGGCGAGAGCACGAGGTTCGTGCTGTTCTCCTCCGCAGCGGGCGTCTTCGGCAACCCCGGACAGGGCAACTACGCCGCGGCCAACGCCTTCCTCGACGCCTTCGCCCGGCGCCGCCACGCCCAGGGGCGGCCCACGGTCTCGCTGGCGTGGGGCCTGTGGGAGCAGGAGGGTGCCATGGCCGACGCCCTCGACGAGACGGGCAGGTCGCGGATGGCGCGCTCCGGCGTCCTGCCGCTGTCCACCGAGGACGGCCTGCGGCTGTTCGACGCGGCGCTCGCCTCCGACGAGCCCGTGCTCGTCCCCGTCCGCCTCGACACCGACGCCCTGCGCAACCGGGGGGCAGAAACCGTACCGGCCCTGCTGCGCGGACTCGTCCGCGTCCCCCTACGCGGCACGGCCGCGCGCGCCGCCACCGGATCCCTGGCCGAACGCCTCGCCGCTCTGGCCGCCGACGAGCGCGACGATGCACTCCTGGAACTGGTCCGGGCCGAGGTCGCCGCCGTGCTCGGTCACTCCTCGCCTCGGGCCGTACCGCCCACGCATGCCTTCCAGGACCTGGGCTTCGACTCGCTGACGGCCGTGGAGCTGCGCAACCGGCTGTCCCCCGCCATCGGCCTGCGCCTGCCCGCCACCCTCGTCTTCGACCACCCCACCCCCGCCGCCCTCGCCCGGTACATCGGCACCGAACTCCTCGGCGAGGCCCCGGCCGCTCCGGCCGCGACCTCGGCGAGGCAGGCCGCGGCCGCCGTCGACGAGCCGATCGCCATCGTCGGCATGAGCTGCCGCCTCCCGGGTGGGGTCCGCTCGCCGGAGGACCTGTGGCGGCTGGTGGCCTCCGGCCGGGACGGCATCTCCCGGTTCCCGGACAACCGCGGCTGGGACGTCGACGGGCTCTACGACCCCGACCCCGAGCGCCTCGGCAAGACCTACGCGCGCGACGGCGGCTTCCTGTACGAGGCGGCCGGGTTCGACGCCGGCTTTTTCGGCATCAGCCCCCGCGAGGCCCTGGCGATGGACCCGCAGCAGCGGCTGCTCCTTGAGGCGTCCTGGGAGGCGTTCGAACGCGCCGGGATCGACCCGGCGACGGTCCGGGGCAGCCGTACCGGTGTCTTCACCGGCCTGATGTACCACGACTACGGCCAGGGCCCGCGCGAACTGCCCGAGGGCGTCGAGGGTCTGCTCACCACCGGAGGCTCCGGCAGCGTCGCCTCCGGGCGCGTGTCCTACACGTTCGGTCTGGAGGGTCCCGCCGTCACGGTCGACACGGCGTGCTCGTCGTCGCTGGTCGCCCTGCACCTGGCCGTCCAGTCGCTGCGCAACGGCGAGTGCACCATGGCGCTGGCCGGCGGCGTCACCGTCATGGCCGGCCCGACGGTCTTCGTGGAGTTCAGCCGGCAGCGCGGTCTGTCGCCCGACGGGCGGTGCAAGGCGTTCGGTGCCGGTGCCGACGGCACGGGCTGGGCGGAGGGCGTCGGCATGCTGCTGGTGGAGCGGCTGTCCGACGCGGAGCGCAACGGCCATCGTGTGCTGGCCGTCGTGCGGGGGAGCGCGGTCAACCAGGACGGTGCGTCCAACGGTCTGACCGCGCCGAACGGCCCGGCGCAGCAGCGGGTGATCCGGCAGGCACTCACCTCCGCGGGCCTCACCACCGCTGATGTCGACGCGGTGGAGGCGCACGGTACGGGCACGAGGCTGGGTGACCCGATCGAGGCGCAGGCGCTCCTCGCCACGTACGGGCAGGGACGGGACGGCGACCGGCCTTTGTGGCTGGGCTCGCTGAAGTCCAACATCGGTCACGCGCAGGCCGCGGCGGGTGTCGCCGGTGTGATCAAGATGGTGATGGCGATGCGTCACGGAGTGCTTCCGCGAACCCTGCACGCCGATGAGCCGACGCCGCACGTGGACTGGTCGGCCGGTGACGTCCGGCTGCTGACCGAGGCCGTCGACTGGCCCGAGTCGGACCGCCCGCGCCGTGCCGCGATCTCGTCCTTCGGTGTCAGCGGCACCAACGCCCACACCATCATCGAACAGGCCCCCGCGACCGAGGCGCTGCCCCCGGCGTCCGGCTCCGGCACGGCCGTGCCGTGGGTGCTCTCCGGCAGGACCGAAGCAGCGCTGCGGGCGCAAGCCGCCCGCCTCGCGTCCTTCCTGGACGACAACGACAACGACAGGGACAACGACAACGACGGCGACAGGGACGACGACGGTGAGGCGGCCCTGGCGGCCGACGTGGCGTACTCTCTGGCCACGACCAGGGTGGCCTTCGAACACCGCGCCGCAGTGGTCGGGCAGACTCTCCAGGAACTCCGGCGGGGACTGGCCGGTGTCGCCGGTGGCGCTACGCCACCCGGCGTGGTGACCGGGACCGCACGCACCGGCGGCAGGACCGTCTTCGTCTTCCCCGGGCAGGGGTCGCAGTGGGTGGGCATGGCCACCGAACTGCTGGAGACCTCCCCGGTCTTCCGTGACCGGATCGAAGCCTGCGAACGCGCCCTCGCGCCGCACGTGGACTGGTCGCTGACCTCGGTGCTGCACGGCACCTCCGAGGCCGAGCAGGACCGGGTCGACGTGCTGCAGCCCGTGCTCTGGGCGATGACGGTCGCCCTCGCCGAGGTGTGGCGCTCCTTCGGAGTGACCCCCGACGCGGTCGTCGGGCACTCCCAGGGCGAGGTCTCCGCGGCGGTGATCGCCGGAGCGATCTCCCTGGAGGACGGAGCGCGCATCGTGGTGCGGCGCAGCCTCGCGGTCCGCGAACTCCAGGGCCGCGGTGCCATGGCCTCGGTGACGCTCCCGGACGAGAAGGCACGGGAACTGGTCGGCCGGTGGACCGGCCGCCTCGGCATCGCCGCCGTGAACGGGCCCGCCACCGTCGTGGTCTCCGGGGACACCGACGCCCTCGACGAACTCCTCGCGCACTGCCGACAGGAGGGCGTCCAGGCTCGCAAGGTCGCCGTCGACTACGCCGCACACTCGCCGCAGGTCGAACGCGTCGAAGCACAGGCGAGCGAGGGGTTCGCCGGCATCAGCCCGCTCCCCGGCTCCGTGCCCTTCTACTCCACGGTGACGGGCGGGAAGCTGGCCGCGGACGAGCTCGGCTCCGGCTACTGGTACCGCAACATGCGGCAGACGGTACGGTTCCACGACGCGATCCGGTCCGCTCTCGCCGACGGGCACGACGTGTTCGTCGAAGTCAGCCCGCACCCCGTCCAGTTGGCGGGCATCCAGGACGCCATCGAGGCCGCCGACGCGGACGCCGCGGTCGTACCGACGCTGCGCCGCCGCGACGGCGGACGGAACCGGCTGATGCTCGCCCTGGCCCAGGCCCAGGTGCACGGTGTCGCCATCGACTGGGACGCCGTCCTGCCGGGCGCGCGCCGTGTCGGCCTCCCGACCTACGCGTTCCAGCACGAGAGGTACTGGCTGGAGGCGGGCGCCCCGGCCGGTGACGTACGAGCGGCCGGGCTGGACGCCACCGATCACCCGTTCCTCGGCGCCGCGGTGGAGCTGCCGGACGCCGGCGGCCACCTGCTGACCGGGCTGCTGTCCCTGCGGTCCCAGCCCTGGCTGGCCGACCACGTGGTGCTGGGCACGGTGCTGCTGCCGGGCACGGCCTTCGTGGAACTGGCCGCCCATGCCGCGGCCGAGACCGGCTGCGACCATGTCGAGGAACTCACCCTGCAGGCACCGCTGGTGCTGCCCGAGCACGGCGGCGTCGCGATCCAGGTCCTCGTGGGAGCCCAGGACGACTCCGGCCGCCGCCCGCTGAGCGTGCACTCGCGAGCCGGGGACGGCCCCTGGACACGCAACGCCACCGGCGTCCTCACCACAGGCGCGACCCCCTCCGGGACAGACCTGAGCAGCTGGCCCCCGGCCGATGCCCAGCCGGTGGACCTGGACGGCTTCTACGACCGCCTGGCGGACCTCGGCCTGAGCTACGGCCCGCTGTTCCGGGGGCTGCGGGCCGTGTGGCGCGGCCACGACGCGGTCTACGCCGAACTCGCCGTCACCGACGAGGCGCAGGCGGACGCGTTCGGCGTGCACCCGGCCCTGCTCGACTCCGCGCTGCACGCGCTGGGCGCGGGCGGCCTCGTACCGGCCGCCGACGGGCCCCTGCTGCCCTTCGCGTGGTCCCGCGTCACGCTGCACGGAACCGGAGCGGCGAGCCTGCGGGTACGGCTCTCCCCGGCCGGCGGGGACACGGTAAGGCTGGAGGCCGCCGACGGCACGGGCCGTCCCGTCATGTCGGTCGAGTCGCTGACGCTGCGCCCGGTGTCGGCAGAGCAACTGCGCACGAGCTCCCGGGACTCCCTGTTCACCGTCGAGTGGGCACCGCTCGGCGCCACGGCCGACGCGCGGACACCGGTCGTACAGGACTACGACGACATCGCCGCTCTCCTCGCCGCCCCCACGGTGGAGACCGGGGCGCAGGCGGACACGGACGCCGTCGTCGTCCCCTGCCCCGGCGGGTCGGGTACCGATGCCGAGCGGGTCCGGAGCGTCCTCGCCGAAGTGCTCCGGCTGGTCCAGTGGTGGCAGGCCGAGGACCGGGCCGCCCGCCTGGTGCTGGTGACCCGGGGCGCGGTCGCCGCCGGGGACGAGCCGGAAGAGGGCGACCCGGTGCAGGCGGCCGTGTGGGGCCTGGTCCGGTCGGCACAGTCGGAGAATCCGGACCGCATCGTCCTCCTCGACACCGAAGAGAATGCCGACCTGGAGCGGGCCGTGGCGACAGCCGTCCCCCGGCTCCTCGCCTCCGAGGAGCCGCAGGCGGCGCTCCGCGGCGACGCGCTCCTGCTGCCCCGGCTCGCCAGGGCCGCCCCCGACGCCCAGCGGGCCACCCCGGACCTCGGGACCGGCACAGTGCTCCTGACCGGCGCGTCCGGCGCTCTGGGCGGGCTCGTCGCCCGGCACCTGGTCGCCGAGCACGGCGTGCGCAGCCTGCTGCTGATGAGCCGGCGCGGCGCGGATGCCGAGGGTGCGGCGGAGCTCCGGGCGGAACTGACCGCCGCGGGTGCCGAAGTGCTCTGGGCCGCCTGCGACGTGGCCGACCGGAACGCCCTCGCCGAGGTGCTGTCCGGCACCCCGGTGACGGCCGTCGTCCACACGGCCGGCGTCCTCGACGACGGCGTGATCGGTTCGCTCACGCCGGAGCGCCTGGACAAGGTGCTGCGCCCCAAGGCCGACGCGGTGCTGAACCTGCACGAACTGGCGGGCGACGTGTCGGCGTTCGTGCTCTTCTCCTCGCTCGCGGGCACGCTCGGCACCCCCGGCCAGGCCGGCTACGCCGCGGCCAACGCCTTCCTGGACGCCTTCGCCCGGCACCGCCGCGCCCAGGGGCTGCCCGCGGTGTCGCTGCCGTGGGGCCTGTGGCAGCGCACCGGCACCATGACCGAGTCCCTCGGCGGCGCCGACCGGACCCGGCTCGCCCGCGGCGGCGTGCTGCCACTGTCCGACGAGGACGGCCTGGAACTTCTCGACGCCGCGCTCGCGCTGCGGGAACCCCTCGTGGTGGCGGCACGGCTGGACCTCGCCGCCCTGCGGAACGCGACCGCACCGGTGCCGCCGCTGCTCAGGGCGCTCGTCGGCGGCCGGCCGCGGCGCATGGACCGGGCGGCTTCCGTACCGCTGGCGCAACGGATCGCGGGCCTGCCCGAGAGCGAGCGCGAAGAGGCCGTCCTGGACCTCGTCCGCTCCGAGGTCGCCGCCGTCCTCGGCCACAGCTCGGCCAAGGCCGTCCAGCCCGACCAGGCCTTCGGCGACCTGGGCTTCGACTCGCTGACCGCGGTGGAGCTCCGCAACCGGATGAACAAGGCCACCGGCCTGCGGCTGCCCGCGACGCTGGTCTTCGACCACCCGACGCCCGCGGTACTCGCGCGGCGGGTGCTGAAGGACCTCCCCGGTGGTACGGGCGGGACGGCGCCGGTCCTCGACGAGCTCGACCGCCTCGCCGCCGCCCTCGACGGCGCCGGAGCGGACGGCGTCGACAACGTCACCCGAACCAGGATCAACATGCGTCTCCAGGCGCTGCTCGCCCGCTGGAACGGGGACGAGCCGGCCGATCCGGGAGGCGCCGACGGAGCCGGGGACGAAGACGACCTCAGCTCGGCGAGCGACGAAGAGCTGTACGAGCTCCTCGACGACGAACTCGGCATCTTCTGAACTGTGCAGGTCAAAAGGGGGCGGGCGGCACCGATGATGAACGAGGACAAGCTCCGGGACTACCTCAAGCGGGCCACCACGGACCTGCGCCAGGTCCGGCGGCGCGTGCGCGAGCTGGAGGCCCGCGACCAGGAGCCGATCGCCATTGTGGGCATGAGCTGCCGGTTCCCCGGCGGCGTCGGCTCCCCCGAGGAGCTGTGGCGGCTGCTGGCCGAGGGCGAAGACGCCATCTCGCAGTTCCCCGAGGACCGCGGCTGGGACGTCGACGCGCTCTACGACCCCGACCCCGAGCAGCCCGGCAAGGTCTACACCCGGCACGGCGGCTTCCTGCACGACGCGGCGGACTTCGACGCGGACTTCTTCGGGATCTCGCCGCGTGAGGCACTGGCCATGGACCCGCAGCAGCGGCTGCTGATGGAGACCGCCTGGGAGGCCTTCGAGCACGCGGGCATCGACCCCGCCGGCCTCAAGGGCAGCCGCACCGGTGTTTTCGCCGGCCTGATGTACCACGACTACGGCTTCACGCCCGGAGTCCTCCCCGAGGGGGTCGAGGGGCTGATGAGCACCGGCAACTCCGGCAGCGTCGCCTCCGGGCGCATCGCCTACACCTTCGGGTTCGAGGGCCCCGCAGTCACCGTCGACACCGCCTGCTCGTCCTCGCTCGTCGCCCTGCACCTCGCCGTGCAGGCGCTGCGGGGCGGCGAGTGCTCCATGGCGCTCGCCGGCGGCGTGACGGTCATGGCGGGCCCGAGCGCCTTCGTCGAGTTCAGCCGCCAGCGTGGACTCGCCCCCGACGGCCGCTGCAAGTCCTTCGCGGCGGCCGCGGACGGCGCGTCCTGGTCCGAAGGCGTCGGCCTGCTGCTCGTGGAGCGGCTGCGGGACGCCCGCCGGCTCGGCCACAAGGTGCTCGCCGTCGTCCGGAGCAGCGCCGTCAACCAGGACGGCGCGTCCAACGGCCTGACCGCGCCCAACGGCCCCTCGCAGCAGCGGGTGATCCTCGAAGCGCTGGCCGGCGCCCGGCTGTCCGCCGAGGAGGTCGACGCCGTCGAAGCACACGGCACGGGCACGAACCTCGGCGACCCGATCGAGGCGCAGGCACTGCTGGCGACCTATGGACAAGAGCGCGAACGACCGCTCCTGCTCGGCTCGCTGAAGTCCAACATCGGCCACACACAGGCCGCGGCGGGCGTCGCCGGCGTGATGAAGATGGTGCTGGCGATGCGGCACGGCGTGCTGCCGAAGACGCTCCACGTGGACCGGCCGACCCCGCAGGTCGACTGGTCGGCCGGCTCGGTCGAGCTGCTGACCGAGGCGATCGCGTGGCCGGAGACCGACCACCCCCGCCGGGCCGGCATCTCGTCGTTCGGGATCAGCGGCACCAACGCGCACGTCATCGTCGAGCAGGCGCCCGAACCGGAGGCGGAGGACCCGGCCGACGACAGGACCGAAGGCGAGGGCGTGGCCGAGGAACTGCTGCGGGCCCGGACCACGGTGGTGCCGTGGGTACTCTCCGCGAAGACCGGGGAGGCGCTGCGGGAGCAGGCACAACGACTGCTGTCGTCCGTGGACCTCGCGGCCGCGTCCCCGGCCGACGTGGGGTTCTCGCTGGCGGCCACCCGCTCGGCGCTGGAGCACCGGGCGGCGGTCGTCGGCGCGGACGGGGCAGAGCTGCGCGCGGGGCTGACCGCCCTCGCGGCGGGCGAGCCCGCGGCACAGGTGGTGACGGGGCGCGCCGGTGCCGACCGGGGCAAGGTCGGGTTCTTGTTCTCGGGTCAGGGTTCGCAGCGGTTGGGGATGGGGCGTGAGCTGTATGCGGCGTATCCGGTGTTCGCGGCGGCGTA
>NZ_JBIBSY010000031.1:0-16073 GCF_043078065.1 Streptomyces sp. NPDC015532 | reverse complement strand
GGTACATCGATGCCCGTCGCCACCGACGCCCACCCCTCACCCAACAGCGACGGGCTGATGCACCGGCACGGCCCCGACCCACCCACCGGCAGAACCCGGGACCCGGCCCAGGCCCCGGCCCCGTGGTGGACTGACCCCCATGACCACCGGGACGGACAAGCCGAACGACCCTGAGTCACGAGGCCTCCGCCTCGTGCCCGCGCTGCTGTCGCTGACCGTGGTCAGCGGACTCATCGACGCGGTGAGCTACCTGGGCCTGGGCCACGTCTTCACGGCGAACATGACCGGCAACGTGGTGGTGCTCGGCTTCGCCGCGGCCGGAGCACCCGGCTTCTCCGTGGCGCACACCCTCACCTCGCTGTGCTGCTTCGCGGCGGGCGCCGCGACCGGCGGACGAACGGCGGTGCGGCTGAGCGACGGCTCACGCCGCACCTGGGCCCGCACCGCGTTCGCCGCCGAAGCCGTCCTGACGCTCGCCTGCGCGGCGGCGGCCTTCGCCGCCCCCCACGCCACCGCCACCACCTACACCGTGATCGCCGTCACGGCGTTCGCGATGGGCCTGCGCAACGCGACGGTCCGCAGGCTCGGCGTCGCCGACCTGACCACCACCGTCCTGACGATGACCCTGACGGGCCTGGCCGCCGACTCCCGCCTCGGCGGCGGCGCGGGCCACCACTCCCCGCGCCGGACCGCCTCCGTGCTGGCGATGGCCGCAGGCGCCCTGCTCGGCGCGTGGCTCGTCCTCAACCACGGCCTCGCCCTCCCCCTGCTGATCGCCGCGCTCGTCCCGGCGGCACTGGCCGTGACGACCTCCGGCCGGGAGTGAACCCACCAGAGCCGAGCCATGGCAAGCCCAGCCACAGCCGCTCACAGCCGCTGAATGATGGTCCCGGTAGCCAGCCCCCCACCCGCACACATCGTGATCAGCGCGAACTCCTTGTCCGCACGCTCCAGTTCATGCAGCGCCGTGGTGATGAGCCGAGCCCCCGTGGCCCCCACGGGATGCCCGAGCGCGATCCCGCCCCCGTTCACGTTCACCTTCTCCAGGTCCTGCCCGAAGACCTGCGCCCAGCTCAGCACCACGGACGCGAAGGCCTCGTTGATCTCGACGAGGTCGATGTCCTTCAACGACATCCCCGCCTTGCCGAGCACAGCCCGGGTGGCGTCGATCGGACCGTCCAGATGGAAGTGCGGGTCCGAACCCACCAGCGCCTGGGCCACGATGCGCGCCCGCGGCCGCAGTTTCAGCGCCCGCGCCATGCGCTTCGACGCCCACAGGATGGTGGCCGCGCCGTCCGAGATCTGGGAGGAGTTGCCGGCCGTGTGAACGGCCGTCGGCATCACCGGCTTCAGCTTCGCCAGTGCCTCCATGGACGTGTCGCGCAGCCCCTCGTCCCGGTCGACGAGCCGCCACATGCCCTGTCCCGCCCGCTGTTCGTCCTCGGTGGTGGGCACCTGCACGGCGTACGTCTCGCGCTTGAACCGCTCCTCGGACCAGGCCACAGCGGCCCGTTCCTGCGAGATGAGCCCGAGGGAGTCGACGTTCTCCCGGGTCAGTCCGCGGTGGCGCGCGATCCGTTCGGCCGCCTCGAACTGGTTCGGCAGGTCGACGTTCCACTCGTCGGGGAACGGCTTGCCGGGACCGTGCTTGGACCCCGAGCCCAGCGGCACCCGCGACATCGCCTCGACACCGCAGCTGATCCCGACGTCGATGACACCCGCCGCGATCATGTTGGCGACCATGTGGGAGGCCTGCTGCGAGGAGCCGCACTGACAGTCGACCGTCGTCGCCGCCGTCTCGTAGGGCAGTCCCACCGTCAGCCAGGCGGTGCGCGCGGGGTTCATCGACTGCTCGCCGGCGTGGGTCACCGTGCCGCCGACGATCTGCTCGACGCAGTCGGCGGGGATGCCGGTGCGGCCGAGGAGTTCACGGTAGGTCTCGCCCAGGAGATAGGCGGGGTGCAGGTTGGCGAGCGCGCCACCGCGCTTGCCGATGGGGGTCCGTACGGCTTCGACGATCACGGGTTCCGCGGCCATGGGGGCTCGTCCTCTCCTCAGGCCTGCCCGACGGTCAGGCCCAGCTGACCCGCGCAGCGCGGGGCGTCCCGGCCCACCCACCGCGCAGAACTAGAACGCGTACCAGTTCTGCGTGCAGTTTGCTGAGCGAACCCCCCACGCCGCAAGGGTCGTGCAGCTCCCGAAGTCGTGATCTGTACGAATCCCGCACGCAATTGGGGGGCCCGCGCCTCTTGCCACTTGTAGAACCCGTTACTACCTTCACGGCGATTCCTCTTTCCTGATGGACCGTCAGAAGCGCCCCTGGAGTTGCCGATGTCCTGTCCAGCGCTGCCCGACGGGTTCGATTTCACCGACCCCGATGTGCTGCACCACCGCGTGCCCCTCCCGGAGTTCGCCGCGTTGCGCCGGGCCGAACCGGTCCACTGGATCCCCCAGCAGCCCGGTGTCGCCGGCTTCGAGGACGACGGCTACTGGGCCGTCACCCGGCACTCGGACGTCAAGTACGTCTCGACGCACCCCGAACTGTTCTCCTCGTTCCTCAACACCGCCGTCATCCGCTTCAACGAGCACATCCAGCGCGAGCAGATCGAGGTCCAGCGGCTCATCATGCTGAACATGGACCCGCCCGAACACACCCGGGTCCGTCAGATCGTGCAGCGCGGCTTCACCCCGCGCGCCATCCGCTCGCTGGAGGACGCGCTGCGCGCCCGCGCCGGTTCGATCGTCGCGAACGCGCTCGCGCAGGCCGCCCCCGACGGCTCCTTCGACTTCGTCACCCAGGTCGCCTGCGAACTTCCGCTCCAGGCGATAGCGGAGCTCATCGGGGTCCCGCAGGAGGACCGCGTCAAGATCTTCGACTGGTCCAACAAGATGGTGGCGTACGACGATCCGGAGTACGCGATCACCGAGGAGATCGGCGCCGAGTCGGCCACCGAACTCATCTCGTACGCGATGAACATGGCGGCGGACCGCAAGCAGTGCCCCGCCAAGGACATCGTCAGCACACTGGTGGCGGCGGAGGACGAGGGGAACCTCGCCACCGACGAATTCGGCTTCTTCGTCCTGCTGCTGGCGGTCGCCGGCAACGAGACGACCCGCAACGCCATCACCCACGGGATGCACGCCCTGCTCACCCACCCCGACCAGTGGGAGCTGTACAAGCGGGAACGGCCGAAGACCACCGCCGAGGAGATCGTCCGCTGGGCGACCCCCGTCGTCGCCTTCCAGCGCACCGCCACCCAGGACACCGAACTGGGCGGGCAGCGGATCAGGAAGGGCGATCGCGTCGGCATCTTCTACTCCTCCGCCAACAACGATCCCGAGGTGTTCGAGAACCCCGAGGTCTTCGACATCACCCGTGACCCCAACCCGCACCTCGGCTTCGGCGGCGGCGGTCCGCACTTCTGCCTCGGCAGGTCCCTGGCCACGCTGGAGATCGACCTGATCTTCAACGCGATCGCCGACGCGATGCCGGATCTGTCGCTGGCGGGCGATCCGCGCCGCCTCCGCTCCGCCTGGCTGAACGGCGTCAAGGAACTCCAGGTCCGTCGCGCGTAGCGGGTGCCGCACGCCCGGGCCGACGGCCTCCCGGCGCCGTCGGCCCGTCCCGAGGGAGGCAGAGGCACATCCCCCGCGCCCGCCTCTGCCTCCCCCGAGACCCGCGCCCTCCCCCGGCACACGCACCCGCGCCCTCAGCCTCAGCCACCCGCACACCACCTCGGCGCACACCGCCCCGCCCCGCTCCCGCCCGGAACACGGCACCGGACCAGCCCAGGCACGTGACCCGACCGGATCAGCCTGGCGTCCGACCGGATCAGCCCGGTGTCCGGCCCACCGCACGGACCGGCGGTTTCACACCCGCCCCGACCGGTTCCACGGGCGTCCGGGACCGCGGGCCGGTGAGGAGATACGTCAGCCCGAAGCCCGCCGCGACCACCGCCGCGCCGCCGCCGGCGTCCAGGACCCAGTGATTCCCGGTCGCCACGATCGAGGAGAGCGTCAGCAGCGGGTGCAGCAGGCCCAGCGCCTTCATCCACCACCGGGGCGCCAGCACCGCGATGACGACCCCGCACCACAGGGCCCAGCCGAAGTGCAGCGAGGGCATCGCCGCGTACTGGTTCGTCAGCTCGGTCAGCGTGCCGTAGTCGGGCTTGGAGAAGTCCTGCACGCCGTGCACGGTGTCGATCATGCCGAGGCCCGGCATCAGGCGCGGCGGGGCGAGCGGGTAGAGCCAGAAGCCGACGAGGGCGAGGAGGGTGGCGAAACCGAGGGCGGAGCGGGCCCAGCGGTGGTCGGCCGGGCGGCGGACGTAGAGCACGGCGAGGATGGTGAGCGGGACACCGAAGTGGAACGACTGGTAGTAGAAGTCGAAGAAATCCCTCAGGAAGGGGACCTGGACCACCGAGTGGTTGACCCAGTGCTCGATGTCCAGGTGCAGGAACCGCTCGACGGCGAGGATCTGCTCGCCGTGACGCTCGGCGGCGGCCCTCCCGCCCGCGTTGGTGCCGCCCGTCGCGGCCAGCCTGACCTGCTGGTAGGCGGAGTACCCGACGCGGATCAGGAGCAGTTCGAGCAGCAGGTTCGTCCGGGTGAGGACCCGGCCGGACGGCAGCAGCGGGACCCGCTTCCACCGGGTGGGGAGGGGTGCCGCGTGGTCGGCGGGGACCGGGGCCCGGTAGTACGCGGACGTACGGGACAGGAACGGTACGGCGATGGCGGCGGCCAGCGCGGTGATCAGCACCACGTTGTCACGCAGCGGTTCGAGCGCCGGCATGTCCGGCAGCATCATCCGGGCGGGCAGGGTCATGACGAGGACGACCGCGACGGGCCACACATAGCGGTCCGAGGTCTTCCGGCCGACCCGGCCGACGAGCGCGAGCAGCACCCACAGCACCTGGTGCTGCCACGTGGTGGGCGAGACGACGACGGCGACGCAGCCGGTCACCGCGACGGCGAGCAGCAACTGTCCGTCGCGGGCGTAGCGCACCGCGCGGCGGAGTCCGACGACGGCGACGGCCGCGCCGAGCGCCAGGAAGAGCCCGACCTCCAGCGGCCCGGTGAGACCGAGCCGGAGCAGCGCGCCGTGCAGGGACTGGTTGGCGAGGTCGTCGGCGTCCTTGCCGAGGCCGACGCCCGCCAGGTGGTGCACCCAGTACGTGTTCGAGTCGTGCGGCATCGCGGCCCAGGCGAGCGCGGTGAGGGCGGCGAACGTGGCCCCGGTGGAGACGGCGGCGCGGCGGCGGCCGGTGAACCAGAGCAGCGGCGTGAAGAGCAGCACGGTCGGCTGGAGGGCCGCCGCGAGCCCGATGAGGACCCCGCAGAGGCGTTCCCCGCGGACGACGAAGCAGCCGAGCAGGACGAGCAGCACCGGGATGATGCTGGTCTGGCCGAGGTAGAGCGCGTTGCGTACGGGGAGCGACAGCATCAGCAGGCTGACGGCCACGGGCGCGGCGAGCAGCGACGTACGCCGGCTCACGGGAGGCGGCAGGGCGCGGGCGGCCACCAGGCCGAGCGCCACGACGAGCAGCAGGGTGCCGAAGGTCCAGCCCCAGCCGAGGGCCTGTTCGGCCGACCGGGTGAGGGGTTTGAGGACGAGGCCGCCGAACGGGGTGCCGGTGAACCGTGTCGAGTCGTACAGCGAGCCGTTCACGTGCAGTACGCCGTTCGGGCCGACCCAGGTCTCCAGATCCGTCAGCCGGTCCGCCTTGGGGGTGCTGAGGACGGCGGCGACCTGCCGTACGGCCAGTACCGCGGCGACCGCCCAGAGCCCGACGCGCAGCGCGCGCAGCCGTGCTCGCACGGTCTCCGGCGCTCCCACGAGGCTGCCTTCGCCCGGCCGTCCGCCGTGCTCCACGTTCGCCACGCCTCGTCGACCCTCCCGACCCATTGACCGGTCCGTGCCTCACAGATCCCTTATGTCAACCCATATCAGGATCTCGCGTGTCACGGCCACCCTCGCCGGGAGCGGCGGGAGCCCTCGATCGGCCCGACGGCTTCTCCTTTTTTGTCCGAATGTCGACGGTCGGCGAAGCGGCCGGTTCCCCGCCGGCCCCGCGACATGGATCACAGACGAGCCTCCGGCGGGACGGCTTCGACCACCCCGTCACGCCTGCGTACGCGGCCTTTATGTGCGCTGCGCGGCCGGCCGCGTACCTCACGTGACGGGGACGAACAGGCCTAAGGTCGCTTTTCGGCCCGCCTCCGGGCAGGCCGTCGGTCCACCCCGGGCGACCCACGGGTCACCTGTGCGAGCCCTCGGCCCGCCCCCGGGCGGACCCGTCCCTGTCCCCGGCGAAAGGAAGGCCCTTGCCGACCGCGACCCCGACGGCCCCCGCCGTACGCGTCCCCGCTCCCGCCCGCCCCGTCTCCCCCGAGGTCACCGTCACCGACCCCGCGCTCGTCAGGCGCGCCGTGAAGGCGGCGGCGCTCGGCAACGCGATGGAATGGTTCGACTTCGGCGTCTACAGCTACATCGCCGTGACCCTGGGCAAGGTCTTCTTCCCCTCGGGCAACCCGACCGCCCAGCTCCTCGCGACCTTCGGCGCCTTCGCCGCGGCCTTCCTCGTCCGCCCGCTCGGCGGCATGGTCTTCGGCCCGCTCGGCGACCGGATCGGCCGCCAGAAGGTCCTCGCCCTCACCATGATCATGATGGCGGCCGGCACCTTCGCGATCGGTCTGATCCCGTCGTACGCCACCATCGGCGTCGGCGCTCCGGTCCTGCTGCTGGCGGCCCGTCTGGTGCAGGGCTTCTCCACCGGCGGCGAGTACGCGGGCGCCTCGACCTTCATCGCCGAGTACGCGCCCGACAAGAAGCGCGGCTTCTTCGGCAGCTGGCTGGAGTTCGGCACGCTGGCCGGTTACATCGGCGGCGCGGGTCTGGTGACCCTGATGACCGCCCTGCTGTCCACCGACGACCTGCTGTCCTGGGGCTGGCGCGTCCCGTTCCTGATCGCGGGCCCGATGGGCGTCGTCGGCCTGTATCTGCGGATGCGCCTCGAGGAGACCCCGGCCTTCGCCGCGGAGCTCGAGAAGTCCGAGGCGGCCCGCCCCAAGGTGCCGCTGCGTGAGATGGTCACCGGCCAGTGGCGCACCCTGCTCCTGTGCGTGGGCCTGGTGCTGGTCTTCAACGTCACCGACTACATGCTGCTGTCCTACATGCCGAGCTACCTGACCAGCGAGCTCAAGTACGACGAGACGCACGGTCTGCTCGTGGTCCTCGGCGTGATGGCGCTGATGATGGTCGTGCAGCCGTTCGCGGGCGCCCTGACCGACCGGATCGGCCGCCGACCGGTGATCGCCGCGGGCTGCGCCGGCTTCCTCGCCCTGTCCGTGCCGGCCCTGCTGCTGATCCGCCAGGGCAGCCTGCTCGCCGTCGCGCTCGGCATGGGCGCGCTCGGCCTGCTGCTGGTCTGCTTCACGGCCGCGATGCCCGCCGCGCTCCCGGCGCTCTTCCCGACACGGGTCCGCTACGGCTCGCTCTCGATCGGCTTCAACGTCTCCGTCTCGCTCTTCGGCGGAACGACCCCGCTGGTCGTCACCGCCCTCATCGGAGCGACCGGGAACATGATGATGCCCGCGTACTACATGATGGCCGCGGCCGTCATCGGCGGTGCGGCGGTCTGGTTCATGACGGAGTCCGCGGGCCGGCCCCTGCCGGGCTCGGCGCCCGCCGTGGAACCCGCGAGCCGCTGACATCCGTGAGGCCCGGACGCCGTCGGCGCGCGGGGCCCGAATCCCGCTGGCAGGCGGGAGCGCCGACGGCTAGGTTCGGTCCCAGAAGTCTTTAGCGCATCTAACTAGGCTAGGAAAGGCCCGGTGCATGAGCGAGTCTCAGCTCTGGAAAGACGTCGACGACCACTTCACGAACCTCCTGGCCCCCGCCGACGAGATCCTCGCCGCCGCGCTGCACGACAGCGACGCGGCCGGACTGCCTCCGATCAACGTCGCGCCGAACCACGGGAAGCTGCTCCGGCTGATCGCCGAGATCCAGGGCGCCCGCCGCATCCTGGAGATCGGCACACTCGGCGGTTACAGCACGATCTGGCTGGGCCGCGCGCTGCCCGCCGACGGGCAGCTGATCACCCTCGAGTACGACCCCCGGCACGCCGAGGTCGCCCGCGCCAACCTCGCGCGGGCGGGCCTCGACACGATCGCCGAGGTGCGGGTGGGTCCCGCCCTGGAGACCCTGCCGAAGCTGGCGGACGAGAACCCGGAGCCGTTCGACCTCGTCTTCATCGACGCGGACAAGGTGAACAACCCCCACTACATCGAGTGGGCGGTCCGGCTCACCCGGCCCGGCAGCGTGATCGTCCTCGACAACGTGGTCCGCGGCGGAGCGGTCACCGACGCGTCGAGCACCGACCCGAGCGTGCTGGGCACCCGGGCCGCGCTCGAACTGATCGCCTCCCACCCGAAGTTGAACGGAACGGCGCTTCAGACGGTGGGCGTCAAGGGATACGACGGGTTCGCCCTGGCCCGCGTGGAAGCCTGACCGCCGGTCCCGCCCCGCACCGCCGCACCGGTCCTAGAGCTCGTGGTAGAAGCCCACGTTCACGGTGTGGGGCCCGGTGCGGTCCTGGATGACGAGCTCACCGGAGCCGCCCGCCGGGAGTCTGGCCGTCCCGCCGTACGGAACCGGCTGGGGATGCAGTCCCGTCAGGATCAGCCGGACCTCGGAGGACGGCTCCGCGTGGGAGCCCCGGAGCCAGGTGACCTGCCAGGAGCCGTCCGGGCCGCACTGGAACTCCAGGTGGACCCGGGAGACGAACAGCCAGTCGTCGGGGGTCGCGAGACGGCACACGGCCCGGTCCCTACCCACCCGCAGCATGGCTCCGGGGTCGCTCGGCGCGTCGGCCATCTGCATCCCGGCCGTCGCTCCGACGTCCCCTCCGGACACCGAGGCCATGGTGAGTTCGAGCAACGCGCGCTCCTTCGTGAGGTGCTGGTCCAATTGTCCCGCCGGGGAACGTCGTTGCCCCGTCGCCGCCGCATGATAATTCGACCTTTCCCCTCGCCGTGTGACCTCCGGCACAATGGACTCATGACCGAGCGCAAGCCACCCGGTGTCAGCTTCGAGTCCTGGGTCGACCGACAGATCCGCCAGGCGGAGGCCCGCGGCGAATTCACGGAACTCCCCGGCGCGGGCAAGCCGCTGCCGGCGATCACCGACACTCCGTACGACGAACTCTGGTGGATCAAGCGGAAGATGGCCCGCGAGGGTCTGTCGGTCCTGCCGCCCACACTGGCCCTGCGCAAGGAGGCGGAGGACGTGCTCGCGGCGGTTTCCGGGCTTCCCTCGGAGCGGGCGGTGCGGCGGGCCGTCGAGGACATCAACGCCAAGATCCGCGAGGTCATGTTCAAGCCACCGCCCGGACCTCCGCTCGGGCTCAAGCCGTACGACGTGGAGAAGATCGTCGGGGAGTGGCACGCGGCCCGCGAGAGCCCGGCCCCCGGCGGCCCGGGGCCCGACGAGCGGGGTGAAGCCGGATCCGCGTGAGCCGGGGCGGACGACGTGCCGCCGGAGGCGGTCCGGCCGCAACCGTCCGTACTTCGGCGGGCCGGCGCGTTCGGCGGGCCGACGGGCCGAGTCTCAGCCGGGCGCCGTGAGGCGGCACTAAGGACGTGAGGCCGCGTCCCGGGGCATGGTCCGGGACGCGGCCTCACTTCGCGGGGAGGGTGTGGAGCCGGCTCAGAGCCGCAGGAGCCGCTCGGTCATCTCCCGGTAGTCCCGCAGGGCGAGCCGGAGCTGCTCGGTGTCGGGGTCCGTCGCCTTGCCCTCGCCGCCGGACTTCCAGGACGTCCGCAGGTCGCGCCGCCGCCGGGTCACGGCTTCGGTGAACCGGCCCGCGAGTTCCTCCAGCACATGGTCGGCCTCCTCGACGGCGGCCTGCGGCCCGTCGACGAAGCCGCCGACCGCGTGCCGCATCCGCAGCGAGAACTTGTCGTGCTCGTCCAGCGGCAGCATCCGCTCGTCGCGCCCGGCGGAGTCGCCCGCACGGTCCTCGGTGTCCGCCGAGCCGCTCCCGGGGGGCGTTCCCCCGGCGTCACGGGGCGCGGGGCGCTGCCCGGAGCCTCCGGGAGTCCCGGACGCGCGGGATGCGGCGCCGGCGCCCGTACGCCCCGTACGGTCGTCGCCCGGTGCCTCTCGCTCGTCGAGGTCGGCGCCGGTGGTCGCGCGGGCCGTCGCACCGGTCCCGGCCGGACGGACTGCCCGGCCGTCACCGTCGGTGGCACGGCCGCCGTTCCTGTCCGGGGCACTGTTCCTGTCCGGAGTACTGCTGTTCCTGTCCAGGGTGCCGGTCTTGTCCGGGGCGCTGCTCCTGTCCAAGGCACCGTTCCTGTCCGGGGCGCCGTTCCTGTCCACGGTGGCGTTCCTGTCCACGGTGCCGGTCTTGTCCGGGGTGCCCGGAGCGGTCTCGGTGGACGCGGGGTCCACGTGGCCCTTCAAGGCCTCGCGGCGCGACACCTCCTCGGCCTCACCGCGGTTCTCGTCAGCCCGGTCGTCCGAGGAACGCCCGGGGGGTACCGGGGTCACACGGCCCTTCATGGCAGCGGTCTCGCGGGACGGGGTCCGCTCGGAATCCTGTTCTGGCTTCATGGCGCTCACTTTCCTCAACTCCCCTTCGCCTGACGCCTGGTGAAGGACCAGGGAAGGTGGGAGCGAGTGTCGGGGGTAGAGGTCTTGGTGCTGTTCTCGGTGCTCTCGGCGCTCTCGGCGCTCTCGGCGCTATAGGTACGCCCGGTGCTCTCGGCCGGCTCGGTCGGCTCGGTGCGCCCTGCGCTCGCCGTCGCCGGCTCGGGCTCGGCGCGCCGGGCGTCCTTGGTCAGGGCGAAGCGCCTGCTGCGCTCCGGACGGGCGGCCGGCGGCTCGCTCACATCGTCCGTGTCGCGCACCCGGCCGGGCGAGCTGTCCTCGCGGGTCGGGGTCAGCAGGTCGTCGAAGAGGTCGCGGGCCTCCAGCATGGCCTCGCGCAGCTTCTCGGTGTCGGCACTCCCGTTCCCGTTCGCGTTCCCGCTGGTGCGGGCCAGTGCGGCCCGGTGCACGCTGCGGTAGCCGTGAACATGGTGTCCGTGGTGGACGGAGAGCGCGGACACCTGCTCCTCGTAGCGGTCCCCGTCGGGGAATCCGCGTGCTCCGGCCAGCTCGCCGAGCAGCCGGTCGGCCTCGGCCACCGCCTCCCGGGGGGAGTCGACGAAGCGTTCCTGGGCGGCCGTCCAGCCGGCCGCGTACCGTTCCCGGGCGGCGGGTTCCAGCGGCCGCGCCTGCAGCGCGCCGTGCCGCTTCACCCGCTCGTTGAGGTCGCGTTCGGCGGCCTGGGTGTCGCCGTCGTGCCGGGCGACGGTCCGGTCGTACTCGGGTCCGAAGCGCCGCCGCAGGGTGCGCCCGCCCGGCGGCCTTCGGGCGAGGAGGATCAGGGCGGCCGCGACAACGGCAACGGCCGCCACGATGATCAGAACGATGATCACGCCTGTGGACATGGGTGCCTTCCCGGTTCTCGACCCAACGGGCCGGTTCTCGGACCGGGTTGCCCGGAACCAGCTCCTCAAACGGCCCCGGGGCCGCGCGGGCCGTCAACCCCCTCTCCGCGTCGCCCTGTTCGGCCGAGCTCCTTATCCGGTTGCGCGCCGGGGGCGGCGGCCGCCGACAATGGCGTCCATGACCCGATCGTCTACCGGCACGCGAGGCTCCTGGAGCGTGGCCCCCGAACCCTTCGACTCCCCTGCGCCCCAAGCGCTTTGGCGGGCGTACTACACGGAGGTCAGCGACCGGTGGTACCAGGTGCACGAGGGGCGTACGACGGATCCCGACGAGCTGGAGCGGGAGATCGCCGCACAGCCGGGCGCCGAGTTCGCCCCGCCGACGGGTGTGCTGCTGGTCGCCCGCCACGACGGTGAGCCCGGCGGCACGGCGGGGGTGCGGATGCTCGACGCCACGACGGGCGAGCTGAGCCGCGTCTTCGTCCGCGCGGACCTGCGCGGCAAGGGGGCGGCCCCGCTCCTGCTGGCGGCCGCCGAGGCCGCCGCCCGTGGCCTGGGCGCCCGGCGGCTCGTCCTCGACACCCGCTCCGACCTCGTCGAGGCGCGGGCCCTGTACGCCCGGCACGGGTACGAGGAGACCCCGGCGCACAACGACGAGGCCTACGCCGAGCACTGGTTCCGGAAGGATCTGACCGGCTGACGGTCAGCCCATTTCCCCCTCGGGCCGGCCGAGCAGCATGCGCTCGTGGGGCCGCTCCGCGTCGGAGCCGCACATCTCCTCGTTCAGCTCCGCGACCAGCTTGGTGAGGTCGGTCGGACGGTCCGGGGCCCACCAGTCGCCCAGGAGTTCGGCGAGGGACTCCTCGCGGGCCCGTGACAGATTCCCGGCGACGACACGGCCCTCGTCGGTCAGGACCAGGTCCAGGCCCTCGCGGCGGGCGAGCCGGCGTTCCTCGATCTGGCGGGCGGCGGCCAGCACGACGTCCAGGGGTACGGCGCTGTGCTCGGACAGCAGAGCGGGCTCGGCCCACCCGTACTTCTTGATCCGCAGCAGCAGCCAGCTCGCCGCCGGCAGCAGGTCGTAGCCCGCGCGCGCGGTGATCTTCTCGTAGATCTCGCGGCGCCCCTCGCGGGTGCCGAGCACGGACAGTGCCCGGCACACCTCGTCGTACGACGACCGCTCGACCGGGTTGCTGGCGAGTGTCTCCGTGACGTCGGGGGCCGTGACGGAGCCGCGCAGTCTGTCCTCGCGCAGGAACCAGGCCAGCACGAAACCGAGCAGGGCGACCGGGGCCGCGTACAGGAAGACATCGGTGATCGAGGTCGCGAACGCGTGCAGGACGGACGGCTTGAGGTCCGCGGGAAGCTGGGCGATCCCCTTCGGGTCGGCCTTCAGGGAGTCCGTGGTGATGCCGGGTGGAAGCTGCTGCCCGCCCAGTGCCTTGGTCAGGTTGTCGCCGAGGCGGCCCGCGAAGACCGTGCCGAAGATCGCGACGCCGAACGAGGCGCCGATGGACCGGAAGAAGGTCGCCCCGGAGGTGGCGACGCCCAGATCCTCGTACGACACCGCGTTCTGCACGATGAGGACCAGCACCTGCATGACCAGGCCGAGGCCCAGGCCGAACACGAAGAAGTACGCGCTCATCTCGCCCGTGCTGCTGTTCTCGTCGAGCTGGTGCAGCAGGAGCAGACCGAGGGCGGTGACGCCGGTGCCGGCGACCGGGAACACCTTCCAGCGGCCGGTACGGCTGACGATCTGGCCGGAGACCGTGGAGGACAGCAGCAGCCCGAACACCATCGGCAGCATGTGCACGCCGGACATCGTGGGCGAGACGCCCTGCACGACCTGGAGGAACGTCGGCAGATAGGTCATCGCGCCGAACATCGCGAACCCCACGATGAAGCTGATGATCGCGGACAGCGTGAAGGTGTGCACCTGGAACAGCTTGAGCGGCAGAACGGGTTCGGCCGCGCGCCGCTCCACCGCGACGAAGGCGACGCCGAGGACCACGCCGACGATCACGAGACCGATGACCTGCGGCGAGCCCCAGTCCCAGGTGGTGCCGCCCAGCGAGGCCACCAGGACCAGGCAGGTGGCGACCGCGGCGATCAGGAACGTACCGGCGTAGTCGATGACATGCCGTGCCGACTTCTTCGGGATGTGCAGGACCGCGGCGATCACCGCGAGCGCCACGACACCGACGGGCAGGTTGATGTAGAAGACCCAGCGCCAGCTCAGGTGTTCCGTGAACAGCCCGCCGAGCAGCGGCCCCAGCACACTCGTCGCGCCGAACACCGCTCCGAACAGCCCCTGGTACTTGCCCCGTTCGCGCGGCGGGACGAGGTCGCCGACGATGGCCATCGACAGCACCATCAGTCCGCCGCCGCCGAGTCCCTGCAACGCCCGGAAGGCGATCAGCTCGCCCATGTTCTGCGACATGCCGCACAGCGCCGACCCGATCAGGAAGATCACGATCGCCGTCTGGAAGAGCTTCTTGCGGCCGTACTGATCGCCGAGCTTGCCCCACAGCGGGGTCGCCGCCGTCGACGCGAGCAGGTACGCCGTGACCACCCAGGAGAGGTGCTCCAGACCGCCGAGGTCGCTCACGATGGTCGGCAGCGCGGTGGACACGATCGTCTGGTCCAGCGCGGCCAGCAGCATGCCGAGCAGCAGGGCGCCGATGGACACGAAGACGCTGCCGTGCACCGTGCCCCGGGCGTCGGTCGCCGCCGCGCTGCGGCGGCGCACCGCCGACTCGCTCACCTCGACCGAGTCGTGCAGTCCGGGCGGTCCGCCCGTGCCGCCGCCGGCCGGCGCCTCCGCCCCGTCCGGCACCTGGCCGGACGGTGTGTCGGAACCGTGCGCGTCCCCGGTCATGCGGCCTCCCTGAGCACCGAGGGTCCCGGTCACCCTCCATCCTGATCGGTGTGTCCGGTTATGGCCTGTCGAGCCAACCGGAATCCACGTTTTAGGGGGGCTGCTTGAAGGTTGTATGAAGGTCGTCCGGATAATCACTGGAGTTTTCAGGGGGGAGGGACCCACTCGTGACTGAACCGACCGGGCATGTCTGCCCCGAGTGCGCCGCACACCGGGCGCAGGACGGCACCCCGTCCTGCGCCTGTACCAGCAGGGCGTCCGACGCCCTGCGCGACGAGCGCTCGGCGGAGGCCGCGGCGGCGGAGGACTTCAACCCGCTGCGCATACGGCCCTACGTAGAACTGGGTACGGAGTACCCCGGGCACTTCGGAGGGGGCTGGGGACCCGCCGAGGGCGCCGGCACCCCGGGTCCGGCCGGCCCGGCCGGGGGCCCCTGGCAGGCCGCCCCGACGGCCGGTGAGCCCTGGGCGGCCGCCGAAGCGGGCACCTGGACGCCGGAGGGCACCTCGGCGCCCGTGAGCGCCCATGGGGCACCTCCGGGCGGCGGGGCCTGGGCGGCCGACGCCACGCGGGTGAACGGCGGCGAGCCGCGCGTTCACGGCGGCGCACCGGTCGGCGGCGTCGAGCCGGCGGACCCCGTGGCCGGCGCCCAGCCGGCCGGAGGGATGCCGATGCCCCCCGCGGGCGGAGAGGACGCGGCCGCTTCGACCATGCAGCTCTCCGCGATCCCGGCCGACGCGACCATGCGACTGGCCCCGGTACCGGCGGACGTCACCCAACGCTCGGCACCGCTGCCGCCGGAGGTGACCACACCGTCGGCACCGATGCCGGCCGACGCGACCATGCGGCTGAAGGCGCTCCCCTCGGAGGCGCGCGCCACCGACGTCCGCCTCTTCCACGAGAACGCGCGCTCCTCGGAGCCCGGCCGGGAAGCCTCGTCCGCGGGGCGCTCCAGGCGTCGCCGGCGCAGTGGCCTCCTGGCCGTCACCGGAGTCGTGGTGACGGTGGCGGCCGCGGCGGGGGTCGCGAGCGGCCTGCTCTCCTACGACCCTCCCGCGCGGGACGAGGGCCAGCCCAAGGACGTCAGGGCGAGCGCCCCGGACGTCCTGTCCGACACGGCCTCCGCGGTGCCGTCGGCGAGCGCGTCCTCGACGGGTTCCGCCTCGGCGTCCCCGTCGGCCTCGGCGAGCGCGAGCCCGTCGCCGTCGGCGTCCGAGTCGGACACGTCGGCGAGCCCGTCCTCTTCGGCCTCGGCGTCGCCGACGTCCGCGCGCCCGAGCCCGACAGCGACCGCGACCGGATCCGTGGATTCCACCGGGGGCGGCGTTCCGAACGCAGTGGCCGGGCCCACCCTGCGGCGCGGCGACAGCGGGTCCGAGGTGACCGAGCTCCAGCTCCGGCTGAGCCAGCTGAGGATGTACATGCGGAAGGCCGACGGCCAGTTCGACCGCCGCCTCGAAGACGCCGTGCGCTGGTACCAGTGGGCCCGGGGCATCGCGGGAGACGATCCGGGGGTGTACGGCCCGGCCACACGGGCGAGCCTGGAGGCGGAGACGTCCCAGCCGTAACTCGGGTGCGCCTGCGTCTGCGGGTGTCGGTCGGTGCGGGTGCGTTGTGGGTCGGGGCCGTGCCGGTGCATCAGCCCGTCGCCGTTGGGTGAGGGGTGGGCGTCGGTGGCGACGGGCATCGATGTACCGGC
>NZ_JBIBSY010000030.1:0-41256 GCF_043078065.1 Streptomyces sp. NPDC015532 | reverse complement strand
CTGCAGGGGGGACCCTGTGGGAGAGTAGGACGCCGCCGAACAATTTTTGAGAAAACCCCCGGACCGGGGATACCGGTCCGGGGGTTTTCTGCGTTTAGGGTCTTTGATATGCGCTACGACCTGATTATTTTCGACAATGACGGCGTCCTGGTGGACAGCGAACCGATCTCCAACACCTTGCTGGCCGCCTATCTCACCGAGCTGGGGCATCCCACCTCGTACGAGGACTCCCTGCGTGACTACATGGGCTCCGCGATGCACCGCATCCACGACCTGGTCCTGGAGCGCACCGGACGGCGGCTGCCGGACGACTTCGACGACGTGTTCCACGCGCGCGTCTTCGCCGCCTTCGAGCGGGAGCTGAAGCCCGTCCCCGGAGCCGGCCAGGTGCTGGAGAAACTGGCCGCGGACGGGGTGCCGTACTGCGTGGCCTCCTCCGGGAGTCACGAGCGGATCCGGGTCGGACACCGGACGACGGGGCTCGACCGGTGGTTCGACGAGGGACGGGTCTTCAGCTCGCAGGACGTCGGGCGGGGCAAGCCGGCCCCCGATCTGTTCCTCCACGCCGCCGAGAGCATGGGCGTACGACCGGAGAGGTGTGCCGTCGTCGAGGACAGTCCGCTGGGCGTACAGGCGGCCAACGCGGCCGGGATGGACGTGTACGGGTTCACCGCCATGACACCGGCCGACAGACTGACCGGCGCCACCCAACTCTTCTCCGACATGGGGGAGTTGGCTGACCTGCTGGTATGACGGAACCCATCGGCGGGCGCTGACATTTGTCATGCCGAGCTCCGGACGATCGTTTCTGTCGGCGGGTGGGGTCCGGCCGCGAAGCTGAGTACATCGAAACGGGACGTACACAGCGACGACGAGGGGACCCGATCATGAGCATCACCGCCGCCGGGATCAGCACCGGAGAGACCACCCGCGCCGCCCGGACGGACACGGTCACGACCCCGGGGACCGCCGGTCCCCGGCCGAGCTTCCTGCCGCTGATCGTGGACGTGGCGGTGCCCGTCGGGTCGTACTACCTGCTCAAGAACGGGTTCGGGATGAGCACGATGGCGGCCCTCGGCTGGAGCAGCGTCGTGCCGGCCGTGCGGACCGTGTGGAGCGTGGTGAGGGAGCGCAAGGCGAACATGCTCGCCGGGCTGATCCTTCTCGTCAACGTGGTCGGGCTCGCGCTCAGCCTGGTCGCCGGTGACCCGCGGCTGATGCTGGCGAAGGACAGCGGGGTCAGCAGCGCGATCGGCATCGGTGTCCTGGTGTCCGTGCGGCTCGGGCGGCCGATGATGACGCCGGGCATGAAGCCGTTCCTCGTGAAGGGTGACGCGGCGCGGGCCGCCGCCTGGGACCGGCTGGCGGCCGGCTCCGAGCCGTTCCGGAAGGCCGAGCGGACGTTCTCGCTGGTGTGGGGCACGGTCCTGCTCGGTGAGTGTGTCGCCCGGGTCGTGGGTGCCTACACGCTGCCGATCGACACGATGGTCTGGCTCGGCACGGTCGTCATGATCGCCTCGATGGTCCTCGCCTTCCTGCTCAGCGGGCGCTTCGCCGTCGTCCCGATGGAGAAGATGCTGGAGCGGGAGCTCGCCGCCGGGGCCGGGACGCGGGGCTGAACAGCCGCGCGCCGAGGGCCCGGACGGGTCCGCCGCGAAGACCTTGACCGTCCGTCCCCGAAGAGCTGAGCAAAATTCACCTTCGGCTTGATCTACCCACCGGTAAGCCGGGGCCCTACGCTCGCCGCCATGACAGATGTGCTGCGGCGCGGTAGGGCCTCTTTGGCGTTCAGTTTCTTCGCTCAGGGTGCCGCCTTCGCGCTGCTCGTGACGCGTATCCCGGCCATCCAGGACCGCTACGGGATCTCCGACGCCCTGCTGCCGGCGTTCCTGGCGGCCGTCCCGGTCCTCGCCGGGCTGGGCAGCGTCACCACTGAGCATCTGGTCAAGCGCATACGCCCCAGCCGCATCCTGCGGTGGTCGCAGCCGGTCGTGCTGCTGGCCCTGCTCGGGGTCGGCGCCGGTGACCAGCTCGTCGAGGTGGCCGTCGCCCTCGGTGCCTTCGGCCTGGCGGTCGGCGGTCTCGACGCCTCGATGAACATGCTCGGGGTGAGTCTCCAGCGGTCGTACGGGCGCAGCATCATGCTCGGTTTCCATGCCGCGTACAGCCTGGGCGGGATCGTGGGCGCCTCGCTCGCGTGGGCTGGGGCGCACTGGCATCTGTCGCTCTTCGTGTCGTATCTGCCGGTCGTGCTGGTGCTGCTGCCGCTCACCCTGGTGGGGAGCCGGTGGTACGTCGACGCGGGCGTGGACACGGAGGGGAAGGAGGAGGCGGTGGCCGGCGCGGGTGCCGGTCCGCTCGTCTTCCGGATGCTGCTGCCGCTGTGCCTGGTGATGACCTTCGCCTACATCGGGGACTCGACCGTCTCCAACTGGAGCGCGAAGTACCTCAAGGACGTGCTGGGCAGTTCGGAGCAGATGGCGACCGTTCCGTACAACGTCTACATGGTGATGACGCTGGTGGGGCGTGCCGTCGGGGACTTCGGGGTGCGGCGGTTCGGGGCCGTGGCGGTGGTGCGGCTGGGTGCCGTGGTCGCCGCGCTCGGGTTCGGGGTGGTGGCCCTCGCGCCGGGGGCCGGGGTGGGCATGCTGGGGTTCACGCTGCTGGGGCTCGGGCTGTGTGTGATCGTGCCGCAGACCTTCGCGGCCGCGGGGCGGCTCTTCCCCGGGGCGTCGGACACGGCGATCGCGCGCCTGAACATCTTCAACTACGTGGGGTTCCTGATCGGCTCTCCGTTGGTGGGCGCGCTGGGTGACGCCTGGAACTACCGCGGGGCCATGCTCGTGCCGATGGTGCTGGTCCTCGCGACCTTGGGGTACGCCCGCTCGTTCGATCCTCAACCGGACCGATACGGTGACGTGCATGAGCGGCCGCGCACAGCTGATGTGGGACGAGGCAGTAACGGGGTATGACTTCGGTCCGGACCATCCGATGGATCCGGTCCGGCTCCGGCTGACGAAGGGGCTCGTCGACGCCTTCGGGCTCGACCGGGCCGTCGACGTCGTCGCGGCGAAGCCCGCCGGGGATTCGACCCTGCGGCTGGTGCACCGCGAGGACTATGTGGCGGCGGTCAGGGCCGCGTCCGCCGATCCCCGGTCGGCGGATCCGTCGTACGGCCTCGGGACGATGGACGATCCCGCGTTCACCGGGATGCACGAGGTGTCCGCGATGATCGCCGGGCAGTCCGTGGGCGCCGCGGAGGCCGTGTGGCGCGGGGAGGCGCTGCACGCGGTGAACTTCGCGGGCGGGCTGCACCACGCGATGCCCGGCGGCGCGTCCGGGTTCTGCATCTACAACGACGCCGCTCTCGCCATCGCGCGCCTTCTGGAGCTGGGCGCCGAGCGGGTCGCGTACATCGACGTCGACGTGCATCACGGTGACGGCGTCCAGGCGGCCTTCTGGGAGGATCCGCGGGTTCTGACGATCTCGCTGCACGAGCACCCGCGGACGCTGTTCCCGCAGACGGGGTGGCCCGAGGAGACCGGGGCGGGCGGTGCGGAGGGTACGGCCGTCAATGTCGCGTTGCCGGCGGGTACCGGGGACGCGGGCTGGCTGCGGGCGTTCCACGCGGTGGTGCCCGAGCTGATCGCCGATTTCCGGCCGCAGGTGCTGGTCACCCAGCACGGAGCGGACACCCACTTCGAGGACCCGCTCGCGCACCTGGCCGTCTCGCTCGACGCGCAGCGGGCCGTGCAGGTCGCCTGTCACGACCTGGCGCACACGTACGCCGACGGACGCTGGGTCGCGCTGGGGGGTGGCGGATACGCGGTGGTGGAGGTGGTGCCGCGCTCGTGGACGCATCTCGTGGCCGTGGCGGCGGGCCGTCCCGTCGAGCCCGAGACGGTGGTCCCGGAGAGCTGGCGCCAGGAGGTCTTCGCCCGCACCCGGCAGTTGGCGCCGATGCGGATGACGGACGGACGGTGGCCGGTGTCCTGGAAGGACTGGGAGGCGGGGTACGACCCGGCGGACCGTCTCGACCAGGCGATCGTGGCGACACGCAAGGCCGTGTTCCCGCTGCGCGGGATGCTTCCGTAGGCGAGGTCTCCCGTGTCGGGAGCCGGCACCCCCGGCGCTGCCGCCCTGGTGGACCTTTAGGCCAACTGTGGGGCATATGGCCCATGTTGCGCATCCGGTACGGGTGAATGCGTCAGCATCGCTGACGTGTTGAGCACCGGCGCGTTGCGTGCCCATCTTCTGGCCGCCCGGCTCGCCGGGCCCGTGGCCACCTCGCGCGAGGAGAGCCTGCGCAGCTACCGGCTCTTCGCCGCCCGCGACCCCCGTCTGATGCTCGGACTCGATCCCGAATGGACATGGTGCCAGCGGGATTTGATCGAGTTGATGGCCGACAAATGCGGAGTTTCGGCTGATCCGTCACACACTTCGGGGCATGATGTGATCGACCCGGAGCGGACCCTGGCGGCCCTCGACGCCTTCGCGGAACGGCTCGGCGAAGCCGCCCGGCGTCGTCACCCTGTGCTTCTCGGTACGGGTCACCCACACCGGCTGATCGATTTCTACGCCGCGCTCGCGGACGCCCTGTCGGCGGCGGGGTGTACCGTCCTCACCCCCGCGCAGGGTAGCTCTATCGACATAACGACCCGGTTCGGTCTACGCACCCACCGCCTCGACTACGTACAAGGTGTCGCGCTGGTGCGCGAACCCGAGGCGGGAGCCGCCGGTCGTGCGACCGGCGCACACACCCATTCACCCCTTCCGGTCCGGACCGTTCTGGCGGCCGCCGCCGCGGGCGGAGGGCCCCTCCCGGAGCTGGTCATCGGGGACCACGGATGGGTCTGCGGGGCAGGTCAGCTGGGGTTCGAGGCCATCGGTCTGGCCGATACGGACGACCCCGCCCTGTTCGTCGGAGAGGCGGAGGGGCGGGTGTCCGTCGCCGTTCCCCTAGATGACGCTGTGCGGTCTGATTACTACCGACCGCTTACTCGCTATGTACTCAATCGAGCGTGTCTGTCACAGTAGGCGGCCGATGGCATCTCCTCTTCCCCACTCGCATCACCCGCCCCTACATTGGGGAGTGAGTGCGCAACGACGAAGAGTCACCGGAAGGGGAAGCCGGTGGCCGTCGAGTGCGGAAGGTTCAGGTGTGACATGGCTGCAGGCGACAGGCCTCTGAACGAGGTCCAGTTCCTTACCGTGGCGGAAGTGGCCTCGGTGATGCGAGTGTCGAAGATGACCGTGTACCGGTTGGTGCACAGTGGTCATCTGCCGGCGATCCGGGTGGGGAGGTCCTTCCGGGTGCCGGAGCAAGCGGTTCACGAGTACCTCCGCGAGAGCTACGTGGGGGTGGAGACCGCCTGACGGCGTTCCGGGAGACCGTTCGCGATCTCCCGGAAACACCTCGATTACGACCTCAGCTCTCGGGCGGGTAGGCTGGCCCCTCATAGGTCGTGTGGGCCCATGCAGCCCAGCACCGAGTAAAGAGAAGTGAGCGAGGGTAGTCGTGGGCTCTGTTATCAAGAAGCGGCGCAAGCGGATGGCGAAGAAGAAGCACCGCAAGCTGCTCAAGCGCACTCGCGTTCAGCGTCGCAACAAGAAGTAAGCGACGCGCGGAAACGCGTACTGTGGCCTCTCACCAGCGGGTGGGAGGCCACAGGCGTATCCGGCCGGGGAAAGGCCGCTCAAGGGTCGGCGAAGGCCGCGCGGCGGCCGGCCGAGGTCCTGGGTGAGGGGCCGGGCGATGGGCCGGGTGTCCCGGCGCGGCGGTGGCCCGCGAAGAGGACCCCCGAAAAACCGCTCGACCGTCGAACGTCTTCGGCCATCTGCGCGGTGTCCGGCTGTGGGCCGAATGGCTGGGTCTGGTCACCGGTTCACCGCTGCCGTCACTTCATGCATCGGGCGGTCATCACAGCGCAACATCAACCCGCTAAGTTGGCCGCACACGGGGAACGCGGCAGGTACGAGCGGAGCTACGTCCAGTTCTGGAAGGAAGGCGCTGATCTTGGGGAAGGTCGTGCTCGTGACCGGGGTGGCCCGGCGGCTCGGGGGCCGGTTCGTACGACGGATCCAGCGTGACCCGCAGGTGGACCGGGTGATCGCCGTGGACGCGGTGCCTCCCGAGCACCACATCGGTGGCGCCGACTTCGTGCAGGCCGACATCCGCCAGCCCACCATCGCCCGGGTGCTCGCCGAGTACTCCGTCGACACGGTCGTGCACATGGATGTGACGGGCACGGCGCTGGGCTCCGGCAGCCGGACCACGGTCAAGGAGACCAACGTCATCGGCACCATGCAGCTCCTCGGCGCCTGTCAGAAGTCCCCGACGGTCAAGCGGCTCGTCGTGAAGTCCAGTACGAACGTCTACGGCTCGGCACCGCGCGACCCCGCCGTCTTCACCGAGACCACCTCGCCCAAGTCGCTGCCCAGCGGCGGCTTCGCGAAGGACACGGTCGAGGTCGAGGGCTACGTACGCGGCTTCGCGCGCCGCAGGCCCGATGTCGCCGTGTGCGTGCTGCGGTTCGCCAACATCCTCGGCCCGAGCGCGGATTCGCCGCTCGCCTCGTACTTCTCGCTGCCGGTGCTGCCGACGGTGTTCGGCTACGACCCGCGGCTCCAGTTCGTCCACGAGAGCGACGTCATCGAGGTGCTGCGGCTCGCCGCGCACGAACCGCAGCGGGGCACGCTCAACAGCGGCACGTTCAACATCGCCGGGGACGGCGTCCTGCTGCTCTCGCAGTGCGCGCGGCGGCTGGGCCGGCCCACGGTCCCGCTCCTGCTGCCGGCCCTCAGCTGGGCCGGTACGGCCGTGCGTACCCTGGGGGTGACGGACTTCTCCCCGGAGCAGCTGCGGCTGCTCACGCACGGCAGGGTGGTCGCGACGGTCCAGATGCGCGAAACCCTGGGCTACGAGCCGAAGTACACGACGGCGGAGACCTTCGCGGACTTCGCCCAGAGCAGGGGTCCCGGACTCCTGCCCCCGGAGGCCCTTGCGGGGGCCGTGGACAAGATCGCCGCGCTGCCTGCTCTGGGCGGCGGCCACCCCCCGACGCAGAGCGCCAACTGAGGAGCGCATCAACGATGGCGGACGCCAAGGTCATTCCGTTCGACGACGACCGCTCGCGCGGGGCTGCGATGCAGCGCCCGGCGAGGCGCCGGGCCGCGGGAAGCCGGCGCAAGGGTGAGCCCGTGGTCGTGCGCGAGGTCCAGCCCATGCCCGGACGGACCCTTCCGCAGGATGATGTTCCCGTGACGCAGGAGGAACAGCCCCGGCAGCCCCAGCAGGGCGGCAACAGCCTGGAGCAGCGCATCGCGGGGGGCCTGTCCTTCCTGCGCCGCAGGCTCACCGGCGACTACGAGATCGACGAGTTCGGGTACGACCAGGAGCTGACCGACCAGGTCCTGATGTCACTGGTCCGGCCGGTGTACGAGAAGTACTTCCGCGTCGAGGTGAAGGGCGTCGAGAACATTCCGTCCGAGGGCGGCGCCCTGATCGTCGCCAACCACTCGGGCACGCTTCCGCTGGACGGCCTCATGATGCAGGTCGCCGTGCACGACAACCACCCCGCGAACCGTCATCTGCGGCTGCTCGCCGCCGACCTGGTGTTCATGCTGCCGGTCGTCAACGAGCTGGCCCGCAAGGCCGGTCACACGCTGGCCTGCGCGGAGGACGCCGAGCGGCTGCTGGAGCGCGGTGAACTGGTCGGGGTGATGCCGGAGGGCTTCAAGGGCATCGGCAAGCCGTTCAGCGAGCGCTACAAGCTCCAGCGGTTCGGCCGGGGCGGCTTCGTCTCGACGGCGCTGCGCGCCGGCACTCCGATCATCCCGTGCTCGATCGTCGGGGCGGAGGAGATCTACCCGATGATCGGCAACGCGAAGACCCTCGCGCGGCTGCTGGGATTCCCGTACTTCCCGATCACGCCGACCTTCCCGTGGCTGGGCCCGCTCGGTGCGATCCCGCTGCCCACCAAGTGGACGATCCAGTTCGGCGAGCCGATCCGCACGGACAGTTATCCGCCGGAGGCGGCGGACGACCCGATGCTGATGTTCAACCTGACCGACCAGGTCAGGGAGCAGATCCAGCACACCCTCTACAAGCTGCTGGTCCAGCGCAGGTCCGTGTTTTTCTGATCATGCAGTTACGATTCTGTTGATCATGTCTTGATATGCCGGTACGTCGATGGGGGCGCCCTCCCCGAGGAGGGCGCCCCCATCGACGTACCGCGGTGGGTCCGTCAGTCGCTGTCCTGCGTGTCGATGCCGAGGCCCGGCAGGAGGCCGGGGAGCAGCGGCGGCAGGGTGACGTCGGGTTCGCTCGGCGCGCTGCTCTTGCCGCTTCCGGACGACGGTGAGGTGCTGGTGTCGTCCTGTGGCGGGTCGAGCAGACCGCCGGTGCCGCCGCCGAGCAGGCCCTCGCCGCTGCTGCCCGAACTGGACGGCTTGGGCTTGGTGCTGTGGCTCTCGCCCGCCGGTCCGCTGCTGGCGCTGGGTGTCGGAGTCTCCGTACCCGGCGAGCCGGTGGACTCCTCGCTCCTGCCCCGGTGACGGCCGGTGCCCTCGGGGGCGGGCGTCGTGGGCAGCAGCGAGCGCAGCGGGTCGACCTCGTCGTCTATGGCCTCGAAGACCGACGAGACCTGGTCACTGACGTCACCGAGCTGCACGGGCAGTCGGTCGCGCAGTGCGCCCCAGGCCTCGCGGTGCGACTGGGAGAAGGCGGACAGGGCCTGGATGGGGCCCAGTGAGCCGTCCCGTTCGTACGCTTCGTGCAGCAGTCGGTGGCCTTCGGTGGCGTCGTGCTGCATGCCGGACAGAGCGCGGCGGATCTCGCCCAGGGACTCGTGGTCGAGGTGTCCCGAGCGGCCCCGCTCCATCAGCCGACGGGCCTCGCTCAGGCGGTTCGAGGCCTGGTCGAGGTAGAGCTCGCCCCGGTCGCTGTCGCCGTCCGCCAGACCCAGCTTGATGTCTTCCATGCCGCGTTTGAGCCCGTAGAGCGAGTCACCGGGCAGGGCGTCGGAACTCGCGGCGGCCACACCGCCGAAGGCTCCGGCGGCCACACCGACGGTGAGCCCGCCCGCGGCCAGTCCTTTGGACAGCCGGGACCGGGGCCGCAGCTTCCCCAGTCCGGTCGCCCGGTGCGAGCCCTTGGCCCGATGAGACCGCTGTTCGGGCAGGCCACGGCCCGGACCCTCGCCTCCGGCGGCGGTGCCTTCCTGCAGCATGGCCTCCATCGCCGCGACGAGCTGGGCTCGCTGCACGATCTTGACCTCGGGGTCCAGCTCCGGTTGGGGCAGCTCGCCGAGACCGGTGGCAAGGGCCAACAGCAGCCCTTGCTCGGTCTGTTCCGCAGCAGCCCGGGACGGTGCCGACCCATCGGGCTGCTCGGCCGCCGTGCCCTGGTCGATCTCCTCCAGGGCCTGGGCGAAGGCGTTCGCCCGCCGGTGTGTTGATACGTTCGCGATCACTGGCGGCACCTCCTCTCGTCATGACGGTCGACTCCCCAGGGGGTCCTGAGGGTTGCACCCCCTGGCCGTGTCCACGCGATCGGGTGATCGGTGAGGGCCAAGGGGTGACCACAGGGAGCCTGTATCCCGCACAACGAGCGTCACGGCACTTGGGTTACGGACGACGGATGCGCGGACCGCGAAGTCAACCGACTTTTACAGAAGGTGAGTTGGACGTCGCTGAGCGTGCGGGGCCACTGTGGTCGAAAGCGGGCTCAGCGGACGTCTTCGGGCAGGAGCCGGGCCAGCGTGCGGACGGCCCGGTACTGGAGGGTCTTGATGGCGCCCTCGTTCTTGCCCATCACCCGGGCGGTCTCGGCGACCGAGAGCCCTTGGAGGAACCGGAGTGTCACGCACTCCTGCTGCTGAGGGTTGAGCCGTTTCACGGCGTCGAGCAGTGCGGCGTTCGACAGGGACTCCAGGACGGAGTCCTCGGGGGAGCGCTCGACCTCGTTGGCGTCGAGCATCTCGCCGGTGGTCACTTCCAGCCGGAAGCGGCTGGACTTGAAATGGTCGGCCACCAGATTCCGGGCGATGGTCACGAGCCAGGCGCCGAAGTCACGCCCCTGCCAGGTGAAGGTGCCGATCCGTCGCAGCGCCCGCAGAAAGGTCTCACTCGTGAGGTCCTCGGCGGTCGCCTTACCTCCAACCCGGTAGTAGATGTAGCGGTACACGGTGTCGCTGTACTGGTCGTAGAGCCGTCCGAAGGCGTCGGCCTCGCCGGCCTGGGCGCGCTCCACGAGATCCATCATCCGGGCGCTGTCACTGTCCGCGGCCGGACGGCGTGCGGTGGTGGCCGAGCCTGAGCGGCCCCGCCTGCCGACCGCCGCGTTGCCGTCGGCCAGGGCGTAGCAAGGTCCGACGGGCGCGGGGAGGGCGAAGGCGGGGACGGCGTACGCGGTGGGGACGAAGCCGCGCAGACGGTCCAGGACCGTTGCGCGCAGCGTAGCCAGGCCCGAGGCGTCAACCCCGACGTGTGAGTACACGGGACTCCCAGAGGCAGAGCTTCCATCACGTGCAGTGCGGGACCTTTCACCCGTCGTAGCGACGGAAGGGCACCGGTTTGCGTCTGAGGAGAATAACGCTTCGTACAGGCAGCACTACACCCAGTTGCTAAAATCATCGATTACGACGCTTTTGGCACGGATCGGTGCCTGTTCAAGTACCGATCGGTGATCGCTTGTTGATCGCATCGGTTCGTGTTCCGTCTGAGTGCAGGGCGTGTTGTGCCCGCCTGCGGAGCACGTGACTGAGTCGCCCAAGACGTGGGTAGGACCATGTGATTGCCTGGCGGAGCAGAGCTCCCGTCCCAGGTCCGGACAGGTATTCGCCCCCTCCGCCCCTACCCGTCCCGTACCTGGGACTCCGCCCTGGACCCCGCTCCTCAAACGCCGGAGGAGCCGAAACTTTCCGCGGCCGGGGCCGGATCGTTCTGGATGGACGTACCCGCAGCCGACCACGCACGGAAGGGGCCGTGCCGGTACATCGATGCCCGTCGCCACCGACGGTCACATCTCCGTCCGACGGCGACGGGCTGATGCACCGGCACGGCCCCGACCCACCCACCGGCCGGAACCGCGAACGCCAGAGGCAGAGGCAGCGGCGAGCTACCGACGGCGACGGTGGAGCGCGATCGCCGCGGCCGTGCCGCCGGCCACCGCGCCGACCCCGGCCGCGGCGGGAATCCCGACCTTCGCGGCCTTGCGCGCGGTGCGGTAGTCCCGCAGCCGCCAGTCGAAGTCCCGCGCGTGCCTGCGCAGTTTCGAGTCCGGGTTGATCGCGTACGGGTGTCCGACCAGCGAGAGCATCGGAATGTCGTTGTGCGAGTCGCTGTACGCGGCGCAGCGGGACAGGTCCAGGTTCTCCGCGGACGCCAGTGCCCGTACGGCCTCGGCCTTCGCCGGACCGTGCAGGGGTTCGCCGACCAGCTTGCCCGTGTAGATCCCGTCCACCGATTCCGCGACCGTGCCCAGGGCGCCCGTGAGGCCGAGCCGCCGCGCGATCACCGTGGCGATCTCCACCGGCGCCGCCGTGACGAGCCACACCTTCTGGCCGGCGTCCAGGTGCGCCTGGGCGAGCGCGCGGGTACCGGGCCAGATGCGCTCGGCCATGTACTCGTCGTAGATCTCCTCGCCGATCGACATCAGCTCGGAGACCCGGTGGCCCTTCACGATCGACAGCGCGGAGTCACGCGCTTCCTGCATGTGCTCCGGGTCCTCGACACCGGCCAGCCTGAACCACGCCTGCTGCCAGGCGAACTTCGCGAGGTCGCGGGTCTCGAAGAACTTCCGCTTGTACAGCCCGCGTCCGAAGTGGAAGAGGGCGGCACCTTGCATCACGGTGTTGTCGAGATCGAAGAACGCGGCGGCCTTGTCGTCGCCGAGCACCGGGAAGTCGGGTTCCTCCACGGCGTCCGGGGGTGCCAGTTCTTCCAGTTCCTGCGAGGACTTGCGGGCTGCCTCCGCAGAGGCCTCGCCTGCCAACACGCTCCGCGCGGTTGCGGAGCGCCTACGGGGAGTGAGCCATCCGAGAGCGGCCATGTCGTGAGCATAGCCAGTCTGTTCGGTGCTTCCGGAGTCGACAGGATTCGGCGCTGTGAACTCTCCGAGGCCACGCCGTTAAACGAGCGGTCCGGCGCGCCGCCGGTCGGCGTGCCGGACTCGTGCGCGGGTCGGGACCGCGCGTGGCGCCGGGCGTGCCCGCCGGGCGTCCGGGGCGGGACAATGGCGCGCATGAGCCCCATGTTCCGGCGCAGCGACCGCCGTACGGAGACGAAGGCGCCCGCGGAGCACCTGGTCACGTTGATCAGGAAGCCCGGGTGTCATCTGTGTGATGACGCACAGGAAGTGATCGAGAAGGTGTGTGCCGATCTCGGGGTCCCCTGGGAGGGGAAGGACATCACCGAGGACGAGGAGCTGCACCGCCGGTACTGGGAGCAGATCCCGGTCGTACTGGTGGACGGGGCGCAGCACACCTTCTGGCGCGTGAACGAGGAACGCCTTCGCAAAGCCCTCGCGCGGTGAGCCGTGCGCGGGGAGGGCGGCCTCGCCCGTGATGTATCCCGACTTGTGACCTGCCCGAGCAGTCCAAGGCGTCCGGAAAGTCGCCTAGGATCGACGGCGATTGGTCTCGGGGGCGGGATTCGTTGAGGAGAGTGTGCGGTTTTGCCCCCTTCATGTGCGGTGCGGAGTCGTCCGCGCGCCGGTTGCATACGGGCGCGCCGGGCATGCGTGACCCCGGTCACGTTGGCCGGGCAAATCGGACACCGTCTTTGTGCACGCGTTCACAAAGACATAGCCTGCATTCGACGGGGCGGTCTAGGTACGTGTGACCGCCTAAAGCCCCGCTCTACCCGCAGGAGCACCGTGGCAACTGGCCGAACTCACCGACCGGCGACCCGCAGCCGAGGGATTCCCGAGGCCACCGTCGCCCGGCTTCCGCTGTACCTCCGAGCCCTCACCGCACTGTCGGAGCGCTCGGTACCCACGGTCTCATCCGAGGAACTCGCGGCCGCCGCGGGGGTCAACTCCGCGAAGCTGCGCAAGGACTTCTCCTACCTCGGTTCCTACGGGACCCGTGGTGTGGGGTACGACGTCGAGTATCTCGTGTACCAGATCTCCCGTGAACTGGGTCTGACCCAGGACTGGCCGGTAGTGATCGTCGGCATCGGCAACCTCGGTGCGGCACTGGCCAATTACGGAGGGTTCGCGTCCCG
Source organism: Streptomyces sp. NPDC015532 (assembly GCF_043078065.1). Lineage (NCBI taxonomy): Bacteria > Bacillati > Actinomycetota > Actinomycetes > Kitasatosporales > Streptomycetaceae > Streptomyces > Streptomyces sp. NPDC015532. The sequence continues at coordinate 28,029 of NZ_JBIBSY010000030.1, read as the reverse complement.
CGGATTCCGTGTGGCGGCGCTCATCGACGCCGATCCCGCGATGGCCGGCAAGCCCGTCGCCGGGATCCCGGTGCAGCACACGGACGAGCTGGAAAAGATCATCGACGAGAACGGTGTCTCGATCGGTGTCATCGCCACCCCGGCCGGGGCCGCCCAGCCCGTCTGCGACCGCCTGGTCGCCGCCGGAGTCACCTCCATCCTGAACTTCGCGCCGACCGTCCTGTCCGTCCCGGACGGCGTCGACGTGCGCAAGGTCGATCTCTCCATCGAGCTGCAGATCCTCGCGTTCCACGAGCAGCGCAAGGCCGGCGAGGAGGCCGAGGCGCAGGCCGGTGCCGCCGCCCAGGCCGAGCGGGAGAACAACGACAAAGGGCCCGACGGGGACGTTCCCGCCGTGATGCCGGCATGAGTCTCCTCGTCGTCGGGCTGAGCCACCGCAGCGCTCCGGTCAGCGTCCTCGAACGGGCCGCGCTGTCCGCGGACGCGCAGGTCAAGCTGCTCCAGGACACCCTCGCCGCCGAGCCGGCCGCCGAGGGCGCGGTACTCGCCACCTGCAACCGCATCGAGCTGTACGCCGACGTGGACAAGTTCCACGCGGGCGTCGCCGAGCTGTCCACGCTCCTCGCCCAGCACAGCGGCGTCGGCCTGGAGGAGCTCACCCCCCACCTGTACGTGCACTACGAGGACCGGGCCGTCCACCACCTCTTCTCGGTGGCCTGCGGCCTCGACTCGATGGTCGTCGGCGAGGGCCAGATCCTCGGCCAGATCAAGGACGCGCTCGCCACCGCGCAGGAACTGCACACCGCGGGCCGCCTCCTGAACGACCTGTTCCAGCAGGCCCTGCGGGTCGGCAAGCGCGCCCACTCCGAGACCGGCATCGACCGCGCCGGACAGTCCCTGGTCACCTTCGGCCTGGAGCAGCTGTCCGCCGGACGTCCCGTCGAGGCCTGGGCCAAGGACAAGAAGGCCCTGGTCATCGGCGCGGGATCGATGTCCTCGCTGGCCGCCGCGACGCTCGCGCGCATCGGCGTCGGCGAGATCGTGATCGCCAACCGCACCCCCGACCGCGCCGAGCGCCTCGCCGAGATCCTCACCGGCGGCGACGACACGGACGTGCTGGCCCGCGCGGTACCGATGGACTCGGTGCCGGTCGAGCTGACACGTGCCGACATCGCCGTCTCGTGCACCGGGGCGACCGGACTCGTCCTGACCGCGGAGACCGTCGCGGCCGCCGTCGAAGGACGCACGGGAACGCCCGCGGCACGGCGTGAGACGGCGGCCGGCCCGGCCGGTCACCTGGCCTCCGCCGACGCCGGAGCCGAGGACGCCTGCCCGCTGGACCTGTCCGCCGTGCAGGGCGCGACCGGCTTCTCCGTCATGGGCGAGGCGGCCGTCGCCGGCATGGACGCGGCCACCCTGGAGCAGCACGCCGCCTGGGTGGACAAGGGCACCGGAACCGTCGAGCGCCGCGACAGCCGTCGTACGCCCGCCGAGGACGCCGAAGCCGACGCCGAGATCATCGCCGCGCTGGCCGCCTCCGCGGCCACGGCGGGCCGTATCCCCGAGCGCCGCAGGCCCGAACCCGTCGCCGAGGCACCCCGCCCCGCGCCGGTGCTCGCGCTGCTCGACCTCGCGATGCCCCGTGACATCGACGCGGCCGTGCACCGGCTGCTCGGTGTACGGTTCGTCGACCTGGAGACGCTCGCCGAGGCCTCCGCCGACGCGCCGATGGCCGCCGACGTGGACCAGGTGCGCCGGATCGTCTCCGACGAGGTGGCCGCTTTCGGCGCCGCCCAGCGGGCGGCGCACATCACGCCCACCGTCGTCGCGCTGCGCGCCATGGCCGCCGACGTCGTCGCGAACGAGATCGCGCGGCTGGACGGACGGCTGCCGGACCTCGACGACAAGCAGCGTGGCGAGATCACCCAGACCGTGCGGCGCGTCGTCGACAAACTGCTGCACGCGCCGACCGTACGGGTCAAGCAACTCGCTGCCGAACCCGGTGGCGCCGGGTACGCGGACGCGCTGCGGACCCTGTTCGACCTGGACCCGGAGACGGTCGCCGCCGTCTCGCGGGCCGAGAACAACACCGAGAACGCCAAGAACCGAGGGCGAGCATGAGTGAGCAGGCTTTGAGGCTGGGGACCAGGCGCAGCAAACTCGCCATGGCCCAGTCCGGGCAGGTGGCGGATGCCGTGAGCCGGGTGACCGGCCGGCCCGTCGAGCTCGTTGAGATCACGACGTACGGCGATGTCTCCCGCGAGAACCTCGCACAGATCGGCGGCACGGGCGTCTTCGTGACCGCGCTGCGCGAGGCACTGGTGCGCGGGGAGGTCGACTTCGCCGTGCATTCCCTCAAGGATCTGCCGACCGCGCAGCCCGAGGACCTCGCGCTGGCCGCCGTGCCGGTGCGCGAGGACGTCCGCGACGTACTCGTCGCCCGCGACGGGCTGACCTTCGAGCAGCTTCCGGACGGCGCGCGCGTCGGCACCGGTTCGCCGCGCCGTATGGCCCAGCTCAACGCGTACGCGCGGAGCCACGGACTGGCGATCGAGACGGTCGCCATCCGGGGCAACGTCGACACCCGCATCGGGTACGTCCACGCCGGGGAGCTCGACGCCGTCGTCCTCGCCGCCGCCGGACTCAACCGGATCGGCCGGATCGACGAGGTCACCGACTTCCTGTCGGTCGACACCGTTCTGCCCGCCCCCGGCCAGGGGGCCCTGGCGATCGAGTGCGCCGCGGACAACGCGGACCTCGTCGCCGCGCTCGGAGAGCTCGACGACCCGTACACCCGGGCCGCCGTGACCGCCGAGCGATCCCTGCTTGCCGCCCTGGAGGCCGGCTGCAGCGCTCCCGTGGGCGCGTACGCCGACCTGCTGGCCGACGGGCAGATTGTCAAGGAGATGCGCCTGCGCGGCGTCGTCGGCACGACCGACGGCTCGACGCTGGTGCAGCTGTCCACCACCGGTCCCGTGCCCGAGACACATGACCAAGCGATGTCGCTCGGCCGTGAACTCGCCGCCGAGATGCTTGCCAAGGGCGCGGCCGGTCTGATGGGGGAGCGAGCACTGTGAGCCCCACCAACCTTCCCGCCGGTCCCGTCCACGGGCACGTCACCTTCCTGGGTGCCGGACCCGGAGATCCAGGGCTGCTGACACTGCGCGCCGTAGAGGCGCTGGCGAACGCGGACGTCCTCGTCGCCGAGCACGACGTGCTCGACGTGGTGCGCGTTCACGCCAGACAAGGCGTCGCCGTTCTGAACACGGATCCGGACACTTCGCCGGTTCCGTACCAGGGCACAGGCACGCCTCAGCTGACGGTTGTTGACGGTGTGTCAACGACCGTTGGTGACCCCGCGTCGAGGGACGCCGCCAATCTTGTCATGACGGCCGCACGGGGCGGCAAGCGGGTCGTACGTGCGGTGTCCGGTGACCCCGGGCTCGACACCTACGCCGCCGAGGAGATGCTGGCCTGCGTCGCCGCGGGTGTTCCGTTCGAGGTGGTACCCGGCATCGCCGCCGCCGTCGGTGTGCCCGCCTACGCGGGTGTGCCACTGCGGGACGCCCAGGGCGCGGACGTACGGTTCGTCGACGCGCGCACCGCGTCGAACCGCTGCTGGACCGAGGTCGGCGCCTCCGACGGCACCGTCGTGGTGTCGTCGACGCTCGACTCGGTGGCCGCGGCCGCCGGTGAGCTGGTGGCCTCCGGCCGCAAGCCCGACACCCCGATGTCCGTGACGATCGCCGGTACGACGACCCGCCAGCGCACCTGGTCGGCCACCCTCGGCACGATCGCGCAGACGCTGAAGCAGGCGAAGGTGCTGCCGTCCCCGGACGGTGGCCGCCCGGTCATAGCCGTGGTCGGTGAGCGTTCCTCCGCCGCCCAGCGCGACCAGCTGTCGTGGTTCGAGTCCAAGCCGCTGTTCGGCTGGAAGGTGCTCGTGCCGCGCACGAAGGAGCAGGCGGCGTCGCTCTCCGACCAGCTGCGGTCGTACGGGGCCGTTCCCTACGAGGTGCCGACGATCGCCGTCGAGCCTCCGCGCACGCCCCAGCAGATGGAGCGCGCGGTCAAGGGCCTGGTGACGGGCCGCTACGAGTGGATCGCGTTCACCTCGGTGAACGCGGTCAAGGCCGTGCGGGAGAAGTTCGAGGAGTACGGCCTCGACGCCCGTGCCTTCGCGGGCATCAAGGTCGCGGCGGTCGGCGAACAGACCGCGAACGCGCTCGTCGCCTTCGGCGTGAAGCCGGACCTGGTGCCGAGCGGTGAGCAGTCGGCCGCGGGCCTGCTGGAGGACTGGCCGCCCTACGACCCGGTCTTCGACCCGATCGACCGTGTCTTCCTGCCCCGTGCCGACATCGCCACGGAGACCCTCGTCGCCGGGCTCATCGAGCTGGGCTGGGAGGTCGACGACGTCACCGCGTACCGCACCGTGCGCGCGTCGCCGCCGCCGGCCGACACCCGTGAGGCGATCAAGAGCGGCGGCTTCGACGCGGTGCTCTTCACCTCGTCGTCGACCGTGCGGAACCTGGTCGGCATCGCCGGCAAGCCGCACAACGTGACCGTGATCGCCTGTATCGGTCCCGCGACGGCCAAGACGGCCGAGGAGCACGGGCTGCGGGTCGACGTGATGGCTCCCGAGCCGTCCGTGCACAAGCTGGCGGAGGCGCTGGCGGACTTCGGTCTGCGACGCCGTGCGGCCGCGCTGGACGCCGGTGACCCGGTGACCCGCCCGAGCGAGCGCCGCCCGGGCTCGCGCAGGCGCCGGACCACCTGACGCCCCGCGCCTCGAAGCGCAAACACGCCCCGCCGCCTCCTCCGGGAGACGGCGGGGCGTGCTTCGTCGTACGACCGGTCAGACGGACGGCAGGAAGGCCGCCCAGGTGGTCGGGACGAGGGTGAGGCGGGGGCCGTCGGGGTTCTTGGAGTCCCGGACGAGGATGCGGCCCGCGACGACGGCCATCTCTACGCAGTCGGGGCCCTCGTCCGTGCTGTAGCTGCTCCTTGTCCACTCCGGTGCGATGCTCGCTTCGCTGCCTGGCTTCAGGGGCATGTCTCTCCAAGCACTCTCTCGATGAAAGCTGTTGACTCTCGCGGGTCGAGAGCTTGTGCCCGGATGGTCCCATAGCGCATGTCGAGCAGCTGGACCTCTTTCGGATCGGTGATCACACGGCTGATGTGCTGCACTTCGACGTGCCCGACAGTGCCGCCGTCCTTGAGCCTGAGCAGTCTGAAAGAGCCGGCCAGGCCTGAGTTCACCTCACGGCTCAGCGGAAGCACCTGGAGGTCGACGTTCCGGAACTCGGCGATCTCCAGCAGGCTTTCGAGCTGGCGCCGCATGACCTGGCCACCTCCGATGGGCCGTCGGAGAGTCGACTCGCACTGGACGAAACTGAAGAACGGCCGGGCCACGGTGCCGTCGACGATCTTCTGACGGGACACTCGGGCCGCCAGCCTCTGCTCCAACTCGTCCGCGCTGAAAGGCGGTCGGCGCGCGCCGAAGACCGATGTCGCGTACTCCACGGTCTGCAACAACCCATGAATCACCGAGTTGTTGTAGGCGCAGAGCTCGATCGCATCCGCCTCCAGCCTCTTCAGGTCCCGTACCTTCTTCGGGTACCGGACCTCCGCCAAGTCCTCCTTCAGTGCCGCGAGTCGGCCGCCCGCCGACAGGATCTCGTCCGCGCGGTCCAGATACTCGGGGCGGGGGATGCGCCGCCCCCGTTCCACGGAGGAGACCTGCTCCTCCCCGTACCCGATGGCCGCGCCGAACTCGGCCTGGGTGAGGCCGGCCGACTCCCGCCAGAGCTTCAGCTGACGCTGGACGGTCCTCATCACGGCCCCGGCCTCTTCGTCGCCGTCCAGCCCCGCGTCCCCATCGCTCACGCCCGCCACCCTCCCGCCACGCGCTTTCCTGCCCAACTCCGGCACGCGCTCCCCGGTCACCCCGTACAGCCCGGACAGAACCGGACGCCACCCGGACAGACATCGTCCGCACGGGCTGCCGTCCTTCACAGATTACGTACGGGAGAACACGCTGAGTCACGTGAATCAGCGAACCGCGCACTCTCCGCTCCACCATTTCTCGGTGCCGCTCTCCGCCACCCGGCGCGGTGCGCGGCTCGCCCGGCTGCTCGCGGCGGAGCAACTGCACGACTGGGGACTTCCCTTGGACCCGGCCAGGCTCGTCGTCGCCGAACTCGCCTCGAACGCCGTCCTGCACGGCCGCGTCCCCGGCCGGAGTTTCCGTCTCACCCTGTCCGTCCTCGCTCCCCGGACACTGCGCGTGGAGGTCGCCGACGCCCGGGGTGAACGGTGGCCCACCCGGGTGCGGGACGGCGCCGGGGGGTGCGCCGAGTCCGGCTACGGGCTGCTGATCGTGGCGGAGTTCGCGGACCGCTGGGGTGTGCGGTCGGGGCCGGTGCCGTGCAAGACGGTGTGGGCGGAACTCGATCTCGGACCTCGCTGGTGACGCCCGAACCGGAGCCCGGCGAGGAGTACTTCGGTGGCGGGTGCTTCGGCGCGGCGGGCGGTAAAAGACCAAAGAACCCGGGGGAAAAACCAACCAACCAACCAAACCCGGCTCATGTCACACGAGCGGGTGAAACAGGCCGGTACGGGTGGCGCGCGGGCGGTCCGGACCTGCACGCTCACCGCAGGCACCACCCACAACTCCACATGCCCACACATGCTTCGGCCCCCGCCGGGACGGCAATCCCAATGCGGGGGCCTGACCAAAGAGGAAGACAAGCCCCTTCCCCATGGCTGTGACCAAGCTTATCGATGCGCTGCTCCCGAAGCAGGGAGTACGGCGCAACGCCACTCACTCCGGTGTCACGCACGTACGTGAGTACCAGCCCGACCGGTACACGATCGTCGGCAACCACCTCGCCCAGCACCGAGGGCTCTCCGCGACCGCGGTCGGGATCGCCGTGCACATCCTGTCGCTGCCCGAGGGCGCGCGGGTGGACATCCGCAGCCTCGCCGAGTGGTTCCCCGAGGGGCGGGCCCGGATCGCCTGCACGCTGCGGGAGTTGGAGGCGCGCGGTTACGTCGAGCGGGTCCGGGAACGGCTCCCCTCCGGGCAGATGGTCACGCGTACGTACGCCTTCCACGCCCCCGCGCTCACCCGGGCCCGGCGGGAGGGAGAACCGGAAACGGCCGCCGCCCCGGTAGCCCCGCCGATGAAGGCTGCCCCGCCCCCGAAGCGAGCGGCCCCGTACCTCCCGGCCCCGGACCTCCCCGCCTCCGGCGGCTTGACCTGCGACGCCGTGCCCGAGCCGGCCATGGCACCCGACGCCGTACACGTCGGCGCATCGGCTACCGAGGCCGAGACCGCCGAGCCCCCGAAGCCGTCCCGCGACGAGCGCCACGACAAGGCGGAGGCGCTGCTCGCCGGGCTGCGTCGGACCGACATCCGGTTGACGCTGTCCGGGCGGGAGGTACGGCGGCTGACTCCCCTGGTCGTCGCCTGGTTCGAGAACGGTCTCGGCAGAGCGTCGGTGATCCACGCCCTGACCGAGGATCTTCCCCTTCATGTGCGGCACCCGGCCGGCCTCCTCCGCAACCGCCTGCTGGATCTGCTCCCACCGGCGCTGCCGTCGCCTCCGGGGGTCGGTGAGGGCGGGCCGTTCCCGAGTCGGCCGCTGCCCCCTCCACCCGCCATGGCGACCTGCGAAGGGGGCTGCGACAGAGGCTTCAGAGCACCGTTCCGGGGAGCGTGGTGCCGTGACTGCCGCACCGCCCGACCCGGCGAAGCTCCTGTGGCTCCGGTGGACGTACCGGCCCTCGTTTAAGTTTCCCGAGAGGAAATGGCTCTGTGATGAAGCCCGGACATCGTGTTGCGACCGGCCGCCAGGGGATTGTCCTGTCCCGAAGAGACCGCTCATGTTCAGCCGCCCGGCTGGTTCCCCCTTCCTATACTTGGCGCATGGACCAGGAGCTGGAGCGCGCCGCCCTTGTCGCCCTGCTGCGGCGCGGCGATCGCCCGTGGCCTGACCTCACGGATCAGATCGAGACCGTCGGCAGCGCCCTCGAAGTCCTGGAGAACGCGCTGGACGCCTCGGGGCAGGGCGCGCTCTTCGACACAGGTCCCCCGGCGGATCTCGACGAAGTCGCAGCCGAGATCGCCGCCTGGGAGCGCGAGGGCATGCGGTTGGTCACGATCCTCGACGAGGACTACCCGCTCTATCTCAGACTGGTCCACCAGCGTCCGCCGTTCCTGTTCATGCGCGGTAACTCTGCTGAGGAGGACATGCGGGTCGCCGTGGTCGGAACCCGGACCCCCAGCCCCGAGGGTGTCGCCCACGCTCGTGCGATCGCGGGTGGCCTTGCCGAGCGTGGCGTCACCGTGGTGAGTGGGCTTGCCGCCGGAATCGACACAGCCGCCCACGGGTCCGCGCTCGCCGTGGACGGGCGTACCGTCGCCGTCATCGGCACCGGCCTGCGTCACGCCTACCCCGCGCAGAACGCACGCCTTCAGCAGGAGATCGCCGAGCGTGGACTGCTGATCTCCCAGTTCTGGCCGGACACGCTCCCGTCCAAGACGTCCTTCCCCATGCGAAACGCGGTGATGAGCGGCTACAGCCTGGCCACCGTCGTCATCGAGGCGGCCTACCGCAGTGGCGCCCGAATGCAGGCCCGCCTCGCGCTGGAACACGGCCGACGGGTCTTCCTCATGCGCTCCCTCATGACACACGAATGGGCGAGGGAGTACGCGGCACGGCCAAATACCACCGTCATCGACGGGCCCGGGGACGTATTCCGTCGACTGGACTCCCTCGTCCCGGTCACGGGCGAGCTGACCTGGACATAGGGGCGCTGCCGGGATGGCGACCGTCGTCGGACTGTCGGACCGTTATGCCAACTTCCTCATTCACCCGCTGCCGCCGGGCCCAGGCGTGTGCCAGATCTGCCGGGGCCCGGCCAGATTCGGATTTCCGACCTGCTGGTGGTGTCACCAGGCGGGCACGGTGCTCGGGGCAGGCGTCGCCGACACCGTGGTCCCGATCAGTTTGGCCTTGAAAGGGGAGCAGTACGCCAACGAACTCTGGCGCTACAAAAATGCTCCAGGCGTCCAGCAGCGATACTTCAATACAGGACTCGCGGCTGTTCTGTGGCGCTTCCTCGCCCGGCACGAACGCTGTATCGCCCATCAATGCAGGGTCCTTGGCTTCGACACCGTTACGACAGTGCCCAGCACGAGCGACCGAGCGGATCATCCCCTGCGTGCCATGGCCGCAGACATGGTCGGTGTCACGCGCGAGCGCTACCGCGACCTTCTCGTACCGGCACCGAAGGCAGCTGATCTGGGCCGCGAGGTATCGCTTGCGCGTTATACCTCGTCAGCGCTGTGGGGTGAGAACGTGTTGCTGATCGACGACACCTGGGTCACCGGAAACCATGCACAGTCTGCGGCCGCCGCGCTCAGAGCAGCCGGCGCCGGGAGCGTCGCCGTCGTGGTCCTGGGGCGTCATCTCAACAAGAGCTACGGGGACACGGCCGTCCACATCGAGCAGGCGCGGCTTCGGCGATTCGCCTGGGACATCTGCCTGCCGCGGCCCTGGAGCCACGACTGACGGGCTCCGAACGTCCGTCCGCCTCCCCGCCCCAGAGCCCCTCGGGCTCCGACGCGGAGTCGGTAAAGGTGCCCCTGGGACGGGCGTAGCGTAGATGTCATGACGAAGTACGGATCCTTCCCCGGTACGCGTCCCCGGCGGCTGCGCACCACGCCCGTCATGCGCCGGATGGTCGCCGAGACCCGGCTGCACCCGGCCGACTTCATCCTCCCCGCGTTCGTCCGCGAGGGTGTGAGCGAGCCGGTGCCGATCGCGTCGATGCCCGGGGTCGTGCAGCACACGCGGGACAGCCTGAAGAAGGCGGCTGTCGAGGCGCTGGAGGCCGGGGTCTCCGGGATCATGCTGTTCGGCGTTCCCGACGAGGCGAAGAAGGACGCCGTCGGGACGCCCGGCACCGACCCGGACGGGATCCTCCAGGTCGCGCTGCGCGATGTGCGCGCCGAGGTCGGCGACGAGCTGCTCGTGATGTCCGACCTGTGCCTGGACGAGACCACCGACCACGGGCACTGCGGTGTGCTCGACGACCAGGGCCGGGTCGACAACGACGCGACCCTGGAGCGGTACGCCGAGATGGCCCAGGTGCAGGCCGACGCGGGCGCCCACATCGTGGGCCCCAGCGGGATGATGGACGGGCAGATCGGCGTCATCCGTGACGCCCTCGACCAGATCGGCCGCGAGGACGTGGCCATCCTGGCCTACACCGTCAAGTACTCCTCCGCCTTCTTCGGCCCCTTCCGGGAGGCCGTCGGCTCCTCGCTCAAGGGCGACCGCAAGACGTACCAGCAGGACCCGGCCAACGCGCGGGAGTCGCTGCGGGAGTTGGCGCTGGACCTGGAGGAGGGCGCCGACATGGTGATGGTGAAGCCCGCGGGCCCCTACCTCGACATCCTCGCCCGGGTCGCCGACGCGGTGGACGTGCCGGTCGCCGCCTACCAGATCTCCGGCGAGTACTCGATGGTCGAGGCCGCCGCCGAGAAGGGCTGGATCGACCGGGACAAGGCGATCATGGAGACCCTGACCGGCATCAAGCGTGCCGGCGCCCAGAACATCCTCACGTACTGGGCGACCGAGGCCGCGCTGAAGCTCCGCTAGCCTCCCCGCGGGGCGGGGAGGGGCGGTTCCGCGCGAACGCGGCCGGGGCCGCGCCCGCTCAGTACGCGAGCGCGTCGTCCAGGTCCTGCTGCCAGTACGTCACCGTGAGCTTGTCGTCGATGTAGACGCCCTTCGCGGGGAGGGCCGGAGTGGCGCTGCGGCCCCTGTCGAAGCCGATCTCCAGAGTCTTGGCGGTGTAGCCGTTGCCCCCGCTGCCGTCGGCGGCCGACAGCAGCACGCCAGCGTAGCCGGACTCGCCGGGGGCGAGGGTCACGACCGCCTGCGGGTGTGTCTCCTCCGCGACCGGCGGGACGGCCTGGGCCTCGGCGAACCGGGCGATCGGATAGCCGGTCAGGTCGCAGTTCCTCGTGCCGGTGTTGGTGACGGTGAGCAGCAGGTGGTTGAGCGGACGGGACACCACGGTCGCGGTGGTCTTCGTCGTGGAGCCGTCGCAGGCGACGTTCCTGGTGCCGGTCTGACCGGTGGAGCCGGTCGTGGAGCCGGTGCCGTTCTTCTTGCCGGAGCCCTGAGTGGAGCCGGCGGCCGTGGACGTGCTCTTCGAGCCGCCCGTGCCGCCCGTCGGGCTCGCGGTGCCGGTGCCTGCGGGCTTCGCCGTCGAACTCGCGTCTGCCGCCGGTCCGCTCGGCCGCGCCGGGGAAGCGGACGTGCCGGACGGGCCCGCGCTGCGTACGCCGTCGCCGTCGTCGCACGCCGTCAGAGTCAGCGCGGCGAGTGCGACCGCCGTGGCGGCGAGGAAGCGGGTACGGGCGGTACGGGCGGTGCGTGCGGACATGGTGATCCCCCTGGGGTGTCGCTGGTGGGTCTGCCGCTCGACCGGTCGGCGGGAGCGGCGTGCTTGGATGACCGAAGCGTGTGCGGTGTTCCGTCCCGGCGGCCACCATCGCCGGGGCATTCGGGACGCCGGAACGTTCGCGCAGGGTCTGAGCTGGGAAAACAGTGTCGCCCTGGAACACGGTCCGGGACGCGGGGGATGGAGGAAACGGTGGCGGGGGACGAGTTCGCGGGACTGCTGCGGGAGCTGAAGGCGAGGTCCGGGCTCAGTTACGGGACGCTCGCCAAACGGCTGCACATGAGTACGTCCACGGTGCACCGGTACGTCAACGGGGATGCCGTACCGACGGACTACGCGCCCGTGGAGCGCCTCGCGCGTATGTGCCGGGCAACTCCGGAGGAGCTGATCGAGCTGCACCGGAGCTGGGTCCTCGCGGACGCGCTGCGGAGGCAGAAAACCCCGGGCGCGGGGCCCCAGCCGGGATCGGCGGCGGCGCCGGTCGCGGTCCCGGGAGGCGACGGGGACGGCGCCGGGACGGGTACGGACGAGGGGACCGGCTCCGCCCCGGGTGGCGGGGCGGCGGCCGGGAGCGCGACGGGTTCGGTGTCACGCGTGAGTCGGGAGACCGTGGCTCCGGACCCGGACCCGGACCCGGCTTCGGCTTCGGTGTCCGTGCCCGGGACGGAGCCGGAGCGGGTTCCGGTGTCGGCGCGGGAGCCGGCGAAACGGAGCCGGCGGGCTCTGCTGCTCGCCGGTGCCGTCACCGTCGCACTGACCGCGATCGTGTCCGCCACACTGGCCGTTCACTTCGGGTCGGACGGAGGTGGCGACGACTCCAAGGGAGAGGCCGTCGCCCTCGGCGTGCCGCGGACCGCGGGGACCCGAGGCGCGCAGGGCGCCCGTTCGACGCCCGAGGCGCACCGGGGATCGGCCTCGGCGTCCGCCTCGCAGGGTGGCAGTCCCAAGGCGTCCGTCTCGTCGATCGGCGGATCCGTCCCGCCGGACAGCGCGGCCGGGGGCGGCGCGGCCGAGGATGGCGCGGGCGCACCGGCCGTCGTCGCCGACGCGTACAAGTGGGACTCCCCGTGCAGCCAGCACTATCTGGTGAACCGGGACGCCCCGCAGGTTCCGCCGCCGCCGCCGAACGAGTCGGACGCGCGCGGCTGGGTCACCGCGCTCGGCGGGGTCGCGAGCGGGGAACAGATGCTCGCCCTGACGGTGCAGGGCACGGGCAGAGCGACCGTCGTCGTGGAAGCACTGCACGTGCGGGTGGTGCGCAAGGACGTTCCACTCGCTTGGAACGACTACGTGATGGGCGTGGGCTGTGGCGGAGGTGTCGAGACGAAGTCGTTCACCGTGGACCTCGACGCGGGGCAGCCCGTGACCGCGCTCAAGGGCGGACAGCGGGACTTCCCGTACAAGGTCAGCGAGTCCGACCCCGAGGTCTTCTACGTGTTCGCGGACGCACGGGCGCACGACGTGAGCTGGTACCTGGAACTCGACTGGTCCAGCGGGACGAAGAGCGGCACGGTGCGCGTCGACGACCACGGGAAGCCGTTCCGCACGAGCGGGAACACGGGCCGGCCCGCGTACGACCATCCGCTGGGCGGCAGCGAGTGGGTATCGGCTTCCTCCGAGTGATCGGGGCGCGATCAAGTCCCTTCAGGAGTTAGGTTGTTGGCCGTTGGACGACGCGACTCTCCAGGGAGATCCCCATGTCAGGTGACGCCCTCAGCCAGGACCCCGCCGAGCTGAGAAGGAGGATCGACACCAGCAAGGCGCACCCCGCCCGGGTCTACGACGTCCTCCTCGGCGGCAAGGACAACTACCCCGTCGACCGGAACGCGGCCGCCGCCGCGCTCGCCGCGAACCCGCGCGGCTACCTCGACGTCCGGCACAACCGCGACTTCCTGCGCCGCGCCGTGACCACGCTCGCCGCGGAGAACGGCATCCGGCAGTTCCTGGACATCGGCACCGGACTGCCCACGCAGGAGAACGTCCACCAGATCGCCCAGCGGATCACCCCGGACGCGCGGGTCGTGTACGTCGACAACGACCCGGTGGTCCTGGCCCACGCCCGCGCCCTGCTCACCAGCGGACCCGAGGGCCGTACGGACTACATCGACGCGGACTTCAAGGAGCCCAAGCAGATCCTCGAACAGGCCGCCGAGACGCTCGACTTCGAGCAGCCCGTCGCCCTGGTCCTGGTCGCCATCCTGCACTTCATCGAGGACGCGGAGGCCTACCCCATCGTGCGCGGGCTCGTCGACGCGCTGCCGTCCGGCAGCCGGCTCGTCCTGAGCCACCTCACCGAGGACCTGAACGCGGAGGACATCCGCGCGGTCCAACGGACGTTCACCGAGCGGGGATTCACCTTCGTCCTGCGCTCGAAGGCCGAGGTCGAGCGCTTCTTCACCGAGAACGGCCTGGTCCTGGACGAGCCCGGTGTCGTCCCCGCCCACCACTGGCACCCCGACGGCGGCACCCCGGCCCCCGAGACCGCCGAACCCGCCTTCCTCGCCACGCTCGACGTCGTCGACAAGGTCCGCTACCTCGACATCAGCGACGTCACGGACGCGGACATCAACGTGTACGTCGCCACCGGCGTCAAACCCTAGGCGCCGTAGGCGAGTTGTGATCCGTCCGCATCGCGGAACCGGCGGGTGTAGAGGCCACGTACCTGTCTAGGGTCGGTCAGGGGCGGCCCCGGCACGACGGGGCCGCCCGCGAGGACGCCGCCGCCGAGGCGCCGTCCCCGAGGACGCCGTGCCCAAGGACAAGGAGCCGTCACCGTGACCGTCACCGAACCCGCCGCCACGACCGCACCCGTGCCCCCGCTCGCCGCGCGAGCCACCGCGATCGGCGGTTCGCCGGTACGGGACATCCTCGCGGTCACCGCCCGCCCCGAGGTGATCAACTTCGCGGGCGGGCTGCCCGCCCCCGAACTGTTCGACACGGAAGGCATCGCCGCCGCGTTCCGGGACGTTCTCGCCGAGGAACCCGAACGGGCCCTCCAGTACTCGACGACCGAGGGCGAACCGTCGCTGCGGACGGCCCTCGCCGACCGCACGAGCGCGCGCGGACTGCCCACCGGGCCTGACGACATCCTCGTCACCACCGGATCGCAGCAGGCCCTGTCGCTGCTCGCCACCGCCCTGCTCGAACCCGGGGACACCGTCCTGGTCGAAAGCCCCTGCTATCTGGCGGCACTTCAGGCGTTCGCCTTCGCGGGGGCACGCGTGCTGGCCGTGCCGGGGGACGACGAGGGCATCGACCCCGACGCCCTCGGTGAACTGGTGGCCCGCGAGCGCCCGAAGCTGCTCTACACCGTGCCCACCTTCCAGAACCCGACCGGACGCAGCCTGCCGGCCGACCGGCGGGCCGCCGTCGCCCGCGCCGCCGCCGCGCACGGCCTGTGGATCGTCGAGGACGACCCGTACGGAGAACTGCGCTTCGAGGGCGAGCGGCTCCCGTGGATCGCCTCCCTCGACGGTGCCGGGGACCGGACGGTGCTCCTCGGCTCGTTCTCCAAGGTGATGGCGCCCGGCATGCGGCTGGGCTGGCTGCGGGCGCCCGCGGCGCTGCGGCGCGCGTGCGCCGTCGCCAAGCAGGCCGCCGATCTGCACACCCCGACCGTCAACCAGCTCGCCGCGGCCCGCTATC
The DNA here is from genome assembly GCF_043078065.1 of Streptomyces sp. NPDC015532. Taxonomy (NCBI): domain Bacteria; kingdom Bacillati; phylum Actinomycetota; class Actinomycetes; order Kitasatosporales; family Streptomycetaceae; genus Streptomyces; species Streptomyces sp. NPDC015532. The sequence goes on along the minus strand of NZ_JBIBSY010000030.1, from coordinate 12,903 downwards.
TGGCCGACCGCGACCTGGACTCCCACGTGGCCCAGGTCGCGGCCGTCTACCGCGAACGGCGTGACGCCATGCTCGCGGGAATCGCCGCCGCCCTCCCGGGCGGGTCCACCTGGACCCGCCCGGAAGGCGGCATGTTCCTCTGGGCCCGCCTGCCCGAGCGCTACGACACCACGGCCCTGCTCCGCCCGGTGGTGGACCAGGGCGTGGCCTACGTCCCCGGCGCCCCCTTCTACGCGGGCACTCCGGAGACGTCGACCCTGCGCCTGTGCTTCGTCACCCAGACACCGGACGAGATCACCGAGGGGCTGCGGAGGCTGGGGACGGGGCTGCGGAAGGAGCGGACGGGCTCGGGGCCGGGGAAGTAGCGGACGGGGTCGGGGTTGCCGAGGCGGTAGACGGGGACGGTGAGGCGGGAGACGGAGCCGGGGGACGTGGACGGGGTCGCGTCGCTCGGGGACGTGGACGGGGCCGCGGAGGTGGAGGGGGCCGCCCGGACCGCGTCCCGGCCGGCCGGCCGCTGGCCGGCCCGCTTTCGAGTTCCCGTTCCGGGCCGAGGAATTTTCCGGCGGCCGGGCGAGCGGCTCAGTCCCACCAGAAGGACCACACCCGCTCGTTCAGCACCTCCCGCTCGGCGTACTCGCGCAGCGTCGTGTGGTGGCCCTGGGTGATGTTGTCCGGGCAGAAGGCGAAGTGCTCGGCCGCGACCGCCTCGGCCTCCGCCACGGTCGTCGGCGGGGCCGCCACGGAGAGCACCAACTGGTCGAAGGTCAGGGCCACCACGCGTATCCCGAAGCGGTCCTCCCAGGAACGGAGCACGGCGCACAGACGCGCCACGTCGTTCTCGTGGTTCAGCGGTCCCGCCCAGCCGAGCGCCGCCGGGATGTCCGCACTGCGGCGCGCCGGGACGAGGGCGAGCCGCGCTTCCTTCAGCCATGAGCCGGGGTCCGCGAGGGCCTCGGCGATCTCCGCCGCGCGGGTGTCCGGGTCCGTGTCCGGCGGGGTGGCGGCCGCCAGGCCCGGCCATACGGGGCCGTACGGGGCGACGGTCACGTCGTAGGGGTCCGGCTTGCCGAAGAGGCTCTCCACGACCTCTCTGCTCGCGTACTCCTTGTCACCGCCGAGTTCGTCCGCCGCGTACTGCTCCCAGAAGTCGGCCAGCACCTCGTCGGCGTCGTGATCCCCGGGGTACGACATCTCCTCGGGCATCAACTCCCAAGCCCCCGGGCCGTCGTGCGGGCCGCCCACGTCCAGCAGCACCGGCAGCAGACCCGAGGTCCGGGCGGCGGACAGGGCCGCCCAGCCGCCGGGAACCGCCCGGTCCTCGGCGTGCCACAACAGGGGCTCGTGCCACGGGCCGTCGATCGTCGCGTCGATCAGTCTCCCGGGCGGGAGTTCGAGTCCGAGCGCGCGCCCGCTCGGGTCTGCCGTCAGCCGCGGCAGCGGGTTGGGAAGGGTCGCCATGCCGGTGACTTTAGGGGCCGCCACTGACAACGCCCGGGGCGCGGTACGACAACGCCCGGGGCGCGGTACCCGGGCGCGCACACGAACGCGGCCCACACCTGGGGCGAGGCGTGGGCCGCGTTCACGAGCACGTGGTCAGAGGCGCTCGGGCGTCCTGATGCCCAGCAGGGCCATGCCCTGGTGGAGCGTGCGGGCCGTCAGGTCGCAGAGGAACAAGCGGTTCTCCGCGACCTCCTGGGCCGGCGCCGGCTTGATGACCGGGCACTGGTCGTAGAACGTCGTGTACAGCGAGGCCAGTTGGTACAGGTACGCCGCCAGCTTGTGCGGCGCGTACTCGGCGGCGACCTCGTCCAGCGTCTCGCCGAACCGGTCCAGGTGCAGACCGAGCGCCCGCTCCGCCGGGGCCAGTTCGAGCTCCGGGTGCGCCAGCGGCGCCCGCTCGCCGGCCTTGCCGAAGATCGACCGGATACGGGCGTACGCGTACTGGAGGTACACGGACGTGTCACCGTTCAGCGAGACCATCTGGTCCAGGTCGAACTTGTAGTCCCGCACGGCGGAGGTCGACAGGTCCGCGTACTTCACGGCGCCGATGCCGACGTACCGGCCGTTCTCCTCGATCTCCGGCTCGCTCAGGCCCACCTTCTCGGCCTTCTCCCGCACCACGGCCGTCGCCCGGTCGATCGCCTCGTCCAGCAGGTCGACCAGCCGGACCGTCTCGCCCTCACGGGTCTTGAACGGCTTGCCGTCCTTGCCCAGCACCGTGCCGAAGGCGAGCTGGTGGGCCTTGACGCCGTCGTTCAGCCAGCCGGCCCTGCGCGCGGTCTCGAAGACCATCTTGAAGTGCAGGGACTGCCGGGCGTCCACCACGTAGATCAGGCTGTCGGCCTTCAGGTTGACGACCCGGTCACGGATCGCGGACAGGTCGGTCGCCGCGTAGCCGTAGCCACCGTCCGACTTCTTCACGATCAGCGGCACCGGGTTGCCGTCCGGGCCCTTCACGTCGTCGAAGAACACGCACAGCGCGCCGTCCGAGCGGACCGCCACGCCCGACTCCTCCAGGAGGCGGCACGTCTCGTCCAGCATGTCGTTGTAACCGGACTCGCCGACGACGTCCGGGTCCCGGATCTCCATGTCCAGCTTGTCGAAGACCGAGTAGAAGTAGATCTTCGACTCGTCCACGAACTTCTGCCACATGGCCAGCGTCTCGGGCTCGCCCGCCTGGAGGTCCACCACCCGGCGCCGCGCCCGCGTCTTGAACTCCTCGTCGGAGTCGAAGACGGTCCGCGCCGCCTTGTAGAGCCGGTTCAGGTTCGACATGGCCTCCTCGCCGGAGACCTCGCCGCCCTTGTGGTCCAGCTCGTGCGGGTGCTCGATCAGGTACTGGATGAGCATGCCGAACTGCGTGCCCCAGTCGCCGATGTGGTGCCGGCGCACGACGGACTCGCCGGTGAACTCCAGGATCTGCACCACCGCGTCACCGATCACCGCGGACCGCAGGTGACCGACGTGCATCTCCTTGGCCACGTTCGGCTGCGCGTAGTCGATCACCGTCGTGCCCGGGTTCTTCGCGAGGGGCACCCCGAGGCGCTCGCCGTCCGCGTACCGGTCCGCCAGGTTCGCGACGATCGCCCGGTCGGTGATCGTGATGTTGAGGAAGCCGGGTCCGGAGACCTCGATGTCCTTGATCACGTCACCCGACTCGACCCGGGCCACGACCTGCGTCGCCAGCTCGCGCGGGTTCGCCTTCGCCTTCTTGGCGAGGGCCAGGATCCCGTTGGCCTGGAAATCGGCCCGGTCGCTTCGGCGCAGCAGCGGGTCCGCGGAGCCGGCCTCCGGCAGAGCTGCCGAGAGGGCGTCCGCGAGGCGCTGATGGACGGAAGCGGTGAGGGACGTGACCGAGGCCATGGAGTGGCTGCCGTTCTGCTCGGGTTCCGGAGTGTGCGCGTACAAGACAAGTACAAGCAAGTACAAGCTGAGTACAGGAAAGCCAGTATCCCACGCGGTGAAAAGCCGTTTTCGCGGTTGAGGGCCGAGCTGGGAGAATGGTCGCGTCAGCTGTACCGGCGTATGAGAAAGAAGGACGTGCGCATCGTGGCTCAGAGCACCGAGACCACCGACTGGGTCTCCCGTTTCGCGGATGAGGTCATCGAGGAGTCGGAGCGTCGGGCCCCGGGCAAACCTGTCGTCGTCGCGTCCGGGCTCTCCCCGTCCGGCCCGATCCACCTCGGCAACCTCCGCGAGGTCATGACCCCGCACCTCGTCGCCGACGAGATCCGCCGCCGCGGGCACACCGTGAGCCACCTGATCTCCTGGGACGACTACGACCGCTACCGCAAGGTCCCGGCGGGCGTCGCGGGCGTCGACGAGTCGTGGGCCGAGCACATCGGCAAGCCGCTGACCTCCGTCCCGGCCCCGGTCGGCTCCGCGTACCCGAACTGGGCCGAGCACTTCAAGGCCGCCATGACCGGGGCGCTGGCCGAACTCGGCGTCGAGTACGACGGGATCAGCCAGACGGAGCAGTACACCGCGGGCACCTACCGCGAGCAGGTCCTGTTCGCCATGAAGCACCGCGGCGACATCGACGCGATCCTCGACCAGTACCGCACCAAGAAGGCCCCCGCCAAGAAGCAGCAGGGCCAGAAGCCGGTCGACGAGGCCGAACTCGAAGCCGCCGAGGGCTCGGGCGCCGCCGCCGAGGACGACGGCAGCTCCGCCTCCGGGTACTACCCGTACAAGCCCTACTGCGGGCAGTGCGACAAGGACCTGACCACCGTCACGGCCTACGACGACACGACGACCGAGCTGTCGTACACCTGCTCCGCCTGCGGCTTCGCCGAGACCGTCCTGCTCAGCGAGTTCAACCGCGGCAAGCTGGTCTGGAAGGTCGACTGGCCCATGCGCTGGGCCTACGAAGGCGTGATCTTCGAGCCGAGCGGCGTCGACCACTCCTCCCCGGGATCCTCCTTCCAGGTCGGCGGCCAGATCGTCGGGATCTTCGGCGGCAAGCAGCCCATCGGCCCGATGTACGCCTTCGTCGGCATCTCCGGCATGGCCAAGATGTCCAGCAGCAAGGGCGGGGTCCCCACCCCGGCCGACGCGCTCCAGATCATGGAGCCGCAGCTCCTGCGCTGGCTGTACGCCCGCCGTCGCCCCAACCAGTCGTTCAAGATCGCCTTCGACCAGGAGATCCAGCGGCTCTACGACGAGTGGGACAAGCTCGCCGGCAAGGTCGCCGACGGATCGGTCCTCCCGGCCGACGCCGCCGCGTACAGCCGTGCCGTCGGCACCGCCGCCGGGGACCTGCCCAGGACCCCCCGCCCGATGGCGTACCGCACCCTCGCCTCCGTCGCCGACATCACCGCCGGCGCCGAGGACCAGACCCTGCGCATCCTGAGCGAGCTCGACCCCGAGAACCCGCTCGCGTCCCTGGACGAGGTCCGGCCCCGGCTCGACAGGGCCGAGACCTGGATCAACACGCAGGTCCCCGCCGAGGAGCGCACCGTCGTCCGCGACGAGCCCGACGCCGAGCTCCTGACGTCCCTCGACGACCAGGGCCGCGAGTCGCTGCGCCTGCTCCTCGAAGGACTGGAGGCGAACTGGTCCCTGGACGGCCTGACCCACCTCGTCTACGGCGTTCCCAAGGTCCAGGCGGGCTTCCCCGCCGACGCCACCGCCAAGGAACTCCCCGCCGAGATCAAGGTCGCCCAGCGCACCTTCTTCGCCCGGCTCTACCACCTGCTCGTCGGCCGCGACACCGGGCCGCGTCTGCCCACACTGCTGCTGGCCGTGGGACAGGACCGGGTGCGCAAGCTGCTCAGCGCGTAACCGCACACGGCACAGCCGTACGAGGAAGGGGCGCCCGGTTCTCACCGGGCGCCCCTTCCTCGTACGGCTCAGACGCTCACACCCACCCGCGCGTGCGCCGACGTGCTCACGCGATGTGGTCCTCCTGGAGCTCCGCCGTGTGGCGGTTGGTGAAGCGGTGGACCATGCGGTCGGCCTCACGCTGCGGGAGCGTGACGCGGTACGTCGCTTCCACGTCACCTCTGAACTGGCCCGAGGTCGGGTAGCTGCCGTCTATCGACTTCTTGAAGACCATGTAGTAGTCCTCCTCGGTCGGCTCCGTGCTGCCGCCCGAACCCAGCCCACGGGTACGGCCCGGGCCGGAAGGGATCGGGAAGGTGCCGGTGTCCTCCGGAGAGGGCTGCGGGGCGGGCTCGGGTTCAGGGGCCGACGGCTCCTCGTACTGCTGCCCGAACCACCGCTGCTCCTCGAACTGCTGCTGTTCCTGGAACTGCTGGGCGGACCGGAACTGCTGTTGTTCCTGGAACTGCTGCTGCTCCTGGAACTGCTCGGCCTGCTGCTGCTCCGCGTACCACTCCCGGTACGCCGCGTCCGGGTCGTAGTCGCCCTGGTACTCGATGGACTGGGGGTTCCGCGCCTGGAGCCACGGATTCTGTGGCTCGGCGTGGTCCGGCGACTCGGGGCGTTCGCCGACCTCGGGAGCGGGGCGCTGCTCGATGGGCTGGGGCTGAAGGGCCGCCGTGAGATCGGGGGTGCGACTGCTCGCGGACGCGTCGGCCGGAGCCAGGGCGGGCGCGGGCGCCGGAGGCAGCAGCGCGGGCTCTATGCCGGCCGCGGCGAGACCCGCCGGGGCCGTCTCCGCGAGGGGCACGCCGTAGCGGGCCAGACGCAGCGGCATCAGCGACTCGACGGGGGCCTTGCGGCGCCAGGCGCGGCCGAAGCGGGAGTGCAGGCGGGCCTGGTAGACCAGCCGGTCCTGCTCCAGCTTGATGACCTGCTCGTAGGAGCGCAGCTCCCACAGCTTCATCCGGCGCCACAGCAGGAACGTCGGGATGGGGGAGAGCAGCCAGCGCGTGAGGCGCACGCCCTCCATGTGCTTGTCGGCCGTGATGTCGGCTATGCGGCCGATCGCGTGGCGGGCCGCCTCGACCGAGACCACGAACAGGACCGGGATGACGGCGTGCATGCCGACACCCAGCGGGTCCGGCCAGGCCGCCGCGCCGTTGAACGCGATCGTCGCCATCGTCAGCAGCCACGCCGTCTGGCGCAGCATCGGGAACGGGATGCGGATCCAGGTCAGCAGCAGGTCGAGGGCGAGCAGGACGCCGATTCCCGCGTCGATGCCGATCGGGAAGACGTAACTGAAGTTCCCGAACCCCTTCTGGAACGCCAGCTCACGGACCGCCGCGTACGAACCGGCGAAGCCGATTCCGGCGATGACGAGCGCACCCGCGACGACCACGCCGATGAGAATCTTGTGCATCCGTGTCAGCTGTATGGGCGCGGCCACCTGTAGTCCCCTCCCTTGCGTGTTGTTGCGCGCAACAGAGTGGCACATGTGTGTGGCGTACGGATGCGCGGTATGGACGGAGTCCGGTTCCCGAGAGAACCGGACCCCCCTGACTGGCCCGCCGGAGGCCCGGATCGGGCCGTGGGCGTCGCCCCGGATCCGGCCCAGGACAGGGCGCCGGATCCGGTCCTGGCCGGGTCAGCTCTTCTTCGCCGCCGACCGCGACGGCGAGGCACTCTTGGAGCCGGTCCTGGACGCGGCCCCGGCTGCGCTCTTGGACGGTGAGGCCGACGGCGACTTCGAGGAGGACGGGGCCTTCGACGAGGAGCCCGGATCCGGAGCGCCCGTGCCCGCCGCGGCGCCGTCCCCGTTCGCGGCGGCCACCGAGGCCACCGCCTCCTTCGTGGCCTTCTCGGCCGCCTTCAGCAGAGCGGCGGAGTCCGGGCTCTTCTCACCCGCGAGTCCGGCGCCGTTGTAGTCGAGCGTCACGACCACGTTCTCGACGCGCGCCACGATCGTCTGCTGCTTGAAGGAGCCTTCCTTCTTCTTCAGGCCGTACCGCACGGCCGTCGCCTCGTCGCCCGTACCGGCGACCGGGGCGGACTTGCCGTCCAGCGCTCCCGTCACCGTCTGGGCGGCCGCGACCTGCTTCTGGAAGTACGCGTGGGCCTGGTCGTCGCCCGAGCCGCGGGCGTCCGAGTCGAAACGCAGCAGTGCCACGTTCAGCCAGCGGAACTGAGAACCCTTCACCCCGTTGTTGTCGAGGCTGGTCCAGTTGCAGTTGCCGCGCTGCTTGGGTTCGTCCAGCTTGCCGGACTTGCCCGACTTGGAGCCCTTCGGTATGAGTTCGTCCAGCGTCTTCTTCGACAGCACCGAGCAGGCGTTGGGCAGTGTCGAGTACGCGGCGGGCTGGACGGCAGGGGTCGAGGGGCTCTCGGACACCGTCGCTCCCGGAGCCGCGCTCTCGTCCTTCTGCGCGTCGTCACCGGAGCCGGAGTCCGAGGAACAGCCCGCGACGACGAGTATCACCGGGACGGCGGCCGCGCTGACAAGGATGCGGGTGAGTCGCTGTGCTCGGCCTGCTCGCTGTACTGGTCGGTGCATGGTTCCTTCACTCGTGGCGCTCGTGGTACGGCCGCACATGGGGCGTGCGACCGCTCGGGTCCGAGGGGCCACGGTACGCGGTGGGGCACCAGGGCGGTTCCCGTTCGGGGGGTTTGCGCCGGGGTGCCCCCAGGAGCCGCGCGGCCCCTAGCCGTTGAGCCGGGAGGCCAGCTCCTGGGCCAGTTTCTGCGCCCTGTCCTGCATTTCCTTGCTGTCGGGGGCATTCGCGGAAGCCGTCGGCTGCTCCGAGTATTCGATCGTCACGATCACGTTGGACGTGCGGAACACCACAGTCACCGTGCGCTGCTGGGCCGTCGACGAACCGGTGCTCAGCTTGTCGTCGAGGAACGCCTCGTCGCCGAGGTCGTCCAGGACGCGCGGCTGGAGATCGGCCGGGGGCTGCGAGGCGGAGGGGGAGGACGGGGCGCCTGAGGCGTCGCTGCCGTCCCCGGCGTTGCCGCCGCCGGCCGGGCCGACGGCGCTGCCGCTCGGGCTCGGAGTGGCGTCGCCGGACGCGGAAGCGGCGGGCTCCGGGAGGTCGGCCGCCGTCTGCCTGGCGATGTAGAGCTCGCCGGCCTTGCTCTCGTCGCTCACCGTGTTGTCGTACGAGACCACGCGCTCGAAGTCGACGAAGAGGTGATCGGTGGCGGCGGCGGAGGCCACCTTCCAGTCGCAGCCGTCGCGCCGGTCCGTGTCGTACGTGAGCGTGGCCTCGCCCTCGTACGCCTTCTCCTGCTGCGTCTCGTCGGACGCCTCCTGGATGCCGGGCAGCAGCGCGTCGAGCGTGTCGTGATCGGCCGCGCCGCACGCCTCCGGGAGGGTGCGGTACTTGCCGGGCTGGGCCACCGGGGCCGTCGTGCCCGTGTCGCCGCCCTTGGAGTCCGTGGCCGAACTCCCCACGCCCGAACCGCCCGTGCAGCCCGCCAGCACTGCCGCGAGGAGCACGGCGGCGCCAGATACATACGCCTTCCGCTGCACGGTCAGGCTCCTCTCGACGGTTCCCGACGGCGCTTCGGCCCGGGTGTCCTGTGGTTATTCGGTTGCCGCACGGGGGCGACCCCTGGAGACAATGTGTATCGCACGCACAGCCGTGGACGCCGGTCCGTTGTCCTATACGTCGACCTAGGCGCCGGTTTTGCGATTTAAGACTTCTGCTGTTTTTCTGGGGATAGAGGACGATATGTCGTACGTAGAGATGCCGGGGGCGCAGGTACCCATCCGCATGTGGGCCGACCCCGCCTCGGTCGAGGACGTCGCGCTCCGCCAGCTTCAGAACGTGGCGACTCTTCCCTGGATCAAGGGCCTCGCCGTCATGCCGGACGTTCACTACGGCAAGGGCGCGACGGTCGGCTCCGTGATCGCGATGAAGGACGCGGTGTGCCCGGCGGCGGTGGGTGTCGACATCGGCTGCGGAATGTCCGCGGTCAAGACCTCCCTCACCGCCAACGATCTGCCGGGCGACCTCTCGCGGCTCCGCTCGAAGATCGAGCAGGCGATTCCGGTGGGGCGGGGGATGCACGACTCCCCGGTCACCCCGGACGGCTTCCACGGCCTGGCCACCGCCGGATGGGACGACTTCTGGGGGCGGTTCGACGGGGTGGCGGACGCGGTGAAGTTCCGTCAGGAGCGGGCTGTGAAGCAGATGGCGACGCTTGGATCAGGAAATCATATGATCGAAACCTGTCTTGATGAGTCAGGTTCGGTCTGGCTGATGCTGCACTCCGGCTCGCGGAACATCGGCAAGGAACTCGCCGAGCATCACATCGGTGTCGCGCAGAAGCTCCCGCACAACCAGGGACTCATCGACCGGGACCTCGCTGTCTTCGTCTCCGACACGCCCCAGATGGCGGCCTACCGGAGCGACCTCTACTGGGCCCAGGAGTACGCCAAGTACAACCGCACGCTCATGATGGCGCTTCTCAAGGACGTGATCCGCAGGGAGTTCAAGAAGGCGAAGCCGACCTTCGACACGGAGATCTCCTGCCACCACAACTACGTTTCGGAGGAGCGGTACGAGGGGATGGACCTGCTCGTCACGCGCAAGGGTGCCATTCGTGCAGGCTCCGGTGAGTACGGGATCATCCCGGGCTCGATGGGCACCAGTTCGTACATCGTGAAGGGGCTCGGGAACGAGAAGGCCTTCAACTCTGCTTCGCATGGGGCGGGTCGGCGCATGAGCCGGAATGCCGCGAAGCGCCGGTTCACGACGAAGGACCTGGAGGAGCAGACGCGGGGTGTGGAGTGCCGCAAGGACTCCGGCGTCGTGGATGAGATCCCGGGTGCGTACAAGCCGATCGAGCAGGTGATGGAGCAGCAGCGCGACCTCGTGGAGGTCGTGGCGAAGCTGAAGCAGTTCATCTGTGTGAAGGGCTGATGCCGGCGAGGCCCCGGACCGGGGCCTCGCCGTTCGTTCGGTCAGGCGTCGGCGGGCAACGGGGTCTTGCCCGTCCGTAGACGCCAGAGCCGGACGTAGCAGCTCTTCTCGGTCCTGCCGAGTTCCTTGGCCGCCGCGGCGTCGTTGTTCAGTGCCAGCAGCAAGCGGTCCTCCGATGGCGTCCAGCGACGGCGGTCCGGCGCTACGCGCATGTCGGCCGGGCGCGACCAGGTGGGGAGAGACTCGACGGCGGTCCGCTTGCGGTCCAGTGACAGGCAGCCCGGGTAGTAGAGATGGGCGCCCAGCTTCTGGGCTGCTTCCTTCGTGTAAAGGATGGTGAAGACGCCGTCGCGGGCATTGCGCTTGAGGGACCGTTCTGCGCCGGTGATCCTGCCCGCGTAGAAGCACATATAGGCGCCGATGGCGGCGCTGGCGGTGGTGAGGGAGACGAAGGGAAAGCCCTTGGCCGTGAAGCCCACCGAGCCGTCCGCGTCGATCACTCCTCGGAGATAGTCGCGTTGCGCGAACGGGACGCGAGGGGGCGTGATGGTCCTGGACTTGGGGCCGTACGGCAGACCGAGTTCGTTCAGTTTCGTCCTTGCCTCAAGGGCGCACAGGGTCCAGATCGCGGACGTGTGGCTGGCGGCGAAGTTGGTCGACCGGGTGCGTCCGCTGATGTTGCTGTGGTACGGGGTCAGGCGTTGGAACTCGTGCAGAATTCCGACATCGCGAGCACTGAGCTCGACAGTCATGCGCCCTTTCTGGCCTGTCCCCTGGGAGAGGTGCCCGTCGGCTTGCAGGAAGCCGAACATGTAGGCGTAGTCGGGGACTTCGAGATCCATGAACTCTGTTGTCGCGCTGCGGGGTTCGTCCGGAGCGCAGGGGACCGCGTTAGGCTCGCGTTCAGCCATCAGGAAGGCTCACTTCCGTGCTGGTCAGGCCCCTGGCCGGGATGGCAGTCCCGGCCGGGGGCCGTCGTGTTTGATGGTGTGGCGCGAGCCTAGGTCGGGCGTTCGGAAGGCGTGCGGGTGATCGACTGACTTCACCCGTGTGAGGTATGTGCCGGGCTGCTGAGGTGGGGTGTTGCCGTCGGGTGGTGAGTCACTTCGTTGACAGGACCGCGTAGATCATGACGAAGGCCACGATGTGGATGCCGAAGAGGAAGTACGCCAGGTAGTACCAGACATAGCGTTCGCGCTTCTTCTCCAGGGCCAGGCGCGCCTGTTCGCCGGCCGGAGGCGGTGGCTTCGGCGGCTGGGGTGACGGTGACTCGTCCGTGGTCACAGTTCGCGGTGGACCTTCGTGTTCGACGCCTGGGCGCGGGGGCGGACGACGAGCAGGTCGATGTTCACGTGGCTGGGGCGCGTGACGGCCCACGTGATGGTCTCGGCGACGTCGTCGGCGGTGAGGGGCTGGGCGACGCCCGCGTAGACCTTGGCCGCCTTCTCGGTGTCGCCGCCGAAGCGGGTGAGGGCGAACTCCTCGGTCTTGACCATGCCCGGGGCCACCTCGATGACCCGGACCGGCGTGCCGACGATCTCCAGGCGCAGCGTCTCCGCGAGCACGTGCTCGGCGTGCTTGGCGGCCACGTAGCCGCCGCCGCCCTCGTACGTGCCGTGGCCCGCCGTGGAGGACAGGACGACGACCGTGCCGTCGCCGCTGGCGGTGAGCGCCGGGAGGAGGGCCTGGGTGATGTTCAGGGTGCCGATGACGTTCGTCTCGTACATCTGGCGCCACTGGGCGGGGTCGCCCGTCGCGATCGGGTCGGCGCCGAGCGCGCCGCCCGCGTTGTTGACCAGTACGCCGATCGTCTTGAACGCCGACGCGAACTCGTCGACCGCGGTGCGGTCCGTGACGTCCAGGGCGTACGCGGTCGCCTGGCCGCCCGCCGCGGTGATCTCCTCCGCCAGCGCCTCGATGCGGTCCTTGCGGCGGGCCGTGACGACGACGCGGTAGCCCTCGGCCGCGAGCTGCCGGGCCGTCGCGGCGCCGATTCCGCTGCTTGCACCGGTGATGACGGCGATACGGGACGCGGCGGCGGGGGTCATACGGCTGCTCCTTGGCGGTGTCTGTGGGTCTGCGGTCTCCGGCCAGGATAGGCGGGGGTCAGTTGCCCCCTCGGGGGGCGTACATGATCACCGCTGCTCCGGCCAGGCAGATCAGGGTGCCGGTGATGTCCCAGCGGTCGGGGCGGTAGCCGTCGGCGATCACGCCCCAGGCGAGGGAGCCGGCCACGAAGACCCCGCCGTACGCGGCCAGGACGCGGCCGAACTCGGCGTCCGGCTGGAGGGTGGCGACGAAGCCGTACAGGCCGAGGGCCATCACCCCGGCGCCGATCCAGATGCCGCCGCGGTGTTCGCGTACGCCCTGCCAGACGAGCCAGGCGCCGCCGATCTCCAGGAGTGCGGCCAGGACGAAGAGGAGAGCGGAGCGGGCGATCAGCATGGGGTCACTGTGCCAGGACGGGGCGCTGCGGCGGCGTTCGCGGGTGCGGGTTCGCTGTGCTGGCGGGTGCGGGTGCGGGTGCGGGTGCGGGTGCGGGTGCGGGTGTCGGTCGGTGCGGGTGCGTTGTGGGTCGGGGCCGTGCCGGTGCATCAGCCCGTCGCCGTTGGGTGAGGCGTGGGCGTCGGTGGCGACGGGCATCGATGTA
>NZ_JBIBSY010000029.1:0-56569 GCF_043078065.1 Streptomyces sp. NPDC015532 | reverse complement strand
ACCCCTCCCCCTGGACTCCTACGCCGACTCCCGCCGCACCGGCGCGTTCATCCTCATCGACCCCGCCGACGGCACCACCCTCACCGCAGGCATGGTCGGCGAGTCCTTCGCGGCGCCGCAGCCGGTCAAGGACGAGTCCGACGACGACGGTTGGGACTTCTGACATGAATCCCGTCGACATCTACTCCACGTTCGCGAAGGAGGGCGGCCGCGTCGGCAGCGGCGCCCTCGGCAGCGGGCAGGGCGGAGTGGCGCGATGTGCGCGATGACGTACGCGCACTGCCTGCGCGCCCCGTCCCCCCACGCTTCCCCACGTCCCCGGCTTCGCTCGGGCAGGGCGGTACCCCCGCCCCGGATGAGACGAAGACCTGCCGACCTTCCCGGCCACGATTGAAAACGTGACCGCCGGGCCACCGAGAGGAACACCTCCCGTGCCTGCCATCCGCTCCACGCGCTCCAAGTCGCTGAGCCGCGCCGTAGCCCTCGCCACCGCTCTTCCCCTGCTCGCTCTCGCCGCCTGCAGCTACGGCTCGGACGCGAAGGACGACACCAAGGCGAAGGTCGCCGCCGGGGCGAAGAAGATCGACGGACTCGACTCCGTGAAGATCGGCTACTTCGGCAATCTCACGCACGCGACCGCGCTGGTCGGCAATCAGAAGGGCTTCTTCCAGAAGAAGCTCGGCGCCACCGAGGCGAAGTACCAGATCTTCAACGCGGGCCCCTCCGAGATCGAGGCGCTCAACTCGGGCTCCATCGACATCGGCTGGATCGGCCCCTCGCCGTCGATCAACGGCTTCACGAAGTCCGAGGGCAAGAGCCTGCGCATCATCGGTGGTTCGGCCTCGGGCGGCGTCAAGCTCGTGGTGAACCCCAAGAAGATCACGTCCCTGAAGGACGTCAAGGGCAAGAAGATCGCGACCCCGCAGCTCGGCAACACGCAGGACGTCGCGTTCCTCAACTGGGCCGCGGAGCAGGGCTGGAAGGTCGACGCCCAGAGCGGCAAGGGTGATGTGTCGGTCGTCCGCACCGACAACAAGATCACCCCGGACGCCTACAAGTCCGGCTCCATCGACGGCGCCTGGGTGCCGGAGCCGACCGCGTCCAAGCTGGTAGCCGAGGGCGGCAAGGTGCTGCTCGACGAGTCGGACCTGTGGCCCGACAAGAAGTTCGTGATCACGAACATCATCGTGTCGCAGAAGTTCCTCAAGGAGCACCCGAAGGTCGTCGAGGCGGTCCTGGCGGGCTCGGTCGAGACCAACAAGTGGATCAACGCCAACCCGGACGACGCGAAGGCCTCGGCGAACAAGCAGCTGGAGGCGGACTCGGGCAAGGCGCTGCCGGCCGATGTCCTGGACCCGGCGTGGAAGTCCATCCAGATCACCAACGACCCGCTGGCCTCGACGCTGAACACCGAGGCGGAGCACGCGGTGAAGGCCGGTCTCCTGGAGAAGCCGAACCTGACCGGCATCTACGACCTCGCGCTCCTGAACAAGGTCCTCGCGGCCGCCGGCGAGAGCACGGTCGACGACGCCGGTCTCGGCGTCAAGTAAGCCCGTATCCCGATGAGTTCCCAGGAGGTGACGACCATGGCAACGACACTCGCCAAGGCCGCCGACGGCGCCGACACGACCGAGTACGCCGCCCGCATCGAGCACGTCTCGAAGTCCTTCGCCGGACCGGCGGGACACCAGCTCGTCCTCGACGACATCACCCTCGATGTCGCGCCGGGCGAGTTCGTCACCCTCCTGGGTGCCTCGGGGTGCGGCAAGTCCACACTGCTGAACCTGGTGGCGGGGCTGGACAAGCCCTCCGCCGGCACCATCACGACCAACGGGCGCCCGGCTCTGATGTTCCAGGAGCACGCCCTCTTCCCGTGGCTGACCGCGGGCAAGAACATCGAACTCGCCCTGAAACTGCGGGGAGTCGCGAAGGCCGAGCGGCGCGGGCGCGCCGAGGAGCTGCTCGAACTCGTGCGGCTGAAGGGCGCGTACGGCAAGCGGGTGCACGAACTGTCCGGTGGCATGCGCCAGCGCGTGGCGCTCGCCCGGGCGCTCGCCCAGGACAGCCAGATCCTGCTGATGGACGAGCCGTTCGCGGCGCTGGACGCGATCACCCGGGACGTGCTGCACGACGAACTGACGCGGATCTGGCGGGAGACGGGACTGTCCGTCCTCTTCGTCACGCACAACGTCCGTGAGGCCGTGCGGCTCGCGCAGCGCGTGGTCCTGCTGTCCTCGCGCCCGGGGCGCATCGCCCGCGAGTGGACGGTGGACATTCCGCAGCCGCGCCGCATCGAGGACGCCCCCGTGGCGGAACTGTCCATCGAGATCACCGAAGAACTGCGTGGGGAGATCCGCCGTCATGGCCAGCACTGAGACGAAGTCGGACGCGGCCGTCAAGGACAACGACGGGCTGGGCGGTCTGGAGGCGGGCCTCGACGCGCTGGAGTCCTCCGTGGCCGGCCGCAGCTCCTTCGGCACGACGTTCCGGGAGAAGGTGCTGCCGCCGCTGATCGCGTTCGTGATCGTTCTGGCGGCCTGGCAGGCACTGATCACCTTCAAGATCGTCGACGACCCGACCAAGCTGCCCTCGCCGTCCGACGTCTGGGCCGAGGTCCAGGACGCCTGGCTCCAGGGCACGCTGCTCGACTACATCTGGACCAGCGTCTCGCGCGGTCTCCTCGGCTTCCTGTTCGCCCTGGTGATCGGGACGCCGCTGGGTCTGCTGGTCGCCCGGGTGAAGTTCGTGCGCGCCGCGATCGGCCCGATCCTGTCCGGCCTCCAGTCGCTCCCGTCGGTGGCCTGGGTGCCCCCGGCCGTGATCTGGCTGGGCCTGGACAACAAGATGATGTACGCGGTGATCCTGCTCGGCGCCGTCCCCTCGATCGCCAACGGTCTGGTGTCGGGCGTGGACCAGGTGCCGCCGCTGTTCCTGCGGGCGGGCCGCACGATGGGCGCGACGGGCCTGCGGGGGACCTGGCACATCGTGATGCCGGCCGCGCTGCCCGGCTATCTGGCCGGTCTGAAGCAGGGCTGGGCGTTCTCGTGGCGCTCCCTGATGGCCGCGGAGATCATCGCCTCCTCCCCCGACCTCGGCGTGGGCCTCGGCCAGTTGCTGGAGAACGGCCGCAACGCCAGCTCCATGCCGATGGTCTTCCTCGCCATCTTCCTCATCCTGTTCGTCGGCATCGCCATCGACCTGATCGTCTTCAGCCCGGTGGAGCGGTGGGTGCTGCGCAGCCGCGGACTCCTGGTGAAGGGCTGACCCCGTCATGAGCAGGCCGGAGCGCCCCGTCCTCGTCGTCATCGCCCACGGCAGCCGCGATCCGCGGCACGCCGCGACGGTGCATGCCCTGGTACGCAGGGTGCGCGCCCAGCGCCCCGGCCTGCGTGTGGAGACCGGCTTCCTGGACTTCACCCTCCCTTCCGTGCAGGGGGTGCTGAACTCCCTGGCGGCCGAGGGCGTTCGTGACGTGGTGGCGCTGCCGCTGCTGCTGACCCGCGCCTTCCACGCCAAGTCGGACATCCCGGCGGTACTGCGCCAGGCGCCGTCGCGGCTGCGGATCCGGCAGGCGGAGGTGCTCGGCCCGTCCCCGCTGCTGACGGCCGCGCTCGAACGCCGGCTGTACGAGGCCGGGCTGACGCCCGCCGACAAGTCCCGGGCCGGGGTCGTCCTGGCCTCGGCGGGGTCCACCGACCCGGAGGCGATCGCGGTGATCGCAGAAATCGCGCGGGAGTGGCGGCACACCGGTTGGTGCGCCGTGCGGCCCGCGTTCGCCTCCGCATCCCTTCCCCGCACCGAGGACGCCGTCCGGGAGCTGCGCGCCCTCGGCTGCGAACGCGTCGCCGTCGCGCCGTACGTCCTGGCCCCCGGCTTCCTGCCGGACCGCATCGCCCGGGGCGCCGCCGGGGCGGACGTACTCGCCGACGTCCTCGGTGCCGCGCCGGAGGTCGCACGGGTCCTGCTGGACCGGTACGACGAGGCGCGGATGCCGTCGCTGGCGGCGCTGGGCGCCTGACTCCCCCGGGTTCGCGGGAGCGGCCCGGTGTCGCGCCGGGGATCAGTCGAAGGAGAGGCCGCCCGTCCGGGTCCGCTTGAGCTCGAAGAAATCGGGGTGAGCGGCGAGGACACGGAAGCTGTCGAAGAGTTCGGCGGCCTTCTCTCCGCGCGGAACGGCCCGGAGCACGGGGCCGAACCACACCGTTCCGTCGACGTGGAGGGTGGGCGTTCCCACATAGGCGCCGGTGTCCGCCTCCGTCCCGGCGTCATGGCTGCGGCGCACCGCCTCGTCGTACGCGGGGTCGTGGGCCGCGTCGGCGAGGGCGGCGGGGAGTCCGAGCTCGGCGAGCGCCTCGGCGGTCACCGCGTCGAAGTCCTTGGCTCCCTGCTGGTGGATACGGGTGCCGAGGGCGGTGTAGAGATCGCGCAGCACCTTCTCGCCGTGTGCCTCGGCCGCGGCCACCGCGACCCGTACCGGACCGATGGACCTGTCCACCAGATCCCGGTACCAGTCGGGGAGTTCGTTGCCGACGTTGTGCAGATACAGGCTCATGGCGTGGAACCGGAGGTCGAGCGGGCGGCTCCGCTCGACCTCCAGGATCCAGCGCGAGGTGATCCAGGCGAAGGGGCAGGCGGGGTCGAACCAGAAGTCGACCCGCGTGGGCGATGTGGTCGTCATACCGTCGAGGCTAGTCACGTGGTGGCGCAGAATCCCGGCCCAATCCCGCACGGAAATCTTGGGCCACTTCTCGGCTCGGCCCGTCCGCCGGATCGGCTGTGCCGTCGTAGCGGCGTGCCGACGTGGCGACGTGGCGGCGTGGCGGCGTGGCGGCCGTGGAGCGTTCCCTCGCCGGGCCCCGGGGCCACGCCTCCTCAGGTGCGCGGGGCCGACGCCTCCTCGACGAACACGTCGACCTCGTCCGGACCGTACGGAGTGCCCTGGTGGAAGTAGAGGAGCCAATCGTTCCCGGACAGCCGCCACAGGGAACTCCGGTGCGCCCGGCGGCCGTTGTTGTCGGTGTCGAAGGTCAGGTGGACCAGGTCGGCGGCGAGCTGCACCCCCTTCACACGGGAGGTCGTCGTGCGGCTTCCGTCCTCCGTCCCGGCGGCCAGCAGCGCGACGATCGAGGCGCGGTCCCAGATGCGGCCGGACGCGCCGAACTCGTAGAAGTCGGGGTGCAGCAGGGCGGCGACGAGGTCGGCCGAGCGGCGGACCGCCGGATCGAGGAGGCGCAGTTCGCCCTCGATGGCGGCCTCGACGGCGGCATTGCGCTCAAACACCGGTCAGCTCCTCCAGCTTGACGACAGTGTTCCAGTTCCGTGTGGTGACGAGGACGCCCTTGAGCAGTCTGGGCTTCGCCAGCGCTTCCGCGAGCTTGGAGCGGCCGAGGCCGTCGGGTGCGTAGAGGTAGAGGACGCGGTCGCCGAGGCGGAACTCCTCGGGGAGGAAGGCCGCGGGCTCGACGGAGGCGAAGCGCTCGGCGTCGACAGGCCCCGAGAAGTAGGTGACGTGCAGTTGCCTGCCCTCCAGCTCGGCGGCCGGGAACGGGCAGGCCTCCCTGACGGCCCGCAGGTAGGCGTGATCGCGGACGAGTACGCCGACGCCGAAGCCGAACTGCTTCTCGATGGCCCCGGAGATCTCCTCGGCGAGGGACTCCTCGTCCCCGCCGTCGCTGCTGAACACCGCGTTTCCGCTCTGGAGATAGGTACGGACGTCGCCGTACCCGAGTCCTTCCATCAGGGTGCGCAGCTCGGCCATCGGCACCTTTTTCGCGCCGCCCACGTTGATGCCGCGCAACAGCGCCGCGTACGTCGTCGTCATCCGAACACCATAGGCCGGGTGCCGCGCCCCCGGGGGTGGGCACGACGGCCGTACCCGCGGGGCCGCCCGCCGGCTTCCGGGAACCGGGCCGATCCCTGAGCGGCACCCCCGAGAAGTGCCGTTAGGTGTAAGGGGCTTCCGTCCTCCCCAGTGCGGAGAACCCGGGGTCCGCGGGGAGGAGCGGGAGGTCCGAGGGTTCACCGGCCAGTACGAGGAGACGCGCCTGCCGGGCCCCTACCGTCAATACGAAAGGTGGCGGCAGGGTGCTGTCACCGTGCGCAAGGGGGCAGGCCCGTCATGGGGAACGCAGACACACGGGTGCGCGGCATCGCCGCGCGAGCAGGCGGCTGGAGCGCCCGCCACCGATGGGCGGCCGTCGGAATCTGGGTGCTGTTCGTCGTCCTGGCGATGGGCCTCGGCTCCGCGGCGGGCCGCGTCGACGTCAAGGAGAGCGACCAGCTCAAGGGCGAGACGCACACCGCGGCCAAGATCATCGAGGACGCCGACATCAAGGAGCCGGCCAGTGAGACGGTCCTGATCCAGGCGAAGGACGCGGGCACCAAGGCCACGGACGCCGAGTTCCGGAGCGCGGTCGCCGCGGTCGTCGAGGCGGTCGGCGCCACCGGCAAGGTCACCGACGTGACCTCGCCCTACGACACGAAGACGATCTCGAAGGACGGCCGCAGCGCACTCGTGCAGTTCGACATGCGCGGCGACTCCGAGACGGCGGGCGAGCGCGTCGAGCCCGTACTGAACGCCGTCAAGGGGGTGCAGAAGGACCACGCCGGGCTGCGGATCGAGGAGATCGGCGGCGCCAGCATGATGAAGCAGTACGACGACGCGTTCGGCGACGACTTCCAGAAGGCCGAACTCTCCGCCGTGCCCGTGGCGCTCGGCATCCTGCTGATCGCGTTCGGCGCGCTCGTGGCGGCACTGCTTCCGGTGGCGCTCGCGGTCACCGCCATCATGGCGACGATGGGTCTGATGGGCGTCGTCAGCCATCTGATGCCGATGAGCGACACGGCCAACTCCGTGATGCTGCTGGTGGGTCTGGCCGTCGGTGTCGACTACTGCCTGTTCTATCTGCGGCGTGAGCGCGAGGAGCGCGAGGCGGGCCGTGACGCCGCGACCGCCCTGCGGATCGCCGCCGCGACCAGTGGCCGCGCCATCATCGTCTCCGGTGTCACCGTGTGCGTGGCGATGGCGGGCATGCTCTTCACCGGGCTCGCCGAGTTCGAGGCGATGGGCCTGGCCTCCCTGATGGTCGTCGCCGTCGCCATGGTCGGCTCGGTCACCGTGCTGCCCGCGCTGCTCTCCCTGCTCGGCGAGCGGGTCGAGAGGGGCCGCCTCCCGTTCCTGCACCGGGCCAAGCGACGCGACGCGAACGGCGGCCGGAGCAACCGTCGTCCGGCCGACGAGGGCAGCCGGTTCTGGAGCGCCGTGCTGCGCGTCGTGCTCGCCCGGCCCGCGATCTCCCTGGTCGTCGCGACGGGCACGCTGCTCGCCATCGCCGCTCCGGCACTCGGCATGAAGACCCAGCAGCTCACCCTGGACAAGGAGTTCGGCGACTCGCTGGCGATCGTCGGCACCTACAACCGGGTCAACGACGCCTTCCCCGGCGGCTCCGAGCCGGCCGAGGTGGTCGTCAAGGCGCGGGACATCGAAGCCGCCGAGGTGAAGGCGGCGCTCGCCGACTTCCGTACGACGGCGATCAGTTCGGGGGCCTCGCGCGGTCCGGTCGACATCAAGGTGCACGCGGAGCACAACGTCGCCTTCGTCTACGTCCCGCTGGTCGGCGACTCCGACCAGGACAAGGCGGAGAAGAGCCTGGAGCTGCTGCGTGACACGGTGCGCCCGCGGACACTCGGCAAGGTCGACGGGCTTCAGGCGCCCATCACCGGCCAGGTGGCGGGATCGCACGACTTCAACGACCAGCTCGTCGGCTCGGTGACCCCCGTGTTCGCCTTCGTGGTCGTCTTCGCCTTCCTCCTGATGCTGCTCTCCTTCCGGTCGCTGACGATCGCGATCACCTCGATCGTCCTCAACCTGCTCTCGGTGGCCGCCGCCTACGGCATCCTGGTCGCGGTCTTCCAGCACGGCTGGGGCGCCTCCCTGGTGGGCGCCGAGGGAGTCGGCGCCATCGTCGCCTGGCTGCCGCTGTTCCTCTTCGTGATCCTCTTCGGGCTCTCGATGGACTACCACGTGTTCGTGGTCTCCCGTATCCGTGAGGCCCGGCTGCGCGGTCGCAGCACCAAGGACGCGATCCGGCACGGGGTGGTCACCACGGCCGGTGTCGTCACCAGCGCCGCCGTCATCATGGTCGCCGTCTTCGCGATCTTCGGAACGCTGTCCATGCAGTCCATGAAGCAGATGGGTGTCGGCCTGGCGGCCGCGGTGCTCATCGACGCGACGATCATCCGGGGTGTCCTGCTCCCCGCGGTGATGGCGCTGCTCGGCGAGCGCAACTGGTACCTGCCGAAGTGGCTGAACCGGATGCCCGACCTCACCCACGACGAGGCCCCCGAGGCGGTCGCGTCGCCGGTGCCCCAGGGCGAGCGGGCCGGGGTCTAGCCGGCCCGCACCGGCCGCCCGCCGCCTCGGCCTCTGCCTCTGCCTCTGCCACTGCCACTGCCACGTGCTGGGTCGGACGGTCGGTCGCTCGGGAGAACCGCACACCGCACAGGGCCTGTCGGCCTCCTCCTCCGGGAGGGGCCGGCAGGCCCTTCATCCGGTCCGGCCTGGGGGAATGCGAGACTGACCGACGGACGGCGCGCACCCGGAGCCGTCGTACGCGAGGGCCGCGCGGGCGGCATGCGAGCACACGGAGGCGAGCGATGGACGAGGCACGGGCGCGGGACGTACTGGCCGCGGCGAAGGTGCTGCCGGGACCGGTACGGGACGCTTCGCTCCTCGCTCTCGGCGAGAACGCGGTGTTCGGCGCCGGTGACCTGGTCGTCAAGGTGGGGCGCGACGCCGAGCTCCACGACCGGGCACGCCGGGAACTGGCCGTCGCCGCCTGGCTCGCCGAGTCCGGCGTCCCCGCGGTGCGGGCCGCCGAGCCGGAAGCGCTGCTGATCGACGGACACCCCGTGACGGTGTGGCACCGGCTGCCCGACGCCGTCCGCCCCGCCGAACCGCGCGATCTGGCCGGGCTGCTGCGGGTGGTGCACGCGCTGCCCTCCCCCTCGTTCGCGCTGCCGCCCCGCGAACTCCTCGGCGGTGTGGAGCGCTGGCTGCGTCTGGCGGGCGACGCGATCGCCCCCGCGGACGCGGCGTATCTGCGGGAGCGGCGCGACGGCTTCGCCGCGGCGGCCGCCGCGCTCACCCCGCACCTCCCGCCGGGCCCGATCCACGGCGACGCGCTGCCCCGCAACGTCCATGTCGGCCCGGAGGGTCCGGTCCTGGTCGACCTGGAGACCTTCGCCGCGGACCTGCGGGAGCACGACCTGGTGGTCATGGCCCTGTCCCGCGACCGCTACGGGCTTCCGGCCGAGGCCTACGACTCCTTCACGGGGACGTACGGCTGGGACGTCCGGGCGTGGGAGGGCTGCTCGGTGCTTCGGGGTGCCCGCGAGACCGCGAGCTGCGCCTGGGTCGCCCAGCACGCGCCGACGAACCCCAAGGCGCTGGCCGAGTTCGAACGCCGGGTGGCGTCACTGCGGGACGGCGACGAGACGGTGCGCTGGTACCCGTTCTGACCTCACGCCGGTCACCGCCCGAGGCCGCCCGCCTGCCCGAGGCGGCCGGCCCGCCTGAGGTCGCCCGCCCGCCTGAGGTCCCCTGACGCCCGAGGTCGCCTGACGGGCGCTAACCCCGCCCCCGGGCCGGGTGAGAGGTGTTCGTCCGCCCCGGACCGGGTCAGACGTGTTCGTCCGCCAGGTCCCGCAGCGGCCAGGTCCCGTCCACCACCGCGTCCGTCTCGCCCTTGCGGCGCAGGAAGGACTGGAAGTCCGCCGCCCACTCCGCGTACCACTCGATCTGTCGGCGGTGCAGCTCGACGGGACCGAGGGCCGCGACCTTGGGGTGGCGGCCGGCTATCGCGCAGGCGAGCCGGGCGGCGGCGAGGGCGTCGGCCGAGGCGTCGTGCGCGGAGTCCAGGACCACCCCGTACTCGGTGCAGACCGCCTCCAGGTTGCGCTTGCCCCGGCGGTAGCGGTCCACGGAGCGGTCGATCGTGTACGGGTCGATGACCGGAGCCGGGTCCATGCCGCCGAGCCGCTCGCCCAGCGACGGCAGTCCGTACCTCCGCAGCTCGGCGGAGAGCAGTGTGAGGTCGAAGGCGGCGTTGTACGCCACGACCGGGACGCCGGTGCGCCAGTAGGTCACGAGGACTCCGGCGATGGCGTCGGCGACCTCGTCCGCGGGGCGGCCCTCGGCGGTCGCGCGCTCGTTGGTGATCCCGTGCACGGCGACCGCGTCGACCGGGATCTCCACGCCCGGATCGGCCAGCCATTCACGGCGGCCCAGCGGCTCTCCGCCCTTGACCTCTATCACGGCTCCCGTGACGATCCGCGACTCGCGCGGATCGGTACCGGTCGTCTCCAGGTCGAAGCCGATCAGCAGCTCCCGGTGCCAGCCCATGGGTGGCCCCCCTTCTTCGTGGTGCTTTCCCCCAGTGGTCTCCACGATCCCATGGGCCACTGACAATCCGGGGACCGCGTTCCACCGGGCCGGAAGAAACGGCCTTTCAGGACACAGGCCGCGAATCGGCCCAGGCCACCTCGAACTCCTCGCGATAGGTGGGGAAGAGCCCCTCCTCGCCGATCTCGTCCGGTTTGAGCAGCCGGCTTCCGCCGCGCAGCACCAGGACCGGCGCCTCCATGCCCCGCGTACGGCGCAGATAGGACTGCACGACCGCGATGCCGTCCGAGCCGTCCCCGTCGACGAGGTACGCGGTGAAGCGGGGCGTCTCGTCGTACACCTGGATCTCGAAGGCGTCCGGGTCGCGCAGCCGGGACCGCACCCGGCGCATGTGCAGGATGTTCATCTCGACCGACCGGCTGAGCTCGCCGCGCCGGATGCCGAGTTCGCGCTCGCGACGCTTGACCGCGCTGGACGCGGGGTTCAGGAACAGCAGCCGGGTGCGGCAGCCGGACTCGGCGAGGCGGACCAGCCGGCGCCCGGAGAAGTTCTGCACCAGCAGGTTCAGGCCGATGCCGATCGCGTCGAGCCGGCGGGCTCCGCCGAAGAGGTCCTCGGCGGGGAACTGGCGCAGCAGCCGCACACGGTCGGAGTGCACCCCGACGACGTCCGCGTAGCGGTCGCCCACGAGTTCCTCGACGGCGTCCACGGGCAGTCGGCGCGCGGAGGGCACATCGCTCCCGGCGCCCAGGATCTCCAGGAGCTTCGCCGCCGCCCGCTCGGCCTGGTTCAGGACGGCCTCGGACAGCGCCCGGTTGCGCGAGACGACGTTCCGGGTCACTTCCAGCTCGTCCAGGGCGAGTTCGACGTCCCTGCGTTCGTCGAAGTACGGCTCGAAGCACGGCCAGTGCTGCACCATCAGCTCGCGCAGCTGGGGCAGCGTCAAAAAGCTCAGCACGTTGTCGTCCGCCGGGTCGAGCAAGTACCCCTTGCGGCGGCTGACTTCGCGTACGGCGACGGCGCGCTGCACCCATTCCTGGCCGGCCGGGCCGGCGGCGGCTACCACCCAGTCGTCGCCGTGGACGGGTTCGTAGATGGGACGGAGAACAGCGGCCACGACCGCGCGCAGCCGCTGTTCGACCAGGTTCAGCCAGATGTAGGCACGCCCGGCCCGCTGGGCGCGCGTACGCACCTCGCGCCAGGCGTCGGCGCCCCAGTCCAGTTCCGGTCCAATGGATCCCATTTCCATCGGCCGTGCCAGGGACACCGCGCCGGGTGGGACATCTGTGGAGTTCCCCTCGTGACCCTCGTCACCAGGAGGCAGCTCCAGCCCTCCCGAGCCCACCCACGCACCGCCTTCCGCTCCCCCGAGCACTCCCCAGGGGCCAGGCCCCAATCAACGATCAAGGAAGGGTACTCCGGGAGCGGCGAGCGGTGCAGCCCGATGCACATGTCGTTTCCCAACTACCTTGGTTCGACATGCCCGTTCTGGTTCGCGAGCTCCGGAGGAGTGAGCGGATTCATAGCCGTCACGTCACGCGGGGCGATGGAGAATCCCTGCCAGTGGACCGGCATCGGCTGCTGGTCCTCGTCCCGGGCGACGTGGTGGAACCCCACGTTGACCCAGGCCACGGGGTGGGTGAGCGTCTGCCCGTCGATCCACTTGTCGACGGATTTGCCGTGCCCCGCACCGCAGTTGCGCAGGTTGTCGCTCGCGAACTGCTCGCACTTGTTGTACTCGGTGAAGTAGATGTCGTGCTTGGTGAAGGCACGGCCGAGGTACTTGGTGGTCGCGCCCGGGACGAACTCGTACGAGCGTGCGTGATTGTCCTTGTTCTTGCCGGAGTTGCTGACGATCCGCCACCAGCGCATGTTCTTGGCGTCGCCGGCGAGTTCCTTGCCGACCTTGGTGACCGTGGTCTTGTTGCTGGGGGCCTCCTGGCCCTGCGCGGGCGGGCTGACCACGGAGTCGTACTGCTCGACCTTGGCCTTGGACGAGCCGTCCAGGCCGAAGTTGAGCCGCCAGAAGACGTTGTGGCTGTGGCTCGTGGCGTAGTCCTTGGCGCCCTTGCCCAGCGGCCAGCCGCGGCCGTCGCCCGCGTCGTAGTCGAAGGGCGAGAGGCTGCCGGTGGCGCCGACGTTCATGTTGAGGGTGCCGTCGTCCTGGAAGCGCCACTCGGTGATGTACTCGTACCAGCCGACCTTGTTGACGGTGTAGACGAGCAGGTCCTTGCCCTGCTTCTGGAAGACCTTGTTCCCGGTCTCGGCCTCCATCCGGTAGGCGTGGCCGCGTGAACGGGTCGTGGTGCACAGGCCCTTGACGTTCGCGTGCTGCGGGTCCCAGGCGTCGGGGACCTTGACGGTCTTGATGGTGCCGCCGGGACACTCGGCGGGGACCATGTCGACCAGTCCCTGGCCGAAGCCCGCGCCGGTCAGGTCGCTGTACTCGACCGAGCCGTCGTCGTAGGGGACGTCGATCTGGGCGAGCTTGGCGGTGCTCAGGACCTTGATCGGCTGGGCCTCGCCGGGGGGCTGGTAGGAGATGTTCTCCAGGACGAGCCCGGCTTCGCTCTCGTAGTGCCAGCACATCCGCCAGGTGGTGCCGGTGGCGAGCTTCTGCTCGATCCGGTAGGCGGCGCTGCAGTCGGCGGCCGGGGCGGGAGCGGACCTGGGCTGGGCGACGGCCGGTCCCGCGGCCGTCGTCGCGCCGGCGGCCAGGGCGAGCGCCGAGACGCCCACGGCGGCCCGGCTGCGGGCACGGCTGTTTCTGTTGACGCGCATGAAGAAATGACTCCTTGCGGAAAGCTGTGAAGGTGGGAAGGAAAGACGGGCGGCGCTCAGCCGAGCTTGCCGACCTTGCGGGCGCTCAGGTCGATCACCAGGTCACGGCTGTCGATCCAGGGCCCGTTCTTGACCTTCGGGAAGAGCCGCACGCACCGGTGCTCGCCACAGGCGCCGAGGGCGGCGGGAGCGCCGGAGGTCGCGCGGTAGACCATGCTGTTGAGCATCAGCTGGCCGGGCGAGGTGAGTTCCTTGCCGGTCGCGTCCTTGAAGTCGGCCTTCAGGCCGGCGCCGAGCGGATCGGCGATCAGCAGCTGGGCGGCCTCGGTCATCTCGTCACGGCTGATCGGCGGCTGCACGCCGTGCTGGACGCCCGTCCGGTCGACCTTCCCGGTGTCGAGGTCGACGGTCTTGGTGACGAGCGTGTCGTCCTTGTAGTCGTAGAACGTGATGTCGGCGCGGCGCGGCGCGTCCGGGTTGTCCAGATCGGCCGTGTCGGGTTCGGCGAGGTCGACTCCGATGCGCTGTGGTCCGCGCGCGCCCTCGACGTTCTCGCTGGAGTCGAAGAGCGCCCGGTTCACCGCGATCCGCTCGGCGCGCCGCATCTCGTCGTCGGTCAGCGGGTCACGGCCCTTGCCCTTTCGGCCCTCGGCGGGCGCCCGCTCGACGACGCCGGGACGAACGGATCCGCCCGCCGCGTCCTGCCCCGCCTGCTGCGCGGTCCCGCCGCTTGCGCCGCTCCCGCTCGTCCCGCCCGATTCGTCGGCCCCCGCCGACCCCGGAAGGGTGACTCCGATCATCACGGCCGTCCCGGCCACCGCGATGGCCGCACCCGCCACCACCTTGCCCAGATGGCGGTGCACTATCTTGCGCACATTTCCCCCTACTCCCCCTACGTCCCCAGGAGTCGCTTGAGTCCCACTGGTTCGGCATACGAGATATGCCTGGTCGCGGGGTAAGAGGGATGTAAGTCATGTGAGGTTCCATCACTTTCGGGGAGACTCGGCTAGGACTCGCCCCCAGGGGCACGGCACTACTGGAAGAGTCAAATCCATGCAGGTCTGGCCTGGTGAGGCGTATCCACTCGGTGCCACGTACGACGGCGCCGGCACCAATTTCGCGGTCTTCTCGGAGGCCGCCGACCGTATTGAGCTGTGCCTTCTGCACGACGACGGCTCGGAGACGGCCGTGGAACTGCGGGAGACCGACGCGTTCGTGCGCCACGCGTACCTGCCCGGCATCATGCCCGGACAGCGGTACGGCTTCCGGGTGCACGGGCGGTACGCGCCCGAGCGCGGGCAGCGCGCCAACTCCGCCAAGCTCCTGCTCGACCCGTACGCGCGTGCGGTCGCGGGCTCCGTGAGCTGGGGCGAGGAGGTGTACGGCTATCCGTTCGGGTCACCCGACAAGCGCAACGACCTCGACTCGGCGCCGCACACCATGTCGTCGGTCGTGGTCAACCCGTACTTCGACTGGGGCGACGACCGGCGCCCCCGAACGGAGTACCACCACACGGTGATCTACGAGGCCCATGTGAAGGGCCTCACGATGCTGCATCCGGAGCTCCCGGACGAGCTGCGCGGCACGTACGCGGCGCTGGCCCACCCGGCGATCATCGACCACCTGACGAAGCTGGGCGTCACGGCACTGGAGCTGATGCCCGTACACCAGTTCGTGAACGACCACCGGCTGGTCGACATGGGCCTCAACAACTACTGGGGCTACAACACGATCGGCTTCTTCGCCCCGCACAACGCCTACGCCTCCTGGGGCGACCGGGGACAGCAGGTCCTGGAGTTCAAGTCGGCCGTCCGGGCACTGCACGAGGCCGGTATCGAGGTGATTCTCGACGTCGTCTACAACCACACGGCCGAGGGCAACCACCTGGGACCGACGCTCTCCTTCAGGGGCCTCGACAACGCCTCGTACTACCGTCTGGCGGACGACCCCCGCTACTACATGGACACCACGGGCACCGGCAACTCGCTCCTGATGCGCTCCCCGCACGTGCTCCAGCTCATCATGGACTCGCTGCGCTACTGGGTCACCGAGATGCACGTGGACGGCTTCCGCTTCGACCTCGCGGCCACCCTGGCGCGCCAGTTCCACGAGGTGGACCGGCTGTCCTCGTTCTTCGACCTCGTCCAGCAGGACCCGGTGGTCTCCCAGGTGAAGCTGATCGCCGAGCCCTGGGACGTCGGCGAGGGCGGCTATCAGGTGGGCAACTTCCCGCCTCTGTGGACGGAGTGGAACGGCAAGTACCGCGACACCGTGCGGGACATGTGGCGCGGGGAGCCGCGCACGCTGGCCGAGTTCGCGTCCCGGCTGACCGGCTCGTCCGACCTGTACCAGGACGACGGACGCCGTCCGCTCGCCTCCATCAACTTCGTGACCTGCCACGACGGCTTCACCCTGAACGACCTCGTGTCGTACAACAACAAGCAGAACCAGGCCAACGGCGAGGACAACCGGGACGGCGAGAGCCACAACCGCTCCTGGAACTGCGGGGCCGAGGGCGAGACGGACGACCCGGACGTGCTGGCGCTGCGGGGCCGGCAGCGGCGCAACTTCATCGCGACCCTGATGCTCTCCCAGGGCGTGCCGATGCTCAGCCACGGCGACGAGTTCGCGCGCTCCCAGGGCGGCAACAACAACGCGTACTGCCAGGACAGCGAGCTGGCCTGGGTGCCGTGGCCCGAGGAGGACTGCGAGCTCCTCGACTTCACGCGCGCGATGGTGTGGCTGCGCCGGGACCATCCCGTCTTCCGGCGGCGGCGCTTCTTCCACGGGCGGCCCGTCCAGGGGACCCACGACGAGCTCTCCGACATCGCGTGGTTCACCCCGGAGGGCCAGGAGATGACCCAGCGGGACTGGGGTTCCGCCCAGGCCCGGGCGCTGTCCGTGTTCCTCAACGGCAACGCGATCTCCGAGCCGGGCGCCCGAGGGGAGCGCATCGCCGACGACTCCTTCCTGCTGATGTTCAACGCCTCCCCCAAGCCCCTGGAATTCGTCGTACCGGTCGACCACGGCCGCCAGTGGCAGGTCGTCGTGGACACGTCCCTCCCGGAGGGAGTGGCCCCGGGTACGGGCGCGAAGGTCGCGGCCAGTGACCGGCTGACCCTGGTCGACCGGAGCATGACGGTGCTCCAGAGGCCCGCCTAGGAGGGCCTCTTCCCCGCCCCGCGCGTGTGGGTCAGTGCCGTGGGCCCACGCGCGCGGGGCGGGGCCGTGCGTGCCCTTCCTCGGCCCGCGCTGACAGAAAGGCGGCCGGAGGGGTACGTAACTGCGCATGACACCTGAGCGCCCCGAACCGGCGATCGCGGACTCGGTCGTCCCCGGCCCGGTCGTCCCCGTCGTGCCGACCGCCACCTACCGGCTCCAGCTCCAGCCGGAGTTCCCGTTCCGACGCGCCGAGGCGGCCGTGCCCTATCTGGCCTCGCTCGGCGTCTCCCACCTGCACCTGTCCCCTGTCCTGGAGGCCGTCCCCGGCTCGACACACGGCTACGACGTGGTGGACCACACGCGCGTACGGTCCGAGCTGGGCGGTGAGGAGGGGCTGCGTTCCCTGGCACGCACCGCGCGGGAACACGGCCTCGGACTCGTCGTGGACATCGTGCCGAACCACATGGCGATGGCCCCGCGCCACAACCACGCCCTGTGGGAGGTGCTGCGCGAGGGCCCCGGGTCTCCGTACGCGCGCTGGTTCGACATCGACTGGGACGCCCAGGACGGCCGGCTGCTGCTGCCGGTGCTCGGGGACCGCCTCGGCGCCGAGATCGGCCAGCTGAAGGTCGACGGCGACATACTGCGCTACTACGACCACGTGTTCCCGCTGCGCGAGGGCACCGCGCAGCTGCCGATGCCCCGGCTCCTGGACGCCCAGTGGTACCGCCCCGCGTGGTGGCGGCTGGCCCGCACCGAGCTCAACTACCGGCGCTTCTTCAGCATCTCGGAGCTCATCGGGGTGCGCGTCGAGGACCCGGAGGTGTTCGCGGCGACCCACGTGAAGATCCTTGAGCTCCTCGCCGACGGCGTGATCGACGGACTGCGCGTCGACCACCCGGACGGACTGGCGGACCCGGACGCCTATCTGTGCCGGCTGCACGAGGCGACCGGCGGCCGCTGGACGGTGGTCGAGAAGATCCTCGCGGACGGCGAGCCGCTCCCGCCCGCGTGGCCCGTGGCGGGCACCACCGGCTACGACGCGCTGCGGCACGTCGACGGCCTCTTCACGGACGAGGCGGGCGCGAGCCGGATGCTCGGCCGCTACCGGCGGTTCGCGGGCCCGCAGGCCGACCGGGGCGGCCACTGGGAGAGCACGGTGCGCCGGGCGGCGTACAAGGTGATCACGTACGAACTGGCCACGGAGGTCGAGCGCCTCACCCGCGAGGTGAGCGCGCTGTGCGCCGCCTCCCCCGACCCCGCCGCCCGCGACCACGCGCCCTGGGCCCTGGGCGCCGCGCTGCGGGAACTCCTGGTCCGGCTGGAGGTGTACCGGCCCTACCCGTCCACGGACGCGTCGGCGGTGGTCACCGAGCGGGCCGCCGCCGAGGCCAGGTCGGCGTTCCGGGTGCCCGAGGAGGCACATGCCGTGGATGTCGTACGGGGCCTGCTGCTCGGCCGGGACGGCGACGGGCCCGCGGAGGCCGCCTTCCGGGCCCGGTTCGCGCAGACGTCGTCGGCACTGCGGGCCAAGTCGGTCGAGGACACCGCGTTCTACCGCTACGTGCCGCTGCTGTCGGCGAACGAGGTGGGCGGCGATCCGGGCCGGCCCGCGGTGTCCCCGGACGACTTCCACGCCTACTGCGCGCGCGTGCAGCGCGACTGGCCCGCCACCGGAACCGTCCTGTCGACCCACGACACGAAACGCAGCGCGGACGTGCGCGCCGCCGTGTCGGTCCTCACCCAGTGCCCGGAGGCCTGGTCCGAGGTCCTGGCGGAGGTGGCCCAGGAGATGCCGGGAACCCCCGACCCGCACGTGGCGTGGGCCGCGTGGCAGACGGTGTTCGGACTCGGCCCGGCCACTGCCGAGGAGGGGGCCGAGGTCTACACGCAGCGCGTCCGGGACGCCCTGCTGAAGCACATCAGGGAGGCCGGCACGCGCACCGCCTGGACCGAACGCGACCCCGCGTACGAGGACGCGGTGACGGCGTTCGTCACCGACGGGCCGTGCGGGCCGCCAGGACGGCACGTGGCCGCCTTGCGGGCCTCGCTGGACCCGCACGTGCGGGCCAACGTCCTGGGGGCCGCCCTGGTCCATCTGACGATGCCCGGGGTGCCGGACGTGTACCAGGGCACCGAGGACGAGTACCGGGCGCTGGTGGACCCGGACAACCGGGAGGCGTTCACGCCGCGCGACCCGGCCGCGGAGAAGCCCGCGCTCACGGCCACCGCGCTGCGGCTGCGCGCCCGGCGGCCCGACGTCTTCGGCGACGCGGCGACGTACGCGCCGCTGTGGGCCGAGGGGCCTGCCGCCGAACACTGTGTGGCGTTCGTGCGGTCGGGAGAGGTGATCACAGCCGTCACCCGGCTGTCGCTGGGACTCGCCGAGGCCGGCGGCTGGCGGGACACCGTCCTCGGCCTCCCCGATGGGCGGTGGGCCGACGTGCTCCCCTCCGGTTCCGCGGAGCGGGAGTTCACGGGGCACGCGCGCGTGGCGGACCTCTTCGGAAGGTCACCCGTCGTGCTGCTGGAGCGCGTCAGCGCGGACACACCGGAAGGGTCCGGGGGGAACGGCTGACCAGACCCTCGGGGCGCGGCCGGGGCCCGGAGGCCCTGCGCAGGCCCGGCAGCACGGTCAGCAGGGCGCGCAGCCCGGCCTCCGCCGTGAGCCGGGCCAGCGGTGCGCCGAGGCAGTGCCGCGCTCCCGAGCCGTACGCGAGGTCGCCCGGGTCGGCGCGGAAGATGTCGTAGCGGTCCGGGTCGGCGAACCGGGCCGGATCGCGCCCCGCGGCGCCGAGCAGACACGCCACGGTGGCGCCCTCGGGTATCGGGCCGATGGCCTCGCGTGCCCGGCGGGGCACGATCTGGATCGGCGGGTCACGGCGCAGCGACTCGTCCCAGGCGGCGCCCGCCAGCCCGGGGCGGGCGCGGATCAGGTCGAGTTGGCCCGGATGGTCGAGGAGGTTGGCGAGGAACGACGCGAGGGCGCGCGCGGTCGTCTCGCCGGCCGCGCCCAGCACGGTCCCGGCGAGCTCGGTCACGGTCCCGTCCGGCAGCGGCCGTCCGTCCGGGCCGGCCGTGCACAGCGCGGACAGCAGGTCGTCACCGGGGTGGGCGCGGCGGCGGACCAGGTGGGGGCGCAGGTAGGCGTCGAGTGCGGCGCGGTGACCGCCGAGATGGTCGAGTCCCGTTCGGCACCAGGCGTGTACGCGCACGGTGTCCTCGTACGGCAGTCCGAGCGCGGTGACGGCCGCGGCGGCGGGCAGCCACCGGCAGAACTCGGCCACCAGATCGGCCTCCTGACGGGACGCCAGGCGGCTCGCGAGGACGTGGGCCGTGCGCTCGACGCCCGCCCGCAGAGCGTCCGTCACCTGGCTCCTCAGCGCCGCGGAAGCGAGGGCCCGGTACGCGTCGTGCGTGCGGCGCTCCGCGTGGGCCGGTACCGGGCCGGGTGACGGCGCGACGAGCCGCGGGTCCGCGAGCGCGGCGCGCACATCGGCGTACCTGCTGATCAGCCAGGCGCCGAAGGGCTCGTCGTGGACCAGGGGGAAGTTTCCGCGCAGGGTGCGGTAGAGCGGGTGGGGATCCCGCTCGGTCCCCGGATCGAGCAGGCTGGCGGGGCGCCCGCGCGGCGGCCTGTACGACCCGCACGGCCCGTCCGCCGAACGAGAGGACGGGTCCGACGGGTCCGACGGGTCCGACGGGTCCGACGGGTCCGACGGGGTGAAGAGGACCACCGACGCACGGGCCGGCGCCGGGGCCACGACCGACGGGGGCTGCGCGACCGCGCCGGACCACAGCGCCCGCGCATCCGCACGGGCCGGGGCCTGCCCACCCGTGGTGGCGTCCTCCGGCACCGGACCCGCCCCCGGCGGGAGCGGCTCGGCGTCCGACGGCGGGAGCGGGTCGGTGTTCGGAGGGGGCGGGATCGGGCGCGGGGGGATCGTGGGGGGCGCCGGCGGGGCGCCTTCGCCGGGAAGGCCATGTGGACACAGCACCGCGGGCCACCACCTCGGGTCTGCGCGCCGGACCCGCGCGCGGTTGTGTCCGAGTCGACCACCGCCCGCCCCGGACCGCAGTTCCCGTACACCCGGACGAGTGAATCGTGTACGTCGCCCCGGCTCGCCCGCCCGTGGCGCGCGCGTACGCCTGCGGCCTCCTCCCGAGCGCCCGTTCCGGGGCTCCCGCCCGGTACGCCGCAGGCCTGCGGGACGCCGTCCGCTCCGGCCGGAAGGGCCGGGCACCTTCCACCGCCCGTTGCCGGGGGAAAATGCCACCTGGGCTCCCCCGGGGCCGCGCCGACGCGTCCTTGACAGTTCTCCGAGACCGTGGAGTACTGCCAAAAGCGACGCAGGGCGGACAAGTCGGGGGTGAGTCATCTGCCGGAGTTGCGCTACCCCAGTGTGACCGAAATCGTGTCGTCCGCCTGGGCGCTGACGGCCCGCCGGCCCGACCTGTGCGTCCTCAGACAAGTGGGCGCCTCCCGCGCGGGCAGGCCCCTCCACCTGCTGTCCGTCGGTCATGCCCGGCGGGCGGTGCTCGTCGTGGCCGGGGCCCACGCCAACGAACCGACGGGCGGTTCGACGCTGCTGTCCCTGGCCGAACGTGTGCTGTACCGGCGGGAGTTACGCAGGGACACCTCCTGGCACTTTCTGCTGTGCGCGGACCCCGACGGGGCGAGTCTTCATGTGACACCCGCGCCACGGACCCTCCTCGACTACCACCTGGGCTTCTTCCGTCCGGCCGGACCCGAGCAGCCGGAGTGGTCGCCCTCCGTCCTGCCGCCCGACCGGCTGCCGCCGGAGACGCGGGCGCTGACCCGGGTCATCGACGAGGTGCGGCCCTATCTCCAGGTGACGCTGCACGGGACCGATCTGGGCGGCAGCTGGGTGCAGTTGACCAAGGACATCCCGGGCCTCGCGGAGCCGTTCGCCAAGTCGGCCGCGGAGCTGCGCATCCCGGTCGAGACGGCCGCCTCGGACGCCGCGGGCTGGCCCGCCTCCGGGCCCGGGGTGCATGTGATGCCGGCGCCCGGCTCGGACACGGCGTACCCGAGCATGCCGGACGACGCCCGGCACAGCACCTGGTACCACGCCCACCGGTACGGCGGTCTGACGGCCGTCGTGGAGGTGCCGATGTGGGCCAGCGACCTGGTGGACGATCCGGCGCCGCACCCCGCCCCCGCGGCGGCGTTGCGGCGCCTGGCCCAGCGGCTGGTGACGGACGCGGGCCAGGTGGAGGAGGTTCTCGGGCGGGCCCTGCCCCGGCTGCGGGGTCCCGACGGGCCGTTGCTGCGGGCCGCGAAGTGGGCGCTGGACCTGGTGCCGGGGCTGGCGGCGGACTGGTCGCTGCCACCCCCCGTGGACACGACGATGGCGTACGTGGGCAGCGTGGACGCGTTCGGCCGGCGGATACCGCTGCGGGCCGCGTCGATGCTGCTGCGCGTCCTCCAGGAGGCCGGCGACCGCGAGGCACCCCACCTCGAACAGCTGGTCGCCGGCTGGAGCGACGCCTTCGCCGAACGCTTCCGGGCCCGCTGGGTGCCGCTGGAGAACCAGGTCGAGCACCAGGCCCGTACGGTGATGGCGGCCGCCCGCCACGCACGCGACGGCGCCGTCTGACTCAGCGCGCCAGGTCGAACACCGCGCCCGTCCCTGCCCCCATCACGCAGGAGTTGGAGAACGTGTGCGTGTAGTCGACCCGGCGGCCGTCCCACACGCCGTACGCCGACGCCGTCACCGGTGCGTAGAGCATCGGGCACATGGCACCGGAGCGGCGCGGGATGCGGCCGATGTCGCCCCCGGCGGCGACGAGTTGCCGGCAGGCCAGGGCGGCGTGGGCGTGGCCCCGGGGCGGGTCGCAGAGCAGCAGGACGCCGCGGGCGTCACCGGCGCGGGCATCACGGGCTCGGGCATCCCGGGCTCGGGCATCACCGCCGCGGGCATCCCGGGCTCGGATGGCACCGGCTCGGGTGGCACCGGTTCGGGCGTCGCCGTGGGTGACGGCGAGGCGGAGCCAGTTGCCGGGCATCCCGTACCCGGGGGTCGCGTGGGCGGCGGGAGCCGCGCCCGCCAGGAGGAGCGCGAGCGGGACGAGCAGGCCGGCGCGGATCGCTCGAAGGGTTGTCGTCATTCCCCGTGCATCGGCACCGTGGCCTGCGCGGTCCAGCCGGAGTCACCCGAACGGGAACGTGTGCCGGTGTGGCGCCCGGCGAGGTCGAACGCCGCCAGCACGACCCGGGCCTGGTACTCGACCTGGCGCGCGACCGGAATCCAGCGTGCTCCGCAGCCGTCGCGGTAGTCGGCGCACCACGCGTCGATCAGCCGGTCGAGCTCGGGCAGCGCGCCGCACGGGTCCTGCCCGGAGGCGGTGACGAGCTGGTGCAGCAGCCCGGCCGTGCGCAGCGCGACCCTGCGACCGGCCAGGCGCAGGGCGGTGAGCCGGGCGGTGTCGAGCGAGGGCAGGGCGCGCCCCCCGGCGTCGCCCACGTCGGGGTCCCAGGAGTCGGCGAGTCCGGGTCCGACCAGTAAATAGTCGTCGACGGGCGCGAGCAGACGGGTCGCCTCCGGCGAGCTGCCGAGGCCGGGCCGCACCCGGGCCAGGATGTCCTCCAGGACCCCCGTGTCGTGCCGCAGGGTACGGCTGACCGAGCGCAGCACCGCGTCGGGATCGGCGGGCCGTGCCCGGTCCTCGACGGCGCCGACGCCCCACATGGGCGCCTCGACGATCGCGGTGACCGTGCCGTGCGGCTGCGGGTGGAACCAGGTGGAGTCGACGGCGGCCTCCGTGATGGCGGCGGCCAGGTCTCCCCGGCGCGGCGGCGGGACACGGTAGACGGCGGGGCCGAGCGCCGGCCAGTACAGGGTGTCGTAGGGGCCGAGTTCGCGCGGGATGCCGAGGCGGGCCGCGCTGTGCGCGACACGCTGGGAGAGGCCGGGCAGATCGCGGGTCAGCTCGACGAAGGCGCCGCCGACGTCGACGCCGTGCAGGGAGCACTGGAGGAACGGCCGCAGCTCGTCCTGGAGGCCCAGCAGGACGCGGGTCTCGGGCAGGGCGGCGGCGTCCGGGCCCTCGGGCAGCCATTCCGGCTGTTCGAGGAAGCCGGGCCGGAAGAAGTGCCGGAAGTAGTGGCCCAGCGTGTAAGGGCCCTGGAGCCAGGCCTCGTTGCGGCGGGAGCCGTCGGGGTCGAGGCAGAGCAGCAGGTTCCAGGTGGCGTCCGCGCCCTGGGTGAGGCGGGGGTCGGCGAGGGCCCGTTCGGCCAGCCGCAGGACGGTCGCGCCGCCGACGGGTTCGTTGGCGTGCGGTCCGGCGACGACGAGGACCTGGCGGCTGCCGTGTCCGACGGACAGGAGCAGCATCGGTGTGCCGGCCCGGGAGGTGCCGACGCGGCGCAGCCGGGCGTCGTCGGGGCGGCGTGCCACGAGGGCGGCGGCCCGGACGCCGAGTTCGTCCACGGTCGGGTAACGGCGCAGTGGCGGCAGGGCACACCTCCACTCGAACGATGCCGTCGTTCACCTGATGTGCACGAAGTACACACAGTCAGTCACGAATCCCGGGGGTACGTCAACACCACGGGAGCGAGAGGATGTTGCGGGGGCCGAGGGGTGAACCCCGGTCCGAGCCCCTCTCCGGGCGCGCCGGGGCTCCTCTCCCCTCCCGCGCGGCGCCCCCGGTTCAGGCCGAGGCGAGGCGGAACAGCATGCGGCCGAAGCCGATCTGGTCGCCGGCCTTCACGACGGACGCGCCGATGACGCGCCGTCCGTTGACGGTCGTGCCGTTGGTCGAGCCGAGGTCGCGCAGCACCCAGACGCCGTCCTGGCGGCGCAGTTCGGCGTGCACCCGGGACACGGTCTCGTGGTTGAGACGCAGTCCGCTGGCCGGGTCGCGGCCGATGCGCAGCGGGAAGGCGTCCCTGGGGTCGGGCAGCTGGAGCTTGGGCAGCCGTTCGGCCTGCCAGGCCCGGCGCAGCCGGACCGTGAAGCCGGACACGGCCTCCACGGTGCCGAACACCCGCTTCGACCAGCGCCGCGCGGCGGGCCCGTCGCCCGTGGGCAGGTCGGCGGTGAGCACGGCGAGTTCCTCGGAGCGGCGGGCGGACAGGACCAGCTCCATGCGTCGGATGAACGTGTCGTGCGAGAGACGGCCGAGGGCGACGCCGTCACGGAGGGACTTGAGCGCCCGGTCGCGCTCCGCGTCGGACAGCCGCGCGGGGTACGTGTGGAACTCGAAGGACGACGTCACGCTCGTGATTGTCGGCCAGTAACGACAGGGTGTCCAGAAGACGCGGAAACGGCTGGTCGAACCACGTGCGGCCGTTCGCGCGACCAAAGGGCGGCGAACACGCGGCAAAAGGGTGGATCGGAAAGCGAATTGATCTCCTGTGGAGCACCATGGACGGGCCGAGTCTTTGCGAGCCGACAAGGGGGAAGCGTCCATGCGATTCGAGGTGTGGGCACCACGGGCCGACCGGATGACGCTCCATTGCGTCGGTGTCACGAGCGCGTTGGAGCGTGATCCCGGGCGTGCGGGGTGGTGGACGGGCGAGGCCGAGGCGGCGGAGGGGACCCGGTACGGGTTCGCGGTGGACGACGGTCCGGTCCTGCCCGATCCCCGCTCGCGCCGTCAGCCGGACGGCCCCGACGGGCTGAGCGCCGTGGTCGACCCGGCGGGGTACGTGTGGCGCGCCGACTGGCCCGGGCGCCCGCTGCCGGGCGCGGTCCTCTACGAACTGCACGTGGGGACGTACACCCCCGAGGGCACCCTGGACGCGGCGGCGGACCGGCTCGGACACCTCGCGGAACTGGGCGTCACACACGTCGAGTTGATGCCGCTGTGCCCGTTCCCCGGCCGGCACGGCTGGGGGTACGAGGGGGTCTCCCTGTGGGCGGTCCACGAGCCCTACGGCGGTCCCGAGGCGCTGAAGCGGTTCGTCGACCGGGCGCACGGACTCGGTCTGGGAGTCGTCCTGGACGTCGTGCACAACCATCTCGGCCCGTCCGGCAACCATCTGCCCGCCTTCGGGCCCTACTTCACGGACACCCACCAGACGCCCTGGGGTTCCGCGGTGAACCTCGACGCGCCCGGCTCGGACGAGGTGCGCGCGTATCTCGTGGGCAGCGCGCTGGCCTGGCTGCGCGACTACCGGCTGGACGGGCTGCGCCTCGACGCGGTGCACGCGCTGCGGGACACCCGGGCGGTGCACTTCCTGGAGGAGCTGTCGGCGGCCGTGGACGCGCTCGCCGGCGACCTGGGCCGGCCGCTCTTCCTGATCGCCGAATCGGATCTCAACGACCCGCGGCTCGTCACCTCCCGCGAGGAGGGCGGTCTCGGGCTGCACGCCCAGTGGAACGACGACTTCCATCACGCGCTGCACACCACGCTGACCGGCGAGGCGCAGGGCTACTACGCGGACTTCGCGCACCCCCCGCTCACCGCGCTGTGCAAGACGCTGACGTCGGGCTTCTTCCACAACGGCACTTATTCCAGCTTCCGCGGGCGCCGTCACGGCCGTCCGCTCGACCGTGCGCGGGTCTCGGCGCAGCGGCTGCTCGGCTACACGCAGACCCACGACCAGATCGGCAACCGCGCCCAGGGGGACCGGCTGTCGGCCTCCTGCTCCCCCGGGCTGCTGGCCTGCGCCGCCGCGCTGACGCTCACCGGGCCGTTCACGCCGATGCTGTTCATGGGCGAGGAGTGGGGCGCCGCGACACCGTGGCAGTTCTTCACCGACCACACCGACCCCGAGCTCGCCGAGGCCGTACGGCGGGGCAGGCGGAGGGAGTTCGCGGCGCACGGCTGGGCCGAGGAGGATGTGCCGGATCCCCAGGACCCGGCGACCCGGGACCGCTCGTGTCTCGACTGGTCGGAACCCGAAAGGGCCCCGCACGCCCGCCTGCTGGCCTGGTACCGCGACCTGATCGCCCTGCGCCGGAGCCAGGCCGACCTGTCGGACCCCGACCTCGCGGCGGTCAGGGTCGCCCATGATCCGGCGGCCCGCTGGGTCGCCGTCCGGCGCGGGGACGTCCGGATCGCCGTGAACCTCGGCAAGGACCCGGCGGCGATTCCTCTCGGTATCCGCCGTGTGCGCGTCCTCGCGGCCTGGGACCCGGTCGAGGCACCGGGCACGGACGGGGTGCTGACCGTGCCGGGCGAGTCGTGCGTGGTGCTGACCCAGGCGTGAGGCCGTCTCCCGCGGGCGCCCCTAGGGCGCCTCGTCCGGGGCGTCCCGCAGGTCCGTGACCCGCTCCAGCAGGATCGGCTCCCAGGCGCGCGCCAACTGAGCCCGCCCGAGCGCCAGTTGTCCGGCGTCGGCGGCGCGGAGGCGGTCGGCGAGCCGGACGACGGTGTCGCAGCGGGCGAGCCACAGGCCGCGCAGACAGGGGCGGGCGGCGTAACCGGCGAGGGTGGCGGCGCGTACGGCCGCGGGGGCGCCGACCGCGAGGGCCAGCCCCGCGATGTCCTCGGCGGGATCCCCGGTCACCGCGCCGGTCCAGTCGAGGACGCCCCGTACCCGGCCGTCGGGGCTGACCACGAGGTGTTCGCCGAGGAGTCCGTGGTGCACGAGGACCGGGGCGCCGGTCTGCGCGCCGAGCTGCACGGCGGCGGGCGCGGCGAGCTGGTCGAAGCGGGCCGGGTCGAACTCCTCCGCGGGGAGCCGTTCGGCGGCCCGTACGGCGGCGGCCCGCAGGGCCTCCAGGGAGCGCTGCGGGGTCCTTGGCACCCCGAGCGTCTCGGCCTGCCGTACGGGGACCTCGCGCAGCCCGGTCAGCAGGTCGGCCAGGTCGGCCTCGCCGAGTGCCGAGACGGCCTGCTCCTCGCCCGGGACACCGGGCAGCTTGGTGTCCAGGGTGTAGGTCACTCCGCTCGCCCATTCGCCCTGCGCCACGCTCATGGGAACGGTGCCCCCGACGAACGGGCGGACCAGATCGCGCAGCCGCAGTTCACGGCGTTGCCGCAGGGAGGCCTCGCGGTCGGGGGCGAGCCGCAGCACATGGCGTCGGCCCACCCACCAGGTGTGCCCGCCCTGCTCGCGGACGGGCCGTACGTCCGGTCCCGGACCGGGTGCGGCGTCGTCGGAGAGCAGGGCTCGGACCAGCCGGCGGACGGTATCGGGGGTCGGTACGGGTGCCGGTGTCGGTGTCGGGTTCATGGTCGCGCCCTTGTCGTCCGGGGGCGGGGGCGTAGGGGTCGCCGCGTGGTGTGCGGGCACATGTCAGTCGACGATCACCATCTCGCGGGGGGTGTTGTTGAGCCGGCGTCCGCCGTCCTCGGTCACCGTGACGATGTCCTCGATCCGGACCCCGAAACGGCCGGGCAGATAGATCCCCGGCTCCACGGAGAAGCACATGCCGGGAACGAGGGGCTGTTCCTCGCCCTCGACCATGTACGGCGGTTCGTGGGTGGTGACGCCGATGCCGTGCCCGGTGCGGTGGATGAAGTACTCGCCGTAGCCGGCGGCCTCGATGACGGCGCGCGCGGCGCGGTCGATGTCCTGGCAGGCGGCCCCGGGACGGACGGCGCGGAAACCGGCCTCCTGCGCCTCGCGCACGATGTCGTGGACCTTGCGCTCCTCGTCGTCCGGTTCGCCGACGTGGACCGTGCGGGAGGTGTCGGAGCCGTAGCCGTCCTTGAGGCCGCCGAAGTCCAGGACCACCATGTCGCCGGCCTCGATCACGCGCTCGTCGGCCTCGTGGTGCGGGTTGGCGCCGTTGGGACCCGAGGCGACGATGGTGAAGTCCACCTGGGAGTGTCCGAACCGGCGCAGCAGATCGGCGAGGTCCTTGGACACCTCCGACTCCCTGCGGTCCGCGAAGCGCACCTTGCGGATCTCCTCGAACGCCTCGTCGGCGGCGGCGCCGGCGGCCGCGAGCCGCTCCAGCTCGGCCGCGTCCTTCACGGCCCTGAGCATCGGCAGGACCTCGGTCAGGGCCGCGTAGCGGGTGTCGGGGAGCCGCTTCTGCAGGCCGAGCAGGTGCAGGGCCCAGCCGTTGTCGCTGATGCCGAAGCGGCCCGCGCCGTCCAGGAGGGGCGCGGCGGCCGCGTAGGGGTCCGCGCCGTCGGTCCAGGCGTGCAGCGTCAGCGCCGGGGCGCCGGCCGACTTGGCCGCGTCGGGCGCCTCCAGGGTGGGCACGACGAGGGCGGGGTCGTGTCCCGCCCGCAGCACCAGCAGGGTGAGCCGCTCCGTCTCCACCGGGCGGTATCCCGTCAGCCACACCAGGTCGGGCCCCGGCGCGACCAGGACGCCGTCGAGTCCGGCGTCGGCCGCGGCCCGGGCGGCACGCCCCATACGGGCCTCGTAGTCGTCGGCGGTGAAGGGCGCGGGTGTGGCGGCGGTCATCCATGCCTCCGTGTGTGCGGAGTTCCCCAGGGGGCTACGGCAGCATCCTGCCCCTCCGGTGGGGTGTACGCGAGCCGGTCGTGAACGCGCCCGCTCAGCCCTCCAGGGCGAGGCGGGCTCCCAGGAGCAGCAGGACGCCTCCGGAGACCTGCTCCAGGCGCCGGCGCACGCCCGTCCGGGACAGTACGGTCTTCATCCGGCCGACGAACCACACGTAGACGCCGTAGTACCCCACCTCGTAGACCGCCCAGAGCGCGGCGAGCCCGAGCATGGCGGGCAGGTGCGGGGCGCCCTCGGGCACGAACTGCGGCAGGAAGGACATCGCGAAGACGGCCGCCTTGGGGTTGGCGAGGTTGAGCAGCAGCCCGCCCCGGTAGGACGCCCAGGCGCTCTTCTCCGCGCCCTCCCAGCCGCCGTCGGCCGCTCCCCTGGACCGGCGTGCCTGCCACAGCGTCTGGACGCCGAAGCCGACGAGCACCACGGCGCCGACGACCCGCAGGACGCCGTACGCCATCTCGGAGGCGGCGAGCAGAGCGGTGAGGCCGAACGCGGCGACGGCGCCCCACAGGAAGACGCCCGTCTCGTTGCCGAGCACGGTCAGGAAACCGGACCGCCTGCTGCCCAGGGACCGTTTGATGATCAGCACGGTGCTCGGTCCGGGCGAGGCCGCGATGAGGGTGCAGGCGCCGAGGAAGGCGACGAGGGTGCTCAGCATGCGGCCATCGTGACGGGCTCCGGCTCCGTTGACCAGCCCCTTTCTCCCGCGCCCGGCGCGATGGCCCCGTACTCGCGAGAGGGCCCGGACCGGGGCGCCTCAGGTCGCCGTGCCGGGGACCGCGGACAGACGCCCGCGGCTGCCGTTCGCGTGGCGCACCCGCAGGGTGACCTCCCGGCCCGGCCGCGCGTCCGCCACCGCGCGCGCGAGGTCGGCGGCCGAGGTGATGCCGGTCCCGTCGAGGGCGAGCAGGGTGTCGCCGCGCACCAGGCCCGCGCTGTAGCCGGGACCGGGGAGGCGCACCCCCACGATGAGCGCTCCCGCGCCGCCGTGGGCGTCGACGGCCTCGACGCCGAGGGTCCCGTGGACGGACTGCCGCTCGGACTCCCCCGGCCGGACCGGGCCACCGCCGGACCCCGCCATGGAGCCGGGGGCGGCCCGCGGCACAACGGACCCGGCTGCCCCGGCGCCCCGCGGCACGGCGGACCCGGCGGCCCGCGGCACGGCGGACCCCGCTGCCCCGGCGCCCCATGGCACGGCGGACCCGACGGACCCGGCGACCTCGGCGCCCCGTGGCACGGCGGACCCGGCTGCCCCGGCGCCCCATGGCACAGCGGACCC
Organism: Streptomyces sp. NPDC015532; assembly: GCF_043078065.1. Classification (NCBI taxonomy): domain Bacteria; kingdom Bacillati; phylum Actinomycetota; class Actinomycetes; order Kitasatosporales; family Streptomycetaceae; genus Streptomyces; species Streptomyces sp. NPDC015532. Next base: position 26,551 of record NZ_JBIBSY010000029.1, on the reverse strand, counting down.
GACGGACCCGGCGACCTCGGCGCCCCGTGGCACGGCGGACCCGGCTGCCCCGGCTGCCCCGGCGCCCCGCGGCGCCTCGGAGCCGGCGGAGGGCTGCCCTGTGCGCCCGGACGCACCGGCCCGCTTCTGGAGGTCCGCCAGTCCGCTCACCCCGATCACGGTCGCGCCCATCGCGCCGAGCCCCACGCCGGACAGAACGAGAACCACCCCGGCGAACACCCCGGTCAGCAGGGTGGCCAGGCGTCTGCCACGGCGCCGCGACGCGTCCGGAACCCGGGCTCCGGGCCGACGGGTGCCGCGGGACGGACGGGGGCCGGACGGGTCCCCGCCCGGCATCGGCTTGGGGCGCAACGCGGTGTGTTCCATGAATCGCCTCCGGCGGACTCCGGCAGATGTTCTACGGACCGTCCCTGTTCGAGAAGGCGCCGGGCTCCTCGTCGGTGCGGCGGTCGTGTTCTGTGATGCGTCGTCGACGAGCACCACGACGTCGCCCCTGCGGCCGCGGCGTTCCGGCGCCGGCTCCCGCCCCCTGCCGATCCGTCAGAACGGAACGGGCTGCGCCCGAAGGGCCGGCGGCGGCACGGGAACCTGGTCCGGTACGAAGCCGTGGGCGCGCCGGGCCAGGTCGGCCGCGCCGTAACGGCGGCAGTCCTGGTGCCACTTCAGGATTCCGGCCAGCCAGTTCTGCAGCTCCACCACATAGCCCTCCATGATCCCGCGCACCTCTTCGGAGAGCTTGAAGTCCTCGTACAGGATGGGCAGTTCATGGGCGGCGACGTGCTGGAACTGCTCCATGCGCTGGGTCATCAGGTCATGGACGATGCCGAGCGCGGTCGGATAGTCGCAGCCGAAGAAGTTCTGCACGACGAGGATGCCGTTGTGCACCTCTCCCTCGTACTCGATCTCCTTCTGGTACGAGAAGACGTCGTTCAGGAGCATCGCGTAGTCCATTGCCGCGTTCTCCAGGGAGCGGACGGGTCCGCTGCGGTAGACCTCCGGCGGCACGGCGGGACCGTGGCCGAGGCGGCACAGGCCCATGGTGAGCTCGGAGCCGAAGGTGGCCCGGCGCATCTCCAGGTAGTCGACCGGGTCCGGGATGCGGTTCTGCATCTGGTTGGACAGCTCCCACAGCCAGCTCTCCGTCATCACGTCGACGGCCGCGCGCAGGGTGCTCCGGGCGTCCGGGGTCATCTTCGCGGTGGTGCGCCGCCACAGGTCGATCAGGCCGCGTTCCATGCCGTTGACCGGAACGGGGGCCTCCTCGCCGTCGACGGGCATGCAGGCCGACAGACGTGCGGTGGTCAGCTTCGCGGCGGCCAGGTCGCGGCGGTTGCCGAAGAGCAGCGGGTAGTAGTCGTCGCCGTAGGTGCCCCAGGCCAGCCACTGGGAGCTGAGGTCGAGGCTCTCGGGGGTCGCGTCGGGGTGGATGCCCGCGGCGCAGAGCGGAAGGTCGTAGGCGATGAGTTTGTCCTCGTCCCAGACGCCCTCCTGGAGCATGCCGGTGGTGTGCATCCAGGTGACGAGGCGGTCCCGGGCACCCGCGAGGTGCGGGCTGAGGGTGACCTCGAAGGGCATGTGGAAGTCGGGCAGCACGGAGGGTCCGACCTTCTGGAACGGGACGTGGGTGTACGCGCGCAGCCGCTCCGCCCCGGCCGCCGAGAGCAGCGCCCCGACGTCCGCGGCGGACGTCCCGAACCCGTTCATGGCGAAGGGCCTGGCCTCGTCGACGGCGCCCTCGTTCATGTAGCGGCTGGAGCGCAGGTGCCATTCGTGGCCGCCGGACTGCCAGTCCTGGAGACCCTGGGCGTACGCCGCGACGGCGCCGGTCTCCGGCGCGGTGAGTCCCCTCTCCACGGCCAGCGCCGGTACTTCGGTGAGCGCGGTGTGCTCGAACTGGTGGAGGCGTGAGGTGAGGATGTCGTTGACGGTCTCGGCGGCCTCCTGTGTCGTGCAGCCGAAGAACGTCTCCAGGACGAGCACTCCGTTGCTGAGTTCGCCCTCCTCCTCGACCTCGCGCTGGTAGGAGAAGAGGTCGTTGCGCAGGTGGACACCGTCGGAGAACGTCTCCATCAGGACGCGCAAGGGCCTCGACTCGGCCACGCAGGCGGGTACTTCGGCGGTCGCGTACTCGACGAGGCCCGCCGACCAGGGGGCGCCGCCCACCTTGCGGCGCATCTCGATGTACTCGACGGGGTTGGAGATCCGCCCTTCGTTGATGTTGGACAGTTCCCACATCGACTCGTTGAGCAGATGCTCCGTGGAGACGGCGAACCGCCTGCGCCAGTCGGTGGACATCGAGGGCACCGTGCGGGCCCACAGGTCGGCGAGTCCCGCCTCGACGGGATTCTCCGGCTCGGGGACGGGGGTGGACAGGTCGAGCGGCATGAAGAGCGGGAGCCTGTCCAGGTAGGCCTTGCCGCCGGCGCGGTCCTGGGTGCGCTTGAAGGTCTCCAGGAAGTGGTCGTCGAAGAAGAACACCCACACGTACCAGTCCGTGATGAGGGAGAGGGCCGGTCCGTCGCAGTCGGGGTGGGTGTAGGCGCACAACAGGCCGTAGTCGTGGGCGTCGAGGTCGGACTGCTCCCAGATGCCCGACCCTTCGAGCATGCCCATGTCGCGGGCCCACGCGACCGAGTGCGCCCGCGCCTCGTCCAGGTGCGGGTTCAGCCGGGCGGTGTACGGCATGTAGAAGTGGGGGAGTTGGAACGGCTGCGTCATGGCCGGGCCCTACCCAGGGCCCCGCGCGCACATCCGCAGGCCAGGCCATGATCACACCATCGCGTGAACCGTGCCGAAAGCCGCACACGACGGCCTCCCGGTCAGCTCGGGACACCCCGCCGCCCCGCCGTCTCGCCTCCGCCGCGACGCGGCCCCCTTGCCGGCCCGGCCCCCGCCCGCCACCGTGTCCCTATGGTCTTCCTCGCACTCCCCCGTGCCGCGCGCGGCGACGCCGCCGGCGTGGTGGGACCCGGCCCGTCCGCCGCCCGCCCGGTGTCCGTTCGGATGGAGCCGGACCCCGGACGGCACACCGGGGGGCCGGCATCGTGAGCGCGGCTCCGCCTCGGGACGCGCCACCCGTGCCGGACGTCTTCGACCCGCGCCGGTACGCCGACGGAGTGCCGCACGCCGCCTACCGTGTCCTGCGCGATCACCACCCCGTGGCCTGGCAGGACGAGCCCGAGGTGCTGGGCTGGCCGGCGGGCCCCGGGTTCTGGGCGGTGACCCGGCACGCGGACGTGGTCCGGGTGCTCAAGGACTCGGTGACGTACTCCTCGTTCCTCGGCGCGACCCAGATCCGCGATCCCGATCCGGCCGACCTGCCGTTCATCCGGCGCATGATGCTCAATCAGGACCCGCCGCGGCACGGCGCCTTGAGACGTCTGGTGAGCCGCGCCTTCACCCCGCGCCGCGTGGACCACTTCGCGTCGGCGGCACGCGAACGGGCCCGCACGCTGATCGGGCGGGCGGTGCGGGAAGCTCGCGCGGGCGACGGCACCAGCGACCTCGTCGGCGCCGTCACCGACGAATACGCGCTGCTCAACCTCGCGGACCTGCTGGGGGTTCCGGAGAGCGACCGGGGACTGCTGCTGCACTGGACGCGGCGGGTGATCGGCTACCAGGACCCCGACGAGGCGGACCCCGTCGCCCTCGGCCCGACGGGGAAGCCTGTCGATCCGCGCTCCCCCGCGATGCTCGGCGACATGTTCGCCTACGCGCGCCGGCTGGCCGCGTTCAAGCGGCGCCGTCCCGGTGACGACGTACTGACCACGCTCGCCACCGACACCGAACTCGCCCCGGAAGAAATGGAGATGTTCTTCTTCCTGCTCACGGTCGCGGGCAACGACACCGTGCGCGGCGCGGCCCCCGGGGGCCTTCTGGCACTGGCGGAACACCCTGAGGCGTACGACGGCCTGCGCTCGGGCCGCCACCGTCTCGACACGGCCGTCGAGGAGTTGCTGCGCGTGCACCCGCCCGTGCTCACGTTCCGCCGGACGGCCGCCGTGGACACGGAACTGGCCGGCCGGCGGCTGCGCGCGGGTGACAAGGTGGTCGTCTTCCACGCCTCGGCCAACCACGACGAGCGGGCCTTCACCGACCCCCACCGGCTCGACCTGTCCAGGGCCCCGAACCCCCATGTCTCCTTCGGTGACGGCCCGCACGTCTGCCTGGGCGCCCACTTCGCCCGGCTCCAACTGCGGGTGCTGTACGAGGAGACCGTGCGGGCCGTGCCCGCGCTGCGCCCCGCCGGGCCGCCCGGACGACTCGTCTCCAACTTCATCAACGGCATCAAGTCCCTGCCGCTTCAGGTGACTTGACAGTTTCCAGGAGCCGGGCGCGCGGTCATCCGTGTCGCGCCTGGATCAGCGCGTGGGTTCCGCCGGTGCGCCAGCGCTGGCCCTCGGCGGCGTCGAGGGCCGCCTCGACGGCGGGGGTGAGTCCGACGACGACATCGGACTTGAGCGTCCGCAGCGCGGCCACCGGGCCGGGGAAGTAGGCGGTGGCGGCGGCGAACGGGGTGGTGGCGGGGTAGAGCCGGTCGCCGATGAGCCGGCGGTAGTTCAGATCACCCTTCAGCAGGGTCACGTCGGCCGCGGCGAACTCCCGTCGGAGGTCGTCGGGCAGATCGGCGTACGGCAGCGGGCCGCAGGCGAAGGGGTGGGTCCGGACGGTGAGCCGGCCCTCGGACAGGGCCGCCCAGAGACGGTTCCCGGCCTCGCCGGCCGCTCCCTTCGCGGCGGCCAGCCGGCGCAGAGCGTCCAGCACGTCCGCCGCCGTGGCGTCGGACACGTAGTACGGGTACGGCTTCACGTACAAGTCGGCCCGCCCGATCCGGCCGTGCCGCAGCAGGTGGTCGACGAGGAGGAGGTCGGGGATGAGTTCCCGGCCCGCGTTGTCCGCGACGAGGCAGAGGGTGCCGCCGTCGAACAGGGACCGCAGCACGTCGGCGTCGTTCGCCACGAGCTGGGACTCGGCCGCCGTCCGGCCCCCGGGGCCGTCCAGCCTGAACCCGAGGTCGGCGCGGTTGCCCCACAGCGAGCCGTGCAGCAGCGCCTCCTCCTGTTCCCCGGCCGGCCGCCGCGCGAGGTCGTCCAGCGCGGCCAGTTCCTCGTCGGCCTCCGGGGTGTCGAGCTCGGCGAGCTTGAAGGGGCGGAAGGGGTCGATGCCCTGCCACGGGCCGGGCACGAAGTAGCCGACGGCTTCGAGGAGCTTGCGGTAGAAGTAGCTCTCGGACCACAGGAACGGCAGGTCGAACCAGGACCGGCCGTAGTGCTCCCGGCCGCCCCAGGCATCCCACCGGCCGCGGTCCGCCGCCGACTCCAGGAGCGGTTCGACGACCCCCTCGGCGCAGTTCCTGAGCAGGGCGTCGAGCGCGTGGCGCTGTTCGGGACCGTACGGGAAGGCGTCCCGCACCTTCCGGATGAGCGCCGGATGCCGCTGCGCCAGCACGCTCCAGGGGAAGGAGCCCCGCACCGAGCTCACGACCACCGGGGCGTCGTCGGGGTCGGCGGCCGAGGGGGCGGGGGCGTCGGGATCGCGCATGCGGCTCACCGTACCGGCAGAACAGAAGGGGCCGTCCGACGCGGTGCGCGCCGAGCGGCCCCTCCCCCCGTAGAGCCCAGCGGTCGGCCCAGGCCCTGTCGCCACATCCCCGTCGTCCGCCCGAAAGACAGACGGGGATGTGACGACAAGGCCTGGATCGGTCGGCTTCGAGCCGTCGACCGTCGCGGTCCCGCGCGGCCCTGTCCTGGATCCGGGACGCGCGGCTGCCCTCGGCGGTCGCGCTGAACCATAGGCAGGCGGCCCGGCGGAGGGATAGCGGGAAAACCCTCGATCCGGCCGGTGTCAGGCCCTCGCCCGCCCGTGACACGACGAGGTGGTCCCGATTCGCGCGGATTGCGGATCCGGCTGAACACTCCACGCTCCGGATCCGTATCCCCCCGTACCCCGTGCGAGGAGTGCGACCCGGCCGCGCACGGTGGCCCGCCGCTTCGCCCACGCACCGAGGAGACGTTCCGGATGACCGCCTACCGCACCGCCACCGCGGCCGCTGTCGCCCTGGCGGCTCCGCTGCTGCTCACGACGTGGGCGGCGGGCACCGCGTCGGCGCACGGCGCGCCGACGTCTCCGGTCAGCCGGGTGTACGCGTGCTCGCCCGAAGGCGGCAGCCAGAACAGGACGGCGGCCTGCCAGGCCGCGATCGCCGCGAACGGCTCGCCCTTCACGGCGTGGGACAACCTGCGGGTGGGCGGGGTGGGCGGCCGGGACCGCTCGGTGATCCCGGACGGAAAGCTGTGCAGCGGGGGTCTGCCCGCCTACAAGGGCCTCGACCTGGCCCGCTCCGACTTCCCGGCCACGCGTCTGACGCCCGGCGCGGCCATGACGATGAAGTACAGCTCGACGATCGCGCACACGGGGACCTTCAAGCTCTATCTGACCAAGCAGGGTTACAGCCCGACGCGGCCGCTGAAGTGGTCCGACCTGCCGGACAGGCCGTTCGCCACGGTCACCGATCCCGCCCTGGTCGGCGGTGCCTACCGGATCAACGCGACGCTGCCGTCCGACCGCACCGGCCGCCAGATGCTGTTCACGATCTGGCAGAACTCCAGCACGACGGACACCTATTACTCGTGCTCGGACGTGGTGTTCTCCGGCGGGAGCGGGGCCTCGAAGCCGGCCCGGAGCACCGGGACCCCGGGGACCGCCGGGAGTGGTTCCGCCGGCAAGAGCGCCAAGAAGACCCCCAAGGCGACACGGTCGGCGTCCACGGCACCCAGTCCTGAGGTCCCGTCGCCGTCCACCGACTCGCCTTCCCCCGCGGCCGGTTCGGAGTCCGCGAAGGCGGGCACCGACGATCTGGCACCCGCCGCCGAGAGCACCTCGGGCGGCGGCCCCGGACTCCCCCTGGTCGCCGGAGGAGCCGGCGCGGCCCTGCTGCTCACTGCCGGCGTCGCGGTCGTGCTGCGACGCCGGCAGTGAACCGGGCTCCCGTGGGGGCTAGTTGACGAACACCGCCGGGCTGTCCGCCTGGCTGGTGTCGGTCACGGGGGCGTACTTCGCGGTGAAGTAGCCGTTCGCGAAGCACAGTGACGAGCCGGAGAACTTGGTGAACTGCTGGCTGGTGAAGCTGAGGCTGTTGTCGGAGTTGTCCGTCGTCCCGGTGAGGCTCGCCGCCCGGTAGACGCAGGTCAGCGTGCCCAGCAGGGAGCGCAGCTTGACCGTGGTCTGGATGGTGGAGCCGGCGGCCGGGGTGACCGTGACGCTTCCGTCGGAGCCCACCGCGGTGCTGTAGGGCAGGTTGTCGACCGTGATGCTGGTGACGCCGAGGACGCCGACGACGTTGCTGCTGCACGAACTGGCGCCGAAGGTGTGGCCCGTGAGGGTTTCGGTGGCCGTGCCGGGGGACGCCGGGTTGTCGGCGGCGGTCGCGGTGAAGGTCGACGCGGAACAGGAGACGCCGCTCGTTCCGGTGCTGCTGGAGTAGAGCGTGGCGTTGGTGCCGCTCGCCAGCGAGGCGGTGAGGACGTCGCCGACGGCGACGGGGGTTCCGCCGGCGCTGCCGGTGGTGAGGACCGCGACGTCGTCCGCGGAGGCGGGGACGATCGCGGACGCCGAGAGAGCGGCGACGGCGCCGACGAGGGCGAGCAGGGATCGAGTACGCATGGGGGGTGCCTCTTCTCCGATGGGGGTGTGGGTGCCTGACCGCGCCGGGGCGCGGGGGTGCGGGTCGAGAAGGTTGGCGCGTGTGCGGGGTCGAACGGGCCGCGCGCGACGGCGGGCCGGGACAGCGGGGCCCGCCCGCGGGAGTGGTGCGGTGATGGACCGCCGCCGGTCCGTGACGCCTTCTCCGTGCGCCACGGGCCGGCGGCGACAGCCGGGCGACCGGTACGGCCCTCGGGGGGAAGGCGACCGCGCCGGTGCCACGGGTTCGGGGAGTGGCCGAGGGGCGCGCCTGTTCGGCGTACGTGCCAGGGCCGCTCCGGAACACGCCATGACCGCCCCGCAGAGAGCGGGGTCCGGGAGGTGGGCGCGTCGGTGGACGGATCCGGCGCCACGGATCCGGGAAACAGGGAGAGTTGTAGACCTGATGGAGGGTCAACGTCAAGGCGCTGAAGGGAAGTTGGAGGTCAGCGCGGCTCTCCGGGCGACGCGTGTTCACGGGTGGGGCACAACAGGCACGGGTTTCCCACACGTGCCTTGACCCGTGCATGTAACCCCCGGTAACTTCCTCGAAGGCTACTGCCGCGTAACGAGAAAGCCCTTGCAACCGCCGGGAGGCGCGAGGAGGCGTACGCGGCAGCCGCTGTCCGCGCCAGGACAACGTGCCACTGAGCCCCACCCGCATCGATACCAGCATCGAACGTGCCCAGGGAGCAGACATGGCTTCGTCCTCGGACGCCACGGCGTCCAACGGTTCCACGCCCGAGACCCCGGAAAGCGGTTCAGCCGCCGGACAGGAGCGGCGCGGCCGGGTCCGGCTGCGCCGCGCCGCCGTGATGGCGCTGCCCGCCACCGCGGTCGCCGCGGGGCTGATGATCGCGACGGCACAGGGCGCCCTCGGTGTCCAGTTCGCCATCTCCGGCATGCCGTTCACGGTCACCGCGACCGAGCTGAACGGTACGGGCTTCGAGCAGTTCGGCGGCCTCGACAACATGGCCGAGGACAGCCCGAACGCCGGCGACACGGGCGGCCAGGTCCTCATCGTCACGTCGGCGATCAAGAACGCGACCCTGGATCACCTGTGCCAGAGCGTCGACCTGGGCGGCACGAACCTGCTCATCACGGCCGGCAGCGGGGCGGACAAGGTCCAGGCGACCAACCTGACCACCGACTCCACGGAACTGTCCGGCAACGCCTCCTTCAACAACATCGAGATCGGCAACGACGCCAGCACGCTCGACAAGGCCGGGGTCCAGGGTCCCAAGGGCGTGTTCAGCCAGCAGGCCGACACCGTGCGCATCGCGAACCTGCGCCAGACCAACTACGCGACGACGGCCGGGGTGTTCAAGCTCCCGGGCCTCAAGCTCCGCTTCAGCGACCAAGCCTGCTGATGCGTACCGAAGCGCGGACGGACGACTCACGGGACCTGAGGGACGCCTTCCGGCGGTGGCGCGCGAACCGCCCCTTCTGGGGCGGGCTGCTGCTCACCCTGGCGGGGGCGGAGATCCTGCTCACCGAGAAGGCGTCGCTGAAGGTCGTCCTGCACATCGGGATGCAGGGCCTCGCGGGCTACCTGCTGCCCACGGTGATGCTGCTGTGCGGCCTGCTGATCCTCTTCAACCCGGCCCAGCGCCTGTTCTACTCCCTGCTGGGGATCCTGCTGTCGCTCGGCACCTGGGTCACCTCCAACCTCGGCGGCTTCTTCATCGGCCTGCTCCTCGGAGTCGTCGGAAGCAGCCTCGCCTTCGGCTGGCTCCCCGACCAGAAGCCGCGCAGGCGGCTGCTGCGCCGCGAGCACGCCTGAGGCGGACGGTGCGGCGGGAACCCGACCCCCCACTGGCTTGCCCGCGCGCCCAGGGGAGACGGAATTGCCTCTACGCGCAGGGAAGTTGACACCGTACGCAGCCGGCACCCGGCGCGGACCGAGGGCCCCGCGCCGTCGCGTAGCGTGACGCGCCGTATGCGTATAGGTGTTCGGCTGCCGGGAGGTTCCTGATGGAAAGTCCACGTCCTTTGGTGATCGACGTGACCGGACGCGACATCCATGGGGAGGCCGCCCGGATCCGCGAGAGCGGACCACTGGCACGGGTGGAGCTTCCCGGGGACGTCGAGGCCTGGGCGGTGAGCGGTCCCGAGCTGCTGAAGCGGCTGCTCACCGATCCCCGGGTGTCCAAGGACGCGCGGCGGCACTGGCCCCTGCTGGCGAACGGCGTGATCACGCCCGAGTGGCCGCTGTTCGCCTGGGTGTCCGTACGGAACATGTTCACCGCGTACGGCGGTGACCACCGGCGTCTGCGCACGCTGGTCTCCAAGGCGTTCACCGCCCGCCGCACGGCAGCGCTCCAGCCGCGCATCGAGGAGATCACCCGGCAGCTCCTGGACCGCGTGGCGGAGGCCGGGCACGGCTCCCAGGTCGTCGACCTGCGCGAGGAGTTCTGCTATCCGCTGCCGATCCAGGTGATCAGCGAACTGTTCGGACTGCCCGAGGAGCGGGGTCCCGAGCTGCGCGAGCTGGTGGACCGCATGTTCGACACCTCGGCCGACCCGGGTGAAATGACGTCCGCCTACGGCCGGTTGTTCGTCGTCCTGAGCGAACTCGTCGCAGCCAAACGGGAGTCGCCCGGCGATGACCTGACCTCCGGGCTCATCGCGGCCCGCGACGACGAGCACGGCGGCGCGCTCAGCGAACAGGAACTGCTGGACACCCTGATCCTCATGGTGAGCGCCGGTCACGAGACGACGGTCAACCTCATCGACAACGCCGTGCACGCCCTGCTCACCCGTCCCGAACAGCTCGCGCACGTCCGGGAGGGCCGTGCCGGCTGGGACGACGTGGTCGAGGAGACGCTGCGGGCGGACGCGCCGGTCGCGAGTCTGCCGCTGCGGTACGCCGTCGAGGACATCGCTCTGTCCGAACTCGGCGGCCCCGACGGGACCGTGATCGCCGAGGGCGAGGCGATCCTCGCGGCCTACGCCGCCGCCGGACGCGATCCCGAGCGCCACGGCAAGGACGCCGATCAGTTCGACGTCACCCGCGTCGACAAGGAGCACCTCGCCTTCGGCCACGGTGTGCACCGCTGTCTGGGCGCGCCGCTGGGCCGCCTGGAGGCCCAGGTCGCGCTGCCGGCCCTGTTCGCCCGCTTCCCGGATCTCCGGCTCGCCGTCCCCGAGGAGGAACTGAGGCCGGTCGACTCCTTCATCTCCAACGGCCACCGCTCACTGCCGGTCCGTCTTTCCTAGGGACCTCCCAGGTCGGATTCCCGGGGTCCGGGTTCCCGGGCTCCTGGCTCGGGTCATTCCCCGTGCCACCAGGCGGCCGCCCGCGCCCAGGCGCTCCGAGGGCGGCCGGCCTCGGGGGCCCAGGGCTCGAACGCGGGCGGCGGAAAGGGGTCGGACGACGACCGCTCCGGGCCGTCGACGCGACCGTCCCCGAACCGTCCGCCGCCGGACCGTCCCTCCCGGAACCGCCCGTCCCCGGGCCGTGCGTTCCCGGAGCGTTCGACGGCCGGGGCCGGCGGGAAGCTCACCGGCAGGGCGGCGAGCGCGCGGTGGAACGGGCCGGGACGCCACCGGAGGTCCTCCACGGGAACCGTCAGTTCCATGTCGGGGATCCGGTCCAGGAGCTTCTCCACCGCGACGGAGGCGATCAGTCGCGCCGGACCCTGCGCGGGACAGGTGTGCGGACCGGCGCTCCACGCCAAGTGGGCCCTGTTGCCCGTGCGCTGACTGCTCGTCAGCGCCGGGTCCGTGTTCGCGGCGGCGAGGCTCACCACCAGTGGATCGCCCGCGCGCAGGGGCGTGCCCTCGTACACGACGTCGTACCGCGGGTAGTGCACGGCGTAGTTCGCGATCGGGGGGTCGGTCCAGAGCACCTCGTCGAGGGCGTCCTCCACCGGCAGGGTCCCGCCGGACAGGTCGCCCGCGAAGCGCTCGTCGGACAGCAGCAGCCGCAGGCCGTTCGCGATCAGGTTCTGCTGCGGTTCGGTGCCTGCCCCCATCAGCACGGCGAGGGTGTGGATCAGCTCCTCGTCGGTCAGCGCGGCCGGGTGTTCCATCAGCCAGGACGTCAGGTCGGGGGCCGGCCGGTGCCGCTTCAGCGCGACCAGGTCGAGCAGCGTGTCGATGAGCAGGTCGTACGCCTTCTCGGCGTCCACCCCGTCGAACATCCCGGACATGCCCTCGACCAGCCGGACGCCGTGCCCGACGGGACAGCCGAAGAGATGGTTGAAGACGAGCAGCGGCAGGACCTGCGCGTACTCGCCGAGCAGATCCGCCGTGCCGCGCGGCGCGAACCGGTCGATGAGGGTGTCGGCGCTGCGTTCGGCGTAGCCGCGCAGCGTGGCGGACTCGACGCGGGCGAGCGTGTCGGTGATGGCGCCCCGCAGCCGGCCGTGCTCCTCGCCGTCGGTGAACAGGGCGCTGGGCCGGTACATCATCATCGGGAGGACCGGGCTGTCCGCCGGGACGGTGCCGTCGGCGAGATCCCTCCAGTGCCGCGGGTCCTTGGAGAAGGTCTCCGGGCTGCGCAGGACGTGCAGCGCGGCGTCGTACCCGGTGACGAGGGTGGCCCTGACGCCGGGGGCGAGTTCGACGGGCGCGGTCGGTCCCGACTCCCGCAGCCGTCGGTAGACCTCCGTCGGATCGGCCGCGAACTCCGGCCCGTACAGGGACTGACGGGCCGGACAGCCGGGGGGAGGTACGGCGTTCACGCGTTCTCCAGTTCGCCGGTGCGGGCCAGCAGATGGGTGACGAGGGCGATCAGGGTCTCGGTGGCGGAGACCCGGTCGCGGGCGTCGCAGCGCAGCAGCGGGGTGGAGGGCAACAGGTCGAGGGCCTCGCGCACCTCGTCGAGGCTGTACGCGGGCCTGTTGTCGAAGTCGTTCAGGGCCACGGCGTAGGGAACCTCCAACTCCTCCAGCAGGCCCATGACTTCGAAGGAACGGTCCAGGTGGCGGGTGTCGGCGAGAACGAGGGCGCCGAGCGCTCCGCGCGTCAGGTCCCGCCAGAGTCCGGTGAAGCGCCGCTGCCCCGGGCCGCCGAACAGGTAGAGGACCAGCGTGTCGTTGAGGGTGACGCGGCCGAAGTCGAGGGCGACCGTGGTGGTGACCTTGTCCCGGGTGCCCGTCAAGTCGTCGACGAGGGAACCGGCCTGGGTCATGACCTCCTCGGTGCGCAGCGGGCGTATCTCGGAGAGCGCGCCGACGAACGTGGTCTTGCCGACCGCGAAGTGGCCCACGACCAGCAGCTTCACGGCGTTCCGCACGCCGTCGGGCAGATACGCGGTCTCAGAGGCGGGAGCGCAGTCCATCGAGCACCTCCTGGAGAACGCGGGTGTCGGTCGGCGGACCGGCGGAGGGGATCGGCGCGCGGGTGACGAGGTGACCGCTGTCCATCAGGTCGGCGACCAGCACTTTGGTGACGCTGACGGGCAGTTCCAGATGGCCAGCCACCTCGGCCAGCGACAGGGCCCCGGGGCGGCACAGTTCCATCAGCCGCCGCGCCTCGGGGCTCAGCCCGGTGAGCGGCGGGCCGGCGGCGGCGATCAGCAGCGTGACGAGGTCGAGGGTGTTGCGTGTGGGCTGTGAGCGGCCGCCGGTGACGACGTACGACCGCACCAGCCGTTCCCCGGGACGACGTCCGGGCGGTGTCATGCCGGGCTGCCGGTGTCCTGCCGGGCGGGGCTGGTCAGCTCCTTGCCGAGTCGGTCGACCATCTTGTGCATGCGGTAGCTGACCGCCTCCATGTCGACGTTCTCGGTCGTGGACACCGCGAGGTGGGTGCCCTCGCCCGCAGCGACGAGGAAGACGTACCCGTGCGCGAACTCGATCAGGGTCTGCCGCCAGGGCGTGTCCGGGCTGCCGCAGAACTCGGCGGTGCTGCGGCTGATCGACTGCACGCCGGACAGGCCGGCGGCCAGCCGCTCGGCGTCGTCCCTGCCGATGTCCGCGGAGTGGGCGCGGAGCATGCCGTCGGTGGACAGCAGGATCGCGTGCCGGGCTTCGGGCACCTTCAGGACCTCGTCGAGCATCCACCCCAGCTCGTTGGTCATGGGCGCGGTCATCCCTGTGTGCTCCCTTCGATCGAGTGCGGTGTTCCGTACGGGGTCCCGGCGGCGCTCGTGGGCACCTCGGGTCCGTCCGCCGACGCTCCGGGGCCGTCCACCGCCCCGGAGACGCTCGTCTCCCCCGGCACGGGGGCGTCCTCCGATGTCACGGAGCCGTCGGCGGGCGCGAGGGTCTCGGGCCTCGCGGGAGTGTGCGGCGGTTCGGGGGCGGCCGGGATGCCGGTGGTGTCCTGCTCCGCGCGGCCGAAGCGGGTGCCTCGGGCGAACGCCCCCATGCGCCGGGCGTTCTCCTCGGCCGACCGCGCGCTGACGTCCTCGGCGGGCACGGCGGCGGACTGTCCCGCGAGGCCCGGCGGCCCCGGGACCCGGCGCCGCCGTTTCGGCAGGCCGCCGGCCGTCGTCGTCTCGACGGGCTCGGCCGACCGCCGGGTGGGAAGCACCGGCGGCGCGCCCGTCGCCCTTCGGGCCGGCGGCGAGGGCTCGGCCCACGGGGGTGCCGCCACGGCCGGGGCCGGATGCGTGAGCAGTGTCGTGGGCAGGAACACCACCGCTCGCACGCCGCCGTACGGGGACCGGGTGTCGACCGAGACGCTGAATCCGTACCGTGCGGCGAGTACGCCGATGACGGCAAAGCCGAACTGCGGAGGGTCGTCGAGCCGGGTCACGTCCACCAGGTCGCGGCCGGTCAGCAGTCCGGCCGCGCGCTCGACCGCCCCTCCGTCCATGCCGACACCGGCGTCGTCGATGACCACGCAGGCGCCGTTGTGCGCCGCCTGGACGGTGACCTCGACGGTGGTGTCGGGCTGCGAGTGGCGTGCCGCGTTGTCCAGCAGTTCGGCGACGGCGAGGACGACCGGTTCGACGGCACGGCTCTCGACGGCGATGTCGACCTGTCCGTTGACGCGGACGCGCCGGTAGTCCCGGACGCGGGAGGTCGCGCCCCGCACCACCTCGATCAGCTCGGAGGTACCGCGCTGCCGTCCGGGCCAGGAGCCGCACAGGACGGCGATCGCCTGGGCGCGGCGGCCGAACTGGGCGTTGGTGTGGTCGATTTCGAGCAGGTCGCGCAGGACGTCGGGGTGATCGTGCCGGTCCTGCATCTCGGCGATGGACACCTGCTGCTCGTTGGCGAGGGCCTGGATCGAGCGCATCGACGCCTTGAGCGCGGACTTCGCGGACCGGTCGGCCCGCGCCTGTGCGTGTCCCACCGCTTCCGAGAAGTGTTCGAGGACGCTGTCGAGGTGCTTCGCGAAGTCCGTGCCGGTCAGGCGGGCTTCGAGCGGAGCGGTGGCCGGGACGCCCGGCGTGGCGTGCGGGTGCGGGGCGTCCTCCAGGGTGGACAGGCGGACTTCGGCCAGATGGCGCAGCTCCTCGTCGCGGGCCCGCAGGTCCTCCGTGAGATCGTCGGTCCGCCGGCGCTGCCGCGTGCTGATCCCGCGCTGACGCAGCAGCAGCACGGTGACGGCGAGCAGTCCGGCCGCCAGGAACCAGGACGCGGCCTCCGGTATCCGTTCGATCATGGTCCTCAAGTCCTCTTATGCGGAAACGCATTGCTGGGGCACGAGCTGGAACAGTGAGGGGTGGGGCGCGAGTTGGCGGGGCGCATGACGGTAGCCGCGCGTCGGCGTTCGCGCTTTCCCCTGCGCGCAAGGAAGTTGCCGCCATGCGCACCGGCTGTGTGCACTAGGCTGACACGGTGTAACTGCCCTCATCCGTACGGGAGTCGATGGTGGCCTTGCTCACGGGGAACTACCTGGTGGAAGCCCGGTCGACGGGTGCGGTGGAATCGTCGGAGCGAACCGACTTCTGGAGCGAGCACATCGGGTCGTACCAGTCCCGGATGGGCTACCGGTACAGCCGCACCGACGACTTCCGCGGCGAGACGGTCCGTCAGCGCTCCGAGGCGTATCAGCTCGTCAGGTTCCGGTCGGACGAGATCGAGTACAGCAGGACCGCACGGCAGATCCGTGAGGAGCCCGACGAGGACTACCGGTTACTGCTGCCGCTGACCGGGGAGATCGTCCTGCGCCAGGACGGTCACGAGGCACGGCTGACACCGGGGACGGGCACGCTCGTCTCGTTCGGGTCGCCGTTCCAGTGTGTCCAGGACGCCGCCACGCAGGCGTTCGTCCTCACGATCCCGGCCCGCGAGCTGGACGGCCCGCTGAGCCGCAAGTCGCCGCTGGCCACCGGCCTCGACCTGAGCAGGGGTCTCGGCCGTGTCGTCCGCTCGATGCTCGACGGTCTGTACGCCGAGCGCGACGATCTCACCGATGCCCAGTTCAACGCCGTGTCCGACCGGGTGGTGGAACTGCTGTGCATGCTCATCACCGGTGACGACCGCCCCGACGGCGGCCGTCATCTGTCCGACGTGGAGACGGTGGTGCGCCGCCACGTCCGCGAGAACGCCGCCGACCCCGGCCTCACCGGTACGTCCATGGCGCGCGCGCTCGGCTGGTCGCTGCGCCAGATCCAGCTCGCCCTTCAGCACGCGGGCACCACCCCCCGCGACCTGATCCGCGAGGAGCGGCTGCGTCTGGTCCGCGAACGGCTCCGCTGCGGCGACTGCGAACACCTCACGATCACCGATCTGGCCTACGCCTCGGGGTTCTCGTCGGCCAGCGCGCTGAGCACCGCCTTCCGGCAGCGCTTCGGGGTGAGCCCGCGCGAGATGCGCAACGGTGTCCGCGGGACGTGACCGCGCACCCGGGCCCCTCCCCCGTACCACCACCCACCCGGGCCCGCCCCCGGCCGCCACCTCCGCCGCGCCCACGGACGATCACGTCCTGGGACAATCGGTACAGGACGGAATCCCGGTCCAGGACGGGATCCCGGTGGACGACGGGCTGCTGCCCCGGGAGTGGAGATGGATCTGCGGCAGATGGAGGTCGTGGTCGCGGTGGCCGAGGAGGGCGGTTTCACCGCGGCGGCCCAGCGGCTGCACGTGGTGCAGTCCGCCGTGTCGAGCGCCGTCCTCGCGCTGGAGCGGGAGCTGGGCACCCCGCTGTTCGACCGCACCACGCACCGGGTGTCCCTGACCCCGGCGGGCGAGGCCTTCGTCCCGGCGGCGCGCGCCGCTCTGCGGGCGGCGGAACAGGCGCGGGCGACCGTCGACCTGGTCCGGGGACACCTGCGGGGCCGGGTCACCATCGGCACGGCGCAGGGCGTCTGGGCCGACCTCCACCGGCCGCTGGCCGCGCTGCGGGCCGAGCATCCGGGCGTGGTGGTGCGGTTGCGGCAGGGGTCCATGAGCGACATCCGACGCGGGCTGCGCGAGGGCAGTGTCGACCTGGCCGTGGTCGCACTCGACCGGCAGCGGCAGCGCGGTCTGGTGACCCGGCTGCTGTCGTACGAGGAGATGGTGCTGGTCTCCGCGCCGTCACGCCCGCTCGGCGGAGCCGGCCCCGACGGCACGGTCACCCTCGCCGAGGCGGCCCGGCTGCCGCTGGTGGACTTCGCGCCGGGCTGGGCGATCCGTCTCTGTACGGACCGGGCGTTCCGTGCCGCCGGTGTGGAACGGGAGACGGCCTTCGAGGTCGACGACATCGTGGCCGCGGCCGAGCTCGTCCGCAACGACCTGGGCGTCTGTGTCATGCCCGCCTCGATCGCGGGACGGTTCCCGGGCCTTTGGACCCACGCGTTCGCCCGGCACGCGCCGCACTGGAAGATCATGATGGTGCACCCCCGGGGCGATCCCCCTCCCGCGGTCGGCGCGCTCCTGCGGCACATGACCTGAGGACGCGCTCCGGCCCCGGCCGAGCCGCCGGCCCCGCTCAGGCGGACGCCGCGGGACGGGTGGACGGACGGGCGGGCGGCTGGGGGGTCAGCCGGTCCAGACCCTTGCGGTCGTAGTAGCGGGTCATCGCGAAGCCGAAGACGAGGGCGAGCACGGAGCCGACGGTGATCATGAGCCAGGCGCGGCCGAGCCCGGCGTCGGCCCGCGCGTCGAAGAACAGGATGGCGCGCACCCCGTCGCTGAGCTGGCGCATGGGCTCGAACACGGACAGGAACCGGTAGAAGCCGGGGACCGCCTGGAGCGGGACGGTGGCGCCCGAGGACGGCAGGCCCAGCACGATGAACACGAACATGGACACGAGCTGCCCGATCCCGCCGAACGCCGCGTTGATCGCCTGGACGCCCAGTCCGACGGCCAGGCTCGCGCAGTAGGAGTAGATCCACAGCAACGGCAGGTGGGTGGCGTCCATGCCCAGGATCGCGACGGTGGCCAGCATGACCAGGGAGACCGTGAGCACGGTGATCCCGGCGGTCATGACCATCTTCAGGAGCAGGGTCTGGGTGCGGCTGATCGGCACGGTCGGGCGGCGGGTGTGCCAGGGGCCGATCTCGTTGTCGGCGTAGCCGAGGGCCGTGTCGACGCCGGTGCTGATGAGGTTGCCGCCGAGGAAGCCGGCCAGCACCAGGAGCAGGGTGTAGTAGAACGCGCTCAGCCCGAGACCGCTGTGCGCGCCGATGGGGTGTCCGATCCTGGTGACGACCTGGACGGGGTCGGCGAGGAGCAGCCGCGTGGTGGCGTCCGCCCGCGCGGTCGCCGGGGACGCCGTCAGCTGCTTGCCGATGGTCGTGGAGCTCCGCTGGGCGGCCGCCGTGGTGATCCGGCTCGCGAGGGACGAACCGAGGCTGCCCATACCGGGGTTGGTCAGCACCGTCATGGTGGGCCGGACCGTGGCGTTCGCCGTGGTCAGCGCGGTCAGCGAGTCGGTGAAGTTCCGGGGGACGACGAGGGCTCCGTAGATCTTGCCGGAGGAGAGTTCGTCCTGGGCCTGGGCGCGGGTGAGTCTGCGCCAGCGGGCCGTGCCGGAGGTGTCGCCCCCGACGATGGCCGCGGTGACCTGGGTGCCCGCGTTCTGCCGCTGCCCCGGGGGCGGTTGACCGGTGTCCTCGTTGACCAGGCCGATCGGCAGGTGACGCAGATGCCCGTTGGGGTTGACGATGCCGCCCATGTAGAGCAGCGACAGCAGAAGTGCGAGCAGCCCCGTCAGCACGGTGGGCACCAGCCAGAGCTTCGGGCGCCGCAGGAGCGTGGCGGCGCGCGCCTGGGCGGGGGCACCGGCGGAGGCGGCCGCGCCGTCGTCCGTACCGTCGCGACCGCCGGGGCGGGTGACGGCACCGTCGTCCGCGCCCGCCCCGCGCGTGGGCTCCTCGGCGCCGTCGTCCGCGGGGTGATGGCTGTCGGCGTCCATGGTTCTCCGTAGGTTCCGGGGCGGCACGGGAGCGGCGATGGGCGCGCGGCCCCCGGCCGGGGAGTCCAGGGCCGCACGTCAGGCCAGGATCGGGGGTACGCGTGCACCTCGGACGCCGACTCGCCGAACCCCCGGGCACAAGGTCCGCCACCGGGACTCGCAGCCCACACCCCACCGAGCCCACCGGGCATCCGACACCAGCGTCGACACCTCCGGCACCGGGACGGTCTGGCGACCACCCCGGGCTCAACACGTCATCGGCCACAGCGTCCTGACGGTCTGGATCCCGCTGCTCCCGGGCACGCTCATCCTGTCGCCCCTGGTGCCGCGAGGTGCTGTGAACCGCGTCGACGGGGATCCGTCCGCCGCCTGCGCCGGGTGTACGAACGATGGGCTAACGTTCGCTTCCGTGAGAAGCCATCTGCGCATATGGATCGCACTGGCGCTGTCCGCCGCCGGTCTCGCTGCCCTGGTGGACAGACTCGCGCCCACAGCGCACCTCCTCACCGTCCTGCGCGACTGGTGGCCCCTCGCCCTGGTGGCCCTCGGACTCGGCGGCACCCTCCGGCTTCTCCTCGCCACCAAGAACGTCCTCCGCGGCCCCCTGGCCGTGGCCTTCGCCGGCGGTCTGCTCCTCCTCCTGACCCGCGACCCCCTCCCCGACTCCGTCCGCCCCTACCTGTGGCCTCTGGCGCTGCTGCTCGCGGGCACGTTCATGCTCGTCGGCATGGCGATCACCACGCCCTCCGTCGACGGGTCGCTCGTGACACGCCTGATCTCGGTGGCGGAGGCGAGAAGCGTGGTGTGGCCGCGCGGGGAGTTCTCCCTCGCCACGGTCACCGCCGTCGCCAGCGGGTGTGTGATCGACCTGCGGGGAGCACGGCTCCACGAAACGGTCGACAGCAACGGCAGGGTCGGACACGAGGCCAGACTCGACGTCACGGCCGTGCTCAGCGGGATCGACATCGTGGTCCCGGCGGACTGGGATCTCAAGGTCGAGCGCTATTCCGCCGGTTGGCGCCGACCGCAGCCGCTCGCTCCCGGTCCGCCGGCGAAGCCCACCCTCCACATCAAGGGGCTCTCGCTGCTCGGCGGGATCGAGATCCGTACGTCCGACGAGGTGTCAGGGACCCGCTGAACCGCCCTGTCCACCGGATCCGCCGCTGCCGGTGTCGTACGTCAGCGGGCGGGGCCGCGCGGTGTCGTCGTCCCGGGACCAGTAGTACATGAGCCGCTTGTTGAGGGCGCGTTCCTTCGTCGTGTCGGCCGGCATCGCGAGGTTCATCTCCTGCAACAGCTTCAGCCGGTAGACATCGAACACCGCCGCGACCGATTCCCCGTAGGTCGTGGCCGCGTGGACAGAGGCCCGGTAGGCACACCACGACAGCACGGCGAAGACCGCCGGAAGCACCAGCCACCGCGGGTGCGTCAGCAGGAGTCCGGCCGTGGTGGCCGAGGTGAGAGCGAAGGAGAGGCACAGCCGGGCCGCGGTGTCGAGCTGGTTGCGGTCGTCCGAGATCGAGCGCAGCACGTCCTGGGGAAGGACGTAGTACAGACGCGGCCATGCCAGCAGGGCGTCGAGGTCGTAGGGACGGCCGGCCCGTTCCTCGGCCGCGCGAAGCCGGTTGCCCAGGGTGGTCGGCAGGACGGGTGCCTGGTCGGGCATGAGAGCGAGCCGGAACCGCGCGGTCGCGGTGCCCGGTTCGTCCGGCAGCTGTTGCTTCTGCCAGGCAAGCCTGGACCTGCGGTTCTCGTGCACCCAGGTGCGCAGCCGGGCCAGCCGCCCGAGCGGTCCCGTGGGGCTGACATAGCCTTCCAGGAGCCGGATGGAGGCGAGTTCGAGCGGCTGCAGCAGCAGCCCGGCGATGAGCGCGCCGGCTGTCGCGACCACCGCACCGGCCCAGCCGTGCGAGCCGGCGTTGCCGAGAAGCCGGCTCATGGTGGGGGCGTGGGAAGGCGCACCGCCGAGAACCAGCGCTACCACCACGGTGATGAGCAGGGCGGAGGGAAGGATGTTGACGAACTTCAGCCTCGGAGTGAGGTCCGCGTCCACGACTCCCAGCGCGCTCAGCTGACTCATCCGCTCTCCCCATGACTCGCGCAGCGAAAGAAGGACGCGTGGTGACGGGCCTCGACGTAGGCGTCGATGGGCGTGTCCACGGCGCACCCGGGCTCCGGGCACCTCACGTCCAGGTTCCGGTCACCGTCCTCGGCGGGATGACGGGTGCTCAGTCCGTGATCCGGACAGTGATCACGGTTCGTGGGACGGAGCAGGAACCGGGCCCAGCGGCACCCCTCGGGCGCCGTGCAGATGAACAGGCGCGCGTTCGCGAGAGGCCAGCCGTGTCCCGGCATCCTGCCTCCGGAGAATCTCATCTGGAGGCGGAGGAGCAAGCGCACCGCCGTGAGCGGCCCCGGTCTGAGCGACGGCATGAAGTCCCCCTGCGCGGGAAGAACGAGGGACCTAGAAGGTAGGCCCCCCGGTGCCACCACGTCGAGGGCACGTCACAGTCGAGGGCGCCCCACCACAGCGGGCCTTCGCGGAGCCGGCCCCGGTCGCGCCCCGAAGGCGCCTCGGCGCCTTCGGGGATGCAGCCCGCGTCAGCCCTCGTCCGGGGTCAGCCGCAGCGAGATGCTGTTGATGCAGTACCGCTGGTCCGTCGGCGTCGCATACCCCTCACCCTCGAACACATGACCGAGGTGCGATCCGCAGCGGGAGCAGCGCACCTCCGTCCGCACCATTCCGTGCGAACGGTCCTGGATCAGCTCGACGGCGTCGGTGTCCTTCGGGTCGTAGAAGGACGGCCAGCCGCAGTGCGACTCGAACTTCTCCGTGGAGGTGAAGAGTTCGGCGCCGCAGGCGCGACAGGAGTAGACACCCTTCGCCTTGGTGTCGGTGTACTCGCCGGTGAAGGCGGGTTCGGTGCCCGCCTTGCGGAGCACCGTGTACTCGGCCGGGGTCAGCTCCGCGCGCCACTGCTCGTCCGGCTTTTCGATGTCGTACGACATGAAGCTCAACCCCTCACGTTCAAGGAGGCCCGCCACGGGGCCACGGTCACTCGGCCAGGCGGGCGAGGATCTCGGGTCCGAGATCCGTCACGTCGCCGGCGCCCATGGTGAGAACGAGATCACCGGGCTTCGTCATTCCCGCGATGACGGACGGGACCTCGGCCTTGTCGTGGACGGGCGTCACCTCCGCGCCCGCGGTCCGTGCGGCCTGGATGATCAGCTCGCTGGTGATACCGGGGATCGGGTCCTCGCGGGCCGGGTAGATGTCCAGGACGACCGAGGAGTCCGCCAGCGACAGGGCCTCGCCCATCTCCCTGCCCAGTTCCTGGGTACGGGAGAACAGGTGCGGCTGGAAGACCACGAGGATGCGGCCCGAGGCCCCGGCGCGCATGGCCTCCAGGTCGGCGGTCATCTCGGTCGGGTGGTGCGCGTAGGAGTCGACGACCTGGACGCCGGCCGCCTCGCCCTTGAGCTGGAGGCGGCGCTTCACTCCGGTGTACGAGGCGAGCGCGGGGGCCAGCTCGGCGGCCGGGACGCCGAGGGCGACCCCCGCGGCCAGCGCCGCCACCGCGTTGTGCGCGTAGTGGCGGCCGGGTACGGAGACCGCGAAGGTCAGCTCGGCGCCGTCCAGCAGGACCGTCACCTCGCTCTTCAGGCCGTGCGGGACCACGGAGAGCACCCGGACGTCCGCGTCGGCGGCGTCTCCGTACGTCACGACGCGCACACCGCGGCCGGTGACCCGGTGGGTCAGCTCGCGGGCGCCCTCGTGGTCGGCCGAGATCACCAGCGTGCCGCCCTCGGTGACGCGGTCCACGAACGTCTCGAAGGACTCGTAGATCTCTTCCATCGACGCGTAGTTGGCGTGGTGGTCGAGTTCCACGTTGAGGATGATCGCGACCTCGGGCGCGTACTTGTGGAAGCTGCGGTCCGACTCGTCGGCCTCGGCGACGAAGATCTCGCCCTCGCCGTGCAGGGCGTTCGAACCGGGGGCGTCGAGGTCGCCGCCGATGGCGTACGACGGGGCGAGGCCGAGCGACGACAGGGACACGGCCAGCATCGAGGTGGTGGTCGTCTTGCCATGGGTGCCGGCGACCGCGATCGGGCGCAGGCCGTCCATCAGCCGGGCGAGGGCGTCCGAACGGTGGACGACCGGGATGCCGAGCTCGGCCGCGCGGGCGAGCTCCGGGTTGTCCGCGCGGATCGCGGAGGAGACCACAACGCAGGTGGCGTCGGGGGCGAGGTGGCCGGCCGCGTGCCCGATGTGGACCGTGGCGCCCAGCGCGCGCAGCGCCTCGGCGGTGGCGGACTCCTTCGCGTCACTGCCCGCGACCTGGGCTCCGCGCTGCGCGAGGATCTTCGCGATGCCCGACATCCCGGCGCCGCCGATGCCGATGAAGTGCGGTCGGTCCATCGCGGTAGGAAGGCCGGGTGCCATGCGTGTTTCTCCCCAAGATCCGGTACGAAGGTGGGCGCGCTCTCCCGAGGGGAACGCGGGCCCAGCCTATGGGGTGCGGCGGACAGCGCCTCACAAGGGACACCGGCGGACGCGCCCGGGCGCCCGGGGACTCACGCCCGGGCCGCCCCCATGTCCCCGGTTCCGGGAGCCCGCTCACGCCGGCCCCCGGAACCGGGAGCAGGCTCACGCCTTGCTGTGCGAGAACAGCTTCAGGACCGGCACGCCCACCTTGTGGCGGGCGCGGGAGGCCCAGTCGCGGTGGAAGAACTCCTCCACGTAGTGGGGGTCGGTCAGCACGATGACCTCATCGGCCTCCACCTGGTCGACCAAGGTCTTCAGCGCGTCGAGGGGATGGTCCTCGATGAGCCGGCCCTCGGCCGTGCTGCCGGACCCGCGCAGCGCCAGCAGCGACACCTCCAGCGCCCGCTCGCCCTGGCCGGCGGCCTCCTCGCCCTCCGGGGTCTCGCCCTCGTGGGTCGCCTCGTCGAGCTCGCCCATCGCGACGTCGTCGATGGCCCGCAGCAACCGGTCCGCCTGGTCGCCCCGGGGCTGGAGGAGCACGTGGAAGGCGACCACCTCGTCACCGTGCAAGGTGGTCACGAACTCCACGTCGGCGGACGTCAGGGCCTTCTCGATCATCAATACGCTCGTGAACACGACAGGCGCCCTTCTCGTCCGTGGGCCGTCCCGGCCCCCTGCGGAAACCATCCTGCCCCGTAACAGCACGGGTACTGCGCGAATTAGTGTGCCCGGCCGAAGAGAAACGGAATCTACTATTCCGACTGTCGGCCGGATCGACCGTACCGGCTGTACAGGAACCCGGCCTCTTCCAGCAGGGACACCAGTTCGAAGTGCTGGGGAACCGGTACCGAGGGCCCTCCCGCGATCCGCTGGGCGTCACCCGCGGCGAGCATCGGGGCCAGCGTCAGACACATCTCGTCCAGGACACCGGCCGCGATCAGCTGGCCCAGCAGCCTCGGTCCGCCCTCGGTCAGCAGCCTGGTGTGCCCGAGGTCGCCCAGGGCCCGTACGGCACGCGCGGGGTCGACCCCCATGCCGTCCCCGGCGACCACCACCCGCACACCCGCCCGCTCGGCCTCGGCGACCCGGTCCGGCGCCGCCGCGGCCCCGGTCAGCACCAGTGTGGGCACCAGGGGCGAGGTGAACAGCGGCAGCGCGAAGTCCAGGTCGAGGCTCGCCGTGACCACCGCGATCGCGGGCGCGGGACCCTGCCCGGCGGCCTCCCGCAGCGCCGCGAAGGCCTCACGCGCGCGGGCCGGCCGGTAGCCCTCCTGCCGCACCGTCTCGGCTCCGACGACCACGACGTCCGCGAGCCCCCTGAGCACACCGAAGATCCTCATGTCGGTGGCGTTCGAGATGGGCTGCGAGCGCCCGTCGTGCTGGGCGGCGCCGTCGAGCGTGGAGACCATGTTGGCCCGGAGCCAGGGCCACCGGACCTCGGGATAGGCGTACGCCTCCGCCAGCTCCCCGAGCCCCCACTCGCGTTCCGTCGCATCCGCCCCGGAAGCCTCGCGGGAGGCCTCGGCTGCTGTTTCATCGGTCACAGGGAACAGGCGTCGCATGACGTGCAGTCTGGCACGCGGCATAGAGTGGGGAACCGTGTCGTCCACCTCCACCGCCTCCGCGATCGACCCGATAGCCGAAGCGGCCCCGCTGTCCCTGTGCGCCCGCGAGCCGCACGTCCCCGCCGACCGGCTCGTCGCCGAGATGGTGCCGCCGCCGCGCTTCGACTCGGTGCGCTTCGCCACGTACATCCCGGACCCGAACCAGCCCAGCCAGACCGAGGCCGTAGGCATCCTCGAAGCCTTCGCCGGGGGTCTCGGCGGGGCGCACGCCGTGGGTACGCCCAAGCGGAGGCTGTTCGGCCGCGGCAAGGCCCCGAAGACGCCGGCCGGGCCCCGGGGTGTCTACCTGGACGGCGGTTACGGCGTCGGGAAGACCCACCTCCTGGCCTCGCTGTGGCACGCGACCCCGGCGGAGCCCGCGCTCAAGGCGTTCGGCACCTTCGTCGAGCTGACCAACCTGGTCGGCGCGCTCGGTTTCCAGAAGACCGTGCAGACCCTCTCCGGGCACCGTCTCCTGTGCATCGACGAGTTCGAACTCGATGACCCGGGCGACACCGTCCTCGTCTCCACCCTGCTCGGCAAACTGGTCGACGCGGGCGTGGCACTGGCCGCCACCTCGAACACGCTTCCGGGCAAGCTCGGCGAGGGCCGGTTCGCCTCCGCCGACTTCCTGCGGGAGATCCAGGGCCTGTCCGCGCGCTTCCGTTCGCTGCGCATCGACGGCGAGGACTACCGCCACCGCGGACTGCCCGAGGCTCCCGCCCCGTTCTCCGAGGAGCAGGTCACCAAGACCGCGTACGCCACCGACGGCGCGTCCCTCGATGACTTCCCGCACCTGCTCGGCCATCTCGCCCGCGTCCACCCCAGCCGGTACGGCGCCCTGACGGACGGGATCAAGGCGGTCTGCCTCACCGACGTCCAGCCCGTCCCGGACCAGTCGACGGCGCTGCGGCTCGTCGTGCTCGCCGACCGGCTGTACGACCGCGAGGTACCGGTCCTCGCCTCCGGAATGCCCTTCGACCGGCTGTTCAGCGAGGAGATGCTGAACGGCGGCTACCGCAAGAAGTACTTCCGCGCGATCTCCCGGCTGACCGCGCTCGCCCGCGACGCGAAGGGGCTCGTGGAGGGCGACGGATCCTAGGATCCGTCCTCCTCGCGCGTCCGCCCCGCGCAGAGCGGGGCGGCACCGGCCGCGCCCGCCCTCCACGGGACCCGTTGCCAGGCACTCCGCCGAACGCCCTTCCTGGCGCCCCGCCCGCCCTCTTCCCCGCGGGCGGGCCCGCCAAAGACCGCGCTCCCGCGACGTAAAGTGGAAATATCAGGTAATTCGGGCGGCCTGGAAGGTGGTCCTGATGATCCAGGAACTCATCGCGGCGATCGCGGTGACCGCTTCCGCCGGTGTGGTCTACGTCGCGGCCGGTGCGAGGGTCGTCAAGCAGTACGAACGCGGCGTCGTCCTCCGCCTCGGGCGGCTCGCGGGGGAGGTCCGCCCTCCCGGCTTCACCATGGTCGTGCCGTTCGTGGACCGGCTGCGCAAGGTCAACATGCAGATCGTGACCCTGTCCGTGCCGGCCCA
>NZ_JBIBSY010000028.1:0-67330 GCF_043078065.1 Streptomyces sp. NPDC015532 | reverse complement strand
TACATTCCGAACCCGGAAGCTAAGCCTCACAGCGCCGATGGTACTGCAGGGGGGACCCTGTGGGAGAGTAGGACGCCGCCGAACTAAAATTAGAGGACCCTTGGTCCCAGCGACTCGCTGGGCCCAAGGGTCTTTTTTTGTTTTGCCGAAGCGCGCCGGGTACCTGGCTGCGCGAGAATGACTTGCGGTACCGATGACAGGAGTCACCCATGTCCACCAACTCTCCCGACGAGCGACCGGAGCGCGACCAGCGCCGTCGTGACAGTGGTGACCGCGGTGACTACCGCGGCGGCCCGCGCCGAGACAACGACCGTGGCGGCTCCGGCCGGCGTGACGACAACCGCAGTGGCGGGGACCGTGGCGGCTTCCGTCGCGACGACAACCGCGGTGGCAGCACCAGCGGCGGCAGCGGCGGCGGCGCTCCCCGTGGCCGTGACGACCGGCGTGAGGGCGATCGGGGCGGCCGGCCGCCGTTCCGTCGTGACGACCGCGGTGGCAGCGGCGGCGGATTCCGTCGGGACGACAGCCGTCCGGCCTTCAACCGCGACGATCGGCCCAGCAGTCCGCGCCGTGACGACGACCGCGGCGGTTTCCGTCGCGATGACCGCGGCGGCAGCGGCAGTGGTGGCGGTGACCGCGGTGGCTTCCGCCGTGACGACAACCGCGGTGGCGGCGGTGACCGTGGAGGTTTCCGCCGTGACGACAACCGCGGTGGCGGCGGTGACCGTGGAGGTTTCCGCCGTGACGACAATCGCGGTGGCAGCGGCAGTGGTGGCGGTTTCCGTCGCGACGACCGCGGCGGCAGCGGCGGCGGCGACCGTCCGCCCTTCCGCCGTGACGACAACCGTGGCGGTGGCAGTGGTGGCGGAGGTTTCCGCCGTGACGACCGTGGCGGCAGCGGTGGGGGCGACCGTTTGCCTTTCCGCCGTGACGACAACCGTGGCGGCAGCGGCACCGGTGGCGGTTTCCGTCGCGACGACCGTGGTGGCAGTGCCGGCGGTGACCGTGGCGGCTTCCGTCGTGACGAGCGCCCCAGCAGCCCGCGCCGTGACGACGACCGCGGTGGCTTCCGCCGTGACGACAACCGCGGTGGCGGCAGTGGTGGCGGTTTCCGTCGCGACGACCGTGGCGGCAGCGGTGGCGGCGACCGTCCGCCTTTCCGCCGTGACGACAACCGTGGCGGCAGCGGCACCGGTGGCGGCTTCCGCCGTGACGACCGTGGTGGCAGTGCCGGCGGTGACCGTGGCGGCTTCCGCCGTGACGACCGCCCCAGCAGCCCGCGCCGTGACGACGACCGCGGTGGCTTCCGCCGTGACGACAACCGCGGTGGCGGCAGTGGTGGCGGCTTCCGCCGTGACGACCGCGGTGGCAGCGGTGGCGGCGACCGTCCGCCCTTCCGTCGCGACGACAACCGCGGTGGCAGCGGCACCGGTGGCGGTTTCCGTCGCGACGAGCGCCCCAGCAGCCCGCGCCGCGATGACGACCGCGGTGGCTTCCGTCGCGACGACAACCGTGGCGGTGGCAGTGGTGGCGGCTTCCGCCGTGACGACCGTGGCGGCAGCGGTGGCGGCGACCGTCCGCCCTTCCGTCGCGACGACCGGGACGCTCGTGGGGACTTCCGTCGCGACGAGCGGCCCAGCAGTCCGCGCCGTGATGATGACCGCGGTGGCTTCCGTCGCGACGAGCGGCCCAGCAGCCCGCGCCGTGACGACGACCGCGGTGGCTTCCGCCGTGACGACAACCGGGGCGGCGGCTTCCGTGACCGTGACGACCGGGGCGGGCGCCCCGGTGGCTTCCGCGGCCGTGACGACCGCGGCGGCGACGACCGGCGCGGTGGCGGCCGTTTCCGCGACGAGCGGGAGCGGGACCGTGAGCCGATCAAGCGGCTGCCCATCCCGGACGAGGTCACGGGCGATGAGATCGACCAGGACGTGCGCCAGGAGCTCCTGAGCCTGCCCAAGGGGCTTGCCGAGGACGTCGCCCGCAACCTGGTGATGGTCGCCCGGCTCATCGACGAGGACCCCGAGAGCGCCTACGAATACTCCAGGATCGCCCTGCGGCTGGCCTCGCGTGTGGCCGCCGTGCGTGAGGCGGCCGGTTTCGCCGCGTACGCGAACCAGAAGTTCAGCGAGGCGCTCGCGGAGTTCCGCGCCGCGCGCCGGATGACTGGCAGCGTGGAGCTGTGGCCCGTCATGGCGGACTGCGAGCGTGGCCTCGGCCGGCCCGAGAAGGCGCTGGAGATGGCCGGGGCGCCCGAGGTGCAGAAGCTGGACAAGGCGAGCCAGGTCGAGATGCGGCTCGTGGCCGCCGGTGCCCGGCGTGACATGGGCCAGCTCGACGCGGCCATCGTCACCCTGCAGAGTCCGGAGCTCGCCTCGAACTCCGTTCAGCCCTGGACCGCGCGACTGCGGTACGCCTACGCCGACGCGCTCCTCGCCGCCGGACGGGAGGGCGAGGCACGCGATTGGTTCGCCAAGACCGTCGAGTCCGACAAGGACGGCAGCACGGACGCCTCCGACCGCCTCGCCGAGATGGACGGTGTCGAGTTCGTCGACGTCCTCGTCGAGGACGACGACGAGGCCGGGAGCGGGGAGACCCCCGTGACCGCGACGGAGATCCACGTCGAGGCCGAGGCCGAGGCCGAGCACCAGGACGCGGACGACGCGGACGAGGACGAAGACGAGGATGCGGACGACGAGATCGAGTCCGTGACCACGGACGTGACCACGGACGTGACCACGGACGACGTCGACGCCCTCGATGAGGACGACGACGCGGACGAGAACGAGGACGACGAGGACGACGCCCCTCACCGTCCGCAGAGCTGACGCCGGACATCGCGGCGCAAACACGTGGGCGGCGGGACACCGGAAGGTGTGCCGCCGCCCACGTGGCGTTTCCGGGGACCGCGCCCTTTCAGGGAGCGAGCGCCCGCAGGACCAGCCCGGACGCCGGCTTCGGCCCGAAGGAGGTCGACTTGCGCGGCATCGTGACCCCCTGGCGCGCGAGATCCCGTACGACGTCCTCGCGGACCGGGTGCATCAGGACGGCCGTGCCTCCGTCGCGTTCCGCCTTCTCGACCGTGGCGTTCGTGTCGTGGATGTACGCGATGTCTGCGGGGGAGTCCTCCGGGATGCCCCACACATGGTCCAGGAGAGTGGCGTGCAGGACCGTGGCGTCCAGCGAGCGCCAGGCCTCCGGGTGCTCGGCCGGGATCGTCCGGGCGAGGAGGTCCGGCGACGGGCGGTCGACGAGGTGGTAGGAGCCGTCGCCGGCGAGGAGGAACGCGTTCCCCTCGGAGGCCGCCGAGGAGAGGGCCTCCAGCGCCTCGGCGAGGGGCACGTCGAGGCGGCGTACCCGGAAGGAGTCGCCGAGGGCGGCCAGCGCCTCGGCGACCGGCAGGCGGTGCAGCAGGCGGTGGATGGCCCGGACGCGCAGGGGGTAACGGGCGGTGTCCACCAGAAGGACCAGACCGTAGTCCCACGGGCTGGGGGAAGGATGCTCCGCGCGTAGACGCAGATAGGTCGCCCAGCGATGGTGGCCGTCGGCGATCAGGGCCTGGTGCCGGCCGAGGTCCGTGCGGATCTCCGAGAGCTCCGCCGGGTCCGTGACCGCCCACAGCCGATGGCTGACGCCGTCCTCCGTGGTGGTGGACAGCAGCGGCGGCAGGATCGCGGTGCGTTCGATGACGGCGGCGGTGCCGAATCCGGAACCGTTGCCGCGATAGGTCAGCAGCAGGGGTTCGAGGTTGGCGGACGTGGCGCGCATCAGGGCCGCGCGGTCCGCGATGACGTGGGGCATCACGTCCTCGTGCGGGAGCACGACACCGTCGGCCGGATCGGACAGACGCAGATTACCGATCACGCCCCGTTGCAGCAGGTCCCCGTCGCGCTGCTCGTACACGTACAGGCCCGGCTCGGGATCGGCGGCCAGGACGCCCTCCGACAGCCAGCGGCGCAGCGTTTCGGCGGCCTGCCGGTTGCGGGCGGCGGGGGTGCCGTCCTGCGGGAGGATCAGCCGGACGATGTTGTACGGGTCGGCCGATTCGAGTTCGAGCAGTCCGTCGGGCCGCACGATCACGTCGTACGGCGGGGACGTCACGGCGGCCAGGCTGCCGACCCGGTCGGGGTCGTAGCGCAGGCCTCGGAACGGGGTGAGTTCGAGGCCGCTCCCTGCCGGTGTTTCCTCCTCGGGACCTGCATAGTTCATTGGGGCATCGTAAGTGTGTCAGTGGCATGCGCGATGATCGGGGCAACGGGATCGAACGAGGAGCGATGCGCAATGAGCCAGACCGTCAGGACGCGGCCCGAGGGCAGTGGGCAGGCCCTGAGCGAGGCGTACGACACGGCGCTGCTGGACTTGGACGGCGTGGTGTACGCGGGCGGTGACGCCATCGCCCACGCCGTCGATTCGCTGGCGACGGCGCGCGCGGGCGGCATGCACCTCGCGTACGTCACCAACAACGCGCTGCGCACCCCGGACGCGGTCGCCGGGCACCTCACGGAGCTGGGCATACCGACGGTGGCGTCGGACGTGATCACCTCGGCGCAGGCCGTGGCCCGGCTCATCAGCGAGCAGGAGCCGGCGGGGGCGCGTGTGCTCGTCATCGGCGGCGAGGGTCTGCGGGTCGCGCTGCGCGAGCGCGGGCTGGAGCCCGTCGACTCGGCGGAGGACGAGCCCGTCGCGGTCGTCCAGGGGTACGGCGGTCCCGATCTGACCTGGTCCCGCTTCGCGGAGGCGTGCTACGCCATCGCGCGCGGGGTTCCCTGGTTCGCCTCCAACACGGATCTGACGATTCCGGGCGCGCGCGGGATCGCGCCCGGGAACGGCGCGGCGGTGGAGGTCGTCCGCATCGCCACGGGTGCCGAGCCGCAGGTGGCGGGCAAGCCGCTGCCCCCGATGCACCGCGAGACGATTCTGCGGACCGGGGCCGAGCGGCCGCTGGTGGTCGGGGACCGGCTGGACACGGACATCGAGGGCGCGTTCAACGGAGAGGTGGACTCCCTGCTCGTCCTCACCGGAGTGA
Source organism: Streptomyces sp. NPDC015532 (assembly GCF_043078065.1). Taxonomy (NCBI): domain Bacteria; kingdom Bacillati; phylum Actinomycetota; class Actinomycetes; order Kitasatosporales; family Streptomycetaceae; genus Streptomyces; species Streptomyces sp. NPDC015532. Next base: position 62,304 of record NZ_JBIBSY010000028.1, on the reverse strand, counting down.
CGGACGGGGCACAGCTTCTCGCCGCGCCGCCGCGGCACCGGCCGACCTATGTCGACGCCGATCTGCGCGGGATGCTCACCGGACAGCCCGAGGTCGTCGAGGCGGGCGACGGGTTCCGCTGTGGCGGCTGGACGGCGACGGCGGGCGGCCAGGAACTGGAGCTGACGGGCGAGGGCGAGGCCCTCGACGGACTGCGGGCCCTGTGCGCGGCGGCGTGGACGGCCGCAGGGGAGAGCACGTGCGAGCTGGACGGGGGGAAGGCGCTGGCTCGGCTGGGCTTCTAGGGCCTGTCCGACCGGACCGGGGCCGGGATCGGACCTGGAGTGCACCGGGGCCGGACCAGGAGCGCTCAGGGACCGGTTCCTGCCGGTCCAGGCGCCGGGACAGGGCATGGGGCCGGTGCCGGTGCTCGCACGGGGCCGGGGCGGTGGGGTGGCTGACCTGGGCCTCGGCGTGCGGCCGGGTGCGCGGACACCTCGAAACGCTGACGCGAGGGTAGGCTAACCTAACCTCGTGTTGGTCGACAGTCCTCCTGAACAGCGCGCGGAAACCGCCCCCGCGCCCCCAACCCGCCGGGCGATACGGACCTTCGGGCTCCTCGTCTCCGTGGGCGTCCTGCTGTTGGTCGCGCTGGCGAGTGTCGCGATCGGCGCGAAGGCGCTGCCGCTGGACCAGGTGTGGCACGGCCTGTTCCACGACTCGGGGACGTACGCCGATGTCGTGGTCGGCGACCGGATCTCGCGCACCGTGCTCGGGCTGCTGGTCGGCGCCGCGCTCGGACTGTCCGGTGCCGTCCTCCAGGCGCTCACCCGCAATCCGCTGGCCGACCCCGGTCTGCTCGGGATCAACGCGGGTGCTTCCGCCGCCGTCGTCACCGCGATCACCTATTTCGGCGTCACCTCACTGAGCGGCTACGTCTGGTTCGCCTTCGTCGGCGCGGCCGCGGTCGGAGCGCTGGTCTGGTTCCTGGGCGGAAGCCGGGGCGCGACCCCGGTGCGGCTCGCGCTCGCCGGAACCGCCATCAGCGCCGCGCTCTACGGCTATCTCCAGGCCGTGATGATCATGGACGACGCGGCGCTCGGCAAGATGCGCTTCTGGACCGTCGGCTCGCTCGCCTCGGCGACCGACTCGACGATCACGCAGGTGGCCCCCTTCCTCGCCGTCGGCACGCTCCTCGCGCTGGGTCTCGCCCGGCCGTTGAACGCGGTGGCCATGGGCGACGACACCGCGCGGGCGCTCGGCGCCAACCTGAACCGCACCCGCGCGCTGTCGATGGCCGCCGCGACCGTGCTCTGCGGCGCCGCGACCGCCGCCTGCGGACCGATCGTGTTCGTCGGGCTCATGGTCCCGCACGCCGTCCGCTCCTTCACCGGGCCCGACCTGCGCTGGATCCTGCCGTACGCCACCGTCCTGTCGCCCGTGCTGCTGCTCGGCGCCGACGTCCTGGGGCGGATGGTCGCCCGGCCGGCGGAGCTTCAGGTCGGCATCGTCACCGCGGTGCTGGGCGGTCCGGTCTTCATCTTTCTCGTACGGCGACGGAGGACGGCGCAGCTGTGACGACCCCACGTGTCCGAAGCATCCGAACCGCACGCGACCGGCGCGTCCCGGCACTTCCCGGGCGCGGTGTCCGGGCCCTGCGCACCGGCGGCGGACTGTCCGTCCGCCTCGACATCCGCACGTTCCTCGTGGTCGTCCTGCTGCTGGTGGCGGCGGCCGCGGCGAGCGTGGTCCTCATCGGCACCGGCGACTTCCCGATTCCGGCCGGCGACGTGCTCAAGACCCTGGCCGGCGACGGCAGCCCCAGCCAGGAGTTCATCGTCAACGACCTGCGGCTGCCGCGCGTTCTCGTCGGGCTGCTGGTGGGGGCCTCGCTCGGGCTGGCCGGAGCGCTCTTCCAGTCCGTCTCCCGCAATCCGCTGGGCAGCCCCGACGTACTCGGGCTCGGACAGGGTTCCACCGCCGGCGCGCTCATCATGATCGTGCTGTACTCGGGCAGCGCGACCGAGGTCGCCCTCGGGGCGCTCGTGGGCGGGCTCCTGACCGGATTCGCCATCTACGTCCTCGCCTGGAAGCGGGGCGTGCACGGCTATCGCCTGGTCCTCGTCGGCATCGGCGTCTCCGCGATCGTCACGGCGGTCAACGGCTACCTCCTCACCAAGGCCGACCTGGTCGACGCGGCCCGCGCCGTCGTCTGGATGACCGGCTCCCTCAACGGCCGGGACTGGGCCCAGGTCTGGCCGCTGCTCATCCTGTGCGCCGTCCTCGTCCCCGTCGTCCTCGGCAACGCGCGCGGGCTGCGGATGATGGAGATGGGCGACGACGTGTCGTACGCCCTCGGAGTGAGCGTCGAACGGACGCGGCTGCTGCTGATGGTGGCCGCCGTGCTGCTCACCGCGGGTGCCACCGCCGCCGCGGGCCCCGTCGGTTTCGTGGCGCTCACCTCGCCGCAGCTCGCCCGGCGGCTCACCCGCTCGCCGGGACCGAACCTCATGGCGTCGATGTGCATGGGCGCCACCCTGCTCGTCGTCGCGGACTGGGCCTCGCAGCGCGCCTTCGGCGCCGATCAGCTGCCGGTCGGCGTCGTGACCGGCGTCCTCGGCGGTGTCTACCTGCTGTGGCTGCTGGTCACCGAGCGCAGGGCGGGCCGGATATGAGCGGCCCGGCGGACCCGGCCGTGCGAGAACCGAAGAACGCGGCGCGGGCGAACGACCAGGCGCACGAGAACACCCCAAGGAGCACTGTGAACCGCCTGTCCGCCGACAACGTCACCCTCGGCTATGACCAGCGCGTCATCGCGGAGAAACTGTCGGTGGAGATCCCCGACAACTCCTTCACCGTGATCGTCGGCCCGAACGCCTGCGGCAAGTCCACCCTGCTGCGTGCCCTCTCGCGGATGCTGAAGCCCTCGGCCGGGCGGGTGCTGCTCGACGGGCAGGCGATCCAGTCGATGCCCGCGAAGAAGGTGGCGCGCACCCTCGGGCTGCTGCCGCAGTCGTCGATCGCACCGGACGGGATCACGGTCGGCGACCTCGTCGGCCGGGGCCGCTATCCCCACCAGGGCCTGCTGCGCCAATGGTCCGCGGAGGACGAGCGCGTGGTGCGGGAGTCGATGGCCTCGACCGGGGTCGCCGAGCTCGCCGACCGCTTCGTCGACGAGCTGTCCGGCGGCCAGCGCCAGCGCGTGTGGATCGCGATGGCGCTCGCGCAGCAGACCCCGCTGCTCCTGCTGGACGAGCCGACGACCTACCTCGACATCCAGCACCAGATCGACGTCCTCGACCTGTGCGCCGAGCTCCACGAGACCGAGGGCCGCACCCTGGTCGCCGTGCTGCACGACCTCAACCACGCGGCCCGGTACGCCACCCACCTGATCGCCCTGCGCGGCGGCGAGGTCATCGCCGAGGGCGCCCCGAACGACATCGTCACGGCCGAACTGGTCGAGGAGGTCTTCGGGCTGCGCTGCCAGATCATCGACGACCCCGAGACCGGGACACCGCTCGTGGTGCCCGCGGCGCGCAGGGCCAGGGTCCCGGCCGCCGCGGCCGCTAAAGAAGGCTCCTGAGCCGGAACAGGTCGCGCAGGCCCGCCTCCAGCTTCACCCGGCCCGAGCCCCAGGCCTTGGCGAAGTTCAGCTCGCCGTTCACCATCGACACCAGGTCGTCGCCGTTCATGGTCAGCCGGATCTGGGCCCGCTCGGGAGGAAGGCCCCGGAGCGTGTCGAGCACCTCGATCCGGCCGCCCCTGAGGCGGCCGACGAAGGTGATGTCCAGGTCGGTGACACGGCAGCTCAGCGAGCGGTCCAGGGCCGCCGCGGCGCGTACGTCCCCGCCGGCGCCCGCCATGTTGTCCGAAAGCTTGTCGAGTGCGGTGCGGCACTCCTCAGTCGTCGCCATCGTGATCGACGGTACCGCAGCCCTTCGCGGTAGCGTCGGGGCATGAACGACTCAGTCCCCGAGGGAGAGCTCCCCGAGGCGATGACCGCGCAGGAGTCCGGCCCCGCCGCGCATGCGGAACCGGGACCCGCGTACGACCCCGCCGCACCGGCCCCACTGAACATCCCGCGTGTCCCGACGGGCCACGCCGACGTCGACGCCCGGCTCGACCGTCTCGCCGACGCCGACCACCTCGCAACGGACGGACACGTCGAGGTGTACGAGGATGTGCACCGGGGGCTGCGCGACGCGCTCACCGCGCTCGACGTCCGCCCGGGGGCCCCGGCTCCCGCCGGGCGCCCGGCGGGCGCGCAATGAGATCCTTCGGGACACCCGGGGAACCGCCCGGGCGACCCTTTCCATCGCCGTACGACCGCAGGAGCTGAACCGAACGTGGCAGGAGTGGCACGCCGCCGCCTGGACGCCGAGCTGGTCCGCAGGAAGCTCGCCCGCTCGCGTGAGCACGCCGGACAGCTGATCGCCGCGGGCAGGGTCAGCGTGGGCAAGACCCTCGCGACCAAGCCCGCCACGCAGGTCGAGACCGCCGCGGCGATCGTGGTCAGCAAGGACGACAGCGACCCCGACTACGTCTCGCGGGGCGGGCACAAGCTCGCCGGGGCGCTCGCCGTCTTCGGGCCGCAGGGCCTGAAGGTCGAGGGGCGGCGGGCGCTGGACGCCGGCGCGTCCACCGGAGGCTTCACCGACGTACTGCTGCGCGCGGGCGCCGCCCACGTCGTCGCGGTGGACGTAGGCTACGGACAACTCGCATGGTCTCTCCAGAGCGATGAACGCGTCACCGTCAAGGACCGTACGAACGTACGCGAGTTGACGTTGGAGGCGATCGATGGGGAGCCCGTGGACCTTGTTGTCGGGGATCTGTCCTTCATCCCGCTCGGACTGGTGCTGCCCGCCCTCGCGCGGTGCACGGCGCCGGATGCCGACCTGGTGATGATGGTCAAGCCGCAGTTCGAGGTGGGGAAGGACCGGCTGGGCAGCGGCGGTGTCGTGCGCAGTCCGGAACTGCGCGCGGAGACCGTGCGCGGAGTGGCGGGGCGAGCCCACGAACTGGGGCTCGGAGTGAAGGGCGTGACAGCGAGCCCGTTGCCCGGACCGTCGGGCAACGTCGAGTATTTTCTGTGGCTGCGTGCCGGGGCACCCGAACTCGACCCGGCCGACGTTGACCGTGCAGTGGCGGAGGGGCCGCGTTGACACAGACCCGAGCTCGTACTGTTTTCCTGCTGGCCCACACCGGGCGGCCGGCAGCCATCCGCAGCGCCGAGTTGGTCGTCCAGGGGCTGCTGCGCTCCGGGATCGGCGTGCGGGTCCTCGCGGCCGAGGCGGCCGATCTGCCGCTGCCGGACGAGGTGGAGCTGGTCCAGGAGGCCACTCCGCAGTGCCTCGACGGCTGTGAGCTGCTCATCGTCCTCGGCGGTGACGGAACGCTGCTGCGCGGCGCGGAGTTCGCCCGCGCCTCCGGGGTGCCGATGCTCGGCGTCAACCTCGGGCGGGTCGGCTTCCTCGCCGAGGCCGAACGCGACGATCTGGACAAGGTCGTCGACCGGGTCGTCACCAGGGCCTACGAGGTCGAGGAACGCATGACGGTGGACGTCGTCGTGCACCGCAACGGCGACATCGTGCACACCGACTGGGCTCTGAACGAGGCGGCCGTGCAGAAGGTGTCCGCCGAGAAGCTCCTCGAAGTGGTGCTGGAGATCGACGGGCGGCCCGTCACCGGGTTCGGCTGCGACGGGATCGTCTGCGCGACCCCGACCGGGTCGACCGCGTACGCCTTCTCCGCGGGCGGGCCCGTGGTCTGGCCCGAGGTCGAGGCCCTGCTGATGGTGCCGATCAGCGCGCACGCCCTGTTCGCCAAGCCGCTGGTGACCTCACCGGACTCGGTGCTCGCCGTGGAGGTGCTGCCGCACGTCCCGCCGGGTGTGCTGTGGTGCGACGGACGGCGGACCGTGGAGCTGCCGCCGGGCGCCCGGGTCGAGGTGCGGCGCGGGGCCGTGCCCGTGCGGCTCGCCCGGCTGCACCACGCGTCCTTCACCGACCGGCTCGTCGCCAAGTTCGCGCTCCCGGTCTCCGGGTGGCGCGGAGCACCTCACTAGCGGTGTCCCCTGGCCCCCGGCACCCGGTTTCTCCCGGGTGCCGGGGGCCTTCGCGCGGGCTGTCGGCGAACGAGATCACCCCCGGAAGGTAACGCTCGGTTCTCTTTGCGGGGGGCGGCGTCGCACGGCGCCGGGAAAACCTCGTATGGTCGGGGGCGTGTTGGAGGAGATGCGGATACGGTCGCTCGGAGTCATCGACGACGCGGTCGTCGAGCTGTCACCCGGCTTCACCGCCGTGACCGGTGAGACCGGCGCGGGCAAGACGATGGTGGTCACCAGCCTCGGGCTGTTGCTGGGCGGGCGTGCGGACCCGGCCCTCGTACGGATCGGCGCCAAGAGCGCGGTCGTGGAGGGGCGGATCAGCGTACCCGCGGGCGGGACGGCCGTCGTACGGGCCGAGGAAGCGGGCGCGGAGCTCGACGACGGCGTGCTGCTGATCAGCCGTACCGTTTCGGCAGAGGGGCGTTCACGCGCGCATCTGGGCGGGCGCTCGGTGCCGGTGGGCGTGCTCGCCGAACTCGCCGACGAACTCGTCGCGGTGCACGGCCAGACCGACCAGCAGGGGCTGCTCAAGCTGTCCCGGCAGCGGCAGGCCCTGGACCGGTACGCGGGTGACGCGGTCGCCGTGCCGCTGGCCAAGTACACGGGCGCCTACCGCCGGCTGCGGGCCGTCTCGGCCGAGCTGGACGAGATCACCACGCGCGCCCGGGAGCGGGCCCAGGAAGCCGACCTGCTGCGCTTCGGACTCGACGAGGTCGCGGCCGTGGAGCCGCGCGCGGGCGAGGACGTCGAGCTGGCGGCGGAGGCGGAGCGGCTCGGTCACGCGGAGGCGCTGGCATCGGCCGCCACGGCCGCGCACGCGGCGCTGGCCGGCAATCCCGAGGACCCGGAGGGCATCGACGCGGCCACGCTGGTCGCGGGCGCCCACCGTGCTCTCGAGGCCGTACGGTCGCACGACTCGGCCCTCGCCACGCTGTCCGGGCGCATCGGGGAGATCGCCATCCTGCTCGGCGACGTCGCGGGCGAGCTCGCGGGTTACGCCGACGACCTCGACGCCGATCCGCTGCGGCTGTCGGCCGTCGAGGAGCGCAGGGCCGCGCTCACCCAGCTGACCCGGAAGTACGGCGCGGACATCGACGCCGTGCTCGCCTGGGCCGAGCGGAGCGCCGAGCGGCTCACCGAGCTCGACGGCGACGACGACCGGCTCGGCGAGCTGACCGCCGAACGGGACGCGCTGCGCGGCGAACTGGGCGGTCTCGCCCAGGCACTGACGGACGCGCGCACGGAGGCCGCCGAACGGTTCGCCGCCGCCGTGACCGCCGAGCTGGCCTCGCTCGCCATGCCGCACGCGCGCGTGTCCTTCGAGCTGCGGCAGACCGACGACCCGGAGGGGGTCGAGGTCGGCGGACGCCCGGTGGCCTACGGCCCGGCCGGCGTCGACGAGGTGGAACTCCTGCTCGCCCCGCACCCCGGGGCGCCGCCGCGGCCCATCGCCAAGGGCGCGTCCGGCGGTGAGCTCTCGCGCGTGATGCTCGCGGTCGAGGTCGTGTTCGCCGGGACCGACCCCGTGCCGACGTATCTCTTCGACGAGGTCGACGCGGGCGTCGGCGGCAAGGCCGCGGTCGAGATCGGGCGCCGGCTGGCGAAGCTCGCCAAGAGCGCGCAGGTCGTCGTCGTGACGCACCTGCCCCAGGTGGCCGCCTTCGCCGACCGGCAGCTCCTGGTCGAGAAGACCAACGACGGCTCGGTGACCCGGTCCGGCGTGAAGGTGCTGGAGGGTGAGGAGCGGATCCGCGAGCTGTCCCGGATGCTGGCCGGCCAGGAGGACTCCGAGACGGCCCGGGCGCACGCGGAGGAACTCCTGGCGGCGGCCCGCGCCGACGCCTAGCCGGCGCCGAGCCGACGCCGAGGGGGAGTGCCGCTCCCCTCGGCGGGACGGTCCCGGCTCGCCCGGCGGGGGACTGCCCCCGCCTGGGCGCCTTCCCGTACCCGGGGCTCCGCCCCGGACCCGGCTCCTCGAACGCCGGAGGGGACGCCGGAGGGGCTGAAATCCGCCTCGCGCCCGGGAAAACGGGCTGGGGCTGAAATCTGGCGCCCGCGCCGGAAAGGCGGGCCGGGGGAGTGCGGTCTTCCGGGTGCGCCCCTTGGTGCGCGGGTGCACCTTCCCTGTGGGTGCGGCGCGCCGAGGCGGTTCCGGTATCGGGGTGACAGGTGAGGCTCGGGGGCCGTCCAGAGGCCCAGGTGACGCGCGGGGCCTAGGGGGCTGGTTCGCTCTGGTGGTCCCGTCCTCCCCGGAATGGACTATTCATCACTCGTGCGGGTGACGGTCGTCGCCGGGTTGCCTTGTCTGACGTGCCCTCGTCGTGATGGCGGTGCCGGAACGCCCGGGCGGCCTGGCATCCTTGGCGTAGTACGCGGTGCACGACGTGCGGTACTCCTCCTCCGCACGATCCCTCTGTACGTTTCCTCGTGACCGTCCGACGCCGAACCAGGAGCCCCGGCCGCGTGAGCCACGTGAGCAGCCACTCAGCGCACGGCCAGTCGCCGCTGCGCACCGTGCAGGTGCTCGGCGGCGGAAGCGCGGGCAGCAGCGCGCACGTACGGTCGCTGGCCGCGGGTCTGGTCGCCCGAGGGGTCCGGGTCACCGTCTGCTCTCCCGCCGAGGCGGACCGCGTGTACGGGTTCACCGGGGTCGGCGCGCACCACGTTCCCGTGCCCCGCAGCAGCGACCCCGCCTCGGTGTCCGCGCTGCGGGCGGCCTGCGCGGACGCCGATCTCGTGCACGCGCACGGGATCCACGCGGCGCTGCGGGCCGTGCTGGCGCTCAGCGGCCGACGCGTTCCCCTCGTCGTCACCTGGCACACCCGCTCGGAGGCGGACGGCGCCCGGGCGCATGTCCTGCGGCTCCTCGAACGCAGGGTCGCCAGAGCCGCCGCCGTGGTGCTCGGGACCTCGTCGGACCTGGTGGACCGGGCCCGCAGAAGGGGAGCGCGTGACGCGCGGCTCGCCGCCGTGGCGCTTCCGGCGCCGCGCCTGCCCGTCGAACCGGCGGAACCCGACCGGTTCCGGCACAAGGCGCGGGCCGAACTCGGCGCGACCGACCGCCCGTTGCTCGTCGCGGTCGGCTCGCTCGACCGGCACCGCGGCTACCACACCCTCCTGGACGCCTCACGCGCATGGTGCCGTCTGGATCCCATGCCGCTGCTGGTGATCGCGGGGGAGGGGCCGCTGCGCGCCGTTCTCCAGCGCCGGATCGAGGACGAGGAACTGCCGGTCCGGCTCATCGGACGGCGCGAGGACGTCACGGAACTCCTGGCGGCCGCCGACCTCGTGCTGCTGCCCAGCCGATGGGAGTCGCGCTCGGTGCTGGCGCAGGAGGCCCTCCACGCGCGCGTTCCGCTCGTCGCGACAGCGGTCGGGGGCATCCCCGAGACGGTCGGCGACGCGGCCGAACTCGTCCCGTACGGGAACGCGAAGGCGTTGGCCGACGCCGTCGTGCGACTGCTCGCCGATCCGCAGCGCCGGGAGACGCTGCGGGAGAAGGGCGCGCGGCAGGCCGCCACATGGCCGACCGAGGACGAGACGGTCGCCCAAGTGCTGAGTGTCTACGACGAGTTCACCCGGTTCCGGCCGCTGGCCTGACACCCGGCGCGGGCCCGACACCCCGGACGTGGGGCGGGCGGCCCTCAGGGAACATGTCTGCGTGCCCGCAACGCCAGGCTCAACGCCAGGACGGTCTGCGGGTCGTCCAGGTCCACGCCCAGCAACTCACCGATCCTGGCGAGGCGGTTGTACAGGGTCTGCCGGTTGAGATGCAGTTCGCGGGCGGTCTCCGCCTTGCGGCCCGCGTGGGCCAAGTACGTCTGGAGGGTGGGAAGAAGCGGCGGTTTGGAGCGGACGTCGTGGTCGCGGAGCGGGCCGATCGCACGCTCCACGAAGGCGGCCAGGTCGGGGTGCTCGCGCAGTCGCCACAGCAGCAGGTCGATGTCCAGACGGCGGGCGTCGTACCAGGGCCGGTCCGCCAGTCCCTGCGCGGCCGTCGCCGTCTCCGCCGCGTGCCGCAGGCCCGCCGAAGCGGCCGCCCAGCCCCCGGCGACCCCGACCACCACCACCGGCGGCTGTGCCCCGGGCCGCTGCATGCCCGCGCGTTCCACCCCGGCGCGCAGCGCCGCCGCGACACGGTCCGCGACGGCCTGCCGCTCCGACTCCGAGCGCAGGCCGAGCAGCAGCGGGACCCGGCCCTCGACGGGACGTACGCCCAGCAGCACCGGGACGCCCACCGAGGCCAGTTCCTCGGCGACGGCGCGGGCCAGGACCGCCCAGCCGCCGCCGGGCGCGAGACCGTCGGCGAGCCGCATCACGACCGGCAGGAGCGGGCCGGAGCCGGGCTTGAACCCGAGCACCCGGGCCTGTGCCGGCGCGTCCTCGGCCTCGATACGGCCCTCGGCGAGGTCGGTCAGGAAGTCGCCGCGCCCCCGGGCGGCCAGTTCCTCCTCCTGGCGGGCCTGCATCAGCACGACGGCCAGGATGCCGGCGGCCCGTTCGGCGGCGATCCGGTGCACCGGGGTGACCGGCGCGCCGACCGGCAGCAGCACCAGGCGGGCCCGTACGGAACCGGTGCCGGGGCCGCCGCCGGGCACGTCCACCAGGGTGGTCCCCGCGGGCGGCTCCTCCTTGTGCTGGCCGCGCAGCCCCTCCCAGACCTGGAGCGGGTCGGCGCCCGTGGAGCCGGCCCCGGCCGCGTACAGCAACTGCCCGTCCGCCGTCTCCAGGAAGACCGGGTTGCCGCTGAAGTCGGCCAGGATGCGCAGGACTTGAGGCACTCCGCCGCCACCGAGCAGGGCCTCGGTACAGCGCCGGTGGACTTCCTCGGCCTGCTGGAGCAGTGCGTAGTGACCGTTGACGATCTCGGTGTGGATCTCCTCCGTGACCGTCACGAAGGGCACCTCGCGGTGGAGCTGGACCAGCGGCAGACCGGTGGAACGCGCCGTCTCCACGAGCGCGGTCGGGAGCCGGGTGAAGCGCGGGCCGAGCTCGACGACGAGGGCCGCGATCCCGCGCTCGGCCAGGGTGCGGACGAACGCGCGCTGGTCGGCAGGGCGGGTGCCGAGACCGTACCCGGTGGTCAGCAGCAGTTCGCCGCCCTTGAGCAGGGAGGCGATGTTGGGCACCTCGCCCGCGTGCACCCAGCGCACGGTCCGGTGCAGCCGGTCGGCCCCCGCGATGATCTCCGGCAGCCCGCTGCGCAGTCCGGGCAGCTCAAGGGCCCGCTGCACGGTGATTCCGGCGCCCTGGGTGTCGTAACGGCTGTCCATGGAGCGGACGCTACCCGCGGACGGCCCGCGGAGGCATCTCCGGGCCGCGGCGGGCGGCCGCGGGCGCCGCCGCGGGGCGGTGTCCGGGTGAGTTCCGAGGTCAGGCGGCGGCCGGTACCGGGGCGATGTTGTGGTTGAAGCGGAAGACGTTGTCCGGGTCGTACTCGGCCTTCACCGCGGCCAGCCGCCGGAGGTTGTCCTCGCCGAGCCCGGCCCTGACGCGGTCCGTGCCCTCGTCCCCGATGAAGTTCAGATAGACCGCGCCGGTGCTCCACGGCCTGACGTCCTCGCGGACCTTCCTGACCCAGGCGACACACCGCTCGTCGTCGGCCGGGTCCTCCCAGATCCCGAAGGGGTGGACGGCCCAGGGCGCGTCGCGGTAGGGGACCGGGAACCGGGACGGTCCGGCGGCGATCGCGCCGCCCTGCGGGAACAGCACGTGCTGGTTGCCGGTGGGGACGGGCATGGCGTCGCCGAGGGCGCAGAAGACGTCCACGAAGTCGTCGGGCGCGCCGGTGACGTACTCCGCAGACCAGTAGTTGCGCAGACCGGGCGGGTCGTCGAGCATGCACTGGAAGTCGGCGTAGGGCAGGGTGGTGACGATCTCGACCTCGTGGGGCAGGGCCAGCAGCGGCTGGGCGACCTTGCGCAGGTCCTCCTCGCCGCCGGCGTACGTCACGAGAGCGGCGCACAGCCGCGTACCGACCAGCTCCTTCGGCACGAACTCCTCGGGCGGACCGGTCAGATAGAGAACGCCGCCGCTCGCCTCGGCCGGCGCGTTCGCGATGATCTCGCGGTAGACCCGGACCACGTCGGGGCCGGCCTCCGGGTGGTACATCAGCATGGCGATCGAGAACTCGGGCAGCGGGTGCAGCTTGAGGGTCAGCGCCGTGGCGACCCCGAAGTTCCCGCCGCCGCCGTGCAGGGCCCAGAACAGCTCCGGGTTCTCCTGGTCGGTGGCGCGGACCGGCGAACCGTCGGCGGTGACCAGCTCGACCCCGAGCAGGTTGTCGGCGGCGAGGCCGAAGGAGCGGTCGAGCCAGCCGCTGCCGCCGCCCAGGACGAAGCCGCCGACGCCGGTCGTCGAGACGCGGCCGCCGGTGGTCGCGAGGCCGTACGGCTGGGTGGCCCGGTCGAGATGGCTCATCAGGGCTCCGCCCTCGATCCGGACCGTCTCGGACCCGGGGTGGACGGTGACGGTCTGCATACGGCTGAGATCGATGACGAGACCGCCGTCGTTGAGCGACATGCCGGCGACGCTGTGACCGCCTCCGCGTACGGCGATCGGCAGACCGAGGTCACGCGCGAAGCGCACCGCGCGTGTCACGTCGGCCTCGCCCTCGCACCGCGCGATCACGGCGGGCCGACGGTCGATCATCGCGTTGAAGATCGTCCGGGCTTCGTCGTACCCCGGATCGTCGGGGGTGACCACATCACCGGAGAGACCCGCGCGGAACGCGGCCAGTGCCGCGCCGGCATGCGAGAGGGGAGCCATGGAAGCCGCCCCCTTCCATGAGGGGACAGGACTGCTTCCAGGCTAGGCGGGTCCGGCGCATCGGGCGCGTCGGGGAGGGGATCCCCCACGCGCCCGGGCCGGCAGGTGCCGGCTCAGCCGCCGTACGCCCCGCTCGCCGTCAGCCGCAGGGCGGTGTCGATGAGCGGGACGTGGCTGAAGGCCTGCGGGAAGTTCCCGACCTGGCGCTGCAGACGCGGGTCCCACTCCTCGGCCAGCAGACCGAGGTCGTTGCGCAGGGCCAGCAGGCGCTCGAAGAGCTTGCGGGCCTCGTCGACCCGGCCGATCATCGCGAGGTCGTCGGCCATCCAGAACGAGCAGGCGAGGAAGGCACCCTCGTCGCCCTCCAGACCGTCCACGCCCGCGTGCTCGCCGGAGGTCGGATAGCGCAGGATGAAGCCGTCGGAGGTGGACAGCTCGCGCTGGATCGCCTCGATGGTGCCGATCACCCGCTTGTCGTCCGGCGGCAGGAAGCCCATCTGCGGGATGAGCAGCAGCGAGGCGTCGAGCTCCTTCGAGCCGTAGGACTGCGTGAAGGTGTTCCGCTCCTGGTCGTAGCCCTTCTCGCACACGTCCCGGTGGATGTCGTCGCGCAGTTCGCGCCATTTCTCCAGCGGGCCGTGCGCGTCCCCGGACTCGATGAGCTTGATCGTGCGGTCGACGGCGACCCAGGCCATCACCTTGGAGTGCACGAAGTGCCGCCGCGGGCCCCGGACTTCCCAGATCCCCTCGTCCGGCTGGTCCCAGTGGGTCTCCAGGTAGCGGATCAGCTTCAACTGGAGGAGCGAGGCGTAGTCGTTGCGGGACAGGCCCGTCATATGGGCCAGGTGCAGGGCCTCGGTGACCTCGCCGTAGACGTCGAGCTGGAGCTGGTGCGCGGCGCCGTTGCCGACCCGGACGGGTGCCGAACCCTCGTACCCGGGAAGCCAGTCGAGCTCGGCCTCGCCCAACTCCCGTTCTCCCGCGATCCCGTACATGATCTGGAGGTTCTCCGGGTCGCCGGCGACCGCGCGCAGCAGCCACTCGCGCCAGGCGCGGGCCTCCTCGCGATAACCGGTGCGCAGCAGCGAGGAGAGGGTGATGGCCGCGTCGCGCAGCCAGGTGTAGCGGTAGTCCCAGTTGCGTACGCCGCCGATCTCCTCCGGGAGGGAGGTGGTGGGCGCGGCGACGATGCCGCCCGTGGGCGCGTACGTCAGGGCCTTCAGCGTGATCAGCGAGCGGACGACGGCCTCGCGGTAGGGGCCGTGGTAGGTGCACTGGTCGACCCAGTCGCGCCAGAACTCCTCGGTCGCCTCCAGCGACTGCTCCGGCTCGGGCAGCGGCGGCGGCTGCTTGTGCGAGGGCTCCCACGACACGGTGAAGGCGATGCGCTCGCCCGGCGCCACGGTGAAGTCGGCGTAGGTGGTCAGGTCCTTGCCGTACGTCTGACAGCTCGTGTCGAACCAGACCGAGTCGGGTCCGGCGACGGCGACCGTGCGCCCCTCGTGCCGGCGCACCCAGGGCACGACGCGGCCGTACGAGAACCGCATGCGCAGCGTGGAGCGCATCGGCACCCGGCCCGTGACGCCCTCGACGATCCGGATCAGCTGCGGCGCGCCGTCGCGCGGGGGCATGAAATCGGTCACCCGGACCGTTCCCCGCGGTGTGTCCCACTCGGATTCGAGGATCAGCGAGTCGCCGCGGTAATGGCGGCGGGAGGCCGCGGGTGGCTGCGCGTCGGCCGCGTGCGCGGGACCGATCCGCCAGAATCCGTGATCTTCCGTGCCGAGGAGCCCCGCGAAGATGGCATGGGAGTCGAAGCGGGGCAGGCACAGCCAGTCGACTGTGCCGTCCCGGCAGACCAGCGCGGCTGTCTGCATGTCTCCGATGAGTGCGTAGTCCTCGATGCGCCCGGCCACGTGCATCTCCAGTCGAACGGCCACGGCGCCCCTTCGCGGGGCGGTCGCTCTTGCGGTCAAAGGGAACGTAGGTACTGCAAAACAGTAGGCAATGGGAGTCGGTAACTGCGGAACGTCGATGATGGGGGACGTCCGTCGTGCGTCGCTGCGAAACGCCGGTTGTCGGTGCGATGGGCGATGCGATTGTCGTTTCGAAACGAACGGACAGGCCCTCTTTGTTCCGGTTACGTGCGGGATGGTGCCGTGTGCCGGAGAGGCTCGGCAGCGAGTGTCCGAGCAGGATACGACGCACGTGGAAGATCCGCGTGCCGCTCCGGACAACCCGGCTGAGCCGATCGAGTGAGCGGTGTGTGAGGTGTGTGCCGAGCCGGGTGCTCAGGTGTGCGCGGAGCGTGGCCGGAAGCGACCTCGTCCGGTCGCTGATACCCTGGTAGCCCGTGGACCGGTGGGCAAGAAACCCCCGAACCGCAGCGACGGCAACCCCCGGAAATCTCCGGGCCCCACGCCGGCACGCACCCCAGACCGACCACGGGAGCCCCCTCTTGGCCATGCCGCCCAGTGCTTTTCGAAACAGCACAGCCACGACGACCAAGCACATCTTCGTCACCGGGGGTGTCGCCTCTTCCCTCGGCAAGGGCCTGACGGCCTCCAGCCTGGGCGCGCTGCTCAAGGCACGGGGTCTGCGCGTCACCATGCAGAAGCTCGACCCGTACCTGAACGTCGACCCCGGCACCATGAACCCGTTCCAGCACGGCGAGGTGTTCGTCACCAACGACGGCGCCGAGACGGACCTGGACATCGGGCACTACGAGCGTTTCCTCGACGTGGACCTGGACGGCTCGGCCAACGTGACCACCGGTCAGGTGTACTCCACCGTCATCGCCAAGGAGCGGCGCGGCGAGTACCTCGGTGACACCGTGCAGGTCATCCCGCACATCACCAACGAGATCAAGCACCGTATCCGCCGTATGGCGGCCGACGACGTCGACGTCGTCATCACCGAGGTCGGCGGCACGGTCGGCGACATCGAGTCGCTGCCCTTCCTGGAGACGGTCCGCCAGGTCCGTCACGAGGTCGGCCGCGACAACGTGTTCGTCGTGCACATCTCGCTCCTGCCCTACATCGGCCCGTCCGGCGAACTCAAGACCAAGCCGACGCAGCACTCGGTCGCGGCGCTGCGCAACATCGGTATCCAGCCGGACGCGATCGTGCTGCGGGCCGACCGCGAGGTCCCCACCGCCATCAAGCGCAAGATCTCGCTGATGTGCGACGTCGACGAGGCCGCCGTGGTCGCGGCGATCGACGCCCCGTCGATCTACGACATCCCGAAGGTCCTGCACACCGAGGGCCTGGACGCCTACGTCGTGCGCAAGCTGGACCTGCCGTTCCGTGACGTGGACTGGGCGACCTGGGACGACCTGCTCGACCGCGTCCACAACCCGGTCCACGAGATCACCATGGCGCTCGTCGGCAAGTACATCGACCTGCCCGACGCCTACCTCTCGGTCACCGAGGCACTGCGCGCCGGCGGGTTCGCCAACAAGGCCCGCGTCAAGATCAAGTGGGTCACCTCGGACGACTGCAAGACCGCCGCGGGCGCGGCCAAGCAGCTCGGCGACGTCGACGCGATCTGCATCCCCGGCGGCTTCGGCGACCGCGGCGTCTCCGGCAAGGTCGGCGCGATCCAGTACGCCCGCGAGAACAAGATCCCGCTGCTCGGCCTGTGCCTCGGCCTGCAGTGCATCGTGATCGAGGCCGCGCGGAACCTGGCCGACATCCCCGACGCCAACTCCACCGAGTTCGACTCCGGCACCGGCCACCCGGTCATCTCCACGATGGCCGAGCAGCTCGACATCGTGGCGGGCGAGGGTGACATGGGCGGCACCATGCGCCTGGGCATGTACCCGGCCAAGCTCGCCGAGGGCTCGATCGTGCGCGAGGTGTACGACGGCAAGGAGTACGTCGAGGAGCGCCACCGCCACCGCTACGAGGTGAACAACGCCTACCGCGCCGAGCTGGAGAAGAAGGCCGGCCTTCAGTTCTCCGGTACCTCCCCGGACGGCAAGCTCGTCGAGTACGTCGAGTACCCGCGCGACGTGCACCCGTACCTGGTCGCGACGCAGGCGCACCCCGAGCTGCGCTCCCGTCCGACCCGGCCGCACCCGCTCTTCGCGGGCCTGGTCAAGGCCGCGGTGGCACGCAAGACGGGCAAGTAGGGCCAAGTAGCACCAGGTTGTACGGTGACCGGGGTGCGGGTCCGCGGGAGTTCCCGCGGGCGCGTGCCCCGGTTCCGTCACCGGACCGGACTCTTTCTTGCGTGTGGGAGGACAGGCCATGACGATCAAGGACACCCCCGAGGAGTGGGAGGTCCGGGCGACCGAGACCCCCTTCAAGGGCAACAAGACCTCGGTGCGCACCGACGATGTGGTCATGCCCGGGGGATCCGTCGTCCGCCGCGACTACCAGGTCCACCCGGGCTCCGTGGCCGTGCTCGCCCTGGACGACGAGGACCGCGTCCTGGTCCTGCGCCAGTACCGCCACCCCGTGCGCCACAAGCTGTGGGAGATCCCGGCGGGCCTGCTCGACATCCCCGGCGAGAACCCGTTGCACGCCGCCCAGCGCGAGCTCTACGAGGAGGCGCACGTCAAGGCGGAGACCTGGCGCGTGCTGACCGACGTCTACACCACGCCCGGCGGCTGCGACGAAGCCATCCGGATCTTCCTGGCCCGCGACCTCTCCCAGGCGGAGGGCGAGCGGTTCGAGGTCGAGGACGAGGAGGCCGACATGGAGCTGGCCCGCGTCCCCCTCGGCGAGCTCGTCAGCGGTGTGCTCGCCGGCGACCTGCACAACAACTGCCTGGTCGTGGGCGTCCTCGCGCTTCTCGCCGCGCGAAACGGCGCCGGACTCGACGCCCTGCGTCCGGCCGAGGCGCCCTGGCCCGCGCGCCCCTTCGAGGCCTGACGTCCGTCTCCGGGACGGCCGCGCCGTCCCGGAGGCCCGCCCCGGGCGGGCCGCGTACCCCCGTCCGGGGGCGCCGGTCCTACGATCTCCTGATCCGATCGGGGGACGTCGCCGCCGCGCTCCGCACGGATCGTCGCAGAGCGTGAACTAGGCTCGGGAAAACGCCCGTACCGGAGTCCCGGCGGGCTTGCGCGCGCAGTGGAACGGGAGCGTGGCCCGTGGCGGATCAGGTGGTGGACGACGGCGGCACCAAGGTGTCGTCCCAGGGGCAGCGTCCGGCTGCCGGGTCCCCTCCTACGAAGAGTCAGTTCCTGGGCCGTACAAGAGAGTTGAAGGAACTCCGGGCGGACATCGAGCGCGCCGGCCTCGACACCATCGCCGGCCGCAAGGCCCCGCGGGCCAGGGTGCTGCTCATCGCGGGCAAGCCCGGATCCGGCCGGAGCGCGCTGGCGGCCCAGCTCGCCGCGCAGGTCGCCGAGAGTTACCCCGACGGCATCCTGCGCGCCCGTCTCACCGAACCCGACGGCACCCCGGTGCCCATCGAGGCCACCGCGCGGGAACTGCTCACCGCCCTCGGCCTGTCCGCTCCTCCCGGAGCCGGAGCCGACGACCTCGGCGAGCGGCTGCGCGAGGCCCTCGTGGTCCGCCGGGCGGTGCTCCTGCTCGACGACGCCGCCGCCGCCGAGCAGGTCGACGCGCTGCTGCCCGACTCCCCGGACTGCCTGGTCGTCGCCGTCTCCGGCGGGCCGCTGACCGGAATCGCGGACGTCCGCCCCTGCACGCTCGGCGGCCTGGACACCAAGTCCGCCCTCGAACTCCTCGGCCACTTCACCGGCTCGGTCCGCATCACCGTCGACCCGCTCGCCGCCGAGGGACTGGTCGAACTGTGCGCGGGCCAGCCGACCGCCCTGGTGCTGGCCGGCGGCTGGCTCGCCGCGCGCCCCTCCGCCGCCGTCTCCGATCTCGCCAAGCAACTGCGCACCGAGGGCGAGGACGGCACACCGATGGACCGCGTCTTCCGGCTCTCGTACGCCTCCCTGCCGGGTACCGCCGCGCGGATACTGCGACTGCTCTCGCTGGCCCCCGCGGGCCTCGTCGACCCGCACACCGCCTCCGCGCTGGCCGGCTGCTCGGTCCAGACGGCGCACACCACGCTGGACGAGTTCGTCGGCCTCGGCCTGGTGCGGGCGATCCCCTCGCAGCTGCCGCAGTACGAGGTTCCCGGCTGCCTCCATCCGCTGCTCCGGGCGCTCGTCGACACCCATGACCGGCCCGCCGAGGTGCAGCTCGCCCGCGCCCGGATGCTGGAGCGGACCGTACGGCTGCTGGTGTCCTGCCGCGCCATCACCGAGACCGACAGCTCGCCCGCCCGGGAGAAGCTCGCGGGGATGCCGCGCGCCCTGCGCTTCTCCAGTCCCGGAGCGGCCGAGGACTGGCTGCGCGTGCGCCGGCCCGCGCTGCTCGCCTCGGCGCGGCTCGCGGTCGCCGACGGGGAGCTGGACACCCTCGCCCGGCGGCTGATGGCCGCCCTGGTGCGGGCGATGGCGGCTCATTTCGGCACCCAGGCCGCGGTGCCCGACCTGTACGGCATCCACCGGCTCGTGCTGGACGTCGCCGAGCGCCGGAATCTGCCGCGCGAGAGGGCGGCGGCCCTGCTCAATCTGGCCGACCTGGACGCGCAGACCGGCCGCAGGACCGACGCCCTCGCCCGCTACCGGGCCGCGCTGGACGCCGGACGCGAGGCGAACGACCCCTACGCGACCGGCCGCGCGATGGAATCCGTAGGCGGCGCCCACCAGGAACTCGGGGACCACGACCGGGCCGCCGACTGGTACGGCAGGGCGCTCGCCCAGCGGCTCGCCCGGGACGAGCGCGTGGACGCCGCCCGGCTCTACGGGCGCATCGCCACCGCGCACACCTACGCGGCCCGTTACGGAGAGGCACAGGTCAACTGGCGCGCCGCGGTCGCCTGGCACCGCAAGAACGGCGATGTCGCTTCCCAGGCAAGGGCGTTGAGCGAGATGGCCCGGGTCCAGGAGTACGCAGGACGGCCCGAGGAGTCGCTGCGTACCTGCCAGGAAGCCGTCGAGTGGGCGCGCCGCGCGGACGACGTACGCCTGCAGGCCGCGCTCCAGGTCAGGCTGGCCGACACCCTGGACCGGCTCGGCGACCCTGCGGCCGCCCGGCTGCACCGAGCGGCGGCCGAGCGCATGCTGGGAGATGAGCTCCCGGAGAGCGCATCCGGAGGGGAACGCGACGTTAACGCCTACGAAATCCGCAGTGCATCGACTGAAGATTGATGCATTGAAAGGCTAGACAGAGGGAATCCCTTCATTAGACTGGCTCCGCCGCGTTCTTCCGTGGTGTCTCCCGGTGTGCTCCCGTGCGTCGGGTATGACATGCATTGCCTGGCTTGCATCGCCTCGGCATGCATAGCCCCAGAGCCCTCTGAGTCAAGGACCGTGATCGACGTGAAGGTCGGCATCCCCCGCGAGGTCAAGAACAACGAGTTCCGGGTGGCCATCACCCCCGCCGGTGTGCACGAGCTCGTGCGCCACGGCCACCAGGTCTTCGTCGAGCAGAACGCCGGTGTCGGCTCCTCGATCACGGACGAGGAGTACGTCCTCGCCGGCGCGCAGATCCTGCCCACCGCCGACGAGGTCTGGGCCACCGCCGACCTGCTGCTGAAGGTCAAGGAGCCCATCGCGGAGGAGTACCACCGCCTCCGCAAGGACCAGACGCTCTTCACCTACCTGCACCTGGCCGCCTCGAAGGAGTGCACGGACGCCCTCCTGGAGTCCGGCACCACGGCGATCGCCTACGAGACCGTCGAGCTGCCGAACCGCGCCCTGCCGCTGCTCGCCCCGATGTCCGAGGTCGCGGGCCGTCTCGCCCCGCAGGTCGGCGCCTACCACCTGATGCGCGCCAACGGCGGCCGCGGCGTCCTGCCCGGCGGTGTCCCGGGCGTGCTGCCGGCCAAGGCCGTCGTCATCGGCGGCGGTGTCTCCGGCTGGAACGCCGCGCAGATCGCCATCGGCATGGGCTTCGAGGTGACGCTGCTCGACCGCGACATCAACAAGCTGCGCGAGGCCGACAAGATCTTCGGCACGAAGGTCAAGGCCGTCATGTCCAACTCCTTCGAGCTGGAGAAGGCCTGCCTCGAGGCCGACCTCGTGATCGGAGCCGTTCTGATCCCCGGCGCCAAGGCGCCGAAGCTGGTCACCAACGAGCTCGTCGCGCGGATGAAGCCCGGGAGTGTCCTTGTCGACATCGCGATCGACCAGGGCGGCTGCTTCGAGGACTCGCGTCCCACCACGCACGCCGAGCCGACCTTCCCGGTCCACAACTCGGTCTTCTACTGCGTCGCCAACATGCCCGGCGCGGTCCCCAACACCTCGACGTACGCGCTGACCAACGCCACGCTGCCGTACATCGTCGAGCTCGCCGACCGCGGCTGGACCGAGGCCCTGCGCCGTGACAACTCGCTGGCCAAGGGCCTGAACACCCATGACGGCAAGGTTGTTTACCGCGAGGTCGCCGAGGCCCACGGGCTGGAGCACGTCGCGCTGGAGAGCCTGCTCGGCTGATTTTTTCCCGGCGGCTTCCGGAGCGATTCCGGGAGTCGGCATCGGCCGCCGACTCGGCGCTGACAAAAGGCGATACGTCAACACGGGTCGTCAACATCGCTCACCCGGCCGGACCTTGCCCGACAAGGTCCGGCCGGGTGTGTGTCGGGTCACTTTGCGGCACTCGTTCAACTCGCCACGAACGTAACTCTTCGACCGATTCGCACACCGGTGAAACCTGCCGTGCGACGGCCTTACGCCCTTGACAGAGGGGTGTTCGGTTGCCGACACATCGGGTCGGGTCCGGCGGATTGTGTTGCTGCGGAGCGGTGACACGCCATAGAGTCGCCAATCGTCGGCATGGTGCCACGCTGACCTATCGAGAAGTTACCTGGTCACCAAGGAGGTAAGACGACTTGTGAATGAGTCGACATTTACTCCCGGGGGTGGTCAACCAGGAATGCCGGCGCGGGGCCAGGCCCCCACGGGGCTCGAGGCTGTCGGCTCCGTCGCTGTCCGCACCTTCGCAGCCCACCAGAGTCCCCGGACGACTCAGACAGCACACCCGAGCATGGATGGCCATCACGTGAACGCCATGGCCGGCAACGGAAGTGGCGAGAACCACACCCACTTCGCCGACTACGACGAACTGCCCGAGGGGCACTTCTACGACCCCGACGCCGAGTACGAGCCCGATCCGGAGTACGCGGCCACGCTCGCGCCCGACGCGGCCCGTCAGCGCCGTGAGCGCATCGGTCCGACGGGGCGCCCGCTGCCCTACTTCCCGATCCCGGGTCCGCTGACCAGTCACGGCCCCGCGACGATCATCGCGATGTGCAACCAGAAGGGCGGCGTGGGCAAGACCACGTCGACCATCAACCTGGGTGCCGCGCTCGCGGAGTACGGACGCCGGGTGCTGCTCGTCGACTTCGACCCGCAGGGCGCGCTGTCCGTGGGACTCGGCGTCAACCCGATGGAGCTCGACCTCACCGTCTACAACCTGCTCATGGAGCGGGGCATGGCGGCCGACGAGGTGCTCCTGAAGACGGCGGTCCCGAACATGGACCTGCTGCCCAGCAACATCGACCTGTCCGCCGCCGAAGTACAGCTGGTGAGCGAGGTCGCCCGCGAGTCCACGCTCCAGCGGGCCCTGAAGCCGCTGTTGGCCGACTACGACTACATCGTGATCGACTGCCAGCCCTCCCTCGGCCTGCTCACCGTGAACGCGCTGACGGCGGCCCACAAGGTGATCGTGCCGCTGGAGTGCGAGTTCTTCGCGCTGCGCGGTGTCGCGCTGCTCACCGAGACGATCGAGAAGGTCCAGGAACGGCTCAACCCGGAGCTGGAGCTCGACGGCATCCTCGCCACGATGTACGACTCCCGCACGGTGCACAGCCGTGAGGTGCTCGCGCGCGTCGTCGAGGCCTTCGACGATCACGTCTACCACACCGTGATCGGCCGGACCGTCCGCTTCCCGGAGACCACGGTCGCCGGAGAGCCGATCACCACGTACGCCTCCAACTCCGTCGGCGCCGCCGCCTATCGCCAGCTCGCCAGGGAGGTGCTCGCCCGGTGTCACGCCGAGTGAGTCTGCCGGGGGCCGACGAACTGTTCCGTACCACCGGGGGCATGGCGCTCCAGTCGTCCTCCCCCAACCGCCGGACCAACGGCGAGGCCCGGGTGCCGGCTCCGGCCGGCGAGAGCGACGCGGCGGCCGGGGAGGACGCGCCCCAGTCGGTGCCCGTCCAGGGCGGTGACGGCGAGGGCGACGAACATGTCGCCGCCGGAGCCGAGTCCGACGCGGGAGAGTCCCGCAGCCGGGGCGGTGCCCCGGACCGTTCGGGGCGGCGTCAGCCGGCGCAGGAAGGTTCTGCCGCCCCTTCCACGTCCGTGCAGTCGTCCCGCAAGCGGGGGCGCGCCGCGAACCGCCGGCCCAGTGGGCGGGAACGGCACGACGAGAAGATCACGGTGTACGTGTCCGCCGAGGAACTGATGGACCTCGAACACGCGCGCCTGGTGCTCCGCGGTGAGCACGGTCTCGCCGTCGACCGCGGGCGGATCGTCCGCGAGGCGGTCGCCGTGGTCCTGGCGGATCTGGAGTCCCGCGGGGACGCGAGCATTCTCGTCCGGCGACTGCGCGGGCGGTAGCGGTAGCCTTCGACGGCTATGACCGCGAACGTCCCGCCTCCGTCAGCCGCCTCCGGCGGTCGTCGGCGTGCGCTGGGGCGCGGTCCCGGCGCCGCGCCGGCGCCGGCCGAGGCACCGCCCGGGCCGTCCGTCCCGGCCGGCCCGTCGGCCGAAGGCCCGGCCGGGCCGTCCACCGAACCTCCGAAGGCCCCCGCAGCGCCGCCCGAGACGCCCCGGGAGGGCGCCGGGGGGTCCGCCGGGCCCGGGACGACGGTCGAGCCCTCCGGGACGCCTGGAGGCCCCACCGAGCCCTCCGCGACGCCGAAGGGGCCGACGAAGCCGCCCGCGGCCGACGGAGAGCCGACCGGGGCGCCCGCGGCCGACGGAGAGCCGACTGAGCCGCCTGAGGCCGACGGAGAGCCGACTGAGCCGCCCCCGGCACCCACACCATCGACGGCACCCACGCCATCCACGCCATCGACGGCGCCCGGCGAGGCCACTGAGCCGCGAGAGACGCCCGGCACGCCCTCCGGGGCGCCCGAGGGACCCGGAGAGGGCGCGGGGAACGTCCCGCGGCCCGGTACGGACGGCGCGGGCGCTGGACCGGCCCCCACGGCCGACGGGGGTTCCGACGACGCTCCCGCCGATCCCGATTCCGGCGGCGGTGTCTTCAGGGTGCGGCTCTCGAACTTCGAGGGCCCCTTCGACCTGCTGCTCCAGCTCATCTCCAAGCACAAGCTCGATGTCACCGAAGTCGCGCTGTCCAAGGTGACCGACGAGTTCATGGCGCACATCCGGGCGATGGGCCCGGACTGGGATCTCGACCAGACGACCGAGTTCCTGGTCGTCGCGGCGACCCTGCTCGACCTGAAGGCGGCCCGGCTGCTGCCCGCCGCCGAGGTCGAGGACGAGGCCGACCTGGCCCTGCTGGAAGCGCGGGACCTGCTGTTCGCGCGGCTGCTGCAGTACCGCGCGTACAAACAGATCGCGGACATCTTCAACGCCCGCCTCGACGAGGAGGCCCGCCGCTACCCCCGTACCGTCGGCCTGGAGGCGCAGTACGCCGAACTGCTGCCCGAGGTCGTCATCAGCATCGGGCCCGAGGGCTTCGCGAGGCTCGCCGTGAAGGCGATGCAGCCCAGGCCCAAGCCCCAGGTGTACGTCGACCACATCCACGCGCCGCTCGTCAGCGTGCAGGAACAGGCCCGCATCGTGGTGGAGCGGCTCCGGGAACTCGGCGCGGCGAGCTTCCGCTCGCTCGTGGAGGACACCGACGACACTCTCACCGTGGTCGCCCGCTTCCTGGCCCTGCTGGAGCTCTACCGGGAGAAGGCCGTCGCCCTGGACCAGGAGGAGGCTCTCGGGGACCTCGTGGTGCGCTGGACGGGCGGGGAGAGCGACGAGGGTCCGCGGGTGACGGACGAGTTCGACCGGCCGGCGGAAGCGGCGAAGGACGCGGCGGGGCGCGGGAGCGAGAAGGAGAAGGCGTGAGCGAGGAGAGCACCGGCACCCCCGCGGGGCCGCACACCGTCGCCGACCTCGATCTCGGGGCCGCCCTGGAGGCCGTCCTGATGGTCGTGGACGAGCCGGCCACCGAGGAACACCTGGCCAAGATCCTGGAGCGGCCCCGGCGGCAGGTCGCGGACGCGCTGCGCGCACTGGCCGACGAGTACACCGTCCAGGGCCGCGGATTCGAGCTCAGACTGATCGCGGGCGGCTGGCGCTTCTACTCGCGTCCCGCGTACGCGGGCGCCGTCGAACGCTTCGTCCTGGACGGTCAGCAGGCCCGGCTCACCCAGGCGGCCCTTGAGACGCTCGCCGTCGTCGCGTACCGCCAGCCGGTCAGCCGGTCCAGGGTCTCCGCGGTCCGCGGAGTCAACTGTGACGGGGTGATGCGGACCCTCCTCCAGCGGGGTCTGGTCGAGGAGGCGGGCACGGAACCCGAAACAGGTGCGATCCTGTACACGACGACGAACTACTTCCTGGAGCGAATGGGCCTGCGTGGTCTGGACGAGCTCCCGGAGCTCGCGCCCTTCCTCCCCGAGGCGGACGCGATCGAGGCAGAGACGCTGGAAGGGGTCCCGTCGTTCGATCCGGATGCACCGGACGCAGACGCAGACGACACGACGACGACGGAACTTTGATGCGAAGCAGTGGCAGCGGCAGTGGCAGGAACAGCGGGCGCGGCAACCCGCGGGGAACCGGCGGGAGCGGCGGTGGCGGTGGCTCCCGTGGGGCCGGCGGGAGCGGCGGTGGCTCGCGTGGGTCCGGCGGTGGCGGTGGCTCGCGCGGCGGCGCCGGAGGCGGCGGTGGCTCGCGTGGGACCGGCGGCAGCGGCGGCGGTGGCTCGCGTGGGTCCGGCGGCGGCGGCTTCCAGCCGAGGAGCTCGGCGGCGGGGCGCGACGACCAGCCGAAGCGTCCCGGCAAGCCCCGTCCCGAGGAGCGTCGCTACGACGTAGGCCCCGGGGGCACGCACGAGGGCCCGAAGTCCGGGCGCGGAGCCTCGGCGCGCGGTGGCGCCAAGGGCGGCCCCAAGCAGGGCCAGCAGCGCGGCGGCCGTACCGAGAACGCGCGCTCCCGTGAGTACGAGACCCGGACCGAGGAGCGCAACCGCGACCGGTACGCGGGCAAGCCCGACATCAAGCTGCCCAAGACCTTCCCGGGTGCCGAGGAGGAGGGCGAGCGCCTGCAGAAGATCCTCGCGCGAGCGGGCTACGGCTCCCGGCGCGCCTGCGAGGAGCTGGTCGACCAGGCCAGGGTCGAGGTCAACGGCCAGATCGTCCTGGAGCAGGGGCTGCGCGTCGACCCGGAGAAGGACGAGATCAAGGTCGACGGCCTGACGGTCGCGACCCAGTCGTACCAGTTCTTCTCGCTGAACAAGCCCGCCGGTGTCGTCTCCACCATGGAGGACAACGAGGGCCGCCAGTGCCTCGGCGACTACGTGACGAACCGCGAGACGCGGCTCTTCCACGTGGGCCGGCTCGACACCGAGACCGAGGGCGTCATCCTGCTCACCAACCACGGCGAGCTGGCGCACCGGCTGACCCACCCCAAGTACGGCGTGAAGAAGGTCTACCTCGCGCACATCGTGGGCCCGATCCCGCGTGACCTGGGCAAGCGGCTCAAGGACGGCATCCAGCTGGAGGACGGGTACGCGAAGGCGGACCACTTCCGTGTCGTGGAGCAGACCGGCAAGAACTACCTCGTCGAGGTGACCCTGCACGAAGGCCGCAAGCACATCGTGCGCCGCATGCTCGCCGAGGCCGGTTTCCCGGTCGACAAGCTGGTGCGCGTCTCCTTCGGCCCGATCACCCTGGGCGACCAGAAGTCGGGCTGGCTGCGCCGCCTGTCGAACACCGAGGTCGGCATGCTCATGGCCGAGGTCGGTCTCTGACCCCGGAAGCGCTCTGAGGCCCGGGAGCCCGCACGGCTCCCGCGGCCCGCGGACATCCCTCGCGTGACACGGCCGGTCCCGGAACTTCTCCGGGGCCGGCCGATGCGTTTTCGCCGCCCCGCCGGTCTGTACCGGTGAACGGACCACCGGTGGCCCCGGCGGGCCCCGGTGCGATCGAAGGGAGCGGCGATGACCGCGACGACGGACCGCGACGACTTCGTCCGGCTGACCGATCCGTACCGGCGGGAGCTGCTCGCCCACTGCTACCGCATGCTCGGCTCGGCCGACGACGCCGAGGACCTCGTGCAGGAGACGTATCTGCGGGCCTGGCGGTCCTACGAGGGGTACGAGGGCCGGGCCTCCCTGCGCACCTGGCTCTACCGGATCGCCACCAACACGTGCCTGACGGCCCTGGAGGGGCGGGGGCGCCGTCCGCTGCCCACCGGGCTCGGCGGGCCGGGAGACGCGCCCGAGGAGCCGCTGCGGGGCCCGGCGACGGACATCCCCTGGCTCCAGCCGCTGCCCGACACCCTCATCGACCCGGCGACGGTCGTGGCGGCGCGCGGAAGTCTGCGGCTCGCCCTGGTGGCCGCGCTGCAGAACCTGCCCCCGCGGCAGCGGGCGGTGCTCATCCTGCGGGACGTGCTGGCCTGGCGCGCCGCGGAGGTGGCCGCCCTGCTCGGCACGTCGACCGCGGCGGTCAAGAGCACGCTCCAGCGCGCGCGTGCCCGGCTCGACGAGGTCGCGCCGGAGGAGGACCTGGTGGTCGAGCCCGACGGCGCCGACGACCGCGAACTCCTCGACCGCTACATGTCGGCCTTCGAGAACGCCGACATGGAGGCGCTCCTCGGGCTGCTGCGGGACGGGGTCGAGCTGGAGATGCCGCCCCACCTGGAGTGGTTCAGCGGCAGGAAGGACGTCCTGCGGTTCCTGCGCGTACGGGTGCTGTCCGGGCGTGAGGCCGGATGGATCCGGATGTTCGCCGTCCGGGCCAACGGGCAGCCCGCGGTGGCGGCGTACGAGCGCGGGATCGACGGTGTGCTCCGGGCGCACTCCGTCCAGGTGCTCACGGCAGAGGCGGGCGCCATCGCGCGGCTGACCGTCTTCCTGGACCCGGGGCTGTTCGACGCCTTCGGCCTGCCCGGGACGCTCCGGTGATTCCCGGAGAGCTCCTGGAGCGGTCGCTCGCGTACGCGACGGTCGCCGTCGCCGCCGTGCAGCGCGAGGGTCTGCGGCGGCCGACGCCGTGCGCCGAGTGGGACCTGGGGGAGCTGCTCCACCACCTCGACGACTCGGTCGAAGCCCTCCACGAGGGTGTCGCGGACGGGCGGGTCGGGCTGTGCCCGGCCCACCCCGCGGCCGATCCGGTGCGCGCCTTCCGCGAGCGGGCGGGCGCCCTGCTCGGTGCCTGCGCCGCGGTGTCCGCGCGGCCGCCCGACCCGGCCGTGGGGGACCGGTCCCTGGACGCGGGCCTGCTGGTGGCGGTCGGCGCCCTGGAGATCGCGGTGCACGGCTGGGACGTCGCGCGGGCCTGCGGGCGGGCGCGGCCGATCCCGTCCGCGCTGGCCCTGGAACTGCTGCCGCTGGCACACCTCGTGGTCGCGGACGCCGACCGCGGGGTGCGCTTCGCCGACCCCGTCGACGTGCCGCGGTGGGCCCCGCCCGGCACCCTGCTCCTCGCGCACCTCGGCCGGCGTGCCTGAGGGCTGTCCCGCGGATCCCGGCGCGCGGCGGGAGCTGTCGTGCGCGTCCTGCCGCGCGGCGGGACGGCCCGATCCGAACGACCGACCCGGGCCGCGATTCCTTTTCCGCGCGGGCCGGGTCGGTCCTCCGTGAGTGATCCTCACGGAAGGAACCGTCATGACCGACACCACCGCACGCGCCCCCGTCCAGCAGCCGTCGGCCCCGCCCGCGCGCCGTGGGTGGACCGTGATCCTGGCCGGACTCGGGGCGCTGCTCTGTTCCCTCGACGTGGTCGTCGTGGCCACCGCGCTGCCGGCCCTGCGGGCCGACTTCGGGGCGA
The DNA here is from genome assembly GCF_043078065.1 of Streptomyces sp. NPDC015532. Taxonomy (NCBI): domain Bacteria; kingdom Bacillati; phylum Actinomycetota; class Actinomycetes; order Kitasatosporales; family Streptomycetaceae; genus Streptomyces; species Streptomyces sp. NPDC015532. Next base: position 33,464 of record NZ_JBIBSY010000028.1, on the reverse strand, counting down.
GCCTGTCCGACCTGGAGTGGACGATCAACGCGTACAACCTCGTCTTCGCCTGCCTCACCCTGACCGGTGCCGCGCTCGGCGACCGGTTCGGCAGGCGGCGCATGTACGTCGTCGGGCTCGCCGTCTTCACCCTGGCCTCGGCCCTCGCCGCGCTGGCCCCGGGGCCCGGTCAGCTCATCGCCGCGCGGGTGCTCCAGGGCGCCGGTGCCGCCGTCCTGCTGCCGCTCACCCTGACCCTGATCAGCGAGGCGTTCCCGGCCGAGAAGCGGGGCGTCGCGATCGGCGTCTGGGGCGGGGTGACCGGTCTCGGTGTCGCGGCCGGGCCCGTGCTCGGCGGCGCCGTCACCGAGGGCCTGTCCTGGCAGTGGATCTTCTGGCTGAACGTGCCGACCGGGCTCGCGATGCTGCCGCTCGCCGCGCTGAAACTGCGGGAGAGCCATGGCCCGCGTCCGCAACTCGACGTCGTGGGGCTGCTGTTGGCCGCCGTCGGGCTGACCGGCCTGGCCTGGGCGCCGGTGCGGGCCCCGCAGGCGGGCTGGGGGAGTGCCGAGGTGCTGGGCGCGCTGGCCGTCGGAGTCGTCTTCGTGGCGGCCTTCCTCGGCTGGGAGCGGTCGCGGGCGCGCTACCCGATGCTGCCCCTCGGCTACTTCCGCAGGCGCGCCTTCTCCACCGCCAACGCCGTCGCCTTCCTGACGTTCATGTCGCTGCTCGGTTCGCTCTTCGTGATCACGCAGCTGTTCCAGCTCGGCCTCGGGAACTCGCCGCTCCAGGCCGGTGTCCGCATCCTGGTGTGGACCGGCATGCCGCTGCTCGTGGCACCGCTCGCGGGCGCTCTCGCCGACCGGTTCGGGAACCGTCCCTTCATGTTCGGCGGACTCGTCCTCCAGGCGACCGGACTCGGGCTCCTGGCCTGGCAGGTGCAGCCCGGCGTCGCCTACGGACGGCTGGTGCTGCCCCTGATCGTCGCGGGCATCGGCATCTCCATGGTCTTCCCCACCGTGGCGAACGCCGTGACGTCCGCGGTGCCGCCCGCCGACGCGGGTGTCGCGGCCGGCGTCAACAACGCGCTGCGCGAACTGGGCGGAGTCTTCGGAGTCGCCGCCGCGGCGGCCGTGTTCACCCACTTCGGGGGCTACGGCTCGGCGCGGGACTTCGTCGACGGCTGCGGTCCCGCGCTGTGGGTCTCGGCGGGAGTCGCGGCCGCCGGAGCGCTGGTGGCCGCCCTCGCTCCGGCTCGCGCTCCGGCGCGGGAGCCGGAGGCACCCCGGTCCGGCACCCGGCGGCCGGAGGCGTCGCGAGCCCGGGTGTAGCGACCCGCAGGCCGTCCGCTCCCGGCCCGAAACGGAGTCACCGTTCCCGGGCCGGCCGCGGGAGTCGCAACTTCGCCTGCCGAAAGTCTTGTTGACACCCCGCACTCCCTTTATAGTCGTCATGACCATGGTCAGGGTGACCATAAAGGGAGTGCGGGGTGTCAACAGGCGAGGACCGCGCGCCGGGGGGCGCGGCACCCGAGGGCTATGACAAATACGCCTTCGAACCCTTCGCCGTCACCGTCGACCTGGCCGTCCTGACCGTGCGCGCGGGCGCACTCCAGGTCCTGCTGATCGAGCGGGGCAGGGAACCGTACGCCGGCCGCTGGGCCCTGCCCGGCGGCTTCGTACTGCCCCGTGAGTCCGCCGAGACGGCCGCACGGCGTGAACTCGCCGAGGAGACCGGCCTGTCGGACCTCTCGGGACTCCACCTGGAGCAACTGCGCACCTACAGCGAACCCGACCGCGACCCCCGTATGAGGGTCGTCTCCGTCGCGTTCGCCGCGCTGCTGCCCGACCCGCCCGAACCGCACGGCGGCGGCGACGCGGCGCAGGCCCGGTGGCTGCCGTTCGACGCGCTCGGCCCGCTCGCCTTCGACCACGACCGGATCCTGGCCGACGCCCATGAACGCGTGGGCGCCAAGCTGGAGTACACCTGTCTCGCCACGTCCTTCTGCCCGCCCGAGTTCACCCTCGGAGAGCTTCAGCACGTCTACGAGACGGTGTGGGGCACCACGCTCGACCGGCCCAACTTCCGGCGCAAGGTCCTCGCCACGCCGGGGTTCGTCGAACAGGTCCCAGGTGCCGCCCGCCTCACCGGCGGCCGCGGCAAACCCGCCGCCCTCTTCCGCGCGGGCGGCGCCAAGGTTCTGTACCCGCCACTGCTGCGTCCCACCTCGTAAGGACGGCCCCGATGACCAGCACGACCCTGACCAAACGCGCCGCCACCGGTTCCCTCATCGGCCTGGCCCTCGGAGACGCGCTCGGGTTCCCCACCGAGTTCAGCACCGTTCCCGCCATCCTGGAGAAGTGCGGCCCCTGGCGGCAGATGGCGCTGCCCCGGCCCGCGATCGTCACCGACGACACCCAGATGACCCTGGCGCTGGCCGGCGGACTGCGCACCGCCATGGACCGCGGGCTGCTCGGCCCGCTGCGGATGGAACGGCCGGTCCGCGAGGAGTTCGTGAACTGGTACCAGTCGCCCGAGAACAACCGGGCCCCCGGCCGGACCTGCCTGGTCGCCTGCAACCTCCTCAAGGACGAGAACCGCCGCTGGCAGGAGGCCAGCCAGACCGGTTCCAAGGGCTGCGGCGCCAACATGCGCGTGGCGCCCGTCGGCCTCGCCCGCGGACTCAGTGACGAGCAGCGCGCCGGCGCCGCCCAGCTCCAGGCCGCGCTCACCCACGGCCACCCGACCGCGCTCGCCGCCTCGGACCTCACCGCGCACACCGTCCGGCTGCTCTCCCAGGGAGCCCAGCCCGCCGAACTGATCGGCCTGCTCCTCGCGTACGCGCACGAGAACCGGCACCGCTACCACTCGCGCTGGCTCGGCGACCTGTGGACCTTCTGCCACGACGCCTCACCCGAGCAGTACATCTCCCGCGGCTGGGACGAGTGCATCGCCGTCCTGGACAACGTCCGCCGAGCCGTGCGCACCGCCTCGCACGAGGCCGACCCCTGTCTGTCCACCGGTGAGGGCTGGATCGCCGAGGAGGCGTTCGCCACCGGTCTGCTGTGCTTCCTGATGTTCGTCGACGAGCCCGTCACCGCGCTGCGCCGGGCCGCCTGCACCTCGGGCGACTCCGACTCCATCGCCTGCCTGACCGGGGCGTTCGCGGGCGCCCACCACGGCTCCGAGGCCTGGCCGAACGACTGGGCGGACCGCATCGAGTACCAGAGCGACCTGATGTCGCTGGGGGCACTCTGGGATGCTTGAGCCATGACAGACATCCTCGGGCCCGGCGCCGACCTCGCGAGTGTGGTGGGCGAACAGCCCGACCCCGTGCTCTTCGCCACCGTCTCCGGGGCGCACCTGTACGGCTTCCCCTCCCGCGACTCCGACGTCGACCTGCGCGGTGTCCACGTGCTGCCGACGGCCGACCTGGTCGGGCTGCGCGAGCCGGAGGAGACCCGGTCGCGCATGTGGTTCCAGGACGGGACCGAGATGGACCTGGTCACCCACGACCTGCGCAAGTTCGTACGCCTCATGCTGCGGCGCAACGGCTATGTGCTGGAGCAGCTCCTGTCGCCGCTGGTCGTGCGCACGAGCGACGAGCACCGTGAGCTGATCTCCCTCGCCCCCGAGGTCCTCACCCGTCACCACGCCCACCACTACCGGGGGTTCGCGGCCACCCAGTGGCGGCTGTTCGAGAAGAGCGGCGAACTCAAGCCGCTGCTCTACACGTTCCGTGTGCTGCTCACCGGTATCCACCTCATGCGCAGCGGTGAGGTGCAGGCCGATCTGCCCACGCTGGCCGGGCAGATCGCCTCGCCCGCCTATCTCACGGACCTGATCACCGCGAAGGCGGAACGGGAGCACGGACCCGCGGACATCCCGCGCGCCCGCGTGGAGCAGGACGTGGAGCGGCTGCACGTACTCCTCGACGAGGCACAGGAATCCTCGGCACTGCCGGACGCCCCCTCCGCGTACGACGCCCTGCACGCCTTCGTCGTCAGGGTCCGGCTGGACGGGTTCGGGGGAGGCCAGGACGTCGTCCCGGGCGCGGAGGGTGTCCTGGCGGCGCTACCGGCCCCCGGCGGCGCCCTTCAGCGCTGAGGCCCGGCGGACCCGGACCAGGAAGTCCTCGACGCGGGCGGTGTCGGGCTCGGGCGGGAGCGGGCTGCCGACGGCCGCCTCGTCGGCCTCCGTCGCCAGCCGGAGCATCCGGCGCTCCACCTCGCTCCAGGACACCTCGCCCCGCTTCACCGCGAGCAGCGGCTCGCGCTGCTCCCCGACGTCGACCGTCAGGGAGCCGGTGCGCAGCAGGTCGCGCGAACTCGTGAGCAGGCGCAGCAGATGCATGGCGTGCTTCCAGCGCGGGGCGCCGTGGGTGCGGACGTCGGCCTCCAGCTTCTTGCGCTGGCCCAGGGCGTAGCGGGTGAACGTCTCGTGCGCCTGACGGGAGAGGAAGGCCTGGCGCAGGGCGAGCAGTTCGCGGCCGGTGTCGTCCACGGACGCGACGAGCGGGGAGTACAGGCACTCCAGGATGTTCGGGTTGGCGCGCAGCGCGAGCGCGCAGAACCGTTCCAGTTCCCAGCTGAACTGCTCCGGCGCCGGTCCCTCGACATGCGTCGGAGGTTTCTCGAAGCGCCAGAACAGCTCGGTCGGGGCGAGGAAGACGCCCCTCAGGTCCGTGTCACTGCCGTCCGTGGCCAGCCCGAAGGCGCGTGACCCCATCACACAGGAGTAGACCGTGTGGTCCCGCACCAGCGGGATCCCGGCCGCCGGGATCGCCGGGGCGGGCGAGGCGGGTGACCCGGACGGCACCACCGGTGCCGGGGACGCCGGGTGTGCCGGGGCCGCCCGGGGTGTCGGGGCTGCCTGGGACGCGGAGGGCTCGGAGCGCATGTCCGGAGCGTACGGGCCACTTCACGCCAGGCGGATCGAGTTTCCCTCCACCGTGATCTTCTCTGCGGGCAGCGGACGCGGCGCGGGACCGGCCTTCACCGCCCCGTTCTCGACACCGAACTTGCTTCCGTGGCAGGGGCAGTCGATCGTTCCGTCCGCCACCTTGTCCACCAGGCACCCCTGGTGCGTGCAGACCGCCGAGAAGGCCTTGAAGTCGCCCTTCGCCGGCTGCGTGACCACGACCTTCTGGTCCTTGAAGACCGTGCCCCCGCCGACCGGGATGTCACTCGTCGTGGCGAGCTGCTGGCCGCTGGAGGCCTTCGGTGAGGGGTCCGAGGAACTGTCCTTGTCGCCGTACTCGCTGCACCCCGCGAGCAGCACGGACGCCCCCGCGCCGAGGATCACCGTGCGCCGCGTCGAGCGGTCGGTCATGTCGTCACTCCGAACGTACGGAAGAACCAGAAGGCGGATGTCAGCCAGACGGCGGTGAGCACGGCGAAGACGAGGCCGCCGAGGACGGGCAGCAGCCAGCCGGGCAGGCGCTCCGAGCGGAGCAGCAGCATCTTGGCACTGAAGGCACCGAAGAAGAAGCACCCCAGGAGCGAGTGCCACATGACGCGCGTGCTGTACGTCTGATAGCCCAACGCGTACAGACAGTGGACCGCGACCGGCACCGCCACCAGGAACGCGATCCGCCCCGACCACCGGTGCAGCGTCGCCGCCCAGCCCGGGCCCGGCAGCTTCCCGTACATCATGAGCGCCGAGACGAGCTGGACGAGGGCGAAGAAGAACGCCGTCGTCGCCAGCCAGGACTTCACGGCACCCGTGCTGCTGAAGCCGGCGAGATTGAAGGCCGTTCCCGTGGGGTCGTGGACCTTGCCGTAGACACCGAGGCCGACCGCGACGGCCGCGGCGACCAGGGCCGGGACGAGGTAGCGGGCCGCGTCGGCGCGGCCGTGGCCGGGTGGCGGGGAGGGGAAGCCCTGGGTGGCGGCGTTCGGGTCCACGGTCATGAACGGCTCCCGGTGGAAAGAGGCGGTCAGGGGGTGACAGGGCGGGCGATGATCTTCTGGCCGTCGATCGTCACGGCGCCGGTCTCCGGGTCGATCGACGGTGCCGCCGAAGGGGTGCCGTCGCGCTCGACGACGCCGACCTGCCGTCCGCCGGGCAGCACGATCCAGCCGCCGTCGACCTTCGCGCCGCGCACGGTGGCCGTCGCCCGGTACAGGCCGGAGGGCTTGACGGCCCTGTCGGCCGTGAAGGCGTACCGCTGTCCGCCGACGTCGGCGGTGCCGCGGATCAGCTTGCCGCCCTGGAGGGTCCCGTTCAGCTCGTCGCCGTGGCTGCCCGTGAGCCTCATGGTGCCGTCGTCCTCGACGTCACCCTTCAGCCAGGACTCCTTGTCGTGCCCGTCACAGAAGTACGCGATCGCCTTGCCGCCCCGCAGGGAGACCGCGACCGCCGAGGAGTCGTCGTCGGTGCGGCCCGCGTAGTCGGCGTTGGGAACGGCGGCGCGGGACGGCGAGGGGCTCGGCGGGACGCTCCGCGACGGCGAGGCGGTGGCCGGTGGCGCGGTGGCCGACACCGAGACGCCCGGCGACGCCTCCTGGTACGGGTTCGACGTGCTCTTCGTCCCCGTCGTCGCGTTGAGCGTCAGCAGGAACACGCCGAACACCAGCCCCGCGAGGAGGGTGAGAAGGGGCCCTGGTCGCTTCATCCGGTCCTCCCCCTGGGCGGTCTCCTGCCATGAGAGCGGACGCGCGCCCCCGCGTCCAGAGGCGCACGGGCGCATTCTCGCCAGATGTAGCGGAATAGGGCGATTCGGGTGACATCGGCGCGTCCGTCCGGCCGGTCCGGGCCGGATCCCCCCGGCCCCCGTCTCGTCAGGCGGGCGCCGCGCACCGGCGCCCCGGGGGCTGACTACGCTGGTGTGACACGACGTGCACACAGATCAGCGAGGAGCATCACCGTGGCGGTACGAGCGGTCCGGGGCGCCGTCCAGCTGGAACGGGACGAGGCCGGCCACATGGACGAGCAGGTCAGCGAGCTGCTCACCGCCATCCTGGAGCGCAACGCGCTCACCACGGACGACCTGATCAGCATCTGGTTCACCGCGACACCCGATCTGCACAGCGACTTCCCGGCCGCGGCGGCGCGCAAGCTCGGCATCGTCGACGTCCCGCTGATCTGCGCGCAGGAGCTGGACATCGAGGGCGCGATGCCCCGGGTGGTCCGTGTTCTCGCCCACATCGAGTCCGACCGGCCGCGCGCCGAGGTCGTGCACGTCTACCTGGGCGCCGCGGGCGCGCTCCGCAAGGACATCGCCCAGTGAGGACCGCGCTCGTCATCGGAACCGGGCTGATCGGCACGTCCGCCGCCCTCGCGCTCGCCTCCCGCGGCGTCGTCGTCCACCTCGCCGACCACGACCCGGAGCAGGCCCGTACGGCGGCCGCGCTCGGCGCCGGCACCGACGAGGCCCCCGAGGGCCAGGTCGACCTCGCGATCGTCGCCGCACCCCCGGCGCACGTCGCCGCGACCCTCGCGGACGCCATGCGGCGCGGTCTCGCCCGCGGCTATCTCGACGTCGCCAGCGTCAAGGGCGGTCCCCGCCGCGAGCTGGAGGCGCTCGGCCTCGACCTCACCCCGTACATCGGCACGCACCCCATGTCCGGCCGCGAGAAGTCCGGTCCGCTGGCCGCGAGCGGCGACCTCTTCGAGGGCCGTCCCTGGGTGCTCACCCCGACCCGGGACACGGACACCGAGGTCCTGAACCTCGCCCTGGAACTGGTCTCGCACTGCCGTGCCGTGCCCGTCGTCATGGACGCGGACGCCCACGACCGCGCCGTGGCGCTCGTCTCGCACATGCCCCACCTGGTGTCCAGCATGGTCGCCGCGCGCCTGGAGCACGCGGAGGAGACCGCGGTGCGGCTCTGCGGGCAGGGCATCCGCGATGTGACCCGGATCGCGGCCTCCGACCCCCGGATGTGGATCGACATCCTCTCCGCGAACCCGGGCCCCGTCGCGGACCTCCTCGCGGACGTCTCCGCCGACCTCGACGAGACGGTCCAGGCCCTGCGTTCCCTCCAGTCCTCCGACGAGGCCAAGCGCCGCGAGGGCGCCGGCGGCATCGAGGACGTCCTGCGCCGCGGCAACGCGGGCCAGGTCCGTGTCCCCGGCAAGCACGGCTCCGCGCCGCGCGCCTACGAGGTCGTGGCCGTTCTCATCGACGACCAGCCCGGTCAGCTCGCCCGCATCTTCGCCGACGCGGGAATGGCCGGCGTCAACATCGAGGACGTACGCATCGAGCACGCGACCGGCCAGCAAGCCGGTCTGGTGCAGCTCATGGTGGAGCCCAAGGCGGTGCCGGTGCTCGGCGCGGCACTGCGGGAGCGGGGCTGGGCACTGCGCCAGTGACACCGCCCCCTGAAGGGCCGGCGACACCGCCGCCGGGAAGGGCCAGTAAGACGGGGTCCGCGGGGCCGGTAACCTTGTGCGGGGCGCCATCGCGTCCCGCAGAGACCTCCACCCCGCACCAGGAAGGTGTTCCCACCGTGGACAACGGCGCCGCCCGTACCGCTCCGGCTGTGATTGTCGCCATCGACGGCCCCTCCGGCACGGGCAAGTCGAGCACCTCGAAGGCCGTGGCCGCGAAGCTCGGTCTGAGCTACCTCGACACGGGCGCCCAGTACCGCGCCATCACGTGGTGGATGGTCAGCAACGACATCGACATCACGGACGCCTCCGCGATCGCCGCCGCCGCGGGCAAGCCGGAGATCGTCTCCGGTACCGACCCGGCCGAGCCGACCATCACGGTCGACGGGACCGACGTCGCCGGCCCGATCCGTACGCAGGAGGTCACCTCCAAGGTCAGCGCGGTCAGCGCCGTCCCCGAGGTGCGTGCCCGCATCACCGAGCTGCAGCGCGCCCTCGCCGGGTCCGCGCCGGCCGGCATCGTCGTCGAGGGCCGGGACATCGGCACCACCGTGCTGCCCGACGCCGACCTGAAGATCTTCCTCACCGCCTCCCCCGAGGCCCGTGCCGCCCGGCGCAGCGGTGAGCTGAAGGGCGCCGACATCGACGCGACCCGTGAGGCGCTGGTCAAGCGGGACGAGGCCGACTCCAGCCGCAAGACCTCCCCCCTCGCCAAGGCGGACGACGCGGTCGAGGTGGACACCTCCGACCTCACGCTCCAGCAGGTCATCGAGTGTGTCGTCACCCTCGTCGAGGAGAAGCGGGCCGCCAAGTGACCCCACCCTCAGCGAGACGCGCCGAGGTCGGGCGCCGGATCGGCGTCGGCCTGATGTACGGGCTGTTCAAGCCGCGCGTGCTCGGCGCCTGGAAGGTCCCCGCGACCGGCCCGGCGATCCTGGCCGTGAACCACTCGCACAACATCGACGGGCCGATGGTCATGGGCGTCGCGCCCAGGCCCACCCACTTCCTGATCAAGAAGGAAGCGTTCATCGGCCCGCTCGACCCGTTCCTGCTCGGCATCGGCCAGCTGAAGGTCGACCGGGAGATCGCCGACCGCGCCGCCATCACCGACGCCCTCGGCGTCCTGGCGGCCGGCGGAGTCCTCGGGATCTTCCCCGAGGGCACCCGGGGCGAGGGCGACTTCGCCTCGCTGCGGGCCGGACTCGCGTACTTCGCGGTGCGCAGCGGAGCCCCGATCGTCCCCGTGGCGGTGCTGGGAAGCTCCGAGCGGAACAGCAGACTGACCAAGGCGCTGCCCCCGCTGCGCAGCAGGGTCGACGTCGTCTTCGGCGACCCCTTCGATGCGGGCGACGGCAGTGGCCGGCGCACGCGACAGGCGCTGGACGCGGCCACCGGCCGCATCCAGAAGCAGCTCAGTGCCCACCTGGACGAGGCCAGGCGTCTGACCGGACGCCGGGAAAACGCCGGGCGCCCCGCCGGGCGTTAGGCGACACTTAGTAGTGGATCACCCGGTTTACGGGTGATCCACCGATCACCACGAATGAACGACGAGGTACGGACTTCATGAACGACCACATCCAGCCCGACGGCTCGGCAGAGCACGATCACGGGGCGCTTGGCGATGCCGAGTACGCGGAGTTCATGGAGCTCGCCGCGGAAGAGGGCTTCGACCTCGAGGACGTCGAGGGCGCGATCGGGGAGGCGGGCCACGGCCCGTTGCCCGTCCTCGCCGTCGTCGGCCGCCCGAACGTGGGCAAGTCGACCCTGGTGAACCGCATCATCGGCCGCCGCGAGGCGGTCGTCGAGGACAAGCCCGGCGTCACCCGCGACCGCGTGACCTACGAGGCCGAGTGGGCGGGCCGCCGCTTCAAGCTCGTCGACACCGGCGGCTGGGAGCAGGACGTCCTCGGCATCGACGCGTCCGTCGCCGCCCAGGCCGAGTACGCGATCGAGGCCGCCGACGCGGTCGTCTTCGTCGTCGACGCCAAGGTCGGCGCGACCGACACCGACGAGGCGGTCGTACGTCTTCTCCGCAAGGCCGGCAAGCCCGTCGTCCTGTGCGCCAACAAGGTCGACGGCATGAGCGGCGAGTCCGACGCCTCGTACCTCTGGGCCCTCGGTCTCGGCGAGCCGCACCCGGTCTCCGCGCTGCACGGCCGCGGCACCGGCGACATGCTCGACGCCGTCCTGGAGGCCCTGCCCGAGGCCCCGGCGCAGACCTTCGGCACCGCTGTGGGCGGCCCCCGCCGCATCGCCCTCATCGGCCGCCCGAACGTCGGCAAGTCCTCCCTGCTGAACAAGGTGGCCAACGAGGACCGCGTGGTCGTCAACGAGGTCGCGGGCACCACCCGTGACCCGGTCGACGAGCTCATCGAACTCGGCGGCATCACCTGGAAGTTCGTCGACACGGCGGGCATCCGCAAGCGCGTCCACCTCCAGCAGGGCGCCGACTACTACGCCTCGCTGCGTACCGCCGCCGCCGTGGAGAAGGCCGAGGTCGCGGTCATCCTGATCGACGCGTCCGAGACCATCTCCGTGCAGGACCAGCGCATCGTCACCATGGCCGTCGACGCGGGCCGCGCGATCGTCCTCGCCTTCAACAAGTGGGACACCCTCGACGAGGAGCGCCGCTACTACCTGGAGCGGGAGATCGAGACCGAGCTCGCCCAGGTGGCCTGGGCGCCCCGGGTGAACGTCTCGGCCCGTACCGGCCGCCACATGGAGAAGCTCGTCCCGGCGATCGAGACGGCCCTGGACGGGTGGGAGACCCGTGTCCCGACCGGCCGCCTGAACGCCTTCCTCGGCGAGCTGGTCGCCGCCCACCCGCACCCGGTCCGCGGCGGAAAGCAGCCGCGCATCCTGTTCGGCACGCAGGCGGGCACCAAGCCTCCGCGGTTCGTGCTCTTCGCCTCCGGTTTCATCGAGCACGGCTACCGCCGCTTCATCGAGCGCCGGCTGCGTGAGGAGTTCGGCTTCGCGGGCACGCCGATCCACATCTCGGTGCGGGTGCGCGAGAAGCGCGGCACCAACAAGAAGAAGTAACGCCCACGGGCGAAGCGTGAGGGGCGGCTCCCCAGGGAGCCGCCCCTCACGCGTCACCGCTCATGAACCTCGCCGGTCACAGGCCCCTGCGCGGGGCGGGCGGGAGCGCGGCCGGGATGTGATGCATTCCCGTGCCGTGCTGGCGTGCGCCCGGCTGCCAGACGGCGGTCGTCGCCGTGGTGTGCCCGTGCTGTGCGGAGATCTGCCGGGCGGTCTGCGCTCCCGCGCTGTACGAGCTGTACGTGCCCGACGAGCTGAACGAGTTCGAACCGCGCCCGAGGATCCCGAAGGCCGTGAAGCCCAGGTTCTCCTCACCGTGACGGTCGCCCGGCAGGGTCCTGAACGCTCGGATCCACTCGGCGTAGAGCGCGTCGTAGATCGGTGTGGCCGATGAGCCGCCCTGATGAGGGTCCTGCACCGGTCGCGACGCCGGCACCTCTCTGCTCGAACGGAGGGGGGAGCCGGACGGAAGGACCGGCTGGAAGGGCCGGTGGCCGGGGACGTCGTAGGTGTGCACGTACGTGCCAACGACCCCACCGCCCAACGGATGCGGCCGCAGCGGTCATTTCGCGGGCCGTCCGGAGTGAGCGGCGTGCGCGGGGGCGCGGGGAACCGCGCGGGCACCCCTCAGAGGCCGGCGTCGGCCACCTGCCCGCGGTTCCCCGCCCCCGCTCCGTCGGCGGTCCCGCTGCCCTCAGATGCCGGCGAGCGGCATCGCCGCCGCGACCAGCTTGCCGTTGGCCGCCGCCTTGTCGAGCGCGTCGCGCAGCAGGTCCTCCCGGGGCTGACGGCCGATCGAGCCGACCGGCGCCGCGAACAGGAGCACCTGCCGGAGCTTGTTCGCGGCGGCGCGCCAGCTGTCGGTGACCTGGAGCGCCTGGTGGGCCTGCCACCAGGCGACGGGCGAACCGCCGCCCGTGCCCGGCTGGAGCACGGCGTGCAGTTGGCCCGCCGCGAGCAGCACGGACCAGCCGTACAGGACGGGCGGTACCGAGTTGAGCTCGGTCGCGGGCATGAAGCCCTGCTCGATCAGCAGGGGCAGGAAGTCGTCGCCGATGTCGGTCGAGCCGGGTCGCACGATCGGGCCGGTCGGCTCGACGACGAGTGCGGGGTGCAGCTCGCCGTGGATCAGGACGAGTCCGCTGGTGACACCGAGCACGGCCTGCTCGGGGACGGGGGCGGGGTCGGCGGGCGCGCCGTCGGGGTGGATCGAGCGGACGGCGCCCTGGAGTTGTTCCTCGGTGACCTGCACGACCTGCGAGGGCAGGCAGGTGGCGTGGGCGAAGGCGAGGACGGCGGTCTCGTCGCCGATGAACAGGACGGTGCTGGTGCGCTCCTGTTCCGAGTCGCCCGGGGTGCGGCACGACGTGCAGTCGTAACTGCCGGGGGCGTTCTCTCCGGCGAGCAGCCGGTCGGCTTCTTCGTCGCCGATCTCGGCGCGTACGTCGTCGCTGACGTCGAGCATGCGCGGCACGGTGGCTCCTCGGGATGCGGTGCGTGGCGGTGCCGGGTGGCTCCCGGCCCATGAACCGGGGGTTCCCGGCTCATGAAGATGTCAACGGGTGATCTGTGGCCGGAGTCACGCCCGAGGGCGAACGGAATCGAACCATCCGACGCCCAGGGTGAAGGCGCCCCCGGAATTGGTTACTCCCAGTCAACTTCCGGAAGTCCGGGGGAAGTTGACTGGGTGAAGTAAGTCACAGATCACAAGAGGCGAGGGTCGACAAATCCGGAAATCACCCAATGAAGTGGGTGGCCGAAAATCGATGATACCTGCGGTAACCGCTAACTGGCCTCGAATGACAAGGAGTTGGTTGATATCGGGGCGCCCGGGTCCATAGATTCCTGCGCCGTGTGCAACGAGCACCGCTCGGGTACGTCCGCCGGCCGATCCGCTTCGGATCACAGCACGCCGCCGGTGGACGGGTCGGAGCGCGAGGGCCGCGTCCTACGCGCAGGTCACCGCGTCCCGTCCTGGGGGACCCCGGGTGTTTCGAGAGGGAAATACATGTCCGCATGTGCCGACAGCACTCACGGGAACGGTCACAAGGCTCGTACGGCGAACAAGACACGTACGGCGGCGGTCCTCGCCGGGGCGGCACTGCTCGCCCCGCTCGGACTGCTCGCCGCGACCGGCGAAGCCGCCGCGGCCGACAGTGGAGTGTGGGACCGCATCGCCCAGTGCGAGAGCGGCGGTAACTGGCACATCAACACCGGCAACGGCTACTACGGGGGGCTCCAGTTCTCCGCGGGCACCTGGCGCGCCTACGGCGGCACGGCGTACGCGCCGACCGCCGACAGGGCCTCCAGGAGCGCGCAGATAGCCATCGCGACCAAGGTTCAGAGCGCACAGGGATGGGGGGCCTGGCCCACCTGCTCGGCCCGCGCCGGGGCCTACGGGAACGCGCCCGGCTCCTCGGGTTCCGGGCAGGCCGCCGGATCCGCGGGCACCGGGTCGGCCTCGAAGCCGGCGACACGGTCCGTCCCGGCGAAGCGGGAACCGGCGAAGACGCCGGCCCGTACGCCGGGCCACGTCGGCCGCGGCTCGTCCCGCGGTGACTACACCGTCCGCGAAGGCGACACCCTGAGTGTCATCGCCGCGCGGCACGGGACCACCTGGCGGAAGATCTACGCCGCCAACGAGTCCGTGATCGGCGGGGATCCGGACCTGATCGTGCCCGGCCAGCGGCTCGACATCTGAGCCACGCTCGCCCCAGCGCCGGGCGCGGGGGTCCGTCGTCCGGATCGGGTGGCGCGAGGCGCGGTGCCCTGCCCCGCGTCCCGCCGCACGATCCGGACGGCAGTCCCTCGGCCCCGCCCGGTCCTCCGACCGGGTGGGGCCCCGGGCGTGCCGGGCGCGGGCTGGGCGGCCGAGCGGGACGCGCTGCTTAGCGTGGCCCGATGTCCTTCATGCCGACCAGGCGGATTCCGCCGAGTACCCGAACCGCTTCCCGGCCGCCGAACGGACGTGCGCGGTACGCGGCCGTGGTCGCCGCCGTACTGGCCGCCCTCGGCCCCGGCGAGGCGGCCGCCGCGGCACCGCCCCCGCTCCCGGGTCCCGCGTCCGCCCGAGGTGCCTTCGACTGCGCGAACGACGAGTGGCCCTGGACCTGTCTGGCCGAGTGCGAGAGCGGCGGCCGCTGGCACGCGAACACCGGGAACGGCTACTACGGCGGGCTCCAGTTCTGGCAGCCCACCTGGGTCCGGTTCGGCGGGCTCGCCTACGCTCCCCGCGCCGATCTCGCCACCCGCGCCCAGCAGATCAAGGTCGCCAAGAAGGTGCTGGCCGTCCAGGGCTGGGGCGCCTGGCCCGAATGTTCCAGGTCCTACGGCCTCCAGGGCCCCTTCCACGTGGTGAAGACGGGCGAGACGCTCGCGTCGATCGCCCGCAAGTACCGGGTGACAGGCGGCTGGCAGACGCTCTACACCGTCAACAAGAAGAAGATCGGCGCCAGCCCCGACCGGCTGGCCAAGGGCCTCCAGCTCGTCATCCCGAAGCCGGCGGGCGCCTCCCGTACCGGCGGCCCCGCCCTGTTCGGCCCGCCCCTGAACCCGGTGACTCACCGCTCCGCGCCGCCGACTCGGTGGCCTCTCCGCTGAACACGACCGCGCCACGGCGCAGTTCATGCACGTACGTCGTCCGGCCCGCCCGCTCCCGCAGAGCCGGCGGCAGCCGCTGCTCGGCGATCACCACGCACGCGTCGAGAGCGCCCAGCAGCGCGTACGTCCGGGCCGCGACCGCCGGCGACATGCCCTGCGCGGGCTCGTCGACGAGCACCACGCGCGCGCGGGCCGACAGGACACGGGAGAGGGCCAGCATGCGCTGTTCGCCGCCGGAGAGGGTGCCCGCCCGGCGGGGGAGGAGCGGCTCCAGCCGCGGGTAGGCCTCCAGAGCGGCGGCGAGGCCGGCCGCCCCGAGTTCCAGGTTCTCCCGGACCGTCAGGGAGCCGAACACCGCCCGGCGCTCCGGGACGAGGCACAGTCCGCGCCGGGCCCGCTCGAACGCGGGCAGGCGGGTCACGTCGGCGCCGTCCCAGACGACGGCGCCGGCCGCCAGCGGCACGGTCCCGGCGAGGGCGCGCAGCACGGTCGTACGGCCGGAGCCGTTGCGGCCCAGCAGCACGGTGAGGCCGGGACCGGGGGCGGCCAGACTCACGCCGTGCAGGGCCTCCAGGGGGCCGTAGCGTACGCGCGCTGCGCGCAGGGCGATGGTCATCCGCCGGTGCTCCCGTCCAGGACGCGGTCGGCGGGACCCGAGGCGACGATCCGTCCGGCCGCCATGACGTGCACGGTGTGCGCCAGGTCGGCGACCAGGTCGAGATCGTGCTCCACGACCAGGAGGGCCATGCCGTCCGCGGCCAGCGCCCGCAGGACCCGGGCCAGGGCGGCCACCTCGCCGGTGTCGAGACCGGCCGCGGGCTCGTCGAGCAGCAGCACCCGGGGGCTGCCGGCGAGCGCCCGGGCCAGCTCGACGCGCCGGAGCGTCCCGGTGGGCAGCCCCGCCGCGGGCAGCGACCGCACCGGCCCGTCCAGCCCGAGCAGCCGCAGCGCGCGCTCCGTCGCCCCCGGGTCCGCGGTCCGGCCCTGCTCGGCGCCCACGCGCACGTTCTCGGCCACGGTCAGCGACGGGAAGACCGCCAGCTGCTGGAAGGTCCGCGCGATCCCCAGCCGCGTCCGCGCGTGCGCCGCGAGCCGTGTGATGTCCCGCCCTCCGAGCAGCACCTGTCCGCCCGAGGGGCGCAGCGTGCCCGCGAGACAGTGGAACAGGGTGCTCTTCCCGGCCCCGTTGGGCCCCACGACCGCGGTGACCTGGCCCGGCGGGACGTCGAGAGTCGCCCCGTCGAGTGCGGTGAACCCGCCGTAGTCGAGGCGGAGCCGACGGGTGGCCAGCGGGTGCGTGTCCGCCCCGGCCCGCCGGCCGGCTCCGATGACCGCCCGCCGCACCGGCCCCGTCCCGGCGACCACCCGCCTTCCCGCCCCGGACCCACCCGAGGACGCGACTCCCGCGTCGGCCCCGGGGCGCGACCCGGCTTCCCGGCCGACATCACCCGGTGCGGTGGGTTCCGGGCGTGGTCCGGTGCGCCGGTCCACGCCGGCCGGTGCGGTGGGTTCTGGGCGGGGCCCGGTTTCCCGGCCGACGCCGGCCGGTGCGGTGGGTTCTGGGCGTGGTCCGGTTTCCTGGTCGGCGTCGGCCGGTGTGGTGGGTTCCGGGCGTGGTCCGATTTCCCGGCCGACGTCGGCCGATGCGGTGGGTTCTGGGTGTGGTCCGGTTTCCCGGTGGGTGCCGGTCGGCGCGGCGGGCCTCGGGTGTGGTCCGGTTCGCCGGTCGGTGCCGGTCGGTGTGAGGGACGGGTGGCGCTCCGGCTCCCGGTCGGGGCCGGCCGTCGCCGGGGCGCCCGCGGTGGCCGGTGCCCGGGGCCGCCCCGCGTCGGCGGTGCGCAGGTGCCGGCGGACCCTGACGCCCACGGGGGTCAGGGTCGCCCGGGGGCGGAGCCGGAGCCGGGACGCCGCCGTGCGCAGGGCCTCGTACGGGCCCTCGGGGAAGCGGCCGACGAGGACGGCGAGGAGGCCGATCAGCGCGGCCGCCACCCCACCCCTGGCCCCCGCGTCCAGCCCGACCAGCAGCGCCGCGGCGACGAGCGCCCCGAGGACACTGTCGGCGCCCAGCACGACGACCGCCGCGAACCACAGCAGACTGCGGACCGGGTCGTACTGGGCGGCGTCGAAGGCACGCAGACCCATGCCGAGCATGCCGCCGCCCAGCGCGGCCAGCGCGGCCCCCGCGACGAACGCGGTCAGTTTCAGCGCCGGGACACGGACACCCGCCGCCGACGCGCCCGCCTCATGATCCCGCATCGCGGCCAGGGCCCGGCCCGTCCGGCCCCGGCGCAGCGTGTGCGCGGCGAGCAGGGCGGCGGCCAGCAGGACGAGTTCGAGTACGTAGTACGCGCGGTCGCCGCCGAATCCGGCCGGGCGGTCCAGGGACAGACCGGTCACCGCGTACGGCTGCGCGAAGACGAACCGGCTGACGCCCACACCCACCGCGAAGGTGGCCACCGCGAGCGCCAGACCGTGCCGTCGGATCGCCGGCCACCCGGTGAGCACACCGAGAGGGGCCACCAGAAGCACGGCCACCGCCAGCGCGGCCAGCTCCGGCAGCCGGGGTAGACCCGGGAAGCGGCCGGCCGCCAGCAGCGCCGTGAAGAGGGCGCCCAGACCGGCGTACGCGGCCTGCCCCAGCGAGATCTGGCCGCCGCGGCCGGTGACCACGACCAGCGACAGCAGGACGACCCCGAGCGCGGGCACCTGCACCGACGTGTGCAGGTCCGAGCCCGCGAACCCCAGCGGCAGCAGGAACAGCACGACGGCCACGGCCCGGGCCCCGGGCGGCGTCGCCGCCCGGACCGCCGCCGGGCGCGGGAGCGCGTCACGGGTGCCGATGCCGGGCAGGACGAGCGCGGCGACGAGCAGCGCGACCACGAAGAGGTTGGCGCCGACCGCCTGGAGCAGCGGCTCCGCCCAGCCCGTGGGATGCAGCCGGGTCAGCTGGCTCTGCGCCACCCCGATACCGAGCGCGGCCACGATCGCCACGGGGAGACTGCGCATCCGGGCCGCCACCGCGACCGCCATCACCTCGATGACGAGCAGCGGCAGGCCGTACGGGTCCAGCCGCACGTACGGCGCCAGGAGCACGCCCGTCAGGCCCGCCGTGAACGAGCCGAAGGCCCAGCCCGCCGCGGCCACCCGGTCCGCGTCGATTCCGCCGAGCACCGCGAGCGGCCGGTCGTCGACGACCGCCCGCAGTTCCGTGCCGAAGCGGGTCCAGCGGGTCACCGCGCCCACACCCGTGGCCAGCAGGACGGCCACCGCGAGCTGCCCCCACGGATCCGCCGACACCAGCGTCGGCGCGTCCGCCCGCGCCCCGGTGCCCCACACGAGCGCCGCCCCGCCGACCAGCAGCACGAAGACCCCGATGCTCGCGACCAGGGTCCGCGCCGGGTCGCCGCCGAGCAGGGCCGACGGCCGGAAGACGAAGCGTTCCAGGACCATCCCGATGGCCGGGGCCACCAGCAGCAGGGTCACCGACGCGCCGAGCGCGAGCGGCCAGCCCCACTCGACCGTGAACTGGCGCAGCAGATACGCGCACACCATCGCGATCGCGCCGTGCGCGAAGTTGAGCACACCGGTGGCGCGGTACGTGACGATCAGCCCGATCCCGGTGAGCGCGGCGGCACCGCCGATCGAGAGACCGGCCAGGGTGAGGTCGTACGTCAGCGAGGACATCGGCGAGGACCTCAGTCGCCGGGACCGGCGGAGGGACGCCCGGGGGCGGTGGGGCCATCGGGCGGGGACGGGGGATCGAGCACGGCCGGCCGTTCGGCGAGGGGCTCTCCCGAGGCGGCGGGGGAGGGCGGCTCAGCGGTGGAGGGGGCGTCCTCGGCGTCGGGCTCGCAGATCGGGCACGGTCCCAGGTCCCCGCTCGCGAGGACGCGCGAGTCGGCCGGCAGGGCCTCCGGCTTCCCGGCGACCAACGGGCAGTCCGCGCGGTGGTACAGGGTGCCGCCGGGCACCATGAGGAGGTCCCGGCTGACGGCCACGGGCCCGGCCGCCGCCGCTCCCGGCTCCTCGGCGTCGGCGGCCCCGGCCGCCACCAGCAGCCCGTACAGCTCCTCGACGCGCGCCGAGGCCGAGGCGTTGCGTCCATGGGCGAGCAGCACCGCGCCGGCGATGATCAGCGCGGCACCGGGCACCGTGCAGGACGCGAGGTAGGGCAGCTGACGTTCCGCGTACCGCTCACCCGAGATGCCGTACCAGCCGATGACGCACAGCACCGCACCGGCGGCCAGCGCGGCCCAGCCGGCCCACAGGACGGGGTGCACGCTCCGCAGTCGAGCTGTCCGCATCCGGACTCCCACACGTCGGGTATCTGTCCATGTCAGCCGATGGCTTGCACTATGCCTTCTGGAAGCTGACCCTGAAAGCACCGGGCGCTCTTGGCCCGGACCGACACCCGGTGGTGAGCCAGATGGTTCTCGGGAGCGACCTCAGGCGGGGGAACGCCGGAGGAGTGGCGGTGGCGGCGGTACTCGTCCTCGCCGCGACCCTCACGGCGTGCAGCGACGACAACGGCGGCGGAGGTTCCGCGTCGCCCACACCCTCGGCGGCACAGTCCACCAGCGTGCAGACCGCCACGGCTCCGGCCGACCCGGCTGCGGCCCAGCAGGAGATCAAGCAGAACTGGGAGAAGTTCTTCGACCCGGCCGTCTCCGCCAAGGAGAAGCAGGCCGTCCTGGAGAACGGCGACCAGATGGGCCCGGTGATCCAGGGCTTCAACGGCGACCAGCGCGGTCAGCAGGTGAAGGCGAAGGTGGAGAAGATCGAGTTCACCTCGCCGACCGAGGCGAACGTGACTTACACGCTGACCCTGAAGGGTGCCACCGCCCTGCCGAACGCCTCCGGGACGGCCGTCGAGCAGAACGGCACCTGGAAGGTCTCCGTGAAGACGCTCTGCGCGCTGGTGCAGCTGAGCGGCAACGGGTCGTCGAGTCCCCTCCCGGGCTGCTGATCAGCGGTGCGGCGCACAGCGACCGGCGCCGCCGTCGCGGGCCTGCTGCTCCTGCTCGGCACGGCCTGCGGCAGCCGGCTCCCCGAGAGCGACTTCGAGAACCGCGCCACGCCCGCGCCCCGGGAATCCGCCGAGCCGATCCGCGTCGGCATCATCAGCAGCGCCACCAGCCCCGTCGGCGCCTCCGCGTTCACCGGACCGCGTGACGGGGCGAAGGCCTGGTTCGACCGGCTCGACGCCCGGGGCGGCATCGACGGACGGCCGGTCGAGGTGCGGCTGTGTGACGACGGCGGCAGCGGAGTCGGCAACAGCGCCTGCGTGCGCCGGCTGATCGACCAGGACAAGGTCGTCGCCCTCGTCGCCACGACCGCGTTCGACTACGCGGGCGCCGCCCAGGTGTCCCGCGCGGGCGTGCCCGACATCGGCGGCCAGCCCATCGGCGCCGCGTACGACACCTATCCGCATCTGTACGGGATCTACGGCAGCCTCGCGCCGCGCGACGGCACGCCCGGCTGGAACGGCGAGCTCTACGGCGGCACCGAGGTCTACCGCTACTTCAAGCGCGTCCACGGAGCGCGTACGGCCGCTGTCGTCTCCTACAACCAGTCCGCCTCCGCCGCCTACGCCCGGCTGGTCGCCCGGGGACTCAGGGCCGAGGGCTACCGGGTCGTCACCGAACAGGTCGACTTCGCGCTGCCCGACTTCCGCGCCGCCGCGGCCGACCTGAAGGCGCAGGGCGCCGACCTCGTCTTCGACGCCGTCGACACCCACGGCAACGCCCTGCTGTGCAAGGCCATGGACCAGGTCGGCGCCCACGTCACCGCCAAGGTGACCAACGTCCAGAACTGGACGTCCACCGTGCCCGAGGACTACAAGGACGCGCCGCGCTGCCGCAACGCGCTGTGGGCCACGGGGTCGAGCCGGAACTACGAGGACACGGGCGACGCCGCCGTACGGGCGTTCCGTGACGCGACCAAGGCCCTGCCGACCCGTTCCCAGTGGCAGCTGGAGGGCTGGGCTGCGGCACGGTGGTTCACGGACGCGGCGAAGTCCTGCGTCCGGACGGGCATCACCCGGGCGTGCGTCGACGCGTTCATGAACCGGGGCACGCCCTACACCGCGGGCGGACTGCTGCTCCCCGTCACCTACGAGCGGACGGCCGAGCCGCCCAGCACCCGCCGGACCTGTCTCTCGGTGGCCCGCTGGCGCGACGGCAGGGGCTGGGTCACCCAGGGCGACATGAACACGAACTGCTTCGACGTACCGCAGATCGCCTACCGCCCCTGAGGCACCCCCCGGGAAATTTCCCCGGTGCTTGCGGACAGCCACTGTCCGCAAGCGCTGGCAGACTCGGCGGCATGTTGGAGACATCCGCACGACTGCTGCGTCTGCTCTCACTGCTCCAGGCCCACCGCGAGTGGTCCGGCGCGGACCTCGCGGGGCGGCTGGGCGTCACCGCGCGCACCGTCCGCCGTGACGTGGAGCGGCTGCGCGAACTGGGCTATCCCGTCAACGCCAGCCCGGGTACGGGCGGCGGATACCAGCTCGGCGCCGGGGCCGAGCTGCCGCCGCTGCTCCTGGACGACGACGAGGCCGTCGCGGTGGCCGTAGGGCTGCGCACGGCAGCTGGGCAGGGCATCGAGGGCATCGGCGAGTCCTCCGTCCGCGCGCTCGCCAAGCTGGAACAGGTCCTGCCGGGCCGGCTGCGGCGCAGGGTCGGCGCGCTGAACGCCTTCACCGTGCCGATGCTGCGCGGTCCGGGGACCTCCGCCGTCGACCCCGCCGTCCTGACCGAACTGGCCAACGCCTGCCGTGACGGCGAGCGGCTGCGCTTCGAGTACCGCGATCACGCGGGCTCCTCGACGCGCCGTACCGTCGAGCCGTACCGGCTGGTGTGCACCGAGCACCGCTGGTACCTGGTCGCCTGGGACGTCGACCGCGACGGCTGGCGTACGTTCCGGGCCGACCGCGTCACGCCCCGGCCACCGCACGGACCGCGCTTCACGCCCCGTACGCCACCGGCCGAGAATCTGGCCGAGTACGTCTCCAAGGGTGTCTCCACCGGCGCCTACGCCACGAACGCCGTCGTCCGGCTGCTGGTGCCGCTGGAGGAGGCCGCCGCGCGGATCTCGCCCTCGGCCGGGACCCTGGAGGCCTCGGGACAGGACAGCTGCGTCCTGCGCACCGGGGCGGCGAGCCTCGATGTCATGGTCATCCACGTGATGCTCATGGGTTTCGAGTTCGAGATCCTGGAGCCCGCCGAACTCGGCGACGCGATCAGGACGGCCCGGGACCGGTTGTCCCGGGCACTGGAGAGGCCGGGTCCCGCCGAGCCCGG
Organism: Streptomyces sp. NPDC015532; assembly: GCF_043078065.1. Taxonomy (NCBI): domain Bacteria; kingdom Bacillati; phylum Actinomycetota; class Actinomycetes; order Kitasatosporales; family Streptomycetaceae; genus Streptomyces; species Streptomyces sp. NPDC015532. The sequence continues at coordinate 11,208 of NZ_JBIBSY010000028.1, read as the reverse complement.
GCCGCAGAAGCAGGGTCCCGGGGAGCCGGGTCCCGAGGGGGTGCCGGTCACGGTCCGCGTGCCGTAGCGGAAGTCCCGGGCGCGGACGGCGGCCGTGCGGGGGTTCTGTGATCGAAGCGTGTATTTCCTATGCGGCGTCAGCTTCCGCGGCGCGTGCCGGAATCGGAGCGGACCGGAATGCAAAAGCCGCCGCCGAGCATCCGCCTGTCCCCCGCTCCGCCCATTTCGCAGGGTTATTCGGGACGCCCGGAGGGTGACTCCGAATTACGTTCGAAGGCGTGCGGAACACGGAACGAGCCGTTCATACGGGTGATCGAGTTCGGCGAAACACGTGTCGTGATCCTGTGACAGAAGCGTGACCGGCGGGGGACAGGTGACGCTTCGTCGCCGACCGGGCTTCCACCGCCGGGGCGTGCCGCCTAACGTGGCGGTCATGGCACCCATTCCCCCCTCTCGCCCAGAACCGCAGGACAGTCCGGAGAGCTATGTCGGGCTGGAGGTGAGCAGCGCGCGGGAGCGCGCGCAGGAGCACGGCTGGCCGACGGTCCGCTCGTTGCCCCACGGCGCGATCATCACCATGGAGTACCTGGTGGGGCGGCTCAACTTCGAGGTCACGGACGGCACGGTGACGCGCTGCTGGAAGGGCTGAGCGCCCTGCCCTGCCCCGCCCGCCGCCGCCTGATCCGGACGGCAGGCCTTGGTGTCACGCCACGACGTGCGAAGGCCCCCGGCTCGACGAGCCGGGGGCCTTCACTGTGCGGGGAGAGGCCGTGCGTACCGGCCCCGCGGTTCTCGGCCGTCCGTCGACGGGCTCTCAGCCGCCGGTCAGCGGGCGGGCCGTCGCGGCGGCCGCGCGCGCCGGACGGTCGGGGTGGGGCGGGCGGTCCGGGTGCGCCGGACGGCGACTGCCCGCCGGTGTCACCGGGGTGCGTTCCGAGCGGGCGGTGTGCGGGCCCGGGGCCAGGTGCGCGGGGGATCTGGGCGGACGGGGGACGGCGGCTCCACGGGCCGGCATCTCGCTGTCCACCGAGGCGGCCTGCGGGGACATGACCGGTGCGGGGACCGGGGAGGGGGCCGGCGCCGGCGCGGGCGCGGTACGGCCCGGACGGGTGCGCCACAGATCGCGAAGCGCGAAGATCCCGGCCTCGGAGCGCGCGATCAGCGGCTCGCACCAGGGCAGCGCCAGCAGGATCAGCAGGCCCGCGGCCCAGCCCAGCAGGACATCGCTCAGCCAGTGCGTACCCAGGTAGACGGTGGTGAGGCCGACACCCAGCGAGGTCACGGCGGACAGCGCCGAGAGCCAGCGTCTGGCTCTCGGGGTCGACGCCAGATAGGCCAGGATTCCCCAGGTCACGACGGCGTTGGCGGTGTGGCCCGAAGGAAATATATCGCCGCCCAGGCCCATCTCGTTCGAGCCGATGGTGATGGCGTAGTGCGGACCGAGACGGCCCATGCCGAGCTTCGCGGCGCCGACCGTGATGTTGAGCAGCAGCAGGGACGCGCCCAGGGTGAGCAGCGGGCGCAGGGTGTGCTGACGCCAGGAGCGCCAGCCCAGCCACGCGGCGACCATCACCGCGGTGGGGCCGCGCTGGCCGAGTACCACGTAGTAGTCCAGGAACGCGTGGATCTCCGGCCACTGCTGGTAGGGCCGGAAGAACATGACCTGCCAGTCGAACCGGACCAGCCACGACGTGATCGCCACGGCCCACACGATCGCCAGATAGAAGGCCAGGGTCGCCGCGAAGAGGACAACCCTGTGCCGACTCATCTTCGGCACATCGATGTGGGCCGGTCGTTCCGGCTCACGGTCCAGCCGGGCGAAGACCCGGTCCAGACGGGTGAGGTTTCGTTCGGTACGCACTCAATCGACGTTACAGCGAGTGAGCTGCGTTCCAGGCCGATTCACTCGGTTTGTGATGACGATGTGATGTGGGATTCCTCTCAGGATCATGTTCATTTCCAATGAATCGCTAATCCCGTGACCGCGGAGCCTTCAATTCCATTGATCTCCGAGAGCCTTCGCGTTTATGGCACTTTTATATTCGTTCACCGGGTGATGGCGTGGAATTCGCCGCCCGCTCACCGGTCCCGCGCGGGGTGCCGCCGGGCGGGTCAGGGGGGTCCCGAGCCGTTCAGCCAGAAGGCCCCGTACACCGCCGAGGCCACCGCGACGCCCCCGAGGACCAGTGCTGACCTGGAGGTACGCAACCTTGCCAGGGCCCTGGCGAGAGGGAACAGGAGAGGGAAGGCGGGGAGCAGCAGGCGCGGCTTCGAGCCGAAGTAGCTCGACGCGCACAGCGCGAGCGCGACGACGATCCCGGTGTAGACCAGGAGGGCCGGCGGCTGTCCCTGGCGTACGCCTGTCACGTAGAGCCACAGGACCAGCACGACTCCGGCGATCAGGGCGACACCGGCCAGGGCGGACGGGAACGAGGTGAACTTGTCGGCGACGAAGCGCCCGAAGGCGTAACCGCCGTCGAAGCCGTTGCGCCACCCCGCCTGGACGTCGAGATAGCCGAGCGGGCCCCCGCCCGTGCGCCGCCCCACCCACAGCACGTAACCGGCGGCGCCCAGTGGCGCGATGATCATGGCGAGGGCGCGCCGCCACGGGCGCGCGCCGTCCGTCCGGGGCGTGCTTCCGCCGCGCCGGTGTTCTCCCACGAACGAGCTAATCGCCGCCACCCACAGGGCGGCGGCCACCGCGGCTCCCACGGGCCGTGTCAGTCCGGCGAACGCGGCGAGCAGCCCCGCGGTCAGCCAGCGGCCGTTCAGCACCGCGTACAGGGACCACGCGGCGAGCGCGGTGAACAGTGACTCGCTGTACGCCATCGACTGCACGATGCCGACGGGCAGGACCGCCCACACCAGCGCCGCGCACACCCCGGCCCGGCGGCCGTGGACGTGGTCGGCGACCGCGAAGATCCCCCAGGCCGCGGCGAGCGAGGACACCGCGGCGACCAGCAGCCCGGCGTCCGCGTACGACAGCGGTGTCACCGCGTGGCCGATCCGCTCCAGCCAGGGCAGCAACGGGAAGAACGCGAGATTCGCGTGCACGTCACCGTTCGGGAGGCGGACCTCGTAGCCGTAGCCGAGCTCGGCGACCCTCGTGTACCAGAGCGAGTCCCAGCGCATCGACAGCAGCCGGTGGGCGCTCCCGCCGCTCGCCGCGCTCCACACGGCGAGCGTGACGATGCCCAGGGCGCGCACCGCCGCGTACCCGAGCAGTGCGGGCGCGGCTCGGCGCAGGGCGCCCCAGCGGGGCGCCGCGGCGGGACTCTCCGGTTCGGTCACGGGCTCGATTATCTGCGGACCCGCGGAACCGGCGGGCCGCGGGGCACGACGACCTGCGGACGGCGTGGCGTACGCCACACACCCGGCCGGCGAACGTGAGAGGTCCGCCACGTGTCACCGGCGAGAACTCGCGTACGCTGACGGCTCACTCGCCTTTGTTGCGTGGGCCCGGGATTCCGCTCTCCGGGCCGCAGCCCCAGGGAGTCCCCACCCTGCGGATCCGCAGAACGCGAGGGAATCTCTGGAGGTACGTACATGTCCGGGACGACCACGGCCGCTGCGCGATGCCGTCGGGAGACCGGAGCCGGTGCCAACCGCTGGGTCGTCCTCGTCGTCCTGTGCGTCAGCCTGCTGCTCGTCGCCCTCGACGCCACCGTGCTCCACGTCGCGGTGCCCGCCGTCACCGAGGACCTGAATCCCGGCGCGATAGAACTGCTCTGGATCGTCGACGTCTATCCGCTCGTCTGCGCCTCGCTCCTCATCCTCTTCGGCACCCTCGGTGACCGGATCGGCCGACGGCGGGTCCTCCTCCTCGGTTACGCCCTCTTCGGCGTCGCCTCCGGCATCGCGGCCTTCTCCGGGAACGCGCAGCTTCTGATAGGCGCCCGCGCCCTGCTCGGCATCGGCGGCGCCATGATCATGCCCGCCACGCTGTCGATCCTGCGCGAGGTCTTCCCCGACCGGCGCGAGCGGGCGCTCGCGATCGGCATCTGGAGCGCCGTCGCCGCCGTGGGCGCCGCGGTCGGACCGCTCCTCGGCGGCTTCCTCCTCGAACACTTCTGGTGGGGATCGGTCTTCCTCGTCAACATTCCGCTGATGATCGTCAGCCTGCCGGTCGGACGGCTGCTGCTGCCCGAGTCCCGCGGCAACGGCGAGGGCCCCTGGGACGTGGCCGGCGCGCTCATGGCCGCCGCCGGTCTGTTCGGAGTCGTCCTCGGCGTGAAGCGCCTCGGCGGTGGCGAGGCGCCCTTCAGCCCCTTCACCCTCGTGCCGCTGCTCGTCGGCGCCGTGCTGATGGCCGCCTTCGTGCGGCGGCAGCGTCGGCGCGCGCATCCCCTGGTCGATCTGCGCATGTTCGCGCGTCCCGCCTTCAGCACGTCGGTGGGGTGCATCGTCCTCGCCATGCTCGCCCTGGTGGGCCTGGAACTGATCGCCGCGCAGTACCTCCAGCTCGTGCTCGGTCTGTCGCCGCTCCAGACCGGGCTGCGGCTGCTGCCGCTCACCATCGCGGCGATGGCCGCCGGTCTCGCCGGGGCGAAACTGCTGCGCAGGTTCGGGCCGCGCGCGATGGTCTCCTTCGGGTTCTGTCTCACCGCGACGGCCGTCGTCACGCTCACCGCGATGGGCCGGAACGACAACGCCGGGCTGCTGCTCTTCGGCTTCGTGCTGCTGGGCTTCGGCCTGGAGACCACGCTCTTCGGGGCGTACGAGTCCATGCTCAGCGAGGCGCCGCAGGCGCAGTCGGGCGGCGCCGCGGCGATCGGCGAGACCTCGTACCAGCTCGGCGCGGGGATCGGGATCGCGCTGCTGGGCAGCGTGATGAACGCGGCGTACGCGCCCGGGCTGTCGTCCGTCCCCGGGGTCCCGGCGGCCGATTCGGCGGCGGCGGGACACTCGCTGGGCGAGGCGTACCAGGTCGCCGACCGGCTCGGCGGCGCGTCCGGCGGTGCCCTGCGGCAGGCCGCCCGGGACTCCTTCGTGCACGGACTGCACGTGACCCTGCTGGTGAGCGCCGGCCTGTTGCTGCTCGGTGCCGTGATGGCGCTGCGGCTGCCGCGGGTCATGGACTGCGGCACCACCGCGATCCCGGCTCCCGCGAAGGACGCCGCCGGCCTCCCGGCTCCCGCCGAGATCCCGGGCCCCGCGGCAGGCGTCGTCGGTGTCCCGGCCTCCACGCCGGATCCCGCCGGCATTCCGGGTCCCCGTGACGCCGCCGGGACCGCCGAGACCCGCGTCTCCGCTTAGGTTCCCCGGTCCGCTCCGGTCCGGTTCGCTCCGGGCCAGGGCCTCCGGCGTGGACCGGTGCCGCAACGGCGAACCCGCCCGCCGGTCGTTCCCCGGTCCTTCCCCGGGTCGTTCCCCGGTCGCCCCCTGGGCCGGTCGGCCTGGCCGGGCTCCCCGGGTGGTGTGCGGAAGTGCCCTGGACTTGCGGGACACTGCGTCGTAACGTCGGGCCGAGATCCATAACTAGCGCTGCTAGTTATCACCCCTTGCCGGAGGCTGTCGTATGTCCGCGTCCTCGAAGCTGCCGCCCTTCGACCCCGCCGACCCGCTCGGGATCGACGACCTGCTGGACGCGGAGGAGCTGGCCGTCCGTGACACCGTGCGGAGCTGGGCCGCGGACCGGGTGCTGCCGTACGTCGCCGAGTGGTACGAGAAGGGCGAGCTGCCCGGCATCCGGGAACTGGCGCGGGAGCTGGGCGGGATCGGCGCCCTCGGCATGTCGCTCCAGGGGTACGGGTGCGCGGGGGCCAGCGCCGTGCAGTACGGCCTCGCCTGCCTGGAGCTCGAAGCGGCCGACTCCGGGATCCGTTCGCTCGTCTCGGTCCAGGGTTCCCTGGCCATGTACGCCATCCACCGGTTCGGCAGCGAGGAGCAGAAGCTCACGTGGCTGCCGCGCATGGCCTCCGGCGAGATCATCGGGTGCTTCGGACTGACCGAGCCCGACCACGGTTCCGACCCCGCCTCCATGCGGACGCACGCCAAGCGCGACGGCGGGGACTGGGTCCTGAACGGGCGCAAGATGTGGATCACCAACGGGTCCGTCGCCGGTGTCGCCGTCGTCTGGGCGCAGACCGACGACGGCATCCGCGGATTCGTCGTGCCCACCGACGTGCCCGGCTTCTCCGCCCCCGAGATCAAGCACAAGTGGTCCCTGCGGGCGAGCGTGACCAGCGAGCTCGTCCTCGACGACGTGCGGCTGCCGGCCGACGCCGTCCTGCCCGACGTCGTCGGCCTCAAGGGCCCGCTCGGCTGCCTCTCGCACGCGCGGTACGGGATCGTGTGGGGCGCCATGGGCGCGGCGCGGTCCAGCTTCGAGTCCGCCCTCGCGTACGCGAGGACGCGTGAGCAGTTCGGGCGCCCCATCGGCGGTTTCCAGCTCACCCAGGCCAAACTCGCCGACATGGCCCTCGAACTGCACAAGGGGATTCTGCTCGCCCACCACCTGGGCCGCCGTATGGACGCGGGACGGCTCCGCCCCGAGCAGATCAGCTTCGGAAAGCTCAACAACGTACGCGAGGCCATCGAGATCTGCCGTACCTCGCGCACGATCCTCGGTGCCAACGGGATCTCGCTCGAATACCCCGTGATGCGGCACGCCACGAACCTGGAGTCGGTGCTCACCTACGAGGGCACCGTCGAGATGCATCAGCTCGTGCTGGGCAAGGCGCTCACCGGGCTCGACGCCTTCCGGTGACGGTCCCGCGTGTGAAGCCCCGGCCGGGCAGGGCCGGTGAGCGGCCCTGCCTCAGCTCTGGTTGAAGAAACCGTCCGCCTGACGGCCCGCGGCGTCGCCGCTGACGATCTCCGTATGCGCCGGGGTCAGCAGGAAGACCCGGGTCGCCACCCGCTCGATGGTGCCGCGCAGGCCGAAGGTCAGGCCGGCCGCGAAGTCCACCACGCGCTTGGCGTCGGCGGCCTCCATGGACGTGAGGTTGATGATGACCGGGACGCCCTCCCGGAAGAGTTCGCCGATACCGCGTGCGTCCCGGAAGCTGTCCGGGGTGACCGTGCCGATCCGGCGGCCCTTCTCCTCCGCCGTCTCGGAAGCAACCTTCACGCGAGGGTCGGTGACCCAGGCGTCGCCGGAGTCCTGACCCTCGGCGTAGTCGTCGTCGTAGTAACGCTCGTCATCGTTGTCGTCGACGAGGCCAAGCCAGGCACTCGCCTTGCGCACCGATCCCATGGACGCCTCCTCTCACAGCGGTCTTTCGTGCTTCCGCATCCCCATGGTCGTCCATGATGCGGATGTCGCGCCAAGTGGATAGACGCCGCGTGGGGGTTTCGTGACGGTACTGGTGCACAGCGAATCCGTCGAGAGCCCGCGCCCCCCAAGGGTCGTACGGGGTAAGGCTGCTGACTGAGAGTGAAATATGATTTCTCGCGGCGACCGGGTGACGAGCGGTGCGTACGGGTGAACGGGAGGGTCGATACGATGCCGGACCTCAATGTCGTACGGGTCACGGGGGAATGTCGTGTTCGGAATCGTGAGGCCTTGCAGCCACCGTCTCGGTGAGGGGCTCAAGACGCAGTGGATGGCGCATCTGTGCGGACTCTGTCTCGCGCTGCGCGGGGACCACGGTCAGTTCGCGCGGGTGGTCACCAACTATGACGGCCTGCTGATATCGGTTCTGACGGAGGCTCAGGCCGGGCGGGCGACGGGAGGGCGGCGCACGGCGGGCCCCTGTCCGCTGCGCGGCATGCGGACCGCCTCCGTCGCGCAGGGCGAGGGCGCGCGGCTCGCCGCCGCCGTCTCGCTGGTCCTCGCCTCGGCGAAGGTGCGCGACCATGTCGCCGACGGGGACGGACTCCTGGCGCGCAAGCCGGTCGCGATCGCCGCGCGCCGGGTGGCCGCGAGCTGGGGCAAGGCCGGGGCGCGAACGGGAACCGCCGTCGGCTTCGACACGGCCGTGCTCGTCGACGCGGTGGACCGGCAGGTCGGGATCGAGGCGCTGGCCGGGCCGGGAACGCCGTTGCTGACCGTCACCGAACCCACCGAGACCGCCACCGCCGCCGCCTTCTCGTACACCGCCGTCCTCGCGGGCCGCCCCGGCAACGCCGCTCCGCTCGCCGAGGCCGGGCGGCTCTTCGGACGGCTCGCTCATCTGCTGGACGCCGTCGAGGACAGGGAAACTGACGCCGCGTCGGGAGCCTGGAACCCGCTCGCGGCCACCGGGACCTCGCTCACCGAGGCCCGTCGGCTCGCCGACGACGCCCTGCACGGGATACGGCTCGCGCTGCGGGAGGCCGAGTTCACCGACGGCCGGCTGGCGCACGTGCTGCTCGTCCACGAACTGGGCCGCTCGGTGGACCGCGCGTTCGGGACGTCGGGGTGCGGGCACGCGGAGGACGGATCGCACGGACCGCACGGCTCCCTCGGTTCTCCCGGGTCCGGCCGGCTCCTCGACGCGCCGGGCTCCGCCGTCCTGCTCGGACCCGAGGGCTCCTTCGGGCCGCCCCAGCACGGCGGCAATCCGTACACCGGTGGCGGCAACCCCTTCGGCGGCGGCCCGTCCTTCCCGCCACCCGGCCCGGGAAAGCGCGGCTTCTGGGCCGGCTGCGCCGCCGCCGTCGGACTGTGCTGCACCTGCAAGATGTGCTGCGCCGATCAGTACGAGGGTCCGTGGTCGCGCAAGAAGCGCGAAGGGTGTCTGAACGACTGCGACTGCAATTGCTGCGAGGCGTGCCAGTGCTGCGAGTGCTGTGAGTGCTGCTCGTGCTGTGACTGCGGGTTGTGAGGGCGGCACCGCGTCGCGCTCGCACCTCGGCCCGGCCGGGCCGCCCGTGTGGAAGGGTTGATCACATGACGACGGACGCATCCGAGGACTGGAAGCACTGGCAGGAGCACCGGGTGACGACGGTGTCCGCGCCGTACGGACCGCTCGCGCTCACCGGAACCCACTGGATCGAGGACTATCCGGAAGGGCGACTTCCGGACACTCCCGGGCAATGGGCGCTCAGGGACGAGCAAGTGGTCCTGACGGCGGTCGCCGAGGAAGGGCTCACGGTCGACGGCGAGCCCTTCACCGGCGACATCGTGCTGGACGCCGACTACGGAGGGGCCGGCGGGGCCCGGGTCGCGCGCGGGGAGCGGCGGTTCGTCGTTCTGGTGCGCGAGGGGATCTGGGGCGTACGCGTCTACGACCCCGACGCGCCCACCCGGAAGGCCTTCGCGGGCATCGAGGCGACCCCGTACGACGCGCGCTGGGCGGTGCCCGGACACTTCACCCCCTACGGCGAGGGCCGTACCGTGCGCGTCGAGAACGCCGACGGAGTGACCCGCGGGCTCGCCCTCGGCGGCGTCCTCGCCTTCACCCTGGACGGGCAGGACCTCACCCTCCAGGTGTCGGTCGAGAGCGACGGCACGCTGTGGGCCGTCTTCGCCGACACCACCAGCGGGGACGGCAGTTACCGCTTCCGCTTCCTGCGCCCCGCGGCGCCCGACGCGGAGGGGCGTACGACGGTGGACTTCAACCGGACCGTGCTTCCGCCGTGCGCGTTCGCCGACCATTTCGTCTGCCCGTTCCCGCCGCCCGGAAATGCGCTGCGCGTGGCCGTCGCCGCGGGGGAGCGCCGATTGGGCTGAGGCCCCCGGGTCTCCTGGCGACGCGCGGGAAATCCGGCGCCTTGAGTGGTCCGATGATCAACCTCCGTTGGATGAGGGCAAGTTGAACGCTGCACGGCCGAAAGGCGCCCTTGCGCCTGTCGGCCGCACAGCCGAATACTCCCCCTCAGCGCTTGTCAGGGGCATGGCTTGTCCGGAATCCGGACGGGCGGCTCCCGGCTGCGCCTCACGGGTCCCGACCCCACTACCCGGGGCCCCTTACTTCCCTTCGGAGGAATGAAACGTGAGGATCAAGCGCACAACCCCCCGCAGTGGCATCGCGAGACGGAGTCGGCTGATCGCCGTGACCACCGGACTCGTCGCCGCCGCAGCGTTCGCGGTCCCCAGCGCGAACGCGTCCGACGCCCAGACGTTCAGCGCCACCCAGCTGAGCAGTGCCAAGCAGTCGGTACTCAAGTCCGACATCGCGGGCACCGCTTGGGCGGTCGACGCCAAGACGAACCGTGTGGTCGTCACCGTCGACAGCACGGTCTCGAAGGCGGAGATCGCGAAGATCAAGCAGGAAGCGGGCGGCAACGCGGCCGCGCTCACCATCAAGCACACCCCGGGCACCTTCAAGAAGCTGATCACCGGCGGCGACGCCATCTACGGCGGTGGCTACCGCTGTTCGCTCGGCTTCAACGTGCACAGCGGGAGCACCTACTACTTCCTGACCGCCGGCCACTGCGGTGAGGTCGCCTCCACCTGGTACTCCAACTCGGGCCAGACCACGAAGCTGGGCACGAACGTCAGCTACAGCTTCCCGACCAACGACTTCGCGCTGGTCAAGTACACCAGCACCACGGTCGCGCACCCGAGTGCGGTCGGCAGCCAGACGATCAGCAGCGCGGCCACGCCCAGCGTGGGCACGACGGTCTACCGGCGCGGCTCGACCACCGGTACGCACAGCGGCCGGGTCACCGCGCTGAACGCCACGGTCAACTACGGCAGTGGTGACGTCGTCTACGGCATGATCCAGACCACGGTCTGCGCCGAGGGCGGAGACAGTGGCGGTCCTCTGTACGGCGGCAGCGTGGCCTACGGTCTGACGTCCGGAGGCAGCGGAAACTGCACCTCCGGCGGTACGACCTTCTTCCAGCCGGTCACCGAGGCGCTCAGCTACTACGGCGTGAGCGTCGGCTGACCGTCCGGTCGCGCGACGGACCGGCCGTTCGTCGACTCGTCGACCCACAGGGCCGGCACCCCCCACGGGTTTCCGCGCGACCGGACCCACGGCAGGCGGACCAACCGGCGAGCCCCCGCACGCAACCGGCGTGCGGGGGCTCGCCCTTGCTCCGGTGAGGGGTCTACCTTCGAAGCGCACGCTGTACACGCCCGGTGCGCCACGTCGGACCCTGGGGGGCCGTGATGGTCGAGGAACTGGTGGCGGCGGGAGTCTCCGTCGTGTTCGTGGGGCTGGCCTATACGGCGGCCGCCGCCCGCGTCGTCAAACAGTACGAACGGGGCGTGGTGCTGCGGCTCGGCAGGCTGCGCTCCGAGGTCCGCCCTCCCGGCTTCACCATGGTCGTGCCGTTCGTGGACCGGCTGCGCAAGGTCAACATGCAGATCGTGACCCTGTCCGTGCCGGCCCA
>NZ_JBIBSY010000027.1:0-69647 GCF_043078065.1 Streptomyces sp. NPDC015532 | reverse complement strand
GCCTAACCCCCAAGACAGGGCCGGGCGACCCCAACCCCCCACAGGGGCCGCCCGGCCCGACCCCCAGACCCCCACGGGCCCGCCACAGGGCCCCCGGGGGACCCCGAGCTACCGCACCGCCCAACACCAGTAGAGATGAGCCGAAGATGCCGGAGCGCAACAGCCAGCCTGAGATATCCGCCTGCCCCGGATGGGGCGAGGAGTGCGGCAACGAGACGGAGAGCGGAGCGGACCTCTGCCCCGACTGCCACATGGCACGGCTGGACGCGCAATCCCCCCGGATCCCCTTGTAGCCCTTGCCCGCGACGGCGGTAGTCCCAGACCAGGGCCGGGCGGCCCGACCCTCCAAGGGCCGCCCGCGCCCACCACGGGCCCGGCCCCGCACTCACCGGGGCCGGGCCACCCCGCCTACCGTCGGTCGCTCTGTTGCTTATTCTCTTTTCATTGTGTAGTGTTATTACATCAGCCGGTCACCGCCACCCTGGGAGATTCCATGTTTGCCCTGCTTCGCCGTTCGCCGAAGGTCGCTACGCCCGTCACCGAGAAGTCGGCGATGTGCCCCGCGACCGGGCTTCCGTACGGTGAGCCCGGCTCCCTGGAGCGACTGACCTGGATTTTCGCCGAGCAGGACCTGGAGGACATCCAGGAGCGCATGGAGTACTTCGCGCAGCGCGCCGCCGCGCGTCCCGAGTCCGGCCTGATCGTGTCCATCATCAAGACCCCCATAGCCCGTCCGCACATCATCCGCATCGGGGACTTCGAGTCCGGCGGGGACCGGCGCGGCGGCACATGTGTCGAGTGCGGGACGCACGGTGAACTGTCCGCGCTTCGGGACCTTGCCCGCGACGACCTCGGCTGTGGGGCGACTTGGTTCTAAGCAACGGGTGCCGCCCCGCCGGGGCGGCACCCTAGTCCGACCTGTTACGCCACCGAAAGGGACCCCTGATGACTGACAGCAAGATCACGGAGTTGCTTGCCCGCGCAGCGAGCGGCGACCCCGAGGCCGCCGCCGCGTTCATGCGAGCGCGGGCACTGCGACTGCACGCGGCGGAGCGCGTCAGCGCCAGCGGCCGGGCCGCCGCGCGGCGGATGCTCCGGGCAGCCTCGTAATCTCGCGCGCCGCTCCCCTCCCGGCGCGCCCCTCCCCCCGCCCCCATGCTCGCGCCCCGCTCAGCGTTTCGCTGGGCGGGGCCGCTTGCGTTCCGCAGCCCTCGGCGACCTGCTCAACTCCCCGACCCTCTCCACACCGTTGCGGCTCTCTGCCTCATGCTCGCCGTCCCTGGGCCGTCCCGCTTCCGTTCTCCCTTCCTGTCTCGTGCTTCGTGGTCTGTCCGTGTCTCGTCTGTCGCTGCTCCCTCTGTTCCTCCACCTCTTCGGCTCTTGTGCTCTGCTGCTTTCCTCTCGCTTGCTGTTGTCCCTCCGCCCGCTCTCGCTCTTCGCTGCTCCTCTTCCCCCTCTCCTCCCGTCCTGCTGCTGCTCCTCTTTCCCTCGCTCCCTCCCGTCCTGCTGCTGCTCTCCCATCCATGTCGCTTCTTCCTCCCCCGCCGGCTTCCTCCTTCCTGTCGTTCGCCTGTGGCTCTTCGCTGATGTCCTCATTGCCCTTGGGGGTCTCGTAGAGAAGTAGTCGGCGCGTCCCAAGCCCCTTGACCATCCCCCTGAAGTGCAGGTTTCCGTGTCGGAGGCGCAGCGTGGGGGCAAGTTGTGGGGCAAGTTGAAAGGCAACCTGTAGAGCAAGTTGCAGGGCATGTTGTGGGGCAAGTTGTAGGGCAAGCTGGCTTTTGGCCGGTGGTCTGCGGGGCCGAGTCCTGACTTTCGCGTGGGGGTGATTTCTCCCCCCCTCCCCGGATGTCGGAGGGGGAGAAATCACCCCCACGGCAGTTGCGTTCTCGGAGAGGAGAAATCTCCCCCCCTTCCGGGGGGAGATTTCTCAGTGGCCAGGGGGGAGATTTCTCAGTAGCCGTGGTGGGGGAGATTTCTCCCCCTCTCGGGTGGGGGGAGAGAAATCACAGTCCGAGGGAGTGGCCCCGGGAGGGCCGGCGCCTGCGCAGGTCGGGCGGGCAGTTCGGCGCCGGCGGTTCTGGCCGGCTGAGACGTCGTGGGGTCATGCTCCCTGCGGCGACACGGTGGTCGCGACCGGCCCGTTGTCGGCGATGCGCCCATCGAGGCAGAGCTCGCGGTAGCCGGACGTGTAGGTGAAGCCGTGGCCCTCACAGGTGGTGCAGTCCGGGGCGTGGGCGGTGGGGGCGCCGAAGCACTGGATTGGCTCTTGGTGGACGGCGGTGCCGTGGTGCTCCCAGGTGAGCACGGTGAGGACTTCGCCGGTGCCGTCGCAGCGCCCTGCGCAGTCGTGGGGATGCGGGTGGTCGTCTTCGTCCTGGTCGTCGAAGTCGCGGAAGGCGTCCAGGAGGTAGGCGCGGGCGCGTAGGTCGCTCAGGGCGGCCCGGCGGTCGAGGGCGCGCAGGGCGTGGCCGGCGGTGGCCGCGGCCGCCGCTGCGGCGTTGTCGGCCGGTGCCGCGGTGGCGGCCCAGTCGAGGAGGAGTCCGCGGGTCATGAGGTGTTGCCGTTGTTCGCTGGCGACGTCGACGGCGGGGAAGAGGGGTGTGAGGCCGAGGTTGGCCCAGGCGTAGGTGTCGAGCATTTGGCGGACCAGCCGGGGGCCGGATCGGCGGAACGGGCGCTGGTGCGGCAGAGAGTCGTCAGTCGCGTGGGGTGCTCGGTATGCGTGGCCGTGGGTGTGGTGGTGGAGTCGGGCGTATTGGGCCCGCAGGTGGTTGAGGCCGTTGTGGGGGTGGTCGTCGAGGGCCAGGCCGTCGACCTTGCGGAGGAGGGCGCCGTGGTCGCGGGCGGCTTCGTAGAGGTCGGGGTCTTGGGTGCGCAGGGCGAGGACGTCGACGAGCGCGCCGGCGTGCAGGAGATGGAAGCGGCGCAGGGCGGGGACGGCGTTGCTGTCGGGGTCGTGTTCCAGAGTGTCGGTGAGGCGGTAGTGCGCCCAGCGCGCTTCGAGGATGAGCCGGGTGATGGACGGGCGTTCGTTGCGTTACGCCGTTACGGCGTGTTCGGGGTGCTGGCGGACAAGCACGGAGGTTCCCTTCAGGGTGACTGGTGTAAGGGGCCTGGCTGGCCCGCGCTTCATCGGGGCGTTGCAGGCGAGGTCACGATGGCGTCGGCCAGGCGGTGAAGGCGGACGCCCTGCGGAGCTGCGGCCTTGAAGGCGCGGTGCGCGGCTCCGGCGGGGGCGTGGGGCAGTGCGAAGACGCGGCCGCGGTCGAGGGCGGCGAGGAGGTGTGCGGCGTGGTGTTCGCAACCGTCGACGCCGGCGTTGTCCTGGTCGAGCACGGTAACGACGATGGGGCCGGCACAGGGGGTGGGAGTCGTCGGGAGTGCGGCGGGGCAGCGAGCCATCGGTCCTCATCTGGTGGGCTGTGTGAAGCGGCTGGACGGGGCGCGTGGCCGCGCGAGGGTGGCGTGTCGGAGTGTGCGCCGCGGTTAGCGTCGTTCCTCGTCAAGGAGATATGCGTGGCCCCAGGGGTTCGCTTCCGGGACGGGGCGTCCGTGTGCAATGTCGCGGAGGCGCTCGCGGCGGCGTTCTTGTACGTAGCCGCGGCAGTGCAGGGGGTCGTGCTGGGAGGTGGGCCAGGCGGAGGCTGTGGCACACCAGGGGCAGTGCGGTCGCCGGGTGAGTCGCCGGCAGAAGGCGAGAGCGACCAGGGTAACGGCGGCTCCGAGGACGGTTCCGAGAACGAAGGGGTGCATCTGGTGTCTCCCACTGGATGATGCGGGGCCACCGGGTGGTGGCCCCGCATCGGAGGTAGTCGGGCGGGTGTGCTGGGGGTGGGTAACTGGTCACGTGGCAGCGGATCGCCGGGAAAGAGGGCCAGTCGTGACTCACCGGGGCTGCGTGGCAGCGGTCGTCGTTCCGTTTCGATCACCACCAGTGCCGGAACAGGTAGTCAGCGCGCGGGAGTTCGCTGCGGCGGATGAGATCGGCGAGGATCAGCTCCAGCGACGGGGAGAAGGCGCGATCGGCGAAAAATCGGGACTCGAACACGGCGTTCTCAAGGTCTTGCGTTGCTGGCGGGTTCGCCTCGACAGTGGCTGGTGTGTTCTCGTCAGCGACGCGGATGCTCAGCCAGTAGTCCAGCTCAGTCATGCCGGTCTTGACGATGCTCTCGCCGGTGCGGGAGTCCCGGCCCAGATACATCTCGGCGTCGTCGAGGGCTCCGAGTGCCTCCAGGTAGTTCTCGTCGGAGGTGAGTTCGTACAGCTTCACGCTGTCGTTGCCAATGTGCTCGTCGTCCCGCTGACATCCGCACAGCGAGCTGTACGGCTTGCCATAGACGCGCTCGGCAATGGCTTCGATCGGGATGTGGCCGTTCTCGGCGGTCGCATGATCAGCGTGTGGCTCCAGCATGTAGATGCTGTAAGGCGTGTACTCGGGTACATCGGGCATGGGCGGGTCTCCGGGGGTGCTGGTTGGTCAGAACTGGTCGTGGAGATCGGTGTCGCCGTAGGTGGTCTGGGAGACCGTGATCCATCCGGTTCGGTCGCCGTCGCGGAGCCGGAGCTCCCACTTGCCCGCTTGCCAGTGCTGACCGGTCTGGTTCCGGCCCACGTACTTGCGCTGGCACTGCTTGGTGGGCTGGCTGCTGTCGGGCTTGGTGGTGCCGGAGGTACCTCCGTTCGTGAGCGACTTGCCGGGCGGGGTGCCGCCGGAGCCGCCGGTGGTGGTGTTGTTGTTCTTCTTGCCGGTGCCGCCCGACGAGCTGGACTTGCCGCCGCTGGACTTGCCGCCGCTGGAGCCGCTGCTGCGGCCCGCGAAGGAGGTGGCAGTGAACGAGCTGGTGCGGATGGTCGAGCAGTCCTGGCGGTACACGTCCTTGTACTCGGGGATCCAGCGACCGGCGTAGCCGCGCTTGTCGATGACCTCGCCATGCGTGACGGGCTTATTGGCGCAGCCGGTGAGGGCGAGGAGCGCGGCGGCCGCTATGGCGGTGCCGAGCGTGAGAGTGCGGGGCGTGGTCACGGTGGACTCCCGGAAGGTGTGTGGGTGCGCTCAACTGCTACAGGTGTCGTAGGCGAGCTGCGTGTGACACGGATGCGGAACTTTCTCCGTCGAGATCCACATTACACATTGAATTCTCAATACGCAACGTCCAGTTGAGCGCGCGACCTCACTGGGCTTTCGTCAGGCGCTGGTTGGCCGGGAGGGGGCAGGAGGTACCACTACGCGGCCCCGGTCAGCGAATGTTCTGGGTGATCCAGGCGATCACGCAGACAGCTGCGATGATCGCCCACATGCGCAGGGCGGCCGGATCTTTGGCGATCGGCCGGGCGTTGGATTCGAAGACCTCGACCGTCGGGATCATGCCAGCGTGAACGGTATCCCGGTGCTCATCCCGCTTGGCGGAGGCCTGGTCCTTGGGCAGCCATCCTGTCGTGACCCCGCACGGGCCGCACCCGTACCGCCATGCCACCGCGGGCTCCCCCTCCACTGGTCCTCTGAAGTGTGCTTCGACCGTACCGGGCGGGCGCGCGCGGCGGGACGGGAACAAGCCGGTAGGGCGCGGTAGATGGGCGCGATAGACGCATCTATCGCTGGGATAGATCCGCAGGTCAGGCAGTCGTAGATGCGGCTAGTAGGGGGTGGGTCTGCTCTCTGCCCGGTAGGGGAGTGGAAGCCGGGGGAAGGCCTGTTGTGAGCGCCGAGCCACCCCCTCCGGACGGCGGCCGGCAGGGGGCGGCGGCGGGTGGTTCAGCCGGCTCCTGCAGGGGGCTGGATGAGGGTGATCTCGGAGGGTGGAGCGGGGGGCTCGGACGGGGGTGGGGTGGGGGCGTTCGCGGTGAGGTCAGGGACCAGTTGCGGGGGTACGCGTACAGCCCTGCCGAGGGACTGCTCCAAGTCCTCGATGTGGACCCCGAAGTAGTTCCGGCCCCGGATGCCCATCTGCTTGCGCACGGGGATGCCGAGGGACTTGCACTTCTGCCTCAGCATGGGTTCGGTCCAGTCGGTCAACATCTCCTTCGCTTTGAGGATCTTGAGGAGGGTGTCGGTGTGGACGCCCTTTCGGTCGCCCTTGGGATCCGTGCGGACGGCGAAGGCGACGTTGTGCTCGACGAACAAGCCGAACGCCGCGTCCGCTTCGGCCGGGCTGACGGTGAGCGGCTCCGCTCCGAGGTGCTCCTCCCCCGCCATTTCATGATCGTTTTGGAGGTCGGTGCTCGGTTGCTCCTCCTCGGCGACGGTGGGAGCTTGGGCGGCTTCCAGGTCCTTCACGGTCCGGCCGGCCGACAGGCCGGTACGGACGGCGACGGTCGTGACGAGGAGGAAGCCCGCGCCGCCGTAGGCGTACCAGAGCCCGGGATGCTTCTCCGCGAAGTAGAGGGGGACGTAGCCGGCGATGCCGAGGGCGAGCAGGCGGACGCCGAACCCGCCGCTCTCCTCATCGCCTCCGCGCAGCCAGGCGCCCACGTAGCGCAGCACGACCATGGTGGCGCTGGCTACGACGGGCACCTCGCGGACGAACGGGATCTCTTCAAGAGTGGGCCTGCGTCGTTCCCGCTTGGCGGTCTTCGTCGTTGGCCGGCTCTCGTCGGACTTGCCGGTCATGCGCCGACCAGGGACAGCGCGGCGGTGGCAACCGCGATGATCGCCCGCCAGACAGAGCCCTGTGCCGCGGCCATGGCGGCGGCGGTGAGCATCCCCCACAGGGCACCGGTGAACGGCACGATGGGGGCGAAGGAGGACAGCACGAGCAGGATGATCACCACGGCAGTCATGCCGATGGATCCCAGATCGGGGTTCGCGGCGATCTGGCGCGGGATGTCCTGGACGGCGGTGCCGAGGTCGTGAGGCCAGGAGTCGGCGCGCAGGAAGGCGAGCTCGGCGAAGAAGCCGATGGCCTGGGCCGGGCCTCGGGCCAGCTTCTTCTTCCCCTTGCCCCAGATGCCGTAGATGAGCGTCACGATCAAGATGACGCTGACGGCGGTGGCAGACATCGGGCCGAGGGCGCTGGTTCCGGCCCCGGCGGCGAGCAGGCTGGTCACGGGTGTCCTTAGAGAGTGGGGGCGGAGAAGAGCAGGAGGGCGATTCCGGCGGAGGCGACCGGGATGTGGGTGAGGAAGCGGACTGCGGCGCAGAACGAGGGCAGCCGGTACAGCCACTTCTCGGTGAAGGCGGTGATGCCGCCGCCGACGACAGCGGCGAGCAGGACCACGCCGCCGCCGACGAAGAACGGGGTCGACGGCTCGGCGCTGCTGGCGGCGGCGTCGTGCATGACGGCGAGCGTCCACTGGGGCAGGCCGGTGTTCCACTGGGCGGTGAACATGCCCCAGCCCCAGGCGCCAGCGGTTGCGGCTGATCCGTTGTGGAGGATGAACCGCTGCAACGGCGTGAGTGAGGCCCACCACGCGGTGAGGGAGCCACGGTTGCGGCTCCGGCCGGCCCCCTCCCCCGCGGGTGCTGAGGAGTCCTGGCCAGTGCCGTAGTAGTGGTTGTGCACCTCGTAGGTGCCCGGGTCCGGCGCCTGCGGATCGTCGGTCTTCTGGACGCGGTACCAGTCGGGCTGGTGGCCTTCCGGCTGCGGGAGGTCGTCGTCGCCAGCCTCGGCGGCAGGGCCCTCGGCCTGGTCCTTGTCCTCGTGTCGGCGCCAGGGGACGCGGGGCGGCCACCCTCTCTTCGCCGCCTCACCCACGCGTCGCGTCTCGGGTGGCTGCGCCGGGTCTGCCGTGTCGTCCTGCTCCTCGGGGAGCGTCGGTTCGTCCGCCCGGGCCTGCTGCTCAGGGGGCTCCGTGAGGTCGATGGTCTGTCCGGGCGCGGGCAGTCGGCCGCCGCCGGGCTCCACCGGGTTTCGCCGGGTGGCGGCGACGGGCTGCTGGTCCGGGGCGGGGTGGGCGGCGGCCTCGGGCTCTTCGTCGACGGGCTGCTCGGCATGACCGAGCGGCCGGACACCGATGCGGGACAAGACGCGGCGCAGCTGCGTCTCGTCAGCTCCCATGGTGTCCTCCGTCTCCGGGGTGGCGTGCGGTTCGCCCTGGATGGCGTCGTCGTGCGCCCGGCTGCGCCGGCCGCGGGTGGAAGGGGTGGTGCTCACTGCTCGCTCCCCTCGTGGGGGGCGGGGCGCCGCACGAGGGCGAGGCGGGGCCGGCGGTGCTGCGGGGCGCCGGCGGTCCGGGCC
The DNA here is from genome assembly GCF_043078065.1 of Streptomyces sp. NPDC015532. NCBI lineage: Bacteria > Bacillati > Actinomycetota > Actinomycetes > Kitasatosporales > Streptomycetaceae > Streptomyces > Streptomyces sp. NPDC015532. The sequence goes on along the minus strand of NZ_JBIBSY010000027.1, from coordinate 61,473 downwards.
GGGCGGCCGGCGTTCACCTGGCGGCGGGCCGGTGCGATGAGGTCGAGGGCTTCGTTGACGTGCTGGTCGAAGGAGGTGGCGGGCATGGGTGGTCCTCACGGTCGTGCTCGCGGGCAGCCTTCGGGCGCCCTGCGGAGCGGGGCGTCAGGTCAGGGCTGGCGGATGCCGGCTGCTGCGGGGAGGAGGAGGCCGCTGTCGTGCTGCTCGAAGTCGCCCACGGTCGGGTCGAGGGCGAAGCGCTCGTCGATGGCCAGCTGCGCTCCGGCCGGTGGCAGGGCGGGATCGAGAGCCCGGGGGGCGGCGGCCGGCTGCGGCGGCTCGTTCGCGAGGGCGAGGGCCTGGTCGAAGTGGTCCGGCTCCTCGCCGTCGGCGCCATGCGCCGCGGGATGGGATGCCAGCGCCTCGGGCAGCCAATCGGCCTGCGTCTTCAGGAACCGCTTGGCCCGCGGGTTGCCGATGCCGAGGGCTTCGGCGCACTTGTTGATGCCCCAGGCGAACGTGCCGTCATCCTTACGCGGGACGGTCTCGACGAAGGCGGCCATGACCTCCTCGTCGGTCTTCCGCTCCGCGCCCGGCGGCTCATCCTGCTCAGCGTCGACGTCCGGGTGCGGCGAGGCGGTGTCCTCGTCGTCACTGTCGCCCCCGGGCTCACCGCCCTCAGCCATCCTGGCCCTGAGCTGCGGCTCTTCGTCGTTAGCGGGGTGGGATGAGGACGCAGGATGAGGGTCGGCCGACTGGGATGGGATGGTCGGCATGGTGCCGATCAGGGTGTTGAGGATGCCCTCGAACGCAGCGGGATTCCTCAGGTTCATCCCGGCGATGTCGGACTGGCGTACGCGCATCTGCAAGCGGGCGACGACGCGGTTCAGGATGGCGGGGTCGGAGCATCCTGCTCGTTCACTGGCATCCTGCGCGCGGGCGTCGGCATGCATCTCGACGAGGCGGTATACCCAGCGCGTCATCCCGCCGGCTCGTTTGACCGCGTCCTGGGCACGGCGCAGCCGGTACCAGCGGTAGGCCGCCCGGGAGATGCGGACCTCGGCGGTGGCTTCCTCCTGGGCCAGGTCCTGGCGGGCGGCGAGCAGCAGCGCGACGCGGAAGGCCTCGACGGGGTGGAGCAGGCGCACCAGGGCGATGCGACGGTCCGGGCGTCCGCCCTTGTTGCGGGCGGCGCGGCGCTCCTCGAGCGAGCCGATCTCCCAGAGCACGGCCGCCAGGACCGGCCACACCGCGCGAACGGCGCCGCCGAGGAGAGAGGCGGCTTCGGACGCGGAGAAGACCGAGCTGATGCCGGCCAGAATCCAGAAGAGAGCTCCGGACAGACCCGGCCCATCGCCGTCGCGGGCGCGGCGGCGGGCTCGGCGGCCGCAGACCATCGCCGCGACGTCCAGTGCGACGAAGGGCAGGAGGTCGAACGGAGTGTCCAGGCCCATCTGGTGGTGGCCGACCCGGCGCAGACCGGTGGCCGAGAGGGCGGCCGCGGCCGCGGCGATGACGACAGTGAGGACGTCCTCGATCCGTCGGCCACGGCGGTCGGCGGCCGCGGCGCGCTCGGTGTCGGTGAGCGCGGCCAGGGCCACGCGGCGCCGGCGCAGGGCGATCGCCGGCCCGAGGGTGAGAACGAGCGCCCCGAGGACGAACTGCCAGCTGCCGAAGAGTTCGGCCAGGGCCGCGCCATGGGGGGCGAGGTCGGGTGTCACGGGGAGTCCCTCCTGGCGAGGTTGCTGGCCGCATCGGCGGCCCGGGCGCGCAGCGGGTCGTCGCTGGGCGGGGTCGGGTCCTGGGTGATCCAGTCCCTGTAGGCGTCGCGCTCGGCCGTGGCCTGGCCGAGCAGGACCAGGAGCAGCACGGTGAGCGGGTGGACGGGCGGTACGTCGGCGCCGGCCGGCACGAGGACGGGGAGTAAGAGGACGTCGTCGCGGCGGGCGAGGGCGCTGACCAGAGCGCGGTTGAGGGCGCGTTCGTCGCCGGCGGGGGTCATGCGGCGACCGTCCAGCCGGCGGCGCGGCGGTAGGCGGCGACGAGTTCGTCGCGCCGGCGGGCGGCCTCGCGGATGTTCTCGATGTTCTCCAGGCGCTTCTCGGGCTTGCCGGAGGTGCCGAGGTACTGGCCGGAGAGCCTCTGCAGTTCCGCGCCGGCGGCGATGCGGGCGCGCCGGGCCTCCGCGGTGCGCCCATCCAGGGCGCGGGCGCGCTCCAGCCTGGTGGTCTCGGCGACCAGGCGGCGGGTCAGCTTCTCCGGAGCGAGGCCGCCGCGGACGCCGACGGTGTCGTCGTCGCGGAGGGCGAGCTCGGCGCACGCGGCCCGTACCGGGCAGACGGTGCAGTGGTCGCGGACCGTGCGGGCGCGGCGCTGCTGCCAGTCGGCGTCCGGTTCGCCGTCCTCCTGGTAGAAGTTGTCGACGTCCGGCTGGACGGTGTGGCACACCGAGTGGGTGATGGCCCGGCGCAGCTGCGGGGCTCGCAGCTGCTGGGCGATGAGTCGGCCGTCGTGGCCGGCCAGGTAGCCGCCGGCGACGAGGTCGTCGATCGACTCGGTGTCGGCGAGGTACCGGGCGATGCCGTCCTCGGTGAATCCGCGGGCGTCTGCCGGCTTCGGCGGGTGGGCTGCCATCATGGTGTTCACGCGTTCTCATCTCCTGCGCTCTGGTGGGTGAGGGCGCGTTCACGGCCTCCGGGGGGACCAGCCCCGGGGGCCGCTTGCTTTTTCACGCGCCATCTGCCTTAACTGCCTTAATGCAGTTGCGTCAGATGATGCACGCCATTGGCGATCACGTCAAGGAGAGGTAGAGCGGATGAGCCGAGAGTTCTGGCGGGTGCGGCAAGATGTGCCCATGACGTCCCATCACCCGCACGAGCAGGTCGCGGCCGCGCTGCGCGCCGACATCCTGAGCGGCAGGCTGGCCCCGGGCGATCAGCTCCCCGGCCAGCGCGAGTTGGGTGAAAAGCTCGGCGTCGCCCCGAACACGGTGGCCCAGGCGTTGCGGCTCCTCGAAGAGGAGGGCCTGGTCGAGACGGCCCCGCGCCGCCGCAGTCGAGTACTGCAGCCGGCTCTCGCCATGACGGTCCGCCTGCACGAGGACGGGCTGATCAGGCCGGCGGAGTCCGGCGACGGCGGCCACGACGACACGAGGCGCGGGGTTCCCGGTACCGACGCCGCCGCGGTCGAGGCTCTGGGCCTCACGCCGGACGCCGTCCTGTCCGTCCGGCAGTCGGTGCTGCTGCAGGCCGGCATCCCGTGGGCGCAGCAGACCCTCTTCACCCCGGACTTGCTCGCGGCGTCGGGGGCCGAGGCCGCCACCGTCGCGCCGTTCACGGCGGGCACGCTGCGGCGCGAGGACAGCCACACCAGCAGCTGGGGCGCGAGGTCGGCCACCACCGAGGAGTGCTCACTCCTCAAGGCCAAGGCCGGCACCGCGGTGTTCGAGATTCGAAGAGTCGGATATACGGATGAGCGCCCAACCTCATACCTTTTGACGGTAGTACGTGCGGATCGCGTGACTATCCGCACGGGAAGCGCCAGTTAGTAACCCTCTGCGTCAACTGCCCCCTCTTGGCCGCACTTTTCGACGTCGCGTGGACAACGCGCTGAGTGCGTGTGCACGGCGGCTGTCAGGGGATAGGGTGACTTCCGCTTGATCCAAAACGCCTCACCTCGGGCCCCCGGCGCACAGCGCCGAGGACGGGCCCGGCGAACCGAGAAGGCGGTTCTCCCATGACCAGCACCGCGCAGACCCGGGGCGGTTTCGCCGCGCCGGGCGCGGCGCTGCCGTGGGGGCGGCCCGGCACGGCCGGGCCCAGAAACACGAAATCCCCCGGGAAGGGGGAGTTGAGGATGTCGTAGGTCTTCCGGGCGGGCGCCTCTAGCAAAGGCTGCTCCTCGCCCCTCTCCACCGGCTTCGGAGTTAGCAGCTCCTCTGCCGGCCGTCACCGCTCCGACCCGGGTTAGCAGCCCAGTCCGAGCGAGGGCCGGACCGAATGGTCCGGCAATCACTGCCCTCCAGCAGCAATCCCCCCGAAGGGGTTTGTCGTTTCCCGGGGCGACCCGGGAGAACGGGGTCCATCTTGCAGTACACCCATGCCCTTTGTCAGCTCGGACGCCATCGAAGCACGCCGATCGCGGTGGTTATTCGCCCGTCCGTGACGCCAGCGCCACGCTGCGTTCCCACTCTCTGGGTCGGTGCGGCCCGGATCCACCGTGGCCCACAGCGGTCCAGCGGTCTGCCCTTGACCAGCTCCAGCCGACACCCCTTGACCAGCCATGCCGAAGCCTCGCTCCCCACACCTGGCCGACGAGCCTTCACGGACCCGGTCAAGGGGGCCTGCCGCCAACCCAGAGAGCCCCTTGACCCGCAGGTCACAGGTTCGCTGGGGATTTTTTTGGCCGGACTGTCACACCGTCGGCTTTTTCGACACCCGTAGCAGCTGAAGGACCCGTTCCTTCAGCCCTCGCCCGAGTGCCTCTGGCCAGACCCCAGACCGCGCGTCCTTGCCGGACGCCGTCGAGACCCAGCGCACCCCAGTCGCCGCCCCGCGGCACCGGTGCGCCAGGAGAAGCGTGCCCTGCACAGCAGCACCACCGAGTAGCCCGCCGCCGGCGGGCGATCAGGCGCGCCCGCAGCGCCGCCAGCGGGTCAAGGTGCCCCTGCGCCTCGTCACCAGCCCGCACTACGCCGACGTCGCGCTGACCGCGTACGTGAAGATCGCCGCGCTGGCGTCGCGTCCCGAGGGATGCACGGCGGCAACCGTGACCATCGCGGAGTACGTCGGCCTGTCGAAGTCCTCCGTCGAGCGCGGCATGACGCAGCTGATGCGCCCCGCGCACGACGGCGTCGTCGAGCTGTCCTCGACCCGCCGTTCCCTGCCCGGCGGATGCGGCGCCTCGGCGGTGCGCCGTACCCGGCCCCTGTCTGCGACCGAGCGGTTCGTATGGATCCCGGTGGCCGCCTCCGAGGACCTCACCCCGCGCCAGCTGCGCGCGTACGCACTCATCGCGTACGCCCAGGCCCAGCGGATCCCGCTCACCGAGTCGGAGATCGCAGGGGCGCTCCACCACCACAGCGGCCGACGGGCCGGCCAGCCGCTCACCACCGCGGCCGCCGGGGAGATCGTCGACGAGCTGGAGGCCACGCGGTGGATCACCGTGGAGCGCAGGGCCGGCGTGCGCGGCCGCCACCACTTCATCGCCCACGACATCCCCGCCGCCCTTCCTCAGGACCCCTGTGGACAACCGTCCACCGCGGACGTCGCACCCTCCTCCACCTCTGGTCCTGGTGAGGGATCGGGTTCCTCGGTTGATGCGGGATCACTCGCGACTAAGGAAGAACCTAGGACTGACCGACCTGATGACGAGCGCGCCCCCTTCTCACCCGCCGTAGGCGAAGTACAGGTAGGTGAAGCTGTGGAAAACCGCGGTGCGCAACCACCGCACGGCGACGGCGAAGGTGGACTCGCGCTGCGCGCGGATGACCACCAAACCCCCTTGACCACCCCCTTGACCAAGCCCGCGGGCACCCCCTTGACCAACCACACCGGCACCTACGACGGACCCGGGCTCACCATCAGCGCCCGGGTGCACGCCGTTCTCGAGCCGGTGCACAGGCTCTACCGACAGACCAGCGTCTACATGCAACGGCGCATCGCCCGGGAGGTCGGCCAGCAGCTGCGCTCCGGCATCGACGACACCCGGCTGCGACAGCGCCTGGAGGCACGGGCCTGCCGGTTCTTCACCGACGAAATCCGCGACCCCGGCCGGTGGATCCTCGGCGTCGGCCTGCCGCACTGGGGCTGCGGGATCTTCGACTGCGAGGCCGGTGTCCTGTGGAGCAGCGGCCGCCGGTGCTCGGTGTGCGAGGAGATCGTCCGCGACCGGCGCCGCGCCACCGCCCAGCCCGAGGCGCCCACTCCCACCCTCGTCGTCCACTCCACCCCCACCGACACCCCCACCCCGCGCTCCACTCCCGCCATTCCCCGGGGCCGGTGCCCCGAGTGCGGCTGCGCCGTCCTGCTGCTGAACCGGACAGAGCCGGGCCGCAGGTGCAGGCCGTGCCGAGAGGAGCACGAGGGGATGCGCGCCGGCCGCCCGTCCTCAGCGGTGGAGCCCGAGGCGTGCGCGGGGTGGGACGGCAGCGGATGCACCCGCCCGGCGCTCGGTTCCACCGGCCTGTGTGTCCGATGCCGAACCCGGCATCTGGAGCGGGCCGCATCGTGAGCCGTCCACTCCACCGCTCCGGGCTCTCCACACCCCGGGTGGCGATGGGCCGACCACGCCGGCGCCACGTTCCACACAGCGGGCGCCCGCCGCGGCCCGGAGGAGCTCAACGATCCGCGACGGGCCACGGTGGTCCTGACGTCTCAGAGGCGCCCCTTGACCAGCTTTCGCGGCGGCCGATTTCTCCTTGACCCGCGCCCTGGTCAAGGAGAAACACGGGCCCGCGACAAGCCGCCGTGGAGTCGCGGTCGAGGGTGGGGCGGCGCGAGCGCACGCTGCCGTCGCTACCGCGGCCGGCGTGACGCACCCGCCATTCCCCACCCGGCCACTTACGGGCCCACTCCCCACCGCTCGGTCCCGCGCGCAGGGTGGGCTCCATCCGGTGGGACTGCGCCCCGCAATGGAGCCCACCCGATGGAGAGTCGCCTTCGTCCATCGGGTGTGGTCCATCGGCTCGGACCACCCGATGGGCGACACCCAGTGGGCGACACCCAGTGGACGGGGTGTGGTTCATCCACTCGGTGGGCTCCATCCGATCCGGTGCACCGGTGGCGCCCACCGATGACGGACGGTGGACGAGGCGATGGGGTGGCCCCGGTGGCCGGCCGAGCCGCAGGCTGGATCGCGGTGAAACCGCGCGTGCCACCCACCCGAGGTGATCGCCGGCAGACACCTTCCGGCGATCGCCTCGCCACCCTCTCCTCTCCCCCTTGACCAGCTTCACCGCATCATCTGGCCCCTCGGCCACCCCCTTGACCGGCCGTGCCTGCACCCCTTGACCACGGGACCGGGCGCCTGCTGTTTCCCCTTGACCTGGGCCCGGGTCAAGGGGAAACGCAGCAGGCGCCAGAGGGCCAGGATCCGATGAGGCCTGCGCACGGCACCGGCACGGGCAGCCTCTGTCCGATGCGGGCGGCCGCCGAGCAGGGGGAGCCGCGGGGCGCGGCTGGCGCTTCCTCCCCGGCGGCACCCACCGGAGCCCGGCGCCGTGCAGAACGGCGTGTGAAGGCGAGGGCGACCCGGGGTGTCTCGGACCCAGTTCGCGATGGCGTCCATCGCGATGGGCCGATGGGCGGGACGTCCGGGCCCACCGTGGGTGGCCAGTGGGTGGAGGTTCGTGAGCCCTGCGACGGGGCGTGGTCCATCCGGTCCAGTGGATGGCGCCGGCTCCGCGGTGCCTTAGGTCCGTCCACTGGAAGTGGTCTCCACCGCGTCCTCGGTGGAGGTGGGTCGCTCCCATCCACCTCGCCGAGTGGATGCCATCCCCCTTGACCACTGCGCCCACCCCTTGACCGCGGCCCCCCTTGCCCAGTGGGCCGCCGGGTGCCGAGGGCCGGTTTCCCCTTGACCTCGTCGCGCCGGAATCGCCGTCAGACCGCGGTCAAGGGGGGCCTCGGGAGTGTGAGCGCCATCGAGACCAGATGGCGCGAAAGGACGGACACGGACGTGGCCACCACCCAGCACACCCCGGCACTTGACTCCTCCGAGTCCACAACCCGCTACGACACGCTCGCCCTGATGAACCGCGACTGGGACGTGCTCTGCCGCGACCTGAGGGCCGCGGACCGCGTCGCCACGTGGGCCGAGGAGCACCCCGACCTCGCTGGGGCAACCAGTCCCCAGGACGTGGTCGACAAGATCTCCGTCTACTACCGCCGCGGTGACTTGGACGGACACGACCGCGTCATGCACCTGCTGGTCGAGCGCGCCGGCGGGACCGGCTTCGACGCCCACCTCGCGTGGCGGGTGGCCGTACGCGTCCTCCTGCCCAAAACGGTCCTGATGGCGAAGACGCAGCAGCGCTCGTACGGCCTTCCGTGGGACGACGTCTGCGCGACGGTGCTGGGCGCCGCCTTCGAGGTCGTCCGCACCTACCCGCTCGACCGACGGCCGCGACGGATCTTCAACAACCTCGCGCTCGACACCCTGCAGCTGACCCGCCGCACCCTGGCCGCCTGCCTCGACGACATAGAGGACGTCCAGGAGTTCGCCGCCGGCGTCGCGCCTCTTGCCTCAGCTGAGTGCCACACCCGCTACGCCCACGTCGTCTCCAGCGAGGACCCCGACACCCCGCACGGCACGGTCGAGCTCGCAGACCTGCTGATGCGCGCCGCCCAGATGGAGCTCGTCGGCGCCGATGAGCCGGCCCTGTCACGTCACGAGGCGCGGACGGAGGTCCTCGACCTCCTGCTGTGGGCGGTGGAGATCGGAGCGCTGAAGGAGCTCGAGGCGCAGCGCATCGCCCGGTACTACCTGTCCACCTCGCAGCGGCCCGAGCAGCGGCACATGACCACCCGCTCCATGGGCCACGAAGGGGACCTGCTGCGGCAGCACGCCAGCCGTGCCGTTCGCACGCTGCGCACGAAGTCGCCCCTCGCCCAGTACCGCGCCGCGGCCTGAGAGCCGCCGGCCCGCGCCGTGGATGGACCGCCGCAGAAGTCCCTCGAAAAAACTTCGGCCCGACTGTCACACCGCGGACTTCCTCGACACCTGTAGCAGGCGAGAGGCCCGCCAGAGCTCCTCCAGCCCCTAACGCCCCGCCCCCACCCTTCAACCTCCGGGAGAACCGACGTGACCACGAAGTCCCCGGCCGGCACCGGCCGACAGCTGCTCGACGCCGACGAGGCCCGTGTGGCCCGTGCTTCGCGCGAGCTGACCAAGATTGCCGCCGCTCTGGTGAGCCGGCCGATGGACCGTGACCTGCACCAGCAGATGCGGGCCTTCCTCGACAGCGAGTCGGAGCCCGCCCTGGCGTCGTGGGATGTGCTGCTGGCCCGTACGCCGGCTCAGCTCAAGGAGCGCATCTCGACCGTCCTGACGGTCCAGGCCCTGCGGACGGCGTCGTGAAGCGCCAGCGCCGGCAGCGGAAGGCCGACAAGAAGAAGCAGTTCGTCGAGGCGGAAGTCTGGGACGAGGAGGTCGAGGAGCACCAGGAGTCGCCGACGGACCAGCCGGATGAAACCGGGTGGAAGGCGAGCACCGCCCACATGTCCGGGATCTCCCGGCTGGCCCGCGTCGGTGCCTGGGCTCTCGTGGCGTCAGGCCCGGCTCTGGGAATGCTGGCGTTCCTCAGCGCGTCCGGCCCGGCCCAGGGCGCGACGAAGCCGGTCGTTGCCGCAGCGCCCGCGTCCTCGGTCGGGCCGGCGGGCTTCGCCGAACTGTTCGTCGCCGCCTACCTCCAGGCCGGCCAGGGCACCGAGCGGGACCTGGCGCCGTATTACTCCGGCTCGTTCGCACTGGCCGTCAAGCCCGGGACCCGCGAGGCCACGCAGTCCACCGTCCTGGCCTCCCATGAGGTTCAGCCTGGCTACTGGTCGATCACCGTGGCCGCCGACGTCACGGCGCACGACGACAAGGGCAAGGCGAAGCGCCTGGGGGTGCAGTACTTCCGCGTCGGCATTCAGGCCACTGGCCCGGCCAGTGCCGGCGGTGCCGACAAGGCGGCATCCGATGCCGGCTACGCCGCGACGTCCCTGCCGGCGCAGGTGGCCGCACCCGCCTCCGTCAAGCCCGGCGGCCTGGCGTACGAGACCGACCGCGGGTCGAGCAGCGCCGACCCGTCGGTGGAGACCGCGCGCGGGTTCCTGGCCGCCTACCTCACCGGCTCCACCGAACTCGACCGCTACACCTCGCCCGGTACGCGGCTTCAGCCCATCAGCCCTGCGCCGTACGCCGCGTTGAAGGTGGCCGGCGTCCAGGACGACTCGTCCGGCTCCGGCCAGCAGAAGGTGCCGGCCGACGGCACGGTGCTGCACCAGCTGGTCCAGGTCGATGCCACGGACCAGGCCGGCAGCCCGGTCTCGCTGAGCTACGCGCTCACCCTCAAGTCCCGCGCCGGCCGCTGGGAGGTCGCGTCCGTCGACGACGCCCCGGCCATCCGCGCGAGCAGCCCGCCTTCCGCGGCGCCGCACACCACCACCACCCCAAGCCCCGACGCAGCCACGGCGACTCCCTCGCCGTCGCCGTCGAACTCCTGAGAAAGAGGAATCGTTCATGCACACCCTGGCAGCAGCCAACCCCGACCACGTCGTCCTCGCCGGCGACGTCCTCGACTGGGCCAACACCAAGACGGGCCAGGTCCGCACGCTGGTCCTCACCGTGGCCACCCTCATGGCGATCATCGCCGTGCTGATGGCCTGGTGGAAGACCCGCTCCTTCGTCGGCACCCTCGTCGCCTTCGTCTTGGCCGCCCTCGTGCTCTGGGGCATCAGCAACCTCAACGTCCTGAAGACCAAGGTCGGCTCCGAGATCGACGACACCGCGGCCTCGGTCTCCGTGGTCCACGCTCCGGGCGAGGCGCCCGCTCTGGCGGGTAAGGGCTGGCGGATCTCGTGAGCGCCTCGGAGGAGGAGCTGATCGGGCACTCGTACACGCGAGCTCGTAAGCACCCGCTCGTCATCGGCAAGCTCCCGGGAGCCGGTCGGCTCCCGGGAGGGCCCTACACGATCACCCAGGTCATGACCATGGTGATCAGCTTCGGTCTCCTCGTCATGACGAGGGAGCTGTGGGCCCACTTCGGCGCCATGAACTTCATCCTCATGGCACTGATCCCCTGGGGTCTGGCCTGGCTGCTGCGGTACGCGCGGCTCGACGGCCGGGACCCGGCACGCGCCGTGCGCAGCCTGCTCATCTACTCCTCCACCCCGGCCCAGGGGCGCCTGGCCGGCAAGCCGCAGCGGGTCGCTCGACCGCGACTGGCGACCGCCACCTGCACGGTGCGCGTCCGGTCCGCCGAGCGACCCGCCCCGGCGGCAGCCCTCGCGAAGCCCGCACCCGTACCCGCGCGCAAGTCCCGTGCGGCCGCGACCGCGGTGCCAACGGCCGCCGCGCCGGTGGCCACCGCGGCCGCGCGGCCGGAGCCGAAGACCGGGCTGCAGGCCCTCCTCGCCTCACTCGACGAGCAGTAACCAGCTGCCTCGACATCACCACCAGCACAGAAAGAAGAACGCCATGCGTCTCCCCGTCCGGCACATCAGCGGCCACCTGATCTGGACCACTGCCGCCACCGTGTGGGCGGTGTGGCGCGTCGACACTGAGAACTACACCCACGCCTCGAAGTCCACGAAGCGCGAGCGACTGGACTCCCTGGAGTCCCTCTTCAAGTCCCTGCGGGGCGAAGCCCTCCTGCTCAGTCTGTGCCCGAGCGTCGACGCCGCGTCGGTCGTCACCCGCATGACCGCCGGCGTCGACCTCGACGCCTCCCCCGAGTACGTCGACCTGGCGCTGAAGGTCCTCGACCAGCTCCAGGACCTCGAACTCACCGGCCGCGTCGACTTCCTCGCGGTCCCCCTGTCCCACGTCGACTTCAAGCAGAGCACCCGGGCCGTCTTCTCCTCCGTCCAGTCGGAAGTCATGGGCGCCCTCGGCCTGCCGGTCGCCCCGATATCCCTCTCCGAGGAACGCCAGCGCCTGGAGCAGGCCACCCGCCTGGCGGCGGGCTGGCCCTCCGGCATCAAGATGCGACCCGCCACCGAGGCGGAAATCCTGTGGATCTACGGGCACAGCGCCCGCCGCGGCCTGAACGAGCCGCTCCTGCCCGAGGACGGCGCACCGCGGGGTCTGCGCGGCCGCGGCCACACGGTGACCGCCCACACCCAGGTCATCCTCGACGAGGGCGGCCGCGGCACCCGCGCTTCCAAGGGCCCCACCAACCCCTTCAAGCGCCGCTACCTGCGCGCCACCAGCGAACACGGCGACTCCTACCAGGCGTTCTGCGTGCTCTCCGAGATGCCGGAAGCCTTCCGGTTCCCCGGCAGCGAGTACCTGGCGGCGTTGGACGAGTTCAACTTCCCCGTGGACTGGGCCGTCCGGCTGCACGTCGAGTCCGGCTCGAAGGCCGAGCCGAAGAGCCGGCGGCAGCAGCGCGAGCTCGCGCACCAGCGCGGCGAGTACGACGGCGAGACCTCCGGTGTGCCGGCATCGCTCGACAAGGCGTCCTTCGCCCTGGACGAGTACCGCGACCGGCTCACCGCCTCCAGCACCGAGGTCGAGATCCGCGCCACCGTCGCCACCTGCGTGTGGGGCACGACCCCCGAGGAGGCGGATGAGAAGGCGACGTCGCTGGCCAACCACTTCGGCGGCAACGACTACACGCTGGTGCGGCCCACCGGCGACCAGGTCGCGCTGTTCCACGGCATGCTGCCCGGTACCAAGACCCCGGGCCCGATGCTCGACTACACCCAGTACCTGCTGGCCCGGGACTTCGCCATGTCGATGCCGTTCTGCGGCGCCGGCCTGGGCGACGACTCCGGCAGCCTCTTCGGCCTCCAGCTCAACGGCGGCGGCGTCCGCCCCGTGCTGGTCGACTTCTCCCACGGCCCCCGCGTCAACGCCTCCGCGTCCGCCGCGTTCGTCGGCGAGCTCGGCTCCGGAAAGTCCGTCGCGATGAAGTGCGCGATGTACTCGATCCTCACCACCGGCCACCGGACCGGGCAGAGGAACTCCCGCGGCCGCGCCCTGGTCATCGACCGCACTCCCCAGCAGGAATGGTCGCGGTTCGCGCTCGCGTGCCCCGGCACGACCCAGATCATCAACGTCGACGAGAACGCCGGCGTCAGCCTGGACCCCCTGCGCGTCTTCCGCGGCCCGCGCGCCGCCCGCTACACCGAGTCCTTCCTCACCCCGCTCCTGGACATCGGCTCGATGAGCATCGAGGGCATCACCCTCGCCGAGGCGATCGAGGCCACCCGGCTCGGCCCGAAGCCGAGCATGACCGCCCTGATGGACACCCTTGCCGACCGGGCCCGCACACCCGACCCGGACGAGCCGAACGACAACGCGGTCCGCGCCGCCGCCTCCGAACTCGTCCGCAAGCTGCGCTCGCTGGCGAAGAAGGACCTCGGCCGCACCATCTTCGACCCGACGCTGCCGGTCGTGCGGATCACGGACTCCGACAGCATCGTCTTCGCCGTCGACCGCCTGGGCCTGCCCACCAAGGAGGAGCTCTCCGAGCACCGCCTCCCGAGCCTGGAGGTCGAAAAGCGGTTCGGCTGGCGGCTGATGTACCTGATGACGGCGCTCTGCCGCGAGATCGCCTTCGCGGACCCGAACGAGTTCGCCGGCGTCTTCCTCGACGAGTGCTGGTGGCTCACCTCGTCCGCCGAGGGCTCCAACCTGATGCTCGAGCTCATCGCCGACGGCCGCAAGCACAACGCCGGAGCTTTCGCCGGCAGCCACGACCCGTACGACATCGGACCGAAGAACGAGATCGGCGACAAGATCAGGGCGCTGCTCAGCCACATTTTCGTCTTCCGCCACCGCGGCAAGGCTCTGGCCGCGCGGTGCCTGGAGTTCCTCGACCTCGACCCGATCGACGACGAAATGCTCAAGGTCATCACCGAGAACCTCAGCCCGCTCAACGTCAGCGAGACCGAGCGCGCCCTGCGGGCCGGCGAGGGCCTGTACCGGGACCTCCGCAAGCGCATCGCGGGCATCAAGGTGCTGATCCCTGCGGACGAGAAGGCGGCCGCCGCGATCACCACGACGCCCGGTCAGCTCGACGACGAAGCCGACGAGGCCGTGGAGCTCGCCGAGGCGGCGGACGGGGTCCTGGCATGAGTCGCCTCCGGCAGCGTGGCCTCAAGCGGCGCCTCGGTCTGATCGGCGTTCTGCTGGCCCTGTTCACCGTGGTGCTGGCCCCTGCAGCCACGGCAGACCCCTCGCCGTCGCCGTCGCCAAGCACGTCCGCGCCGGCGAAGCCGGCTGCCGGCCCCGGCGGCAAGAACCTGAACCAGAAGCCCAAGGACGGCAGCGACGGCATCCTCCAGCCGTTCAACGTCACCGACAAGGACGGCGTCCCGATCAGCTCCTACACCGTCAAGACGGACACGGGCGGCTGGAAGGACATCGACCTCAAGATCTGGAACATCGTTGCCCAGCTGCTCTTCGGCGTCTCGAAGTGGGTCATCGGCTTCACCTGCTGGCTGATCAAGTGGGCACTGAACTTCGGGCTGGCCAAGGTCATGGTCGGTCCCGTCGAGAACATCTCCAGCACCATCAAGAACCAGGTCATCGACCGGCTCGGCCTCCCCGGCCTGTTCCTGACCTTCGCGGGCTTTTACTGCGGCTGGCTGATCCTCTTCAAGGAGCGCTCGCGCGGCTTCGCCGAAATCGGGGTCTCCCTGGTCGTCGCCGCACTGACCACCACCGTGCTTGTCTCGCCGGCCCAGGTCCTGCTCGGCCAGCACGACCAGGCGCAGCCGCAGGGCTCCACCATGCTGCTCTCGGAAGGAGGCCTGCTGGGCAAGGCTAAGGACTTCACCCTGGAGGTCGCCAGCATCGTCCTGGCCGACGACCCCGCGAGCGCCAAGGGCAGCGCTGACCCGGACAACGTAGCGAAGCCGATCACCGACGCCCTGGTCGATGCGTTCATCGTCAAACCCAACGAGCTCATGGTGTACGGGCAGACCTTCGACGGGCCGTGCGACAAGGCCTTCCGCGAGTACAAGCTCGCCGAGTTCAACCTCGACCAGCTCGGGATGAACTACTGGGACGCCGCGATGATGGACTCGATCTACGACACGAACTTCATCGGGCAACTCAACGAGAACGCGAAGAAGTTCGAGGCGGCCTGCGGGGACGTGAAGCCCAAGGCCAAGCGGGCATCCGCCGACCTTGCCTTCTCCGCTCTGTTCGTCGCGATCGCCGCGGTCATCGTGGCCATCCTCATGATCCTGGTCACCGGCACGTTCCTCACGGCGCAGGGCTGGCTGGCCTTCGAGGCGATCCGCGGTCACTGGGCCCTCACCGCCGGCATTCTGCCCGGCGGCGGCCGTGCCACCTTGTGGCGCTGGTTCTCCGCGATCACCAAGGCCGTTCTCGGCATCATCATCGCCATCCTCTTCCTGGCGATCTTCATCCTGATCGTTCTGGCCCTGATCGACGCGGACACCGGTGACGTCCTGGCCGTGAAGTTCATCGTCATCGACGTCACGGCCGTCGCCGGTCTGGCCGGTCACAAGAAGATCAAGCAGACCGCGCAGAGCATCGCGGTCAACCTCAACCGCAAGCTGGCCAATGCGCGTGTGGGCGGCGCCGGCCGCCGCTCCGTGTTCAGCAGTCCCGGCCGCTATGCCGAGACCGCCCCCGGTCTGAAGCAGATGTGGGGCGAGGCCCGCAGCGAGGCGCGGCGCGTGAGCAAGCCCGTCGGCCAGGGATTGAAGTCCGCCAAGAACGCCTGGGTCGGCTCACCGCAGGCGAACCGCAAGGCCGGCCGGCTGCGGACTGCGGCGCGGCTTGCCACCAACGCGGCCGCGGCAGTCGGCACCGGCGGTGCGAGCACGGCCGCGAAGGTCGCGGCGCAGCAGGCGGCCAAGCAGACCCTGAAGAAGCGGCTGGCCACGGCGGCCGCGAACAAGATGTCCCAGACCAGGGGCGGCAGGGCCACCATGGCCACCGGTAAGGCGGCCGCCACGACTGCCAAGTACGGCGCCAAGGCCGGGAAGTTCGCCTTCATGGCCACGGTGGGCGCACCTGTGGGGATCCCCCGCGGTGTTGCCGCGACCAAGCGTGGTGGCGCTGCGGCCATGGCGCGCGGGAAGAAGGTCGGCGACGACCTCAAGGCTGTGAAGGCGCGCACCGTCGACAAGAAGGTCCAGGAGGCCAAGGACTTCAAGGACGAGTACGTGCGCAACACGGTCACGGCCGGCAAGTTCGTAGCGAAGCAGGGGACGAAGGCGCAGGTCAACCTCGGTCTGGCGCAGATCCAGCCGAACGCGAGGGCCGCGACTCCTCCCGGGCCCCGGGCCGGTGCCATCGCGCCGAGGACTCCTGGGGGCGCATCGGCTGCGGCCGGTGCCAAGACGCCCGGTCCCAAGGCGGCCGGCACGAAGACGCCGAGCTCGGTGAAGCCGCCGGCCAGCGGGCCGGCCGGGGTGCCGAAGATGCCGACCCCGCCCACCCCTGCACCGCCGACCCCGCCGGCCGCGAAGAAGTCGATGCCGGCCAAGCCGCCGGCTCCGCCCCGGGCCATCCGGCGCGCCACCCGGCCGCCCGGCCCGCCCAGGCCCCGGCCGTAGCCGGGCCGCGGCCGGGGCCTGACAGGCCCCGGCCGCCCAGATCACCGCACCAGAACCACCTCACGGGGGACCCTCATGCCGAAAACCGATGTCGCGCGTGCTCGCGCCCAGCGCGGGACGATCGTGCTGTTCGCCGCTGCGGCAGTCCTGGCAGCTGTCGGCGTCGCTCTCTTCCTCGGGCTCGGTGGGAGCGATCGTCCCGCCGCCCCTGAACCTTCTGCGCGTTCGGCCGCACCCTCCGCAGCTGCCACCGGGAGCAGCTCCGGCAGCGCGCGCCCGACGACGGCCTCACCCGTAGCCGAGCCGTCCGAGTCTCCCGTCGCCTCGGAGCCGAGTTCGCTGCCCGCACCGCTGCAGGAGGCGGCCCGGGCGTTCACGACCGCGTGGGCCAGCCACGACGCCCGGCCGGGCCGGGACACCTCGTTCGACGACGCCTCCCGGCGCGCCGCCGCCTACGCCGACGGCGATCTGGCCGAGGACCTGCGCACTCACACCGGCGGCAGCGCCGGCCGGCGGCAGTGGCTGAACTGGAAGGACCGCCAGGTCCAGGTGACGGTCACCGTTCTGCGGGTGTCACTGCCGGACGGAGCTCCCGCACCGACTGAGGACTCCGCCTTCGCGCGTGTGATCTACAGGCTGACCGAGACGCCTTCCACGGGTGCCGCCACCGCGTCGGAAGAACAGGTGGCACTCAAGCTCCGCCGTGGCGCCGACGGCAGCTGGCGCGTCGCAGGGCTTCCCAATGTCTGAGCAAGGCGAGTCCAAGGCCCTGCGCAGAGTACTGATCTCGATCCTTTTGTCATGCCTGCTCGGCTTCGGCTTGGTGCTGGCTGCCGTGCTGGCGCTGACCTCGGCGATCGGTGAGGACAACACCAGCGACGCGTTGGAGAACGCGGGATTCGGGGGCGGCCTGTCGGACACCAAAGACATCCCCGACTGGCTGCGCCCGATCATCCTCAACGCAGTGCGGGACTACGGCTGCGCGGAGACCACGCCTTCGCTGATCGCCGCCCAGCTCTACCAGGAGTCCAACTTCCGCAAGAACCCGCCCGACGGCGGAGCGGGCGCGCTCGGGATCGCCCAGTTCATCCCTTCCACCTGGGCCACGCAGGGCATCGACGCCAACAAGAAGGGCGGCGCAGACCCCCTGGATCCCGAGGACGCCGTGCCGTCGATGGTGTCCTACGACTGCAAGCTCGCCGACGAGATCCGCAGCGTGCCCGGCGACGTCGTCGACAACATGCTCGCCGCGTACAACGCCGGCGGCGGCGCGGTGAAGCGGTACGGCGGGATCCCGCCGTACAAGGAGACCCGGGACTACGTCCGCGAGATCCGGGAGCGGGCGGAGAAGTGGGCCGCTCCGATGGACGGCAAGGTCTCCGGTGGTCTGGCCAAGGTTGTCGCCGGCGCCAAGGAGGCGTACAACACCCCCTACGTCCTGGGCGGCAGCTGCAAGCCCCCGTTCGTGGGCTCTACCGGCTGCGACTGCTCCAGCCTGGTCAAGTACGCCTGGAGCAAGGTCGGCGTGAACCTCCCCAGGGTCACGTACGACCAGGTCGGCATCGGCAGCAAGGTCAACTCGGCGAAGGACCTGCGCCCCGGCGACCTCATCTTCTCCGGTGGCAGCGCCTCCAGCCCGGAGCACGTCGCCATGTTCATCGGCGGCGGAGAGGTGATCGACGCACCGCACACCGGTGCCCGCGTCCGGATCGGGCCCCTCTCGTTCTGGACGGACCGAATCCTGATCATGAAGCGTCCGGACTACACCGAGCCCGATTCAGGCGGCACCTCGGGCTCATGGGTCGCCCCGGTCGCCGACGAGCACATCGGCACCGGATATGGGGTCTCGGGGTCAATGTGGTCGAGCGGCTACCACACCGGCGTGGACTTCCCGGTAGGCAAGGGAACCGCGGTTCGCGCGGTGGGCCCGGGCACCGTGGTCACGGCCGGCTGGAACTCCGCGTACGGCTACCAGGTGGTGATCAAGCACGGGGACGGCAAGTACTCGCAGTACGCGCACCAGTCCTCGCTGAATGTCTCCGTCGGCCAGAAGGTGAAGGGCGGCGACCGGATCGGATGGTCCGGCGACACGGGCAACGTCAGCGGCCCGCACCTCCACTTCGAGATACGTACCGGACCCGAGTACGGATCGGACATTGACCCGCTGGCATACCTCCGCGGTCACGGCGTGAAGATCTGACCCACGGCCGGCGTCACGCGCTCCCTGCAGGGAGCCGTGGCGCCGGCCGCCGCAACTCGGCGAAGAATTTCGGAGCGGAGTGTCACACCGAGCCGGATCCCGACACCTGTAGCAGACGAAAGGCCCGTTTGCTCTCTGGAGGTGCCGCCGTGCTCCCGACTTACCCCGTGCCCGCTCCGGCTGACGCCGCGGCGCTGCCCACCTTGCCCGCGGACGGTGGGCGATGACCACGACCGACCTCATCGACGGCGTCATCGGCTTCACCGGGGACCTTCCCGGTCACGCCGAACAGCTGGCGGACACGGTGATGGCCAACGCCTGGTGGGTCGCCATGGTCGCCCTGGCGGCCGGCGGTGTCGCTGCCGCGGTCCGCTGGGCCCTTTCCCGCGGCCCGATGTCCAAGCGAACGGCCCTGGAAGTGCTGCCGACCACAGGCTTCGACCCGAAGCCGGAAGAGGTCATCCGCTTCGGGCACCAGATGGCCCGCGCGCACAAGAGCGTGTCGCGCTGGCTCGTCTCCTCGACCCGCACCAGCGCCCTCCGCGTCCGCTTCACCTGCTCCGACGGAGCGCTGTCCATGAGGGTCGAGGGCCCGGACCGAGCGATGTCCGTGCTGCGCCACCAGGGCTACGCCCAGGTCGAAATGAGGCCCGTGGAGGCCGACGGCCGTGCTGCACGCGAACAGCCGCAGATCCGGCTCGGCTCCTGACGCCCCGACGCACACCACAGACAGGTAGATCATGACCATCGCACCAGACCCGACCGTTGCACCGCCGGTCGAGCTCGCCAAGCCGCAAGCGAACCTCCGCGACAAGCCGGCCACCCGGGAGATGCACTACGCCCGCGCGGAGCTGGCCCTGGCTCTCCCTGACCACCTCGCCCTGCGCGAAGTGCCGCTCACCCCGGACCCGCTCGAGGCCCTGGCCAACGCGGTCGCCGACGTCCGCGAGGATCTCGGCGAGGCCGCCGACGTCATGCTGGACCTCGTTCCCGTCGCCCCGAACCGGGTCAGCAGCCGCCGTCGGCGTCTGCTCGCCCAGGCCCGCCGCAACCCCTCGGACGGTCCGGCCATACCCGGCATGCCGCATCAGCGCACCAACCGGTTCGGCTTCGACCTCGGGGCCGTCATGTCCGAGATCGCCACCGAGATGAAGGGCAACCAGGGCGGCGGCGCCCGGCAGCGGCAGCACCACCAGCAGCAGCGCACCCACCGCGTCGCCGACATGAAGGCCGCGATGGGCAAGCTCGCCCCTGGCGCCGAGCCCGTCTTCTCCATGCAGCTGCTCGTCCGCACCTGTGCACGCGACGAGTACCGGGCCCGGATGCTGCTGGACCAGGTCCTCGCCGCCCTGGAGCCGTGGTCCGGCGACAACCACCTCCGGCCCGTCGGCCTCCACCTCGGTGTCACCCGCGTCCGTTCGGACCACTGGTTCTACCGGAGCAAGTTCGACCGCCGCTTCGAGACCGGGCTCTTCGTGCCGCGCCGGCACTCCTGGGTGACCGCCCAGGAGATCGCCGGCCTGCTCAAGCCGCCCACCAAGCACAACAACGCCCCCAACATCACCCGCTCGGGCGGGGTCGTGCCGCCCCCGCCGGCGGCCCTCCCGACGTGGACGGGACAGCAGGGCCTGCTCCCCCTCGGCTGGGTGTCCAAGTCCGGCGGCGGCGAGCGCCTGGCCGGCGTCCCGCTGAAGTACCTGCTGTTCGCGTTGTTCCTCGGCAAGTCCGGCTTCGGCAAGACCGAGATGTCGCTGGTGCAGGCGATCGCCCTCGCCCACAACGGGTTCGGCGTGCTCTTCCTCGACCCCCACGGCGACGGCTGGACCCGCGCGCGCCCGTACCTGGCGCACAAGGAACTGGCCGACCGGATCTGGGAGATCGACCTCACGTCCCCGGAGCTCGACAAGATGGTCGGCTCCTGGAATCCGCTGTCCATGGAGCGCCGGCGCGAGTCGGAGATCCCCGACATCGTCCAGTACATCGTCACCGGCTTCGCCGCGGCCCTGAACTGGAGCGACAGCGCCGGCCGAGCGAAGACCATCCTCACCCGGGCGGTCGAGTCCCTGGTCTACCTGTCGTGGCACGTCTGCCGCGCCGGGCGGCCCGAACTGGCACCCACCGTCTTCCAGATCCGTACGATCCTCACCGACGCCGTGTGGCGCACCAACGTGCTGCCTTACCTGCCCAAGGACATCCGGGACTTCTGGGAGAACGTCTTCCCGAGCTACAGCAAGGAAGCCGTGCCGGTCGTCACCAACATCATCGAGCGTCTGTCGTCCAGCAACGCGATCAAGGCGTTCCTCGGGTCGAGCCGGTCGACGTACGACATCCGGCACGCCATGGACACTGGCAAGATCGTCTTCGTCTGCCCCGCCGGCACCGGCGACGTCGACCGCATCATCAGCTCCCTGCTGATCTACGACCTCTTCCGCGCCGGCCTCTCACGACGAGACACCCCGCCCGACCAGCGCCGCGACTTCTACACCTTCATCGACGAGCTGACCAGCGTGGACGGCGCGTCCAAGGGCACCCTCGCCCAGATCACCGAGCAGCTGCGCAAGTACAACGTGAAGTTGCTCGCCATGACGCAGATGGCGCAGCGGCTGAGCGCCACCACCAGGCAGGGCCTGCTGCAGAATCTGTCCATCCTGTCGACGACGGCGTCCGACGTCGACGAGGCGACGCTGGTTACCCGACGGTGGGGAAAGAAGGTCTCCCCCGACACGATCGTCCAGCTCAACCGGTACAACTACGTGATGTCGGTGACGCTCGACGGCGGTACGAGCGACCCGTTCCGTGTCCGCGGTGCCTCGGTGGAGGACCTGTACGGCGACTACTTCCGGCCGCAGAACGAGGAGCGGCTGGCGCGGGCCATCGACGAGAACCTGCAGCGCCGCTCGGTGCGCGACATCCTCACCGACCTGCGCCGGCTGGACCTGAGGCTGCGCCGGTTCATCGTCACCCTCGATGTCCCGCCGGACGACGACGATCCCACCGGCGCCGATGTGCCGCCCGACGAGCCCGACTTCGACGAAGCCGCACCTGCGGATGACGAAGGCCCCGGTGGACCGACCGATGGCACGGTGTCCGCCGGTGGGCCCGCCAAGCCGCGGGTTCACGACAGCGAAGGCACCCTCATCAGCGGCGCGCAGCCGGATCCGGCTGACGAGACCCCGAACAACGTGCACCCGATCAATCCCCACCAGAACCAGTCGAGGCTCGGATGAACATGCCCCTTGCCGAATCGCCGGCGACGTCGGCGCCGACGCGCAGCTTTCACACGATCGGCCGCGAAATCCTGGAACTGCTGTACCAGCACCGGGTGCTGTCCACCCCCCAGCTGCATGTGCTGCTGACCCTGCCCGAGAAGCGGCCGGGCCGTCCCGTGTACCTGCGCTGGCAGCTTGGCGAGCTGCACCAGGCCGGGCTGGTCGACCGGATCCGGGCACAGGGACCCGGCGGCCGCGGGCGCGTCCAGAGCCTGCCGTTCCTGTGGTTCCTCACCGAAGCCGGCGCCGCGTCGGTGGAGGAGGCCGGAGAGCTGCCCTCCCGGCCCTACCGGGTGTCGCCCGAGTCGGTTGCCGGGGCCCGGCAGGCGCACACGCTCGGCGTGAACGAGGTCGGTGTTGCCTTCGTCGAGTGGGCGCGCCGCCTCGGCCACGAGTGCGGTCCGCTGGACTGGACCCCGGAGGTCGCCAACCGGATCCGTGACGGGCAGCGCCGCTTCGAGGACGACCACGTCATCAGCGACGCCATCCTCAACTACGTGCACATGGAGCGCGGTGGCCGGCGCACGATGCTCAGCTTCTTCGTGGAGTTCGACCGCGCCACGATGACCTCCGCGCGGCTCGCCGCGAAGCTCCAGGCCTACGGCCGGCTGTACGAGTACGTCCCGCAAAGTGCGGACCGCACGCGACGGACCCCGAACGCGACGCGGCCGGCGTGGATGTACAACTACCCGGTCTTCCCCCGGGTCCTGGTGATTCTCGACGCGGCGCCGCCGAAGGCCGGGGAGCCGGACCGGCGCCCGCAGCGGCTGGCCGCGCGTACCGAGGACCTCTACACCCGCGCCGCGGCGGACGTCCGTCTCAGCCGGCTCAAGGGCGACATCCACATCGGCGTCACCACCCTGCAGCAGCTCCAGGAGCACGGGCCGTTCGCCCCGATCTTCACCCCGCTGCTGAGCGGCACGCAGTCCGCCCGCCCCGCCCCTACCGACCTCTACCTCGCCACGAAGTGACCGGCCGCGCCCCGGCCCCGAAGGAAGCAGCACCATGACCAGTACCTCGCTCGAGGCTCCGCCCGACGGCGGGAGCATGATCCGGCTCACCGAGATCCTGCACCGCAGCGTCAAGCTGCGGCAGCGGCGGTTCGAGATGCTGCCGCTGCGCGGCCAGGGCGCACCCTTCACCGAGCCCCACGCCCGCAACCCCTCCGACTCCCTGCCTCCGTCCGAGCTCGCCGACCTCATCTCCTCCATGTCCGTCATCGGCCTCCTGGAGCCGGTCCTGGCCGAGGAGATCGTCGTCGACGGGAAGGCGCCGACGATCCGTCTGGTCACGGGGGAGCGCCGACTGCGTGCGATGCGCTGGGGCGCCGTCAACCGGCCGGACAACCCGCACTTCGCGGCCCTGCCCGCCGTGGTCTGCCCAGGTCCCTTGTCCGAAGAGGAGCGTCACATGTGGCGCTTCGTCGAAAATTTCGCGCGCGAGCCTCTCCGGCCCGGCGAGCAGGCCGCCGCCCTGCTGTACCAGCGGTGTGCCATCCTGGTCGGCAAGCTCCTCAAGGCCGGCAAGCCCGTGCCCCAGGAGGTCTACGCGATTCCTGACCCGGCAGAGCGGTTCTACGCCCTGGAGAAGATCCGCGGCACCGACAGCGCATGTGCCGCTCCCTGGAGCGAGGTGCTGGACCGGCTCGGGCTGCAGCTCAACGAGCGCAAGGCCGGCGAGCTCGTGCGTGCGTTCCGCGCGCTGCCGCGTGACCTCACCGAGGAGATGGACGAGGCGGCGGTCCGCTTGAACACGCGGATCAAGTTCGCCGAGCTCCGCAATGGCCGGGCGCAGGCTGCTGAGGGCATTTGGGCCGCGTTGAAGTCCTCCAAGCGGCTCCACCTGCTGCCGACCGCCGTGAACGTCGGCTTGGAGGAGCCCGAGCTTGACCCAGAAGAGATCATCACCGAAGCCGAGGAGCGTCAGGACGCGGCGAACGCCGGCCGCCGGGCGAAGCTCACCCGGGTCCTGAGCAGCTCAGAAGCTCAGGAGGAATCCGAGGACGGCGATGACGACGCCGCCCCGTCGGCATTCGGCCAGGAAGGACCGGCCGAGGTCTCGGTGGCGGTCGGTGCGTCGCAGCCGGCACCGGCGCCGGCGCCGGCGGCCGAGGCCGGCACGGCGGAGCTGTCGGCCGACGCCGCCCCCAGTCGCCCTGCCGTGGAAACCGACACGATCCGCACCGCCCTGGACGGAATCCGCAGCCTGCTGGTCGAGGTCCGAGCCGGCAAGGAGATCGCGCGATACGACCGCGGCTCCCTGCGTCTCGCCCTGCGCGAGCTCAGTACCCACCTCGACGACGTCCCCGCCGGCGACCAGACAGACCACGACGCGATGAACGAAGGAAGCGAAGCCGCATGACCAGTGTTTCCCTGCCCATCCCGACCGTCGGCGTGCCCCTGCCCGGCCGGGGCTGCGACTGCAACAGCTGCGCCTTCTACGCCGGCCCTGACGGTCGGGGAGGCCCGGCCACTGTCGAGCCGCTGTGCACCGGCCAGAACTCCGACTGCCGGTTCTGCGGGTGCGCGGCGGCCGAAGCTGACGCTCCGGCGAACGCGTGCGTGACCCGGAAGTGCCCGATCCGGTGCGGGAGCCGGACCGACATAGCCGGGTGGATGGCCGACGTCGGCGGCACCCTGACCTTTGACGACATCACCGTCGACAGCACCCTGCCCACCGGCTTGCCGTCCTTCATTCCCATGACTGACGGCAGCGCCATCACCAAGCTCGACACCAGCCTGAACTGGCCGGCCTACGGGGTCGGACTGCGGCGCGTCTTCTCCCCGGACACCCACACGCTCTACAAGCGCTTCACCGAGCAGACCGCACGCCAGGCCCTCGCCCTCGGGGAACACCAAAAGGCCGTCCTTGTCGGCTACGGCGAGGACCCCCTCGTCGAGGCCTTCTGGACCCGCCGCGAACGCGACAGGCTCGTCGAGCGAATAGCTGAGCAGGAGTGGGACCTGGTGCTCTCGTGCAACTACAGCATCTACGGCGACTGGCCCCGCACCGAGCACCTGCTGAACATGCGCCGCAGCCTGATGCTCGCCCAGGAGTTCGCCGAGGCCGGCGTGAACGTCGTACCGAACGTGTACTGGTTCCGGCTGGAAGATCTCCAGCGCTATCTCGCCTGGATCGAGGACACCCAGCCGGCGGGCATCGCCATCAACGTGCAGACCGTCCGCGACAACGCCGACTGGGACAGCTGGGAGCGGCCCGGCCTGCACTGGCTTGCCGAGCATCTGCCCGAGGACATGCCGGTCTTCCTCACTGGCCTGTCCCGAGCCAACCGCATCGCCGAGATGGCCGAGATCTTCGGTCCCCGGTTGACCCTGATCTCCCAGAACCCCCATCAGTACGCCCTGCACGGCGCGATCATGACCCCCAACGGCCGCGAGGATGTCCACGCCCGAAGCGAGGACGCCTTCGCCGCCACGGTCCAGTACATGGCCTCGCTCCTGCCGAACCGCTGAAACTTCTTCGCCCGCACTGTCACACCGGCGGCTCCTCCCACACCTGTAGCAGGTGAAAGCACCTACGGGAGGAGCCTCCATGACGACCGACACCAACCACCCTGATGCCGAGACGACGCAGACGCCGACGGCCGCTCCCGCCTGGCGCCTGTGGATCCTGCTCGTCTGGCACCCCGCGCTCGGCCTCCCGGTCGACCCCGTCGCCGTTCTCGGCCTCGACGAGGGCCAGCAGCAGTCCGCACCGGTCGTGCGCTGGGTCCCACTTGTCTACGAGGCTGCCGACCCCTGGCGAGAGCGCCTGAGCGCGCCTACGACCAGCCAGGACATCGAACGTTGGATCGCGCAGTCCGGCGGCGTGTGCGCGATTGAGCCCGTCGACGTTCCCGATGGCGCGCTCGACCTCACCCACGCCGCCGACCTCGTCCTGGATGCACTGCTCGCCGAGGTCATCCCTGCGCTCCCGCTGCGGGGTGACAGCTGATGGGCACGGGCAGCAAGTCCTCGCACGCCTCCTACGCCGTAGGGCCCACCACCGCGTCCGAGGCGGACGACGTGGTGGCCGAAGCGCCGGCGCAGCCCATGTCCGACGAGGAAGTCAAGGCCAAGGCCGACCTCCTGATGGCGATGAACCTCATGGAGGAGATCACCGACCCGCCGTTCGCCCTCGACCCCGAGGACGAAGTCCCGACGGACCCCGTCGAGCGGTACGACGCCTTCGTCGGCCAGGTCGAGCAGGCTCAGGAGGCCATCGAGAAGCTGAAGGAGGCGGGCGCTTCCGACGAGGAGATCGAGGCCCATACCAAGGCGCTGAAGGCGCAGACCCTCGCCTACCTGAACTCGCTCGACGAGGACGACCTGCGCGAGATCGCCGAGGCCAAAGGCTTCGAACACCCGGCGCTGGTGGGCCTGTCCGGCAAGGGCCAGCACCCGTTGGTTCACTGGCTCGACCCCGCGTACCCGGGCGACATCCCGTCCAAGGCGAAGATCCAGGCCGCCGCTCTCAACCGGTACAACGAGCTGCTCGCCGGCAAGACGGTCGGCGGAATGACGCTGGCTGACCTGCACGAGCTCGAGGGAACCGAGCCGCCCCTCAGCGGCGGCGCCTGGAAGGCCACGCCGGACGAGGTCGCGGCCTCCGCCCAGGCGGTGACCGCGTCGATCGAAGCCTGGAACGAGGCGAAGAAGACCTACGGGCCACAGTCTCAGGAGCAGAGGGCCGAGGCCCTGCAGGCCATGCTGGCCGCCGAGCAGAAGTTGGCGTCGGCCGACTGTCCTGAGCTCGGCGAGGACCTGGCCAAGGCCAAGGCCGAGGCCAAGGCGGTGGTCGACGAAGCTCTCCATCACACGTACGTGGCGCCGAAGGACGTCCAGCCGCTGGTGCAGGAGGCTCTCGCCTCGGGGAAGCTGAGCGAGACCGAGGCGCAGCACCTCGGTGGTCACCAGCTCGTGGCACTCATGCGGCCCTCCACGCCGGAAAGCGAAGTGGAGTCGCTGAAGGCCCTGGCGGCCAAGAGGCAGGAGCAGCTGGCGAACCTCGACGCCGGCTATGCCGCCCACGTTGCGATGGCTCCCGGTGGGGACCAGCCGCTCAACCTGCCGCCTGCGGGCGATCCGGGCGCGCCGCAGGCGATCGCCGCGTGGGCGAAGAACGCCGGTGACGTCCGGGACATGCAGACGGGCGTGAACGGCTGGTACGCCTACACCCAGCAAGGCGGTGCCAGCGACACCCCGTACGCCGAGCACCCGGCCCTCGGACCGGGGAAGTACCTCCAGCCCAACGAGATCACCAGCGACTTCAAGACGTGGGCCGGGAAGCAGAAGCTCGCCGACCTGCGCACCGTCGCGGCCGAGCTGGGGATGGACAACAACGGCAAGGCCACGCGGGCCCAGGTCCAGAACTACATCGCCGCGAGCTTCAACAAGAAGTACGACCAGCAGGCCATCAAGGACAAGGTCAACGCGGACGTCGCGAAGAAGGAAGCGGCCAAGGCCGCCAAGTCGGCAGCCGCCGTGGCACCTTCGGCGAAGTCCGATGGGGGTCTGGCCTCCGACGAGGCGGTCCAGGCCCTGGCGAGCAAGCTGCCGAAGAACGGCGCGACCGCCACGCCCAAGCCGGCCGCAACCGCAGCGAAGCCAGCGAAGGCGCCGAAGCCGGGGTCGTTCAACGCGAACATCCAGGCGCTGATGGCCGAGGTCCAGCAAGCGAAGGCGACCAGCCAGGACGTCCCGGCCTACATCGATCCCAAGGAGGTCGCCGGCTGGTCCTTCGGCGCGGGTACCAAGGTGTCGAATCTCGGCGGGACGTACGCCAAGACCGTCCATGCCGGCCCGGACGGCTCGCAGTGGATGTTCAAGGCCGACCACAACCACGGCGGGGCCCTGGGCCACACCGAGGCCGCCGCGTCCCAAGTCCTGTCGTTGGGCGGCGTGCCGGCAGTGCCGGTGTACCACCACAAGAAGGCCGACGGCACGGCCGGTTCCATCCAGCCGCTGCTCAAGGACGCCAAGCCGTTCACGTCCAGCCCGAGCCAGTGGACGCAGTCCCAGGTCGACGCGATCGTCCGGTCGCACGTGGGCTCCTGGTTCGTCGGCGAGCACGACGGTCACCAGAACAACTGGCTGGCCACGCCCTCGGGCGGCCTCGTGCAGATTGATCGCGGGCAGGCCTTCAAGCACTACGGCCTGGACAAGCTGTCGGTCGACTACGCCCCCAGCGGCGGCGGCGGCTTCACCCCGATCCACCAGAAGCTCTACCAAGCAGCCCTGGGAGGCGGCTTGGCCAAGGGCGTCAAGATCAGTCCTGCCGCCGCGCACCCGGTGATCAAGAAGTTCGAGTCCATGCCGGATGCACAGCTGCGCTCGATCCTGCACTCCACCGCGCACGAGGGCGTCAAGGCCGGCGTGGCGTGGGTGCCGCAGATGCGCAGCAAGGCGGCCAAGGCGCTGAAAGTCCCGCAGTCCCAGGTCACGCACGCCCAGATCGCCACGGCGTTCCTGGACCACGCAGTCGAGAGGAAGAACAACTTGCGTCAGAACTTCGCCGACTTCTTCGTCAAGCAGATGGGTCTGCCCTCCGGCGCCTCCCTCAAGCACGGCGGTGGTAGCTGATGGGAACCGGATCCAAGTCGAGCCACCAGAGCTACGCGGTCAGCCCCACCGCGATCGCCGAGGCACCCACCGCGCCGCCGGACATCACCGGAGCGCCGGATGCGGCCGAGGGGACCGACCTCACGGGCGCGGCCGCGGGAGGCACGGGCATCCCCGAGCTCGAGGAGCTGGAGCTCTCTCAGCTGCTTGCCGAACCTGCTCTCCCTGCGGAAGCTCCCGCTGCCGAGGACGCTCCGGCGGAGCTCGACGCGCTTCCGGGCGCCGAACCCGCACCTGAGCCTGACGTGTCCGCTACCGGACCCGAGGAGGAACTCCAGGAGGCTTCGGCCGAGCCCGAGGGCCTCGCGGCCGAGGGGGAGCTGCAGGGCAGCGCTGAGGAGGCGCCGGCGGAGGAGGCTGGACTGCTCCACGCCGACGACATCGAGGAGGTCCAGGAGGAAGAGGAGGAGACGGACCCGCCGCTGACGCCGGTGCCGGCCGCGCCCCCCGTCGGCGAGCCGACCGGCACGCCGCTCCTCGTGGGCGGGGACGACTTCATCAACTCCGAAGCCACCCTGGTCGCCTATGACTCGCCGGACGGCCCGCGGGAGGTGCTGCTCACGCACATATCCGAGGAGGCCGAGGAGAAGCTCCTCGACGCGCTGAGCATCCCGGGCACCCACATGGAGGAGATCCAGGTGGAGGAGGAGGTCAAGGAGCGCCTCGACCTCGACAAGGAGAAGAAGCTGGCCGAGCTGACCAAGACCGCGGTCAGCTCGGTGCAGCACAAGCTGAAGACCGGCTCCGAGATGTCGGATGCGTCGATCGCCAAGCACCAGGCGGCCGTCGACGCGGTGTCCGCCGTCCTGAGCGACCCGTCGATCAGCGACGACGAGAAGGCCATGGCCCAGCACTACATGGACCAGCTGAACGTCGTGAAGGACAAGATCGACAACGGCGGGTCGGTCATGCCGTGGATGGACGCCTACGAGGTGACCGAGACCAAGATGGTCACCAAGCAGATACCGGTGCCCAACGGGGAGCCGGAGCCCGGCACGCTCGCCGCGAAGGTCCGCAAGGCCAGCCGGATCAAGGCGTCCCTTGACCCGGAGACGGGCCAGTCGTCCTGGGACGGCGTCACCCGCAGCTCCGCCAACGGCACCGAGTACGAGATCGACATGGGGGACGGCTGGACCGCCGTCTACCGCCCGTACAAGGACAACGACCCGAAGCACACGGAGTTCTCGCTTCGCGGGCAGCTCGAAGTCCACGCCCCGGCCGGCGCCGGCCACGGCAAGGACCTCGTGGAGCGCCTGGAGCAACTCCACCTGATGAACAAGCCGATGACCGCGGCCGAGGGTGAGTGGACGTACCTGTCGAACAACATCCAGGCGCAGGGGCTCGGTGGGGCCGCCGGCATGCAGGCGGCCATGGACACGGCTCAGGGACTTCAGGACCTTCAGGTCCAGGAGATCGTGCACCAGCGGATGGAGACCCTCATGGGCCTCGACAGCGGGGCCCTGCAGACGGCGATGAAGCGGATCCAGTTGGAGGCCGCCCACAAGGTGCTGCCGATGAAGGTTGAGGTCGTCCGGGACGCCGTGGCCAAGGCCTCCGGATTCTCGGACGGGGCCGCACTGGCGGCCAGCCCGGGCTACGAGCCGACACCGTCGACGTCCGGCAAGTGGCTGACGTGGTCTCGCTTCGACGTGACGGGGAAGCAGGCCGAGATTCAGGGGGCGTTCAAGGGGAGGTCCCTGACCCATGGTCTCCACGGCGGTGCGCTCGCCAGTCTCCTGGGAACCGGCGTACTGGCCTCCACGGAGAAGCGGGCCGTCATGGGCATCGGCGGCGGACTCGGCATGAGCGAGCAGGCCGACAAGATGACTGGCGGCGCCAACAGCGTGTTCCTGCGGGTCAAGAAGACTCCCAGTCAGCCGAGCGGCGGCATGCTGATCTGGGACGACCCGAGCGTGCTGATGCGACGCAGTGACTACTACGCCTACAACGGCGACCACTTCGGCGCCATCAACCCCGCGCACCACAACTACAACGAGAGCGCGATCACCCGCGACCCGATGAAGATCGCGAAATTCTCCGCCGCCGGCAACGAGGTCATGTTCAGGAACGGGCTCGACCTGTTCGGAGCGGAGGCGCCCAGCCGGATCGTGTGCCACACCGCCGCGGAGCGCACCACCATCCTCGCTTCCCTCGCCTCACGTGGCATCACCCACATGGGCGGGAAGGCCGTTGAGGATGTCCTGTGCACGACCGACGACTACAGCTGACAAGGAGCGATCGAATGACACAGCAGTGGCGACAGCGATTCTCGGACCTGGTCGCGGGCAACCACAGCCACACGGGCGACCCGGTGGACGCCGGCGCGCGCCTGATCGTGTGGGACCCGGACGGGACGGAGGTCTTCCGCGCCGCCCTCGCCCGGCACCACCGGGTCGAGGACGAGGATGAGCCAGAGCAGGTTCTGTGGATCCGGCCGCTGGTCGGCGGCGAGGACAACGGCGGCGGCTACCTGTTCAATCTCAACGCCACCCGCCGGCGCTCCCTGACCTGCGCTCGCGGCACCCTTGTCGACGACGGGGTGGAGATAGACCTGACCAGTGGGCAGCGAGCACGCATCGAGCCGGCCGACGGCCCTGAGCTGGAGCAGCTGATCCACTGGGACGACTTCACCAACCGGCTCGCCCCCGACGAGGACGCCGCGCTCAAGCGCCTGGACGCCGACTCATGGCATGGACGGTACGCATGAGGGTCCCGGCGCCGGCACCGAAGAGGCGAGCAAGGGGCGTGTTGGCATGATGGCCTCGAGGCCCCGGCGGCCGCGCAGAGGAACCGGGAGGTCTCGCTGCGCCGGCCGCATGCCGACCGGCATCGACGCAAGGTCCAGACTGCGCCCGAGAGGAGGAAGCACATGGCAGATCGAGCCCACCCGGTAACGGAGCAGCGGCACGCCGAACTGCGGAGCCCGCTGCCGGAGGACGAGCGGAACCTGCCTGTCGACGTGCATTGGCTGCGCCGGCGAGCGAAGCAGTTCGCCTCCGTCTCGCAGCGAGACTTCCACCTCGTCTTGGACCTCGCGGCGTACGCGTCGATCAGCGGCATGCCGTTCCTCTCGCACTACGCAGCCCAGGTGTATCTGGGCCCGAAGAGCGCGCGGCTGAAGGTGCCGTTGATGGCCGTCAACCTCCAGCTGGTGACGACGCGCGAGGAAGCGGACCGCGCGCTGGCTCACGAGACCATGCACCTGGTCGTTCCGTCGTACGGTCACAAGGCAGCCGCGTTCGCCCGGGCCCAGCTCCTGCTCGACCAGGTCGGACAGCTCACCGCCTCGCCGGCGTAGTCCGGCGTCCACCGGCCGGCCGCGCTGCTGCTCTCCCAGGAGCAGCAGCTGGTCGGCCGTCACTTCAAGCGATGCGTTGCGTATTCGTCTTTCAATATGTATCGTGGTGCGTGTCGGACGGGGAAGACCCCGCCGGCCGGAGCCGCAGTTCGCGGCCATCGACTCCAGCCCTGGTGACCCTGACACGCGCCAGCGTGCCGATCACGGGCCTGACCCTTCTCGGAGACCCCATGCCGAGCACCATGAAGAAGCCCTTCAACTACGTCGAGAACGCAGCCGTTACGGCCGCGGTGAAGCGCGCCCGGACCGGTCAGCCCGCTCAGATCGGCCCGGACCCGGCCCTCCACAGTCAGGACGCCGAACTGCACTGGGTGGAGGCGGTGCTGCGCCACCGCCTCTCGCTGCGCTCCCTCAACCGCCCGGTCAGCATCCGCGCCAAGGACGACGACATCCATCCGCTCGTCGCGGACGGCCAGCACTTCCCCGCGGTGGCGCTGTCCATCCCCTTCGCGGACAGGACGCTGACCTTCCTCGCGAGCTACGACGACCGCCGCCGCCTCGTCTTCGACCTCCTCGCCCCGTGCGAGCGGTGCGGCGCGCCGGTTCCCGCCGAGGAAATCAACTCCCTTGAGGACCTGGGCGACTACCTCCTCCAGGCCCGCGACACGCTCGGGGGATCCCCCCGCCTCCGTACCTCCCCCGCGCACGCCGCGGGCTGCCTCGCACGCGGCGACTGATCGCGCTCCCCCCTTGCCCACTGGCGCCCCCGGCTGATGCAGCCGGGGGCGCCCTGCATGAAGCGGCACCTCACCATGACGACAGCAAAACCCGGCCCCTCCGCCGGCAAAGAACCTGTGCAGCACGAGCCGGCCCCCCAGCCCGCCCCTGACGCACACGGCCCCTTCGGCCGGGTCGTCGACGTCCGCAAAGACGCCCCGACTTCGGCGTCACCGGCGTGGGTGACGTGGCTGCTGTTCATGGTCCCGCTGTGCATCGCCGAGTTCCGGGACCTCCCGGAGTTCGAGATTGCGCGCGTCTCGGTGCGAGCCGCCGACCTGATCGCCAGCCACGGCGACGACGCGCAGTACGGCGGCCACCACCAGCGCAGTGCGCGCACCGCCATCGCCAAAGGACTCGCCGTGCTCGCGAGAGCCGACGGCGGCGTGACCGCGCTGGGAATCCACGCGTGCGTCCGCCCCCACGCCGGCTGCCCCGGCACTTCACCCACCCACTCCTCCCCTTCGAAGCACGAGGAACGAGATGTCTGAGAACAACACGACCGGCAGCACCAAGCCCAAGCGGCTCCTCACCCAGAACTCGGACCTGAGGAGGATCGGCGTATTCAACTGGACGCTTCCGGCTTTTGTGATCGAAATGCCTGACGGCAGTCATTTCAACGTCTGCCCCCAGGCGGGCGTGTGCGCCCCGTTGTGCTACGCCCGGGTCGGCACGTACCGGTTCAAGAATGTCCGCGCAGCTCACATTCGCAATCTTCTCCTCTGCCGGGACACCCCTGAAGAGTTCGAGAGGCGAATGACGGAAGAACTCGGCCACAAGCGATACGACGGAAAGTGGATTCGCTTGCATGATTCAGGTGAGTTTTTCTCCGATGAATACGTCCTCACCTGGACGCGCATCATGAGGAATTCTCCGGGAGTTCGTTTTTACTGCTACACCAAGGAAATCAGCCGCTTTCGTCGGCTGGTTGTGGACGATGCACCCGAAAATTTCCTCTGGTGCTGGAGCCTGGGCGGGCAGGAAGATCACCTCATCGACCTGAAGACCGAGCGGCACGCAGATGTTTTCCCGACCGTGGAGGCGCTGATCGCCGCCGACTACACCGACCAGACCGAATCCGACCTCCTTTCTGTTCTCAGCGAGTCCCCTCTTGTGGGAATCCCGGCCAATCGGATCCCGCACCTTCTCAAGAAGCAAGGGCAGGAGACATTCGGCAGCCTTCAGCGGGCGCGCGACAAGAAGCTCCGCGCGAAGAACTCGGGCACGGACCAGGACTTTGCCCTCGCGCACTGACCGCTCACGTGGGGGTGCCTTCGGGGAGGGGCGGATCACCGCCCCTCCCCGAAGGCGCCCCCACGGGCACTGACGTTGTCTATTAGCCAAACGTGATGTACTTTAGCGCCTGCCCCTGCACGATCGAGGGCGCCGGCGCGGAGAGGAGCCGGCGATGCCGGTCACAGCTCAAGCTCGTTCCACCCAGGCCCCCACCCTCGGGGCCACGACTACGGCCTGCGGGTTCACTGCCGGTCCGACAAGGAGTATCAGTGATTCCCGCCGACGCCGATGAACTTGTGACCTCGCAGGACATCGCGACCAAGTACAAGGTCAACGAAGCCAACGTGGCCTACTGGGTCACGCTCGAGGGCTTTCCGGAGGGATGGCCGTCCGGTCCTGGGCGAACCCTGGTCCGCGACGCTGCGCTGGTGGACGACTGGCTGCGCGAGAACCTCCCGGTCTACTGGGCGCAGGGGCAGGACTCGGACAACCCGTACGGCCTGCCTGAGGGCGGTCCGAAGGACCTGGTGAAGCTGTCGGACATCGCCGCCTGGGAGGGCAAGGCCCTCGGGCGGAAGGAACCGGTGCCCGAGGTCACCCTGCGGACGTACATTTCCCGGAAGAAGATGCCGGGGCCCGACCGCAAGCCGGGGGACGGGGAGCGGCCGGAGGTGACGGAACGCATGTGGTTCCGCGAGACGGCATACGAGTTCGTGAACCGGCCTCGTCGCATGCGCCGCCAGAAGACGTCCGAGGAGCCGGCGGTCGCTGAACTGGCCCCTGCAGCCGCCGGCGAGAGCTCGGAACGTGCTTCCACCGCGCGGACGGGGTACGTCGATGCCCAAGCCATCGCGAGCACGTACAGCGTGAGCGGTCAGACGGCCAGGGGGTGGACCCGCGTTGAGGGGTTCCCCGAGGCCGGCGAGAACGGCTACAGCGCGGCCGAGGTGGACGAGTGGGTCCGGCACAACCGCCGGCGGTCCTGGACCGCGGCCCAGCGTCGTACGGAACTGACGGGTCAGGCGTGGCCCGAGACGCCGGCAGCCGACTCCTCTGCCGACGTCCAGGTCGAGCCGGCGGATGAGTCGGTGTCCGAAGCCCGCGGTGAGCAGACGGAATTGACCGCGGAGATGATCGGCCCGCGGTATGGCGTCTCCGAGCGCACCGGGCTGCAGTGGATCAGCGTCAAGGAGAAGCGAGACGGCAAGAAGGTCATCCGCCGGGCCTTCCCGACGCCCCTGCGCACCCGTCCGCGCACGTATGCCGCGCACGCGGTCGACGCGTGGGTGAAGGAGCACCGCCCACACGTATGGGCGGCCGCCAAGGGCACCGGGCCGGCATTGGTCAACCCGCTGCCTGAGGGCGACCCCCTGGACCTGCTGGACATCTACGACTTCGCCGAGGTGCTGGGCATGGCCACCCGCGGCGAACCCCTCGCGCGCGAGACCATCCACGCCTACCACGCCCGCGGGCAGGTCCCGTTCGCCGACCGGACGGCCGGGGACGGCGGAAAGCCCCGGGTCCTTCAAGACCACTGGTACCGCCGGACTGTCTACGACTTCGTCCTCAGCCGCAGGGGGTCCGGCAACTTCGACGCCAGGGCATAGAGGGTGCGCGAGGCACGGCCGGGGGCCGGCGGGAAGCCCGCCGGCCCCCATGGCGCGCGCGACCGGGCCCCGGGCCGCGCCGCAAGCGCGTCGCCCTGCCAGGCGATCGGCCTGTCCGAAGTCTGGTTCCGGCGGGGGCCACGGGCTGCGCAGATGGCCCGGAAACGCGGAGCCCGTCGGCCATATGGCCGACGGGCTCCGGGTGCATCTGCATCTGGTCGCTGTGTCTGTCCTAACGGGGCGCTGACGAGCTGACGGCGCACCGAGAGGGGCGCGGTCTCCGCCGGAGACCGCGCCCCTGGTTTCAGCGGTGCCACGCACCGTGCCGGAATCAACCGCGCTTGCGGAAGAAGAGGCTACGGCGGGGGCGGGGCTGCGGCTGGTACGGCGGCTGCCCTGCCAGTTCGTAGACGGCGTCGTGGAGCTGCGGGTGCGCCAGGAGGGTCCAGTGCTTGCCCAGGACCGTCCAGACTTCCGTCAGGGCGGTGTGTGGGTCCGTTCCCAAGAGCGTGCTGTAGGCCGCCGCCACGGCGGGGGTGCGCGAGCGGCCCGCGACACAGTGGAGGAAGACGCGCTTCCCTTCCTTCCGGAGCCGAAGGACCTGGCGGGCCGCCTGGTCAAGGGCGTAGTGGAGGTTGGGGTTCGCGCCCTCCTTGTCGACAAGCCAGACGCGGACATGCTCAGCGTCGATCCGGGAGAAGACCGGGTCCTGCCCGATGCGGCACAGGGAGACGACGGCGTCGACCGGCGGGGTGCCGGTGAACTCGGTCATCGGGAGGTTGCCGAGGATGACCCCGGGGTCCTCCGGGTGAGCCACTGTGAAGGCCGCACCCGCATAGGCGGGAATCTTGACGCGCGGGGCCGAAGGCCAGCCGTCGCTGTCGTCGTCACCCTTGCGGGCGGTCAGGACGGCCAGACGGACGAGGTCGGGGCCGGACATCATCGGCCAGCCGTTCACCGCCCGCTGCCAGTCGAGCGGGATGGCAGAAACGCCCCAGCGCGCCCCGAGAAGGGTGCCTGCGATCGCGGCCACGGTGTCGGTGTCGTTGCCCGCGCGGACAGCCGCCTCGGTGGCGAGCTGGAAGTGCTGGGCGGGGAACGAGTCGCGCTCCGGCGCCAGGTCGGGGACGGGCGTGCGGGTGATGGCGGACCACGCGGCCTGGAGAGCGGTGACCACGTACCCGTTCCGCTCCCAGTGGTGCGGCGGGTTCGCCTCGGCCTCGTCCAGCCTCGCGTGCCAGATCTCCTGCCGGTCTGCGGGAAGGAGCGATACACCCTGGCGGACGCCGTCGAAGGTGCCTTCGAGTACGGCGATGCGGACGCCGGAGCACCACAGGATGCACGCCTCGGCGCACTCGGGGTCGGAGTGCGTGAGGGAGCTGATCATGGTGGCTGCCCTGACCATTCCCTCGACGTCGTCCAGGTAGGCGAGGGCGACGATGCCGGTCCGCATGAGGGAGCCGTTGCCCGCGCTGAACCGGGTGCGCGCGGTGTAGGCGTCGGCTGCCGCCAGCATGGCCTGTGCGGGTGTCCCCGTCTTGTGGGCCTTCGCGGCGCCGAGCACGCTGCGGGTCTGGTTCCCGATATCGCTCGCGCCGCCGTCACGCCACCGGTGGAAGTTGCGGGCGATCTGGTCGAGCGCCCCGTCGCTGGTCAGGTCGGCGCCGGTGGCGGCGACTGCGGCGATGCACACGTGCATCTGCGTGTCGTCGGAGTACTCGCCCGGCTTGTACGGGCCCAGGCCGCCGCCGATCATGGCGGGCTGCTCGTCGGCGGTCAGTCGGCGGCCGAACTCGTAGGGCACGCCCAACGCGTCTCCGCACGCGGCTCCGAGAAGGACACCGGCTGCGCGGTCAGTGGCGTGGATGCTGAGCGGGTGGGACGCCGGGATCGGGGTGGCGGCGGTGGAGTCAACGAGCTTCGTGTTCACGGGTGTTCTCCCGAGGTCATGTACCGCGTGGATGGTCTGAGGAAGGCGGTGGCGGGGAGCGCGGCATCAACTCGCCTGGCGCTCCAACCCGCTGTCGCTACGTCAGAGTGACACGGCCCCACCTCTCTCGTCAACATGACGATTAGCGTTGCGTGTTCTTTTTTTCGTGTGTACTGTGGTGGTTGTCGGAGGCGCTCGCACCACTCCGTACGACGCGCCCCGTCTCCCTTCGCGGGCCCCATGCCAGCGCCCGACGCCTGGCTCCCAAATCCCCTTACATGCACAGGAGTTCAGCCATGAACAAGGCCCAGCTCGTCGAAGCGGTCGCAGAGAAGATGGGCAGCCGTCAGCAGGCCGCCGACGCCGTCGACCACGTGCTCGACGCCATCCTCCGCGCCGTTGTCGCCGGAGAGCGCGTCTCCGTCACCGGATTCGGGGCATTCGAGAAGGTCGACCGCCCGGCCCGGTACGCCCGCAACCCGCAGACGGGTGAGCGGGTGCGGGTCAAGAAGACCTCCGTTCCCCGATTCCGCCCGGGGCAGGGCTTCAAGGACCTCGTCAGCGGCGCGAAGAAGCTGCCCAAGGGCAGCGAGGTGGCCGTGAAGAAGGCCCCGAAGGGCAGTCTCACCGGCGGCGCCGCCTCCGCCACCACGGCGAAGAAGGCGGCTGCCAAGAAGGCCGCGCCGAAGAAGCCCGCCAAGGCCATGAAGTCGCTCGCCTGATCCCCTTCGCCGGACCCCCGTCCCTCTGGCGTTTCCATCTCGACGGCCGGGCGCTGCTACGCCCGGCCGAATCGGAGAGATCCCCTGATGACCTATCTCGTGATCGACGGCGCCCGCGTCGTCTCTGCTCACCGAACTCTGGCCTCCGCCCGCTCAGGGGAGGCGCAGGGGCTCGGGCACAGCACCGAACCCGGCCCATCGGTCGGCGGCGTACCGGCCTGGTGGGCAAGGCCGCAACAGAGCGGCGCGCTGGCGGAGCTCGGCATCCTTCACACTGCCGCGACCGAGCTCGGTTTCCGCTTCGAGCTGCGCGCCTGCCAGGCGCCGGCCGGTTCCTGCACCCACCGGCCGTGCGCCACATACGCCACCTGGGCTGTCAGCCGCCGGTACGGACTCCTGAGCGAGCTGGCCGCGTTCGTGCCCCTGTCCTGGATCTGGGTCGGCCCGCGTAGCGACGACCCCCGCGGCGACGCGCCGCAGTTCCTCACCGAGGGGCGGGCCCTCGTCGACCGTCTGACGGCAGACATGCGGCAGCCTCTGCGCGCCGTCGAACAACTGCCGGATGACACCCGGACTCTGGCGGAGCGAGCCCAGTCCGCCCACGCCCGTGCCGTCACGTTTCTGGCGCGGCACTTCGGCCCCGACTCCGAAGCCGGGGGCGTCGTGGTCCGCCCGGTCCTTCACGGCCAGGACCTGCATCTGAGGCTGGACCCGTCAACTCCGGCGGACCTGGCCGTCTGCGGCACAGCGTTGCCAGGCCGCCGAGGGGATGCCACCGGCGCCGAACTGGGCGCACATCCCTGTGACCGGTGCTTCGGGCGCGCCCCCATCGTCCCGCCCCCCGTGCTCGGCGCCGCCGAGTACGAGGCGTGGATCGCGTACATCCACCAGCCCGGCTCGTGACCGGCGAATCAGGGAGGAGTCACCTCGTGTCCGAGGCTCCAGCCACCGTCCTTGCCAGCTCGTCCAAACAGCTGGCGCTTCGCCTGCTCCGCCGCAGGTCCTTCGGCGCCGGCTACCTGACGCAGGTGATCGACCTCGCCATTCGGGAGGTGCTCCCCAGCCAGTTCGACGAACCCGACGAGCGGGAAGCGGCCCTGGTCCACCAGCGGCTGACCCGCTACGCCGCGAACGGGCAGCCCGGCTCCACCGAGCTGGCCCGCGCCATGCTGGCCGTCAGGCACGCCCTGGACCTCGTGCGGCACGGGCACTACCGGGCCTCCGCCGTTCCCGAGAGCGGACCCGACACGGTCGTCTCCGCGGAACAGCTGCTCGAACTGGTCACCGAAGTCGGCCGGGACCGAGTGCTCGCGGCGCAGGGGGGAGCCCTGGTCGTCATCGCGGAGAACGAGGAGGCCAGCACCGTCTACCGACCGGTGTCCGCCACCCAGGCCCATGCCCTGCGAAGGGCCGCGCGCAGCGCCAAGGAGGAGGCGATCCGCCTCCACGAGGGTGCTGTTGAGGTGCTGCGCCCGCATGTGCGCATGGCTGACTGGAGCAAGGACGACGGGTACGGAGTCGCCGTCGACGTGGTGCGCCACGGCGTATCGGTGCAGTGGTGGCCGGCTGCGGTTCCGGAGTCCCAGGCGCTGTGGGAGCAGGGAGGAATCCGCGCGCTGTGCGTGGCGCTGCTGAGGGCCCGGTTCGCCGTGTCATGCGGGGATGAGGGAACACCCCACGCCATCGTGTTGCGTATTTAGGTTTCAATGTGTAACGTGTGGTGTCTGGTCGATCGGCCGCCCTCTCCTTCACAACCCGTACGTCGGCTTTCGCCGGCCTTGTGAGGGCGGCTGTCAGGCCGCTGCACCGCTGCGCGGCGAATCCCGCAGCCCTTCAACTCACCGCCCGGGCCACGAGCGCCCGCCTCGAACTGGGAGACCGCCATGGTCCTGAGCAGCCCCCAACCGCACCGGACGCCGCCCCTCGACTCGCTCAGGGAGCTGGTGCCGGGCGCCGAGCTCGTCAAGGTCCGCGCCAACCCGAACAACTGGAGCCAGGCCGAGCTTCTCGCCGCCTACACGTGGCCGCAGCACCAGGGCGAGCGCTTGGTCTCCTTCGGCAACGGCAACTACTCGGACGACGCGCACCACACCGCGCTGACGATCGGAGAGTTCCTCGACCAGTACCGGCAGCTCCCGGTCGTCCGATTGCTCCAGGCCAGCGAATCCGCCTACACCTTCCTGGTCGAGCTCGCCCGCCCCTCCTGGGAGCTCGCCGGTGGTGGTCCGCAGTGAGCGTCCCGGCGATTCCCGCGGCGTGCGCGCACCGTCCCACCCGTGGCGGCCTGGTCGTCCCGTACGTCTCGTTCGAGCACAACGGCCTGCCGGTCTTCGGCCGGCTTCACCCGGGTAGGCGCGCCCGGGCCTTCGAGAACAGCCTGTGTCAGATCTGCGAACGGCCGCTGGAGCGGTGGTTCTACGTGCTGCTCCGCCCGCAGGACGTGAGCGTCGGGTACGCGCCGGAACCGGCACTCCACCCGCCGTGCCTGATGTATGCGGAGAAGGCGTGCCCCATGCTCAACGGCACCAGCGCCACCTACCGTCCGGGCGGCGTCATCGCCCGGCATCCGGCGGGCCGTCCGTGCGACGACCCGGCGTGTTCCTGCCCCGTCACGGCCCCCACCGCGGAATCCCAGGTGCGTGCCGGGCGCAAGGCCGACGACTGG
This sequence comes from Streptomyces sp. NPDC015532, assembly GCF_043078065.1. Taxonomy (NCBI): domain Bacteria; kingdom Bacillati; phylum Actinomycetota; class Actinomycetes; order Kitasatosporales; family Streptomycetaceae; genus Streptomyces; species Streptomyces sp. NPDC015532. The sequence goes on along the minus strand of NZ_JBIBSY010000027.1, from coordinate 20,923 downwards.
GACGCGTGGATGCTCTCGGCGGACCAGTACGCGCTGCGCCGGGATGACCGCGGCGGTGCCGTGGGCATTCAGCTTCCTTCCGACCCGAAGCGCATCCGCCGCGTTCGGGTGTCCCCCGAGCGAAAGCGCGCCCTCGCCCTGGTGGCGGCGCTCCAGGCGCTCGGCATCTAGCACTCCCAACTTCTACGCCCGGCGGGCCCGCCCGTGGCCGCCGGGCTCTGCCACCTACGAGGATGACCATGCTCGCTGAACGCTTCCGCCCCTCTGACATTGAGAAACTGGTGCGCATCGCCGGCGCCCTGGCCCACTCACAGGCCGTCGCCGAACTGCCGTCGCCGTACCGTGAACTCGCCCGGCGCGTTCACGCTGAGATCGTCGCCGAGGCCGGCGGCCGTCGGTCCCCGGCCGTCTCCGCCTTCCTGGCGCCTCGCCCGGGCGAGCAGGTGTGGATGCTGCGCATCTGGACGCGACACGAGGACTCCACGGCGCCGTACGCCACGAGGGGCGCTGCCCTCGATGAGCTCGCCACGCACGTGCGCAGCAACTGGGCCAACGTGGGCGGCCAGGGCGACGTGCCCGATGAGCCTCCGGCCAACGACGTGGAGGCGATCGACCTCTACTACGGTGCCGACGGCGACGCGGTGCCCGATCAGGGCTTCGAGCTGTACTCGGAGGAGATCGGACGGCCGCACCGCTCTCGGATTGTTCCCCTGAACTTCGCCTTCCCCGACGCCGTGACGGCCGATGGCCTCAATCGCGGCGCGGTCTTCTACGCCGCCGATGACGACGGACCGTCGTGCATCGAGGTGGCCGGTGTGCTCGTCTTCGGCTACGTGGACGCCGAGGACGGTGTCGTGCGGGTCTCGGTCCACCTCGACAGCGCCGACCCCGAGCACGTCGTTCGGCCGGACGGGACCGTACCGCTGCGCGTCGTCGTCGAGGACACCGTCGTCCTCGACGACCACAGTCACCACCACGCCCCGCACCCCACCGTGTTGGAGCAGCTCCTGGACGCTGCCGACCTGGAGCAGAGGGCCGTGATCTCCTCGGTGGCGGTCTCGGCGGGGCTGATGTGGAGCTGTCCGGACTGCCGGTGGCCCAACCCGCGGGCGACGGAGGAGTGCGAGCGCTCCGGCTGCGGAATCAAGTTCAAGGCGGCGGCGATCGGTGCGCAGGCGGCAGCGCTCTCCGCGGTGCCGACTCTCGCGCTGGAGGGCCCGCGATGAGCGTCAAAGCCAAGTCCTACCCGCCAGCGCCCCAGCACCTCCGTGCCGCATGTGCCCATCCATCGGGGCACCTCACGTCACACGGCAGCCGTACCACGCTCCAGGTCTACCTGGACGACGGCCTGGTCTACCGCAACGACGGCGACGATTTCCGGCTGCCGGCGGAGTTGGCGCAGGCGCAGGGCGTCGGACCGTACTTCATCACCGGCGCCGGGCGGCGGGCGATCCTGAACGACTCCCAGCTGGCGGCCATCGACTCCGCGGACGAGGACGGCGCGCTGCGGGACGTCAGCTGGCCAACCGCCGCCGCCCTCACCCGTCTCGCGCTCGTCGAGTACCGGGACGCCGACGGCACCCCGCAGCCCACCGACGGCGACGACGGCCGTACCGGCCCGAAGCACCGGCCCTTCCTCACCCCCGCGGGCGTCGACGCTGCACGCGCCGCGAAGTCCCAGCCCTGATCCCCCTCTCCTTCGGCGGGGGGGGGGCCCCCCCCCCCCCCCCCCCCCCCCCCCCCCCCCCCCGCGGGGGGGGGGGGCGGCCCCCCCCCCCCCCCCCCCCCCGCCCCTCCCCCACAGGTACACCCATGACTTCCCTCGCCCTGTTCGCACCCGACCTCGACAAGGCCGGCCCCGCAGCGTCGTCCTCCGGCGTGCCGGCCCCGGCCGAGGTCGCCTCCGCCGACGCTCTGGAATCCTTCCGCGCGACGAAGCACAAGTCGCTCAACTTCGGTCTCGGCGTCGACTCGACGGCGCTGGCCCTGGCGATCATCAACGAACCGGCTGCCTTCGGGGTCGCCACGGACTTCTCCGACTTCTCGATCGTGACGGCGATGACCGGCTTCGAGTTTCCCGACACGATCTCCGACGTCGAGAACCACGTCCTGCCGCTGCTGCGGGAGAAGGGCATCCGGTACACGCAGGTCGCGCGCGCCGGCCACCTGGAGTCCGCCGGCGTCCAGGTCCTCTCCGACACCACGAATCCCGGCAAGGTCTTCGACCGCGGCCAGTGGACCCTCATGGACGAGCTGGAGGCCAACGGCACCGTTCCGCAGTACGCGGGCGGGCACAAGTGCGCGCAGAAGTTCAAGGCCTTCGCCATTGATGATCTTCAACTGCGGGAGGCCGGCGGCCAGACGGTCGGCAAGCTGTTCGGCTACAACGCCGACGAGCGCAAGCGCGCGGTCAAGGCCAACAAAGCCCAGGCCGAGCGCAACGAAAGGGCCGGCCGCCAGACCTTCGCTCTGGACTACCCGCTGCTCCGGCTCGGTTGGGGCCGCAAGGACGTGCAGGGCTACGTCAAGGACCGCCTCGGGATCGACATGTCCAAGTCATATTGTCCTGTTTGCCCGTTCTCTGGGGTGTGCTCGCCGCAGCCGGACCACCTGAAGCGGCTGCGGAAGTACCCCGACCTCGCGGCGCGCGTGCTGCGCCTGGAGTACCTGTCGATGGCCCTGAACGACAACAGCTCCCTCTACAAGGACGACACCCTGTTCCGGCGGGTCACCCACGACCAGAACACCGAGGCGCTCGGCCAGTTCAACGCCCGGCTGGACGAGGAGCCCTGGGCGGTCTACCGGGTGCAGCGCGTCTACACCGCCGGCCGACGGCCCGAGTGCAAGACCGATCACGGCGACCGATGCGCCAAGCCCGAATGCCGCGACAACGGCATCAAGGGCACCGTCTACCGGTCGGTGAAAACCGTCCGCACCGGCAGCCGCACCGAAGCCGGCACCTTCCTGACCACCGCGGCCACGGCGCTGAACCGCCCGGTCGAGCACTCCACGGACGCCCACGGCGCCGGCATCGCCCGCGTGCGCACCCGCGTCCGCCCGGACTCCAAGACGTACGGGACGGTCGAGGACTTCTACGTGACCGCCCCCGCCGGCGTGCAGGACAAGGCCCGCCCTGCCTTCGCCGAGGTCTGGGCCGCGATGACCGACAGCCAGTAGCACCCGAGCCCTGCGAGGAAAGATGACCACCCGCACCCTTCCACCCGGCGCCTACGACAAGCTCACCGCCACGGTCACGCGCGACACCGGCGACCGGCGCACGGCCGCCCTCTGGATCCACGCCGCGGCCCTCGTCCGGCACGCCCACGACCACGTCCTGGCCCCGGCCGACGACCGCCCTCCGGGCCCGGGCGGCCTGCTGAAGTCCCTGGAGAGCCTCGCCAACTGCCACCCCGCGCTCATCCCGCTCTTGGATCCGGCCGTACTGCCGCTGTGGGAGCAGCCGCTCGGCGCGGCCGCCTGGGCTGCCATCGAGGAGTTCTGGGACCGGCACCCCGCTCTGGAAGGTGAGCACCGCGTGGACGGCTACGCGCTCGGCGACACCTACCAGCTGCTGTCCGAGGAGGCCCGCAAGGGGCGCGCCCTGTGCCAGACGCCGCCCTGGGTCGCCCGTCTCCTGCTGCGGCTGTCGCTGGAGCCGGCGATGGAGGAGTGGGGGCCGGCCGATGTCCGGATGATCGACCCTGCCTGCGGGACCGGGCACATCGCCGTCGCCGCGTTCCACATGGTCCGCGTCCCGCCGGTCCGCGGCCGCCGGCCCGCTCCGGTCGGGCATGGGCCGCGGGCCGTCGAGCGGGCGCTCGCTGCGGTGTCGGGTGTGGACCTCGACGCGTACGCCGCCGCGCTGACCGCCTACCGGCTCCTGGCGAGCTCGGCGCACGTCCTCGGTGTGAGCCTGGACCGCGTCCCGGCGTCGTGGCCCGTCAACGTGGCCGCCGCCGACTCCCTGCTGGACCGCACCGAGCCCCTGCTGGCCGCCGGCGCCTACCACGCGTGCGTGGCCAACCCGCCGTACATCACCCCGAAGGACCCAACCGTCCGCGACCAGGTCCGCGCCGCGTACCCGCAGGTGGCAGCCGGCAAGTACTCGCTGGCCCTGCCCTTCACCGCGCTGATGCTCGAGCACCTGGCCGTCCCGGGCGGCTTCGTGGCGCAGCTGACCGCGAACTCGTTCATGAAGCGAGAGTTCGGCAGGCGGTACGTCACCGAGTTCCTGCCCCGCTTCGACGCGCGCTGGATCATCGACACATCCGGGGCCTACATTCCGGGCCACGGAACCCCCACCTGCATCCTCGTCCACCGGGCCCGGCCGCCGGTCGGCGACACGGTCACGGTGATCCGGGGCAACCGTGGAGAGCCCCACGTTCCGGAGGACCCCGCGCGGGGGTTGGTCTGGAGCGCGATCGAGGACGCGGTCGACAGCCGGCTGGCCTGGGACCGATTCCAAGCGGGGGCGGAGCTCGCACGGCGTGGTGGGGACACTCCTTAGATTGTTGCGTATTCGCATTTCAGTGTGTATTGTTTCTCTCGGATCGGGCCAACGCCCCACCACACCAACCCACTTGACGAGCGCAGCTCTAGGCTTCGCGCCGTCCCAGTGCATCCGGGGACTGATACAGATGAAGCGGAACAAGCCGCTCATAAAGCGCCGCAAGGCGGGAACACAGCACGAGCGGCGGAGGCCGTACCAGTGGCAGGAGAGCGCCACCACCTATTGGGCGCTGGCCGTGCCTCAGGCGTTCGCCGGGACCGGCCAGACCGTTCTCGACATGACCGGAGCGGTGCCCGCGGGCGCAGACGAGTCGTCCCCCGACAGCCCGCGCTACGGCTCCTCATTGCGCTGGCGGCTCGACCGCGACGGCCAGACCCAGTTTGTCTATGGCAAGGAGGTCTGGCGCCGCTACCAGGGCGAGAGTCAGGCGGCCTACGGCAAGCGCATCGCCGAATCGTTCCGTCGGTCCCTCCCCACCTCTCCGGACGTGTACCACGTGTTCGTCGCGGAGCGGCCGGGATGCGCACGCGGAACGCGATGCCCGCTCACGCAGCACTGGTACACGGCCATCGAGGCCGACCTGTCGACGCATCGGCCGGATCGGTGCCCGATGGGCGTTCTCAATGACGGCCCGCCCTGGCGCCTGATCGGACAGACCGTTCCTGACGGCCGCCACATCTACTGAGGCCCCTCCGCACAGCACTCCGGGCCGTCCGGGCAGCTCGCCCGCTCCGGTCGGCCCGGCCCCGGCCCGAACCCCGCCCCGGTCCAGCGTGACCGAGCCCGCCGTTGAGGACCCCTCCGGCGGCCCACAACCAGAGGCGACGTACTGCGCCTCGCATCACCCCCAGGAGCCTCCATGGGTACCACTCGCACGCGCCTGCCCGGCATCACCTTCCGGGACGCGGCGCCCACCGACGCCGACGCCGTCATGCGCCTCCTCGCCGACGTGAATCCCGACGATCCCAACGCGTTCGAGGAGGTCCGGCCGAACCTGTCCCTGCCGCAGGAAGGGCCCCTTTCCCACTTCCGGGCCCTGATGGTCGTGGCCGAAAGCAATGAAGGCGAGACGCTCGGCGTCCTCCTGGGAGGCGCTCCGCTGTGGCTCTTCGACCATCCCGGCATCGACGTGCCGCTGGCGCACCTTCTGGCGGAACGAATCGCGATCATCACCGCCGTTGCCGTGGACCCCGATCAGCGCGGGCGAGGCATCGGGGCCGAACTCATCCGGCATTCCGTACGCCGCTTCACACGCGCCGGCTACGGGCTGCTGACCCTTAACTGCTTCCCGAAGCTGGAAAGCTACTACCAGGGTCTCGGCTTCTCGATCATGAACGACCTGAACGTGGCCCTCGGCCCCCTGAACGCGGTCGGGCACCGTTGGGGCGACACCCGGGTGGCCGCCCGGCTCCTGGACCGATACACGACCTTCGTCGACGTCCCGGGCCTTCCCTCCCCGGTCGTCTCGGGCGTCCTTCCCAACACCCGCATGGCCCGTGGGGCGTACTTCGACGGGGAACAGTTTTGCGCCTGACCCGATCACGGCCCGGGCCGTCCGCACTCCCGGGCCGCACAATTCACGCACGGGTGCAGGTGTCGGCCGGCATCCAGAACGAAGGAGGAACTGATGCCGGTTGTCGACGGGAAGAGCCCGAGCCCATGGCGCCGTTGGGCGCTCCGATGGGGCGCGCCGAGTGCAGCCGTCGCCCTGGTCAGTGTGTGGGTACTGGAGCCCGGCAGCGTTGTGGGCGCGATCATTACAGCCGGAGTGGCGCTGGGGGCGCTGCTGGTCTTCGTCGGCACGATGCCCCGTCGGCAGCCGCCTGGAGAACTGCGAGCGCGCAGGGATGCCGGCGGGAACGAGTAGAGCAGCTCCGCGCCGCCACAGGTTGCGCTGAGCGCTCGAACTAGGTGGAACGCGGGGACGGCTGACTGACCGGACCCGCCTTCATCAACCCCATGATGTTGCTTATTTATCTTTCGTTGTGTAGATTGATCGCATCGCTGGCGGGCCTTCAAGTCCACGCCGCGTCCACCCCGTTGCCGTTCAGGAGCCCTGTCATGCCCGTTGCCGTCGCCCATGAGGTCGCCGCCGCCCTTCTCGCCTACCGCCAGAGCAGCAACGACATCTGGCTGACCCTTGTGGACGTCACCACCGACCTGATGCACCTGGCCAGCCACATGCGGGCCGACTTCGAGCGCTGCCTCGACGGCGACGCCAGGGCGCGCCTCGACGAACGGCCACTGGCCGCCATGCCGAACCTCGCCCCGTCCGTCGGGCCGATCACCAACACCGACGACTCGGCCGCCGAAGACCACCTCTTCGACAACTACGTGCACGCGAGCGACGCCGCTGCTGCCCTCCGCGTGCACATGGCAGACGACGCCTACCCCACCTTCTCGAAGGCGCTGTACGTGCTGCTCAACGATCTGCGCGCCTACACCCATGACCTCGGCTTCGACTTCGACGAGGTCATGCGAGCGGCATCACAGGCCCACCGAGTCGACCAGCGCAAGGCCAAGTAGCACCACAAGCCCCCGGCGGCACCGATGCCCTCGGTGCCGCCGCCCCGACATACATCCCGCCCGGAAGGACCTCCATCATGACCACGCCCCTGATCCCCGCCCCGGCTCGGTCCGGCCGCGGCTCGATACGCATGCACCTCGACCGCGGCGAGCACCCCGCGACCCGGGTTCCGCTTCTGGGCAGCGATCTCGACAACCCCTCCGCCGTCTGCGGAGGGTGCGCCAACAAGGTGTTCAAGCAGCTCCACGACGGCCGGGAGCGCCTCAAGTGCGGTCTTCTGCCCCGCGGAAGCCGCGGGCTGCGCGGCCCCGATCTGCGGGACTCCATGCCCGCGTGCGTGAAGTACGCCGCCGCGCCGAGCGCTCTGCGGAACGCCTGAAAGCCGAGCAGCCCGACCCGACCGGCAACGCCTCTCCGCGTTGCCGCCACCCACGGCGGCGCGGTGGGGCACAGCCCAACATCACCTCAGCCCGCTCTCAACGACCCGGGGAACTCACGCCGATGACTGTGTACTTCACGTTCATACCGTCGCGCCGGAAGAAGCCGACCGATCTGACCGCGATGGAGTTCGCCCCGAACCAGGAAGTTCCCGAGCGGGCACTTAAGCGCCGCGTGACCCACCACCACGGCCCGACCTATTACGACGGCGTCAAATACGGCACGTCCCTCGCCGACAGTCCGGCCGAAGACTTCCCCGACGCAGATCCCAGTGCGTATCTGCTCGTGTGGAGGCGCTCCGCCACCCAGGTCGCACCGAAACGGGGCGAAGCACCCGACGAGGTGTGGACCCTCACCCCGCGCGGCCGGGTGGTCAAGAACTCCGCCGACGCGACTCGGTGACGGTAGCGAGGCTCTAAGTCCGGCATCCGGCCCCGCGCAAGCCGCATGCCTCGCCCCTGAGTTGCGTAGGTCCACGCCTCCGTGCGTGCAGTACGCCGCCCGGCACACGAGCAAGCACCGGACCGCCCTCGGTTCCCACAGGAATGAGCCTCGCGCCCCAAGTCGGGGCGCGTGCAGGCCACCGAGAGGGCTGGGCTCCCTCAGACTCCGCACCCCCAACACCACCCGCACTCACCCTTCGGAGGCGTGATCATGCTGCCCGGCCTCGCCCAGCACATCGACTTCCAGCCCGCCCACAACAACTACACCCGCGGGTTCCTCGTGGTGAACAAGGCCAGCCCCACCGTGCACGGGTACGTGTGGGAACACACCCTCTCGGACGGCACGACCACGTGGGTCGCCCAGCCCGATACGACCAACGACGCCTCGCGCATCCCCGGATTCCAGTCCCGAGAGTGGGCCGGCGAGTTCCTGTACGAACGCGAGTGGCCCAAGTTCATCCATCGCGAGGACGCCGCGGCCCATGCCCTCCCGGAGCCGGGATGCACCGACCACGCGCCGTGCGGGACGTGCTCCCTGTGCGAGCCGGACCTGTCCCGCCGCGGAGTCCTCTGAATGTGCCGGGGGTGGCCGCTCGTACGGCACCACCCGTCACCACAACGTGCAGGCCCGGGGGCCTCGGACGGTGCGTTCCCGCCCACGGCCCTGGCCCTGCCCTCCTGTCCCCGACCAGCAGACCCACCTACGTCCTGGAACCCTCATGTCCACTGACACCACCGCCGCCCTCGTGATCGAGGCCGTTGACCAGGCACACACCCACAAGGCCCAGAACTGCACCGATCCAAGCTGTGCCCGGCATGCCGGCACGACCGACTGCCCCCCGATCACCGTCAGCCGAAGCCCCGGTTCCGTCCTCGGCGAGGCGGTCGCCGACGCCTGGTACGCCGCCGGCGGCAGCCGGCTGGACATCCCCGCAGGGGTCGTCGCCGCCCTCGCACTGTGGCCCCAGAAGTCCCCGGGCGCCGAGGCCGCCAACACGATCGCCGCGTACATCGCCGCACAACCCCCGCGCGTCCTGGTCCGCGGCCTGGCCGAGAGCGCCAACTACTACTGGCGCCTTCGCCCCGACCTGTGGACCACCGCCCGCCCCCTGTTCGACTGGACAAGAGAGGACCTCCACGACACGCACCTCGCGGGCGTGCAGGCCGTGACCCGCGCCGCACTGCGCCACGGGGTCCTCCAGCACACCGGAGACACCGACCCCGCCGGAAGGTCCCGGATCGACCTGCTCTCCTGGGTCATCACAAGCCTGCGCCACCACCACTCCCGGCGCAGCCTCGGCGAGTACCACACCCCGCCCGATGTCAGCGCCCTGATCACCGCGATGCTGGCCAACGACGGCAGTTCAGAAAAGCGGCCACACCAACGCGGCGAGTGGGCTCTCGAGCCGACCGCCGGGACCGGAGGGCTCTTCCGCTCCGCCGCGCAGGAACTGCGCCGCGACGGCGAGGACCCAGCCGACCGCGGCTGGGTCATGCTCGAACTCGACCCCCTCGCCGCCGCCGGAGCCGCCGTCAATGCCCTCGTATGGGAACTGGGCCCCCGGGCGGTCGTCGGCTGTGGAGACGTCCTCGCCCAGCCCGACCTGGCCGAGGACACCCTCGCCCAGGCGCGCGACATGGCCCGCCACCGCGATGACGTCATGAAGATGGTCCGCTTCGCGATCGCCACCCGCACCACCGAGCAGCTGCTGGACGCCCTCACGTCCAGCAGGTAGCCGCATGGCCCGGCCCACTTCCGTGGGCCGGGCCGAAAGGAGGAAACGTGGCACACGTTCACGACCACACGGAGGGCCAGGCCGTGACTCAGGCGCTGCGCGCCGTCCTGCCCATCCCCAGCCGGACCCGCGTGTACATGCTGGCCTGTGGATGCCCTGACGCCGAGGGCTGTCTGACCTGGTACATCGACACCGAAACCCGGGCCTACGAGCTCGAACTCGCCCCCGCCGGAGCCCGCCTGCGGCACGTCCATGTGACCAGCCGACCGCTCGTCGGCGACGGCACCACCTGGAGCGAGGACTTCCTCGTCCCCGGCCCACCGGCCGACTGGGCGCAGCCCCTCGCGCGTCTCGTCGCCCGGCTCACCCTCTCCGACCGCAGCCCCCTCTCACTCGACTGAGCCTCACCAAGGGATCACCGTGCCGAACCACACCCCCATGACCGGCTGCCTGCCCGCCTTCGGCCGGCACCGCGGCTACCCACCCCGCGACGGGTGGCTCCGCAAGGTCTACCTCGCCCTGCTCCAGGATCACGCCGCCCTGCGCCGCCCCGACGCGACCGTCGTGCTCGGAGTCGGCAAGAGCATGGTCCCGGCCATGTCCTTCTGGTCCCAGGCCTTCGGACTGGCCGCCCGGCACGGCCGGGACTTGGTGCCCACCGACCGGGCTCACTGGCTCTTGGACGAGCAGACCCCTTCCTTGAGCTCGACACCAGCCTGTGGGTGCTTCATTGGTGGCTGGTGAGTGCCGAACGGTGCCATGTGCCCAGCTGGCGCTACCTCTTCGGGTACTCCCCGATCAGCCGGTACAGCCGCGCAGAACTGCAGGGGCGCCTTGTGGCGGCCGCCGAAGCCGCCGGCCACACGAGCCCGGCCCGATCGGTAGTCGCCGCGGACATCGCCTGCCTGGTCAGCATGTACGCGCTCCGGGACCGCGACGCAACGGGTGTCGAGGACGAACTCGCCAACCCCTTCCGCACCCTGCACCTGCTCGACCCCGAACCTCCCGCTGGTGGAGCTGCCGGCCGAAGCCACGGCGTGGCCGTCCGTCGCACCGCCGGCCGCCGCTGCCCCGACGTCGTCCAGGCGTACGCGAGCCTGGACTTCGCCGCCCGCACCGCGGGTCCCGCGCGCGGCTCCATCAGCCTCGCCCGTCTCGCCTCCGATCCCCTCGGGCCGGGCAGGCTTTTGCTCACCGGCAACGAAGACCTCCGCCGGGCCGTGCACAGGGTCGCCGGCCGCCATGCGGATCTGGCCGTTGTGCAGTCCGGCGACGGGCAGGAGACCCTCGCCTACTCGCGCGGGCCCGCTCTCCTCGCCGAGGAGGTCCTGGCAACCGCCTATCCCGCCCTGCAGCCTGATGCCGGCCGCGCGTGGGGGCAACTCGCTGCTGCTCGGTCCCGGTCCTGACGGCTTCCGCCTTCGCCGCCGGGATCCGAGCCGACGCCGCGATGGCACCGTGATGCCCACGGGCACACGACGCGACTCGATGTTGCTTATTAATAGTTCACTGTGTATTCTGATCTCAGTTGGTGGTGCTCGCCCCTCGGCTTGAGCGTCCCAGCCCTTCCCTACCGACGAGATCAGGAGACACTCATGCGCATCAAGACCGGTGAGCAGCACCAGGGTTGGACCGTGGTCGACCAGGCACGGCGCGAGTGGCGCGGCTCCTTCGAGGGTGTGTGGCTCGGCGTAGACGAGTCCACGGGGCACTGGATGGTCGGCCGCCAGCACGACGGGCAGTCGATGGATGACGGGTTCGACACGACCGGCAACTGGTCCGCGTCCCGGATCTTCCGTGAGGACAACGAGTACCTCAACATGCGCCGGGCCCTGGCGGCGTACGACGAAGAGGCCAGGAACGCGAGCGATGTCTGGAACGGAATGTGGGACCAGCGCGCCCACGAAGCCGTCGCCCGGCACCTTGCGCACCGCGTCCCGTTCCCGGCCCCGCTCCAGCTCTCGGCCGGATGGATCGGGCGGGGCCTGAGCGACTCCCACTCGCCGATGGGGGCGACGATTCCGCTCGACGGGCCGGTGGCTAAATATGAGCTGATCCGCTACCTCCAGGGTCAGACCCGGTTCGACGAGACCGTGACGGAGGCGGGATCGGTCTATGAGCAGGAGGCGTACCAGCTGATCATCAACGCGACGGGGCCGATCCTGGTCGTGTGCCGGGGGGTGAAGTTCTACCTCAGCAAGTAGGCCGGACGGCACGTGAGGCGCGGGGCCGCGCGCACCGCGCCCGTGCCGCCAGCCACCCACCCGACGCACCGAAAGCGAGGACGCCGCCCCCGGGGCGGCGGAGAAGACATGGACCACAAGAACCTCATCGGCCACGACGGCGCCGTTCACGAGGGTCTGCTCAACAGCCACACCGGCTTTCTGATTGACGTGGTCTGCGACGCGGGCCGGTACTCGGTCGTCCACCACTACGAGCACTTGGACCCGGCGCGCGTCACCGACGCCCCGCTCTCCTGTCCGGCGTGCGTCGCCGCGAGCCCGCCCGCCGCCGGGTCCCTCCACCGCGGTCGTCTGGCCCACCGGTACGCCGAGGACGTCCTCGCCCGCGCCGACAACCGCGGATATCCGCCCGGCCTGGACGACGAGGCACTGCGCCTGGCGTTCGTGGCACGCACGGTGGAGGACCCGCCGTCCCAGCGTCTCTACGCGCTGATCAGAGAGCACTTGGCCGACATGCTGACCGATCGTGCGCTGGCCGTGCCGGAAGGGATCCCGCAGGTCCTGGTGCCCTACACGCGGTACACCGGCGGCGAGGTCCAGGCTCCGGTCGGGCTTGGGGACCGCCTCATGCGCGACGGTGTCGCCAGCGGCCACTTCCCGATCGTGCGGGTCGAAGCGGTCGAGGAATCACCGACCGGCGTCACCGTCACCGTCCGAGAGAAGGACTGGCACCCGTTCACGTGGTCCGCGCAGGAGCTCGGCCGGTGCTTCTTCAAACTCGACCGGGCGCCGCTGCCCGCAGCCGAGCGCTGACCGGCTCTCGCGACTCCACCTACCTCCGCCGTCACCGGCCGCAGGCGGGCCGGGCACCCACTGCTTTCGCTGCGGCCCCCTGCCCCGCGGGGTGTGCGCTGAGACAGCTGCCGCCCCTGGCGCAGCTCCACCACCGGCGCCCGGCACCTTCACGCCCCGGCCGCGCTCCCCCACCGTCGGCCACCCGACGCACCCGCCAGTCGTACGTCGCCTCTCCCCGCCTCGTCTCATGGAGCGCTCCGTCATGCCCTCAGTCGATTTCGACCCGCTCATCGCCGAGGAGCAGCTACTCGCTGCGGCACGCGCGGGGATCCGCGCGATCACGCACGCCACCGGAACCTGTACAGCCCAGGACCTCTCGGAACTTCTCGCCCAGCAGCTCCGCGCCGGCCTGCTCCGTCAAGCCCTCCCCCTCCCGGGATCCTCGGGCCCCGGTGAGCTCGACGTCGAAGCCGTGGTTCAGGCGAACTACGAGCTGGAGACCACCATCCACGGCCGGGCCGCGCAGGTGCGCTTCACGCCGGGCCTTGCCCAGAGTGGTGTGGCTCACGGGGAGCACATGGACGTCCGGGCCGCCGTGTCGCTCACGTACCGGGTCAGCCTCCAGTTCGAGTGCGCCGTGGTCAGCACCGACCGCGGCCAGAGCTGGTCGCCGGCCCTCACCAGCGCGCGGCGCCCTTGGCTGACGTCTGCCAAGAACCTGTGCCCTGAAGTCGGCGAGCAGGTGACCGCCCTCATGTACACCCCCGCCCACGGCCCGGGCCTCGCACCGGTCATCGACGCGGCACGCCTCGTCGCAGCCACGCGGGCCCTGACCCGGCTCCGTGTCGCGCAGGGCGACCTTGCCTTCGCCGGCTCCCGCGCCGTCGCGGCCCGGGCCGTGTTCGAGCGGTACGGCTGCGGTCCTGGCGACGCAACCCGGCTCCACGCTCGTCTGCGGGAGCTCGCGGCCGCGCAGGACAAGGGCCTCGTCGGCTGGTGAGCCCTGCCCGCCGCGCCGCGCGGAGGTCCCGCGCGGCGGCACCGCCCCACCCGATGCCTTCACGTTCGGAGAGGTCATGCCCGTTCTCGTTCCAGCACAGCCCGCACAGGCGGCACCGCCGTTGCCGACCTTCTGGCTCGGCGTCCACCGCCCGCACTGGCTCAAGGAGAGCCGCGTGCCGATGTTCGTGTCGAACCGCCAGCTCGCCCGCGTCAAAACCCTTCCCCGCGCCGGCCACCCGTGGGCGCTCGACAGCGGCGGCTTCACGGAGATCACCAAGTTCGGCAAATGGCGCACCACCCCGCAGCAGTACGTGCAGCAGATCCGCAGGTACAGGGATGAGGTGGGCCGGCTGTCCTGGGCCAGTCAGCAAGACCTCATGTGCGAGGACGACGCGCTGCGCATGACCGGCCTGACGATCGACCAGCACCAGGACCTCACCGTCGCGAACTTCCTGACGTTGCGCGAGCTCGCCCCCGAGCTTCCGATCATCCCCGTCGTCCAGGGGTGGCTTCGTCCCCACTACGCCCGGTGCGTCGAAAAGTTCGCGGCGGCCGGCGTCGATCTGACCAAGGAGCCCCTCGTCGGCGTGGGCAGCATCTGCCGGCGGCCCAGCACCTTCACGGCGAGCTGGATCCTGGAGGACTTGCACGCCATGGGCCTGAGGTTGCACGCCTTCGGCTACAAGAAGACCGGACTCGACGTCTCGTGGCGGCACGTGGCTTCCGCCGACAGCATGGCGTGGTCGAAGGGCGGCAGGTTCGAGCGGACCTGCGGCACGCACAAGAGCGAGGCCAACTGCCTTCCCTACGCGTTGCGCTGGCGCGAAGACCTCCTGGGCCACCTGGCCGCGGTCCGGGAGGCGGCGTGAACGGGATGCCGGTCATGCCCAGCGCCGGTGAGCTGCGGGCGATGGTGGCGGGCGACCCGCGAGGCTATGCCCAGCGGTGGTCGTTCGGCGTACCCAGCTGGCGGCACGCCTCCGAAGGAGGCTTCCGCAGGGCTCGATACGAGGTCGTCCGGATCGACGAGCAGACGGCACGCCGCTACGTCACCTCACAGCACTATCTCTCCGGATGGCCCGCAGCCATCCAACGCTTCGGGATGCTGGACACCGAGGCCGAGGCCGGCCCAGACGATCAGACCGTGCACGGGCACGTCCTGGTCGGAGCCGTGGTGCTCGCCTCCCCGATGAACGAGCGAGTTTTGACCGTCCCCTTCCCCGGACTTGCTCCGTACGCGGAGAGCGCCGAATTGGCCCGACTGATCGTCAGCCCTTCCGTCCCGGCCAACGGGGAGACGTTCCTGGTGTCCCGAGCCCTGCGGCTCGCGGCGGAGAGCGGGCTGCGCGCAGCAGTCTCCTTCGCCGATCCCATGCCGCGCCGGCGGGTCACCGGCGAGGGTGTGGTGATCGGCTCCCCCGGCCATCTCGGCATCGTCTACCAGGCGCTCGGCGCCCGGTTCACGGGCCGCGGAACCGCCCGGTCCCTGTGCTTCCTGCCCGACGGGTCCGTACTCAGCGCACGGTCAAAAGCCAAGGTGACCGGGCGGGAGGCTGGCAGCGGCGGGGTCGTCCGCCGCCTCGAACTTCTTGGGGCGCGGCCGCTGCGGCCCGAGGAGGAGCCGGCTCGCTGGCTGGCCGAGATCCTGCCGGCGATCGGCGCCCGCGCCGCTCGTCACCCCGGCAACCTGCGGTATCTGCTGCCCGCCGCGCGGACCCGGGCCGAGAGGTCGAGGACGGTCTTCGGGATGCCCTCTCTTCCGTACCCGAAGTGGGCGGATGATCGTCACCCCGCCTAAGACGTTGCGTATTATTCATTTAATGTGTAATGTGGTGGCTGTGATCGAGCGGCGGATTCGCTCTCACCGACCGCACTCTTCGACCCTCACCCAGAGGACAACCGTGGACATCCCCATCACTGCACGCCAGGCCGCCCGCATCGCCGTGGCGCGGAACGCCGGGATCAACATGAATCCCGTCCGCGAGTGCACCAACGCGGACCGCGCGGCGTGGGCCAGCGAGGCGCTGGAGGCGTACAACCAGCACGCCCCGACGACTCTGTTGCCCGTGCCCGAGCGGACCGAGCGCGTTCGGCTCGGCGTCCTTGCGGCCGAAGCCATGGCCCAGGTCGCCTTCAACCACCCCGGCGACCAAGTCGTCGACGACCAGGAGAGCGCCGACCGCGTGATCGGGGATCTGGTCGCGCAACTCTTCTGCCTGACGGACGGACGGGTCAGCTCCCGGGACCTCTACCAGGCCGCCGAGGAGCTGCGCAGCGAGGCGTTCCCCGTCCACCTCACCGCTGTGTGCGCCGTCGTCGCCGCCGGAGCGGAGCGCGAGGCGGGGATGCTCGCGGCGCTCTTGGACGCGGCCCAGTCGTTCGGGTGCGACGTCCCCGGCTTGGTCGCCAGCGCACGCGACTACTTCGAAGACCTCAAGGCCGAGGAAGCCGATTCGGCGAGCAGCTGAGCCGACGCCGCTCCCCGAACTGACCCGCTGGGCGGAATGTCCCGCCAGCACCCGCCGCCCCCGGAAGGGACCCCCATGGACACGATGATCCCCACCACCCGCGCTCAGCAGTACTGGTACCTCGTGACCCTCGGGCGCGACGCGCTGTTGCGCGAACTCGCTCCCCTCAAGCTCTCCGAGGCCCTTACCCGCGATCCGCTCGCCCTCGCCGGACGATGCCTGGCCGCCGACCCGATCGGGTTCCCCGAAGCACATGAGGCGGCCGAACGAGCGCTGGCCCCGCTGCGCACGGCCCGGACGTTCACCGCCACCATCACCGACGAGGACACCACCGTGGAGCACACCGGCGTCGTGCCGGTCCTCGGCGAACGCCAGGCCGGAAACGTCACCGGCCTGTACGCCGAACTCCTCCTCTTCGAACACAGCACGCTGCTCAACAAGGCCGCCTACCGTCTGTCCCGTATGCCCGGAGACCGGACCTGGGTCGTCGACAGCGACTTCCAGCCCAGCGGCCACCCCGGAAGGTTGCAGTCCTTCGGCTCCAGCCGCCTGGGACGCAAGCGGACCCTCCTGCCGCCGCTCGTCGCCGAACTCGACCGCCTCATCGCGCAGGGGCCGGGAGACGCGACGTGACGCTGTACGGCATCCCGCCCGCCGGAATGCGCCGCGCCATGGCGCCCGAAAGCGGGCGGGACCACGCCCACGCCATAGCCGACGCCGCGCACGCCTGGTGGACGTCCAACCGCGGCGGCTCCAGCGACCGAGCCATCGCGGTGGGCACCCTGGCCGGACTGGCCCTGTCCGCCCCCTCGCGCCCGGAAGGCCCCGACTACGGCCCGCTCCTGCTCCCCCTGAACGACGAGCAGCTCATCGACGCACTTCGGGCCGGCTGGAACTCCTTCTGGACGTACGACCCGGACCTGACCGAAGCCGCCCGCCCCCTCCACGACTGGCTTTCCCACCCCACCGAAACCGACATCCGCGGCCTGTCCGACTACGCCCGGACCCTCGTCCGAGCAGGACTGCTGGAGTACTGCTCCGACACCGCCCGCGCCGAGTCCGACGACATCCTCGGCCTGCTCATCACCCGGATGCGCAGCTACAGCGAACGGCAGTCGACCGGCGAGTTCTTCACCCCGACCGTCGCCGCCAACCACATGGGCGACATCCTCTTCTCCACCGACCGCAGGCCCGGCGATCTCTTCCTCGAAGCCGCCGCCGGGACCGGCACCATGGCCCGGGCCGCAGCCGCCACGATGCGGTTCTTCGCCACCGACCCCGCCGAGTACCGCTGGTGGCTGAACGACCTCGACCCCCTCAACTCCGCATGCTGCGCCGTCAACGCCCAGCTCTGGAGGCTCGGTCGCCACGTGACCGTCTCCTGCGGCGACGCCCTGAACGACCCCCGGCTCCTGGAGGAAGCGGTACGGGAACGCGCCGAGCGGGCGACCGCCGAGCAGCAAGCCCGGCCCGTGCTGTACCCCACCAGGACCCGCCCGCCGTTCTGGCCGTGGCAGTCCGTTCCCCCCTCCTGATCCCAGGGGCGGCGGCCGGCCCCCTGCTGCCGTCGCCCCTCCGCCCCCGCCCGAAACGGAGCACCCCCATGGCCATCAACACGACGCCGCCGCCCGCCATCGCCGCCCTGGTCCCCGATTCCGAAGGACACGGAAAGGTGCTGCGGATCGTCTACGCCCACCACCTGGACGGCGAGTCCTTGGCCTTGCAGCTCTTCCACCGATTCGTCCACCGCTTGCAGGCAGGGACACCCCTCCCGGACGAGATCACTCACTCCGAGGTGATGGCCCTCCTCGGTGAACAGGGCGCCGACTGCGCCGAGGGCTGGCACTCCTCGGCGAACGAGGCCACCGAGGAAGCCTCGAACGAGGCATGGCAGTGGGTCCGGGATCAGGTCAACCGCCTGTTCCCCGGCCTGTCCTGGAAGGTCGAGCCCGACCGGCGCATGAACATGCCCGGGATCGACGCCGACCAGGTCGCGGACATCGTCATCCGGGCGCGCCCCCTGGCGTCGGACGTGACCCGCGCGGCCACCATGTTCGACCCGGCGCTCACCTACTACGCGGACGGAACGCACCTGGTCATGCGCGCCAGGGGAACCGAACGACTTGGGCACGCCTTCGGCATGGCGGAGGGCACCCCCTACGCCTTCCAGGCTGTGCGTTGGGAGGACGGTGGCGCCGACCTGATCGCCCCCCACGTGCTGCACCGCGTCGAAACCCGGGCCGAGGGCGACACGGTCTAGGCAATCGCAGGTCCCGGGCCTCGGAATGCCCCGCGGTCTCCCGCCCTTGGGGCTCCGCCGGCTACCGGCATCCCGACGAGCCGACCAGATCTGACCGAACCAGGAAGGCCCGGTCGGGGGCTTGGGCGAACCCACTCCAGCTCCGTTGCGTCTTCGCATTTCTATGTGTATATTGGTGGTCGTGAGGGCGGGGCATCGCCCCCAACACAAAGCCAGTTCCGAAGGAGCCGCTTCGCGCGGCTCCCCCTGGCCGTGCACTCCCCTCGACGGCCGGGGCCGGCGAGGCCCGGACGACCCCCTGTCCGGGCCTCGCCCCCTTTCCTCCCACGACTGTCAGACCCTTACGAGAGGATCACCCTCATGACGACTCTTCCCGCCGCTCAGGCGCTGTCCGCCGTGTCCGGCCGCACCGAGTACGAGGCCGCGCTCCAGCTTCTGCGTGACGCCTCACGGACGTACTACGGCGACGGCGACAGCGTCCTGGACGACGTCTCGTACGACCAGCTTCGGCGGTCCGTACAAGCCTGGGAGCAGGAGCACCCGGCCGAGGTCTCCCCGGACTCGCCTACCGGCCTCGTCGCCGACGGGGCCGCGCCCGTCGGCGACGTCGCGCACACCACCCGCCTCCTGAGCCTGGACAACGTTTTTGACGCCGAGGGCCTGGTGGCATGGGGCGTGTCGGTCGAGCGCCGGCTGACCCGCGCGCCGAAGGGCGGGTTCACCGTCGAGCCGAAGATTGACGGCGCTGCCGTGGCGGCCCGGTACCGCAGCGGCCGTCTGGTGCAGATCATCACCCGCGGGGACGGCAGTCACGGCGAGGACATCAGCCACGTCATCGGCCAGATCGACGGTCTCCCCGAGCAGCTGACCGAGCCGGTCACCATCGAGGTCCGCGGCGAGGTCGCCTTTACCCAGGCGCAGTTCGAGACGGCGAACGAGGTCCGTGCCGCGCACAACGCGCAGGTCTTCGCCAACCCCCGCAACGGCACGGCCGGCACGCTCAGGGCGAAGGACCGGCCGTACCGTCTCCGGATGACGTTCTGGGCCTACGGCGCGGTCGAGCTGGACGCGGTCGCATACCTGCCCGCCGGGGCCACCCATGCGGAAACCCTCGCGGCCGTGGCCGCAGTTGGCATCCAGACCACCGCGGACTCCGCGGCAGGGCTCCATGTCGTCGCGGATCTCGCCGCGGCACAGGAGCGGGTGGATGCGATCGCCGCCATGCGTGCGGAGCTGCCCGTCGGGATCGACGGCGTGGTGATCAAGATGAACGACGCGGCGGAGCAGGCGGCGGCCGGGTTCGGCTCGCGCTTCCCTCACTGGGCCATCGCGGTCAAGCTCGCGGCGGTCGAGCGGCAGACCGTGCTGGAAGACGTCGTGTGGCAGGTCGGCCGCACCGGGGTCCTCGCGCCGACCGCGATCCTCACCCCGGTCGAGATCGACGGCTCCACCGTCACCCGGGCCACGCTGCACAACCCCGCTGACATCCGCCGTCGGGACCTCCACATCGGCGACACCGTGACGGTCTACAAGGCCGGTGACATCATCCCCCGCGTGCAGGGGGCCGTGGTCCAGCTGCGGCCGACCGGGGCGCTGGAGGTACCGCTGCCCGAGGTCTGCCCTAACTGCGGCGGAAAGATCAACAAAGCGCAGGAGAGGTGGCGTTGCGCGCAGGGCAGCGCGTGCGCGCTTCCGGCGCTGATCCAGTACGCCGCCGGACGCGACATGCTCGACATCGACGGCCTCGGCCCGGCGTACGTGGCGGCCCTGGTGGCGTCCGGTGACGTCGCCGACGTCGCCGATCTGTTCACCCTGACCGCCGAGCAGCTCACGGCAGCATCCGGAAGCGCCAAGCTGGCCGCCAAGCTCGCCCAGCAGATCGAGGCCGCCAAGGCACTCCCCCTCAGCCGGGTCTTCTGCGCCCTGGGCGTCCTCGGCACCGGGCGCAGCATGTCCCGCCGCATCGCCCGGCACTTCGGCGAAATGAACGACATCCGTCAGGCCGACGCAGCCGCGATGCAGGATGTCGAGGGCATCGGTCCCGAGAAGGCCCCGGTCATCGTCGAGCAGGTCGCCGCGCTGGCACCGGTCATCGACAAGCTGATCGCCGCGGGTGTCAACATGAAGGAGCCCTCGGCGGGAGTGGGTGAAGGGCCGCTGACGGGCAAGGTCGTCGTGGTCACCGGCAAGATGACCGGGGTGCTGGCGGCCTACACGAGGACCGAGATGAACTCCCTGATCGAGAAGGCCGGCGGGCGCGCGGGCAGCAGCGTCAACGCCAAGACGTCCATCCTGGTCGCGGCGCCGTCCGCCGGTGGCAAGCCGAGTTCGAAGGCGGTCAAGGCGGCCGAACTCGGCGTCGAGGTTCGCACGCCGGAGGACTTCGCCGAGATGGTCGCCGACTACCTGGCCTGACCGGAGGGGACCAAGTGGCGGGGGGGGCGGGGGGGGGGGCCGCCCCCCCCCCCCCCCGGGGGGGGGGGCCCCCCCCCCAGGGCGGGGGGGGGGGGGGGTGGTGTTTTTTTTTTTATAACATAGACCCGGGGACCCCCACCCCGCAA
>NZ_JBIBSY010000026.1:0-89020 GCF_043078065.1 Streptomyces sp. NPDC015532 | reverse complement strand
GCTGCTTTTCGACGGCGCGCTCCGAGCCGGCGTGCGTCGCTTCCTGGATGCGGCGCTGCAGATCCGCGAGCTTGCCCGCGGTGGTGTGGATGTCGATGTCCGGCTGTGTCGGCAGGTCGGACTCGGTACGCGCAACGGAACTCACCGTGAACCTCCTCGGTACTCGATCTCATGCTGACGGTACGCAGTACCATTCGGGAAGGCAAGTGGCCTCCGAAGGCCGAAACGGGGAAAGATGGGCGATCATGAGCAAGCCATCCGCGCGGTCCCGACTCGCTGACTCCGCCTTCGCGCTCTTCGACGAGCGCGGATACGAGCAGACGACCGTCGACGACATCGCCGAACGCGCCGGGCTGGGACGTACGACGTTCTTCCGGCACTACCGGTCCAAGGAAGACGTGATCTTCCCCGACCACGACCGGCTCCTCGACCTGATCAGGGACCGGCTGGCGACCTCCAGCCACAGCACCGCCCTGGTCGCCGTCTCCGACGCGGTCCGCCTGGTTCTGCTGCACTACCTCGACGAAGGCGACCTCGCGCGCCGGCGGTACGTGCTCACCAGCAAGGTGGGCGCCCTCCGCGACCGCGAGATCGCCAGTGTGGGGCGCTATCAGCGGCTGTTCCGTGAGTTCATCGCGGACTGGATGGGCGACGCGGCCAAGTCGGCGTCCCTCAGAGCCGAACTCATGTCGGCCGCGGTGGTCGCGGCCCACAACCACGTGCTCCGCCGCTGGCTGCGCGGAGAGACCACGGATCCGGTCGGCGAGGTGGACGAGGCGATGCGTGACGTGCTCGCCCTCTTCCCGGCGGCCGGCTCGCCGGCGGGCGGAGCCGGCACCACGGTCGTCGCCTTCCGTACCGGCCAGGACCTCGACGCCCTGCTCCCCTCGCTGAGGCGACTGGTCGAGGGCGGGGCCGAACACTGAGGGCCGCGCTGCCGGGGAAGACACGATGAGTCGCCGCGTGCCGGCGGCCTGGCCTTGTGGCGCGGACGGCCGCACCGTCGACCACGAGGCCCGTCGCCGTTCGGCCGACAACTTCACGCGTGACCGGACGCCCGCACGTCTGCGACGGCGATGGTGGACCCACTCGCAGCGCGGCGATCCGCAGGACTCCGCTACGCGGCGCGGCTCGATTGACGGGCCCGACCCGATGCCGCACGAACCAGCCTGGCCCGCTGCGCGAGGGACGCGGCGGCCCTCTCCCACTCGGGATACGCAAAGGCGAACCCGGCCGCGCGCAGCCGCCCCGGCACCACCCGACGGCTCTTGAACAGCAGCTCGGTGTCCGAGCGCAGCGCGAACGCCCCCAACTCGGCCATCCAGCGCGTCGCCGGCAGCCCTACGGGGACGCCCCAGGCCGTTCGCAGCGCCCGCATGAAGTCGCGGTGCGGAAGGGGCCCGGGCGAGGCGAGGTTCACCGGCCCGTCGAGGTCGTCCCGTGCGACCAGGAACTCCACCGCTCGCACGAAGTCCTGCTCGTGGATCCAGGAGACGTACTGCGCGCCGCCGGCCACCGGACCGCCCAGCCCGAGGCGCGCCAGCCGCGACAATACGTCGAACACGCCACCCCGATCCGGGCTCATGACCATCGCCGAGCGCAGCGCCACCTTGCGGGTCGCGGGAGTCGGCGCCTCGGCCTGCGCCCGCTCCCAGCTCCTCGCGATCTCGACGCTGTACGCCCAGTAGTCCGGCACCCCGGCCTCCGAGCCGCCGATCACCCCGGTCGCCTCGTCGTGCGCCGCGTCGAAACTGTGGGCGTAGACCGTCGCTGTACTCATCTGCAGCCAGACGCGCGGTGGCCGCGCGGCGGCGGCGATCGCCTCGCCGACCACCCGCGCCGAATCCACGCGGGAGTTCATCATGGCTTGCAGGTTCTCGGGGGTGTAACGACAGGAGACGCTGCGTCCGGCCAGGTTGATAACGACATCGCAGCCGTCGATCGCCTCGGCCCAGCGGCCGAGCGTGACCCCGTCCCATCCGATGTCGTGCGCCCGCACGGGGCGCCGGGTCACCACCGTGACCTCGTGGCCCGCCGCCGTCAGCGCGCGGTCGAGAATCGTGCCCACCTGTCCGGTTCCCCCGGGCAGCACTACCTTCATCGAACCCCCTCGGCTTCGCTCGCCACCAGCGTAGCCCCTCATTTTGAACGTGTTCAACTTGGGGATCCGGTGCGCGCCAGGGCGAGGCGGCGGACACGGGCGGGGGGCCGGACGGCTGCGGCGACGTTCGTCGGTACGTCAGCTTCGTCCTTCGCGGCAAGCCCCAGCCGGATCATCGGGCGGACCAGAGGAAGATGCCGGCGATGTGGAGTCCCGCCAGGCGGATGGCGGCGGTCTTCTCGTAGCGGATGGCGATGCCTCGCCACTGCTTGAGGCGGTTGCTGCACCGCTCGACCGTGTTGCGCAGCATGTAGGTCTCACGGTCGAAGCGTTCGTGTTCGTCCGCCGGTGTGTGTCGGCGTTGTCACGCAGTCAGACACTCGCTTTGGCGCCCGTTGGACCAGTCACCCACTCGTCAAGCTTGATCTTGATCCGGGCGACGGTCGGGCTTCGTCGATGGCCAAGGAGAGACCCGTCAGCGCCAGCCGCGCAATGAGTACGCCACTGCCACAGGAGCAGGGCCTGCTGGTTGTCTGTTCTTGGGGCCGGTAACTGTGGACAGTTTCGAACCGCCGACATCCGCCTTGTAAGTTCGATCCGGGCCCGCTCCCGCCGCGGTCGGCCACTGCTGCGAGGGCCGGACGGAGACGCTGGTGTTCGTCCCCGTCCGGTGTCGTTGATGTCAGCACTGGATGTCAGAAGCCTTCTGATCCGTAGCTCTCCGTCCGGCGCAGCGACGTCGCCTGTCGGCTGCCGGCCAGGAGTCGCCGAACGGGGCTTCGGGCGCCGGCGGGGCCGGCCGGAGACGGGTGGCATTCCATCGATCAAGGTGAGGGTTTGACTGACGTCGTTGACGTTGGTCGCGATCATGATGATATTGAGCGCGGTACCGTGTCCGTCAGCAGCAGGTGGTGTTTGCTACCTGCCTGTTTTCGCTGTTCGATCGACAGCGGGTCACGCGCTGCGCCGGCTTGGTTGCGCCGTCGCGGCGGTGATCGGAACTGCTGTGAAACCCATGGCGCCGTTGGATTGTGACCGTCAGGATGGCGTCCGTGAGTGAGCGATCAACTTGGCCGACCGACAGGCTGACCGCACTGAGCCTGGGCCGGAGGCTGGTCGCGGAGGTCTCGGTGTTGATTCCTTTCAAGACTGTTGACCAGGGGGCTTGGGTTCGATGACAACTGGGCCTGTCAGACGGTTCGCGGCATGCGGCGCACTGTTCCTGGCCCTGGCCGGGTGCACGAGCGAGGGGCACGGCAAGGCTGCGGGTACGCCGCGCCCGACTGCCTCTGCTCTCTCATCGGCCTCGGCGGCGTCCACGCCCGTCGCGGGTCCGGCACGTCCCGTAGGGGTGGCGGCCCGGCTTGGGCCGAAGGACAGCGTTCTCGCGAAGTGGCTCCGTACGGCAGCCCTCCCCCCGGGGCACGCCACGCCGGCCCAGAACACCGTGGTGGTCATCCATCGCGGACAGAAAGGCAGTGGCGAGGTGGGCTGGATATCCGGCGACAGCTACTGCCTCGGCTACCACCGTGAGGATGAATCGGGGTTCAGGTGCGGCCCTTATCGCGTCGCCCACGACCCATCCGTGCCGACGGTCGGCCGGATGGAGGGGCTCACCGACCACAGGCCTTCGTCGGACGAGTTCCAGCAGCCTTCCTACAGCCTCGCCATCGTCGTTGACGATCCCGGCCCCTTCCACTTCACCGGGGACGACCACCAGGGCCTCCTGTATCAGTCCCGGGCCACCTTGGAACCCAACCGGACCGTCACCTTCCTCGAATGGGGCTATACCAGCCCTTCCGTACCCCTACGGGCCAAAATCTGCAGTGCGTCCACTCCCCGCTGCATCACCGACCACGACGGCTGACCGCACCGCGGCCAAGCCGGGCACGTTTCCCGACAACATCCCTCGCGCCACGACGATCACATGCGAACTGGGATCGATCGGATAAACCACCCATGTGTTCAAGTGTGGTTGATTTCGACCGGATTCGAGTAGGTTGCGATGCGGATCGTTCTCAGCCGCCCCGTGCCAGGTGACCTGAGGTGGCACCCGGGAAAAGCTGGGCTCGCCAGTCTTCGAGTTGGTATGGTCCACCTGGCCATGAGTCCTCTAGCGGCCTAAGACCCTGCGCTCGGGTTCGCCCGACGCAGAAACCCCGGTTCGAATCCGGGCCGTGGCCACCTTCTTGCCTTCCAGGGTGCGGTTCCACCTCAACCCACCTCGTTGATGGGCACCTGCGCGAGTGTTTTGCGTGCCGCCTCTGGGCTGGGGCAGCGCTTTTGCCGTCTGTCGTCATCTGCCGTTGCCGGCCGTCATCGGGAGGCTTCAAGACGTCCCCAGAGGTAGCCCCGGAGTCCAACAGCGTGGCCCCTCGATGCGAACTATGGCGCGACGGTCACTGAGGTCTGCCGGGCATGTGTGGAGTCCAACTCCTCGGCGCGCTCGTGTGACTGTCTCGCGCACCGTTCGGCAATGCCGCCGACCATCCGGTGCGGGTGCGCCGGTATCCGTCGGATCTGACGGACGCCGAGTGGGCGGTGGTGCGCACGGCTCTGCCGGTACTGGCCTGTCTGGAAGGCCGCGGTGGCCGCTTGGAGGGTTACTGCCACCGGGAGATGCTGGATGCGGTGTTCTATCTGGTCGACAACGGCATCAAGGGGCGGGCGATGCCCGCAGTTTTCCCGGCGTGTGACCGGGTGTATGCCTTCTTCCGCCGTGGGCGCGACGGCGCGTTGGTCACCGAGCCGGACTACCGACTGCGCGGCCGGGTCCGCGAACGGGCCGGGCGGAATCGCCAGAGCCGCGGCAGTCCCAGACGCAGCCCTTCGCAGCGATGACCGTGCCGTTCGCCGGGCATTGTCACAGGCGCGGGCTGGTGTGCTGCGGGACATGCACGTGGCCCCGACCTGGCAGAAGGCTCGCATGGCCAAGTTGATCTACATGTTCAATGTGTCCCTGGACGGCTACATCGCCGACGCGGACGGCAATTTCGACTGGGCTGTACCGGACGAGGAGTGCTGCTCCTTCATCAAGGACGTGCTGCGGCCGGTCGGGATCTACCTGTACGGGCGCCGGCTGTACGACATGATGGCTGTCTGAGAGACGGACCCGTCCATCGCGGGCCAGTCGTCCGGGCGCGGGAGTTCGCGGAGATCTGGCAGGCGGCCGACAAGGTCGTGTACTCCAGGACGCGGGAGTCGGCCTCCACCACCCGGACCCGGATCGAACGCGACTTCGACCCCGAGGCGGTTCGGCGGCTGAAGGCATCTTCCGGACTTGACCTCACCGTCGGCGGGGCCTCCCTCCGCCACCACACCCAGCCGTGAGCACCCGGTGCAGACCGGGTGCGCCGGGTGCTCAGCCAATCTGCCCCTGAAGGACCTGGCGGGCGATTCTCAGCTGCCTGTCCCGCAGCGCGGTGCGGTCCTTGAGTACGTCGGGGTGATCGTCGAGCCAGCGCTGCTGCATCACGGCGAGTCTTGCGTAGGCGGTGCGCAGGTATCCGGTGTCCTGCTTGCAGTGGACGTCCGCCTTGGTTGCGGGGTGGGTGCGGATGTCCGCGTCGGGCGGCAAGGCTCTGATCAGGTCGAGGGGGTCTTTGGCCTGGACGCGGTTGGTGAGCATGCACTGCCGCCAGCCCTCGTTCGCCTTGCGGAAGAGGGAGTCGTGCTTGAGCCACTTGAACGCTGTCTGCTCCCCTTCGTCGAGCTGCATCCGCAGTTCCGTCCACCGCACCCGGCCGTCGCCCAGCATGTGCTTCTCCGCCTCGGCCTGGCAGCCTCCCGCCGGCATGGTCACCTTGAGCAGCTTGCCCTTGACGGAGATCTCGTTTCCGGGTTTGCCGTAGAGGGCGCGGTTGAAGGCCTCTCCTTGCGGCTGCTCCGGTGGCGCCTGCGTCTGGCTGTCCGCCCCGATTTCTTCGAGGGTCTCGAGACCGAACGGAGTCGGGCGGGACACCGCCGCGTCACCCGCCTTCGCCACGGGAGCGGGCTTGAGGGTGAATCCGCGCTCGGCCATGCAGGCGACGAGGACCTGTTGCTGGGCGGTCGCGATCTGTTCGCCGCTCTGGGTCCAGGCGTAGAGCTGGGTGTAGATCGGCGGACGCAAGCCCTGTTCGGCCAGCACGGCCGGGGACAGCGGACGATGGGGTCGGGGTTCGGGGTTCTGGGCCCTCGCGTCGGCGAGCGCCCAGATCGTTGCGCCCACCGTGACGGTCAGGACGCAGGCGGCGATGTGCCGGCGAGTGCCGTGGAAGCTCAGTGCCATGGGAATCCTGTCGAGGTCCGGAACGTGCGGGCCCGGTTTGCGCCGGGCCCGCCGTTCACAGAGGTCAGAAGCAGTCGGTCGACGTTCGGCCCGGGAGCGTCAGCCGGCTGGCCCGGTTCCGGAGGTCAGCGGGCAGCGGATCGCCGCTCTGCCTGTCCGCCTGGTCGACGGTGGAGGCGGAGTTGACGTAGTGACCGGGGTTCAGGCAGAACAGGAAGCCCGTTCCGTTGGTGTTGTCCCAGTAGTGGCTCTCGTAGTTCCCGGTGCTTGAATTGCTGGCCGAGTAGACGTTGTTGTTGACCGTGTCGTTGCGACCGACCCCGCTCACGTTGTACTCGTCGAAGGTGTCGTTGGAGAAGTCCGGATCGGAGTTGAAGAAGGACTGCCGTGCGGAGTTGATGTCGGTGTAGAAGACGCAGTGGTAGCCGGAGGCGCAGTTGGGGCCGGCGGCCGAGGGGGACGCGCTGGCCAGTCCGAGCGTGGCGGTCATGGCGGCCACTCCTGCGACTGCCGCGAGCTTTGTACGCATGTGCTGTCCTGCCTTCCCAGTGATCCGCTGGTGGGTGTTCTGATCGCTTACCGAGCTGAACCTGAGCTTCACGCTGTGTCCTTTCTTCGCGTTCTCTGCGACTCCGACGTCATCTCCACGGCGGGGGGTGCCTGTTGGACTGGTCGGTGTCGTTCTGGAGGGGCGCACCCGTTCCTTCCTTGATCGGAGGGGCCCCGGAGCCGATGCGCCCGGTACGGGAAGCGATCGTTGTGAGACGCGGTATAGGACCCGTATAGGTCCTGATGGGGATGCGTGCGGTAGGTCATCGGGCGTGGCTTCGGCCGGCTGCGCATCGCGGACCTTCGGGGCATGCGGCCAGGGGGTGCCGGCCCGGGAGGCCGCACCACGCGGCAGTCCGCTGATCCACGTCAGTGCGGCGTCATGCGGGGGTCGGGCGGGCCGGCACGGGTGTCTGCGTCGGAGGGCTGGTGTACCTTCGGGCCGCCGGCGTTGATCCGGGCAGCCTTGGGGGAGGCCAAGTGGAGTTGGGGATTCTGGGGGATCTGGCGGTCCGTCGCGAGGGCTTGCCGGTCGACATCGGATCGCCCAAGGTGCGTCTGCTGCTCGCGGTCCTGCTGAGCAGGCCCGACCGGCCCGTGCCTTCGGAGCTCCTCATGACCGCACTGTGGGGCGAGCGACCGCCGCGCTCGGCGCGTAAGAACCTGCAGCTGTACGTCCATCTACTGCGCAAGGCCCTGGGCCCGGAGCGTATCGAACGGCAGGGCGACGGCTATCGCGTGGTGGCGGGTGATGCGCTGGACGCCACGCGGTTCGAACGGCTGGCCCACCAGGCGGAGGAGTCCCTGCGACAGGGTGAGACAGCGGGCGCGCAGGAGTTGCACGGTGAGGCGCTGCGGTGCTGGAACGGGCCTGCGTTCGCGGAGTTCCTGGATACCGAAGCCGTCGCGACCCGGGCGGCCCGGCTGGAGGAGCTGCGTCTTGCCGTGCATGAGCGGTGGGCCGATTGCGGTCTGGCCCTCGGCAGGCATGCCGAGGTGATCGTGGAGCTGACGGGGCTGCTGCCCCGGCATCCCTTTCGGGAGTCGCTCCGCGGCCAGCTCATGACGGCCCTGTATCGCTCGGGCAGGCAGGCCGAGGCGTTCGAGCTCTACCGGCGGACCCATGCGCTGTACAGGACCGAACTGGGCGTCGAGCCCGGCCCGGGTCTGCAGCGCCTGCACCAGGCGATGCTCCGCGGCGATGAGGGCCTCATGCCCTCTCCGGTCCCCGTCGCGGCACTGGTGCCGGTCGGGGCCAACCCCTACCGGGGCCTGCCGGCGTTCACCTCCTCGGATCACGACCGGTTCTTCGGCCGCGACCGGCTGTGCGGGCTGCTGTGGGAGCGCGTGGAACGCTTCCCGGTGGTCGTCGTGTTCGGCGCGTCGGGATCGGGGAAGACCTCGCTGCTGGCGGCGGGCCTACTGGGCCGGATCCGGCGGGATACGACCGCTCGGTGGCAGCCGGTCATGATGACGCCGACCGACCAGCCGGTGAAACAGCTGGCGGCCGCGCTCGCCGAGCACGACCGGCCCGCCGGTCAGGTGCTGCTGGTGGTCGATCAGTTCGAGGAATTGTTCACCGTGTGCTCCGATCCCATGGTGCGGGAGGAATTCGTCGCCGGGCTGTCAGCGGCGTCCCATGCCGGAACGAAGGTCGTACTCAGTGTCCGTGCGGACTTTTTCGTCCAAATGACCGGGCTGAGCGAGCTGGCGCCGGCGCTGATGAGCGAGGCGCAGCTGCTGGTCGGCCCGCCGTCGGCCGCGGAACTGCGAGAGCTGATCGTCCGGCCGGCAGATCTTGAAGGCTGCTCGGTCGACGCCGATCTGCTGGCCACCGTGGTGGCGGAGGCCTCCGGCGCTGCCGCCGCACTCCCGTTGGTGTCCCACGCGCTGCGGGAGACCTGGCGCAACCGGGCCGGCCGCACCCTGACCCTCGCGGCGTACCAGGCAGGGGGCGGGATGCACGATGCGATCGCCCAGACCGCCGAACACGTCTACGCCGAGCTCGAACCCGCCGAGCAGGACCTGGTGCGCCGGCTCATGCAGCGGTTGATCAGCCTGGACGAGGACGGGGTGCGGGACAGTCGGCGACGGGTCCCGCAAACCGAACTCGACGGGATGGGCCCGGCCGCGGCGGTCGCGGACGTGGTCGACGAGCTGGTGGCGGCGCGCCTGGTGGTCGTGGACGAGGATCGGGTGGAGATCGCCCATGAGGCGCTCATCGTGGCGTGGCCCAGGCTGCGGGCCTGGCTGAGCGAGGACCGCCGGCGCCTGGTCGTACGGCAGCGGCTCACCGCCGCGGCCCGAGTCTGGCAGCAGTCGGGGCGGGACGCCGGAGGGCTCTATCGGGGCTTGAGCCTGGCCGAGGCGCGCCCCCACCGCCCGGAGCTGAACCTTCTGGAGCGTGAGTTCCTCGACGCCGGCGAGGTGCTGGCCGAGTCCGAACTCGCCGCGGCGCGGCGCCGGGTCCGCCGGCTGAGGGTCCTGGCGATAGTGCTGGCGGTGCTGCTGACGGCGACCGTGGCCGGGGGCGGTGCCGCCTGGCAGCAGCGGCAGGTGGCACAGCGCGAGCACCTGACCGTCCTGGCCCATCAGGCCGCGCTCACATCGCGCTCGCTGGTCGCCACCGACCCGGACGTCGCCCGGTCCCTCGCCCTGGCCGCCTATCGGCTGCATCCCGACGCCGACACCCTGGGCGCGGTGATCAGTACGTCTGCGTCCGCGCAGCCCAGCGTCGTACTCAACACGAACGGGCCCGCGTCGTTCGGCCTGGCCCTGTCCCCTCACGGCTCGCTGGTGGCCGCGGCCACCAGCGACGGCACCGTGGAGCTGTGGGATCCGAAACGACACAGGAGGCTGGCCTCCTTCACCGAGCATGTCGTCAAGCCGCTCCCCCAGGGGTTCTTCGCGCTGAGGGTGGCCTTCAACGCCGACGGTACCCGGCTGGCGTCCTTGGCCCGGTTGAACAATCCGGAGCAGCCGACCGGAGGCTCGGTCGTCGTGCGGGAGGTCCGGTCGAGGAAGGTGCTGTTCAAGCAGGTAGTGTCCGGCGACCTCAGCAACGGTCTGGCCTTCAGCGCCGACGGCACGGTCGTGGCCTACGGCACCGGCGAGGGCACACGGGTAGCCACGCTCGGCGGTGGCAAGGCCGTGTTCCTGCCCACCGGTATGCCCGCGGCACTCAGCCTGGCCGGCGATCAGCGCTCGCTCGCCGTCACCCGTACCGATGGGACGGTGGCCGTCTGGAACATCGAAACCGGTCGCCGTCGCCTCGAGCTGAACACCGAAGGCGCCCAGGTGGCCCGGTTCGGCTCCACATCCGATGTCCTGGCCACGGCCTCCGAAGAGCACGGCATCAGGTTCTGGCGGCTGACCGGCCGCTCGGCCCGCCAGTTCGCCGACCTCCCGGTGCAGACGGCCTTCCCCTGGATGATCTCCGCGCCGGTCGGTGATCGGATCGCGATCGCCGACGAAGAGGGCATGATCTCGATCTGGGACTACCGGCGCCGCGAGCAGATCGCCCGCCACGCCGACCGCTACCGCTCGGAGACCATGGCTCTTGACCTGGCACCGGACGCGAGCACGGTGGTCTCGGGCGGTCTGGGACGCACCATCGTGGTGCGCCGGACGGCCCTTCCCTTCAGCGGTCACGGCGGCGCCGTGAACGACGTGGACGTCAGCTCCGACGGCCGGCTCGTCGCCTCCGCCGGCGACGACAGGTCCGTACGGATCTGGAATGCCTCCGGTGCTGCCGAACGGCTGCTGGGCGGACACTCCGACCATGTCAAGGCAGTCGCGTTCAGCCCGGACGCCACGGTGCTGGCGGCCGTGACGCGCGACCACACCCTGACTCTGTGGAACCCGTCGACCGGGCGGCGCTACACCACCCTCGCCTTCACCGGTATGGGCACCGGCACGGACGTCGCCTTCAGCCCGGACGGCGGCACGGTCACCGTGATGTCCCTGGGAGGAACGTTCCGCTGGAGGGTCAGCGACCCGGCACACCCCCGTCCACTGCCGGCGCCGACCGGCCCGCGCACCTCGACCGCCATGGCCTACCCCGCTCGGGGCGGCCTCCTCGTCGCGAGCACACCGGCCGGCGGCATCGCCGTGTGGAGCACCGCCGACGATCGGCTGGTGAAGGCTTTCCCGGCCATGCAGGGGTCCACGCAGGACATCGCGGCCACTCCGGCGGGCGATCTGATCGCCACCGCCGGCTCGGACCACACGGTGCGCCTGTGGTCGACCCGGACGTGGAAAGGCAGGGGCACCCTGACCGGCCACACCGCAGCGGTCGGCACGCTCGCCTTCAGCAGGGACGGACGCCTCCTCGCCTCGGCAGGTGAGGATCACACCATCGTCGTCTGGGATGTACGAACCCACCGGCGCATCGCCACCCTCACCGGCCACTCGGCAGACGTGCAGGGCTTGGCGTTCACCCCGGACGGAACCCTGCTGTCCGCGGGAGCCGACCAGCGCATCATCCACTGGCCGCTGACCGCGACCGAAGCCACCCGGCGCATCTGCCGAGCCACCGCCTCACCGCCGACCGCGGCGCAACTCGACCGTTACCTCCCCGGCCAGGACACCGGC
The DNA here is from genome assembly GCF_043078065.1 of Streptomyces sp. NPDC015532. Taxonomy (NCBI): domain Bacteria; kingdom Bacillati; phylum Actinomycetota; class Actinomycetes; order Kitasatosporales; family Streptomycetaceae; genus Streptomyces; species Streptomyces sp. NPDC015532. Next base: position 77,507 of record NZ_JBIBSY010000026.1, on the reverse strand, counting down.
GCGCTCTGCCCGCAGCCCTGACCCGGGCACGCCGCCGGCGAGGCGTGCTCCCCTGCAAGCGGTCCGTGGCTGGCACCACCGCCCAGCGCGGCAGGGTGACCTTCGGAAATTCCCGGGCTATACCGACGCAGGGCACGCTCAGTGCACCGGTTGCTCCCGCCGGCGAGCTCACGATGAGGGCCGTACATGACTGCCCCCAACCAGGCCCTCATCATGACCGCCGTGCGGGCGGCACACCGCGACCGAACGCGGCCGTCCCGCAGCGCCCAGCCACAGCGGATGGGCACCTGCCGTCCCATCGCCGCCCGCACACCCCGCCCCAGACACGCATGAACTCGGCACCAAAGAAGGAGACACGGTGAGATCCCTCATCCGCACGCTCAGCCCAGGGCTGCTCGGCAGACTGCTCGTGGCTGTTGCCGCCCTCGTCGTCCTGCCCTGGCAGGCCGCGGCGCCGGCCGCCGCGGCGGCCCCGCCCATCGCCTTCCAACTGCCCTTCACCTGCGGCCAGCAGTGGCGACTCGACACCTGGGCACACGCACCCGCGCTCGACATGGTCCGCGAGCCCGACCAGGTCGGCACCGAAGGAGCACCGGTGCTGGCTCCGGCCTCCGGCACGGTCCGGCAGTCCTTCTACCACTCCAATGCCGGCAACGTGATCCAGATCAACCACGGGCAGCGCTACTTCACCACATACCTGCACCTGCAGAGCCGCGATGTCAGCGTCGGCCAGACGGTGCAGCGCGGCCAACTGATCGGCCGGGTCGGCAGGACGGGGCCTACCTCGAACAACCACCCGCACCTGCACTTCGAACTCGCCTACGACGCCGACAACAACGGATCCGCCACCTGGGGCAACTCCACCTCCGAACGGATCCGCCCCTGGTTCAACGGCGTCGAGTACGGCCAGGCCAACAGCCGGACCTGGCGGAACGTCACCAGTAACAACTGCGGCGGCACACCAGCGCCCACCTGCAGCGGCGTCAACCTCGACTTCACTGCGTACCCCCTCATCCAGCAGGGATCCAACGGCAGTCTGGTCAAGGCGGCGCAATGCCGACTGATCGCCGCCGGACACAATCCGGGAGAACCGGACGGCGACTTCGGGCCCGACACCGCAACGGCGACGATGGCCTTCCAGTCCGCCCGGGGCCTCACGGCCGACGGTGACATCGGCCCCAGGACCTGGACGGCCCTGCTGTCGTACGGCTCGACACCGGCGCTGCGGAACGGGTCGACCGGCGCGGACGTCAGCCGACTGCAGCGAGCACTGACCGCGGCACTCGGCCGAACCGTGGGCATCGACGGGGACTTCGGCCCCAACACCGAACAAGCCGTGCGCGACTACCAGACCACCCGCAGCCTCGGCGTCGACGGCGACGCCGGCCCGCAGACCTGGGCAGCCTTGCAGGCCGGACGATAAGCACCCTCGTGGGCGGGGAAGCACGGCAACTCCGCCCACGACCGGCAACTCCGCCCACGACCGGCGTCGGATCGGCCGCGAGGACGTCCGGTGCTTCAGAGAGTCGAGGCCGGCGTCGCGGTGGTCCTGGAGGGGATCTTGCGCGAGGCCATGCCACAGAACCAAAGCCGAGGCGATCGTGCGGGCGCCGCGTCGCGCGGGGACCACATGTACCTACCCCGGCGGGCGCAGGGACGACGCCGTGTGCAGCCGCCGAGGCTTCCGGTGGGACGAACTACCCCCGCGGGCGCGGGGACGACGGTGCGCCACACCACCGTCGGCCGCATCCTGCGCACCACCACCGCACCGGCCGCACCAGCGGAGCGCACCACCCCCGCGACGAGGAGGCCGTCCCCGCCTGCTCGACCGTGACGACGAGGACTTCGTCGTGGCGACGGCCACCACCCGCCCCGCCAAGCTCGGCCAGCCCTTCACCCGCTGGTCACTGCGCAAACTCGTCGCCTACCTAAGCAAAGTCCACTGCCGGATCATCCGTATCAGCCGTGAAGCGTTACGCGGCCTGCTCGTCCGCCGCGGCATCACCTTCCAGCGCACCAAGACCTGGAAGGAATCTCCCGACCCTGAGCGCGACACCAAACTGAACCGCATCGAGCACGCCCTGGACCGCTTCCCGGACCGCGTCTTCACCTTCGACGCGTTCGGCCCGCTGCCTCACCCCGACCTACGCCTCGTGGGCGAACCCGATCGAGGCACACTTCGGACCGCTACGGCAGTTCACCATCGCCAACTCCCGCCACCGCAACCACACGATGCAGACCCGGGCCCCGCACGCCTACCTCCGCCGGTGCAACGCCAACGCCCGCCACCCGGGCGTCCTGGCCGCCGAAGGCAGGAGTCACGACGAGTCTGAACACAACCTGAACGGCCGGACGGAGTGCCTGGTCAGCCCCATGATCCCGGTGATACGAAAGGGGGTCGCGCAGGGTTCGCCGCCCCCCGGCGCCGCTCGTCCGTCACCTTTCCCCGACCAGCACGACCTCCAGGGTGCGCGGACCGTGCACCCCCTCCACCCGGTCCAGTTCGATGTCACTGGTGGCGGACGGGCCGGAGATCCAGGTCAACGGGCGTGTCGGGTCCAGGCGTTCCAGAGCCTGGGGGACGGAGGCCACCACCTGGTCGGGGACGCGGACGACACAGATGTGGTGGTCCGGGATCAGGGTGATCCGGCGGCGGCCCTGGTCCGGGCCGCCGTCGAGGACGATCGTGCCGGTCTCGGCGACGGCGAGGGCGCAGCCGGTCACCACACTCCCCACCTTGTCGAGCTCACCGGGTGTGCTCACGGCACGGTCGTCGACCCGGGTGGGATCCGCCGCCCCCATCCACTCCGGCGGGAGCCCCGGCGGCACGAGCACGTACCGGGGCCCGCGTTCGGCGAGCAGCCGCTCGATGAGGTCCGGCAGCCCCTCCTCGGTGGTGCGGTGCACGATCGCCCGGTAGTCCGCCAGGTTCTCCGCGAGCAGGTCCACCGTCTCGGCGACACTCCGCGTCCCGTGTTCGCGCAGATAACTCCGGCCCACCGCCTCCTCGTACCGGGGATCCCTCCAGGGCTCTCCGGGCACGGGGGGAGTGTCGTCGTCCCGGGGCACGTCCGCGAGGGCCCGGCGCACCCGGCCCAGGATCAGATCCCTGCCGCTCACTTCGTCGTGTCCTCTCCGCCGCGCGTACGCTGCCACCACACGCGGAACGACTCCGCCGGGACCGCGGGCAGATCACGGGTCCCGCTCCACGCCCGGCCGGGGCCCGGCAGGGTCCGCGGGTGGAAGCGGCGGGTCCCGGAGGCCAGCCGCTGTCCGGCGCCCAGCGCGCCGGGGTGGCTGAACGCCCAGCGCGCCGCGCGCATCGCCGCCCGTTCGGCGGCGTGTCCCCTGGCCGGCTTCAGCACGACGGTGTTGCCGTCCCGGGTCGCCCGCCCGCCCTGCGCGATCCTCTCCCGCAGATGGACGAGGACTTCCGGGATGTCGATCGCGACCGGACAGACCTCGTAACAGGCGCCGCACAGCGAGGAGGCGTACGGCAGGGAGGCGTCGATCTCGCTCGCGGTGCCCCGGAGCTGCGGACTGAGGATCGCGCCGATCGGGCCGGGGTAGACCGAGCCGTAGGCGTGGCCGCCCGCCCGCTCGTACACCGGGCAGACGTTGAGACACGCCGAGCAGCGGATGCAGCGCAGCGCCTGGCGGCCGACCTCGTCGGCGAGCGTGTCGGTGCGCCCGTTGTCGAGCAGGACCAGATGGAAGGCCCGCGGCCCGTCCCCGTCCGTCGTGCCCGTCCACATCGAGGTGTACGGGTTCATGCGCTCGGCCGTCGAGGAGCGCGGCAGGGTCTGCAGGAACACCTCCAGGTCCCGCCAGGTCGGCACGATCTTCTCGATGCCGACGACCGAGATCAGGGTCTCCGGGAGCGTCAGGCACATCCGCCCGTTGCCCTCCGACTCGACGACGACCAGGGTGCCGGTCTCGGCGACCATGAAGTTGGCGCCGGAGACGCCGACTTTGGCGCGCAGGAACTTCTCGCGCAGATGCAGGCGCGCCGCCTCGGCCAGTTCGGCGGGCGTGTCGGTGAGCCCCTCGGGCGCGGCCCTGCCCCAGGCACCCATCTCGCGGACGAAGATGTCACGGATCTCGGCGCGGTTCCTGTGGATCGCCGGGACGAGGATGTGCGACGGCCGGTCCTTGCCCAACTGCACGATGAGTTCGGCGAGATCGGTCTCGTACGCGTGGATCCCCGCCGCCTCCAGCGCTTCGTTGAGCCCGATCTCCTGCGTGGCCATCGACTTGACCTTGACGACCTCGCTCTCGCCGGTCGCCCTGACCAGTTCCGTGACGATCCGGTTGGCCTCCTCGGCGTCGGCGGCCCAGTGCACGACGCCACCGGCCGCGGTCACCGACTCCTCCAACCGCACGAGATAGCGGTCGAGATGGCGGAGCGTGTGATCCTTGATCCGCTTGCCGGCCTCGCGCAGCTCCGCCCAGTCGGAGACCTCGGCGACGGCTCTGGCGCGCTTGGTGCGGATGGTGTGGGTGGCGTGGCGCAGATTGCCGCGCAGGGTGGGGTTGTTGACGGCCTCGCGCGCCGCCTCCGGGAAGGCCGGCATGCCGACGAACGTTCCGCTCATGCGCTCGGCTCCTCTGCCGTACTCGTGTTCTCGCGGGCTTCCGGTCCTGTGACGTCGACCGTGCCGCCGCCTGCTTGCGTGCCTGTTTCGCTGCCGATGTCCCCGCCCGCCTCCGTGCTCGCCAGGATCTCCGCGAGGTGCACGGGCCGCATCCCCGTCCTCAGGCGGCCCATCGTGCCGCCGATGTGCATCAGACACGAGTTGTCGGCGGCGCACAGCACCTCGGCGCCCGTCGACTCGGCGTTGCGCACCTTGTCGAGCCCCATCGCCGCGGAGACGTCGGAGTTCTTGAGGGCGAACGTGCCGCCGAAGCCGCAGCACTCCTCGGCGCCGGGCAGCTCCCGCAGCTCAAGTCCCCTGACGGCACTGAGCAGTCGGCGCGGCCGGTCGCCGAGCCCCAGACCGCGCAGGCCGTGACAGGTGGGGTGATAGGTCACGGTGTGCGGGTAGTACGCGCCGACGTCGGTCACACCGAGGACGTCGACCAGGAACTCGGTGAGCTCGTACGTCTTCGGCACGACCGGCGCCAGCGTCCTGGCCAGGGTGTCGCCACGTCCTTCCGCGCGGGCCCGTTCACCCATCCGCGGATACAGCTCCCGCACCATCGCCCCGCACGATCCGGACGGCGTCACGATCGCCTCGTACTTTCCGAACACCTCGGCGAAACGCCGGGCGAGCGGCTCGGCCTCATGGCGGTAGCCGGTGTTGTAGTGCGCCTGGCCGCAACAGGTCTGCCCCATCGGGAAGTCGACGTCGACACCCAGCCGGGTCAGCAGTTCCACCACCGCGCGGCCGGTGTCCGGATACAGCGTGTCGTTGACACAGGTCAGGAACAGGGCGACACGCATCGCGGCTCCTCGGGGTCGGTCCTGGACGGTTGCAGGGTACGCGGCGGTGTCCGCTTCACGGGTGTTTCATCCTCGGCGCCTCACGGTGTGCCGAGCCTGGCCTCGGCCGCGCGCCACGCCGCCGTGTCACCCCGCGGCTCGTAGTGGCGCAGCGGCTGGGTGCGCGCCACCAGCTCGCGCATCTCGGCACGGTCGCCGACCAGTCCGTGCGCCCGCGCCTGGACGAGGACGTTGCCGAGCGCGGCCGCCTCCGCCGGGCCCGCCACGACGGGCAGTCCGCAGGCGTCGGCGGTGAGCCGGCACAGCAGCTCGTTGCGGGTGCCGCCGCCGACGATGTGCACGACGTCGACCGGATGTCCGGCCAGGGACTGCGCCCGCTCGATCGCCCGGCGGTGCGCGAGCGCGAGGGAGTCGAGGATGCAGCGGGTGATCTCGGCGCGGGACTCGGGCACCGGCTGCCCCGAGGCCCGGCAGGCGTCCGCGATCCGCGACGGCATCCGGCCCGGCGCGAGGAACGCCGCGTCGCCCGCGTCCACGACGGACCGCAGCGGCGCCACCTGGGCGGCGGCCGCGAGGAGTTCACCCAGATCGGGGTCGCCCCACTCCCGTACGCACTCCTGGAGCAGCCACAGGCCCATGATGTTGCGCAGATAGCGGACCGTGCCGTCCAGGCCCAGTTCGTTGGTGAAGTTGGCGGCCCTGCTCGCCTCGGTGAGCACGGGCGCGTCCAGTTCCAGGCCGGCCAGGGACCAGGTGCCGGTACAGATGTAGGCGAACCGCTCCCCGGTCGCGGGAACGGCGGCCACCGCCGAGGCCGTGTCGTGCGAACCGACCGTCGTCACCGGTACGGGCCCGGCCAGTCCGGTCTCCTCCAGCACGCGCGGCAGCAGGGACCCGGCGGGGTCGCCGGGACGGCGCAGCGGCGGGAACAGCCGCAGGTCGATGCCGAGCCGTTCCGCGAGACCGTACGACCAGTCGCGGGTCCTCGGATCGATCAGCTGCGTGGTGGAGGCGTTGGTGAGCTCGGTGCCCAGCTCCCCCGTGAGCCAGTACGCCAGCAGGTCCGGGACGAGCAACAGGTGCTTCGCCGAGGCGAGTTGGGCGGAGGATCGGGCCGCCGTGAGCTGGTACAGGGTGTTGAAGGGCGCGTACTGGAGCCCCGTGGCCGCGTACAGTTCCGCCGCGGGCACGCTCGACCACACCTTCTCCGCGACGCCCTCGGTGCGGGCGTCGCGGTAGTGCACCGGGTTGCCGAGCAGTGCTCCGTCGGCGCCCAGCAGTCCGTAGTCCACCGCCCAGCTGTCGATGCCGACGGAGTCGACCTGCCCGGCCGCGCGGAGTCCGTCGAGGACACCCGCGTACAGCCCGAGGATGTCCCAGCGCAGCCCCTCGGGGACGCGGACGGGCCGGTTCGGGAAGCGGTGCGCCTCCGTCAGGGCGAGCGTGTCCGGGCCGACGCGGCCGACCATGACGCGCCCGCTGGACGCGCCGAGGTCGACGGCGGCGTACGCACGCGCCGGGGCGGTGCGCGCGGTGGAGCCGAGCGGTGCGGAGGTGTGCGGGGCGTTCATCGACGTCATCGCAGGAAAGCGGCGGCGACGCCGGCGTCGACCGGGATGTGGAGCCCCGTGGTGTGCGTCAGATCCCCGCCCGTCAGGGCGAACACGGCGGCCGCGACATGCTCCGGCAGCACCTCCCGCTTGAGGATGGTCCGCTGGGCGTAGAACTCGCCGAGCTGCTCCTCCTCGATACCGTACGTCGCCGCCCGCTGCGCGCCCCAGCCGCCCGCGAAGATGCCCGAGCCGCGCACGACGCCGTCCGGGTTGACGCCGTTGACCCGGATGCCGTGCGCGCCCAACTCGGCTGCCAAGAGCCGTACTTGATGCGCCTGGTCGGCCTTCGTCGCGGAGTAGGCGATGTTGTTGGGGCCGGCGAAGACCGCGTTCTTGGAGGCGATGTAGACGATGTCACCGCCCAGCTTCTGCGCGATCATGACCCGGGCCGCCTCGCGCGAGACGAGGAAGGAGCCGCGCGCCATGATGTCGTGCTGGAGGTCCCAGTCCTTGGCGGTGGTCTCCAGGAGCGGCTTGGAGATGGAGATGCCGGCGTTGTTCACCACCAGGTCGACACCGCCGAAGGCCAGCACCGCCGCCTTGAAGGCCTCGGCGATCTGTTCCTCGGAGGTGACGTCCACGCCCACGGCGACGGCCTTGTCGGGACCGCCCAGTTCGGCGGCGACCCGCTCGGCCCCCTCGGTGTTCAGATCGGCGACCACCACGCAGGCGCCCTCGGCCACGAGCCGTTCGGCGATGGCCCGGCCGATGCCGCTGCCCGCGCCCGTCACGAGGGCGACACGGGTGGCGAGCGGCTTGGGCCGGGGCATCCGCTGGAGCTTGGCCTCTTCCAGGGCCCAGTACTCGATGCGGAACTTCTCCGACTCCTCGATCGGCGCGTACGCCGAGACGGCCTCGGCGCCGCGCATCACGTTGATCGCGTTGACGTAGAACTCGCCCGCCACCCGCGCCGTCTGCTTGTCCTTGCCGAAGGAGAACATGCCGACCCCGGGGACCAGCACGATCGCCGGGTCCGCGCCACGCATCGCCGGGGAGTCGGGCAGCGCGTGCCGCTCGTAGTAGGCGGCGTACTCCGCACGGTACTCGGCGTGCAGTTCCGCGAGCCGGGCGACCGCTTCGTCGAGGGAGGCGGCCGGAGGGAGGTCGAGCACGAGCGGCCTGACCTTGGTGCGCAGGAAGTGGTCCGGGCACGAGGTTCCGAGGGCCGCGAGCCGTGGGTGTTCGGCGCGGGCGAGGAAGTCGAGCACCTCCTCGGAGTCCGTGAAGTGGCCGACCTGCGGGCGGTCCTGGGAGGCGACGGCCCGGATGTGCGGCGCGAGCGCGGCGGCCCGCTCGCGGCGGTCCTCCGCGGCGAGTGCCTCGTAGCCCTCGACGACCGGTCCGAACGGCTCCGCCTTCCCGCGGTCGGCGAGGAAGGCCTCGGCGGTGCGGATGATGTGCAGCGAGTTGCGCTCGCACTCCTCGGCGGTGGCGCCCCACGCGGTGATGCCGTGGCCGCCCAGGACGCAGCCGACGGCCCCCGGGTTGGCCTCCTTGACCGCCGCGATGTCCAGGCCGAGCTGGAAGCCGGGCCGGCGCCACGGAACCCAGACCACGCGGTCGCCGAAGCACTCGGCGGTCAGCTTCTCCCCGTCGGCCGCGCAGGCGAGCGCGATCCCCGAGTCGGGGTGCAGATGGTCGACGTGCGGGGCGTCGACGAGCCCGTGCATCGCCGTGTCGATCGACGGCGCGGCTCCGCCCTTGCCGTGCAGGCAGTAGTCGAACGCGGCCACCATCTCGTCCTCGCGGTCGACGCCCGGGTACACCTCGGTCATCGCGCGCAGCCGGTCGAGGCGCAGCACCGCGAGTCCGGACTCGGTGAGGGTGCCGAGGTCGCCGCCGGACCCCTTCACCCACATCAGTTCCACGTCACCGCCGGTCACGGGGTCGGTGCCGGTGCCCTTCGCGGAGGCGTTGCCGCCCGCGTAGTTGGTGTTGCGGGGATCGGCGCCGAGCCGGCGCGACCGGGCGAGCAGAGCGGCGGCTTCGGGATGGGGTGCCATGTTCCAGGTCCTTAAGGAGAGGGTGTGGGAACCGAGGAGGAGCGCCCCGCCAGGGGCGCGGGGAACTGCGCGATCAGCCCGGGACTGCCCGGGGCCCGCGGAACCCAGCGCCGTGGGGGCGGGCGCGGCGCGGGCTCGTGTGGAAGAGAGGGGACGGACAGCGCGCCGTCAGGGGCGCGGGGAACTGCGCGACCGGCCACGACGATTCCCGCGGCCCGCGGATCACCGAGCGGGGCAGACGCGGCACGGCGGGCCGTCCCGGCCGATCCCGCCCCGCGGAGGAACCCGCCCTCGGGAAGCCGGCCCCCGCGCAAGGGGCTAGGCCCCCCACCCCGCCTGGGTCCCCCCGACCCGCTCGGCGGCGATCCGCTCCGCCCACCCGGACCGGTGATACGCGGCCACCGGGTCGGGATCGAGCCCCAGCTCCGCACGGACCTCGGCGAGCAGCGGCCGCACGTCCGTGTTGTACGCGTCCATGACCACCGCGTTCGCGGCCAGCACGTCCCCGCTCCGCTGAGCCTCGGCGAGCGCGGCACCGTCGACGAGCAGCGCCTTGGCCGTGGCCTCCTGCACGTTCATGACCGAGCGGATGATCGCCGGGATCTTCGCCTCGATGTTGTGGCACTGGTCGAGCATGAAGGCGACGTCCGGCGTGAAGCCGCCGCCGCGGATCACCTCGTACATGATGCGGAACAGCTGGAAGGGGTCGGCGGCGCCCACCATCAAGTCGTCGTCGGCGTAGAAGCGGGAGTTGAAGTCGAAGGCGCCGAGCTTGTCCTCGCGCAGCAGCGTGGCGACGATGAACTCGATGTTGGTGCCGGGGGCGTGGTGCCCCGTGTCGACCACGACCTGCGCCTTGGGGCCGAGCTTGAGGCAGTGCGCGTACGCGGTGCCCCAGTCGGGGACGTCCGTCGCGTAGAAGGCGGGCTCGAAGAACTTGTACTCCAGCAGCATCCGCTGGTCGTCGCCGAGTCGGGCGTAGACCTGCGCCAGAGCCTCCGCCAGCCGGTCCTGGCGTGCGCGGAGGTCGTCCTGGCCGGGGTAGTTCGTCCCGTCGGCGAACCACAGCTTCAGGTCCCGCGAACCCGTGGCGTCCATGATGTCGACGCATTCGAGCAGGTGGCCGACCGCCTTGCGGCGTACGGCCGCGTCCGGGTGGCAGACGGAACCGAGCCGGTAGTCGTCGTCCTGGAAGGTGTTGGAGTTGATCGCGCCGAGCTTCAGGCCGCGCTCCTCGGCGTGCTTGGCGAGCGCCGCGTAGTCGTCGGTCCTGTCCCAGGGGATGTGCAGGGCGACGGTCGGGGCCGCGCCGGTGAACTCGTGCACCTTGGCGGCGTCGTCCAGCTTCTCCTGGGGGGTCCGGGGCACGCCCGGTTGCGCGAACACCTTGAACCGGGTGCCCGAGTTCCCGTACGCCCACGACGGCGTCTCGACGGCCTGGGTCTTGAGCGCGGCCTTCACCGCGGCGAACTCGGTCACTTCGGGACTCCTACGACTTCGAAGGGGAGGGCTTGTCCGACGGCTTCCCGAACCGTTCGGGGCGGTGTCCCGGGGGGCTTCCGAAAGGACGCTCCGCAGGACGCCCGCCCGTGCTGTTCAGCGGACTTCTGAACACACTCTCTGAAACGATTCAGAAGCTGAAACTATGAGCGCCCCGAAAGGCTGTCAACCCCTCCGGCAGGGAGTGATTGCCGTGACCCTGTTGTGACACAAGGCAGTAGAAGAATTTCGACACGAACCCATTGACGTGACCTGGGTCGCATGCCTAACGTCCCGGCAACCCAATTGAAACCTTTCACGACGCTGTGGGGGCCGTCCCGCCGGCGTCGTCGAGGAGCCCCTCATGACCCACCCGTCCGACACGGGACCGGCCCCGGTGCTGGCGCTGAAGGACATCTCGAAGTCCTTCGGCGCCGTGCGCGCCCTGCGGGATGTGTCCCTGGAACTGTTCCCCGGCGAGGTGCACGCGCTCGCCGGAGAGAACGGCGCGGGCAAGTCGACCCTCATCAAGACGCTCGCCGGCGTGCACCGACCGGACGCCGGCCAGGTACTGCTGGACGGCGAACCCACCGTCTTCCACGGCCCCGCCGACGCCCGCGACGCCGGCATCGCGGTGATCTACCAGGAGCCCACGCTCTTCCCCGACCTCTCCATCGCCGAGAACATCTTCATGGGCCGTCAGCCCCGGCGGGCCCTCGGCCGCATCGACCACAAGGCCACCCACGCGGCGACCGCGGCCCTCATGAAGCGCCTCGGCGTCGAACTCGACCCCGAGCGCCCGGCGCGCGGACTGTCCATCGCCGACCAGCAGATCGTCGAGATCGCCAAGGCGCTCTCCTTCGACGCCCGCGTCCTGATCATGGACGAGCCGACCGCCGCCCTCACCAGCAGCGAGGTGACCCGTCTGTTCGGCGTGGTCCGGGCGCTGCGCGAGCAGGGCTCCGCGGTGCTGTTCATCTCGCACCGGCTGGAGGAGATCTTCCAGATCTGCGGGCGCGTCACGACCCTGCGCGACGGAGCCCTGATCTCCAGCGAGCCGCTGGAGGGCATGACGGAGGACGACCTGGTACGCCGGATGGTCGGCCGCGACCTCGACGAGCTCTACCCCAAGCAGGACGTCGAGGCGGGCGAAGTCGCCCTGAGCGTGCGCAGGCTGACCCGGGAGGGCGTCTTCACCGATGTCTCCTTCGACGTCCGGCGCGGCGAGATCGTCGGACTCGCCGGCCTCGTCGGCGCGGGCCGCACCGAGGTCGCGCGCTCGGTGTTCGGCGTGGACCGCTGGGACGCCGGGGAGGTGGAGGTCGACGGCCGCGCGCTGACGAACGGCGCGCCCTCCACCGCCATGGCCGCCGGACTCGCCCTCGTCCCCGAGGACCGGCGCGCCCAGGGTCTGGTGATGGACATGTCCATCGAGCGCAACATCGGCCTGACCGGGCTGCGTTCGACCGCCAGGGCGGGCCTGATGGACCGCGGGGCCGAGCGCAGCCGCTCCCTCGACTGGGCGGTCAGGCTCCAGGTGAAGTACGCCCGGATCGCCGACACCGTCGCCACCCTCTCCGGCGGCAACCAGCAGAAGGTCGTCCTCGCCAAGTGGCTGGCCACCGGCCCCAAGGTGCTGATCGTCGACGAGCCCACCCGTGGCATCGACGTCGGTACCAAGGCCGAAGTGCACCGCCTGCTCAGCGAGTTGGCCGCCGACGGGGTGGCCGTCCTGATGATCTCCTCCGATCTGCCCGAGATCCTCGGCATGGCCGACCGCGTGCTGGTGATGCACGAGGGCCGGCTCACCGCCGAGATCCCGCGCTCCGAAGCCACCGAGGAGTCCGTGATGGCCGCCGCCACCGGGAGGGCCGCCGCATGACAGCCATCGAGAGGGCTGCCCGAATGACCCCGATCATCCCCCGGAGGGCCGCCGCATGACGGTGACCGCGCCCACTCCCGCCCCCACCACCGAGGTGCCCAGGTCCAGCGGCGCCCGGCTGGTGGACCGTGTCTTCAAGATGCGCGAACTCGCCATCCTGGCCGTCTTCCTGGTGATGATCGCCGTCACACAGATGGGCAACAGCGAGTTCCTCTCCGAGCAGGGCGTCAAGGACCTGCTGCTGAACGCGACCATCCTCGTGCTGGTCGCCACCGGCCAGTCCCTCGTCGTCATCACCCGCAACGTCGACCTGTCCGTGGGTTCGACCCTCGGCATCAGCGCGTTCGCGGCCGGCACCTACCTCCAGGGCGGCGGCAACCCCGTCGTCGCGCTGCTCCTCGCGGTGCTGCTCGGCGTCGGCTGCGGACTGGTCAACGGCCTGCTCGTCAGCCTCGGCCAGGTGCCCGCCCTCGTCGTCACCCTCGGCACGCTGTACATCATCCGCGGCATCGACTCCATCTGGGTCGGCTCCCGTCAGATCACGGCGGCCGACCTCCCCGGAGGCTTCGTCGACTTCGGCTCCGGGGGCATCTCGGCGGTCCCGTACCTCGCCCTGATCGCCCTGGCCGTGCTGGTGGTCGTCGCGTACTACCTCAAGCACTTCGGCAGCGGCCGCGAGCTCTACGCGCTCGGCTCCAACCCCGAGGCCGCGCGGCTGGCCGGCATCCCGGTCCGGTCACGCATCCTGACCGCGTACGTCGTCTGCGGCGGCCTCGCCGGACTGGCCGGCGCCCTGTACCTCGCCCGGTTCGGCAACGTCGACTCCGGCACCGGTACCGGCTACGAACTCACCGTCGTCAGCGCGGTCGTGGTCGGCGGCGTCGTCTTCACCGGCGGTTCCGGCAGCGTCTACGGAGCCGCGCTCGGCGCCTTGCTGCTCACCTCCGTCAACAGCGTCCTGCCCGCCCTCGGCGTCAGCTCCGTCTGGGTGCTCGCCATCAACGGCGTCCTGCTCATCCTCGCCATCGCGGTCGACCGGATCGTCGCGCTGCGCGTGGCCTCCGCACTGAAGAAGAGGAACGCCCGCCATGGCTGACTCCGCTCTCGCGCGCGCCGTCCGCTGGGACACGGTCGTCGGCGCCCTGCTCATCGTCCTGCTGCTCTTCTCCTTCTCCTTCGTGGACGGCTTCGGCAACGCCCTCAACCTGTCGTTCCTGATCGGCAACACCCTGCCCATCGCGCTGATCGCCCTGCCGATGACCCTGCTCGTGGTGGCCGGCGAGATCGACCTGTCGGTCGCCTCCACGGCCGGGCTCTCCGGATCGGTGATGGGCGCCCTGTGGAACCAGGGCATGGCGATCGAGACGATCATCCCGCTCTGCCTGGTGCTCGGCGTGGTGTGCGGGCTCGTCAACGGCCTGCTGGTGACCCGGCTCGGGCTGCCCTCGCTCGCCGTCACCATCGGAACGCTCGCCGCCTACCGGGGCATCGCGCAGATCGTGCTGGGCTCCGACGCGGTCACCGACTTCCCCACCCAGTACCAGGACTTCGCGGCCGGACGCATCGGGGACACCTTCGTCCCGCAGGCACTCCCGCTCTTCCTGGTTCTGTTCGCCGTAGCCGTTCTCGTGCTGCACGCCACCCCCTTCGGGCGCTCCGCGTTCGCGACCGGCGCCAACGAGGAGGCCGCCCGGTTCGCCGGCATCCGGGTCAAACGGCAGAAACTGCTGCTGTTCGTCGCGACCGGCTTGATGGCCTCCCTGACCGGCGTGTTCTGGGCCCTGCACTACGCGAGCGCCCGCTACGACAACGCCACCGGACTCGAACTGTCCGTCGTGGCCGCCGTCCTGCTCGGCGGTATCGACTTCGACGGCGGCAAGGGCACGCTCGGCGGCGCCATAGCGGGAGTCTTCCTGCTCGGCTCGCTGCAGAACGTGATGAGCCTCCTCAACGTCTCCGCGCAGTCGCAGATCGTCGTCACCGGCGTCCTGCTCGTCGTCTCCGTGCTCGGCCCCCGGGTCGGGCGCCAGATCTCCGTGGCGAGGGCGGGCCGCAGAGCCGCCTCGACTCCGACCTCGTAACCCCGCTCCGCTCACCCTCGTAAAGGAACCCTCACCCATGCGCAAGTCATCGATCCGCCGCACCTGCGCGGCGCTCGCCGCCGTCACCTCCCTCGCCCTGGCCGTCACCGCGTGCGGCGGCACCACCAAGAACGACGTCAAGGACTCGGGCGGTTCCAACGCCGCCGCCGGCGGCAAGGCCGACCCGAACGCGGCCACCAAGAAGGGGCTGACGGTCGGCTTCCTGCCCAAGGCGGTCAACAACCCGTACTTCACCTCCGCCGACAAGGGCGGCGAGAAGGCGCTGACCGAACTGGGCTCGAAGTACAAGGAGGTCGGCACCAGCAGCGCCACCGACACCAGCGGACAGGTGAGTTACGTCAACACGCTCACCCAGCAGCAGGTCGACGCGATGGCGGTCTCCGCACAGGACCCGGGCGCCCTGTGCACCGCGCTCAAGCAGGCCATGACGAACAAGATCAAGGTCGTCACCTACGACTCCGACACCAAGGCCGACTGCCGCAACGCCTTCGTCTCGCAGGCGAGCGCCGAAGACCTGGGCCGCACCGAGGTGCAGCTCCTCGCGAAGCAGATCGGCTACAAGGGCGAGATCGCGATCCTGTCCGCCGGGCAGACCGCGACGAACCAGAACACCTGGATCGACTTCATGAAGGAGGAGTTGAAGGACCCCAAGTACAAGGACGTGAAGCTGGTCAAGGTCGCCTACGGCAACGACGAGGCCCAGCTGTCCTTCCAGCAGACCCAGGGACTGTTGCAGGAGCACCCCAAGCTCGCCGGGATCATCTCCCCGACCACCGTCGGCATCAAGGCGGCCGCCCAGTACCTGTCCGGCTCCAAGTACAAGGGCAAGGTCAAGCTGACCGGCCTCGGCACCCCCAACGACATGCGCAAGTACGTCAAGAACGGCACCGTCGAGGGCTTCGAGCTGTGGGACCCGGCCAAGCTCGGCGAGCTGGCCGCGCGCACCGCCGTGGCACTGTCCTCGGGGCAGATCACCGGCAAGGAGGGCGAGACCTTCAAGGCCGGTGACATGGGCTCGTTCACCATCGGCAAGGACGGTGTGATCAGCCTCGGCAAGCCGACCGTCTTCGACGCGAAGAACATCGACCAGTTCAACTTCTGACGGTCCGGCCGTCCGGTCCGCCGACGTTGTCACCTTCTGACGTCGTGACGGTCCGGCCGGTCCGACTGCCCGGCCCGGAGGGTCATCGATGCAACGTGTGTGCTTTCTGCTGAAGGTCCGTGCGGACCGCCTCGACGAGTACCGCGAGCGGCACGCCGCCGTGTGGCCCGAGATGCTCGACGCCCTCTCGGCCACCGGCTGGCACAACTACTCGCTCTTCCTGCGCGAGGACGGCCTGCTGGTCGGCTACCTGGAGACCGAGGACTTCGTGGCCGCGCGGGCCGCCATGGAAGCCACCGACGTCAATGCCCGCTGGCAGACGGAGATGGCGCCGTTCTTCACCTCGCTGGACGGCGCCAGACCCGACGAGGCCATGAAGCCCCTCACCGAGGTGTTCCACCTCGCCTGAACGACCGCGGTGTTCCCCCCTCGCGTGAACCTTCGAGGTGTTCCGCCCCGCCCGGGCAGCCCGCCCCACGTGGCGGAACAGCCGCCCGGCCCACCCGCCCGCAGTCCGATCGAGGAGCCCGTACATGAGACGACGCACCGTGCTGACGACGGCCCTGCTGGGCGCCGTGGCAGGCCCCGCCCTCACCGCGCAGACGGCGCGAGCGGCCGTTCCCGGCCCCTCCGTCACCCAGTCCGGCACCACCCGACTCGACTCCCAGGCCCTCTACTTCGTCTCCTACGACGGACTGGTCAACAACAACTCCTTCCAGAAGAACGGCCTGTTGACCTACCGCGGCTACCAGTACGCGGCCTGGTACACCGCCGACCGCAGCGCGGTCGTCGCCCGCCGTGTCCTGGGCGGTGCCACCTGGTCCACGATCACGCTCACCCACAAGCTCAAGAGCAGCGACTCCCACAACGTCATCTCCATGGGTGTCTCCCGGACCGACGGCCGGCTGCACCTGAACATGGACTCGCACAGCGACGGCTTCTTCTACGTCAAGTCGGTGGCCGGGCTGCTCGACAATCCCGCGTCGACGGCCTGGACCTCCGCCGTCCTCGGGGCCGTCCAGACCTCCCTGGACGGCCTCGCGCTCACTACACAGTTCACCTATCCGCAGTTCGTCGCGACCCCGGACGGCGGGCTCCAGCTCTCCTACCGGGTGGGCGTCTCGGGGAACGGGCGCAACGCCCTCGCCGAGTACAACGGTTCGTCCTGGACGGCGCTCGGCGAATGGTCCGCCTCCACCGGGACCTACACCAGCGCGCACGGATCGAGCACCGCCCGCAACATGTACCTGCACGGGATCGACTACGACGTGAACGGCCGGCTGCACGCGTTCTTCACCTGGCGCGAGCAGAACGCCGCCGTGATGTGCAGCGCCGGCGGCATCACCAACCACGACACCGGCTACGTCTACTCCACCGACCGGGGCCGCAGTTGGCGCAACGACGCGGGCACGGTCGTCGGCACCACCGGGACCTCGGGCACCGTCGCCGTCACCGACGCCGGACTCGTCGTCGACTCCCTGGACCCCGACCACTCCCTGATGAACCAGGAGAGCCAGGCCACCGACTCGGCCGGACTGCCGCACGCGATCATCAGCTATGTCCCCGGACGCTTCGGCCAGTGCACCACGAACTACGTCACGGACCGCACGGCCAACGGCCGGGCCTTCCATCTGCGCAAGAACTCCTCGGGCGGCTGGACCAAGACCGAGATCCCGGTCGCCCCGAACTCCAGCCAGCGCACCAGACTGGTCCTGGACCGGTACGACAACGCCTACGCGATCCTGCCGTTCGGGCGGATCGCGGGCGCCTCGAAGGCCTCCGGGCACACCGACTGGAAACTCCTGTTCGACGGCGCCGGGCTGAACGCCTTCGGCGAGGTCGTCATCGACGAGACGCGCGTCCCACAGGACGGAACGCTGTCCGTGATGTACCAGGAGAAGTCCGGCGGGACCACGCCCTCGGCCCTGCACGTCATCGATTTCCGGCTGCCCTCATGACCGCTGTCCGCGGCCCGCTCGCGGGTAATGTGAAGGCCTGCCTGCCGCTACCCGCTCTTCTTCTGGAGGTTCCCGCCTGATGGCCCAGTCGGTGGGTATCAAGGACGTCGCCCGTGCCGCCGGAGTCTCCGTCGGCACGGTCTCGAACGTGATCAACCGCCCCGACTCGGTGGCCTCCGAGACGAGGGCACGCGTCCTGTCCGCCATCGACCGGCTCGGCTACGTACGCAGCGAGTCCGCACGCCAGCTCCGGGCCGGACGCAGCCGGATCATGGGGCTCCTCGTCCTCGACATGGGCAACCCGTTCTTCGTGGACGTCGCGCGGGGCGCCGAGCGCGCCGCGCGGGAGGCCGGACTCGGGGTGATGGTCTGCAACAGCGCCCAGTCCCCGAGCGAGGAGGCCGACTATCTGTCGCTCTTCGCCGAGCAGCGGGTGCGCGGGGTGCTGCTGACACCGTCCGACGCGAGCGGGCGCAACATCGAGGCGTTCCGCCGCAACGGCATCCCCTTCGTGCTGGTCGACCGGGTCGCCGACGGCACCACCGAGTGCTCCGTCTCGGTCGACGACGTGGCGGGCGGCGCGCTGGCCGTCCGGCACCTCGTGGACGCCGGACACCGCTCGATCGCGTACGTCAGCGGTCCCCCCGGTCTCAGCCAGGTGAGGGACCGCCGTACGGGCGCCCTGCACGCCCTGAGCGAGGCGGGACTCGGCCCGGAGAACCTGCGCGAGCTGCCCACCGAGCGCCTCGACGTGGCGGCGGGGCGCGACGCCGGCGCCCGGCTCCTCGGCCTCGCCGAGCGGCCCACCGCCGTCTTCTGCGCCAACGACCTGCTCGCCCTCGGCGTCCTGCAGGCCATGTACGCGGCCGGCGTCGGTGTGCCCGGCGACCTCGCGATCGTCGGCTACGACGACATCGAGTTCGCGGCCGCCGCCGCGGTCCCGCTCACCTCCGTGCGCCAGCCGGCCGTGACCATGGGCGCCCTCGCGGCCGAGCTGCTCCTGGAGGAGATCGACGCGGAGACCGCGCCCGCCCCGCACGAGCACCGCCGGGTCGTGCTCCAGCCGGAACTGGTGGTGCGCCACTCCAGCCTGGCGGCGCGCTGACCAGCGGTTCAGTTTCGCGTCACCGGCCTGCTGAGTCACTGTTCAGTTCATTTTCCCGATCCCCGGGCCGCGGAGCCCGGGCGACATGTGCTCAACTGGGACGCAGCCTGGAATCCGTACGTCTCGGGAGACCTGTTGACCGTCAGCTACCGCCAGCCCGGTGTCGTCCTCACCGACCACCGCTTCACCGTGCCGCTCGACCACGACCGACCGGCGGGCGAGACCATCGAACTGTTCGCCCGCGAGGTCGTGGCGAGCGACAAGGCGCACCAGAATCTGCCGTGGATGGTCTACCTCCAGGGCGGCCCCGGCTTCGGGGCGAATCGTTTCGTCGGCCGTCAGGCCTGGCTCGACCGGGCCCTGAAGGACTTCCGTGTCCTGCTGCTCGACCAGCGCGGCACCGGACACTCCACGCCCGCCAACCGGCAGACGCTGCCACTGCGCGGCGGCCCCCGCGAGCAGGCCGACCACCTCGCGCTCTTCCGCGCCGACTCCATCGTCCGCGACTGCGAGGCCATCCGGCCCTCACTCACCGGCGGAGCGCCCTGGACGGTCCTCGGGCAGAGCTTCGGCGGCTTCTGCACCGTGCGCTACCTCTCCAGCGCCCCCGAGGGCCTGAGCGCGGCCGTGATCACCGGCGGCCTGCCCTCCCTCGACGGGCACGCGGACGACGTCTACCGCGCCGCCTACCCGCGCATCGAGCGCAAGGTCGCCGCGCACTACGCGCGCTACCCGCAGGACGTCGAGCGCGCCCGCCGGATCGCGGAGCACCTGCTCCAGCACGAGCCGGTGCTGAGCGGCGGCTACCGCCTGACCGTCGAGGCCTTCCAGTCGCTCGGCATCCTCCTCGGCGGCAGCGACGGCAGCCACCGCCTGCACTACCTCCTGGAGGACGCCTTCGTCCGCACCCCGCAGGGCCCCGCCCTCTCCGACGCCTTCCAGGAGGAGGCCCAGGCGCTTCTGTCGTACGCGGGCCACCCCCTGTACGCGCTCGTCCACGAGGCCTGCTACGCCCAGGGCGACCGCCCCACCGCCTGGTCCGCCGAGCGGGTGCGCGCCGAGTTCCCCCAGTTCGACGCGGCCAAGACCCTCGCGGACGACGGGCCGCTGCTGTTCACGGGTGAGTCCATCCACCCCTGGATGTTCGAGAACGACCCCGCGCTGCGCCCGCTGCGCGACACCGCCGAGGAACTGGCCGCCCGCACCGACTGGGCGCCGCTGTACGACCCGGCCCGCCTCGCCGCGAACGAGGTGCCGGTCGCCGCGGCGGTCTACCACGACGACATGTACGTCGACGCCGGCCACTCCCTGCGCACCGCCCGCGCCGTCCGGGGTCTGCGCACCTGGGTGACCGACGAGTTCGAGCACGACGGAGTACGGGCCGGCGGCCCGCGCGTCCTGGACCGGCTGCTGGCGCTCACGCGCGACGAGGTCTGAGCCGCCCGACCTCCTCTAGGATTCTGACGAACCGTCAGAATTCTGAGGGGGTAAGGATGATCGACACCACCCGTACGGACATCCCGGTGGGCGAGGAACGCCTCCGCCTCGACGTCGAGGACGGGATCGGCGTCCTCACCCTGTGCAGACCGGCGAAACTCAACGCGTGGAGCTGGGAGTCCACGCGCCAGCTCGGCCTGGCCGCCGAGCGGATCCGCTTCGACCCGTCGGTCAGGGCGGTGCTCCTGCGGGCCGAGGGGCGTGCCTTCTGCGCGGGGATCGACGTGAGCGCCCCGGGCGGCGCGATCACCGGCCGCTCGGGTGCCGAGCGCGCCCACGCCTACTACGAGGGCATCCGCTGGGCCCATGAACGCTTCGCGGCCTTCGCGCGGCTGCCGCAGCCCGTTGTCGCGGCCGTCCAGGGCTACTGCCTCGGCTTCGGGTTCGAGCTCGCGCTGATGGCGGACATCAGGATCGCCTCCCGCGACGCCGTGTTCGCCCTGCCCGAGGCGCAGTTGGGGCTCGCCGTGGACGCCGGCGGGGATCTGCGGATCGCCCGCGAGGCGGGCGCGGGCTGGGCGAAGTTCCTCGCCCTGACCGGGAGACGGCTGGACGCGACGACGGCCGAACGCCTGCACCTCGTCCAACTCGTCACCGAGGAAGCGGCGTTGGACGAGACGGCCCGAGCCGTCGCCGCGGAGATCGCGGCGAACGCGCCGCTCGCGGTGCAGGGCGTCAAGCGCGACATCGACGCCTACGCCGAGGCCCCGCTGACCGCCGCTCTCGACCGGACCGCCCTGTCGGCCGCGCTCACCCTCACCTCCGACGACGCGGGAGAGGGATACGCGGCCAAGGGCGCCCGCCGCGCGCCCCGCTTCGAGGGAAAGTGACCCACGTGTTTTGATCGGACCCTGTTGCGTACGACGAGGCAGGGGGACCGATGCACGACAGTGAACTTCTCGCGGACAGGTTCGAGGAGCACCGGGGCCGGCTGCGGGCGGTGGCCTACCGGATGCTGGGATCGCTGAGCGAGGCGGAGGACGCCGTCCAGGAGACGTGGCTGAAGCTCGGCCGCACCGAAGCGGACGAGATCAGGAACCTGGGCGGCTGGCTGACCACCGTGATCGGCCGGGTGTGCCTGGACATGCTGCGTTCCCGCGCCGCGCGCCGCGAGGACCCGCTCGAACCCTCCGGCACCTTCGTCCCCGACCCGGTCGTCAGCACCCCGGACCGGATCGACCCCGAACAGGAGGTGCTGCTGGCCGACTCCGTCGGGCTCGCCCTCCTCGTCGTCCTGGAGACCCTGGAGCCCGCCGAGCGGCTCGCGTTCGTGCTGCACGACATGTTCGCGGTGCCCTTCGACGACATCGCGCCCGTCGTGGGCCGGAACCCGGCCGCCACGCGTCAGCTCGCCAGCAGGGCGCGCCGTCGCGTCAAGGGAGCCGCTCCCGAGCCCGAGCGGAACGTCATCCGGCAGCGGGAGGCCCTGGACGCCTTCCTCGCGGCGTCGCGCGGCGGGGACTTCGAGGCGCTCCTCGCCGTCCTCGATCCCGATGTCGTGTTGCGCGCCGACGCGGGCGCGCTGGTCGGCGGTGTGACCGTGTCCAAGCTGGTGCGGGGCGCCGAGGCGGTGGCACGGCAGGCGCTGGCCTTCCGCCGGTTCGCGGCGAGTTCGCGGCTCGTCCAGGTCAACGGAGAGGCGGGTGTCGTCTCGATCGTGGACGGCCGGCCGCAGTCGGTCATGGGTGTCACCGTCGCCGACGGCAGGATCGTCGCGATGTACATCCTGGCCGACCCCGAACGCCTCGCCCGTCTCGATCTCGGTGGGGACAAGCCGGGGGAATGACGGTCAGCCGGTGAAGGGACCACGCCCCAGCTGGTCCCGCACCGGCGTGACCGGCGGGGCGACCAGATCCCTTCGCTGCCAGTTGGCGCCGTCGACCACCAGGGTGTGACCGGTGATGAAGCGGGCGTAGGGGGACGCGAGGAAGGTGGCGGCCCAGCCGAGTTCACGGGGTGTGCCGACCCGCAGGGCCGGCTGCCGCCGGCCGAGCGCTTCCCGCTCCGCGTCGTCCTCGCCGGGGCCGCCGGTTCTCGCGTCCCCGGCCGGTCCTTCCCCGCCCTCTCCGCTGTTCCCGCCGGCCGCCGTGGCCGTGCCGGCCGCGGCCCGGGCCAGGTTGCCGCGGATGTCCTCCGTCATGTCCTCGTGCGGCATCAGCCCGGGTACCAGACCGTTGACCTGGATGCCGTACGGTCCCCACTCGACGGCCAGGGTCCGCACCAGGCTCTCCACGCCGGCCTTGGCGGCCGCGCTGTGCGCGAAACCGGGGCCGCCGGTCCAGGCGTAGGACGCGCTGACGTCGATGACCGACCCCGGCGTGCCCGCCGCCAGATGCCGCCGCCCGAACTCACGGGTCATCAGAAACGTTCCCGTGAGGGTGATGTCGACGACCGCCTGCCAGGCGTTGGGGGACATGTCCTCCGTGGGGACGGGGAAGTTGGCGGCCGCGTTGTTGACCAGGACGTCGGGCAGCGCGCTTGCGTCGAACACCTCGGAGACGCGCTTCGGATCCCGGATGTCACAGACCGCGGACCTGACCCGGGTGCCCAGCTTCGCCAACTCCGCGCGGGCGGGCCCCAGATGCCGCTCGCGACGGCTGACGATCAGAAGATCGGCGCCCAGCCGGGCGAACTCCGCCGCGATCGCCCTCCCGAGTCCGGTGCCGCCACCGGTCACCAGCACCAGCGAGCCGTCGTACGTCCCGGCGGGCAGGGCGCTCGCGCCCAGCGGGGGAGGGGCGGGGAGGCCGGGGAGCGCTGTGGAGTCCATGGCGGTCTCGATACCCGGTGCCGCCGCGGAACATCCGGACGGGGAGGACGAGGAACACCCGGCGAGGAGTCGAGGACGTCAAGTCGCCCCGGTTCAGGGCACGTCCGGGCTGACTGGGCCGGAGGTCACGCACGCGTACGGCAGCGCCCCTTCCGCCTCCACGCGCCGCTCCGGTACCTTGACGAGGCCCTGACGGGAGCGGGCCCTACTCGGCCGTGCGGGCCAGGCTCGCCGCCCGCCCCGGCACCACCGGCGCGCGCCGTTCGAGGTGCAGGCGCAGTCCCTCCGGCATCAGGGTCAGCCGCTCGGCCACCCGCAGCCGGTAACCGGGGTCGGGGCGCAGGTCGTAGCGGCGCAGCAGCAGTCCGAGGACCAGCGTCGCCTCGTGCAGCGCGAACTGGCGGCCGATACAGGCGCGCGCCCCGGTGCCGAACGGCTTGAAGGTGTGTGCGGGCCGGGCCCGTACCGCCTTCGCGTCGAAGCGGTCCGGGTCGAACTTCTCCGCGTCGGCGCCCCACACCCGCGGGTCGCGGTGCAGCATCGCCGTCAGGACCAGCGCCCACGCCCCCCGCCGCATCGGGTGGACACCGCCGAGCAGGGTGTCGTCCCGGGCCTCGCGCGCGAACGCCGGGGCCGTCGGCCACAGGCGCAGCGACTCGTCGAGGACCCGGCGGACGTAGCGGAGTCTGGCGACCTGCTCGTAGCCCGGCCGGTCCGTGCCGCCCCAGACGCGGTCGACCTCGGCCCGAGCACGGGCGGCCGCCTCCGGGTGCCGGGAGAGGTAGTGCAGGGCGAAGGACAGGGCGCCCGAGGTGGTCTCGTGGCCGGCGATCAGGAAGGTGATGACCTGGCGGCGGATGTTCTCGGGGGTGAGCCGCTCCCCGGTCTCGGGGTGCGCCGTCTCCAGCATGCGGTCGAGCAGGTCGCCGTCGCCGCCGGCCCGGCGGGAGGCCACCACGGCGTCGACCGTGTGATTCAGGTAGGCCATGTCGGCCGCGTTGCGCCGGGAGGCGCCCCGCAGCAGAAGCGGTGCCAGTGGGACCGGGACGACGTTGAGGCGCTGCGCGTAGGTCAGCGTGCCCACCATCGCGTTCACGAAGGGGTGCGGGCGGGAGCGCTCGAAGGAGGCGAAGTCATGGCCGAAGCCGGTCCTGGCGATCGTCTCCAGGGTCAGCTTCGTCATGTCACCGGGCACGTCCACCGCGCGGCCCGCGGCCTGCTCCCGGTCCCAGTGGTCCGTCAGCCGCTCGGTCACGGCCAGCATCATCGGGTGGTAGCCCTCCATGGCCTCGCGGCTGAAGCCGGGGGCGAGGACGTCGTGCGCGAGCTGCCAGTTGGGCTCGTGGTTGTAGGCGGTGAACAGTCCGTCCCCGGCGACCGGACGGAGGTTGGCGACTCCCAGGCCCACGTGTTTCGCGAACCGCGCCTCGTCGGCCAGTTCGGCGGCGAGATCCGCGCCCCAGACGAAGACGATCTCGTTGCGGAAGGCCCGGCGCCGGAAGATCGGTCCGAGCCGCTTCCCGAACTTCATGGAGTCCTGGAGCGGGGAACGGACGCCGGCGCCGAGCACATCGCCGAGCAGGGGGACGCGGCGCGGCGGGTGCGGGATGCGGTGCAGTTCCGGCCAGCCCAGTTCCGCGCTGCGGAACCCCCCGGGCCGCGCCGTCTCCTTCGTCTCCGCCATCACGCCATCTCCCTTGTGACTCGGGCCGGTTGAGTCTGTTGTACGCGAGTTCAATAGCGGTGTTCAGTCTGATCCCGTTGTTGAACCGGCGTCAAGTAAGGTGCGGGCATGACGGGGAAGCAGGGGGAGCGCGGGCGCCGCCGGCTCAGTACCGCGGAGCGCCGGGAGCAGTTGCTGTCGGTGGGAGCCCGGCTGTTCTCGGAGAGCCCGTACGACGACGTCTGGATCGAGCAGGTCGCCGAGATCGCCGGAGTCTCGCGCGGACTCCTGTACCACTACTTCCCGACGAAGCGGGACTTCTTCGCCGCCGTGGTCGAGCGTGAGAGCGGGCGGATGCTGCGGATGACCGCGGCGGTGCCCGGTGTCCCGGTGCGTGAGCAGCTCGGCGCGGGTCTGGACACCTTCCTCGGGTACGTGGAGGAGCACGCGCACGGGTTCCGTGCCTTCCACCGTGCCGACGCGGCCGGTGACCAGGCGGTGCGCAGGGTCTACCAGCAGGCGCTGGCCGCGCAGGAGACGCAGATCCTCTCGGCCCTCGCCGCGGATCCCGAACTCGGCCGGTCCTGCGAGGACCGGCCCGAACTGCGGATCGCCGTCCGCGGGTGGCTGGCCTTCACCACGGCCGTGTGCCTCGAATGGCTCCGGGGCGCGGATCTGACGCGTGGGCAGGTGCGGGATCTGTGCGCGCGGGCACTGCTCGGGGCGATCACTCCCTGAGGGCCGGTCCGCCCCGTGACCGCGACTCCTTTTCCGGCGGGTGGATCCACGGCCGGGCGATCGGCCGGGGAGGCGTGGTTGGCGTACACCCCGATCTTCGATAGGTTAGGCAAGCCTTACCTAAGGAGGAAGCTGATGGGTGACCGTGACACCTGGACGGCCGCGCCCGCCGCGGCGGAGCACGCCCGTTCGGTGCTCGCCGCGGCCTGGTCCTGCGCCGTGAGCGCCGAGGGCGGCCGGGAGGAGTTCTTCGGCTCGCACTCCGTCACCGCGGACGGCCGGGTGCTCCTGCGGGTGCCCGAGGACAGCACGCTGCTCGCCGCGGCCATCTGCTCCCCGCGCGGAGAACCCTCCGCCGTCCTGGAGTTCGCCGATGTCGCACCGGTTCCCGTACGGAACCGGGTCCGGGCCCGGCTCTGGCTCGCCGGCTGGTTCGTCCCCGAGGACGGACAGCTCTCCTTCCGCACCACCCGGGCCGTGCTGCGCCGGCCCGGCGGGACGGTGGTGATCGACCTGGACGAACTGGCCGAGGCCCGGCCCGACCCGCTGGCCCTCGCCGAGGCCCAGCTCCTCAGCCATCTCGCCGACGCCCACCCGGACGCCGTCGAGCGGCTGACCCGGCTCGTCGAACCGGACAGTCTGCAGGGCGCCGTGCGCGTCCAGCCCCTCGCGGTCGACCGCCACGGACTCACCCTGCGCGTCGAACGCGCGCGCGGGAACGGCGATGTGCGCCTGCCGTTCCACGCACCCGCCGACGACGTCTCCCAGCTCACGGAGCGCATGCACGTCCTGCTCACCCAGGCGAGCCTCGCCTCCTGCCCCCGTCCCCTACAACGGCAGCGCACAGACCGCGAGGGGTGAGGCGAACGGCTCGCCCGCGCGCCGGAGTTCACCGCTCTCCTGGTCGACCCGGAACACCGTGACCGTGCTCGACCGCTGGTTCGCCGCGAACAGCAGCCGTCCGTCCGGCGAGAACGCGATGTGACGCGGGAAGTCGCCGTCCACGGGCACCGTGTCCAGCAGCCGCAGCCGGGCGCCGTCCGCCTCGATCGCGTACCGCGTCAGGCTGTTGTGGCCCCGGTTGGCGAGGAACGCGAACGAGCCGTTCGGCGTCACCAGGAGCTGGGCCGGGTAACTCGTCCCGCTTCCCGTGCCCGTGGACTGGGGTTCACCCACCGAGAGGCGGCCGGCCGCGGGGTCGTAGCCGCAGACCGTCACCGTGTTGTCGGCCTCGTTGGCGAGATAGGCGTACCCGCCGCCGGGGTGGAACGTGAGATGGCGCGGCCCCGCGCCCGGCCTCGTCCGCGCCCGGGAGACCTCGGTGAGCGTGCCCCGGGTGTCGTCGAGACGGTAGCTGTACACCGTGTCGGTGCCCAGGTCGACGGCGAGCAGGTGCCCGCCGTCCGGAGTCGTGATGAACTGGTGCGCGTGCGGGCCCTGTTGGCCGGGACCGGGAGCCGGGGACGTGTGTCTGGCCAGATCGGTGCGCTCGCCGAGCGCGCCGGACGCCTCGATGGGATGCACCGCGACGCTGCCCGAGGCGTAGTTCGCGCTCAGCAGCCAGCGGCCGCTCGGATGCACCGACAGATGACAGGGGCCCGAGCCGCCGGTGGAGCGGCTGTTGAGCACCTCGTTCCCCGGGAGACCCACGGCCGTCACCGCGCCCGGCGTCTGCTCGTCCACCGCGTAGAGCGTCAGGCCGTCCGGATGCGCCGCGAGGAAGGACGGGTTGTCGACGCCCGTCACCACACCGCCGCCGGTGACCGCGCCGGTCGCCGCGTCGTACGTGGCGAGACCGATCCCCTTCCCGCCGCCCTCGCCCGAGGTGTACGTGCCCAGGAACAGCGGACGCGGACCGGAGGAGGGGGCCGGGGACACGGGTACCGGCGCGGCCGCCGACGCGGAACCGGAGGGACCGGCCGCCGAACCGGAGGGACCGGTCGCCGTCGCCTTCGGGAGCGGCGTCTTCTCGGCGGGCTCCGGGGCCGCCCGGGGCGTCGCGCATGCCGGGACCGCCGCCATCGCGCAGGCGGCCCCCGCCAGCGCGCCGACGAAACGCCGTCTGGTCCAGTCGCCGTCCGTGCCGCGCGACGGCCGTGCACCACTGCTCATGCCTGCACCTCGGGGTGTCGGTTGCCTCGGCTGGGACGGCCACCTTGGCGTGCGACACCCCGGACGTGCAAAAACGGTCCCCCGCGTTGCATCCTGCGCAACGCGGGCGACCTACCAGTCGCCGTCCTCCACGGGCTTGCCCGGCTTGCCGAGCGGGTGCACCTGATGGGGCGAGGGCTGCTGCCAGGGCTCGTGGTCGTCGCCCAGCCAGTCGCCGACCGGCTGCACCGAACCGAGCTCGTCCGCAGGCGCCAGATCGGCGGCGTCCTGGTCGTAGTAGTCGTACCAGGGAAGCCCCGCGCGGGTGTACGCCGCGCGGTCCACCGGGGACGGCGGCGGCGCCTCGCCGGTGATGCGGCGCCACTCCGGAGGCGTCACGAGGTGGACGAACACGCGTCCGGCCGGCTCCTTCGCCCAGGCCTTCGACGGACGGTCGTCGCGGTAGACCTCCTGACGCATCGAACCGCCGACACCGAGACCCATCGCCGGGGCACTGCGCGCACGCGGGGCACCCCCGGGACGCGCGGCTCCGGGAGCGGCGCCCGGCGCGGGCGGCGCGGCCATCATCGGCATGGCGCCGCCGTACGCGCCGACCGAGGGAGGCATCGGAGGCATCCGCAGCCGCTCCTCCGCCTTGCGGCGCTCCGCCTCCCGCCACGCCGCCAGCTCCCCGGCCTCCAGCGGGAACGACTGGAGCTGGACACCGCCCCAGACCTCCTCGCCGGTGACCTGGCCCTCGACCGTCGCGCCCAGCCCCAGCGGCACGGCCACGAACTGGCGGACCGTCCCCTTGCCGGAGTTGATCCCGTCGAGCCACGGCTGCCGGGGGAGGACGACATAGTTCTGCGGATCACGGGCGAGCCGGGAGGTCCACGGTTCGCCGGACACGGCGCACACCTTGCCGACGCCCACCTGCAACGCCGCCGGCTCCGCCGTCCCGGCGAAACTCAGCCACATGGCCTCGCGCAGATACACCGGCAGCATCACGCCACCGCGCGCCCGCCACTCGGCGGGCACCCGGTCCCCGTAGTCCTCGACGCGCCGGACGGGGAACTCGCCGAGCCCCGGCGGCAACGCGTGCGTGCCCGACTCGGGCAGGCGCAGCGTCCGTATGAACCGCACCTGCACCCCACCCGGCAGCCGCAGTGCGTTCCCGTCGATCCGCACGGTGTCCTCGGTCATCCGCCCGCCCCCTGGTTCTCTCGCCGCCGCCGACGCCGGGCGGTTCACCTCCCCGGCTTCGTGCGGCTTCCTCTCACGGAACTCCTCACCTAGAACGCCCGGAGGCGGGGGAACGGTTCCGCTTCCGGCGCGGCAGGCGCAGCCGGCGCCGCAGCCGGGTCAGCCGCGGCCTGCGCTCACGCTGCTCGCGGGTGCAGCGGTCCAGCTCCTCGAACAGGCGGCGGGTGCGATGCTCGGTGTCCAGCTCGTCGAGGATGCGGGTGACCTCGGTCAGGACCGAGCCGTGAAGCTGCCACTGGCTCGCGTCGCGCCGGACCTCGTCGAGGAACAGCTGGGCCAGTTTGTCGCGGGTGGCGGCGGCGGTGGCGAGTTCCGCGGTGAGCCGCTCCTCGGCGGACGCGGCGTTCCGGGTGACGTCGCTGGTCACCAGCACCGCGAAACTGACGATCGCGTCGGCGACCTCGGACAGCAGCTCCCGCAGGACGGCCCCGGCCTGCGGTTCGAACAGGGGCCGGGGTTCGCGCTCCTTGGCCAGGTCGGTGAGGCTGCGGGCGATGACCCGCAGGACCACCGTGCAGATCTCCAGGGTGTCCAGACCGGTCCGCAGCACGACCCGGTGCAGCAGCCCCTCGCGCACGCGCGGGTTGAGCTTCAGACTGTCCTCGGCCTGCCGCAGGGCCGCGTCCACCACGGCGATGTCGTTGTCGAGCCGGCGGGCCTCGTGCAGCCGCTCGGCCGCCACATGGAAGGGAGTGTGCGCGACGGCGCCCTCGCCGACCCGCAGCATGAGCTGCCGCATCCGGCGTGCCAGGTCCTCGATCTGCTCACCGGCCACGCCCACCCACACGGGGGGCGCGAGCACGAGGTTGCAGGCGAGACCCACCACCGCCCCGATCAGTGTCTCCAGCACGCGGGCCCACGCGGTGTCGCCCACCCGGGTGACACCGAGGACCAGCATGGCGCTGATCGCCACCTCGGGCACGAACTCGCTGACCCGGACCAGATGTCCCACCGCCAGCGAGGCGAGGATGATCAGCCCCAGACTCCACCAGGTCAGGCCCACCAGGCTGCTGAAGCCGATGGCGATGACGACGCCCACCACGACGGAGTTCACCCGCCGGATCGCGGTGGTGATCGTCGAGTACAGGGTGACCTGCACGACCAGCAGCGCGGTCAGCGGCGCGGTCAGCGGCGCGGGCTCGGGACTGAGGTGGATGGCCACCACGTACGCGATCGTCGCGGCGGCCGTCGAACGAAGTGTCTGGACGACCACCGGCTCCCGGCGCCGCTCCACGATCTTCGCGACGGATGCCGTCCATTCACCACGTGCCTCGTACATCCTTGGGGCCTTCCCGTTTAACACGAGTACCGAACGTGTCGATCGCGGACCGTATCTGTCCGCAAGGCCTCCTAGATTGAAGGCATCAGCCGGGTCGGACCGCATCAGGAGGCACCGAATGAGCGCAATGGGCGACGTCGAGGGCATCGAACTGCTGACACTGTCGCACGACCGGCTGCGCTCCGTGGTCGCCGGTGTGCCGCGGAGCGCCTGGCCGGCGCCGACGCCGTGCGGCGAGTGGACGGTGGCCCAGGTGTTCGACCACGCGCGGCTCGACCAGCAGGCGTACGGCGCGGCGGTCACCGGTACCGGGTGGCCCGAGGCGGACGCCTTCCACCCGCGGGACACCCTGGAGGCCGATGCGACGGCGGCGCTCGACAAGGTCCTCATGGGCGTCGCCGACGTCTACGCGGGGCTGTCCGCCGACGCGGAGGAGGTGGCGACGCCGCTCGGGCCGCTGCCGTTCCGTGTCGCGGCCGCCGCGGCCGCCATGGACGCGGGCGTGCACGCCTGGGACATCGCCGTGGCGACCGGCCAGGCGTCCCCCCTCGACGACGCCCTGGCCGGCGGCATCCGGCTCGCGGCGGACCGGCTGGCCGGCCATCTGCGCGACGCGTTCGGCGTGTTCGCCGCCGCACGCGAGGTCCCGGCGGACGCCGGCCGGGCCGAGGCGCTGCTCGCCTTCCTGGGCCGGGACCCGCACTGGACGCCGGCCGGGGCCTGAAAAGCACCGGCGCCCGGAGCGGCCGCCCGCGGTTCAGTCGCGCAGCTTCGCCAGGAAGGCGGACAGATGGCCGGCCGTTCGGGCGATCTGCTGTTCCGTCGTGAGGGTCTCCTCGAAGCGGCTGCCCGCCAGGAGGGCCTTCTTCCCCCGGATGTAGAGGGAACAGGCGAGGTCGGCGCAGATGTAGATGCCGGCGGAGTTGCCCTCGCGGCCCGCCGCGCCCGCCTTACGGGCCGTCATCAGCGAGACCCCGTCTCCCGGGTGCGTGGTCAGGCACAGCGAGCACATGCTGCGATGCGAAAACCCGCGCCGGGAGGAGGGGAGGCGCAGGGCGACGCCTACGGGCTCCCCTTCCCGTTCGGCGACGAGATAGCTCCGGCCGGGAGCTCCGGGATCGCGCCAGCCCAGGAAGTCCAGGTCGTCCCAGGGGCGTTCGGCGAGATCGCGAGGCATCGCGAGCCGTTCGGTCTCCCCCCGGGAACAGTTGACGAACGAGTCGCGGACGGCCTGTTCGGTCAGTGGTCGCATGGGGTTCTCCTGGCTCGCTCGGGTGCCTTCGGTCAAACCTAGGGGCACTAGGTTTTAACCGAAGGTACCTAGCCCTTCGGAAGGGATCCAATGGATTTCGGGAACGACCGGGCTTCACCGCGCGACGGCTGCCGATCCACGGGCCCACCTGACAGAGTGGGCCCATGGGCGAGGGGGACGCGGGAGTCGGCACGGACGGGTGGGAGCGGGCCGGGCGGGCCCTCAGGGAGGCCGGGCTGCCGCCCGGGAGCCTCGTCGGCCGCCGGGCCCTGTCGGGTGGCACGTACAACACCGTCGAGGAGCTGAGGCTCGCCGACGGCAGCCGCTACGTGCTGAAGGTCCCGCCGCCCCGGACCGTCCCCACGCTGGCCTATGAACGGCAACTCCTGGTCTCCGAGGCGGAGTTCTACGTACAGGCCGCCACCGTCGGGGTACCGGCGCCCTCGCCGGTGGGCGGGTGCCGCGACGGTCACCTGCTGATGACGCACTGCCCCGGCGAGCCCTGGGCGGACCTTGCCGACGGTGAACGCCGGACGCTGCGCCGGGAGTTGGGCCGGCTGGTGGCCCGGCTGCACCGGGTCACCGGCCCGGGCTTCGGCTACCCGTCCGGCGCACTCGGCCCGCTCGCCCCCGACTGGCGGACCGCCTTCACCGGGATGTACGAAGCGCTCCTGGACGACGCCCGCGGCTACGGCGCCTGGCTGCCCCGCCCCGTGGGCGAGGTGGCCCGTACCGCGCGGACCGCCTTCGACGCCCTGGACGAGGTCACCGTCCCCCGGCTCGTCCACTTCGACCTGTGGCGGGGGAACATCCTGGTCGAGCGGGCGGAGGCGGGCCCGCGCATCGGCGGTCTGATCGACGGCGAGCGCATGTTCTGGGGCGATCCGCTCGCCGACTTCGTCTCCCTGGCCCTGCTCGGGAACATCCGCCAGGACACCGACTTCCTGACGGGCTATCAAGAGGGCGGCGGAGTGGTCGCGTTCGATGGAGCCACCCGGCAGCGCCTGGCCCTGTACCGCAGCTACCTCTATCTGATCATGCTCATCGAGACCGTCCCCCGCGCGTCCGGCGACGAACGGGTCGCCTGGGTGCGCGCCACGGTGGCACCCCAGCTCACGGCCGCCCTCGACGAGATCGGCCGGGGCACGGACACCCCGGCCGATCACGGTTCCTAGGCCCCGCCGTTCGGATCACGCGGCGGGACGCGGGCCCGGACGCCAGGCCCAGGAGCGGCCGCGCCTCGGCGGCCGCGCGGGCTCAGGCCGCCTTGCTCGCGCCCCCGCGGTGCTCGCGGACGATCTCCGCGTAGCGGTGACCGCTGCCCTTCACCGTCCGCACCTGCGTCTTGTAGTCGACGTGCACCAGTCCGAACCGCTTGTCGTAGCCGTACGCCCACTCGAAGTTGTCCAGCAGCGACCAGGCGAAGTAGCCGGCCAGCGGAACGCCCTTGCGGGCCGCCGAGGCGCAGGCCGCCAGGTGCTCTTCGAGGTACGCGGTGCGCTCCGGGTCGTCGACGGTACCGTCGGGGCGCACGACGTCGGGATAGGCGGAGCCGTTCTCCGTGACGTACAGCTTGCGGGCGCCGTACTCGTTCGTCAGGCGCAGCAGCAGGCTCTCGATACCGGCGGCCCCGACCTCCCAGTCCATGCCCGTGACGGGCACACCGGGCCGGCGGACCTGGCGGGCGTACGGGGCAGGACCGGTCGGGTCGTCGACCACGCTGGACGGGAAGTAGTAGTTCAGTCCCAGCCAGTCCAGCGGCGCGGCCATCGTCTCCAAGTCACCGGCGACCTCCGGGAGTTCGACCCCGTACACCTCGACCATGTCGGCGGGGAAGCCGCGGCCGTGCACCGGGTCGAGCCACCAGCGGTTGGTGTGCCCGTCCTGCCGCTTCGCCGCCGCGATGTCCTCCGGGCGGTCGGTGGCGGACTCGATGCTGCCCAGGTTGTTGACGATGCCGATCTGCGCGCCGGGCACGGCCGCGCGGATCGCCTGCGTGGCGAGCCCGTGACCGAGCAGGAGGTGGTACGAGGCGCGGACGGCGGCCGTGAGGTCGGTCAGGCCCGGGGCCATCCGCCCCTCCAGGTGGCCGATCCAGGCCGAGCACAGCGGCTCGTTGAGGGTGGTCCAGTGCTGGACGCGGTCGCCGAGCCGCTCCGCGACGGCCGACGCGTAGGCGGCGAGGTGGTGCGCGGTGTCCCGGGCGGGCCAGCCGCCCCGGTCCTGGAGCACCTGCGGCAGGTCCCAGTGGTAGAGCGTGACCGAGGGCGTGATGCCCGCCTCCAGCAGGCCGTCGATCAGCGCGTCGTAGTAGTCGAGCCCTTTGGCGTTGACCGGGCCGTCCCCGCCCGGCATCACGCGGGGCCAGGCGACGGACAGCCGGTAGGCGTTGGTGCCGAGCCCGCGCATGAGGCCGATGTCCTCGCGCCAGCGGTGGTAGTGATCGCAGGCGACGTCCCCGTCGTCGCCGTTGTCGATCTTGCCGGGGGTGTGCGAGAACGTGTCCCAGATGGAGGCGGAGCGGCCGTCCTCGGCGACGGCACCCTCGATCTGGTAGGCCGACGTGGCCGTGCCCCACAAGAAGTCCTCGGGGAGGGCGGCAAGGTCGATGGTCACTGAAGTCCCTTCGTCGTCAATGGTGTCGATGTCCTCGGCGGGTACGGTCACTTGACGGCTCCCGCCGTGAGACCGGCGACGAGATAGCGCTGGAGCAGCAGGAAGCCGGCCACCACCGGGACGCTGACGACCAGCGAGGCGGCCATGATCTGGTTCCAGTACACGTCGTTGAGCGTGGAGTAGCCCTGGAGGCCGACGGCGAGTGTGCGGGTGTCGTCGTTGGTCATCACCGACGCGAACAGCACCTCGCCCCAGGCGGTCATGAAGGCGTAGACGGCCACCGCGACGATGCCGGGGATCGCCGCGGGAACGACGACCCTGAAGAGCGCCCCGAGCGGCCCGCAGCCGTCCACCAGCGCCGCCTCGTCGAGATCGCGGGGCACCGAGTCGAAGTACCCGATCAGCATCCAGATCGAGAACGGCAGCGAGAAGGTCAGATACGTGAGGATCAGACCGCCGCGCGAGCCGAACAGCGCGATCCCGGTGGCGTTGCCGATGTTCACGTAGATCAGGAACAGCGGCAGCAGGAAGAGGATGCCGGGGAACATCTGGGTGGACAGCACGGTGACCGTGAACACGCGCTTGCCGCGGAAGCTGTAGCGGCTGACGGCGTAGGCGGAGAAGACGGCGATCACGGCCGAGCAGGCCGTGGCCGCCCCGGCCACGATCAGCGAGTTCGCGAAGTACTTCGCCAGCGGCACCGTCGACCAGATGTCGATGTACGGCCGCAGCGTCAGTCCGCTCGGCACCCAGCGGAACTTCCCCGAGACGTCCGCGAGCGGCTTCAGCGAACTGGAGACCATCACGTAGACGGGCACCAGGACGAAGCCGGTGAGCAGGGTCAGGAAGATCCGCCGGGACCACAGGAAGGACCGCGGGGGAGCCATCGGCGAGCGGGGGGTGGTGGAGGTGCTAGACATCGGCCGTCTTCCTTCCCCGGGAGGTCAGCAGGAGGTAGACGCCCGTCACGACGAGCAGGAAGAGCAGCAGCAGTACGGACATCGCCGAGCCGGTGCCGAAGTTCCATGTCACGAAGGACGCCTGGTAGATGTGGACCGAGATGAGGTCCGCCGCCTCCGGGGCCGTCTTGCCGAACAGGACGAACGGCGTGTTGAAGTCGTTGAACGTCCACAGGAACAGCACCAGCACCAGGACCTGGTTGACCGGCCGCAGCGACGGCAGGGTGATGCGGCGAAGCTGCTGCCACAGACCGGCGCCGTCGAGGGCGGCGGCCTCGTACAGCTCGCCCGGGATGTTCTGCAGGCCCGCCATGACGATCAGGAAGGCGAACGGCCAGCCCTTCCACACGGACACGGTGAGCAGGGCGTAGAAGCTGTTGTCGCCGATCAGCCAGAACGAGGGCTTGTCGGTGAGGTGGAGCTGGTCGTGCAGGACGTGGTTCACCAGGCCGTTGTCGTGCTGGAACATGAACACCCAGGTGATCACGGCCGCGTACACGGGCAGCGCGTAGGGCACCAGGAACAGGGCCCGCAGGATGCCGCGCCCCCGGAAGGTGTCCTGCATGTAGATCGCGGCCGCCGTGCCGATCAGCCAGCACAGGCCGACCGAGAGCAGCGTGAAGGCGATGGTGACGAAGAACGAGTGCAGCAGTGCCTCGCCGACGGGTTCGTCGAAGTGCACCGACACCGAGTAGTTGTCGAAGCCGGCCCAGGGCGCCGTGCCCCAGTCACGGATGTAGAACTGGGTGAGCTCCTTGAAGCTCATCACGATGCCGATCACCATCGGCACCAGGTGGACCAGGAGTTCGAGGACCAGCGCGGGCAGAAGCAGCAGGTAGGGGAGTCCGATGCGCTTGATCCGCCCGGTGCGGCGCGGGCCGCGCGCCGCACCGGGGGAGCTCTTGCGCACCGTCCGCTCGCCGGGTTCGGCGGAAGCGGCGGTCGTGGTGGTCATGACGGTGTCCGCACTCACTTCTTCGGCATCTGCTGCTGGGCCTTCTCGAGCGCCGCCTTCACCGACGCGGTGGTCACCGCGCGACCGGCGGCGGCGTCCGCGAACAGGCCCTTGACGGCCGTACCGACCGCGGTCTCGAACTGGGACTCGTCGGCGACCTGCGGAAGGGCGGCGGCACTCTTGGCCAGGGTGTCCTTGAGAACCGCGTTCGAGGGGGAGGTGAACGCGGTGTCCGTCTGGGCGGTCTTGACCGGCGGGATGGAGCTGTAGGCGCCGTTGAGGATCTTCTGCTCGGCGTCGCTGGTCAGGAACTTCACGAACTTCGCGGAGCCGTCGAGGTTCTTGGTGTTCTTGAACACCGCGAGGTTGATGCCCGCGACCATCGAGTTGACGTTCGCGCCCGTTCCCGGGGTGCCGGACTGCACGGGCACCGGGGCGATGCCGTACGCGTCCTCGCTCATGCCCTGCGACTTGAGGTTGGCGGCCGCGGACTGCCACAGCAGCATGGCGTTCTTGCCCTTGGCGAAGTCGCTCACCGACTGGTTCTGCGCGTACTCGGCGTTGCCCGGGGCGATGATCTTGTCCTTCGCCATCAGGTCGACGTACTGCTTGACCGCGGCGACGACCCCGTCGTTGGTGAAGTCGGCCTTGCCGTCGGCGGTGAAGAAGTCGGCGCCGTGCTGC
This sequence comes from Streptomyces sp. NPDC015532, assembly GCF_043078065.1. Classification (NCBI taxonomy): domain Bacteria; kingdom Bacillati; phylum Actinomycetota; class Actinomycetes; order Kitasatosporales; family Streptomycetaceae; genus Streptomyces; species Streptomyces sp. NPDC015532. The sequence goes on along the minus strand of NZ_JBIBSY010000026.1, from coordinate 41,053 downwards.
TTGGCGAAGACGAAGGCGTGGTGGATGTTCTCCGAGGCGTTCGAGCCCTCCGCGCCGATGCCCCACTTGCCGCCCTTGGAGAGCTTCTTGCCGTCGGCGACCAGCTCGTCCCAGGTGGCCGGCGGGTTGGCGATCCCGGCGTCGGCGAACATCTGCTTGTTGTAGTAGAGCGCGTACGCCATCGAGTACAGCGGCACCGCGGCGGGGTCCTTGCCCTCGGCGCCCGTCGAGCCGAGCGCGGAGTCGACGAAGCGGTCCTTGCCGCCGATCTTGGCGAAGTTCTTCGCGTCCCAGGGCAGCAGCGCGCCGGTGGCCTGGAGCGAGGCGCTCCAGGTGTTGCCTATGTTGAGGACGTCCGGGCCCTGGCCCGACGTGGTGGCGGTGAGGATGCGGTTCAGCAGGTCGGACCAGGGCACGACCTCCAGCTTCACCTTGATGCCGGTCTGCTTCTCGAACTTCTTGAGTTCGGGCGCGAGCACCTTCTTGTCGATCTCGATGCTGGCACCCTGGTTGGACGCCCAGTACGTGAGCGTCTTCGGCGAGGCGTTGGACCCGCCGCTCGACGAGCCGCCGCCACAGGCGGTCGCGGCGGTCAGCAGGGTGATGGTGACCGCACCGGCGGCCGCGGCTCGGATTCTGCGCATGGCTGCTTCTGTCCCTTTCCCGGAGGGAGCGCATGAGGAGCGCCCGTGTTCACTTCCCGAACGATCCTCATGGCTTAATTTAGGACGTGAGTTAAGACCCGGAAGAAAGTCGCGTCAAGGGATCGCGCAGGGGTATCTTGCAGTTCGGGCAGGCCGGAAGGGACATCACATGGCGGGGCGGAACGGGCGGACAGTGCGTGACCTGCGGCGGGGCAATCGCACCGCCGTACTACAACGGTTGTATTTCGACGGGCCGATGAGCCGCTACGAACTCGGTCCGGCGACGGGGCTGAGTTCCGGTTCCATCAGCAACGTGGTCGCCGAACTCGTCGCCGACGGCCTCGTCGAGGAGGCCGGAAGCGTCGACTCCGACGGCGGCCGGCCCCGCACCCTGCTGCGTGTCGTGCCCGGCAGTGGCCACATGATCGGTGTCGACGTCGGTGAGACCCGGGTCCGTATCGAGTTGTTCGACCTGACTCTCACCGAACTCGCCCGCGCGGAAAGGCCGTTGGAGCGCCAGGGATACGAGACCGACCACCCGCTCCCGCGCCGGGAGTACGACGTCGACGTCATCGTGGGCCACATCCGCGACGGCATCGCCGAGGTCCTCGCCGAGGCGGACGTCGCCCCCGAACAGCTCCTGGGCGTCGGCATAGGGGTGCCCGGCATCGTCGCCCGCACCCCCGAACTCGGCGCGGTCGTACACGGCCAGACCATCGGCTGGGACGCCGTCCCGCTGGAGTCCCTGCTCCGCTCCGCCTGCGAACTCCCCGACACCGTCCCGTACTTCGCGGACAACGGCGCCCGCACCCTGGGGCAGGCCGAGATGTGGTTCGGCGCCGGACGCGGCGCCCGCAACGCGGTGGTCGTGCTCTTCGGCTCCGGCGTCGGCGCCTCTCTCGTCACCGAGGACGTCGAGAACGGCCGGTCCGTCGAGTGGGGGCATCTGACCGTGCGGGTCAGGGGCCGCCGCTGCCGCTGCGGCGCCCTCGGCTGCCTGGAGGCGTACGCGGGCGCCGAAGCGCTTCTGGACCGCTGGCGCGAGGAGGGCGGGCGGCCCCCGCAGGGCACGGACGAGGAGACGGCGCTCACCGCGATGCTCGCCGCCGCCTACCCGCCCGAGGGCACCGAGCCCGACCGGATCGCCCTCGCCGTCCTGGAGGAGACCGCCGAGTACCTGGGCGCCGGCCTCTCCGACCTGATCAACCTCTTCCAGCCCGAACGCATCCTCATCGGCGGCTGGGCCGGCCTCCAGCTCGGCTCCCGCTTCCTGCCCGCCGTCCGCCGCTACGCCTCGTCGTACGCCCTGCGCTATCCCGCCCAGCACGTCACCGTGGACCTCGGGCGCCTCGGCCCCGACGCCGTCACGGTCGGCGCCGCGATCCTCCCGCTGGCCGACTTCTTCGCCCGTGGCGGCCGGCGCGAGGAACCCGCGCCGACCGGACCGTCCCCCGCCTGGCGCACGGCCCTGGAGGAACGGGCACCCCACTGATCCTCCGGCGCCCGCGCGGCTCACCCGAAGGCGTTCACCCCCGTCAGCTCGGCCGACAACTCCCACAGCCGGGCGGCCTGTTCGGGGTCGGTCGCGTGGGCGCTCACACCGGTCCGGGTGCCGCCCGCCGGAGCGGGCTCGGCGATGTCGCAGTCCTCGCAGTACACCCCGCCCAGGTCGGCCAGTTGCGGTGAGGTCGCGGCCCACACCTGGGTGGCCGCTCCCTGCCGGGGTGTCTTGAAGCCCTCCGGGTTCAGCGGCGTGCCGTTCTCGTCGATCCAGCCCCGCTCGACCATCTCCTGCCTGGGCAGGTGCCGTTGGAGCGGGGTGAGGATGCCGCCCGGGTGCAGCGAGAAGGCTCGGACGCCGAAGTCCCCTCCACGGCGGTCGAGTTCCACGGCGAACAGGACGTTCGCCGTCTTCGCCTGCCCGTACGCCTCCCACTTGTCGTAGCCGGTCCGCCAGTGCACGTCGTCCCAGCGGATACCGGAGTAGTGGTGGCCCGCGGAGGACACGGACACGACCCGCGCGCCGCCCGGCGCGATCGCCGGCCACAGCCGGTTGACCAGCGCGAAGTGACCGAGGTGATTGGTCGCGAACTGGGCCTCCCAGCCGGGGCCGACCCGGGTCTCCGGGCAGGCCATGATGCCGGCGCTGTCGATGACCATGTCGATGACACGGCCCGAGGCCAGGAACCGCTCGGCGAAGGCGCGCACGCTCTCCAGGTCGCCGAGATCCAGTTCGTCGGTCTCGGCGCCGTCGATGTCCGCCAGCGCCTCGCGCGCGGTCGCCGGGCGACGCGCGGGGACCACGACGCGGGCGCCCGCCTCGGCCAGCGCCCGGGTCGTCTCCAGGCCGAGGCCCGAGTAGCCGCCCGTGACGACCGCGAGCTTGCCGGAGAGGTCGATGCCCCGCAGGACGTCGTCCGCGGTGCTCCGGGCACCGAATCCCGAACCGATCTTGTGCTGTGCAGTGCTCATGCCTCGCACGCTACGAATTCGAGCGGACTCGAAGTCAAGCGGACACGGCCGCGGCGGCGAACGACCCGCCGCGGCAAAGGAAAGACCCCGACCGGACGGGGGAATCTCGGTCGGGGTCGTCTGTGGGGGCGCCGATGGCGGTCGCCACGCGGCGAACGCTCCGCAGGGCTTCAGCCGGACGATCGTCCCCAGGGGTTGTTGTGCGAGCCCCGGGGGCACCGGGAGGAGACCCGGGGACACCGTCCCCTCCGCGCCCTCGGTTTGTTCAACGGGTAACTATCTATGGGTGTTCCCCGGAACGGGGCCGTCAGCGGTGACGTGTGTCACGGAGTCTCGCGGGTCCGGGCCCAGGTGAGCAGGTCCTCCAGCGCCCAGGTGGTGACGACCCGCTCCGGCGGCACCCCGCACTCCTCGGCCCGCGCGCACCCGTAGATCTGCCAGTCCAGCTGTCCGGGAGCGTGCGCGTCGGTGTCCAGGGAGAACAGGACACCCGCCTCGACCGCCTGGCGCAGCAGCCGGCGCGGCGGGTCGAGACGCTCCGGACGGCTGTTGATCTCGACGGCCGTGCCGGTCTCCGCGCAGGCCGCGAAGACGGCTTCCGCGTCGAACGCGGACTCGGGGCGGCCACGGCCCGAGATCAGCCGGCCCGTGCAGTGGCCGAGGATGTCCGCGTGCGGATTGCGCACGGCGGCGACCATACGACGGGTCATCGGCCCCGCCTCCATACGCAGCTTGGAGTGCACGGACACGACCACCACGTCCAGCAGCTCCAGCAACTCCGGCTCCTGGTCGAGCGATCCGTCGTCGAGGATGTCGCACTCGATGCCGGTGAGCAGCCGGAAGGGCGCCCAGCGTTCGTTCAGGTCGGCGACGACCGCCAGTTGCTCGCGCAGCCGCTCCGGCGACAGGCCGTTCGCCACGGTCAGCCGGGGCGAGTGGTCGGTGAGCACCGCCCACGCGTGGCCGAGCCGTGCGGCGGTGCGCCCCATCTCCTCGATCGGGCTGCCGCCGTCCGACCAGTCGGAGTGCAGATGGCAGTCCCCGCGCAGCAGTTCCCGCAGACCCTCACCGCCTTCGGTGAGCGGCCCGGCGTTCTCCCGCTCCACCTTCTCCAGATAGCCGGGCACCTGGCCGGCCAGCGCCTCCCGCACCACCTGCGCGGTCTTCGGGCCGATGCCCTTGAGCGATTCCAGCGTCCCGGTCGCCGCGCGCTCGCGGACCTCGTCGGCCGGCAGCCCCGCGAGCAGGCTCCCCGCGGTACGAAAGGCCCGTACGCGATAGGTGGGCGCCAGACTCCGCTCCAGCAGGAACGCGATCCGGTCCAGGGCCTCGACGGGGTCCATCGGCACTCCTCCCTGCGGTCGCGACGGCCGCCGCACGCTCTCCCCAGCGTTGCCCAGTCGTCGGCGGACCGCACGGCGGACGTCCGGTGCGCAAGTGCCGCCGGGTTCGGAGGTGCGGGGCGGCCACGTCACCCGGCCGGGCGAACGCCTCGATGGACGCTGCCGCGCCCCTGCCGGGCGGCACGGGCGGCACGCTTCTGACGCTTTGCCGCTGACCGGCGGGGACACCGGGAATCGCTTTACGATCTGGTCATGACCGAAAGCGCGAGCCCCCACATCTCCCACCCACGGATCATGGTGCTCGGGGTGCAGCCGGGCACGCCGCCGTTCCGGATCATGGAGATCGACGGCGAGATGGTGGGCGAGGCGAAGGCGATCACGGACGTCCTGGAGTACGCGGCGGCGTACGGCATCACGGTCCACGATCTGGACGATCCCGACGTCGTCCGCTGGGTGGGCGGCGACAAACTCACCTGGCATCCCGGCTGACCCGGTTCGGGCCCGGAACCCCGTCGTGGCGCGGTGCCGCGCCGGGCTCCGGCCCGGCGCGGGGTCACGCGGTCCGCCACGGTGTGATCAGCCGCCGGTGGCGAAGCCGGGGAAGAGGGTCATCCCGCCGTCGACGAACAGGGTCGTGCCGACCACGTAGTCCATGAGGTCCGAGGCCAGGACCGTCACGGCGGCGGCGATGTCCTCGGGCTCGCCGACCCGTCGGTAGGGGATCAGCCTGAGCAGGTCCGCCTCGGCCTCTGGGGTCTCCCAGGCGCTGCGGTTGATCGGGGTCTTGATGGCGCCGGGCGCGACGGCGTTGACCCGGACTCCGCGCGGGCCGAGCTCCTGGGCCAGCGTCTGCATGAGCATGAGGACGCCGCCCTTGGACGCGGCGTAGTTCAGGTGACCGGACCACGGGATGATCTGGTGCACGGAACTCATGCAGACGATCTTTCCGGCGGAGCGGGAGACCTCCGGCACGACACCGCGCCGCAGGAACTCCTTCGTGGCCTCCCTGGCACACAGGAACTGGCCGGTGAGGTTCACGTCGATGACCTTGTGCCACTGTTCGATGGTCATCTCCGTCACCGGCGCGTCCCGTTGCAGTCCGGCGTTGGCCACCAGGACGTCGATCGTGCCGAACTCCTCCAGCATGCGCGCGAACATGCCGACGACCTGACCCTCGTCGGACACGTCCGCCTCGTGCGCGAACGCCCGCACGCCGAAGCCCTGGATCGTCCGGACCACGTCCTCCGCGGCCTCCTGTCCGGCGACGTAGTTGACGACGACGTCGGCGCCCGCCCGGCCGAGCGCGACCGCCGTCGCCAGTCCGATGCCGGAGTTCGCCCCGGTCACCAGGGCCTTCTGGCCCCGCAGCAACGGCAGCCCCGCGAGCTGCCTCTTGATGTCCACGCCTGAGGTCACTGCCGTCTCCTGTCGCCCGCCGAACTTCGGCACCGACCCACAACACTCCTCGGCCCTCGGCGTGTACGCGGGCCGACGGGTGGCCCCACCCGCCCATTCGGGCAGCGATGCCCCTCCAACGGCCCAGCACGGGCTCGGCCGGGCCTGGTCCGGCCGCTCCCGCACCCAGGGGCGCCCGGGGGCTCCGTCATCGGTCGGGGAGGACTGTCGGCGCCGCGGCCGGCCCTCCGGCGGCGGAGAACCGGTCGGAGGAGATCCGCTGCCGGAAGACGTGATAGGTCCAGCCCTGGTAGCAGAGGACGACGGGGAGCAGGACGAGGACGACCACGGTCATGACCTTGAGCGCGTACGGGCCCGACGCGGTGTTGTGGACGGTCAGGTCGAAGGCGCTTCCCGTGCTGGAGACCATGACCCGGGGGTAGAGCTCGGTGAAGAGCGACGCCACGGTTCCGGCGATCGCGAAAGCGGTGGCACCGAAGGCCCAGCCGTCGTGACCGCCGCTGATCAGCCAGGCCGCGGCGGCGACGGCCAGGACGGTGGCGAGTTCGGCGAGGTTGAGGAGGATGCCGCCGTTCGCGAGCGAGCGGGTCCAGAAGACGAAGGCGAGCACCACCAGACCGGCGGGCAGGACGGTGAGCCGGGCCAGTCGGCGGGCGTGCTCGCGGATGTCCCCGCTGGTTTTGAGGGAGACGAAGGTGGCGCCGTGCAGGAGGCAGAGCACGGTGAGGGTGATCCCGGTGAAGACGCCGTAGCCGGTGAACAGGTCGGCGAACGTGCCCGCGTACTCCTGGTCCTTGCCGATGGGGACGCCGTGCAACAGGTCACCGAGGGCGATGCCGAGCACCAGGGGCACGGTCACGCTGCTCGCGGTCAGCAAGGCCGTCCAGTTGCGTCGCCATCGCGCGCTGTCGACGCGGTCGCGGTACTCGATGGCGACGCCGCGGACGATGAGTCCGGCCAGCAGGAGCACGAGTGCGAGGTAGAAGCCGGAGAACAGGGTGGCGTACCAGCCCGGGAAGGCGGCGAACATCGCGGCGCCGGCGGTGACCAGCCAGACCTCGTTGCCGTCCCACACCGGTCCGATGGTGTGCAGCACCGCCCGGCGCTGCGGTTCGTCGCGGGAGATCAGTCCGTGGAGCATGCCGACCCCGAGGTCGAAGCCCTCCAGAACGAAGAAGCCCGTCCACAGCACGGTGACGAGGATGAACCAGAGGGTGGTGAATGCCATCGCGGGCCTTCCGGCGGCTCGGGACCTCAGTAGGTCATCTCGGGTGCGGGCTGGTCGTCCTGGCGCAGAGGGCCGGTGCCCTTGCGCGTGTGGCGTGTCATCAGCACGGCGGCGATCACTGCCATCGCGGCGTAGAGGAGGAAGAAGGCCACGATGCTGATGGTGACCTCGGTGGCGCTGACGGAGGAGGAGACCCCGTCCTTCGTCAACTGGAGGCCTTGCACGATCCAGGGCTGGCGTCCGTTCTCGGTGAGGAGCCAGCCGGACGTGTTGATGAGGAACGGCAGCACCACGGCCCACACCGCCGCGGTCAGGAACCAGCGTGCGCGCGTGAGCCGTTCGCGCCACAGCAGCCACAGGCCCCACACTCCGAGGAGGAGGGCGAGACAGGCGAAGTAGGCCATGACGCGCATCGCCCAGTACTGGATGAAGACATTCGGTACGTAGTTGCCCGGACCGTAGGCCTGCTCGTACTGGCTCTGGACCTCGTTGAGGCCGATGACCTTGCCGTTCCAGTGGTTGGTGGCCAGCAGGGAGAGCAGGTGCGGGATCTCCAGGACCTGCGTGGGCGTCTGGTCGTTGTTGCCCCCACCGATCTGGAAGAGGGAGAAGGAACAGGGCTGGCAGGTCTCCCACTGCGCCTCGGCCGCCGCGATCTTCATCGGCTGGTACGTGCCCTCGGTGACGCCCAGTTCGCTGCCCACGAGCATGTTGAACAGCAGGGCCGGTACGAGGATGAACAGCGACAGGCGGGCCGACAGCCGGAACCCCGAGGCCGCCTCCCTCGCGGCGTCCGGGGCGCCCTGGTCCTGGACCTCGGCCCCGGCCCCGGCCCGGGCGGCCTTCTCCTCGGCGCGGCCCTTGTCGTCGCCCTCGCCGCCCATGTCGCCCTTGTCGTCACGGAGCACCTTGCGCAGCTGCCAGGCCGAAACGGAGAGCATGACCATCGAGCCGGTGACCAGCGCGGCCAGCAGGACGTGCAGGTAGCCGCGGAGGAAGACGGGGTTGGTGAACAGGGCCCAGACGTCGTCGAGCTGCGGGCGGCCGGTGGACGGGTCGGTCTTGTAGCCGACCGGGTGCTGCATCCACGAGTTCGCGGCCATGATGAACAGCGCCGACAGCGCGCTGCCGGCCGCCACCGCCCAGATGGTCGCCAGGTGGACGCGCTTGGACAGTTTGTCCCAGCCGAAGATCCACAGACCGAGGAACGTCGACTCCAGGAAGAACGCGGCCAGGCCCTCCATCGCCAGGGGCGCACCGAACACGTCACCGACCGTGCGGGAGTAGCCCGACCAGTCCATACCGAACTGGAACTCCTGGACCAGGCCGGTCACCACGCCGACGGCGACGTTGATCACCAGCAGGGTCCCGAAGAACCGGGTCAGCCGCAGGTACGCGACCTGCCCTCCTCGGTACCAGGCGGTCTGGAGCAGGGCCGTCAGCAGGCTCAGGCCGATGGTGACCGGGACGAACAGGAAGTGGTAGATCGACGTCATCGCGAACTGCAGCCGTGCCAAGTCCAGCTGGCTCATCTGTCCTCATCCATCAGATCGCACGGCAACGCAGGGTGATGCGGCCGCCCAGACAAACAGACTGGTTCCCTGGCAGCCGGCAAACCGCGCTCGTGAAGGACCGTGGCCATCCGTTCGGGGGATGTACGTCGTCGCCGTGGCCGGGCCGTCAACGCGCTCGCCCGGCCACGGCGCTGACGGCCCGGGTCACCCGGACGGCTTCGTGGCGGTGCGTGCCGTACGCGGGTGTAGTGGATTGGACCTCGACGCAAACCGCCTCGTCCCCACGGCCGGTCCGGGTACGGGCGTGCTCGACGGATGCCCTGAAGGCAGCCCTCGTCGGCGAAGTCGGCCCGCGTCGGCGCCGAGTCGGGCGCAAGACGGATTTCACGATCCGCCGCAGGCGGGGTGCGGGGTTGTGGACGCGCTTGAGATCCCGCGGCGCCGAGCGGTGGAAGGAGGACGACCGCCGTGACCGACGAAGACATCCTCCTGGGCATCGCCCTGACCGTCGCCCTCGCCACGGGCTCGCAGATCCTGGCGAACAAGCTGCGCGTCCCCGCGCTGATCATTCTCCTGCCCGTCGGCTTCACGGCGGGCGCCCTGACCGACGTCATCCACCCCGGAAAGCTCATCGGCCCGGACTTCCCCGCGCTGGTCTCGCTGTCCGTCGCCGTGATCCTCTACGACGCGGGTCTCGGGCTGAACCTGCGCAACCTGACCGGCCGTACCCGCTCGACCGTCGTCCGGCTGCTGGTCATCGGCATCCTGGTCACCTTCTTCGCCGTCGGGGGCATCGGGCCGGCCCTGTTCGGCATCCCGCTGCGGGGTGCCGCGATGATCGGCATGATCCTCGTCGTGTCCGGCCCCACCGTCGTCGGCCCGCTGCTCGAGTACGTCCGGCCGACGGACAGGCTGCGGCGCATCCTGATCTGGGAAGGAACGCTGACCGACCCGATCGGCGCCATCCTCGGAGCCGTCGTCTTCCACGCCGTCGCGACCTCCCACCGGGTCGACCTCGGCCGGGGCTACCAGATCGGACAGTTCCTGCTCAGCGTGGGAGTCGGTCTCGCGGGCGGCGCGGTGGGCACCGCCATTCTCTGGCTGACGCTGAACAAGCTGCGGCTCGGTGAAACGCTCGGCACCCTCGCCCAGTTGGCGACGGTGATCCTCGTCTCCGCGGGCTGCGACATCGTCCGCGACGACACCGGCCTCATCGCCGCCATCTTCACCGGACTCGCCATCACCAACCTGCGGGGGATGGACATGCCGGCCCGCCGGCCCTTCCTCGAAACACTCGTCCAGATGATCATCGGCCTGCTGTTCATCTCCATCTCCTCCGCCGTCACCCCCGACTCCGTGGTGCCCGTGCTCGTCCCCTCGCTGATCCTGATCGCCGTACTCGTCCTCCTGGTCCGGCCGCTCATCGCGTACGCCTCCGCATGGGGCTTCATCGGGTGGATGGCACCGCGCGGCATCGTCGCCGCCTCGACAGCCTCCGCCTTCTCCGCCACCCTCGTGGCGAAGGGACTGCCCGGCGCGTCCAAGATCCTTCCGATCACCTTCCTCGTGATCGTGGGGACCGTCCTGCTCTACGCCCTGACCGCCGCGCCCGTGGCGCGCAAGCTCGGCGTCGTCCGGTCGGCGCGGACACGGCCGCTCCTGGTGGGCGGAGCCCCCTGGGTCATCGGCCTGGGGAAGGCCCTGGAGACCGCCGGACTCCACGTCCTGATGTGGGCCGGACTGGACGAGGAACGCGAGCGGATCACCGCGGCCGGAATCGAACTCGCGCACGGGGAGATGCTGGCGACCGCGACCAACCCCCGAGCCCGCCTGGAAGGCGTGACGGCGGTCTTCCTGCTCACCGACGACGACGATTTCAACGCGCTCGCCTCCGTCGTCATCAAGGACAACGTGCGCGGGCCCGTCTACCGGGTGGGGCCGCCGCGGGACAGCCACGGCGTCGTCGCCCCGTACACCGGCGGCGACATCCTCTTCGGCCGCGCGCTCGTCCGGCACCGCCTGGCGGCCCGCTACGAGCAGGGCGCCCGCTTCCACGTCCAGCCCGGATCCCAGCCGGTCCCCCCGGACCACGACATCCTGTTCGTGGTCCGGGCCGACGGCCAGTTGGCCCCGGTCACCGGCGCGCAGACGATCACACCCCAGCCGGGCGACACCGCCGTACTCATGGGGTCCGTATGACCTCGTGGGCCGCACGCTTCCGCCTGCGGCAGTACGCCAAGGCGAGCCTGTGGATCGTCCCCCTCTTCGGGCTCGTGCTCGGCGTCGCCCTCGCCGAGGCGGCGTCCGCCGTGGACGGCGCGTCCTGGCTGCCGAAGAGCTGGAACTACTCCGCGTCGACCGCGAGCAGCGTCCTCAGCTCCGTGGTCGGCGCGATGATCGCGCTGCTCGGGTTCGTCGTCACCATCGGGGTCCTCGTCATCCAGCAGGCCACCGGGACCCTCTCACCGCGCTACATGCGGCTCTGGTACCGCGACCGCTTGCAGAAAGCGGTGCTGGCCACCTTCACCGGCACCTTCGCGTTCGCCTACACACTGCTGCGGAGCATCGAGACCGATTCCGTGCCCAACCTCGGTGTGACCCTGGCCGGCGTCGCCGTGTCCGTGAGCCTCCTGCTCCTGCTGATCTACCTCAACCGCTTCACCCACAACCTGCGGCCGGTGGCCATCGCCGACATCGTGGGACGCCTGGGCGAACAGGTCCTGGACCGCATGGCGGCCCATGTACGGAGCACCGGGGTGCCCGGCGGGGCACCACCGGTGGCCGGCCCGGTGGCCCGCATCCGGTCGGAACGCGGCGGTGTCATCCAGGCGTTCGACGCGCCCGGCATGGTCGCGCTCGCGGCGCGGCACGACTGCGTGTTCGTGCTGGCCGCGTCGGTCGGGGACTTCGTCCCGCCCAGCGGCACCGTCGTCGAGATCCACGGCGGTGCGCCCGCGCCCGGCCCGCGCCCGGTGACCGGCCTCCTCGCCCTCGGCGCGGAGCGGACCATCGAGCAGGACCCGGCGTTCGCCCTGCGCATCCTGGTCGACATCGCCATCCGCGCCCTGTCGCCCGCGGTCAACGACCCCACCACGGCCATCCAGGTGCTGAACCACATCGAGGCGTTCCTGCACGCCGTCGGACGTGCCGGGACCCGCGGTCAGTACGTGCTCGCCGACGACCGCGGCAGGCCACGCGTCGTGGTGCCCGGCCGGCCCTGGGAGAACTACCTGGAGCTCGCCGTCACCGAGATCCGCGACTACGGCGCGACCTCCGTCCAGGTCTGCCGACGGCTCCGGGCCCTGCTCGAAGGTCTCCTCGCGGCGCTGCCGGACGATCGCGGGCCCGCTCTGCGCGCCGAACTGGGCCTCCTCGACGACGCGGTCGAACGAGCGTTCGCGGACGCCCCTCGCCGCGCCGACGCGCGGACGGCCGACCCCCAGGGCATCGGGGGACGCAGCCGCCAGGAAGCGCCCCCCGACGTCTCACCGACCGGCGAGCCCGGCCCGTAGGACGTCGACAGGGCGTTCCTGGCTCGGCGCGGGCACCCTGTTCATCTCAGGCGTCCTTGCTCGGCGCGGGCGTTCCCGCTCAGCGCAGGCGTTCCGCGATGAGGTCGCCGACCCGAAGGGCGTTGGCGATGGCGGTCAGTGACGGGTTCACCGCGCCGATGCTCGGGAAGAAGCTGGTGTCGACGACGTAGAGGTTGTCGAGATCGTGGGCCTTGCAGTCGACGTCGAGGGCCGAGGACGACGGGTCCGTCCCGAAGCGCACGGTGCCCGCCTGGTGGGCGGTGGCGCCGATCGGCATGCCTTTGTGCAGGTAGAGGCTGTGCGGCAGCAAGTGGTGGGGGTGCATGCCCAGCTGGCCGAGCATCTTCTGGAGCTTGTGCTGAAGACGCGTCAGCCCTTCGGTGTTGTTCTTCTCGTCCAGGGCGAGGTGAATGTCACCGTTGGCGTCGAGCGTGACCCGGTTGTCCGGGTGAGGAAGATCCTCACCGCAGAGCCAGAAGTCCACCGCGTGATGGGCCAGCACCTCGAAGGGAAGATCCGGCGAGGCCATGCCCGCCCACCGCGGTGCCTCGCCCCGGATCTGATCGGAGTCCGACTTGCCGAGCATCTGGATTCCGCCCAGCGGGTAGTCCCAGTCGTCCGCGCCGAGATACCAGTCGTTCAGGGCGAGGGTCTTCTGGAACTGGGTGTCGTTGGGTTCCTTCGACACGGCCATCAGCGCGAGGTTGTTGTGCCGCATGTAGTGGCGGCCCACCACGCCCGAGCTGTTGGCGAGGCCGTCCGGATGACCGTCGTTCGCCGAACGCAGCAGCAGAGCAGCGGAGTTGACGGCACCGCAGGCCACCACCACGATGTCGGCGGAGTACTCCACGACCGTCCCGTCGGCGAGTTCGGTGACCACCTTGTCGACGCTGCGTCCGGTCGGCCCGGTCTCCAGCCTGCGCACGTTCGCCCCGGTGATCATCGTGACGTTGTCGTGCTCCAGGGCCGGGTCGACGCAGATGACCTGGGCGTCGGCCTTGCCCTGCACCAGGCACGGGAATCCGTCGACCCGGTTGCAGCGGATGCACACGCTTCCGTGGGCCGCGCCGCCGTGGTCGTCCTGGGTGAGGTTGACGCCGATCGGCAGGTGGAACGGGTGCAGCCCCTGTTTCTCCAGGTCGTCGCTGAGCTGCTGGATCCGTGGTTCGTGCCGCACCGGCGGATACGCGTACTGGGCACTGACCGGCCCCTCACCCGGGTCCTCGCCGTGCCGTCCGTGCACCAGATACAGGTGTTCGGCCTCGGTGTAGTAGGGCTCCAGATCCTCGTAACGGATCGGCCAGGCCGGGGAGATGCCGCCGTGATGACGCAACTCGCCGAAATCCTCGGGGCGCAGACGGAACAGCGCGGCGCCGTAGAACTTGGTGTTCCCGCCCACGTAGTAGTTCACCTCGGGCGGGAACTTCTCACCGTGTTTGTCGAACCAGAATTCCGGTGCGCGGTACTTGCCCTTGACGAAGACCGCGGTGGACTCCCAGTTGTCCCGCTCGCGCGGCAGGTATCCGCCGCGTTCGAGGATCAGGACACGCTTGCCGGTGGGAGCGAGACGGTGGGCGAGAGTGCCGCCGCCTGCTCCGGTGCCGATGACGATGACGTCGTAGTGCTCGGTTCCTGTCATGAGGGCGCCTCGGATCATGGGGGATGGGTGCGGGCGGGCCGGGACCAGCCGGTTCGTGGGTCGTACGTGGTTCGTTCGCGGGTCAGAGCACGGCGATGGGGTTGACGGGCGAGCCGGTGGCCGCGGGGAGCCGCAGGGGCGCCACGACGCACAGGAACGACCAGCGGTCCGCCTCCTCGCAGAGCGGCACCAGGTCCTCGAACCGCAGGTAGTCCATGAAGTGCAGCCCGAGGGCGTGGATGCCCAGGACGTGCACGGGGAAGTCCACGCCCTCGGTGAGGCTGGGGGCCGTGTCGTTGTTCCCGTCACCGCCCAGTACGGCGACCCGGCGCTCGGCCAGGAATTCCATGGCGGCCGGGTGCAGGCCGGCCCGGCTGCGCGAGGCGTCCCACGGCCCCGCTTCCTCACGCCTGCGGCGGTGGCCGACCCGTACGAGAAGGATGTCCCCGGCCCCGACCCGTACGCCCTGGGCGGCCTCGGCGGCTCTGAGATCATCGGCGGTGACGTGGTCGCCGGGCTCCAGCCAGGGCACGCCCCGCAGGCGCGGGATGTCGAGCAGGACGCCACGGCCGACGATTCCGTCGTGAGCGAGGTCGATGGACAGAGCCGTGGCGCCCTCCGCCGTCAGGGTGCTCGCCGGGACGCCGCCGTACAGCGTGCCGTCGAAGACGACGTGACACAGCGCGTCGAGGTGGCTGTCCGCGTCGCCGTGAACGTTCATGGTGAAGCGGTCGGTGGCGAAGTGCAGCCCTCTGTCCGCGGGTTCGGTCTCGGGGCCGCTGGTGAGCCGGTGGCCGGCCGGGTGCGGATTGTCGGGGGCCACGCGGGTCTCGATCGGAGACGCCAACGAGACGGTCAGGCCGGAGAGGACCTCGGCCGCGGCGGCGAGAACCCTCGCCGGGGTGATGGTGGACAGCGCCCCGCGGGGGCCGGGGGAGGCCGTCGGACCGGCGGTGTCCGCCCGCTGCCGCAGCCGCGCGTACAGGGCGTCGAAGGCGGCGCGGCTCTGCGGGCGGCCGTCGGTGTCCGGCGCGGCCGGCCCCGGCTGCCTCTGCCTCGGCTGCCCACGCCCCGGCTGCCCATCCCCCGGCTCAACCACGCTGCCGCGCCCGGTCGATGGCCTCGTCCAGGGTCGAGGCCGCCATGATGAGCGACAGATGGGTGAACGCCTGCGGGAAGTTGCCGAGTTGCTCGCCGCTGGGGCCGATCTCCTCGGCGAACAGGCCGACATGGTTGGCGTAGGTATGCATCTTCTCGAAGGTGTAGCGGGCCGGCCTGATCCGTCCGGCGCGGGCCAGGGCGTCGACGTAGAGGTAGGTGCAGAGGCTGAAGGTCCCCTCCGAGCCGCGGAGACCGTCCGGGGAGGCGGCCGGGTCGTACCGGTAGACGAGACTGTCCGAGACGAGCTTGCGCTCCATGGCGTCCAGGGTGGAGAGCCAGCCGGGGCTCTTCGCGGCGAGGAACCCGACACGCGGGATCAACAGGAGGGAGGCGTCCAGGACGTCTCCGCCGTAGTGCTGCACCAGGGCCTGCTCGGTCTGGCTCCAGCCCTTGTCCATCACCTGTTCGAGGATGCTGTCGCGGGCGTTGCGCCAGCGCGGGATGTCGGCGGGCCGGCTGAGCTCCGTGGCCAGGCGCAGGCCCCGGTCGAAGGCGACCCAGCACATCACCCGGCTGAACGTGAAGTCGCTGCGGCCTCCGCGCGTCTCCCAGACGCCTTCGTCCGGACGGTCCCAGTTGTCGGACAGCCAGTCCAGCGTCCGGGCGAGTCCCTTCCAGCCGTGGAAGCCCAGTTCCTCGCTGACGTCCATGCCCTCGGCCATCGCGTAGATGGCCTCACCGTAGATGTCGAGTTGCAACTGGTCCGCGGCGGCGTTGCCGGCGCGTACGGGCCGTGATCCCCGGTACCCCTCCCAGTGGTCGAGGATCTCCTCGGTCAGGTGCGGGTCCCCGTCCACCCGGTACATGATCTGCAGCCGCTCGCCGGGCAGGTCCTGCCGGTCGCGCATCCGCTCGCCCAGCCACTTGGTGAACGCCGACGCCTCCTCGGTGAACCCGAGGTCGAGCAGGGCGCGCACGGAGAGGGACCCGTCCCTCACCCACGAGTACCGGTAGTCCCAGTTGCGCTCACCGCCGACCTGCTCCGGCAGGCCCATGGTGGCGGCGGCGACCGGGGCGCCCGTCGGGTGGTAGGTCAGAAGCTTGAGCGTGATGGCGGAGCGGTTCACCATCTCGGCCCAGCGTCCCCGGTAGTGGGAGGTGTGCAGCCACTTCTGCCAGAAGTCCACCTCACGCCACAACGCCTCTGTCACGCCGTCGACGGTGAGCGGAGGAGGGGCCTCGCCGTCGAGGGCGCACGTCGTGAACACGGCGACGGCCGACTCTCCGATGGCGAGCGTGACCGCGCCTGTCACGTCCAGTCCGTCCCGTACCAGCGGAAAGGACGTCTGGAGGTGACCCGCGATCCCGGGCCCCCGGAACACCGCGTCCTGGGGCCGTAGATCCAGCTCGTGGTCGGCACGGCCGTAGTCGAACCGCGGCCTGCACTCCAGCAGGAACCGCACGGTGCCGCGCACCACGCGAATCACCCGCACCAGGCTGTGCCGGTCGGTCGGGGCGCGGCTGGTGTTCGCGGGCATCCAGTCGATGACCTCGCCGACGCCCTCCGGCGACATGAACCGCGTGACCAGCACACCGGTGTCCGGATAGTAGAGCTGTTTGCAGGTGACATCCGAGTGCTCCGGCGCAAGCCGGAAATACCCGCCGCGGTCATGATCGAGCAGCGAGGCGAAGACACTCGGCGAGTCGAACCTCGGCGAGCAGAACCAGTTCACCACGCCCTCGGAGGACACCAGGGCGGCGGTCTGGAGGTCGCCCACCAGACCGTGGTTGGCGATGGGGGGATAGCGGTCCATGAGCGTCCAATCAAGGAGGTTCCGGCGCGATCCACTGTCTGACAGGCCGTACACGGGCGCCTCTCGGAGCCCCGGACGGGCGAATCAGGCCATGGACGTCGGCCGGCGGTGCCTACGAGCCCGGATGCTCCGCGCCGCCTGCCTCCATTTCCGCCGCTCCCCGGAGAGGCGGCACGCCCAGCCGGGCCGTACGGGCTAGCCGACGCCGGCCGACGGGTCGGACCGGCGACCGTGACCCCGTCCAGTTCGAGCGGCTCACGACGCTCGCGGCGGCGGTGGACACGGCGCCCTGCGCACGGAGGACGGGCCTGTTCCTCCCGGCCGTTCGGCGGGGCGCAGACGAGGTCGTCGCGGCCGGCCAGGGTGTCGGGACGGGTGGCGCCGGGGGTTTCGTCAGCCGCCAGTTGTGCCGGGGCGAGGATCGGCCGACCGGATGCAGTCACTGAGGGCGGCAAAGGACACTGATGGACCGGCCGCCGCGCGGACCACGCCCAGGCTGACGCTGTCCGAGTCCAGGGTGGCGACTACTGGGCGGGGGAGTACGTAGAACTCCCATTGAGCTGTGTCGAGTGGTTCGTAGACCGCGTGTTCACGGGCAGTCTGGACGGCGAAGACGTAGACGTCGGCGTTGTGCGACTTTGCCTCCGAGTAGCCGCCGTCAGGTGACCACGTGCGAGCGCGGAGCCCACTGAAGCGGATTTGGGACAGTGCGCACTGCTTCCAGGCTTGCAGGTAGGCGCCGGCCTTGACCTCGATGCGCAGTCCGTCGTCGGTTTCGACATCGTGGCTGGCCCATTCCATACGGGGCTCGTGGGAGCCGACCGCCTGCTGGACCAGGAATTCGGCGAACAGACCGCGTGTGTTGTTCATACGGAGGTCCGGCATGACGAACCGCCAGAAGTCGACCACCGTTGTGTCTGGGACGCCGATGATCGACTCGTCACCGCGGAGCGGTGGCATGGGCCGCGGGGTCAAATGCAGACGGTCAGGCTGCTTCATGGGCCGCAGTCTGACAGCACGGCGCGGACGCTTGCGCACCTGCCGTCAACAGCCCTTGCTGAGACGCTGGCTGGGGGCGCGGAGGCGGAGCTGGGCCCACGCTCCAACTCGCGACTCATGCATGATGATCTGGAAAGCTGTGGATTTCGGGACTGGGCAAGGTGCGCTGGGTGGTTGAGTGCGCCTTAGCCTGGCTGCACCAGTTCCAACGGCTCCGCACCCGCTACGAACGAGGCGCCGATCTCCACCAGGGCCTGCTCGAACTGGCCTGCAGCCTCATATGCCTCAGCCGGGTAATCGCTCAACGCTGTGACCTGCGACCCAGCTGTCGGCGGTTGTCCAGCGCTGGTCGTCGTTGAGCGTCCTCGGGCGGCCAAGCGACGGCCCGAGCGAGGGTGTCGCGCTGTGCCCTCGATGCGAACTACGGGCGCGAGGTCGCTGAGGTCTATGAGCCTGGTCGGTGAATCCCCTGCTCGGCTACGGCTGCGGCCAGGGCCAGGATCGCCTCAACCTGAGCGGCCGCGATGGCTGTGTCGTAGTGACGCTTCCTGGCCGCAGACTTCGCATCAACCGCTTCGAGCAGTTCGCGGGCGTTCTGAGCGTGGGTCGCGTAGTCAGCCATCAGACCTCCCGTGTCGGTGGTACGCACCATAACGATCACGCGAGGTCGGCGAAGTCTCAATGGCTCAGTTCCCCATGCTGGAGAACCCGGGCACACCTGAGAGCATCCCACCATGGGGATCGACCTACAGTTGCACGACGGCCGCCCGCACTGGCCCAGCCGGCGCTCGAAGCGCAAGCCAACGCTGATCCGTCAGTCCTTCGAGCACGGCGAAGCGCTGGCCGAGCTGATGGCCAAGCTCCCTGTAAACACCTCGGGCAAGCTCTGGATGGTCGACCCGTACAACGACACGGCTTTCAACGCGCAAGTGGCCGAGGCTGCCCTCCGCGAGATCCCAGATCTCCTGGACCGCTGCACCGAAGATGCCCAAGTTCAAGCGGTCCAGGACCTCGCGGCCTACTTGAAGGACTGCGCCGCGACTTCGGGCAGCTACCTGATCTTTGTCGGAGATTAGCGCGGTGTCCCCTGCTCAACTCGGTTGACCGGAGGAGCCGTGGTTGCTCTACTGCGATGCCGGACCGGGGAGGGCATGTGGCAGAACTGCCGGAGAGTGTGGATCGCGACATTCTGGAGGGGCGCACCATCCTCGCAGTGAAGGCGATTCGTGAGGCGCGAGGATGCCCGCTCCGCGAAGCGGTTGATCTTTACCATCAGCGCTACGGAGAGCTTCATCCTGAGCCGCTCTCAGCCCAGGAAGCTCCCCGGCCCCGCGTGCTGCGGTTCGAGCAGGACGGCTCTTTGGTCGTGCTTGAGGGGCTGCAAGACGGTCAGTAGCCGAGCCCTCTTCAGCTGTGTGCACGTACGCGGTCTTGGAATCCGTCGTGGTGGCGATGCCACCGTGGGTTCAAATCCCCCACGCACCGCGGGTGAACGGCCCCTGACCAGGAACTCAGTCAGGGGCGTGGGTGCGCGAGGGACCCGTCGACTGGAGACACCTCGGCGGCATCACCGTTCGAAGCCGGAAGGCATGGAGCGGTGTTAAGGGGCGGGGACCTCAGCGGTGAGGCGGCCGGACCAGGGGCACCAGTAGTAGCCAGGGAGGAAGGGGCCGCCGACTTCGTCCAAGTGGTCCTCGACGTAGGGGATGGTGGAGTCGCAGACCTCGGGGGCTCCATCGGCGAAGCTGACGGTGTCCGGGTTGTAGTGGAAGTCCCACGTGGGGTTGTAGCCGGCCGCGCGCATGATGAGCCGGCCGATAACGATCTTGCTTTCCCCGCTCTCGACGATCTCGCGGGCTTCCTTGATGACTTCCGGCCTGTTGATCGCGATGACGAAGTTGTGGCCGGTGACGTCCTTCATGTTGAAGTACGCGACATCATCGGCGGCGCCGGCCTGTCCGCTCTGACCCGTGGCCAGAGCGAGCAGGGCAGTGATCGCGAGGGTGCCGATCCGGGTGGTGATACGTCGCATGGGGCAGCTCCGTGCCTGGGCCGTGACACTCACGACCATTCATGGCGCAAAGTAGTCGAATAACTACCATAAGTAAACGATCATGCTCGGGAGCCTCCCCGTGAAGAGGGCGGCGCACGGCCGAGTGATCCGTGTCGGGTACCGGCCCGGCGCGTCCTCGCGCCAGGGCGGTTCGGCATTTCCCGGTCGTGCGGGAGCGGCGCCGTCCCAGCCCACCACGTGCACCTGGCGGCCGTGCACGGGGCCGGATGGGGCTGGTCGAGGCCGGGACCGGGGCCGACCGGCCCATACGGTGCACCCGGTCAGCCCCTGGGGCGCGACCCTGGACCGCTGGATGCTCGAAGTGTCGACAGGTTTCGAGGAGGCCAGTGATGACGGACGACGACCGCACCCCGGTGCACGCGCTGCTTCAGGACGGCACCACGGTCTGTATACGTTCCGTGCTGCCCCGTGACCACGAGCAACTGCACGGCCTGTACGAGGAGATGTCCCCGGACAACCTCCGCCTCCGGTTCTTCGCCGCGAGCCACCGCTCCGCCGAGATGGCCGCGGACAGGGCCTGTGCCCCGTCGCGGCCCGGGTACCGGGCACTGCTCGCCGAGACACAGGGCCAGGTCATCGGTCTCGCCGAGTACGAGACCGAGTACGAGACCGGTGACGGCGCGGGCACGGCCGAGATCTCCATCGCGGTCGCCGACGGGCTGCACCACCGCGGCGTCGGCACCCTGCTCGTGGAGCACCTGGTCTCCGCCGCCCGCGCGGAGGGCATCCGCGCCTTCACCGCCGACGCGCTGTCCGAGAACCACGAGGTCCTGCGGCTCTTCGCCGATCTCGGCCTGCGCACGTCCCGGCACTTCGAGGGACCCGAGGTGCGCTGCACCATCGAACTGGCCGAGGGCGACACCTACCTCGGGGCCGTCGAGACACGCGGTCGGGGTGCCGGCGTGGCGAGCCTGGAGCCGCTGCTGCGTCCCGACGTCGTGGCGGTGATCGGCGCCGGACGCCGGCCCGGATCGGTGGGCCGGGCCCTCCTGCACCACCTGCGCGCGGGCGGCTTCAAACGCCGGCTGTTCGCCGTGAACCCCGGCGTGAACTCGATCCTCGGTGTGCCGTCCTTCCCCTCGGTCAGCGCCCTGCCCCTCGTTCCTGACCTCGCGGTCCTCGCGATCCCGGCCTCCGCCGTGCCCGCCACCGCCGAGGAATGCGGCAAGGCCGGGGTACGGGCACTGCTGGTGGTGACGGCCGGGCTGGACGCGGATCAGGGCAAGGCACTGCTGGACGCGTGTCGCACGTACGGCATGCGGCTCGTCGGACCGAACTGCCTCGGTGTCTCCAACACCGACCCGGAACTCGTCCTCGACGCCACCTTCGCCGCCGGCCACCCGCGCCCCGGGACGGCGGGGATCGCCGTGCAGTCGGGCGGTGTCGGCATCGCCCTGCTCGACGGGCTGTCCCGGCTCGGCATCGGCGTCTCCTCCTTCGTCTCGCTGGGCGACAAGTACGACGTCAGCGGCAACGACATGCTCCAGTGGTGGGAGGGCGACGGGCGCACCGACCTCGCCCTGCTGCACCTGGAGTCGTTCGGCAACCCCCGCGCCTTCTCCCGCACCGCCCGCCGCGTGACCCGCCGTATGCCCGTCCTCACCGTCGACGCGGGCCGCACCGACGCGGGCCGCCGCGCCGCCGCCTCGCACACCGCGGCCGCCGCCACCCGCACCATGACCCGCCAGGCCCTGTTCACCCAGGCAGGCATCACCGCCACCCGTTCGGTGGGTGAACTCCTGGAGACCGCGGCCCTGTTGCACGCACAGCCGTTGCCCTCCGGCAGCCGCGTCGCGATCGTCACCAACGCGGGCGGCGCGGGCGTCCTCGCCGCCGACGCCTGCGCGGAGGCCGGGCTGGTCCTCCCGGCTCTGACGGCCGAACTGGTGGACGACCTGCTTGCCGTGCTGCCCGACGGTGCCGCCGTGGGCAACCCCGTCGACGTCACCGCCGCCGTCAGCGAGGAGCAGCTCAGGGAGTGCGTGGACCGGGTCGCACGGCATGCGGGCATCGACGCCGTCGTGGTGGCCCTGGTCCCCACCGCCGTCGCCACCGCGACCGGCGACGATCTCGTCCGGGCGCTCACCGACGGGCGGGCCCGACGGGAACGTCCTGTCGCCGTCGTACGACTGGAGCAGGCACTGCCGGTCGAGCTGCTGCCCGTCGCGGACGGCGGCACCATCCCGTCGTACTCCGAACCCGGCGCGGCGGCACGTGCGTTGGCGCACGCCGCCCACCGTGCGGCCTGGCTGAGCCGGCCCGCCGGAACCGTCCCCGACCTCGCGGACATCGACACCGGACGCGCCCGGACGATCGTCGCGGACTTCCTCGCGGCGCACCCTGACGGCGGCTGGCTCGACCCCCGCACGTGCGGCGAACTGCTCGCCTGCTACGGCGTTCCGCAACTGAACTGGGCCTGGGCCGAGACCGAGGACGACGCGGTCCTGGCCGCCGAACGGCTGCGCGGGCCCGACGGCCGCGTCGTCATGAAGGCCCACTGGCCCGGCCTGCTCCACAAGAGCGAACAGCACGCCGTGCACCTCGACCTCCAAGGCGACGCCCAAGTACGAGCCGCCTTCCGGGACTTCGAGACCCGGTTCGCCGGACTCCTGACCGGAGTGGTCGTCCAGCCGCTCGCCGCGCGCGGCACCGAACTGTTCGCCGGGGTCGTCCAGGACGAGGTCTTCGGACCCCTCGTCCTGTTCGGTCTCGGCGGTACGGCGACGGAGGTGCTGGCCGACCACGCGGCCCGTCTCGCTCCTCTGACCGACCACGACGTCCACGACCTGATCACCTCGCCACGCTGCGCACCGCTGCTCTTCGGCGCGCACGGCTCCGGACCGGTGGACCTCGAAGGTCTGGAACAGGTGCTCCTGCGCCTGTCCCGCATGGCGAGCGATCTCCCGCAGCTCACGGAAGCCGACTTCAACCCCGTCCTCGCGACCCCCGGCGCGGTCAGTGTGCTCGACGCACGCGTCCGTCTGCTGCCGCGCCGCGCACAGGACCCCTACCTGCGCCGACTGCGCTGAGGAGGAACAGCCATGAAGAACAACAAGGTCGGATCCGTGATGACGACGGACGTCGTCCGGGCACCGTACGGAGCCCCCTTCAAGGAGGTGGCACGGTTGCTCGCGGGCCACCGCATCAGCGGCCTGCCGGTCGTCGACGACGACGAGAAGGTCATCGGGGTGATCTCCGAGTCCGACCTCCTCGCCCGGCAGGCGCAGACCCCCGACCCGTACGAGCCGAAGGCACGCTTCCGGTTCGTCCTGCCGACCCGCGCCGCCCGGCGGCAGGCGGCCAAGGCGCGGGCCCGTACGGCCGGACAGCTGATGTCCGTACCGCCCGTGATCGTGTACGCGGAGAACACCATCGCCGAGGCCGCCCGGACCATGGCGCAGAACCGGGTGGAGCGGTTGCCGGTGGTGGACGAGGAGGACCGGCTCGTCGGCATCGTGACCCGCCGTGACCTGCTTCAGGTCTTCCTGCGTCCGGACCGGGAGATCCGCTCCGAGGTGATCGACGAGGTTCTGGTGCGGTCGCTGTGGCTGGCACCGCAGACCGTGGCGGTCAGCGTCCACGAGGGGGTGATCACGCTCGACGGTCACGTGGAACGCCGGAGCGAGGCGGAGATCGCGGTCGCCATGAGCCGCCGCATCGACGGGGCCGTCGGCGTCGTCGACCAACTCGCCTATCGCTTCGACGACGCGCACCTGCGCCCCGGTGAGCCGGCCGTGCACGGAGTCACCGATGACTGGCTGCGCAAACTGTGAGAGGAGGCGTACCACCATGCCGAGCAACGTTCTGGTCGCCTATGGGACGACCAACGGATCCACGGCGCGAATCGCGGAGAGAGTGGCCGAGATCCTGCGCAAGGAGGGGATGTCCGCCGAGGCTCTGCCCGCCGGTTCCGTGACGAGCGTCGAGCCGTATGACGCCGTCGTGGTCGGCGGCGGCCTGTACGCGGGGCGCTGGCACAAGGACGCCCGTCACTTCGTGCGGCGGCACCGCCGCGCGCTGGTCGGACTGCCGTTGTGGTTCTTCAGCAGTGGCCCGCTCGACGCCTCGGCCTCGGAACGGGACATCCCGCCCGTGCCCGCCGTGAAACGCGCGATGGACCGGCTCGACGTGACGGAACACGTCACGTTCGGAGGGTGCCTCCAAGAGGGGGCGAAGGGATTCATCGCCCGGAAGATCGTCTCCTCCGGCAAGGGCGGCGACTTCCGTGACTTCGAGCGGATCGAGGCATGGGCGGCCGGTATCCGCGCCGAGTTGGCGGCAAGCGACCCGGAAAGCTGACTCCCAACCCGCGACGAACAGCCCGCGAACAGCCCGCGAACGACCCGCGAACCGTCGTGGCCGGGCGGACTTCGACCGGTCACGACGTGGTTCTGCCCAACTCGTGGGTGGGGGAGGTCGGGTGCGGCCCGTCGCCGGGCGGGGTGATGCGATGTGCTCATCGGCCGGTACGGTTCAGGCGGCGGCGGGGTCCCCTGTCTCCCGTGCCGGCCGGAGGATTCGATGAGCAGGGATCAGCGCGAACGCTCGGAGCGGCACGTTCCGAAGCTGCGACTCGACGAGCTGCTGGGCGAGTTGCAGGTGCGCATCGACGCGGTCAGGGGTACCAGAGACCGGCTGCACAGCTTGCTGGAGGCGGTCCTGTCGGTCGGCCGGGAGCTGGACCTGCCCCAGGTCCTGCGCAGCATCGTCGAGGCCGCCGTCGTGCTCGTGGACGCCGAGTACGGCGCGCTGGGAGTGATCGGTGCCGATCGGAAGCTCTCCGAATTCCTGACCGTGGGCATCGACGACGCACAGCGGGCGCGGATCGGAGCGTTGCCCAGTGGTCACGGCCTGCTCGGCGAACTGATCAGGCACCCGGAGCCGCTGCGGCTGCCGCAGCTCTCCGACCACGGAGCCTCCTACGGTTTCCCGGCCAATCACCCGCCGATGGATTCCTTTCTCGGCGTGCCCATCCGGGTCCGCGACGAGGTGTTCGGGAACCTCTACCTCACCGAGAAGCGCAGCGACAAGGAATTCGACGCCGAGGACGAGGCCGTTCTGTCCACGCTCGCCGTGGCCGCCGGCGTGGCCATCGAGAACGCTCGCCTGTACGAGGAGACCAGGCTCCGCGAGCGGTGGCAGCGGGCCAGCGGAGAGGTCACGAGCCTCCTGCTGTCCGGTTCGCCGAGTACGCAGGTGCTGGAGCTGATCGTCGACCAGGCACGGAAGATCCTCTCCGCGGACATGGGGATGATCGCCGAACGCCTGCCGGGCGAGGAAGCCCTGCGCCCGGCTCTCGCCGTCGGCCTGGACGCGGAGCGGCGCGCCGGGCTGGTGATGTCGGCCGGGGACGGACTGGTGGCGGCGGCGCTGGCATCGGTGGAGCCCGTCGTCAGTGACGACGTCGGGCAGGACGGTCGCAGGGCGGACAGCGAAGCGCCATGGGCGGGGCTGGGCCCTGTCGTCGCCGTGCCGCTCGGTGCGGGCGGGAAGGCACGGGGTGTGCTGCTGCTGGGACGTGTGCCCGGTGGTGCCCCGTTCAGTGAGGCGGCCACCGGCCTGTTGCTCGGGTTCGCCGACCAGGCCGCGCTGGCACTGGAACTCGCCGAGCGGCGACGGGACGCGGAACAGATCGCGCTGCTCCAGGACAGGGACCGCATCGCGCGGGACCTGCACGACCTGGCCATTCAGCGGCTCTTTGCCGCGGGGATGACACTGCAGAGCAGCCAGCGTTTCATGGAGCATCCCGAGGGCCGGCAGCGTCTCGTGCGGACCGTGGACGACCTCGACGACACCATCAAGATCATCCGCTCCACCATTTTCGGGCTGCGGACGCACGACGGTGCCCCGGAGGGCAGCGGGCTGCGCGCCAGGGTCGCCGAGGCGGTGACGGCGGCGACGCTCTCCCTCGGGTTCGCTCCGGCGCTGCGGATCGAGGGCCTTGTCGACACCGACGTTCCCGGCGGCGTCGCGGACCACGCGGCCGCGGTACTCAGCGAAGCCCTCAGCAACGTGGCCCGGCACTCCGGCGCCAGGACGGTCGACGTCCGGCTCCGTCTCGCCGGAGGCCAGTTGACGCTCACGGTCACGGACGACGGCTGCGGTGTCGCGGCCGACGTGCCGCGCAGCGGCCTCAAGAACATGGCGGAGAGGGCCGCCGTCCTCGGCGGGACCCTGACGCTGGGCGAGCTTCGGGAGAGCGGCGGCACGCTGCTGGAGTGGCGGGTGCCAGTGTCGCTGGACGGGGCCGCCGGGACTGGTTGACCGCAAGGCGACCGAAGACTCAACGGGTCGTGTGCTGGTCCCTCGTGTCGGGGTGTTCGATGTGGCTGGCCAGTACCGCCGCCTGGACCCGGCGCTGGACGCCGAGCTTGGCCAGGAGGCGGGAGATGTGGTTCTTGACCGTCTTCTCGGACAGATAGAGCTTCTGGCCGATCTCGCGGTTGGTGAGCCCGTCCCCGATCAGCGCGAGGATGTCCCGTTCGCGCGGCGAGAGACTGGCGAGCTCGGGCGAGAGGGCCGGTTCCTCGGCCGGGTCCGCGCGCAGTTTGCGCATCAGCCGGGCGGTCGTGGTGGGGTCCAGCATCGACTGGCCGGACGCGACGGTACGGACCGCCGAGACCAGGTCGGATCCCTTGATCTGCTTCAGTACGTAGCCCGCCGCCCCGGCCATGATCGCGTCGAGCAGCGCTTCCTCGTCGTCGAACGACGTCAGCATCAGACAGGACAGCTCCGGCATCTGGTTGCGCAGTTCCCGGCACACGCTGATGCCGTCGCCGTCCGGCAGGCGTACGTCGAGCACGGCCACGTCGGGCCGCAGCGCGGGGCCGCGTACCAGGGCGTGCGCGACGCTGCCCGCGTCACCGACCACCGAGATGTCCGGTTCGCTGTCCAGGAGGTCGGTGAGACCGCGCCGCACCACCTCGTGGTCGTCCATCAGGAAGACCCGGATCGGGTTCTGCTCGGAGAACGTACGCGCCTCGGCCATGGCGACCCCTTGTTCAGTGACGGACCACGGACCGTGAGCCCGCTGACGCCGATCATCACCCTCCCGGCCCGGATGCACCAGGGCCGACCGGCCCCATCCGGGCCCGGTCCGTGACCGCGTTGACCCTTCGGAGGTGAAGCCGGCCCTGCGTGGGTGCCGTCGCACGCCGGCTGAGCAGCTTCGGAAGGATCTACGTGCCGCTGCGCTTGCGGTCGTCTCACCGCTCCCGGACGCGCTCCGGGCCGGTGAGGTCGAATCCGACGTCCACCACCCCTTCCACGGCCCGCACCAGCCGGGCGGCCACGGGTACCAGTGCGGTGTCGCGTACGCGTCCGGTGAGGGTGACGACACCGCCCCGCACCGTGACGCGGACCGGCGAGGGCGACGCGTGGAACAGGTAGGACACGATCTCCCTGCGTACCTCCTCGGCGATGTCCTCGTCACTGCGCAGGAACACCTTGAGGAGATCGCCGCGGCTGACGACGCCCTCGAGGCCGCCGGTCTCGTCGACGACGGGCAGCCGCTTGACCTTGGCGTGCGCCATGACGCGGGCCGCCTGCGCCAGGGGCGCGTCCGCGCGCACGGTGATCGCCGGAGACGTCATCAGTTCCTCCGCGGTCAGTCCGCCGGCCTTGGCGAGATCCTTCAGCCGCCGCAGTTGCGTTTCGCGGTCGGGGTCGCCGTCGCGGAACTCCTCCTTGGGCAGCAGATCGGCTTCCGAGACGACTCCGATCACACGGCTCTCGCCCTCGACGACGGGCAGGGCACTGACCTGCCACTGCTCCATCAGTTGCACGATCTCCTTGAAACCGGCCCCACGGCCGATGGCGGCGACGGTGTGGGTCATCACGTCGCTCACGATGTGCGGACTGCCGTGCACGGTGGCTCCTCCGTCGGTTCCGGATACGTCGGTCAGCGGGGGTCGCCGCTGCCGTAGGGGGCGTACAGGTCGAGCAGCCGGGTCCGGGTCGACTGGAGCCGGTGGGCGACGATCTCGCCGGTCCACCGGGTCACGGCGCTGCCGAATCCGGGATCGGCCCGGCACATCGCGCTGACGGTCTCCGCGTCGAACTCGTAGGCCCGCACGGGGCTGGCCGCCCTGGCGCCCAGATGCCAGGTGTGCGGGTGGAACAGCCAGGACCAGCCGACGAGTTCGTTGTGCCCGAGCATTTCGATGACGGCCGCTCGGCGGCCCGGCACTCGTAGGTCGAGGGCCACCGTCCCGGTCCGGATGATCCAGAACCGGTCCGCGAGCCGGCCTTCCTCGAACAGGCGGGCGCCCGCGGGGAACGACACCTCGCGGGCCACCCGCATCAGCCGGTCCCGGTACTCGGTGGGCAGCGCCCTCAGCATGGTGGATGTGGTGGAAGCGTTCATGATCCTGCCTCTTCCTGGCGCGTGATCCTCCCACCTCCAATCTGCGCCCGTGTCCCGCCCGCCGCCATGGGCCACCCGGCCCCCGCGGCGGGCCGCATGGCATCGGCCGGGGCCGATCGGCCCTGAGGGTCGGTACTGCCCGGTCCCCGCGCGCGGGCGGGCGGCCCGCGAAGCCCTGCCGGGGCACGGCGCTCACTACCCTCCAACCGCCTTCCTGTGGAGCCGTCTTGGCTGAACTGTGTCGGCGGGGGTCGTGAAGTCCCCTTCCGTATGGGGCTGGTTGGTCCCCTTCAGGGACCAGCGGCCCCTCCTTCCGCGGCCGGGCGAACACGAGACTGATCCCGTATCCATCAAGGAGGTCATCACATGTCCCGCACCGTCGTCGTCGGTCTGGACGGTTCGCCCGAGAGTCTCGCGGCGGCCGACTGGGCAGCTCGTGAAGCCCTGCGCACGGACGCGCACCTGCGTGTCGTGCACGCCTGGCAATGGCACCCCTACATCTACGCCCCGCTGGCCGGCGTCGCCGTTCCGGCGCCGGAGGACGATCCGCAGCGCGAGTGGGCCGAACGCCTGCCGCACGAGACCGCGGCCAGTCTGGCTGCCGTTCATCCGGGCCTGTCGGTCAGCGCCGAACGCGTCGCCGAGCAGCCGGTCACCGTGCTCCTGGCCGCGGCCGAGGACGCCGACCTGTTGGTCCTCGGGTCCAGGGGGCTGAGCGGAGTCGCCGGTTTCCTGACGGGGTCCGTCGGGCAGGCCGTGGTGGCCAGGAGCCGCACGCCGATCGTCTTCGTACGCGCGGCGGAAGGTTCCGAGGCCGTGCCCGAGATCCGGCACGTGGTCCTCGGCCTCGACCTGGAGCACGCGGACACCTCCGTGATCGCCTTCGCCTTCGAGGCGGCGGCTCGCAGGACGGCGGACCTGCGCGTCGTCCATGGCTGGAGTCTGCCGGCCCACCACGGCTACGGCGGAGCCACCGACGCGGTGGCCGAAGCGGACTTGCTCGCCGAGGCACAGCGGCGCCTGACCGACGTACTGCATCCCTGGCGTGAGAAGTTCCCCTGCGTCCAGGTCCACGAGCAGGCCGTGGTGGGCGGTGCGGGTCCCCACCTCGTGGACGCCTCACGAGACGCGGAACTGGTCGTGGTCGGTCGCCGTCACCGGCGGACTCCGGTCGGCACTCACATCGGACCGGTGACCCAGGCGGTACTGCACCACTCCGCCGCACCGGTCGCGGTCGTCCCGCACGAATGAGCGCCCGGGCCGGGGAAATGCCGTGAGGGGCCCGGGGTACCCGACCCGGTCCCCTCACGTCAGGACGCGGTCCGGTCGGGAACCACGGCGCCATTGCGCGGTGGCGGGGGCCGCCCGGTCCCCCGGTGGGGACCGACCGGCCCATGCGCGGAGCATCCGCCCCGGTCAGGCTGGAGATACCGCGTCAAGTCTCGACTTGAAGGGGATCGTCATGAAGGCACTCGTGTTCCACGGCCCAGGAAGCTCCGCGTGGGAGAGCGTGGCGGATCCCGGTATCGAAGAGGCCACCGACGCCGTCGTCCGGGTCGACACCGTCACCATCTGCGGCACCGACCTGCACATCCTCAAGGGCGACGTGCCGGAGGTGACCCCCGGCACGGTCCTCGGCCACGAGGCCGTCGGTGAGATCGTCGAGGTCGGCAGCGACGTGCGTACGGTCCGGCCGGGCGATCGTGTCCTGGTCTCCTGCATCACGGCGTGCGGACGTTGCCGCTTCTGCCGGGAGGGCGCCTACGGACAGTGCCGCGCCGACGGTGGCTGGATCCTCGGCCACCTGATCAACGGCACACAGGCCGAATACGTCCGCGTCCCGCACGCCGACCTGTCCACACATCTCCTGCCAGGAGCCGTGGACAGCAAGGACGCGGTCCTGCTGGCCGACATCTTCCCCACCGCCTACGAGGTCGGCGTGCTCAACGGGCGGGTACGCCCCGGAGACACCGTCACCGTCGTGGGAGCGGGGCCCATCGGGCTCGCCGCGATCGCGACGGCGCACCTCTACTCGCCCGAGAAGATCATCGCCGTCGATCTCGCTCCGGCCCGGCTCGACGCGGCCAAGCGTCTCGGCGCCGACGCCGTCGCGACGGGCGAGGAGGCCGAGCAACTCGTCTCCGATCTGACCGACGGGCTCGGAGCCGACGTCGTCATCGAAGCGGTCGGTGTCCCGGAGAGTTTCGAGATGTGCACGCGCATGGTGCGGCCCGGCGGACACGTCGCCAACATCGGCGTGCACGGCAGGCCCGCGACCCTGCACCTCGAAAGCCTGTGGATCAAGAACGTGACGATCACCACCGGCCTGGTCGACACCCACACCACCCCCACCCTGCTGCGCATGATGGCCGCGGGCCGGCTTCCGGCCGCGTCCCTCGTCACCCACACGTTCCCGCTGGACCGCATGGAGGAGGCGTACGACGTCTTCGCACGGGCCGCCGACACAGGCGCCCTCAAAGTGGTCCTCGGTGAACCGCAGCACGACGCACTGACGGTCAGGACACCCTGACAGAAGGAAGCGAAGGCCATGTCCGAACAGACGCAAAGCGGCACGTTCAGCGCGGCACCGCAGGACGAGGGAACACCCTGGCCGACGTCGGTCGCGACAGCGGACGCCAGGGAGACACCCCGGCCGACGGTCCGCACGGCCGCTTCGGCCGCGGCGTCACCGGGCGACATCGGGCGGCGCATCGCGACCCGACGGCAGGAACTCGGCCTGACCCGGGAGGACACGGCCGCCCGCGCGGGCACAGCCGCGGGTTACCTCCGGTACCTGGAAGAACAGTCCACGGCGAGACCTGGAAGCAGCGTCCTGATCCGGCTCGCGGGTGCCCTCGACACGAGCGTCGCCGCTCTGTACGGAGGAGAATCCGACCTGCCGCCCGGCCTCGGCCAGGCCGCGGGCCACGCCGCACTGATCGAGCTGGGCTCCGAGGACTGCCTGCGACGACTGTCGACGCACGGCGTCGGAAGGCTCGCAACCGATACCCCGGGCGGCCTTGTCATCCTCCCCGTCAACTACAGCGTCATCGACGGTGCGATCGCCTTCCGGACCGCGCCGGGTTCGACGATCGCGGCAGCGGTCGGATCGAACGTCGCGTTCCAGGTCGACCACGTCGACGAGGCCCTCAGCCAGGGCTGGAGCGTACTCGTCCAGGGCAGCGCCCGGGCCGTGACCGACCCGGACATCAGGCGCCGGCTCGATGCCCTCGCCTACAGCCGTCCCTGGGCCGGCGGCGAAGCGCGCGACCTGTGGGTACGCGTCGAACAGGACCGGATCAGCGGACGCCGGATCGCGGTGCGGTGATCCGGGCACTGCGCGCCGAACACCGGAGGGAATGACCTTCCCCGTTCTCCGGAGACCGGCAGGTCCGATGAGCCTTGGCCCCGATTGTTGTCCCGCCCCAGGTGCAAGGCCGCTTGTGGCAGAAGCGCCGTACCGCGTGAGAGTTGACCCGCTGATGAATCCCAACGACGGATTTCGTGAACTCGGCCGGCAGGAATGCCTGGACCGGCTCGGTGACGCGCCCATCGGCAGGGTCGTCCACACACGAGACGCGCTGCCCGCGGTCCTGCCGGTCAATTTCTGTCTCGACGCCGACTCCGCCGTCGTGCTGCGGACGTCGGCGGACTCGGAACTGGCCCGCACCATCGACGGCGTCGTGGTGGCGTTCGAAGCCGACGCGGTGGACGCGACCGCGCACTCCGGCTGGAGCGTCGTCGTGACCGGCCACGCCCTGGTGGTGAGCGATCCCGCCGAGCATGATCGCCTGACCCGGACAGGACCCCGTTCCTGGGTGCCCTCTCCCCGCGAGGTGTTCATCCGGATCGCGTCCGAACTGGTCACCGGCCGGGAGCTCGTAGGCGGCCGTACGCAGTACGGGGTGGAGCGGTCTTCCTGACCTCCGTCGTCGCGGGGGTGGGCCGAACGGCCCTCGGACAAGGGCGTTCGGCGCCCCGGCCGGTGCTGTCCGGCCCTCGTCCCGGCCACGTTGAACGACAAGTATCGACAGTGCAGGACATTCCGAGCAGCGTGAGGGGAGACCGGCGATGACCACAACGATGACGGCTGGGGACCGGACGGACGAGGCGTGGCACGGTTTCGCCGGGACGTCGTGGCGCGAGCGGATCGACGTGCGTGACTTCATCCAGGCCAACTACACGCCCTACGAGGGAGACGCGGCCTTCCTGGCCGGGCCGACGGAGCGCACCCGAGCCGTCTGGGGTACGGTCAGCGCGCTGTTCCCGGAGGAGCGGCGCAGGGGAATTCTCGACGTCGACACCGCGACCCCGTCGACGATCACCTCGCACGCGCCCGGATACATCGACCGCGAGCGGGAGTTGATCGTCGGTTTGCAGACCGACGCGCCGCTGAAGCGCGCCATCATGCCCAACGGCGGTCTGCGGATGGTCGAGAGCGGGCTGAAGGCGTACGGCTACGAGCCCGACGCCTTCGTCACCCGTGTCTTCGGGACCTACCGCAAGACCCACAACGACGGCGTCTTCGACGCCTACACCCCTGCGATGCGCGCCGCCCGCAAGGCCGGCATCATCACGGGTCTGCCCGACGCGTACGGCCGCGGCCGGATCATCGGCGACTACCGGCGGGTGGCGCTGTACGGAACGACCCGGCTCATCGCCGCCAAGCGCGCGGAACGCGCCGGACTCGACGCCGCGCCGTCGACCGAGCACATCATCCGCGACCGCGAGGAACTCGCCGAGCAGATCAGGGCGTTGGACGAGTTGACCCGGATGGCGGCGACCTACGGCTGCGATGTCTCCCGTCCCGCCGGCACCGCCCACGAGGCCGTGCAGTGGCTCTACTTGGCCTATCTCGCCGCCGTGAAGGAACAGAACGGCGCGGCGATGTCGCTGGGCCGCACCTCGACCTTCCTGGACGTGTATCTCCAGCGCGACCTGGCCGCGGGTGTCCTCGACGAGACCCACGCCCAGGAACTGATCGACGACTTCGTGATCAAGCTGCGCATCGTCCGGTTCCTGCGCACCCCCGAGTACGACGCCCTGTTCTCCGGCGACCCGACGTGGGTCACGGAATCCATCGGCGGCATCGGCGAGGACGGTCGCCCGCTCGTCACCCGCACCTCCTTCAGGTTCCTGCAGACCCTCTCCAACCTGGGTCCGGCCCCCGAACCCAACCTCACCGTGCTGTGGTCGCCCCGACTCCCGTCCGGCTTCAAGGAGTTCTGCGCGAAGGTGTCCATCGACACCAGCGCCGTCCAGTACGAGTCCGACGAACTGACGCGGCCCGGCACCGGCGACGACACCGCGATCGCCTGCTGTGTCTCCGCGATGGCCGTCGGCAGGCAGATGCAGTTCTTCGGAGCCCGCGTCAACCTCGCCAAGGCCCTGCTCTACGCGATCAACGGCGGCCGGGACGAGATCAGCGGCGAGCGGATCGCCCCCGAGACGCCGCCCCTGACCGGCGAGTACCTGGAGTACGAGGAGCTGTCGAAGGCGTACGACGGGATGCTCGACTGGCTGGCGGAGACCTATGTCAACGCGCTCAACGTCATCCACTACATGCACGACAAGTACGCCTACGAGCGCGTCGAGATGGCGCTCCACGACTATCCCGTGCACCGCTTCATGGCGTGCGGCATCGCCGGCCTCTCCGTCGCGACCGACAGCCTGTCCGCCGCCAAGTACGCCCGGGTCAAGGTGATCCGGGACGAGACCGGGCTGGCCGTGGACTACGAGATCGAGGGCGAGTTCCCGGCGTACGGGAACAACGACGACCGGGCGGACGCCATCGCCGTCGGCCTGGTGGACACCTTCATGACGAAGCTGCGCGAGCACCCGACCTACCGGGACGCCGAACACACCCAGTCGGTCCTGACGATCACCTCGAACGTCGTCTACGGCAAGCACACCGGCAACACACCCGACGGCCGCCGCGCGGGACAGCCCTTCGCCCCCGGCGCCAACCCGATGAACGGCCGCGACCGGCACGGGGTGGCCGCCTCCGCGCTCTCCGTCGCCAAACTGCCCTACGAGCACGCCCGCGACGGCATCTCGCTGACGACGACGATCACCCCGGAGGGCCTGGGACACGTGCCCGGCGAACGCGTCGGCCATCTGGTCGGCATCCTCGACGCGTACACGGCCTCCGGCGGATTCCACATGAACGTCAACGTGCTGGACCGGGCCACCCTGGAGGACGCGATGGAACACCCGGACAAGTACCCGGAGTTGACCATCCGGGTCTCCGGCTACGCCGTCAACTTCGTCCGCCTGACCCGGGAACAGCAGCTCGACGTGATCAGCCGCACCTTCCACGGAACGCTGTGAGGACGATGACGACGGGCCGGATCCACTCCTGGGACCTGTCCACCGGCGTGGACGGTCCCGGGACCCGGTTCGTCCTCTTCGTCAACGGCTGCCCGCTGCGCTGCCTCTACTGCGCCAACCCCGACACCTGGCACATGCGCGACGGGAAGGAGGCCACCGTCGACGAGGTGATGGCGGAGATCGAGAAGCACCGCCCGTTCATCACCGCCGCCGGCGGAGGCGTGACCATCACCGGCGGCGAACCCCTGCTCCAGTCCGCCTTCACCGCAGCCCTGCTTCGCCGCTGCAAGGAGGCCGGGCTGCACACCGCCCTGGACACCTCCGGCTTCCTCGGCGCCCGCGCCACCGACCGACTCCTCGCCGACACCGACCTGGTGCTGCTCGACATCAAGTCCTTCGACGCAGAGACCTACCGTGACCTGACCGGCGGCCGACTCGAACCCACCCTGGACTTCGCCACGCGCCTCGACCGCCTCGGCGTCCCGATGTGGATCCGCTACGTGCTGGTCCCCGGCTGGACCGACGATCCGCGATCGGTGGACTCCCTGGCCCGGTTCGTCGCGAATCTCAGCACGGTCGACAGGGTCGACATCCTGCCTTTCCACAAGCTGGGCGCGGAGAAGTACGACACTCTCGGCATCCCGTTCCCGCTACGGGACACCCCTGTTCCCGATCCCGACATGATCGACCGGGTCCGCCGGCAATTCAGGGATCACGGTCTGGCCGCCTACTGACACGCCCTGCCCGAGGGGCGGCGGGGCAGCGGCGTTGTCCGGTCCGCCCCCCTCCGGGCGTGGTCACCTCGCCGGGCCGGAGATGCGGGCCGGTCCAGGGGCACCCGCCGTCGGCGATGGTGTAGTACCCGGTGGGCGCCTCCCTCAGAGTGTGCGTGACGAAGGTGTTGTACAGGCCCAGGTTCTGGCTGGAGCCCTTGGCATAGGCGTAGCCACCGCTGGTGGTGGCCCGTCCCGCCTGGACGTGGCTGTAGTTGCTGCCCGTCCAGCAGGCGGCGGTACCGCCGGTGGTGGTCGCGGTGATCGCCCCCGAGCCGGCTCCCGCCGTGCCGCCGGAGTCCCGGGCGGCGACCGCGTAGGTGTGCGAGGTGCCCGCCCGCAGCCCGGTGTCCGTGTACGACGTGCCGTCCGGTGTTCCGACCGGAGTGCCGTCGCGGCGGACGACGTAGCCCGTGGCACCGCTGACGGCGTTCCAGCTCAGGCTGATGCTCGTGTCGGTGGCTCCGGTCGCCGTCAGTCCGGTCGGCGCGGGCAAGGAGCCCGTTCCGGTCCCGGAGCCGTCGAGGCCGAAGAACGCGGCGATCCAGTGGCTGGAGCAGATCGAACCCAGGAAGTACGGGGCGCCGGTGCTGCCGCACTGCTCC
Source organism: Streptomyces sp. NPDC015532 (assembly GCF_043078065.1). NCBI lineage: Bacteria > Bacillati > Actinomycetota > Actinomycetes > Kitasatosporales > Streptomycetaceae > Streptomyces > Streptomyces sp. NPDC015532. Next base: position 5,203 of record NZ_JBIBSY010000026.1, on the reverse strand, counting down.
GGGCCGGTGCCCGGGTCGACCGGGGTGCCGTGACCGATGCCGGGAACCCGGTCGACCTCGACGGCGACCGTGCCGTCGGCGGCCAGGTACTCGTCGTGCCGGGTGGAGTCGGGCCCGATGGTGGTGGTGCGGGTGGGGGTCTGGGACAGCCCGTGCAACGCCGTCCACTGGTCGCGCAGTTCACCGGCGTCGACCGGAGCGACCGTCGTGTCCTGGTCGCCGTACCAGATGGCCGTGCGCGGCCACGGGCCGGTGTACGAGGGGTACGCGTCGCGCACCCGCTGGGCCCAGTCGCCCGGGCCGAGGTCGACCCCGGGGTTCATGCACACGTAGGGACTGTTGTCCTTCGTGCAGTTGTAGGGGAGCCCCGCGACGACGGCGCCGGCCGAGAAGACGTCGGGGTAGGTGGCGAGCATGACCGCGGTCATGGCACCTCCCGCGGACAGCCCGGTGGCGTAGACGCGCCGGGAGTCGGCTCCGTACGTGGAGACGGCGTCGCTCACCATCTGCCTGATGGAGAGGGCTTCTCCCTGGCCTCGCTGGTTGTCGCCCGACTGGAACCAGTTGAAGCACTTGTTGAGATTGTTCGAGGAGGTGGTCTCCGCGAGCACGAGCAGGAACCCGTCCCGGTCGGCGAGTTGGGGCAGCCCGGAGTTGTCCGCGTAGACCTGAGCGCTCTGGGTGCACCCGTGCAGCGCGACGACCACGGGCGGGTTCACGGGCAGGGACGCCGGCCGGTACACGTACATGGTCAACGCGCCGGGATTGGAGCCGAAGGTGCCGACGCGGGTGAGTGCGACGGCGGCGTGGGCGGGAGCGGGACCGGTCAGCGCGGCGCCCAGGACCAGGGCGACGACGGTGAGGAGACGGGGCAGGGCGCGAACCCATCGGCTCCGGAGGCGGACGTGGACTGAGGAACGGGGCATCGGCGGCTCCTTCATCGAGTGCCCGGCGTGTTCTCGACTCTCGCGCGCATCGATGGGCGCCGGGCGCGCTGAGGCGTTGCGGCACCTTAGAAGCGGGCACGCGGCGCCGGCATGGCACCAGGCACCACAGCGGGCCCCGAGTCAGTCGACCGCCCACGGATTGCTCGCGTGCCGCCCGGTCTGATAGGGGCGTTGGGATCGGCGAGGCCGTCGGACGTCGGGGCGGTCCATCGCCCTGACACGGGAAAGCTCCAGGCCGCTGTGTGGCCTGGAGCTTCGAACGCCGTGCGGGTTCAGCCTGTTCTGTGACTCCAACGGGGTCCCACGAGGTCCCATTCGACGCCCCATCCGTCGATACGACGCCTGTCCAACCGGTACCGGACCGCAGCGCCGGCGCCGAAGACGATGCCTGTGAGCGCGAGGGCGGCGGTGGCACCCAGGAAGCCGGACTCGACGGCTGCCGTCGAGGAACTGGGCGGAGCGAGGGCGAGCCGACCTTGTCCGTCCTGCCAGACGGTGATCTCGGCTCCGGCCTTGAGGCCGCTGCTCACCTGGGTCCGGCCGGTACGGGCGGAACCGCTGGGTGTCGTCCAGCGTACCGAGGCCAGCCTATGGTCGGTGGTCGTGCCCAACGCGGTGACGGTGCGGGGTACGTCGTTCAGGAGCACGGCTGCGACGGACTGTCGCTCGGCCCGCTGCCGAGCGAACATCTCATCCCCGGCGAGGGCCGTCACCAGCCCGGCGGACACGCCGCCCAGCGCGACGATCCCCCGCACGGCCAGCACGATCCAGGCTTCCACGATGTCATCGCGTCGCCGCAGTGGATTCTTCTTCCACCGCCAGAGCCACTTCCTCGTGTGCTCTCCCCGGGCCATCGGTCTGCACCTCCTCGTCGTCGTTACAGGTTCGACGGTGACAGCCGGAAGGGCGCCCGGACATGGGCCGACCAGGTACCCCCGTAGGGCCGCTCGGCCGCAACTCAGCTACAGGCCAAGGTGGTTCGAGCCGGGCCGGGCGGTCGGTGCCCATCGTGAACTCGGTCCGCACGCGCAGTCCACTTCCATCGAGTTGTCCGGTGAGGGCGGTGGGCCCCTCGGCGGGCGACGGATCAGACGGTGCGCGGTGCGACGGCCACCGGGCAGGCGCTGTGGTGCAGCAGGGTGTGGGACACCCGGCCGAGCTGGAGACCGAAGCGACCGGACCTGTGCCGTGCTCCGAGGACCACCAGGTCGGCGGCGGCCGAGCGACTGACGAGCACCTTGCGGGCCGATCCCTCGATCGCTGTCCTGCGCAGCCGCACTTCGGGATGCTCCGCCGCCGCGTCGGCGACAAGCGCGTCGAGCAGGGCGTAGGCCCGCTGCTCATGCTGATGCGCCGGATCCTCGGCCGACGCCCGGTCGTCGGCTGTCTCGCGTGCGGGGCGGCGCCAGGCGCGGACGACGTCCAGCTCACAGCCACGTGCCTCGGCCTCCCGGAACGCGAACCGGACCGCCTCGCGGCTCGTCTCGGGGTCTCCGGCGCCGAGCAGGACGCGCCCGTGCGAGCCGACCAGAGCGGCCTTGTCACCCCTCACCACGATGACCGGGCAGGATGCGCGGGCCGCGACCGCCAGGCCCACCGAGCCGAGCAGCGTCCCCTTCAGCTCTCCGCGGCCTCTTGAACCGGTGACCAGGGCGGCGGCATTCGTAGCTTGGTCCAGGAGCGCGGACACCGCCTCAGCGGCCACCACTTCCGTGGAGACCTTGAGATCGGGATTGTGCCGGTGGACGCGTTCCGCCGCCGAAGCGACGATGTGCTCCACCAGTACCTTCTCCGAGGTGCGCTCCCGGCTCATCGTCGGCAACGCTCCCTCGTACCGTTCCCACAGCGAGGCGTGGACCAGCCGCACCGGAAGCCCGTTGCGGGTGGCCTCGTCCACCGCCCAGTCGATGGCCAGGAGGCTGCCGTCCGATCCGTCGACGCCCACGACGAGGGGGAGAGTCATTGTCTCCACCGCCTACTCTCTTGCTGCGATGCCGTGCGGGGGTACCCATTCCACGATCGCCCCCGGCGTCGGGCGGTGGCAGGGGCCGTCCAGCCCTTTCCCGGGACGACCGGCCCTGGCGCGCGGAGCCGGACGGCGGTGACCGGCAGGGCCGGCTCTTCGGCTTACCGGCTCCGGTCGGGGAGGGCTACGGTGATGACGTCCCCTTGTGTACGGGCCCGTACCCCGACCGGGACACACCGAGAGGCCGGGAGGAGCAGCGTGGGAACCCCGGACGAGCTCCGCGGACTGCTGCCACAGCTGAAGCTGGACGAGTTGCTGGAGGAACTGCAGGCCAGGCTGGAGGCGGCCCGGAGCACACGTGACCGGGTGCAGAGCCTGCTCGAAGCGGTCCTGTCCGTCGGCCGGGAACTGGACCTGGAACAGGCCCTGCGCTCGATCGTCGAGGCGGCCGCGACGTTGGTCGACGCCAAGTACGCCGCGCTGGGGGTCATCGGATCCGACGGCACGAGCCTGTCGGCGTTCCACACGGTGGGCGTCAGCGAGCAGCAGATCTCCGACATCGGCTCCCTCCCGGAGGGGCACGGCATTCTCGGCGAGCTGATCCGCCACCCCGAACCCCTGCGTCTGGAGAAGCTCTCGCAGCACCAGGCGTCCTACGGCATTCCGGCCGGCCATCCGCCGATGGACAGCTTCCTGGGCGTTCCGATCCGCGTACGCGACGAGGTCTTCGGCAATCTGTACCTGACCGAGAAGCGCGGCGGGGCGCCGTTCGACGAGGAGGACGAGTCGTTGCTGTCCACGCTGGCCGTGGCAGCCGGCGTGGCGATCGACAATGCCCGCCTGTACGAGGACTCACGACTGCGCGAGCGCTGGCTGGAGGCGAACGCGGACATCAGTCACAGTCTGATGTCCGGCAGCGAACGTGCCGAGGCGCTGAACCTGATCGCCGAACACGCCCGGGACATCTCCTGCTCGGCTTTGGCGGCGGTCGCGATGCCCGTGGAGGGCGGCAGGTCGCTGAGCGTGGAGATCGCCGTCGGAGTGGACGCGGAGGCGCACCGGGGGCTGGTGCTGCCTCTGAAGGAGACCCTGGTGGGACTGGCGTTTTCCACCGCTGCCCCGGTCAACAGTGACGACGTCACCCAGGATGACCGGATTTCCCCCGAGCCACCGCGTTTCCAGGGACTGGGACCAGCCGTGGCCGTTCCGATCGGCACCGGCGCGGGTGATGTACGGGGAGTGGTCCTGCTGGCCCGCGAGACCGGCCGACCGGTCTTCTCCAGCACGGAGACCGCGATGCTGCAGGGTTTCGCCGTGCATGCCGCGATCGCCATGGAACTGGCCGAGCGGCGGCTGGACGCCGAGCAGATCGCCGTGCTGCAGGACCGCGACCGGATCGCCCGTGACCTGCATGACCTGGCCATCCAACGGCTCTTCGCCACCGGGATGACGTTGCAGAGCGCGGGCCGGTTCATCACCCACCCCGAAGCCTCCGAGCGGGTGCTGCGGGCCGTGGACGACCTGGACGAGACCATCAAGATCATCAGGTCGGCCATTTTCGGCCTCCGGGCCCGTGAGACCGACGCGACCGGCCGCGGACTGCGGGCCAAGGTCGCCAAGGCGGCCGCCGAGGCCAGGTCAGGACTCGGCTTCGCACCCAGCGTGCGGATGGAGGGTCTGCTCGACACCGACGTTCCACGCGAGATCGCCGACCATGTCGTGGCCGTGCTCGTCGAGGCTCTGGCCAACATCGCCCGGCACGCCCATGCCGGCCGGGCCGACGTGGCGCTGACGACCGACGGCCGTGAGGTACGTCTGAAGGTCTCCGACGACGGGGTGGGCATTCCGGCGGACGGCCGCCGCAGCGGACTGCGCAACATGGCTGAGCGGGCCGAGCAGCTCGGTGGGCGTATGGAGGTCTCCGCTTCCGGCACCGGTGGTGCCCTGGTCGACTGGCAGGTCCCGCTGCCGGTGAAGTAGGGGCTCCATGGGGCCGAAGGCCGACGCCGCCGCGCGATGCGCGGAACGACCGGAGGTCTCGCCGCCACAGGGGCCCTGGACGCGGCCTACGAGATCGTGCGCGGCCGGTGCGGCACCCTGATCCGCGCCGACCTCGCGGCCGGCTGACCGGCAGGCGCGGCGACACCCTCGACGTCATCCACTCCCTGCATCACAACGCCCAACAGCCTTGGAAAAGAGGGCCGTTCGGCCCTCTGGTCGCGGACCTTCGGCATCCGTCGCCGACCGGCGTGCACGGTCAGAGTGAGGGGTGTCAGACACCGACCCGATC
>NZ_JBIBSY010000025.1:85969-108183 GCF_043078065.1 Streptomyces sp. NPDC015532 | reverse complement strand
GCCCTCCTCCGGGGGGGGGGGCCCGCCCGGGGGGCCCCGGGGCCCCCGGCCGGGGGGCGTTACCCCGCCCACGTTTGCGCCCCCCCGGGGGGCCCCCCCCCCCCGGGGGGGGCGGGCCCCCACGGCTGCGCGGGAAAGCCTCACGGCTGCGCGGAAAAACGGTGGCCGGTCCGGGCCGGAGTTCGTACGCTGACGGTCTCCCGGTGCGATGGCCGCGGTTACTTCGGTGGAGTACGCCCACGGCGTGCGGTGAATCTGGATCACGTTCCGCTGCCGCCCCGATCTCGGGAGAACCGGCGTCGTCCGGCCCGGTGCGAGGGCCGCGGACACTGCTGGGGCGGTGGCGCCTCGCGGATACGTCGGAGGCGATGGCCCCTCGCGGGTTCGACTCCCGCCGCCGGTCCCTGACCGGTACGGCCGAGCGGTCCACGGCGAAAGCGCCTTCAAGGCGTACGCGATCCGCGTCCGGCCCGACCTCGGGCGGGCGGCACTGTCGGTGCCGTCTGGTAGGAATATTGCTGTGAGCAGCGCGAACGGACGATCCGACGACAGCACGGGCGGGGCGGACGGCGCACCGCCCGAGCAGCTTGCGCTGATCCGGGAGGCCGTGCGGCAGTCCAAGGCGCCGAAGGCGAAGCCGCGGACCTGGAGAGGTGCCCCGCTGGCGAAGGAACTGCCCGTCGCGCGGGTGCTCGTCGACAAGGGCGTGCTGCACCTCGACCGGTACTTCGACTACGCCGTGCCCGAGGACCTCGACGCCGCCGCGCAGCCGGGTGTGCGGGTGCGGGTCCGCTTCGGCGCCGGCGGACGCACGGTGCGCGAGGGGCGGCGCGAGGGCGGCGGGCTCATCGACGGATTTCTCGTCGAGCGGGTCGCCGAGTCCGACTACTCCGGGCCGCTGGCCGCCCTCGCCCAGGTCGTCTCGCCCGAACCCGTCCTCGGACCCGAACTGCTGGGGCTGGCCCGCGCCGTCGCCGACCGGTACGCGGGCTCGCTGGCCGACGTGCTGCAACTGGCCGTGCCGCCCCGGCACGCCCGTGCCGAGGCGCGGGAGTCGCCTGCGCCCCCGCCGTCGCCCGCCGCGCCCGAGCCCGGGACCTGGCGACGCTACGGACGAGGTGCCGACTTCCTCGCCTCGCTCGCCTCCGGCGGCGCCCCGCGCGCGGTGTGGACCGCGCTGCCCGGTCCCGAGTGGGCCGAGGAGATCGCCCGCGCGGTGCAGGCGACGCTCGCCTCCGGGCGCGGCGCGCTCGTCGTCGTCCCGGCGGGCCGGCCCGCCGCCCGCGTCGACGCGGCCCTCACGTCCCTGCTGGGCCAGGGGCATCACGCCGTGCTGACCGCCGACGCCGGACCGGAGCGGCGCTACCGCGACTGGCTCGCCGTACGGCGTGGGTCCGTCCGGGCGGTGGTCGGCACCCGGGCCGCCATGTTCGCGCCGGTGCGGGACCTGGGCCTGGTCGTCGTCTGGGACGACGGCGACGACGGACACAGCGACGACAACGCTCCCTTCCCGCATGTCCGGGAAGTCCTGGAGCTGCGCGCCTCGCGCGACAAGTGCGGCTTCCTGCTGGGCGGTTGGACGTGCACGGTGGAGGCGGCACAACTGGTCGAGAGTGGCTGGGCGCTGCCGCTGGCCGCCGACCGGGAACAAGTGCGCGCCGCGGCGCCGCTGGTGCGGACCACCTCGGACGGCGATCTCGCCCGCGACGAGGCCGCACGGGCCGCCCGGCTGCCGACGCTCGCCTGGCAGCTCGTCAGGGAGGGGCTGAAGCAGGGGCCCGTGCTGGTCCAGGTGCCCCGGCGGGGATATGTGCCCCGGATGGCCTGTGCGAGGTGCCGGGAGCCGGCGCGGTGCCGGCACTGCGCGGGGCCGTTGGAGGCGCAGGACGCCCAGGCGCTGCGCTGCGGGTGGTGCGGGCGGGACGAGACGGCCTGGCACTGCCAGGAGTGCGGCGGATTCCGGCTGCGGGCGCAGGTCGTCGGCGCCCGGCGGACCGCCGAGGAACTGGGGCGGGCGTTCCCGGCCGTGCCGGTGCGCACGTCCGGGCGGGAGCAGGTGCTGGACACGGTGTCCGCGGCACCCGCCCTGGTGGTCAGCACGCCGGGGGCCGAACCGGTGGCCGAGGGCGGGTACGCGGCGGCCCTGCTGCTCGACGGCTGGGCCATGCTCGGACGGCCCGATCTGCGGGCAGGCGAGGACGCGTTGCGCCGGTGGACGGCGGCCGCCGCGCTGGTCCGTCCGCAAGGGGCGGGCGGCACGGTCGTCGTCGTGGCCGAACCGACCCTGCGGCCCGTGCAGGCGCTCGTGCGATGGGATCCGGTCGGGCACGCGGTGCGTGAACTCGCCGAGCGGGCCGAGCTGGGATTTCCGCCCGTCTCCCGGATGGCGGCGGTGTCCGGGGCGCCGGAGGCGCTCGCCGGGTTCCTCGCCGCTGCCGAACTGCCGGGCGACGCCGAGGTGTTGGGGCCCGTGCCGCTGTCGGCCGGCGAGGCGGGGCGGCCCAGGCGGCCCGGTGGACCGCCTCCCGGGGAGCCCGGGGAACGGGTGCTCATCCGGGTACCCCCGGGCAGTGGCGCAGCTCTGGCGGCGGCGCTGAAGAGCGCGCAGGCGGCGCGCATGGCCCGCGGGGGCGGTGACCCCGTACGCATCAGGATCGATCCGCCCGACATCGGGTGAGATGCCCCGAGGTCGGGGGAGATCCGGTGGGGCCGCGCCGAACACAGGTCGCTGACCGTGTGACGGACGGGTGCCGCCGTGGATGGGGGAGTGACGGGGTGTCGCCTCGGCCCATGGGGGTGTCCGGGTGTCGCTGCGGACCGTGTCGGTAGCTGGGTGACCCGGTGGGTCAGGGCCAGGGCCGTGCCTCCGCGGGTCGGCAGGGGGCGGAGGCAGGGGCAGGGGCGGGGAGGGGGACTCGGGCACGGGCGCGCGGAGGGGACTGCCCCCCGGGGCCCGGCGCCGGGAGGCAGTTGTCGTCTCGGGGAGCCGGGTCAGCCGTTGCGCGGGCCCGGGAAGGCCGTGGGCCTGATCTCGTCGCGGAGCGTCGGGCTGCCGGCCGTCGGCTGGGTCGGCATGGAGCGGGCGGCGGGGACGACCGGCACCGACGGCAGAGCCGCGTTGACGGCGACCGTCCGCGTGTCGGCGGTGTCCGTGGCACGCTCCGCCTCGGCGGCGGCCTGGGCCGCGGCCCTGCGGGCGCCGTAACGCCGGTGCACCGCCTGCTTGGTGACCCCGAGGGCCGAGCCCACAGCGTCCCACGAGAAGCCGAGGGAGCGGTCGAAGTCCACGGCGGCGGTGACCAGGGTCTCGACGCTGTCCCGCAACTCCTGGGCGAGACGGACGGTCGGGGCGGGGGCGCGTCCGTAGACGACGAAGCCCGTGGAGGGGCCGGCGCGGCGTGGGCGGTACACGTTGCCCAACTGGGCGGTGAGCGTGCGCAGTGCGTCCACCTGCCGACGGACCCGCTCGATGTCCCGCACCAGCAAGTGCAGGCTGGCCCGAGCCTGGGCGTCGTGGGTTGCATGGTCGGCCATGAGCAAGCCTCTCGAACCGTCGTTGAAAGGGATCGGGCCGCTGGTGTGCGGCCCGCTGTGGTCAACTCTTTCTTGACCAACGCGTGGACGGGTGAGTGGTCACGGGTGCAAGGGCGCAAGAGCATATGAACGGGGCGCGCCCCGGGCTGTACGCCCCCCGTCGTGCGATCGACGCGCCCCGTGCGCCGACGGGCGGCCCCCTCCACCTGCGCCGACGGCCGGTCCGCACCGCCCCGGCGTGTGCGCGGCGGGCGCGGCGCGTACCGCCGGAGCCCGCGCGCGGCGGGTCGGCGCGCTCCCGCGACCGGATGCCTCGCGTGCGTCGCCCACCGCCCGTCCCCCTGCCCCGCCCGCACGGCCGTACCGCCCGTGCGGGCCTGGGGACATGGCCCCGCGGAGAACGCCCGAGCCCTCGGGCCCCGCGCGGCATAGACTGGTGCGCTGCCCCGTGCTTCGCCCGAACCGGTACGCGCGCGGGGGATGGAAGTGCTCCCGCCCGAGAGGCCAACCACCACCCATGAAGCTCGTCTTCGCAGGCACCCCCGAGGTCGCCGTTCCCGCTCTGGACGCCCTGATCGCCTCCGGGCGGCACGAGGTGGCCGCCGTCGTGACCCGGCCGGACGCGCCGGCCGGACGGGGGCGACGGCTCGTCGCGAGTCCGGTCGCGGAGCGGGCGGAGCAGGCCGGGATCGAGGTGCTCAAGCCCGCGAAGCCCCGCGACGAGGAGTTCCTGGCCCGGCTGCGGGAGATCGCCCCGGACTGCTGTCCCGTCGTCGCGTACGGGGCGCTGCTGCCCCGGGTCGCCCTCGACATCCCCGCCCAGGGCTGGGTCAACCTGCACTTCTCGCTGCTGCCGGCCTGGCGCGGCGCCGCCCCCGTGCAGCACGCGATCATGGCAGGCGACGAGATCACCGGCGCCTCCACCTTCCTGATCGAGGAAGGCCTCGACTCGGGGCCGGTGTACGGGACCGTCACCGAGGAGATCCGGCCCACCGACACCAGCGGGGACCTGCTCACGCGGCTCGCCTTCGCCGGGTCCGGACTGCTCGCCGCGACGATGGACGGGATCGAGGACGGCACGCTCAAGGCCGTGCCGCAGCCCGCCGACGGCATCAGCACCGCGCCGAAGATCACCGTCGAGAGCGCCCACGTCGACTGGGCCGCCCCGGCGCTGCGCGTCGACCGCGTGGTGCGCGGATGCACGCCCGCACCCGGCTCCTGGACGGTCTTCCGCGACGAGCGCCTCAAGCTCATCCAGGTCGCGATGGTGCCCGACCGCACGGATCTCGCCCCGGGCGAGCTGTCGGTCGCCAAGAACAACGTCTACGTGGGCACCGGTTCGTACGCCGTCGAGCTGCTCTGGGTGCAGGCCCAGGGCAAGAAGCCGATGCGCGCGGCCGACTGGGCCCGCGGGGTGCGGATTCCGTCCGGCGAGCGCCTCGGCGTCTGACGCCCGCCCCTGCGGCGTACGCTGATAGACGCATCTTTTTCCTGGATCCGGAGCACCTTTTTCGTGAGTGAGCAGCCCCGTCGGCCGCAGAAGCCCGGCAAGCCCTACCGCCGCCCCCAGAAGGACCCGGTCCGCATGCTCGCCTTCGAGGCGCTGCGGGCCGTGGACGAGCGGGACGCGTACGCGAACCTCGTCCTGCCGCCGCTGCTGCGCAAGGCGAGGCAGAAGGACGACTTCGACGCACGGGACGCCGCGCTCGCCACCGAGCTGGTGTACGGCACGCTGCGCCGTCAGGGGACGTACGACGCCGTCATCTCGGCCTGTGTCGACCGGCCGCTGCGGGAGGTCGACCCGCCGGTCCTCGATGTGCTCAGCCTCGGGGTCCATCAGCTGCTCGGCACGCGCATCCCGACGCACGCGGCCGTCTCCGCCTCGGTCGAGCTGGCCCGGGTGGTGCTCGGTGACGGGCGCGCCAAGTTCGTGAACGCCGTGCTGCGCAAGGTCGCGCGGCAGGACCTCGACGCCTGGCTGGAACAGGTCGCGCCACCCTACGAGGACGACCCCGAGGACCACCTCGCCGTCGTGCACTCGCACCCGCGCTGGGTCGTCTCCGCGCTCTGGGACTCCCTCGGCGGCGGCCGGGCCGGCATCGAGGACCTGCTGGAGGCCGACAACGAGCGGCCCGAGGTCACCCTGGTCGCCCGGCCCGGACGCTCCACCGCCGGGGAGATCCTCGACACCCTGGACGAGGACTCGGCGCTTCCCGGGCGCTGGTCCCCGTACGCCGTGCGGCTCACCGAGGGCGGTGAGCCGGGTGCCATCGACGCCGTACGGGAGGGCCGTGCGGGCGTCCAGGACGAGGGCAGCCAGCTCGTCGCGATCGCCCTGGCCGACGCGCCGCTCGACGGGCCCGACCGGGCCTGGCTGGACGGCTGCGCCGGACCCGGCGGCAAGGCCGCGATGCTGGCCGGCCTCGCCGCCCAGCGGGGGGCGACGCTGCTCGCCTCCGAGAAGCAGCCGCACCGCGCGGGGCTCGTCGCCAAGGCACTCGCCGGGAACCCCGGCCCGTACCAGGTCATCGCCGCCGACGGCACCCGCCCGCCGTGGCGGCCCGGCACCTTCGACCGGGTGCTCATGGACGTGCCCTGCACGGGTCTGGGCGCGCTGCGCCGCCGCCCCGAGGCCCGCTGGCGGCGTCGCCCCGAGGACCTGGAGGGCTTCGCGCCGCTCCAGCGGGGACTGCTGCGCACGGCGCTCGCATCGGTGCGGGTCGGCGGTGTCGTCGGCTACGCGACCTGCTCGCCGCACCTCGCCGAGACCCGCGCGGTCGTCGACGACGTCCTCAAGCACTTCGAGGACGGCTCCGCCGAACTGCTCGACGCCCGCCCGCTGCTGCCCGGCGTGCCCGCGCTCGGGGACGGCCCCGACGTCCAGCTGTGGCCGCACCTGCACGGGACGGACGCGATGTACCTGGCCCTGATCCGCCGAACCGCCTGACCCGACGCTCCCAGGGTCCGCCGTTCGGACCGGTCCCGGCACGCGGCCCGGCGATCCGTCAGGGCCGGCGGCCCGTTGATCGGTCCGGGCCCGGTGCGTCGCGTCAGTCGGGCGGCCGGGCCGGTCTCGTGGAGTCGTCCGGGTCCCCGCTGTCCTGGGATCCCGGCGGTCCCGTGGACGCCGCGAGCTCCCCGGACTGCTCCGGCTCCGGCGTGTCCGGGTGCCCGGCGGCGCCGTCCTCGTGCGCGAGCCGGTTCGGCCACCACACCTTCGGGCCGACGTCGAGGAAGAGCGAGGTGACCAGCACCGAGCGCACCACGAAGGTGTCCAGGAGCACGCCGAGGGCGACCGCGAAGCCGATCTCCGCGAACCCCACGATCGGCAGGGTGCCCAGTGCCGCGAACGTGCCCGCGAGAACCAGACCGGCCGAGGTGATCACCGCGCCGGTGGTGGCGAGGCCCGTGACCACACCCTGCCGGGTGCCGTGGCGGCCCGCCTCCTCGCGGATACGGGTGGTCAGGAAGATGTTGTAGTCGATGCCGAGCGCCACCAGGAACACGAAGACGAACAGCGGGAAGGCCACGTCCTCGCCCGCGTAGTCGAAGACGTGCCGGAACGCCAGCGCGCTCACTCCGAGGGCGGTGGCCAGCGAGAGCACCACGGTCCCGATCAGCAGGAGCGGAGCGATCAGCGCGCGCAGCAGGACGCTCAGGACCAGCAGGACCACCACGAGGACGAGCGGGATGACCAGATAGTTGTCGTGCGTCTGGGCGTTCTCCATGTCCAGCAGGGCCGCCGAGCCGCCGCCCACCTTCGCGTCCGCCCCGGGGACGGCGTGCACCGCGTCGCGCACCCGCTCCACCGTGTCCTTCGCCGCCGCGCTGTCGGCTGGGGCACGGGTGGTCGCCTCGAACAGCACCTTGCCGTCGTGCACGGGCGCGGTGCCCGGAGGCACGCCGATGCTCGACTGCACCACGCCCGGGTCCGCCGCCACGGCCTCGCCGACCTGTCTGCCCTGGGCCGTGTTGGACACGATGACCAGCGGATCCCCGTCGCCCGCGGGGAAGTAGCGCGCCGACACCTCCTGGCCGACGATCGAGTCCGGTCTGCCGGTGAACTGGTCGGCGTTCGGGATGCCCGCGGCCCGCAACTGGATCAGGCCGAGGGAGAGCACCCCGAGCGCCAGCGCGGTGGCGACCCAGAACGTCCGGGGGCGGCGGGCGATCCGCCGGCCCATGTGCGCCCAGACGCCGCTCCTGGTCGGATCGGCCGAGCCGAGGTGCGGGACGGCCGGCCAGAAGATCCAGCGGCCGAAGACCAGCAGCAGGGCGGGGAAGAGCGTGAGCATGGCGAGCAGGGCGACGGCCACGCCGATCGCCGCGACCGGGCCGAGGCCCCGCGTCGAGTTCATCTCGGCGACCAGGAGCACCAGCATGCTCAGCACGACCGTGGCGCCCGACGCGAGGACGGCGGGCCCCGCCCGGTTCATGGCGAGTGTCATCGCCTCGTGCCGGTCCTCGTGACGGCGCAGTTCCTCGCGGTAGCGGGCGACGAGCAGCAGCGCGTAGTCGGTTCCCGCGCCGAACACGAGCACGGTGAGAATGCCCGCGCTCTGGCCGTTGACGGTCAGACCGGCGTGTTTCGCCAGCAGATAGATCAGGGCCTGCGCCGTGAACAGGGCGACGACCACGCCGAGCAGGGGGACGAACAGCAGGACCGGGCTGCGGAAGGTGATCAGCAGCATCACGATGACGACGGCCATCGCGGCGTAGAGCAGCGTCGAGTCGATGCCCTCGAAGGCCTTGGAGGAGTCGGCGGCCGTACCCCCGGGCCCGGTGACGTGCACCGAGAGCCCGTCGCCGCCCTTGCCGACCTGGTCACGGATGGAGTCGACGGCGGGGGCGATCCGCTGCCAGCCGGACGCGTCCATGGTGATGGGGACATAGATCTGTGCCGCCCGCGGGTCCGGCTGCCGGTCGAAGACCGGTCCCCGGGTCTCCGCGCCGCGGATGCCGTGTTCCCGCAGTTCCTTCACCTGCTGGACGTCCTCGGCGATCTGCCGCCGGTCCTGCGCCGTCAGACCGTCCGGGCGCGCGTAGACGACGACCGCGGGGATCTGCTCGGGCCTGAAGCCGTTGGAGATGTCGAGGACCTGGGTGGATTCGGCCGAGCCGGGCAGCCAGGATTGCGCGTCGTTGTCCTGGGCGTCGCCCAGCTTCGCTCCGAGCGGTGCCACGAAGAGGAGGATCAGCAGCCACAGGGCCAGGACCAGCCACTTGGACCGCCGGCCGCACACGACTCCGATGGCGCCGCGCTTCCAGACGTCGAGCCGCTTCATGCCCACCCCCGAGACCGGACGCAGCACCGCTGGGCCGCCCAGCATGGCACGGCGGACCCCCGAACGGCATCCGCGGGACGATCCAGGTCCGGACCGGGGCGGGCAACGGGCCCGGGGCATGGCAGTCTTGGGGCATGGCCGCGCAGATCAACCCCAGCATCCTGTCCGCCGACTTCGCCCGTCTTGCCGAGGAGGCAAAGGCGGTCGAAGGCGCGGACTGGCTCCATGTCGACGTCATGGACAACCATTTCGTACCGAACCTCACCCTCGGGGTACCGGTCGTAGAATCCTTGGCCCGTGCGACGGACACTCCGCTGGACTGTCATCTGATGATCGAGGACGCCGATCGATGGGCGCCCCAGTACGTGGAAGCCGGTGCCGGCTCCGTCACCTTCCATGTGGAGGCCGCAGCCGCGCCCGTCCGGCTGGCCCGCGAGATCCGGGCCAAGGGTGCCCGTGCCTCGATGGCGCTCAAGCCCGCGACCCCCATCGAGCCGTACGAGGATCTGCTGCCCGAGCTCGACATGCTGCTCATCATGACGGTCGAGCCCGGATTCGGGGGTCAGGCTTTTCTTGACATCATGCTCCCCAAGATCCGCCGCACGCGCGAGTTGATCAGCAAGCACGGCCTGGAACTGTGGCTCCAGGTCGACGGTGGCGTCTCGGCCTCGACCATCGAGCGCTGCGCGGAGGCGGGGGCCGACGTGTTCGTCGCCGGTTCGGCGGTGTACGGGGCCGGGGACCCCGCTCAGGCGGTACGTGCACTGCGCACCCAGGCCGAGGAGGCGATGACCCGTGCGTCGTGGGCGTGCGGCCACTGAGCCAAGGGAACGTGAACGCCGCCCATCAGGGCGGATCAAGTGCGCCGGATCTGCAAGGATGAACGGCGAATCCAGAGTGTGAACAGAAGTGAGGAGAACGCCGTGTCGGGTATGTCGGCGGGCCGGTCAGCCATGCGGATGGGACCCGCTGAGCTGGTCCAGGCGGCGGCCATGGCCCGCCGCTTCTACCTCGAGGGCAAGTCCAAGATCCAGATCGCCGAGGAGTTCGGCGTCAGCCGCTTCAAGGTGGCCCGGGTCCTGGAGACCGCTCTCGAACGGGAT
Source organism: Streptomyces sp. NPDC015532 (assembly GCF_043078065.1). Lineage (NCBI taxonomy): Bacteria > Bacillati > Actinomycetota > Actinomycetes > Kitasatosporales > Streptomycetaceae > Streptomyces > Streptomyces sp. NPDC015532. Next base: position 98,261 of record NZ_JBIBSY010000025.1, on the reverse strand, counting down.
CTCGTGAGGATCGAGATCCGCGTCCCCGCCGAGCTCGACGCGGAGCGCTCGGACGCGCTGCGCGCCCGCTACGGGCTGCGGCACGCCGTGGTCGTCGAGTCCCCGGCGGAGGCCGAGGAGTCGCCCGACCCGGAGAACCTCGGCGAGGTGGCCGCCGACCTGCTCGGCGAGCTCGTCAACGAGGGTGATGTGCTGGGCCTCGCCTGGGGCCGGTCCACCATCCACATGGCGGCGGCCCTGGACCGGCTCCCGCCCTGCACCGTGGTGCAGCTGACGGGTGTCTACGACGCCGGGACCGCCGAACGCGGCTCCGTCGAGGCCGTCCGGCGTGCCGCGCAGGTGTCCGGCGGCGACGCCCACCCCATCTACGCGCCGATGCTCCTGCCCGACGCGGCCACCGCGGCGGCGCTGCGCAACCAGACGGGGATCGCCCGCGCCTTCGAGTACTTCGACAAGGTGACGGTGGCCTGCGTCTCCATCGGCTCCTGGGAGCCCGGCATCTCCACGGTGCACGACATGCTCAGCGACGAGGAGCGCGCGCACTACGCGTCGCTCGGTGTCGCCGCCGAGATGTCCGCGCACCTCTTCGACGCCGAGGGCCGTCGGGTCGGGCGTGACCTGGGCGAGCGCTGCATCACGGTCGAGGCCGACCGGCTGCGCCGTATCCCCGAGGTCGTCGCCATAGCGGGCGGGCACCGCAAGGCGGCCGCCATCGACGCGGTACTGCGGTCCGGGCTCGTCACCAGCCTGGTCACGGACACCGCGGCCGCGGACGCGCTGATGACGGCGGGCCCGCCCCCGCGTCCGGCGCTGAACCGGGCGGACCCGGACGGGCCCTGAGGACGGCACACAGAGCGCGCCCCGAGGGGACGGCCGTGGCAGCATCTACCTCATGCCGCCGCGGCCGTCCCCTCGCGCGTTCACGGGCCGTCTGTTCGCCGGCCTGCTGGTCTGTCTGACGGTCCTGCTGGCGGGCTGCTCGCCGACGGGCACGGCCGGTCCGGGAGACCCGGCGGCCACCACCGCGAGCCGTGCCACGGCGGTCCCGTCCTGGGCCGGCGGCCTGCCGGCCGTGTCCGCGGCGGCGCTGCCCGCCGAAGCGCGGACGACCCTCGCCCTCATCGACCGGGGCGGCCCCTTCCCGTACGCCAAGGACGGCGCCGTCTTCGGCAACGTCGAGCGGGAGCTGCCGGGGCACGCCCGGGGCTACTACCACGAGTACACGGTGCGGACCCCGGGCGCGGGCGACCGCGGGGCCCGGCGCATCGTCACGGGGCGGGGCGGGGAGATCTTCTACACCGACGATCACTACAACTCCTTCAAGGCGGTGCTGAGATGACGCACGGTCCGCTCGCGGCGATGTGCCGATCGGCCGGGTGGCAGGTCACCGAACTCGACCTCACCGGGGTGCTCGACAAGGGCGCCTTCATGGCGCGCTGTGTCCGCGACCTCGACCTGCCGGAGTGGTTCGGGCGGAACTGGGACGCGCTCGGCGACGTCCTGGGCGACCCCGACTGGGGACCGGCCAGTCCGGGCAGACTGCTCGTGGTGACCGGCTGGCGCCCCTACGCGCGAGCACGCCCCGACGAGTGGGAGACCGCGCAGGAAGTGCTGGCGGCGGCCTCCGGTCACTACGAGGCCTCGGACGCGGCGCTCGCGGTCCTCCTCTCCCTTGGAGGATCCGACCAGCTGCCCCCTGACCAGCCTGGATGATCCGCCCGGCGACCTCGTACCGGCTGTCATGGGACAATGAAGTACGTGCTCTTCCCCCTGGCTGACCTGTCCGGGGGCCACCTCTGATCGACTGGGATGTGCAGCACGTGCGTTTCCTCAACGACATCCAGCCCCCGTACGACCTGACGTACGACGACGTCTTCATGGTGCCCAGCCGCTCCGCCGTGGGCTCGCGTCAGGGAGTGGACCTCTCCTCTCCTGACGGCACCGGGACCACCATCCCGCTCGTCGTCGCCAACATGACGGCGATCGCCGGCCGCCGGATGGCCGAGACCGTCGCCCGCCGCGGTGGCCTTGTCGTCATTCCGCAGGACATCCCGATCGAGGTCATCACCGAGGTCGTCTCCTGGGTCAAGGGACGCCACCTGGTGCTCGACACCCCGATCGTCCTCGCGCCCCACCAGACCGTCGCCGACGCGCTGGCGCTGCTGCCCAAGCGCGCGCACAACGCGGGCGTCGTCGTCGACGACGACGGCCGCCCTGTCGGTGTGGTCACCGACACCGACCTCACCGGCGTGGACCGCTTCAGCCAGCTGTCCGAGGTCATGTCCAAGGACCTGCTGCTCCTCGACGCGGACATCGAGCCGCGTGAGGCGTTCAACCGTCTCGACAACGCCAACCGCCGCTACGCCCCCGCCGTGGACGCGGACGGCAGGCTGGCCGGCATCCTGACCCGCAAGGGCGCCCTGCGCGCCACGCTGTACTCGCCGGCCACCGACGCGAACGGCAGGCTGCGCATCGCCGCCGCCGTCGGCATCAACGGCGATGTGGAGGGCAAGGCCAAGCAGCTGCTCGACGCGGGCGTCGACACGCTCGTCATCGACACGGCGCACGGCCACCAGGAGTCGATGATCAGCGCCGTCAGGAAGGTGCGCGCGCTGGATCCGCGCGTGCCGATCGTGGCGGGCAACATCGTCGCCGCCGAGGGCGTCAAGGATCTGATCGACGCGGGCGCCGACATCATCAAGGTCGGTGTGGGCCCGGGTGCCATGTGCACCACCCGCATGATGACCGGCGTCGGCCGGCCGCAGTTCTCCGCGGTCCTGGAGTGCGCGGCCGAGGCGAAGAAGTACGGCAAGCACGTGTGGGCCGACGGCGGTGTCCGCCACCCGCGTGACGTCGCGATGGCGCTGGCCGCCGGCGCCTCCAACGTCATGATCGGCTCGTGGTTCGCCGGCACGTACGAGTCCCCGGGCGACCTGCACCAGGACGCCGGCGGGCGTCTGTACAAGGAGTCGTTCGGCATGGCGTCCGCGCGGGCCGTCAAGAACCGCACCAGCGAGGAGTCCGCGTACGACCGGGCCCGCAAGGCGCTGTTCGAGGAGGGCATCTCCACCTCGCGGATGTTCCTCGACCCGTCCCGTCCGGGCGTCGAGGACCTGATCGACTCGATCATCGCGGGCGTCCGTTCCTCCTGCACCTACGCGGGCGCCAACTCCCTGGAGGAGTTCGCCGAGAACGCGATCGTGGGCATCCAGAGCGCCGCCGGCTACGCCGAGGGCCAGCCGCTGCACGCCAGCTGGAGCTGATCCGCCGCCGCTTCCCGTACGGCCCCCGTTCCCCCTGCCGGGAGCGGGGGCCGTACGCGTGTGAGGCGTTCCCGGCGGACCGGCGTACGGCCGTCGTCCGGGGGTCTCCGCGGCTCCTCGACCGGCCGGAAGTCGCCTGGCGCAACCATCGAAAGGGCCCGCGCAACGAACGTACGCCGGGATGGGATGAACGCAACGATCTTGCGGAGATGCGCAAGGTTGCTGCATTACGCCCGTGAAGCCCGAACTCATAGGGTCGGGCGCTGTACACAGGCGTGGCGGGGACCCCGCTCGGCGGGTCCCGGCTGTCAGGGGTCCCGCCGGTTCCCGTCCTCTTCGACCGGCAGCGATGAAGGAGCCAGCGCGTGCTCGACCAAAGCGCACCCCCGCAGTCCCCACCCACGTCATCCCCGCCCGTCCCCGGTGTCGGCGCGCGTCTCCTGCGCCGCAAGCCGGTGGAACGCCTGGTGGAGGAGGGCGGACAAGGTGAGGGGGGCTCGCTGCGGCGCTCCCTCGGCCTGTGGCAGCTCACCATGATCAGCATCGGCGCCACGCTCGGCACCGGCATCTTCGTGGTCCTCGGCGAGGCCGTCCCCAAGGCCGGGCCCGCGGTCACCCTGTCCTTCGTCATCGCCGGTCTCACGGCCCTCTTCTCCGCCCTCTCCTACGCCGAACTCGCCGGCACCATCCCGGTCGCCGGATCCTCGTACTCCTACGCGTACGCAACGATGGGCGAGCTGATCGCCTGGATCTGCGGCTGGTGCCTGGTCCTGGAGTACGGCGTCTCGGTCGCGGCCGTCGCGGTCGGCTGGGGCGAGTACCTGAACGAACTGCTCGACGGCACCATCGGCGTCACCATCCCGGACGCGCTGTCCGCGCCGCCCGGCGACGGGGGCGTCTTCAACCTGCCCGCGCTCATCGTCGTCCTGCTCGCGATGGCGTTCCTGCTCGGCGGAGCGCGCGAGTCGGCGCGCGCCAACACGGTCATGGTGGCCGTGAAGATCGCCGCGCTCGTGCTGTTCTGCGCGATCGGCGTCCAGGGCTTCCGCTCCGGCAACTACGAGCACTTCATGCCGCTCGGCATGGCGGGCGTCAGCGCCGCCGGCGCCACCCTGTTCTTCTCCTACATCGGCTTCGACGCGGCCTCCACCGCAGGCGAGGAGGCCAAGGACCCGCAGCGCGACCTGCCGCGCGCGATCATGCTCTCGCTGGTCATCGTGACCGCCCTGTACGTCCTCGTCGCCGCCGTCGCCGTCGGCGCGAAGCCCTGGCGGGGATTCGGCGACTCCGAGGCCGCGCTCTCCGGGATCATGAAGGACGTCACCGGGCAGACGTTCTGGGGCACGCTGCTGGCGGCCTGCGCGGTCGTCGCCATCGCGAGTGTCGTGCTGACCGTGCTCTACGGCCAGACCCGCATCCTGTTCGCCATGGGCCGCGACGGCCTGGTGCCCAAGGTGTTCGCCCGGGTCCACCCGAAGACCGGCACGCCCCGCGCCAACACGGTCATCGTCTCGCTGTTCTGCGGTGTCCTCGCGGCCGCGATCCCGCTCGGCCAGCTCGCCGACGCCACCAGCATCGGCACGCTGTTCGCCTTCGCGCTGGTCAATGTCGCCGTCGTCGTGCTGCGCCGGACGCGCCCGGCGATGCGCCGTACGTTCCGGGTTCCGCTCGCGCCGGTGCTGCCCGCGATCGGCTTCCTGCTGTGCGTGTGGATGATGGCCAGTCTCTCCGCCGTCACCTGGGTGGTCTTCGGGGTCTGGATGGCCGTCGGGCTCGTGTTCTACTTCAGTTACGGCTACCGCCGGTCCCGGATGGCGACCGCGGAGACCGTCGCCGAGCAGCCGTAGAACCCGTCGCAGGAACCCCTCGCAAGAACCCCTCGCAGAAAAGTGAACCACCCGCAGTGCTGAACGATCTCGACGAACGCATCGTGCACGCCCTCGCCGAGGACGCCCGCCGTTCCTACGCGGACATCGGGCAACTGGTCGGCCTGTCCGCGCCCGCCGTGAAGCGGAGGGTCGACCGGCTGCGGGCCACCGGGGCCATCACCGGGTTCACCGTACGGGTGGACCCGGCGGCGCTCGGCTGGGAGACCGAGGGCTTCGTCGAGATCTACTGCCGCCGGAACACCTCGCCGGAGACCATCCAGCGCGGTCTGGAGCGGTACCAGGAAGTCGTGGCCGCCTCCACGGTCACCGGGGAGGCGGACGCGGTGGTGCAGGTGTTCGCCTCGGACATGCGGCACTTCGAGAGGGTCCTGGAGCGGATCGCGGGAGAGCCGTTCGTGGAGCGGACGAAGTCCGTGCTCGTGCTGTCGCCGCTGCTGCGGAGGTTTTCCTCGGGGTCGCCCACCTAGTCGGCGCCCCCATAAAAGACCGTGCGCCCTCTGGGGTGGGGGTTTCGCCTCCGCGCGGGTTCGGGTCTGTTGGGGCTGGGGGCGCAGTTCCTCGCGCCCCTGAGGGGCGCTCCAGCGCCCCGGCGCCCGAACAGGCCCCTGGCCGTCCGTACCTCGTGGCCTCGGCCGGATGGCGCGGCAGGGGCCGGTTCTGCGATCACGTGGTGGCCGTCCCGTCCTCGCCGTGTCCAGGGGCGATCGAGGGGCGGACCCGGTGACGGCGTGCAGTGCGCGTTGAACGCTCAGTCAGTCCGGACCATTGCGGTCCGGGCGCGACATCGACTAGTTTGAGCCGCGCGCCCGCTACCCGCGAGTAACACATGGGTCACCACACGTCACCCGGCCACCCGACCGTCCCGTCGTCCTGGGGAGACCATGCGCTGGCCCTTCGGCCGTACGCCCACGGTCCGTTCGCGGATCGTGGCCCTCTCGATCGCTCCCGTGATCGCCCTCATGACCCTGTGGAGTTTCGCCATGGTGTCCGTCACCGGCGATCTGCGCGCGCTCGTCCGTCTCCAGGACGTCTACGACACCTTCGGCACCCCGGTCGACACGGCGGTCGGCCAGATCCAGATCGAACGGCGCCTCGCCGCCGCGTACCTGGGCGCGAAGCGCGGGACGTCGGCGGGCGTCGAGCTGCTGGCCCAGGAACGCCGCACCGACCGCGCCGTGACCGCCCTGCGCGCGGCCGTCCGGGACGGGGACCGCAGCCGGCTCTCCGGACAGCAGCGCCAGGCGCTCGACGCCCTGCTCCACTCCGTCGACGCCCTGGAGGGGCTGCGCGGCCGGGTGCTGGCGCACACCGTCACCTGGGACCGGGCCGTGGCCGAATACAGCACCCTGGTGGAACCGTCCTTCGACGTCGAGTCCGCGCTCACCGCCCTCCAGGCGGGACAACTGGCCCGCGAGGCCCAGGTCGTCGTCGAGCTGGTGCGGGTACGGGAGTTCGTGTCGCGCGAGGACGCGCTCGTCGCCGGGGCACGGGCCGCCGGGACGCTCACCGACCGCCAGTACGACACCCTCACCGCGACCATCGAGGACCGCCGGGTCTTCGAGCAGACCTACGTGCCCGACCTGCCGGCCGACTCGCGCGCCCTCTTCGAGACCTTCCAGCGCGACGACCTGCACCGGGAACTGACCCGGGACGAGGACACCCTGCTGCGGGCGGGCGCGCACCGGGCGGGCGAGGCCGTCACGGCCGACTCCTGGCGCACCACCAGCGACCGCGCCGTCAAGCGGTACATGCGGCTGTGCACCCAGTCCGCGATCAACTCCGCCGCGCGCGGGCGGGCGTTCGCCTACCGGGAGCTGACCAAGGCGGCGATCGTCGGTGTGCTCGGACTGGCAGCCGTCGGACTGTCCCTCTGGTTCGCGGTGCGCGGCGCCCGGCGCATCTCACGCCGTCTGGAGTCGCTGCGCGACGCCGCCGACCTGCTGACCAACCGCCAACTGCCTCAGGTCATGGAGCGGTTGGGCGCCGGTGAGGAGGTCGACGCGGCCGCCGAGGCGCCGCCGCTGGCGGACGTGGAGGCGGTGGCCGACGAGATCGGCCAGGTCGGCCGGTCCTTCAACACCGCCCGGCTCGCCGCCGTCGAGGCCGCCGTCAAGCAAGCCACCCTGCGCCGCGGGCTGTTCGCGGTGCTCCTGAACATCGCCCGCCGCAACCAGGCACTCGTCCACCGCCAGCTCAAGCTCGTCGACACACTGGAGCGCCGCACCGACGACCCCGACGTCCTGGACGACCTGTTCCGGATCGATCACCTCACCACGCGTATGCGGCGCCACGCGGAAAGCCTCATCATCCTCTCCGGCTCCGCCCCGGGCCGCCGTTGGCGACGGCCGGTGCCCGTCGCCGAGGTGGTGTCCTCCGCGGTGAGCGAGATCGAGCAGTACACGCGCGTCGTGGTTCCCCCGATGCCCGAGGTGGGCATCGCCGCGGACGCCGTCGCCGACGTCGTCCACCTCATCGCCGAACTCGTCGAGAACGCCACCGTGTTCTCGCCGCCCCGCACCCAGGTCACGCTGCGTACCGGGCGGGCCGGGAGCGGGTTCGTCCTGGAGATCGACGACCGGGGTCTCGGCCTCGAACCCGACCAGATCGACGAGGCGCACCGCACCCTCACCACACCGGAGGACTTCGACCCGACCCGGCACGACCGGCTCGGCCTGTACGTCGTGGGCCGGCTCGCCGCACGGCACGGCATCAAGGTCACGCTCTGCCGCTCCCCGTACGGCGGTACGACGGCGGTGGTGCTGCTCCCCGAGGCCGTCCTCGCACCGGTCGAGACCACGCACCCGGCGGCGGACACGGCTCCGGTGGCGCTTCCCACGCGGACCGCCACCGCACTCCTGCCGGCGCAGCGGACGGCGTCCGAGGAACAGAAGGCCGGCTCCGTACAGCAGGAGGCCCCGGAAGCGCCCGTGCTGCCCACCCGGGTCCGTCAGCAGGCCCTGGCCCCGGAGCTGCGCCCCGCGCCCCCGGTGGCCGACGGGACGCCGGAACGTGAGATCACACCGGAGGAGATGCGCGCGGTCTTCGGAGCCTTCCAGCGTGGTCTCGACCGAGGCCGCAGGGGACTGCCCGCGCAGCCGGACACCGGCGGGTCCGGCACCGTGCCGTCCGGCCCCGCGCAGCGAACCGAAACCGAGGAAGGGACGGACGCCGACGATGCGCCCTGACCAGCTCCCAGAGCACCCCGTCCGGACCCTGGAGGCCCGGCACCCTGATCCGGCGGGCGTCGTCCTCGGGTCCGGGGACGACAGCGACCGGCCCGGCACCGATCTCGGATGGCTGCTCGACGATCTCGTGGCCAGGACCGACCACGTCCGCCAGGCCGTGCTCCTCACCGCCGACGGCCTCCCGCTGAGCTGCTCGGACGGCATGCGCAGACGGGACATCGAACACCTCGCCGCGGTCTGCGCGGGCTTCCACAGCCTCGCCCGCTCGGTGGGCGAGCGCTTCGCCGCGGGCGGGGTGCGCCAAACCATGGTGATGCTCGACGACGCCTACCTCTTCATCACCCCGGCGGGTGACGGGAGCCGGCTCGCCGTGCTGAGCGAGGTGCAGACGGACGTCGGACAGCTCGCGCACGAGATGGAACTGCTCGTCCGCCGCGTCGGCCGTCACATGGCCGCCGCCGTACGCTCGGCGGCCGACCCCGCGGACCACTGATCCGGCTGTGACCGACGAGCACTGGTACGAGGACGAGACCGGGCCGATGGTGCGGCCCTACACCGTCACCGGGGGCCGGACCCGGCCCTCGCGGCGGCACGTCATCGACCTGATGTCGCGGGTCACGGTCCTGGAGACGGACGCCGGGCGGCCCGGTCTCGACCACGCGGCGGCCGCGCTGCTCGACCTGGCCCGGCGCGGCCCCCGGCCGGTCGTCGAGCTCGCCGCGGACGCCGACCTGCCGCTGACCGTCGTCCGTGTCCTGCTCGGCGACCTGGCCGAGGCCGGTCTGCTGACCATCGACGAGCCGTACCGTCCGCCGGACGGCGCTCCCGCGGCCGACCCGGAGCTGCTCCGCGAGATCGTGGAGCGCCTGCGCGAGCTGTGACCAGGAGGCCACCCGGAGGACGGGGATCCGAGCCGGGGCCTCGGGGTCGGCGGACCCCCGCCAAGGCGGCCTCGCCCCACCGTCCGGCCGCGTCCGTCCCGTCGCAGGGACCGTCCCCCGGCTGTGACCTGCGTCTCCCGGGGTTCGGGACGTTCGGGACTTGACCGCGGGGGGCGCGACGGGGCGCGCAACGAATCGCCGCCGGGGGCCGGGCGCGCGCAACGAATCGTCCACCGGCGCGCAACGGGTCCTTCTTGTCCCCCCGAGCCGGCCGACCGTACCGTCTAGGTGACCCCCCGAACCCCCTCGTACCGGTGGAGAACCCGTATGCGCACAGCCCTGCTCCAGAGCTCCGGCCGCCCCGGCTCGGTCGTCGAGAACCTCAAGGTCCTCGACGAGGCCGCGGGTCGTGCCGCCGCAGCGGGCGCCGGGCTGGTCGTGACGTCGGAGATGTTCCTGACCGGCTACGCCATCGGCGACGCCATAGCGCGCCTCGCCGAGCCCGCCGACGGGGACTCCGCCGACGCGGTGGCCGAGATCGCCATGCGGCACGGCGTCGCCGTCGCCTACGGCTACCCCGAGCGCGAGGCCGCGCGGCCCGGGAACGAGGACTCCGGGGCCGACGGCGGCACGAGGGTCTTCAACTCCGTGCAGCTGATCTCCGCGGACGGCACCCGGCTCGCGAACTACCGCAAGACCCACCTCTTCGGCTGCTTCGAGCACGACCACTTCACGCCCGGCGAGCAGCCCGTCGTGCAGGCCGAACTGAACGGCCTGCGCGTCGGCCTCATGATCTGCTACGACGTCGAGTTCCCGGAGAACGTCCGCGGGCACGCTCTCGCCGGTACCGACCTGCTGCTCGTGCCGACCGCGCAGATGCACCCGTTCCAGTTCGTCGCCGAGTCCGTCGTGCCGGTGCGGGCCTTCGAGAACCAGATGTACATCGCCTACGTCAACCGCACCGGCCCGGAAGGGGAGTTCGAGTTCGTCGGACTGTCCACGCTGGCCGGCCCCGACGGCGTCGCCCGTGCCCGCGCGGGCCGCGGCGAGGAACTGGTCGTGGCGGACGCCGACCCGGCGTTCCTGGCGGCCTCGCGCGAGTCGAACCCGTATCTGAAGGACCGCCGCCCCGGCCTCTACGGGTCCCTCGTCTGATTCTCCCGCCCGGCCTGCCCCCGCCCGGCCGCACCAGTCCTCCCCTCACCAGTTTCCGCGCAAGGAGTCCGTACCCCATGACGTCCACCGTGCCCAACGCCGTCCAGCACGCCGACGTGCAGCAGCCGCCGATCACCATGTTCGGCCCGGACTTCCCCTACGCCTACGACGACTTCCTCGCGCACCCCGCGGGCCTCGGGCAGATACCCGCGACCGAGCACGGCACCGAGATCGCGGTGATCGGCGGCGGACTGTCCGGCATCGTGGCCGCGTACGAGCTGATGAAGATGGGCCTCAAGCCCGTCGTGTACGAGGCCGACGAGATCGGCGGCCGGCTGCGCACGGTCGGCTTCGAGGGCTGCGACCCCTCGCTGACCGCCGAGATGGGCGCGATGCGCTTCCCGCCCTCCTCCACCGCCCTCCAGCACTACATCGACCTGGTCGGCCTCAAGACCACTCCGTTCCCCAACCCCCTCGCCGAGTCCACGCCGTCGACGGTCGTCGACCTCAAGGGCGAGTCGCACTACGCGACCTCCGTCGACGATCTCCCGCAGGTCTACCGCGACGTCATGAACGCCTGGAACGCCTGCCTGGAGGACGGCGCCGACTTCTCCGACATGAACCAGGCCATGCGGGAGCGCGACGTTCCGCGCATCCGGGAGATCTGGTCGAAGCTCGTCGAGAAGCTCGACAACCAGACCTTCTACGGCTTCCTGTGTGACTCGGAGTCCTTCAAGTCCTTCCGCCACCGCGAGATCTTCGGCCAGGTCGGCTTCGGCACCGGCGGCTGGGACACCGACTTCCCGAACTCCATCCTGGAGATCCTGCGGGTCGTCTACACCGAGGCCGACGACCACCACCGCGGCATCGTCGGCGGTTCCCAGCAGCTCCCCGTGCGGCTGTGGGAGCGCGAGCCGGAGAAGATCGTGCACTGGGCGTACGGCACCTCGCTGTCGACCCTGCACGACGGCGCCCCGCGTCCGGCCGTGACCCGGCTGAACCGCACCGCGGGCAACGGCATCACGGTGACGGACGCGAACGGCGACATCCGTACGTACAAGGCGGCGATCTTCACCGCCCAGTCCTGGATGCTGCTCTCCAAGGTCGCCTGCGACGACTCGCTCTTCCCGATCGACCACTGGACTGCGATCGAGCGCACCCACTACATGGAGTCCAGCAAGCTCTTCGTGCCCGTCGACCGGCCGTTCTGGCTGGACAAGGACGAGGAGACCGGCCGTGACGTCATGTCGATGACGCTCACCGACCGGATGACGCGCGGGACCTACCTCCTGGACGAGGGCCCGGACAAGCCCGCCGTCATCTGCCTCTCGTACACGTGGTGCGACGACAGCCTCAAGTGGCTGCCGCTGTCCGCGAGCGAGCGCATGGAGGTCATGCTGAAGTCGCTCGGCGAGATCTACCCGAAGGTCGACATCCGCAAGCACATCATCGGCAACCCGGTGACCGTGTCCTGGGAGAACGAGCCCTACTTCATGGGCGCGTTCAAGGCCAACCTGCCGGGTCACTACCGCTACCAGCGCCGCTTGTTCACGCACTTCATGCAGGAGTCGCTGCCCGAGGACAAGCGGGGCATCTTCCTCGCCGGCGACGACATCTCCTGGACGGCCGGCTGGGCCGAGGGCGCCGTCCAGACCGCGCTGAACGCGGTCTGGGGCGTCATGCACCAGCTCGGCGGGACGACCGACCCGACCAACCCCGGGCCCGGCGACCTGTACGACGAGATCGCGCCGGTGGAACTGCCCGAGGACTGATCATCGAGCGGGGGGCGCGGGGGGGGGGGGGCCCCCCCCCCCCCCCCCCCCCCCCCCCCCCCCCCCGCCCCCCCCGCCCGCCCCCCCCCCGCGGGCCCCCCCCCCCGCAGGGGTTAGCGGTACAAAAAGTAGGCGGCCCAGAACGGG
>NZ_JBIBSY010000025.1:0-85959 GCF_043078065.1 Streptomyces sp. NPDC015532 | reverse complement strand
GCGGGGCGGTGCCCCGGGCCCGCGCGGGGGGGGGGGGGGGGGGGGGGGGGGGGGCGGCCCCCCCCCCCCCCCCCCCCCCGCCGCCGCGTACACCTCGGCCGCCACGTCCTTCAGCTCCTCGGCGTCCCGCACCGCGCTCTGGAGATCGAGGAAGATCTCGTCGAGGCCGATCTCGGCGTGGGCGACCAGGTCCGCCACGATCTGCCCGACGTCGCCCTGGAAGGGCTGGCGGTCGTCGCCCGCGTACGGCTTGGGCGTGTAGCGCGGGTTCGTGCGCAGCACGGTCCGCAGCGGCCGGCTGCGCCCGCGCTCGGCCGCCAGGTCCTGCAACTGGCGCCACTGTGAGGCCAGTTGGTCGACGCCCATGCCGATCGGCATCCAGCCGTCCGCGTGGTCGACGAGCCTGCGGCGCGCCTTGCCCGTGTTGGCGGCGAGCAGGATCGGGATCGGCCGGGCCGGCTTGGGGCCGACCACCGCAGAGGCGATCTTGGTGAGGGTGCCGTCGTGGACCACCGGGTCGGGGCCCCACACCGCGCGGCACACCTCGATCACCTCGTCCAGGGCGTCGCCGCGCTCCGCGAAGGGCCGCGCGGAGGCCGCCGCGTACTCGTCGAGCGACCAGCCCGTGCCAAGGCCCGCCACGACCCGGCCGCCGCTGGCCGCGTCGAGGGAGGCGAGGGACTTGGCGAGCTGGAAGGGCATGTGCAGCGGAGCGACCAGGACGCTCGTGCCGAGCTCGGCACGCTCGGTGGCCGCGGCCGCGAGGGTCAGGGTCACCAGCGGGTCGGCGACAGCCCGGTAGGAGTCCGGCCAGGCCAGCCCCTCGACGCCGTACAGCCCCTGGGTCGGGGGGTCCGGGAACAGGGCCCGCTCGAAGACCCACAGGCTGTCGAACCCGATCTCCTCCGCGGCGCGTGCCACGGCGGGCACGTCCCGTCCGAGGTCGTACTGCCTCATCTGCGGGAGGGCGAGGCCGAGTCGCGTCGTCATACAGCTGTACTCCTTCGCATCGGGGTGTGCCGAGGTGTCAACGTACAGTGAGCGTCCGGTTGTTCCGGCGAGGACCGCGGCGCGTGGCCGGATCAGGCCCGCAGGGGAGTGAGCAGCATCCGCCCGGCCAGGCCCACCGCCGCGTCGAGGCGGTCGCCGAACTCCTCGGCCAGGCCGGGGATCCCGCGCAGCGCCCACAGGGCCCGCGCCGCCGCCCAGGTCGCCTCGCGGGCCCGCTCCAGACTCCAGGAGCCCAGCAGATGGGTGAGCGGATCGGCGATCTGGAGCAGGTCGGGGCCCGGCATCAGCTCTTCGCGGATGCGTTCCTCCAGCGAGACGAGGAGATCGCCCACGCGGTCGAACTCGTCCTCCAGGTCGTCCGGTTCGCAGTCGAGCGTACGACAGCTGTCCACCACGGCGAGCGCGAGATCGTGCCCGATGTGCGCGTTGATGCCCGCGAGGGCGAACTGCAGGGGGCGTACCCCCGGATGGCGCCGGAAGCGCAGCAGCGGCCGCCAGCAGGCGGGCGCCCGGTCCTCCTCGGCCACCGCCAGATAGCGCTCCGCGAACCGCACGTCCAGGGTCTCCGCGGCCCGTCGGTCGGGGAACACCCCGGCGTCCAGCCGACGGTCGAACTCCTCGGTGACCGCGAGGTAGACGCGGTTGAAGACCGCGAGACCGTCCCGCTCGGGGAGCGTCGCGTCCAGGGCGCGCATACGGGCGACGACCGTGTCAACGGGAGTGGTGAACTGTGCCGACTGCGCCATGAGGGCAGCGTCCCAGTCCTAGGGTGGCCGGCGTGCCGCCGGGCCGACGGCTTCCCCAGAACGGGGGAACGCGGACGGGGCCGGAGCGGGGGAACCCTACGTGTCAGTCTTGCGTGTCCGGCGGCTCGTCGAGCGCGGGGCGGAGCGCGGCAGATCCGTGGGGCGCGGTGTCATGGTCGCCGTCGCCTCGGTCGTGGTCGCGGCCGGCACCGTGACGGGGACCGTGTCCGCGCTCGGCGACGGGCGTCCGGCGCCGGGCGCGCGAGCGCCGGTGGCCCGCTGGTCCGCGCCCTCCCCGTCCGGCGCGCCGGCCTCGGCGGGCGGTTCGGTCACCCCGTCCCCTGCGCGGCCGGCCTCCCCGGAGCCGGCCGTCGATCCCTCGCCGAGCACGGGCGGGTCACGGACCGCGGCGGGGCCCGCCCTCCTGTACCGCCACCCCGATTCCCAGGTGCGCGCGTGGGTCGACAGCCACCCCGGGGATCCCCGGCGCGCGGTCATCGCGTCCCGGATCGCCGGCCGCCCGGCCGCGGTGTGGTTCGCGGACTTCACACCGTCCACCATCACCGCGCGGGTCGAGGCCGTGACCTCCGCGGCCGCCGAGCGGGGCGGGGTGCCGGTCCTCGTGCCGTACGCCGTCCCGCGGCGCGACTGCGGCGGGGCCTCGGAGGGCGGGGCGCCCGACCTCGCCGCGTACGACGGCTGGATCGACGGCTTCGCCGCGGGGCTCGGCTCCCGCGAGGTGGTCGTCGTCCTGGAACCCGACGCGATCGCCCAGTCCGACTGCCTGACCGCCCCGGAGCGGGCGGGCCGTCTCGCCTCCCTGGCCCGCGCGGGACGCGTCCTGAAGGCGGCGGACCCCCGGGCCCGGGTCTACTACGACGCGGGCAACTCCGACTGGAACCCGGCGGCCGCGCAGGCCGCGCTGCTGCGCCGGGCGGGCGCGGCCTCCGCGGCCTCCTCCGACGGTGTCTTCACCAACGTCTCCAACTTCAACCGGACCGATGACGAGACCGCCTACGCCCGGCGCGTCCTCGCCGCGCTCGGCGGTCCCCCGGACCTCGGCGCCGTCATCGACACCAGCCGCAACGGCAACGGCGCCGCCCCCGGCGGAGCGTGGTGCGATCCGCCGGGCCGCAGGATCGGTCCGGCGCCGACCCTGAGCACCGGGGAGGCCGGGATCGACGCCTATCTGTGGGTGAAGCCGCCGGGGGAGTCGGACGGCTGCCGGGGCGAGCCGGGAACCTTCTCGGCCGCGTACGCCTATGAGCTGGCGGGCTGATCCCCGGGCCCGTCGTACGCCGAGGTCCCCGAGTCGAGCAGCGGTTCCTGGCGCAGGTGGGCCGGGGCCATCGCCCGCAGCGCGTGGTAGCCGGTGATCACGACGACGGTGCCCAGCGCGATGCCGTTCAGCGAGAAGTTGTCCGTGAACTTCAGGGTGACGCCGCCGATGCCGATGATGATGCCCGCGGCGGCGGGCACCAGGTTCAGCGGATTGCGCAGGTCCACCCGGGCGTTGAGCCAGATCTGGGCACCGAGCAGGCCGATCATGCCGTAGAGGATGACGGTGATCCCGCCGAGGACACCGCCCGGGATCGCCGCGACCACCGCGCCGAACTTGGGGCACAGTCCGAAGAGCAGGGCGAAGCCGGCCGCGGCCCAGTAGGCGGCGGTGGAGTAGACCCGGGTCGCGGCCATCACGCCGATGTTCTCGGAGTAGGTGGTGTTGGGCGGGCCGCCGACCGCGGTGGAGAGCATGGAGGCGGCGCCGTCCGCGGAGATCGCGGTGCCCAGTTCGTCGTCCAGCGGGTCTCCGGTCATCTCGCCGACCGCTTTGACGTGCCCCGCGTTCTCCGCGACCAGCGCGATGACCACCGGCAGGGCGACGAGGATCGCGGACCACTGGAACGTGGGTCCGTGGAAGGACGGCAGTCCGATCCAGTCGGCCTTCCCGACCCCGGAGAGGTCCAGGCGCCAGTGGTCGGTGACCTTGCCGCTCGCGTCCGCCGAGTGGATCCGGCCGAAGATCCGGTCGAAGGCCCAGGAGACGGCGTAACCGAAGACCAGCCCCAGGAAGATCGCGATGCGTGACCAGAAACCTCGCAGGCACACCACGGCCGCGCCGGTCACCAGCATGGTGAGCAGGGCCGTCCACTGGTCCTGCGGCCAGTAGGTGGAGGCGGTCACCGGCGCGAGGTTGAAGCCGATCAGCATGACCACGGCGCCGGTCACGATCGGCGGCATCGCCGCGTGGATGATCCGTGCCCCGAACCGCTGGACGGCCAGACCCACCAGGAACAGCGCGACGCCGACCACGAAGCACGCGCCGGTCACCGTGGCGCTGGTGCCGCCCTGCGCGCGGATCACGGCGGCGACGCCGACGAAGGAGAGCGAACAGCCCAGGTAGCTGGGCACCCGGCCGCGGGTGGAGAGCAGGAAGATGACCGTCGCGACACCGGACATCATGATCGCGAGGTTGGGGTCGAGTCCCATCAGGACGGGTGCCACGAAGGACGCCCCGAACATGGCCACCACATGCTGGGCGCCGAGCCCGAAGGTCCGGGGCCAGGAGAGGCGTTCATCGGGGCGGACGACCGCTCCGGGGGCGGGGGTCCGCCCGTCGCCGTGCAGTTTCCAGCGCACGCCGAGGTCCATGGTGAGGGTTCGCTTTCTCTGTACGTGAATGTGTCCGGACCATTGTCACGTCCCACCAGCCGCTCTACGCTCGCACGGTCCTTCTCGTGAACATCGTTCATATGTCTGATCGGAGTGTTCTGTGAGTGCACGATCCAGACTGGGCCTGGTGATCGCGGCGGCCACCGTCACGCTCGCGACCCTCGTCGCCCCCTCGGCGTCCGCTCGTACGGAGTCCATGGACGCACCCCCGGTCACCCGCGCTCTGTCGGCGCGTGCGGAGTCCATGGACGCGCCGGCGGGGTCCGGACGGGCCGCGCCCGGACTGCCGAGGACCGTCGTCCTCGACGGTGCCCGGCTGCGGCGCACCCGCGCCCGCCTGGACCACGGCGACCGCCGACTCGCCCTCGCTCTGCGCCGGTTGACGGCCCGCGCCGACAACTGGCTGGACCAGGGCCCCTGGACGGTCGTCGACAAGCCGAGGCCCGCTCCCGGCGGCGACGTTCACGACTACCTCAGCCAGGCTCCCTACTGGTGGCCCTCGCGACCGGCCACCGCCGACAATCCCTGGGGCTGCCCCTACGTCCAGCGTGACGGGCAGCGCAATCCCGAGGTGGACACCGGCACCGACCGCCAGGATGTCGAGAAGGTGTTCGACTCGACCTATGACCTCGCGCTCGCCTGGTACTACACCGGCGAGAAGCGGTACGCCGTGAAGGCCTCCCAGGTCCTGCGCACCTGGTTCCTGGACCCGGCCACCCGGATGAACCCGAACCTGGACCACGGCCAGTTCATCCCCTGCAAGTACGACGGCCGGGCCATCGGCGTCATCGACTTCTCGCAGTCCTGCACGAGCGTCCTCGACGCGATCGCCCTCCTCGACACCGGCGCCCCCGGCTGGTCCCGGCGCGACCGGGCCGCGATGCTCGCCTGGAACACCGGCTACCGCGACTGGCTGACGGACAGCGCCTTCGGCAAGGAGGAGGGCGCCGCGCGGAACAACCACGGCACCTTCTACGACATGCAGCTCGCCGCCCTCGCGTACGCGACCGGCGACAAGGGCCTCGCCCGGCGGACCGTGCTCGCCGCGCGGAGCCTGCGCGTCGACCCGCAGATCGCCGCCGACGGCAGCCAGCCCCAGGAGCTCGCCCGCACCCGCAGCTGGCACTACTCGACCTTCGACCTGGTCGCGTACACCCGGCTCGCGGCCATCGGCCGGCACGTCGGCGTGGACCTCTGGTCCTATCGGGGACCGGACGGCCAGAGCCTGTTCAGGGCGGTCGACTACCTGCTGCCCGCGGCGACCGGAGCCGAACCGTGGAGCCACCCCGAGCTGGAGTTCCACCGCTTCGCGGCGAGTGACGTGGTGCGGGCCGCGGCGGACGCCGGGGACCGGGCCGCGCGGGCCGCCGTACCGGGGCTGGAGGCGCCGCCCGGCGGTGATCTGTGGGAGCTGCGGCCGGCCGCCGAGCAGCTCGACTCCATCGCGGGCTGATCCCGCCCGGCCGGGGTTCCTGAGCGTTTGCTTAGGATGGGGAGCGTCGTTTCAGCCAGGCACGCCCAGTCCGCGCGCCGCAGCACGCCCCAGGAGCCCCGCCCGTGACCGCCGAAGCCCCCGCCGCCCCCGTCCTCCCGTACGGACGCCTCCTGCCCGTCACCGTCCACTTCGACGACCTCGACGCGCTCGGACTGCTGCACAACGCCCGCTACCCGGTCATGGTCGAGCGCGCCTGGACCGCGCTGTGGAACGAGCGCGGCTTCGGGTTCGAGGGCGACTGGGAGGCGGCGGGCGACTCGTGCAACGCGGTCAAGGAACTGCGGATCACCTACGAGGCCCCGGTCAGCCGCCCCGGCGCGTACGCCGTCCACCTCTGGCTGGAAAGGCTCGGTAACACCGGACTGACGTACGGCTTCCGCTTCTGCTCCCTCGACGGCGCGGTCACCTACGCGCACGGAACCCGGGTGCTCGTACGGCTCGACGCCGGGACCCTGCGCCCGACGCCGTGGAGCGAGGGGTTCAGGGCCGTGGGCCGGGAACTGCTGCGCTCGGGGGACTGACCTTCGACGCGACGCGGTCTCCCGCCCGCAGCACACCCGCGAGCGCGGTGAGCCCGAACGCCAGCAGCGTGACCAGCCCGAACGACACCATGAGGTTCGTCGCCTGCGCCACCGACCCGATCAGACTCGGCGCGATGAGCCCCGAGGTGTACGTGATGGTCGCGACGCCGGCGATGGCCTGGCTGGGGTTGGGGCCGCTGCGCCCGGCCGCCGCGAAGCAGAGCGGGACGACGACCGCGATACCGAGCCCGAGCAGCGCGAAGCCGCCCATCGCCACCGCCGGATGACCCGCCACGACGATCAGCACCCCGCCGAGCACGGCCAGTACGCCGCCCGCCCGCACGGTACGCACGGCGCCGAAACGGTTCACCACCGAGTCGCCGGCCAGCCGGGCCACCGCCATGGTCAGCATGAAACCGGTGGTCGAGGCCGCGGCGAGACCGGCCGAACTGTCCAGCCGGTCGCGCAGATAGACCGCCGACCAGTCCAGGCTCGCGCCCTCCGCGAAGACCGCGCAGAAGCCGACCGCGCCGATGAGCAGCGCAGACCGGGGCGGCAGCGCGAACCGCGGCGGCGGCTCCTCGTCCTCGGTGGGCTGAAGATCGAGCACCCAGCGGCAGGCGACCAGGCCGAGGAGGGTGAGGGTCCCCGCCGCCAGGGCGTGGTGCAGCCGCGCGTCGGCGCCCAGATGCGCGGCGAGCGTGCCGGCCGCCGCGCCGATCAGCGCGCCGCCGCTCCACATGCCGTGCAGCCCGGACATGATCGACTTGTCGAGGCGGTTCTCGACCTCGACACCCAGCGCGTTCATGGCGACGTCCGCCATCCCCGCCGTGGCGCCGTAGACGAACATCGCGAGGCACAGGGTCGGCAGGTTCGGCGCCAGGGACGGCAGGATCAGGGCCAGCGTCCACAGGGCCATGAGTCCGCGCAGCGCCGTGCGGCTGCCGAAGCGGTGGGTGATGCGGCCGGCCAGCGGCATCGAGCAGGACGCGCCGAGCGCGGTGAAGGCGAGAGCGAATCCGAGCTGCCCCGCGCTGACCGACGCGTGGTCCTGGATCCACGGCACGCGGGTCGCGAAGGACCCGGTGACGGCTCCGTGCACGGCGAACACGGCCGCCACGGCGTACCGGGCGCGCCTGACCACGCGCTGGTCGTAGACCACTTCACTCATGCTCGGGCCCCTCCCCGGTCGATGGTTCCACGTCGTGCCGCCGTAAACTATCAGGAACCCTGCCTGATAAATAGATGACCGCTCGCCGCCCGGTCGCCCGGTGGCCTCGCCGGTCTGGGAGGATTCCCGCCATGCCCGCATCCCCGAGCACCGCACGGGCCATCAACGACCGGCTCGCCCTGCGGCTGTTGCAGCAGGAAGGCCCCTTGACGGCAGGGCGGCTGAAACAGCTCACCGGACTGTCCCGGCCCACGGTCGCCGACCTCGTCGAACGCCTCACCGCCTCCGGACTCGTCACCGTCGTCGGGGAATCGGGGGAGCAGCGGCGCGGCCCGAACGCCCGGGTCTACGGGATCGTCGCGGACCGCGCGCATCTGGCCGCACTGGACGTCCGGACGGAGGGCGTCTCGGTCGTCGTCTCCGACCTGGTCGGCCGGGTCCTGGCCGAGGCGTCCGTGCCCATCGGCGAGGGCACCGGGACCGGGCCGGCGGTGGAGCAGGCGGTCGCGCTGGTCGAGCGGGTGGCGAAGGAGGCAGGCTCCCTCGGGGCGGCGCCCCCGCGCGCACTCGTCCGGGGGTGGGGCAGGCTGCACACCGTGGGTATCGGGGCGCCCGGCCTGATCGACCCCGCCACCGGCGAACTCCGCAACTCCACCGGCCTGCCCGCGTGGCACCGGCGGCTGGTCGCGGTCCTTCAGGAGCGGCTTCCCGAGGCCCGCGTCCTCGTCGAGAACGAGACCAATCTCGCGGCCCTCGCCGAACAGCGCGAAGGAGTCGCCCGGGACCGCGACACGTTCGTCCTGCTGTGGCTCGGCCACGGCACCGGCGCCGCCGTCGTCCTCGACGGCGCCCTGCGCCGCGGAGCCTCCGGAGGGACCGGGGAGATCGGTTTCCTTCCGGTGCCGGGCACCACGAGTCTCCCCTCGGCGACCGACTGCGGGGGCGGCTTCCACTCGCTGGTGGGGTCCGCGGCGATCGCGGAGCTGGCGGCGCGGCACGGTGTCCGGGCGCGGCCCGAGGGCTACGAACCGCACGCCGCGGCGCTGGTGCGGCAGGCGCTGGAGACCTCCGGCACGCCGGCCGCCGACGGCTTCCTCGACGTCCTCGCCGACCGCCTGGCCATCGGGGCGGCCTCCGTCAGTGCCGTGCTGGACCCCGGGTGTGTGGTCCTGGGCGGCGAGGTCGGCCAGGCGGGCGGCACCGCGCTCGCCGCTCGGGTCGAGCGACGGCTCGCCCGTATCTCGCCGCTTCCGACCGAGGTGCGCGCGAGCCCGCTGGGCGGAGGCGCGGTCCTGCGCGGCGCCCTGCTCACGGCACGCGACGGCGCCCAGGACGAGTTGTTCGCTCCGCCGTCGTCGCGATAGGACCCCGGGGGGCCGGAGGGGGGTTCATCGGCAGGCGCACCATGCCTGCTGGAGACCCGGCGGCGGGGCAAGGGCCTTCGTCACCGCCGCCGGGTCGATCGTGGGGGGACCGGCTATGAATGATCACGCAGTCTTGATCGAGGACATTAAGAGGACTAGACCAGAGCGTCAATAGGTATGGACCAGTCGGCGTACAGGAGCCGTGTCACAAGACCGCCCGGACCCAAGGAGGTTGACCGGTGAAACCCTTGCGCGGAAGTCCATGGAGACCGGCTGTGAGCCAGCCCACAGAGGTGCGGCCGTATGGCTGTCGATCGGGCGTGGCACACTGGCCATGTACCAGAAGCAGCGCACTCCGGGGTCGGTGTAATTCCGAACCGGCGGTTATAGTCCGCGACCCGGCCGCTTCCAGCGGCCGGTTGACCAGGTGGAATTCCTGGACCGACGGTTAAAGTCCGGATGGGAGGCAGTGCGCGGCGGGCGGGTATGTCGTGCGTGCCGTCGTTTGTCGCTCCTCGTCCCGTGGGACGGGTGTCCTCTCGGCGTCGCCCCCGATGTGCCGCGGTCCGCTCATTCTGTCGTCATCGACAGCCCCGGAGTCCGTGCCCCATGAGGCAGGAGGACCCGGGAAGTGTTCACCGGAATCGTCGAAGAGCTGGGTGAGGTCACCGCCGTCGAGATTCTCGACGACGCCTCGCGTTTCCGGCTGCGTGGCCCCGTCGTCACGCAGGGCGCGCAGCACGGCGACTCCATCGCCGTCAACGGAGTCTGTCTCACCGTCGTCGAGCACGAGGGCGACGAGTTCACCGCCGACGTCATGGCCGAGACCCTCAGCCGCTCCAGCCTCGGGGCCCTCACCGTCGGCTCCCGCGTCAACCTGGAACGGCCGATGGCCGTGGGCGAGCGCCTCGGCGGCCACATCGTGCAGGGACACGTCGACGGCACCGGCGCGGTCATCGAGCGCAAGCCGTCCGAGAACTGGGAGATCGTCAAGATCTCGCTGCCCGCCGACCTTTCGCGCTATGTGGTCGAGAAGGGCTCCATCACCGTCGACGGCATCAGCCTGACGGTGGTCGACGCCGGCCCCGACTTCTTCACCGTGAGCCTCATCCCCACCACCCTCGACCTGACCACGCTGGGCCGCAAGCAGCCCGGCGACCCGGTCAACCTCGAGGTCGACGTGATCGCCAAGTACGTCGAGCGGCTGCTCGGCGCACGCGGCGAACAGCCCACGGGTCTGCCCGGTACCCAGGGGGCCGGCCAGTGAACTGGCTCAACTCCGAGGCCTTCGTCCTCCTCGACCAGCACATCATGTGGTCGGACATGATCGGCAACGTGATCGGTCTGATCGCCCTCGCGCTCGGCTGGCGCCGCTCCGTGTGGAGCTGGCCCGTCCAGCTCCTCTCCGGGATCGTCCTCTTCACCGCCTTCTTCGGCCATCTCACCGGCAGCGCCGGCAAGCAGGTCGTCGTCATCGTCGTCGCCCTGTGGGGCTGGTGGCAGTGGAACCGCGGCGAGGGCAAGGACGGGCGGGTCTCCGTACGGTTTGCCACCTGGCGCGAGCGGGCGTACATGGTGGGCGCCGCCGTCGTGGGCACCCTCGCGGTCAGCGGTCTCTTCCACGCGTACCCGACGCTGTCCTGGGACCCCTGGCCCGACGCCTACATCTTCGTCGGCACGATCGTCGCCATGTACGCGCAGGCCCGCGGCATGGTCGAGTTCTGGTTCGCCTGGCTGCTGGTCGACCTGGTGGGCGTCCCGCTCAACTTCGCGAACGGCTACGCCTTCTCCGGTTTCGTCTACGTCCTGTACGGCGCGCTCGTCCTGTGGGGCATGCGCGACTGGTGGCTGCGCTCCCGTGAGGCCGGGCAGCCCGTCATGGAAGGAGCCCCGGCATGACAACGGCGCCGGTTTGGTACAGCACCGGGCACGATCAGGATGTCTCGGACTTCGCGCTCGACCCCGTCGAGCAGGCCATCGCCGACATCGCGGCCGGCCGTCCCATCGTGGTCGTCGACGACGAGGACCGGGAGAACGAGGGAGACCTCGTCGTCGCCGCCGAGATGGCGACCCCCGAGATCGTCGCCTTCATGATGAGCGAGTGCCGCGGACTGATCTGCGCGCCCATGGAGGGCGACGAACTCGACCGGCTGCGCCTTCCGCAGATGGTCGACGACAACACCGAGTCGATGAAGACCGCGTTCACGGTGTCGGTGGACGCGTCCGCCGCCCACGGGGTGACCACCGGCATCTCGGCGGCCGACCGCGCCGCCACCCTGCGGCTCCTCGCGGACGGCGTCTCGGGGCCCGGCGACTTCGTGCGCCCCGGCCACGTCTTCCCGCTGCGCGCGCGGCCCGGAGGCGTGCTGGCCCGCAACGGCCACACCGAGGCCGCCGTCGACCTGGCCCGGCTGGCGGGACTGCGCCCGGCCGGAGCGATCGTCGAGATCGCCGGCGAGGACGGCCGGATGCTCCGGCTGCCCGAACTGATCCCCTTCGCCCGCAAGCACGGCCTGACGATCATCTCCATCGAGGACCTGATCGCCTACCGCCGCACGGCCGAGAGCACCCTGGCGGCCGAGACCGGGGCGGCCCCCGCCGCACCCACCGTCCGGCGCGAGGCCGAGGTCCGTCTCCCCACCGCCTTCGGCGCGTTCACCGCGTACGGCTACCGCTCCACCGCCGACGGCGTCGAGCACGTCGCCCTCGTCCACGGCGAGATCGGCGAGGGCGAGGACGTCCTCGTCCGGGTCCACTCCGAGTGCCTCACCGGCGATGTATTCCACTCGCACCGCTGCGACTGCGGCCCCCAGCTCCAGACCTCCATGGAGCGCATCCAGACCGAGGGCCGCGGCATCGTCGTCTACCTCCGCGGTCACGAGGGGCGCGGTATCGGGCTGCTGTCCAAGCTGCGCGCGTACGAGCTCCAGGAGCGCGGCCGGGACACCCTCGACGCCAACCTGGAACTCGGCCTGCCCGCCGACGCCCGGGACTACGGCGCGAGCGCGCGGATCCTGGAGGACCTCGGCGTCCGCAGCCTGCGCCTGATGACCAACAACCCCGACAAGACCGACGCGCTCGTCCGGTACGGCCTGCGGGTCACCGGACGGGAGCCGATGCCCGTCCAGGCGGGCGAGCACAATCTCGGCTACCTGCGGACCAAGCGGGACCGGATGGGACACGACCTCCCCTGGCTCGACGCGACCACCGTGTCGGCCTGCGGGAGTCAGTGACCCGTACGACCGGCACCACAGCGGGACACAGGACCACCGGCACGACAGCATCATCGGCACGACAGCACCATCGGTGCGGCGCAGCACCGGCGGCACAGCACTATCGGCAACACGGCACAGCGGGACTGAAGGAGACACGTGAGCGGCAAGGGTGCACCTGAACTGTCCGTACGCAACTGCGGCGACCTGCGGGTCGCGGTCATCGCGGCACAGTGGCACGACAAGGTGATGGACGGTCTCGTCGACGGCGCGCTGCGCGCCCTGCGCGAGCTGGGAATCGACGAACCGACCCTGTTGCGGGTCCCCGGCAGCTTCGAACTGCCGGTCGCGGCCAAGGTCCTCGCGGGCCGCGGCTACGACGCGATCGTGGCGCTCGGCGTCGTCATCCGCGGCGGAACCCCCCACTTCGAGTATGTGTGCCAGGGCGTCACCCAGGGCCTCACCCAGGTCTCCATCGACACCGGCGTCCCCATCGGCTTCGGTGTGCTGACCTGTGACACCGAGGAGCAGGCCCTGGACCGCGCGGGCATCGAGGGCTCCAACGAGGACAAGGGCCACGAGGCGGTGACGGCCGCCGTGGCGACCGCGGCCACCCTCCGCTCAGTATCTGAACCCTGGCACTGAGGTACGGCACCGACCGCGTAGGGTGAGGACCACCATGTCCAAGAAGACGTTCGAGGAGCTCTTCACCGAGCTCCAGCACAAGGCCGCCACGGGCGATCCCGCCACCTCGCGCACCGCCGAACTCGTCGGCAAGGGTGTTCATGCCATCGGCAAGAAGGTCGTCGAAGAGGCCGCAGAGGTCTGGATGGCCGCCGAGTACGAGGGCAAGGACGCCGCCGCCGAGGAGATCTCGCAGCTGCTCTACCACGTCCAGGTGATGATGGTCGCGCGCGGGATCTCCCTCGACGACGTGTACGCGCATCTGTAGGGGCGCACTCAGCAGCGCCCCCACCGAGCATGTCCGTCCCACCCAGCCGAACAATCTCTAGCAAAGGAAGCCGACCTCATGCTGCGCATCGCCGTCCCCAACAAGGGTTCCCTCTCAGGACCTGCGGCGGACATGCTGCATGAGGCCGGCTACCAGCAGCGCCGGGAGTCCAAGGAACTGCGGATCGTCGACCCGAACAACGAGGTCGAGTTCTTCTACCTCCGCCCCCGCGACATCGCGATCTACGTCTCCTCCGGCCGGCTCGACATCGGCATCACCGGCCGCGACCTGCTGGTCGACTCCGGAGCCAACGCCGAGGAGATCCTCCCGCTCGGCTTCGCCCGCTCCACCTTCCGCTTCGCCTCCAAGCCGGGCACCGCGAAGGGCATCGCGGACCTGAACGGCAAGACGATCGCCACCTCCTACGAGGGCATCGTCGCGGGGCACCTCGCCGACCACGGCGTCGACGCCTCCGTCGTACACCTCGACGGCGCCGTCGAGACCGCCATCGAACTCGGTGTCGCCGAGGTCATCGCGGACGTCGTCGAGACGGGCACCTCGCTGCGCAACGCGGGCCTGGAAATCTTCGGCGAGCCGATCATGAAGTCCGAGGCCGTCGTCGTCCGCCGCGTCGGATCCGGCCCCACCGAGGACGCCGAGCCCAAGGTCCAGCAGTTCCTGCGCCGCCTCCAGGGCGTGCTGGTCGCGCGGACCTACGTGATGATGGACTACGACTGCCGCGCCGAGCACCTGGAGAAGGCCGTCGCGCTCACTCCCGGCCTGGAGTCGCCGACCATCTCGCCGCTGCACAACGAGGGCTGGGTCGCCGTCCGCGCCATGGTCCCCTCCAAGGAGGCCCAGCGGATCATGGACGACCTGTACGAGCTCGGCGCGCGGGCCATCCTGACCACGGCCATCCACGCCTGCCGGCTCTGACGGGATCACTGCACATGTCGGACCTTCCCACCCTTCCCATAACCTTCCGCCCCTCCCGCACCCGGGCGGTGCTGCTCACCGCGGGCGCGTCGATCCTTGTGGTCATCACCACGGTCGCCATGCTTCTGGAGCAACTCGGCCCGGGAGAGCGGCTCAGCTTCATCTTCACCGCGGCGCTGCTCTTCGGAGTGCTCCTGCTGCTCTCGCGGCCCAAGGTCGTCGCCGACGAGAGCGGTGTCACGGTCGTCAACATCGCGAGCCGCCGGCACCTGGACTGGGCGGAGATCCTCCAGGTCAACCTGCGTCCGGGCGACCCCTGGGTGTTCCTCGACCTCAGTGACGGCACCAGTCTCCCGGTCCTCGGCATCCAGCCGGGCATCGCCCGGCAGCGCGCCATCGAGGACGCCCGAGCCCTGCGCGCCCTGGCCTCGGCCCGTGGAATCCAGGAGCCCGACGGGCAACGTGACGAACATCAGGGCTGACTCTCGGCCTCCCACCCTGCCCTGAGAGCCCTTGTCTTGATTAATCTGTCGGCGGAGGCGTTTTTCATCGCGCCTCCGCCTCTCATGTGCTCCCGCCCTCAGAGGCCCCCTGCTACCCGAGGAGTGACTCCCTCCAGCGATGGACGGATCGTCCTGTAGTACCTGCGCCGCCCCCTTCCGACATAGCGAGGCGGCGGCATGACCATCCCCCTGTTGCTCCTTGGCGCGGCATTCCTGCTGATTCTCGCCAACGGCTTCTTCGTGGCCGCCGAGTTCGGGCTCGTCACCGTCGAGCGCCCCGACGCCGAGAAGGCCGCGGCCGAAGGCGACAAGCGCGCCGGCACGGTCGTCGCGTCGCTCAAGGAGCTGTCCTTCCAGCTCTCGGGCACCCAGCTCGGCATCACCATCACCTCGCTCGTCGTCGGCATGCTCGCCGAACCGGCGCTGGCCGAGCTCCTGCACGGCCCGTTCACGGCGATCGGGCTGCCCGAGGGCGCCGTGCCCGGCGTCGCCGTGGTGGTCGGCATGCTGCTGGCCTCCGCCGTGCAGATGGTGGTCGGGGAACTCGTGCCCAAGAACTGGGCGGTGTCCAAGCCGCTTCAGGTGGCCCGCTTCGTCGCCGGTCCGCAGCACGTCTTCTCCAGCCTCTTCCGGCCGGTGATCGCCGCGCTGAACACCGTCGCCAACCGGCTCGTCCGCGCCCTGGGCGTGGAACCCGCCGACGAACTGGCCTCCGCCCGCACCCCGGGCGAACTCGTCTCCCTCGCTCGCCACTCGGCCCGCGCGGGAGCCCTGGAGCAGGACACCGCGGACCTCTTCGTCCGCACGATGTCCCTGGCCGACCTCACCGCGCAGCACGTCATGACGCCGCGGGTGAAGGTCAGCGCCCTCCAGTCCTCGGCCACGGCCGAGGACGTGGTCAACCTCACCCGTGCCACCGGTCTGTCCCGCTTCCCCGTCTACCGGGAGCGGATCGACGAGATCGTCGGCATGGTCCACCTCAAGGACGCCCTCGCGATCCCCTCGCGCGACCGGCTGCGCACACCCGTCGGCCGGATCGCCCAGGCCCCCCTGCTCGTCCCGGAGACCCTGCCCGTGCAGCCCCTCCTGGAGCGGCTGCGCAGTGAACAGCCGATCGCCGTCGTCGTCGACGAGTACGGCGGCACGGCCGGCGTGGTCACCCTGGAGGACATCGTCGAGGAACTCGTCGGCGAGGTCCGCGACGAGCACGACGACGAGCAGGGCGAGCCGCCCGAGCTCGCGGCCGCGCCCCCCGAGGACGGCAGGCCCGCCTGGGACGCCGACGGCAGCTGCCGGGTCGACATCCTGCAGCGCATAGGCCTCGACGTACCCGAGGGACCGTACGAGACCGTGGCAGGTCTCGTCGCCGACCTGCTCGGCAGGATCCCGGCCCCCGGCGACAAGGCCGAGCTCCCGGGCTGGCGTCTCGTCGTGCGACAGGTCGGGCACTACCGTGCCGAACGCGTCCGCCTCGTGCGTACGGCGCTCGCCCCGGAGGCCGTCCGATGAGCATGCTCCAACTGCTGTTCGCGGGCCTGCTCGTGCTCGCCAACGGCTTCTTCGTCGGCGCCGAGTTCGCGCTCGTGTCCGTACGGCGCAGTCAGATCGAACCGCTGGGCACCGCCCGCTCCCGGCAGGTCCTGTACGGCCTGGAGCGGCTCCCGCAGATGATGGCGGCGGCCCAGTTCGGCATCACCATGTGCTCGCTGACGCTCGGCGCGGTCGCCGAGCCCACGGTCGCCCAACTGCTGGAGCCGCTGTTCGAGGCGGTCCGCCTGCCGGACGGGGTGATCCACCCCCTCGGCTATGTGATCGCGCTCGCCCTCGTCGTCTTCTTCCACCTCGTCATCGGCGAGATGGTCCCGAAGAACCTGGCGATGGCCGCGCCCGAGAAGACGGCCCTGTGGCTCAGCCCCGGACTGGTCGCCTTCGCCCGCGTGTGCCGCCCGGTCACGGTGGGCCTCGGTGCCTGCGCCCAGCTGATCCTCAAGCTGTTCCGGGTCGAACCCCGGGACGAGGTCGAAGCGGTCTTCACGAGCGAGCAGCTCAACCGGCTCGTCGAGGACTCAGGACAGGCGGGACTCCTCGACCCCGAGGAACAGGAGCGTCTCGAGGACGCCCTGGAACTCGGCTCCCGTCCGGTCACCGACGTCCTGCTCGACAGCGCCTCGCTGATCACCGTGGACCCCTCGGTCACCCCGGGCCAGATCGTCGCCCTCACCGCGCGCACCGGATACTCCCGGTTCCCGGTGGTCGCGGAGAACGGCGCCTTCATGGGCTGCTACCTCCATGTGAAGGACGTCCTCGACCTGGAGGAGTCCGAGCGCGCGGTCCCGCAGCAGATGTGGCGGCCGATGACCACCCTGCGCTCCGAACTCCCGCTGGACGACGCCCTCACCGTGATGCGCCGTGCCGCCACCCATCTGGCCCAGGTCGCCGACGCCACGGGGAAGGTCATGGGCCTCGTGACGCTTGAGGACGTACTGGAACTGCTGGTCGGCGAGGTACGGGACCCGGCGCACCGCGATGTCACGCCGGTACGGGTCGCGGAGCCGCGGGTCGGCCAGGCCGAGGAGGCGCTGGCGAGCTGACCGCGAGCGTGGGCCCCGGTTCCCGGGGGCCGTGCGACCCGTGAGGGTCGTACGGCCCCGGAGGGAACCGGGGCCTTCTCACATCGCCGACGGATCCTGCGGGCCCCGGCCCGACAGGACCTCTCCGTAGGCCTGCATGAGGTCGGGCAGACGCAGCGTCGACAGATCGTCGCGCGACGGAGTGCCCGGGTATCCCGACAGCCGCAGATCGCGGTACGCGCAGCTCTTCTCGTACAGGGTGCGCAGGAAGCGGCCGTTGCCGAGCTCGTCGATCCAGCCCTGGTCGACGACGTGCCCGGCGATCGAACGCAGTTCGTCCAGCGCCTCCTCGTCCCAGATGTCACCGTTCTCGGCGGCCAGCACCTCGCCGATGGAGGTCAGTTCGAGCGGGCGGTAGGAGGGGAAGTCCACGCGGCTGGTGAAGCGCGAGGAGAGACCGGGGTTCGCGGCGAGCAGCCGGTCCATGCCCTCGGGGTAGCCGGCGAGGATGACGACCAGGTGGTCCCGGTTGTCCTCGGCCCGCTTCAGCAGCACCTGAAGGGCCTCGTCGCCGTACGCGTCGCCCTTGCCGTAACCGGAGTTGGACAGGGAGTACGCCTCGTCCACGAACAGGACGCCGCCGATCGCCGAGTCGATCAGCTCGTTGGCCTTCACGGCGGTCTGGCCGAGGTACTCGCCGACCAGGTCGGCGCGCTGGGCCTCCACCAGATGGTCCCCGCCGAGCAGCCCGAGCGCGTAGAACACCCGCCCGAGGATGCGCGCCACCGTGGTCTTGCCGGTGCCGGAGGGGCCGGAGAAGACGAAGTGCCGCTTCGGCGGCTGCACCGGCAGCCCCTGCCCGGTGCGCAGCCTGGCCATGTTCAACTGCGCCGACAACGCCTTGACCTGGCGTTTCACTGGTTCCAGGCCCACCATGCGCTCCAGTTCGGCGAGCGCCTCGTCGAGCAGGGCCGGGTCGGTCGGTCCCGCCGGTATCGGCTGCACCGGAATCACGGCCTTCTCCCGGAAGCCGTCGGTCTGGGCCGGCAGCCCGCCGGGCGGCGACG
Source organism: Streptomyces sp. NPDC015532 (assembly GCF_043078065.1). Lineage (NCBI taxonomy): Bacteria > Bacillati > Actinomycetota > Actinomycetes > Kitasatosporales > Streptomycetaceae > Streptomyces > Streptomyces sp. NPDC015532. The sequence goes on along the minus strand of NZ_JBIBSY010000025.1, from coordinate 67,738 downwards.
GATCGGGGTCCGGGAGCCGCAGATCGCGCCCCTCGGTGCCGAACAGCGCGTCCATGCCGTCCGGGCCCTCCAGCACGTCCTGCCCGACCCCGGCGAGGGTGATCGCCGCGAGATCGGCGGCGGCGTCGTCGTACCCGTCCCCCTCGGCGATGGCCGCGAGCCGGGCCGAGGTGTCCATGAAGGAGGGGTCGACCCGGTGCACCGCCCGGTACAGGGGCAGTGCGGCGGCGGACCGGCCGGTGCCCTCGTGCGCGCGGGCCAGCCAGTACCGCAGCTCCTTGCGCTGCGGCTGTTCGCTGCGGCAGCGCATCAGCGCGGACGACAGCAGCGGCTCGGCCTGTCCGTACATCTCCAGCCGGACCCGCGCCATGCCGCCGAACAGCCCGGCCTCGATGCCGAGCATGGAATCGTTGATCAGCGGATCGGTGTGCCGTACCAACTGCTCCCAGTCCTTGACCAGATAGGCGCGGCACGCGTGCAGGAACCGCACCTGGTGGTCCGCGTCGACCGGCGGCAGGCCGGCCAACGCCCGGTCCAGTTCGGGGACATGACGCCCGTCGAGCCAGTGCGAGGCGTGCGCGAGCAGCAGGTCGCGCGGACTCTCCAGCACCGGCTGGACCCACCAGCCCAGCCAGTACCAGGAGTTGAGGGTGCGCCGGTGGCGGGAGCGCTGCTCGCCGAAGCGGTCCCGGTGCCGGAACATCCGCAGCAGCGCGGTCGTCGTGTCCACCCGTAGCGCGTGCAGTCCGAGCCAGCCGTCCGCCATGCCGGGGTCCATCCGGACCGCGGCGCGGAACTCCTCCTCCGCCTGCGGGTAGGCGCCCATCGTGTAGGCGTCCACACCCCGCAGCCAGGCGAGGTCGGCCGGGGCCTCGGGGCCCTGCGTGCCGAAGTCCATCACGTCCCCCACAAACCGTGCCCCCGATGGTCGGGGAGTGCCTCGCGGATCAGGACATCCCCTTGCCGCCGGGCCGGTGCCCGTCGGCAGCTCTGGTCGAACGACTGTGCCGCGGACGGGAGTTGAAGCAGTGCGGCACAGCAGCCGTCCGAAAGTCGCACCGAGAGGCATCGTACCTGCGGTGGACGGGCCTGCCGAAGGGTGCCGCACAGCCCGTTCCACGAGGTGGGAGCATATGGGGCGCACTGCGAACGGTGACCCAGGGTGAGCGCATCACGCCGTGGGGCGTCCGAAAAGAGAGGGTGTGGGCAGAACGAAGCCCCCGATCACGGGGGAACAACCGGGGGCTTCGCGACTGCGGGCGGCTCCCGAAGGGCCGCTGCTTCAGAACGTAAGACCTGTACGGCCCCCTGGTCAAGCAGAGTTGGGGCACTGAGGCAACTTCTCCGGAGTGGGTCTTCACAACTTCAGCACGCTGCGGATGGTCCACTACGGTGCGTGATGAACTGGTCCGGTCCAGACGTCCCAGCAGGCCCCGGCAGCACCTCATATCCCTCAGGACACTGCCGCACCACATGGTCCGCGAACGGCCGCGTGGGGTCCTCGGCGAAGTGCCGGCGCTCGGCGCGGACCCATCCGTCCCAGAACTCGCTCTGTGCCTCACCGTCCCGTCGCCGTCCCCGCGCCCAGGCCCGCTCGTAGGGCAACTCCATCCACAGCAGTCGCGCGAGCCACGGCCGCAGCGCACGGCGTCCCGCGCCGACGCCCTCCAGGAGCACCACGGGCGCGGCCGGCAGCTCGTCCGGGGGGCCGAACTCCCGGGTGGTCCAGTCGTAGGGGGCGTAACGCGCCGGCTCGCCGCGCCCGAACGGCTCGATCACCTGGCCCAGCAGGCGCGCGGTCCAGCCGAAGAGCTCCTCGTGGGTGGCGATGTCGTCGAGGTGCAGCACGGGCGCGCCGTCCAGGGCCGCCGCCAGCGCCCCGGTGAACGTGGTCTTTCCGGAGCCGGCGTGACCGTCCACGCCGATGAGGCGGACGGGCCCGCAGGAGGGCGGCAGCCGGCGCAGCCGTGAGGCGAGGTCGTGAATGGGCTTTCCCGGGGTGAGGTGCGAGGTCGGCACGGTTCTGTGGAACATTCTATCGAGGCGCTGTCCACAGCGGATCCATGGGTTCAGGATGGTGTCGCATTGAACTACTCATTGAACAATCCTCAAGAACTTCGGGGATCCGCTCCGAAATTTCACGGCCCCGCGGAACCAGGTATTTCGGATAGGGCGTTCCGGTGCTCGAAGATGCTGAGTAGGGTTCCTGTTGCGGAACAGAAGCGTCGTACGGGGATGGACAGGGGAAGATGGCCGCGGGTTTATTCGAGGGGCAGTATGTGTGGCATCCGGCGGCCGACGACCGCAGACTCGCGAGCGTCTGCACGGACATCAGAGCCGGCCGCTATCTGAGCGCCCACGAAGCTCTGAAGGAGACCCGCTCCGACTACGGATTACGGGCCCACCGATCCCTGGTCCTCGCCTCCGAGGCCGCCGACTCCGATCTCGCCGAACGCTGGCTGGCGGAGGAACAGACCCCCGAGGCCGCCCTCATGTGGGCCCGCGTGGCGGTGCTGCGGGCGTTACGCGCGGCCGACGCCAAGGACGGCCGGGCCGAGGCGCTGGAACGCATAGCGCTGACCGCCTGCGACCGGGCCGCCGTGATGGACCGCGCCGATCCCACGCCCTGGGTCGCCCGGCTGTCCATGGCGCGGCTGCACGACCTGCGCGACCCGGCCCCGCGGGGGCTGCTGACCCAGCCTCTCGGCCCCTGGCGCCTGTTCTCGCACGTCCTGCGCCTCGATCCCTGGAACCGTGAGGGCCATCACCGGTTCCTGGCCTTCTTCTTCACGCGCTACGGCGGTTCCGTGAACGCCGCCTGGGACGTCGCCGCCTTCCTGAGCCAGCGCGCCCCCGCCTCCTCGCCCCTCCGGCTGCTGCCGCTGGTGGCCCTGGTGGAGAGCTACAACCCCACGCAGCTTCTGGTCGACCGCACCTGGGAGCAGCCGCAGTGGCGTTCCACGGCGCTCGCGATCTACCAGAACTGGCTGCCGGAGGTGACCGGATACCGCTTCACGCCGGTGCTCGACCTGGCGTATCTGGCGCACGCGCTCTTCATGGCGCAGCGCGAGTTCGAGGCCCGCGCGGTGCTCATGGCGATGGGGCCGTACGCGTGCCGGATGCCGTGGAGCGTGTTCGGCGAACCCGAGGAGCAACTCTCCCGCGCCCGCCGCGCCTGCGGCCTGCCCGTGCCGGGGGCCGGCTGACCTGCGGCCTCCCCGACGTCCTCATCGACCCCCGAGAGAAAGGTCAGCTGTGTCAGAACGAATATCGGCCCCAAGTCGGAGAACCGACGCCGGAAAGGATTCCGCCGCTTTCGACGACGATGCCACGCTTCACGCGATGGGATATCCGAGAAAGCTCACCCGTCGATTCCAGGCGTTCGACAATTTCGCGATATCCTTCACGATCATCAACATCATTTCGGGTATTTTCTCGTCCTTCGGTTTCGGTATGAATGCCGGCGGCCCTCGCGTTCTCGTGTTCGGCTGGATCGGCGTCTCCGTGATGGTGCTCTTCATCGGTGCCGCGATGGCGGAGGTCGCCTCCGCCTATCCGACGAGCGGGGCGCTCTATTTCTCCGCCGGCAAGCTCGCCAAGCGGCACAAGGGTGCCTGGTCCTGGTACACGGGGTGGCTGAATTTCGTGGGTCAGGTCGGAGGCACGGCCGCCACCGGGTACGCGGCCGCCACCTTCATCCAGGCGTTCGTCGCCCTGCAGTGGGACTCGTACGAGCCGACCGCGCACCAGACGGTCCTGATCACCGCGGTGATCATCGTGCTCCAGGGTTTGGCCAATACCTACACCGTCCAGCTCGTCGCCACGCTCAACCGGATCTCCGTGTGGTGGCTGCTGATCGGGCTCGTCGTGATCGTGAGCACACTCATCGTGATGCCCGACGACCACCAGTCGGCCTCGTTCGTCACGCATTTCGCGAACAACACCGGTTTCACGAACGGGATTTACGGAGGGATGCTCGGCCTGCTGGTCACGAGCTGGACCTTCACGGGCTTCGACGGCAGCTTCCACATGTCCGAGGAAACGGTGCGGGCCACGGTCAACGCGCCAAAGGGGATCACCCGTTCGATCGCCTATTCGGCGATCACCGGGCTCATCCTGATGCTTGCCCTTGTGTACAGCATTCATGATTATGACCGCGTCGCCGCTTCGTCGGCGCCGCCCGTGCAGATCCTCATCGATGGACTTGGCATGGGCATGGCTAAGTTCATCCTGCTCGTCGTGATCGGCTCCATGCTGTTCTGCGGGCTGGCCAACCTGACCAGCAACACCCGGCAGATCTTCGCCTTCTCCCGGGACGGCGCGATGCCGGGCTCCCGCTGGTGGCACTCCGTCTCGCCGCGCACCCGGACACCCGTCAAGGCCGTGTGGCTGGCGGTCGCCTGCTCGCTGGCCCTCGTCCTGCCCGGATGGTGGTCGCACACCGCTTTCACGGCCATCGTCAGCGTCAACGTCGTCGGACTCTTCCTCGCCTACGCCGTGCCGGTCTTCCTGCGGCTGCGGCTCGGCGACGAGTTCCAGGCCGGCCCCTGGAACCTGGGCCGCTGGAGCAAGCCCGTCGGCTGGGTGGCCGTGACCTGGATCCTCGCCAGCAGCGTGCTCTTCATGCTGCCCCAGGGCTCACCGATCACCGGGGACAACTTCAACTACGCCTCGATCGCCCTGGCCGTGGTGCTGATCGTCGCGACGGTGTGGTGGTTCGCCACGGCGCGCCGCCGCTTCCAGGGCCCCGTCAGCTACGGCCGTCCCGACGAGGTCGCCGCCATGGACCTCGTCTGATCATCCGCCCCTCGGCCCGGCACCCGCCGCGGCCGGGGGGCGGGGGTCACCGGACCGAGGGGCGGGTGACCGAGGCGCCCAGGTCATGCCAGTGGTCCCGACCAATATTGGTGGGCGTGGCACGGGCCGAAGTGCTGGCAGAAGTCACCCCCGGGCGTCCATAGTTGGCGCACAACAGAGCATTGGGCCCGCCCGTTCCGGACACCTGGGGGTTCTCCACCCATGAGCAGAGCCGAACAGCCGTCCCGCAGAATCGTCCTGGCCGCCGCGGTGGCCGCGGCGACGGTGGGGGCCGTGGGCCCGCCGGCCGCCGCCGCTCCCGCCCGCCGGACCAGAGCGCCCGGCCGCCTGGTCGACAACCGCGCGTGGACCTCGTACAGCGACTGGCGCGCGGGCACCGCGCACGGCGCGCGGGCCGTGCCGGGCGTCCGCCCCGGGCTCGTGATCGCCGCCCCGGCCGGCACGGCGGACTACACCGACCCGCACACCGGCAGGACCGCGACCTGGGAGTACGCGACCTGGACCTCGCCGGTCCACCGGCTCGCCGTACCCGCCACGGAGGCCATCGCCTCCTGGAACGCGCACACCCCGGCCGGCACCTGGCTCCAGGTCGAACTGACCGGCACCTACTCCGACGGCACGGACACGCCCTGGTACGTGATGGGGCGCTGGGCCTCCGGCGACCAGGACATCAGGCGCACCTCCGTGGACGACCAGACCGACGGCCGCAGCACGATCTGGACGGACACCTTCTCCATCGACGACGCCGCCTCCGGGCTGCGCCTCGTCTCGTACCGGCTGCGCCTGACCCTCTACCGCACCCCGGGTTCCAGGATCACGCCCACCGTGTGGCGGCTGGGCGCGATGGGCTCCGACATCCCGGACCGCTTCACGGTCCCGGCCTCGACGCCCGGCCTCGCCCAGGAGCTGAAGGTTCCGCGCTACTCGCAGGAGATCCACGCCGGTCAGTACCCCGAGTACGACAACGGCGGCGAGGCCTGGTGCAGCCCCACCTCCTCGCAGATGATCATCGAGTACTGGGGACGCAGGCCGACCGCCGAGCAGCTCGCCTGGGTCGACCCGGCGTACACCGACCCGCAGGTGTGTCTCGCGGCCCGCTCCACCTACGACTACCAGTACGCCGGTTGCGGCAACTGGCCCTTCAACGCCGCCTACGCGGCCACCTACAAGGACCTTCAGGGCGTGGTGACCCGGCTCGGCTCGCTCACCGACCTGGAGACGCTGATCGCCGCCGGCATCCCGGCCATAACGTCCCAGTCGTTCCTCAAGACCGAGCTGACGGGCGCGGGTTACGGCACCTCGGGCCACCTCATGACGGTCATAGGGTTCACCGCGGACGGCGATGTCATCGCCAACGACCCGGCGTCGCCCGGCGACGACGCGGTGCGCAGGATCTACAAGCGCTCCGAGTGGGAGAACATCTGGCTGCGGACCAAGCGCTACAACGCCTCCGGGAAGGTCGTCTCCGGTACCGGCGGGGTCTGCTATCTGTACTTCCCGGCGCATCCCTCGCCGCGCCAGCGCAAGGCGCTCGCGGCGGTCGGCATCCGGTGAGGTGAGGGAAGGCCCCGCCGTCCGGGGCCGCCGGACCCCGCCTGTGGGCGGGCCGGAGTGATCGTGAAGCCCGTCGTGGGCCGGCCGGAGTCCGGCCCGCGGCGGGCTTTCGGCCGGGTGCCGGGCGCCGTGTGACGAGACGCACACCCGGCCCGCCGGGTGGAATCCGGCGGGATCGGGAGCCGCCGGGCCGGCCGACGTGACCTGGATCTCTACCGGTGACGGCGGCTCCGGTGGCAAGGTGGCCGGGTCGGTGGGGAGCCGACGGGAGGCGGGGGATGTCACCGCACCACTACGTCAGCGAGATGCCATGACCGCGAGTTCCGCCACCGCCCCTCGTCTCCGCACCCGTACCGGAGGCCCCGAGGACAACGGCCCGAAGATCCTCGAACACGTCCTGGGCTGGATCTTCGTGGTGGTCGTGGCGATGCTGGTGACGCGGCTCGGCCTGCTCTGAGCCTGGCGCCGGCGCCAGGGACCACGGCACGTCGGGCGCCAGGGGCCCACGGCACGCAGCCCTGTACGGCGACCGGGGTGCCGATCGCCCCCGGGTGACGGTCGGCACGGTTCTGCCATACTGCGGATGTCCGTCGGCAGTTGGAGACCAGGGCCGGAATTGAATAATAGTCAACAACGCGAGGTCGACCGCCCCCGAGCGCGGGGCACCGACCGCTCACTGGCGCGTCGCGCCGAACTCATCGCCATCGGGCGGAAGTTGTTCGCCGACACGTCGTACGACGCCCTGTCGATGGACGACATCGCACGGCAGGCGCATGTCGCCAAGGGGCTGATCTACTACTACTTCAAGTCCAAGCGCGGCTATTACCTCGCCATCGTCGAGGACTCGGTCGCGGATCTGGTCTCCCGGGCCGCCGACGGCCTGGAACTCCCTCCGGTGGAGCGGGTCCAGCGCACGATCGACGGCTATCTCCGCTATGCCGAGCACAACCAGGCCGCGTACCGCACGATCATCGCGGGCGGCGTGGGCTTCGACACCGAGGTGCAGGCGATCCGCGAGGAGGTGCGCGAGGCGATCGTCGCGACGATCGCCGAAGGCGCCTACGGCAGAGGCAGGGTCGGACCGCTGCCGCGCATAGCCCTGCTCGGCTGGCTGCACAGCGTGGAGGGGGCCACCCTCGACTGGATCGGCCACCCGGTGCTGCCGCGCGACACCATGCGCGAACTGCTGGTGAAGATGCTGGGGGGTGCGATGCGTGCCGTCGAAGAACTCGACCCCTCGTACGCGGCCCCGCCCGACGCCCGGCGGGACAGCTGAGGGAACGGTATGAGGACTAGACCACCCTGTCAATGGTTTGGACCAATTCGGCGTCTGCTCGGCGGCCGGCCGGCATCCGGAGCGAACGGTCCTCCTCGCGGGCGTACTCCCGGCGCCACGACCGCTGTTCGCCGGGTTCGGTGACCGGGGCCGGGGGGGGGGGGGGGGGGGGGGGGGGGGGGGGGGGGGGGGGGGGGGCGCCCCCCCCCCCCCCCCCCCCCCCCGCTCCCGGGGGAGTGCTCGCGGAGGCGCCCGAGGTGCCCGATCCGGGAGGGGCGTCGCCGCGGCCGGTTCCGCCCCGCGGCCGGTGGACCGTCAACTGTCCACCGGTGAGGCCCGGAACCTGTTCGCCCTCGTCCGTGACGGAGCGGTACCTCCGCGAGGCGAAGGCGCCTCAGGTCGTCGAGGGTGCCCGTCGGATCCGGCGCGCGGTCATCGCACGGCGCCTCGTGGGTCCCGGGACGCGCTCTGGCCGTCGCGTGGGTCCGGGCTCATGCCGAACTCGTTCCTCGGGTCCCGGGACGCGTCGAACCGGCCGTCGTCGCGCGGGTCCCGGCCCGGGGTGAAGCGCTCCTCCCCCCGGGGTTCCGTGAGCGCGCCGAACCGCCCGTACCCGTACATCACCGACGGCGCCGACAGGCGCACCCACTCGGGGTCGTGACGCCCCGGCAGTGTGCGGCCGCGATCGGCCCAGGCGCGCATCAGGGCGCGGTAGATGGGCGGATCCTGAGCCGGCGGGGGTGGCGGTGGCGGCGGTGCCCAGTGAACCGATTCCGCCGGAGCCGGGACGAGGATCCGGCGGCGGCGCCCGGTCGCGGAAGGTGTGGGGCTCATACCGGGGCAACGGGCGGGCGGGCGAACAGGTCACCCGTCCGTCGAATCGGGCGTGCGTTCGCGATGGGACCCCTGGGAGGTCCCCGCGGAAGCGCGCTGTCCGGCCCTCGGCGGGCAGTCGACGTGCCGTCGATCGCGTCGGGACGGCGGCACCGGACGACCCCGCCACGCGGCATGGGCTTCCCCGCCTCGCACACGGCCCCGCGGCACACGATGGCCGCGCACCGCCTGCCGCCAGGCGTACTTCGGCTAGGCGCGTTCCCCGGACCCGGGCATGCCGGTCCTGCACCACGGCGGATCGCGGGCCATGGTGCAGGGCGGTTACGGGAACGAAGCGGGCGGCACCCGCTGAACGCGCCGTGCCGTCAGGCCGCGCGCCGCATCTCGGAGACCCGCAAGGGGACCGAGCCGGGCCCACCCACGTGGGAGAACGGCTGCGTACGCCAGTCCAGGCCCTGAGGGAGCGTCAACAGGAGGGCGGTGTCCTGCTGCTGGGGTTCCGCGGAGTCGTCCGCGGGCCGCGCCTCGGCGGCCGCGAGGCCCGTGCCCGAACAGACGGTGAGCCCGAACGGGTTCCACGGGGAGGCGCACAGCGCGTGCTCCGGCAGGACCTCCTCGTCCGCGAGCAGCGCGATGGGCTGCGCGCAGTCCGGGCAGATCACCCGGTACATCTCGAACGTGTCGTACGCGTCGAACTCCTCACCGTCCAGGGCGTCGTCGGATTCGACGCCCTCCGGCTCGGGTTCGAGAACGGCCTGCTGCCGCTTGGGTGCGGTACGACCAGGGCGCTTAAGACTCTGCATGGGATTCTCCCCCTCGGGTGGGCCGACAAGGCGCTGCGACCTCGACCACAGCAAGCACTTCCCGTCCGGTCTCCGAGGTAATCACGTGAACATCGCCTACCCGGTTGCATTCATGTGTCCTTCGTCACATGCCGCCCGCAGGTGCCCGGCTCCCCGCGGAACTTGTCGGCCGGATGACGTGCGAGCGGCGCCCGCCCACATCACAAAGCGGGTATGACCTGCGCCGCTGAGGTATCCCGGGGGATCGGCGGCCCTGTAGGTTCTTGCGCCATGGAGGAGCTGGACCGACAGATCGTGCAGCTGCTCGTCGCAGACGGGCGGATGAGTTACACCGACCTGGGCAAGGCCACGGGCCTGTCCACGTCCGCCGTGCACCAGCGGGTACGCCGTCTCGAACAGCGCGGTGTCATCCGGGGCTACGCCGCGGTCGTTGACCCGGAGGCCGTCGGGCTGCCCCTGACCGCCTTCATCTCGGTCAAGCCGTTCGACCCCAGCGCCCCCGACGACATCGCCGAACGCCTCGCGGGCGTCCCGGAGATCGAGGCCTGCCACAGTGTCGCGGGCGACGAGAACTACATCCTCAAGGTGCGTGTCTCGACCCCGCACGAACTCGAGGAACTCCTCGGGCGGCTGCGGGCGCTCGCCGGCGTCTCGACGCGCACCACCGTCGTCCTGTCGACTCCGTACGAATCCCGCCCGCCCCGCATCTGAGGGACGCCAGGACACGGACGCCCGATCGCGCGGATCCGTCCGGACGACGGGCACACCGGGCCGCCGCGCCGTGTCGACCCCACCCGCGCGACGACCGGCCGCCCCCAGGCGCGAGACTGTTCCCATGAGTGAGAGCACCGCCCCGTCGGACACCGTGCTGCTGCGCGGTGGAGAAGTCCACAGCCCCGCCGACCCCTTCGCCACCGCCATGGTCGTGGAACGGGGGCAAGTCGCCTGGGTCGGTTCGGAAGGCGCCGCCGACGCCTTCGCCGACGGCGTCGACGAGGTCGTCGACCTCGAAGGCGCCCTGGTGACCCCGGCGTTCACCGACGCGCATGTGCACACCACCGCGACCGGACTGGCCCTCACCGGCCTCGACCTGTCCGACGCGCCGTCCCTGGACGCGGCGCTCGCCCTCGTCCGTGATTTCGCCGCCGCCCGTCCGGCCGACCGGGTGCTGCTCGGCCACGGCTGGGACGCGGCGCGCTGGCCCGGCGGACGCCCCCCGGCCCGCACCGAACTCGACGCCGCGACCGGCGGACGCCCGCTGTACCTCTCCCGTATCGACGTGCACTCCGCCGTGGCCACCACCGCCCTCCTGGGCCTGGTCCCCGGCGTCACGGCGCTCGCCGGGTACGTGCCCGACGGCCCCCTGACCCGCGACGCCCACCACGCCGTGCGCGCCGCGGCGCTCGGCGCGATCGGCGCGGCGCAGCGCGCCGGGGCCCAGCGCGCCGCGCTCGCCCACGCCGCCTCGCTCGGCATCGGCTCCGTGCACGAGTGCGGGGGCCCCGAGATCTCCTCCGAGGACGACTTCACCGGACTGCTGCGGCTCGCCGCCGAGGAGCCGGGACCGAGGGTCGTCGGCTACTGGGCCGACCGCGATGTCGACAAGGCACGGGCCCTCGGCGCGGCCGGCGCGGCCGGCGACCTGTTCGTCGACGGCTCGCTCGGCTCGCACACCGCCTGCCTGCACGAGCCGTACCTCGACGCGGACCACACGGGCGTCGTCCACCTCGACGCGGACGCCGTCGCCGCGCATGTCGTCGCCTGCACCGAGGCGGGCCTCCAGGCGGGCTTCCACGCCATCGGGGACGCCGCGGTGGCCTCCGTGACCGAGGGACTCCGCGCCGCCGCCGAGAAGGTCGGCCTGGGCCGTGTGCGCGCCGCCCGGCACCGCGTCGAGCACGCCGAGATGCTCACCCCGGAGACCGTCGCGGGCTTCGCCGAACTCGGCCTCACCGCCTCCGTGCAGCCCGCCTTCGACGCGCTGTGGGGCGGCGAGGACGGCATGTACGCCCAGCGCCTGGGCGCCGAGCGGGCCCGCACCCTCAATCCGTTCGCGGCCCTGCTGCGCGCCGGTGTGCCGCTGGCCTTCGGGTCCGACAGCCCCGTGACCCCGCTGGACCCGTGGGGCACCGTGCGGGCGGCGGCCTTCCACCGCACGCCCGAGCACCGGGTGTCCGTGCGGGCCGCCTTCACGGCCCACACGCGGGGCGGCTGGCGGGCGGTCGGACGCGACGACGCGGGCGTCCTGGTGCCCGGCGCGCCCGCGGACTACGCCGTGTGGCGCACCGGCCGCCTCGTGGTGCAGGCCCCCGACGACCGGGTCGCGCGCTGGTCCACCGACCCTCGCTCCGGCACACCCGGACTGCCGGATCTGACCCCCGGCGGCGACCTGCCCGTCTGCCTGCGCACCGTGGTCGGCGGACGGACGGTATTCGTACGGCCTAACGAGTGATGTCCCTGGGTGCCCGGTGCTCCGCCAGGGCCCGGCACGCCGTCGTTCGACCTGCGCATCCTCGGCGCTGACCAGGGCTTTGTCGGAAAAGGCGCAGATCAAGCCAGTGTTGACAGCCTGCCGAGGGAGGCGGGTAGGTTCGGCCGGGTCCACCACCGGACGGCCGACCGGGGAACTCCGCACGGCCTCGCGGCGCCGCTGGGTCAGGGGTGGTGCGCCGCACCGGCGCACCGCCACTGGGAAGCCAGGCCCAGCGTCGGCGCCGCGAGGCGAGGGAACGTTCCGACACGTCGGCAGGTGTGACCCGGGTGGGGCCCGGACGTTCAGTAGACAACGGCTTTCGGTCGACCCGCAGCCAGCGGGTCCCAGGTCGGCCCGAAGGGCGCCGGGCCCCGATCCGCAGGACGCGATTTTCGCTCCGGCGCGTCCGCTCTTACCCGCCTCTTGGCGAATCGACACCCCTGGAGGGCCGCCGCGACGCAGGAGCGCAGGCTGGGCGCACTATGGTGGAGCCCTGCGTACGGATACGAAGGGGCAGCAGTGAACGACGGCGACGGGACCCTCGCGGCGGAAGCCCAGGGGAGGCGGTTCGGTCCGCTCGGCACGGCCTTGGTGATCATTCCGACCTATAACGAGGCGGAGAACATCAAGAAGATCGTCGGCCGGGTGCGATCCGCCGTGCCCGAGGCGCACGTGCTGGTGGCGGACGACAACAGCCCCGACGGCACGGGCAAGCTCGCCGACGAGCTGGCCGCCGACGACGAGAACGTCCAGGTCCTCCACCGCAAGGGCAAGGAAGGGCTCGGTGCGGCCTACCTCGCGGGCTTCCGCTGGGGTCTGGAGCACGGGTACGGCGTACTCATCGAGATGGACGCCGACGGCTCGCACCAGCCGGAGGAACTTCCCCGCCTGCTGACCGCGCTCAAGGGGGCCGACCTCGTTCTCGGCTCGCGCTGGGTGCCCGGCGGCCGCGTGGTGAACTGGCCCAAGTCCCGCGAGTTCATCTCGCGCGGCGGCAGCCTGTACTCCCGTGTCCTGCTCGACGTGCCGATCCGGGACGTGACCGGGGGCTACCGCGCCTTCCGCCGCGAGACCCTCGAAGGCCTCGGCCTCGGTGAGGTCGCCTCCCAGGGCTACTGCTTCCAGGTCGACCTGGCCCGCCGCGCGGTGAGGGCGGGCTACCACGTGGTCGAGGTCCCGATCACCTTCGTCGAGCGTGAGCTGGGCGACTCCAAGATGAGCCGCGACATCCTCGTGGAGGCGCTGTGGCGCGTCACCACCTGGGGCGTGGGCGAGCGCGTCGGCCGGATCACCGGCCGCCGCAAGCAGTCCTGACACAGTCCCGGCACCACGCGAGGCTCACCGGCCCGTCCAGGCGACACGACGGGTCCGTGAGCCGCGCCGACGCCCCAGGGTGACGCGAGCGGGGCCCGGCCACGGCCGGGGGCCCGAGCCGTGCCGCCGGAGCGGGGCGCGAACGGCGCCACCAGGGCGGGGGCCGATGTCCGACCGGCGGGGTTGAGCGTTCGCTTATCCCGATCTGAGGCTCGCCCAGGCACACTGGGAGCATGACGACAGGCGTTCCGACCCCCACCCCCTCCCGCCCGCGGCGCTCGCGGCTGCGCACCTTCCTGCCGCTCGGTGTCGCGGTGTGGCTGGTGCTGGAGATCTGGCTGCTGACGCTCGTCGCGCGTGCCACGAGCGGCTTCACGGTGTTCCTGCTGCTGGTCGCCGGGTTCGTCCTCGGCTCCGTGGTCATCAAGCGGGCCGGGCGCCGCGCCTTCCGCAATCTCAGCCAGACGCTGCAACAGGCGCAGGGTGGTGTCACGTCCCCGGGCGACGGCGGCCGGGGCAACGGACTGACGATGCTCGGTGGTCTGCTCCTGATGATCCCGGGTCTGATCTCCGACGCGATCGGCCTGCTGCTGCTCATCCCGCCGGTCCAGAAGGGCGTCAGCCGCTTCGGGCAGCACGCTTTCGAGCGCAGGATGCGGCTGGCCGCCCCCGGTTCCGTCGGCGACGCCTTCCAGCAGGCCCGGATGCACCGCCCCGACGGCAAGGTGGTCCAGGGCGAGGTCATCAGGGACGAGACCCCGCGCGAGCCCGGTGGCACCACCTACCCGCCTTTGAACCGCTAGCCGCACCGCGGCCGCTGCTGCTGCCGCCGGGGCCTCGGCGGCAGCACGGGAAACGGCGCCCCCGCATCCACTTCCGGTGGATGCGGGGGCGCCGTTTCCCGTATGCGGCCGGCCCGGAACGCACGAGACCCGGCCGGCCCGGAACGCACGAGACCGCGAGCCCCGTACCTGACGTACGGTGCTCGCGGTCTCGGCGTGCGGTGTATGCCGCTCGACCCTCGAAGGGGTCAGGCGGACTTTCGGCTGTCCCGCGGATGCACCGCGATGTTCATCGCGCCGGAGCGAAGAACGGCCAGACGCTCCTCGAGGACCTCTTCGAGCTCCTCGCGAGTGCGCCGCTCCATCAGCATGTCCCAGTGCGTGCGCGCGGGCTTCGCCTTCTTCTCCTCAGGGCCGTCGCCGTCGACGAGAAGTGCCTGGGCCCCGCAGACCTTGCACTCCCACTCCGCCGGAATTTCGGCCTCCACCGAGAAGGGCATCTCAAAACGGTGCCCCTTCTCGCATGCGTACTCCACCGCCTGGCGCGGGGCCAGGTCGATGCCGCGGTCCGTCTCATAGCTGGTCACTACGAGGCGTGTGCCGCGAAGAGCTCGCTCACTCATGAATCGTGCCTCCCGGGCTTGTCGCCCACAGGACAGGTGTCGCTGTCGTCGTCATCCGGTCAACGTCCGGTCGGCGGTAAAGATTCCCGTTGATGGGTCATGCGTCGCCGTCGTAGCCGCCCCTTGTTGTACCCACCGTCGCCCGGTTTGTCACATCTGGCATCAGATGTCACCCAACGCTTCAGTATCATTGACGCGCAGTAACGGTACGGCAGGCAGGCCAAACGCGTACACTACCGCTCTTTGGCCCCCGGCGCTAAATCCTCTCGGGTACGGGATTGCCCGCGTCCCGCACCGCCCGGCGCACCGGGACCCGCGCGAGCAGGACGAAGCCGATGACGAAGAAGACCACGAGCGAGATGATCGCGTCCCGATAACTTCCCGTCAGCTGGTAGGTCAGGCCGAACAGCAGCGGGCCCAGCCAGCTCATCCCGCGGTCGCTCATCTCGTACGCGGAGAAGTACTCCGCCTCCTTGCCGCTCGGCACGAGGTGCGAGAACAGGGAGCGCGACAGCGCCTGGCTGCCGCCCAGGACCAGTCCGATGCCCGAGGCGAGGACGAAGAACCACACGGGCGCGCCCGCGGGCAGGAAGTACCCGGCGGCGAGGGTGAGCGTCCAGGCGACGAGTGAGCCGAGGATGGTGCGTTTGGCGCCGTACGTGCGGGCCAGCCGGCCCATGCCCAGTGCGCCCCCGACCGCGAGCACCTGGACCAGGAGTACGGCGGTGATCAGGGTCGACTGGCTGAGGCCCAGCTCCTCGGAGCCGTAGACGGAAGCCTGCGAGATGACGGTCTGGATGCCGTCGTTGTAGATGAGGTAGGCGAGCAGGAAGGAGAGCGTGAGCGGCTGGCGGCGCATGTCGCGCACCGTGGCGGCCAGCTGCCGCCATCCGTGTGCGGACGCCTGTCCGCCGGAGGGGGTGTGCCGGTCCCGCAGCCGCTTCAGCGGGATGAGGGTGAAGGCGCCCCACCAGACACCCGCGGAGGCCAGGCAGATGCGCACGGCCGTCGACTCGGACACGCCGAAACTGTCATGGGCGGTGAAGAGGACCAGGTTCGCCACCAGGACCACGGAGCCCGCCGCGTACCCGAAGGCCCAGCCCCGGGAGGAGACGGCGTCGCGCTCCTCGGGCGGGGCGATCTGCGGGAGGTAGGAGTTGTACAGCACCATCGACACGGCCAGCGAGGCGTTCGCGACGATCAGCAGCGCTCCGCCCAGCAGATAGCGGTCGCCGTCCAGGAAGAACATGCCGGTGGTGGCCGCGGCGCCCAGGTAGGCCGCCGCCGCGAGCAGCGGCTTCTTGCGGCCCGTGCGGTCGGCGGCGGCTCCGGCCATCGGCATCACGACGATCGACACGATCACCGAGGCGGAGACCGCGTACGCGAAGAAAGAGCCGGCGCGGACCGGTATCCCCAGCGGGTGGACGAACCCGTCCGCGTCCGCCGCGTGCTTGGCCACCGCCGTCAGATAGGGGCCGAGGAACACGGTGAGCACGCTCGTCGAGTAGACGGAGCAGGCCCAGTCGTAGAAGTACCAGCCGCGCTGTTCTCGCCGGCGCTCCGCGGCCTCCTCGGCCGCCCCCGCCCGCACGGTGTCCGTGCTCACCCGTGCCCTCGCTTCTCGTGAACGACCGCGCGAGGAGGCTCAGAACCAGGTGCCCCGGTCTTCCAGGACCTTGCGCAGTGTGTCGATGTGATCGGTCATGATGCCATCGACTCCCAGGTCCAGGAGCCGGTGCATGCGTTCCGATTCGTTCACGGTCCACACGTGCACCTGGAGCCCGCGCGCGTGGGCCGCCCGCACGAAGCGGCGGTCGACCACCGGCACGCCCGACTGTGTCTCGGGAACCTGGGCCGCGACCGCCGAGCGGCGCACCGCGGCGGGAACGCCCCACGAGCGCAGCCGCAGGTTGAGCACCCCCCGGGTGCCGAACGAGGTCGCGAGGCGCGGCCCGGCGAGATGCTGGGCGCGGGTCACGCGGGCCTCGGAGAACGAACCGACACAGACGCGGTCCCAGGCGTCGGTGCGGTCGATCAGGTCGAGCAGCGGCACGAGCGCGGGTTCGGTCTTGACGTCGACGTTCCAGCGCGTCTCGGGAAACTCTTCGAGCAGGTCCTCGAAGAGGGGGACCGGCTCCTTGCCCGCCACGCGCGCCTGGCGCACGTCGTCCCAGGGGAGGTCCGCGATCCGGCCCGCGCCGTCGGTCACCCGGTCGAGGGACGTGTCGTGGAAGGCGACCAGCCTGCCGTCCGCCGTGGCGTGCACGTCGGTCTCGATGTAGCGGTATCCGGCGTTCACCGCCCGCCGGAACTGCGTGAGGGTGTTCTCCAGGCCGTCCGCGGACCCGCCGCGGTGGGCGAAGGGGATCGGGCCGGGGTGGTCGAGGTAGGGGTGAAGAGTGCGCGTGCTCACCCGGGCAGTATGGCGCGCTCGGGTTGAACCGGGGCGACAACGGCGCTGCCGAGCGGTGCCGGGCGGGCGGCGAACACCCGCAGGAAGAGCTGGGCCAGGGGTCCGATGGCGACGGCGTAGAGCACCGTGCCGACCCCGACCGTGCCGCCGAGCGCGAAACCCGTCGCGACGACGGCCACTTCGAGGACCGTGCGCACCAGACGGACCGAGCGGCCCGTACGCCGGTGCAGTCCCGTCATCAGGCCGTCGCGGGGCCCCGGACCGAAGCTGGCCGAGATGTACAGGCCCGTGGCCATGCCGTTCAGTACGACGCCCGCCACCAGCAGCGGAATCCGCACGGTCAGGGAGTGGACGTCCGGGAGCAGGGCGAGCGTGCCGTCCATGGCGAGGCCGACCACGAAGACGTTCGAGACGGTGCCGAGCCCCGGCCGCTGGCGCAACGGGATCCACAGGAGCAGGACAGCGGCGCCCACGACGATCGACACCACGCCGATCGTCAGACCGGTCAGCTCGGCGAGGCCCTGGTGCAGCACGTTCCACGGTTCGAGACCGAGACCCGCCTCCACGAGGAGCGCCGAGCTCGCTCCGTACAGGGCGAGCCCCGCGTACAGCTGGACGAGGCGGCGGGGAAGCCGCCCGGACCCGGGAGCCGCGGCGGGTACGGACTCGGAACGTGTGGACACGGGATGCCCCCAGTGGTGGTAGTGGCCTGGCGCATGACACTCTGTGGCTCGGGAACTGGCTTCAACCATGGCCAATTCGGGGAAGGTGGACTGGAATCATGGCACAGTGGACTTCGGCGGTGGGGGCCGCTCAGCTGGCTCGGCTCCTCAACTCCCAGCAGGAGCGGCCCGCCGGACCGGGAACCCGGCGTCCGCCCGCGTATCGCGCCCTCGCCGACGGTGTGCGGCTGCTCGTACTCGAAGGACGGGTGCCGGTCGCCGCGCGGCTGCCCGCCGAGCGGGAACTGGCGCTGGCCCTGTCGGTCAGCCGTACGACCGTCGCCGCGGCCTACGAGGCGCTGCGCGCGGAGGGCTTCCTGGAGTCGCGTCGCGGGGCCGGCAGCTGGACCGCGGTCCCCGCCGGGAACCCGCTGCCCGCACGCGGTCTGGAACCCCTGCCTCCCGAGACCCTCGGTTCGATGATCGACCTCGGCTGTGCCGCGCTGCCCGCGCCGGAGCCGTGGCTGACCCGCGCCGTCCAGGGCGCCCTGGAGGAACTGCCCCCGTACGCGCACACGCACGGCGACTACCCCGCGGGCCTCCCCGCGCTGCGCGCCATGCTCGCCGAGCGGTACACGGCGCGCGGTATCCCCACCATGCCCGAGCAGATCATGGTGACCACCGGGGCGATGGGCGCGATCGACGCGATCTGTCATCTCTTCGCGGGCCGCGGCGAACGCATCGCCGTCGAGTCCCCCTCCTACGCCAACATCCTCCAGCTGATGAGGGAGGCCGGTGCCCGGCTGGTGCCCGTCGCGATGGCCGAGGGGCTGGCCGGCTGGGACATGGACCGCTGGCGCCAGGTCCTGCGTGACGCCGCGCCCCGGCTCGCGTACGTCGTCGCCGACTTCCACAACCCCACCGGAGCGCTCGCCGGCGAGGACCAGAGGCGCGGGCTGGTGGACGCGGCGCGCTCGGCCGGCACTGTCCTCGTCGTCGACGAGACGATGAGCGAACTGCACCTGGACGACGGCCTGGAGATGCCCCGCCCGGTGTGCGGCTTCGATCCTGCGGGCTCGACCGTGATCACCGTGGGCTCGGCGAGCAAGGCCTTCTGGGCGGGCATGCGGATCGGCTGGGTGCGGGCCGCGCCCGACGTCATCCGCAGCCTGGTCGCCGCGCGCGCCTACGCCGACCTCGGCACTCCCGTGCTGGAACAGCTCGCCGTGAACTGGCTGCTGAGCACGGGGGGCTGGGAGGAGGCCGTCGGCATCCGGCGCGACCAGGCCCGTGAGAACCGCGACGCTCTCGTCACGGCCCTGCGAAGGGAACTGCCCCGGTGGGAGTTCTCCGTTCCGCGCGGCGGTCTCACCCTGTGGGTGCGTACGGGTGGTCTGTCCGGGTCGCGGCTGGCCGAGGTCGGCGAGCGCGTGGGCGTGCGAGTGCCCTCGGGGCCCCGGTTCGGCGTGGACGGCGCCTTCGAGGGATATGTGCGGCTGCCGTTCACGGTGGGCGGCGCGGTCGCGGACGAGGCGGCGACGCGGCTGGCCGCGGCGGCCCGGCTGGTGGAGACCGGCGCGAGCGGAGGGGACGAGGGCCCCCGGACGTTCGTGGCGTAGCTACCCCTCCGCCACCGCGACCCCGGCGACCTCGGAGGGCACCTGTTCCGCGTCCGCCGGTGTCGTGCGCTCCGGCAGCAGGGCGAGCACCGCCAGCCGCTGCGCCTCGCTCGTGGCGTCGTCGTACGGGTCCGGTGTGGCGGGGACCTGGAGGCGCAGGACGGGTCCGGCGCCCAGGCGCGCGTAGCCGCGGCCGGGGGGCACGTCCCGGGTCGGGGTGGTGTGCGGGGGCGCGCCCAGGACCGCTTCCAGCTGGGCGGCCGAGGCGGTGCCGAGCACCACACGCGCGCGGGTGTGCTGACGGACCGCGTCGCTGAGGGAGTCGAGGTTCTCGAAGTGCTCGGCGACCACGACCGTGACGTTCGCCGCACGGCCGTGCCGCAGCGGGACCTGGAGCAGCGACTGGGGATCCTCGCGTCCGTCGGCGGCGGCCAGATGGCCGAGCGCGCTCGGCCGGTCCAGCAGGATCCACAGCGGGTTCCTGATGTCGTCGGGGGCGGGATGCCCCGCCTGGCGGGCGCGGTTCGCGGCGATCAGCCGCCGCTCGGTCTCGTGCGCCGCCCATTCGAGGCTGGCGAGTGCCCCGCCCGTCGAGCACTCGACGGCCAGGACGCCCTCCCGCCCGGTCAGGCACGCGTACTCGCCGGTGCCTCCGCCGTCCACGACGACGACATCGCCGTACCGGAGGGACTGCAGGGCGATGGAGCGCAGGAGGGTGGTCGTGCCCGCGCCGGGTTCGCCCGTGATCAGCAGGTGCGGCTCGGTGGAGCGGGCGCCCGTGCGCCAGACGACCGGGGGAACGTCGCGCTGCTCCTCGCCGTGGGTGAGCGGGAGTGTGCGCTGGACGTCGGCCGGATCGGTGAATCCGAGGACCGTCTCGCCGGGCGCGGTGACGAAGCGCTGGGCGGCGATGTCGGTGGGCAGGGGCGCGAGGACCGTGACGGTGAGCTCGTTGCCCTCCTCGTCCCAGTCGAAGTGGTACTCACGGCCGCGGCCCGACTTGACGTGCAGGAGCTGCTCGATGCGTGCGCGGGAGTCCGGCTCGCCGTCCGTGAAGTACGCCGGGTAGTGGACGTGCAGACGGGAGATCCGCCCGTCGTCGTCGAAGTCGTACGAGGTGAACGCCTTCTCCCAGTCGCCGCCGTGGGCGTACAGGGGGGCGGGGTCGTCGGCGGCGGAGAAGTACGGGACGAGTGCCTCGTAGAGGGACTGGAGGCGTGCGGTCTGCGCCTCGTCCGGACCGGTCGCGGGCGGTGGGGTGCGCTCGCGACCGGCCCAGGCCGCCGCCGCCATCAGCGTGATGACGGCGAGCAGCGGTCCGTACGGCACCAGGGCCACGATCAGGACCACCGAGGCCACCAGGAACAGCAGCGGCCCACGACGGTCCTTGGGGGTGGCGGCCCACTTGCGCCGTCCGGCGGCTGCCAGCCGGCGCAGTCCACGGGTCACCGTGATCAGCGGATGGAGGACATCGGTGGCGCTGTCGGCTGCCGTCCGGGCCAGCTCCCGGCTCTTGGCGATCTGTGCGGTGCCGTTGCTGAGGATGCGGGGGAGAGGGCGCCGGGCCACTGCTGTCTCCTGAAGGTGCGTACGAGGTGGGGACGTCGTCAGAACTTGATCCCGCCGAGGAGGCCGGCCAGGCTCTCCCCGCCGGCCTTGATGCTCGGCGCGATGGCCGTGCTGGCGAGGTAGAAGCCGAAGAGTGCGGCCACCAGGGCGTGCGACGCCTTCAGCCCGTCCTTCTTGAAGAAGAGGAAGACGATGATGCCGAGAAGGACGACGCCTGACATGGACAGAATCATTTGAGCTCTCCTGGTTCGTGGGGACGGTCACCATGAGTTGTTCCAGGATCACAGCATGTATCCATACGATAAAAGGTGCAACTGGGTGAAAAGGAGCCGATTTCACCCGTGCGACCGAGCCGTCTTGCGCCGCCTGAGCTGCTCTGTTGCGCTCGATGCGCACTTTGTGATCTTTGCCGCGGAGGGTGCCGGTGGTGTGCCGCCGGAGCCAGTACCCTGTCGATTCACCCGAACGGTTGCAGTGAGAGGCGGTCCGGCCGATGAGCGAAGCCCCCGACCCCGAGGTCGTGGAGCTCGCGACCAAGATCTTCGATCTGGCGCGACGCGGCGAGACGGAGGCTCTCGCGGCGTACGTCGACGCGGGTGTCCCGGCCGACCTCACCAACGACCGCGGCGACTCGCTCGTGATGCTCGCCGCCTACCACGGGCATGCCGACGCGGTCCGCGCCCTGCTGGAGCGCGGCGCCGAGGCCGACCGCGTCAACGACCGGGGCCAGACCCCCCTCGCCGGAGCCGTCTTCAAGGGCGAGGAGGCCGTCATCCGGGTCCTCCTGGCCGCCGGCGCCGATCCGGCCGCGGGTACCCCGTCGGCCGTGGACACGGCGCGCATGTTCGCCAAGACCGACCTGCTCGAATTGTTCGGCACGCCATGAATCGAACGCTCTGACCAGGCGCAACGCAGGAAAAACGGGAGGCGGAACGGGGCCGCCGGAAATACGGTCGCGGCAGGAAGAACCGCCGAGTCATCATGGCGACGTGATTCACGGACGCGATGGCTGGGCAGGAGTTGCCGCACCGCGCGGGCCGTGACGCGGCCCGCATGGGCCACCGACGAGAGGCAGAGGAAGATGGTCTACAGCAAGCAAGAGACGGCGGGCGCCCCGACGTGTTGTCACGCGGCCAGGTAATGCAGGATCCCGGTTGCGTCGACGCTTGATGTGAGGCTGTTTCCCATGTTCGATCCGGTCATAGCGCCCAGCGGAACCCTGCTCGGCCTTCTCCAGAGGGGCCGCGGCGACGGCACGCTGCACGCACTCACCGCACCGCGGGCCGAAGCGCTCGCGGCACTGAACCACTGCGTTCTCAGGGACCCCCGCCACGACTGGCAGGTCGAGAACCGCTCCCTGTACTACGCCCGTCTCTATCTCGATCTGAGCGGCGAGCTCGACGAGATCGAGCGGCACCTCTTCGACGCCGAGGACATCCTCGACGACTGCGAGTCACGCACAGGGCTGGCCCTCGCGGTCCTCGGACACCTCGCCTCCTACGGCAGGCGCGACGCGCTCGCGCTGCTGCGCCGGTACGCCGCGGTCGGCTCCAACTGGGCCTGGGCCCTGGACGAACTGGCCCTGCGCGACGACGACGCGGGCCTGCGCGCCCTCGCCGCCCCCGTGCTCGCCCGGTTCCCGGCCGATGCCGAGGGCGAGGCCGCCCTGGCCGCCGTCGTACGCGACTCCTTCGAGCCACGGCCGTGGCGGCTGTGGGCCGACGACTCCCGTGCCTCCATCGCCAACCGTGTGCGCGCCGCCCAGGAAGCCGGGTCCTTCGACCGCTGGCAACGCCAGATGCGACCCTCGGGGCCCCGCCCCGGGTGGAGCGTCGAAGCCGTCTTCGCCTGGGCCCAACAGGGCATCGAACGCGGAGCCGCGCTCCACGTCCCCGCCGCCCGCTGCCTGACCGCCGTCGCCGGACCGGAAGACCGTCCCGAGATCGTCGAGGCCGCGCGCCACGGTGGGGAGGGCGCGCGCTGCACAGCCCTGCGCTACCTCGCCGACGGCAACGATCCGGACGCCCTCGCCCTGATCGAGGCGGCCGTCGCGGACGGGCCGACGCCCGTCGTCGAGGCCGCCGTCGACGCCTTCGAACGGATGCGGAGCCTCGCCGCCGTCGACCGGGCCCGCGGCTGGGCGCACCGGCCCGACGCCCTCGGCGCCGCCGCGGGCCGCGTCCTCGCCTGCCGGGGCGGTGCACAGGACCGCGAACCGGTCCTGGCCGCCCTGCGCGAGGCCGTACGGGGCGAGGGCCCCGACGCGCCGACCCTGTGGACCCTCGTCGACGGCACCGGACGGCTCGGCATCGCCTGCGCCGCCCCCGTGCTGCGGCACATCTACCGCGAGACCGCGTCGTCGCATCTGCGGCAGCGCGCCGCCCGTGCCCTCGCCGTCACGGACCCCTCCTTCCCCGCGGGCTTCGCCGTCGAGTGCCTCTGGGACTGCGAGGAGACCACCCGCGAGATCGCCGCCCGGCACGCCGAGACCGGTGACGCCCGTGTGGTCGATCAGCTGCGCCGGCTGGCGGCGGATCCGGCCGAGGAGGCCGAGGTCCAGACAGCCGTACGGAGCCGGATCGGGCCCGACATGCCGGCCGTATGAACGTTCGGCGACCCGGGAGTCAGGAGCGCGTGGACGGGGGCTGACCTGCCCGGGTGCGGAGCGCAACGCTCACGGGACGTTCATCGCTCGCATAGATCCACGTTGACGCGGCCACGTCCAGCGGGGCGAGAACACCCGTATGCGTGTCGTCATCGTGACCGAATCCTTTCCCCCCGATGTGAACGGCGTGGCCCACTGCGCGCTCCAGACCGCCCGGCACCTCGTCGATCGCGGTCACGCTCCCCTCGTCGTCGCCCCGGCCACCTCACCCAGGTCCCCGGCCTCCCCCGACCAGGGAGGCACCCCCACCGGGAACGGGCCGGACGCCCTCGCGCCGTGCCCGGTCGTCCGTGTCCCCTCCCTCCCGCTCCCGGGCTATCCCCAGGTCCGCGTCGCCCTCCCCAGCCGGCGCGTCGCCGCGGCCATCACCGAACACCGCGCCGACATCGTCCACCTGGCCAGCCCCTTCATCCTCGGCGTCCGCGGCATGGCCGCCGCCTCCCGGCTCGGCATCCCCGCCGTGGCCGTCTACCAGACCGACCTCGCCGGATACGCCCGCACGTACATCAGCGCGGGCGAGGCCACCGCCTGGCGGCGCATCCGCTCGGTGCACGCCGCGGCCGACCGGACGCTCGCCCCCTCCAGCGCGGCCCTGCGTGACCTGGAGGCGCACGGCGTGCCCCGGGTACGGCTGTGGGCGCGCGGTGTCGACACCGTCCGCTTCCGCCCCGGGCACCGCGACGAGGCGCTGCGCCGCGAACTGGCGCCGAACGGAGAGCTGATCGTCGGCTACGTCGGCCGGCTGGCCCCCGAGAAGCACGTCGAACTGCTCTCCGGGGTCTGCGAGCTGAACGGCGTCCGTGTCGTCGTGGTGGGTGACGGACCCAGCGAGGCCACCCTGCGCGGCGCGCTCCCCGGCGCGGTCTTCCTCGGCCGGCGCACCGGCGGCGAACTCGCCCGGATCTTCGCCTCGCTGGACGTCTTCGCGCACACCGGCCCCTTCGAGACCTTCTGCCAGACCGTGCAGGAGGCCATGGCCAGCGGAGTGCCCGTCGTCGCGCCCGCCGCGGGCGGACCGCTCGACCTGGTCGCCCACGGGCGCACCGGGCTGCTGGTCCCGCCGCGCGACAGCGCCGCGGTACGGGAGGCGGTGCGCACCCTGGCCGCCGACCCCGCGCTGCGGGCGGCCTACGGCGCCGCCGGGCACGCCCAGGTCGAGGGCCGCACCTGGGCCGCGGTGGGCGACCAGCTCATCGGCCACTACGAGGACGTGCTCTCCGCACGGAAGCTGGTGGCGGCATGAGTCTGCGCATCGTACGGCTCGCCAACTTCGTCGCCCCCTCCTCCGGAGGACTGCGCACCGCGCTGCGGGAACTGGGCGCCGGATACCGGGCGGCCGGCCACGAACCGGTCCTCGTGATACCCGGCGAGCGCGCGAGCGACCGCGACACCGAGCAGGGACGGGTGATCACGCTGCCCGGCCCGCTGCTGCCCGGCACCGGCGGCTACCGCGTCCTCACCGACAGACGGCGGGTCGCCCGTCTCCTGGAGTCGCTCGCCCCCGACCGCCTGGAGGTCTCCGACCGGACCACGCTGCGCTGGACCGGAGTGTGGGCACGACGGGCCCGGGTGCCCGCGGTGATGGTCTCCCACGAGACCGCCGACGGGGTGCTGCGCACCTGGGGACTGTCCGAGGCGATGGCCCGGCGGACCGCCGACGCCCTCAACGTCCGTACGGCGCACAGCTACGCGCGCGTGGTGTGCACCACGGAGTTCGCCGAGCGCGAGTTCGTGCGGATCGGCGCCCACAACGTCGTACGAGCCCCCCTGGGCGTCGATCTCGCGGACCGGCACCCCGCGCTGCGTGACCCGGCGCTGCGTGACCGTCACGCGCGGGCGGACCAGGTCCTGCTCGTCATGTGCTCCCGGCTGTCCGTCGAGAAGCGGCCCGGTACGGCGCTCGACGCGCTGGAGGCGCTGCTGCGGCGCGGTGAGCGGGCCGTGCTCGTCGTCGCAGGCGACGGACCGCTCAGGGCCCGGCTGGAACAGCGCGCCCGGGAGCGGAGGCTGCCCGTCACCTTCCTCGGGCACGTGTCCGACCGGGCCCTGCTCGGTTCGCTCCAGGCCTCCGCGGACGTGTGCCTGGCACCCGGGCCGGCGGAGACCTTCGGGCTCGCCGCCCTGGAGGCGATGGCCTGCGGCACCCCCGTCGTCGCCAGCGCGCACTCCGCCCTGCCGGAGATCGTCGGCTCCGCCGGGGCCACCGCCGCCGACAGCGGGGACTCCTTCGCGGACGCGGTACGGCTGCTGCTCGGCCGCGCCGAGAGCGAGCGCAGGAAGACCGCACGCGCGCGTGCCGAGTGCTTCGGCTGGGACGCCGCCGTGACGGGATTCCTCGCCGCGCACGACGCGGTGGCCGTGAACCGGCCGCCTCTACAGGAGGGCGTCGCATGAGAGCGGTTCGGTTCGTCGCGCTCGGGGACTCCCTCACGGAAGGTGTGGGCGACCCCGTCGGGGACCGGTGGCGGGGGTGGGCCGAGCTGCTCGCTCCGGGGCTCGCCCCCGCGGACGCGCCCGTGCGGTTCACCAACCTCGCGGTCAGCGGGGCGCAGACACGGGACGTCCTGGAACGGCAGACCCCGGTGGCGCTCGCCCTGGAGCCCGACATCGTCTCCGTCGTGATCGGCGTCAACGACACCCTGCGGTACACCTTCGACATCCACTCGGTGGCCGAACGGCTCGACACGGTCTACGCGGCGTTCCGCGCGCGGGGCGCGATCGTGCTGACGGCCTGCCTCCCGGACCCCGGCTCGATGCTCGGGCTGCCGGGAGCGATGGCCCGCCCGCTGGCCCGGCGTCAGCACGCGGTCAACGCGGTGGTGCACGCCCTCTCGGAGCGGCACGGGGCGACGCATCTGCACGTGGCGGAGGAGGACTGGATCGAGGACCGCGCCGTGTGGAGTGCCGACCGGCTGCACCCGGGGGAGCCGGGGCACCGTCAACTGGCCCGGCGCTTCCACGCGTTGCTCGCCGAGGAGGGCGACGCCCACGGGATCGCCCCTTCCAGCGAGGCCGAGTTCCCCGCCCCGGCCCGCATCGCGAGCCTTCTGTGGCTGGCCACGGCGGGAACGGGCTGGGTGGCCAGGCGCTGCACCGACCTGTTGCCCCAACTGCTCACCCTCGCCGCCTCCGAGGTGCGCCACCGGGCCCGGGGCACCAGCGCCCGCCTCGACCTGAGCGCCTCGCACGCCGTCGCGTCCGCCCTGGCGGCCCTGTCCGTGACGGAACGCCCGGACGTGGCCTGACGGCAGGACGGAGACTGACGGCCGGACGTGGTCTGGTGGCCTGGCGGACTCTGACGGCCTGGCGGACTCTGACGGCCGGACGGGTCCGACGGCAGGACGGGTCCGACGGCCGGACGGGTCCGACGGCCGGACGGGGCTGACAGCTGGACGTGGTTCGGCGGGGACAGGGCACGGTGGGCGCACGAGGCGGGCACCGGCCGCACGGGCCGGTGCCCCGTTCGCCGGCACACGGCCCGCGGCGGCCTCAGCGACGGCGAACGGCCAGGAACCGTACCGGCGTTCCCGGGACCGCCTGAGCGGTCGCCGGGAGATCGGCGGACCGGACGACCGCGATCACCGGGTAGCCCCCGGTGGTCGGATGGTCGGCGAGGAAGACGACCGGGCGCCCGTCGGGCGGCACCTGGACGGCACCCAGCACCAGGCCCTCACTGGGGAGTTCGCCGGAGACGGCCCTCTCCAGCGAGGGCCCTTCCGTGCGCAGGCCGATGCGGTTGCTCGCCGACGAGACCCGGAAGACGCGCGTCGTGAGCGTCCGCAGGGCCGGCTCGGTGAACCAGCCGTCGCGTGGACCGAGCGTCACGCGCAGCACCAGTTCGGCGGGCGGGGCGCGGTGCGGGACGACGTCCACGCGCGCGTGAAGGGTGCCGGGACTCCCCAGGGGCAGCACCGCGCCGGCGGTCAGCGGCGAGGGGCCGAGCCCCGAGAGAAGGTCGGTCGAGCGGCTGCCGAGCACCGGACCGACCGCCACGCCGCCGGACACGGCCACGTAACTCCGCAGCCCCGCGCGCGCGGAACCGACGTCCAGGAGCGCTCCCGCGGGCACCCGGACAGGAGCCCCCCAGGCGACCGGGCGGCCGTCCACCCGTACCGGGCAGGGCGCTCCGGTCACGGCCACCGTGACCGTCGACCGGGGGCGCAGGGCACAGCCGTCGAGCGTCGTCTCCAGCACGGCGGCCTCGGCGGGGTTGGCGACGAGCCGGTTGGCCAGGGCCGCCGCGGGCGGGTCGAGCGCTCCGGAGCGCGGCACGCCGAGATGGGCGTGCCCGGGCCGCCCCTGGTCCTGGACGGTGGTCAGGGCCCCGGCCCGCACCACCGCGAGGGCACGGTCGCTCATGAACACCTCTGCGGTACGAAGCGCACCCGAGCGCCGGGGGCCAGCAGCGCGGCCGGTACGCGCGCGTGGTCCCACAACGTCGCGTCCGTCGTGCCGATGAGCTGCCAGCCGCCGGGCGAACTGCGCGGATACACACCGGTGTACGGGCCCGCCAGCGCCACGGAGCCCGCGGGCACCGCCGTGCGCGGGGTCGCCCGGCGCGGCACGTCGTACCGTGCCGGCAGTCCCGTGAGATAGCCGAAGCCGGGCGCGAACCCGCAGAAGGCGACCCGGAACCCGGCCGCGGCGTGGATCTCCGGCACCTCGCGCACCGCCACCCCCCACAGGGCCGCCACATCCGCCAGGTCGGGACCGTCGTACCGCACCGGGATCTCGACCGTGTCCTCCGCGCGCGCGGACAGCGGGGGGACGTCCCAGCCGGGCAGCAGCTCCGCGAGCCGGCCGGGGTCGTCCAGGCCGTCCAGGAGCACCGTGCGGGCCGCCGGAACGATCTCCCGCACGCACAGCGAGCCATCCGCGCGGCGTCGCAGCAGCTCGGCGTGCAGTGCCTGGGCGGCCTCCCCCGAGGACACCTCGACCAGCAGGGCCCGGTCGCCGACGGGCAGGGTCCTCAGGCCGGGGCCTTCCACGCCGTCGCCGGCCGGCACCGGGGGCCTCCCGCCGCCGTCGGGCCGGGCCCTCACGCGAACGCCCGCACGAGCACACCCGCGGACTCCAGCCGGGCGCGCACCCGGCGGGCCAGTTCGACCGCCCCGGGTGTGTCCCCGTGCAGGCACAAGGAACGCGCGCGGACCTGCACGCGCTCCCCGGTACGGGAGATGACCACCCCGGAGCGCGCGAGGCCCAGGGAGCGTTCGACGACGGCCTCGGCCTCCGTGATCACCGCGCCCTCCTGGGTACGCGGCACCAGGGTGCCCTCCTCGGTGTACGCGCGGTCCGCGAACGCCTCGGGGACGACGGGCAGCCCGGCCCCCTCCGCGATCTTCAGGAAGCGCGAGGACGGGAGACCGAGCACGGGCGGGCGCCCGCCCGCGAGCAGGACACCTTCGACGACCGCCGCCGCCTGCTCCTCGTCGTGCACGACACGGTTGTAGAGCGCGCCGTGCGGCTTCACGTACGACACCCGCGAACCCGCCGCGCGCGCGAAGACCTCCAGGGCGCCGATCTGGTACGCCACTTCGGCCGCCAGCTCGTCGGGCGGCACGTCCATCGCCCGCCGCCCGAACCCCGCCAGGTCGCGGTAGGAGACCTGGGCGCCGATCCGTACGCCCCGCTCCGCCGCCAGCTCGCACACCCGCCGCATGGTGGCCGCGTCCCCGGCGTGGAAACCACAGGCCACATTGGCGCTGGTCACGACGGACAGCAGCTGTTCGTCGTCGGTCAGCCGCCAGCGGCCGAAGCCCTCGCCGAGATCGGCGTTGAGATCGATGGGGGTCATGGGCTGCCCTTCCTCCTCCTCCGGCCCGTTCAGGCCACTCGGTACTGCTCGTCACGGGTGTCCGTGATGAACATCCGTCCGGGTGCGTGGGTGATCGCGAACGGCGGACGGGACGCCATCACGGCCGCCTGGGGCGTCACTCCGCAGGCCCAGAACACCGGGATGTCGTCCGGGGCCGCGACGACCGGATCGCCGAAGTCGGGGCGCGCGAGATCCTCGATGCCCAGCCCCGAGGGATCGCCGCAGTGCACCGGACTGCCGTGCACGGCGGGCAGCAGACTGCTCTCCCGGATCGCCGTGCCCAGGTGTTCCGGCGGCACCGGACGCATCGACACGACCATGGGGCCGCGCAGCCGCCCCGCCGGCCGGCACTGACGCGTCGTCACGTACATCGAGACGTTGCGGCCCTGCTCTATGTGGCGCAGCGGGACACCGGCGGAGCTCAGCGCCCACTCGAACGTGAAGCTGCACCCGATCAGGAACGACACCAGGTCGGACCGCCAGTACCCGACGACGTCCGTGGGCTCGGCCACCAGCGCGCCGTGCTCCCACACCCGGTAGCCCGGCAGATCGGTGCGCAGGTCGGCGCCCGGGGCGAGCTCGGTGGTCCAGGAACCGGCGTCGGTGACGTCGAGGACGGGACACGGTTTCGGGTTGCGCTGGCAGAACAGCAGCATCTCGTACGCCCAGTCGCCGGGCACCGACACGAGGTTGGCCTGGGCGTGGCCCGCGGCGATCCCGGCCGTGGGAACCGACAGCCCCGAACGGAACCGCCGGCGGGCCCTGCCGGGGGTCCACACGCGCGCGTGACCGGGGGTCTTCAGCGGGCTCGGCGAGCCGTCCCCGGGGAGGGCGGGCGGGCGGACCTGGACGGTGTCGTTCACAGGAGCTCCTTGCCGCGCGTCTCGGGAAGTCCGGTCAGGGCGAGCGCGGCCAGGGCGTAGCCGATCGCGCCGAAGACCAGCGCTCCGCCCACGCCCCAGCTGTCGGCCAGGAAGCCGACCGTGGTGGGGAAGGCCGCGCCGACGGCTCGCCCGGTGTTGTACGCGAAGCCCTGTCCCGTGCCGCGCACCGCCACCGGGTACAGCTCGCTGAGGAACGAGCCGAAACCGCTGAAGATCGCCGACATGCAGAAGCCGAGGGGGAAACCGAGCACCAGGAGAAGGGTGTTGGCGCCGCTCGGGATGTTCGCGTAGGCGAGGACGCAGGCCGCGGAGAGGATCGCGAAGAGCAGGATGTTGCGCTTGCGGCCCAGTCTGTCGGTGAGGAGACCCCCGGTGAGGTAGCCGAGGAAGGCCCCGGAGATCAGGAACGTCAGATAGCCGCCGGTGCCGACGACGGACAGGCCGCGCTCCGTCTTCAGATAGGTGGGCACCCAGGTGGCCAGCGTGTAGTAGCCGCCCTGGACACCGGTGGAGAGCAGGACCGCGAAGAAGGTGGTGCGCAGCAGGCCCGGGGCCTCGGCCGTGCCGGGCCTGAAGATCGCGGTGAACGACCCCTTGTCGGCGCTCCTCTCGCGCACCGCGGCCGCCTCGGGCGCGTCCCGCACCTGGCGCCTGACCCAGACCACGAGCAGAGCGGGCAGCGCGCCGGTCCAGAACATCACACGCCAGGCGAGGTCGTCGTCGAGGAACTGGAAGACCACCGTGTACACCGCCACGGAGAGGCCCCAGCCCACGGCCCAGGCGCTCTGGACCGCGCCGAGCGTACGCCCGCGGTGCCGGGGGCTCGCGTACTCGGCGACCAGGACGGCGCCGACCGCCCACTCGCCGCCGAAGCCGAGACCCTGGAGGGCACGGAACACCAGCAGCGTCTCGTAGTTCGGCGCGAAACCGCAGGCCACGGTGAACACCGCGTAGGTGATCACCGTGATCATCAGCGCTTTGACGCGTCCGATCCGGTCCGCGACCACACCCGCGACGGCACCGCCGACCGCGGACACGACCAGGGTGACCGTGGTGAACAGGCCGGTCTGGCCGCTGTCGAGGCCGAAGTACGCCGCGAGGGCGACCATGCTCAGCGGCAGGGTGAAGTAGTCGTACGAGTCGAGGCCGTAGCCGCCGAACGCGCCGCCGAAGGCGCGCCGGCCCCGCGGGCCGAGTGCGCGCAGCCAGCCGAACGCACCTTCCCCAGCGGCGGGTTCACCTGGGGCGGGTTGCGTGCCGGGGGTCAGGGCCTGGGGTGGAGGGGTCGTGCTCATGGGCACCTCGCAGTGAGGGACGGAGAGTGCATGAGGACTGAGCCGGGCCGTGCGGAAGCCTTGGGGCGCTTGGAAGTTCGCGGTGGAGCGGAGAGCGCCCGTCCGACAAGGTAGAGGATCGTTGAACGATCCCTCAATACCCGTGTTGTCTCGTTCCCGGGTCTGCGGTTGAATTCCGGGCATGGCAGAGCTGACGGAACTGGCCGACGATCGCGCCCTGTTGGGCCGCACCAGCACCGCCGAGCGTGTCTCGGACATCCTCAGGAGCCGCATCGCCGAGGGCTTCTTCCCGCCCGGGACGCGCCTGTCGGAGGACAGCATCGGCAGCGCCCTCGGGGTCTCCCGCAACACGCTGCGCGAGGCGTTCCGGCTGCTCACGCACGAACGGCTGCTGGTGCACGAACTCAACCGGGGGGTCTTCGTACGGGTGCTCACGGTCGAGGACGTCGAGGACATCTACCGCACCCGGTCCCTCGTCGAGTGCGCCGTGGTCCGCGGGCTCGGCAGCCCGCCGTACGCCGTGGAGGGGATCGCCGGGGCCGTCTCCGAGGGGCAGCGGGCCGCGCGCGAAGGTGACTGGAAAGGAGTGTCGACCGCCAACATCCACTTCCACCGCGAGTTGGTCGCGCTCGCCGGCAGCGCCCGTACCGACGAGGTGATGCGCAGCGTCTTCGCGGAGCTGCGTCTCGCCTTCCACGTCGTGGACGACCCCCAGCGGCTCCACGAGCCCTACCTCGCGCGCAACCACGAGATCCTCCAGACGCTGCGGGCCGGCGACCGGGACGGCGCGGAGCGCCTCCTCGCGGTCTACCTCGACGACTCGCTCACCGGCCTCGTCGAGGTGTACGCGCGCCGCGTGGCCGACGGGGGAGAGGGCACCGGCTGACGCGGCCCCTGCCGAGCGGTCCTGCGGGCCTGCGACGGGCGTGGCGTGCAGTCCTGCGGTGCGGCGCCCGCGCGGAGCCGATGTGTGAGGCCGGCCCCACGGGGGCCGGTGTCACGGGGGCGGCCATGTGGGCGGGTGGTGTGGGGTCGGACACGTGGGCCGACGCTGTGGGGTCGAACACGTGGGGCGGTTGTTATGGCGTCGGACACGTGGGGCGGCTGTGTGCGGCTGGGTGGGGCGGGGTCGCCAGGGGGAGAGCTGAGAGCGGGGTCAGCCTGCGGTGCGGCCGGGTAGCAGCGGGTGGGTCTGACGGGCCTGTCGGGTGCGGCGGGCAGGGCTGGGCAGGGCTTGGCGAGGCGCCGGGCTGGGCTGGGCTGGCGAGGCGGCGGGCTGGGCTGGGCCGGGGCGGGCACGGCAGGGCCGGAGGGTCGGTGAGGGCTCGCGGGCAGGGTTCCGGGGTCCGCGGCGGGCGTGCGGGCCGGCCGCGGGGGGCGGGGCCGGCCGGCCCGCGGGTTCGTGGGCCGGCGGGGACCGCGGTCGCTTCTGCGCCGTTTCGACCGTTGTCGGACCGAGGACCTAGTCTGTGCAGCGTGACTTCGCCTGCATCGACGGACAGCGTTCCGCCCCAGTTCAGCGCGGGGCCGCGCCCGGCGCCGGGCCCGGCCGCCGACGAGGGCCTGGCGCGGCGGCTGCGCGCGCTCGCCTGCACCGCGCCGCTGCACGACCTGGACATGCGCAAGGCGAATCTCGCGGGCGAGTACACGGTGTACGGCATGGCCGAGGTCGCCCTCGCCGCCATCGATCTCGTCACACTGAACATGGACTTCGACACGGGCGCCGACCACGACCAGATAGTGGCCAGGCTCATCCCCCGTATCGCCGCCCAGGCCCCCGGGCGGCCGGTCGCCGAGCACGAGCGCGTGGCCCGCTGGGTCCTGGAGAACCTGATCAACGTCGGCAGTGTCGACCGCGGCTTCCGGGCCGTGTACGGCACCTTCGCGCCCGACGGCACCTATGTCCGCCGCGACTACGACTTCAAGCTGATCGAGGAAGTGCCGGGCTACGGGGGCAGCGTCTACCTCCGTACGACCGACGAAGCGGTCAACGTCCTCGTCGGCGCCCTGGACACCGATGTCACCAGCGCGCAGATCGCCGCCGAGGTCAAGCTGGAGGTCCTGATCAGCCGCGGCCGGCTGGCCGACGCGCAACTCGCCGCCGAGCAGGCCCGCTACCGGACCGTGCAGTATGCGGAAACGCTGCGCAAGGCCCTCGACGCCACCCGGCGCAACGTCCGGGCCGTCGACTGGCTCCAGGCCGTGCCCGACATGATCGCCGAGGCCCTGGACCACGTGGCCGACCGGTACCGCCACGAGAACGCGATCCTCACCAACATCCGCAAGGCCCGTGACGAGTCCGAGGACCCCGAGCAGAAGCGGCGCGCGGCCGAGCTCGTCGACATAGTGAAGGACTGCATCCGCCGGCACACCCAGCTCCAGTCCCGCCTGCTCGAAGCCGGCCCGCTGTTCCGCGCCGAGCAGGACCGGCAGGCCTTCGGCACCCCCATGACCACCTCGGGGATCGACCTCTACGGCCATCTCGTCGCGCCGGTGCTGCCCCTGCCGGTGGAGCGGGCGCTACGCGTCACCGACGCCTTCTTCAAGCGCGGGACGGGCCTGCGCACCCCCGTCGCCGTACGGGTCGCGGACCTCGTCGAGATCCTGCTGACCCCGCCGCTGGAGCGCGAGCACCTCGGCGCGGAGATGCCCGAGCCGGACCTGATCGCCACCCCGGACGACAGCCGCTTCAGCGAGGAGCAGCTCACCTCGGCCAAGGAACTGCTGAACCTCTCGCCCGACGCGCCCCGCAGGCTGTCCGGACTGCTCGCGGAGGCCCGCCGCCGCGATCCCGAGCTGCCCTACCTGGTGGCTCTCCTGGCCGTGCACGCCGCGAGTCCGCCGGTCGGTACCGCCTACCGGCAGGGTGAGGAACGCCTGCTGTTCGCCGTGGACGACGGGACCGAGCTGGACGACCCGGAGTTCGGCGGGGCCGACCTGATCGTGGGCATGGCGCTGCTCGACGCGGCCGGGATGAAGGCGGACCGGGCATGAACCATCCGCCGGGAGAGACCGCGCGCCGCGCGACGCCCCCGCCCCTCGCGTCCCCCGCGCGCGGCGGCCACGCCCGCCCGGCGAAGCCGCACCCCCGCGGTCCGCGAGCCCCGCACGGGGCACCCGCCCGCACCCCCGCTCGTACCCTCGCCCTTTCGAACAAGGAGTCCCAGCCGTGACCGAGCACGTCGAGTGGAGTGAACCGGAGGCCACCGCCGCACCGGCGAACGCCCCCGTCACCCCTGCCGACGCCGCCGACGCGGCGCGGCTCGTGGCCTTCGGGCTCCAGCCCAAACTCCAGCCCGCGCGCGATCAGGAGTACACCGAGCTGCTGCGCCGCTACCGCGAGGACCCGCCCTTCGCGCGGCTCGCCGACGCGGTCGCCGCCGGCCTCGGGCTCGTCGTCCTGGAGGTGTCCCCGCGCGCGGGGATGGCGGTGACCGCCGCCGAGGACTCGGTCTTCGCCGTCCGCATGGGCGACTACGCGCGCCGCGCCTCGACCGACTCCGGGGACCGGTTCCTGCACGGACTCGCCCACCTCGCCGTGGCCGCCCTGGCCTTCCCGCGCCCCGAGGACCTCGCCGACGACGGATACATCGGGCGCGTCTCGGTCAACGGCGTCGACGCGTTCGTACGACAGGCCTGCCGGAGGCTGGAGGAGCGGGCCGAGGAGACCGGCGAGAACACGGACCCGGCGACCGACGCTCCCGGACTGGAGGCGGCCTGGCGGATCTGGGCACGGCGCAGCTCCACCGGGGCCACCAAGGACGCGCGAAGACTGGCCGGCTCGACCACGGGCATCATCGCCAAGGCCGTCGCCTTCCTCACGGAGTCCGGGTTCCTCCAGCGCACCGGTGACGACTCCGGCGGGACCTTCCGGACGACGGCCCGCTATCAGCTCCAGGTCCGCGACATGGCGGGCAGCGCGGCCATGGCCGAACTGCTGGAACTGGGCATCGTCCCGGTGACGGACGGCACGGCGACGCTGCTGCCCGCGGAGAACACCGACGACCTGGAGCTCGTGTCCGGGGCCGGACTTCCGTTCCACTCCTGACGTCCGCCCGCCCTCCCCGGCTCCCCCTCCACGACCTCACCCCTTTCGACTACGAGAGTCCGCCGCCATGTACGAGCTGTCCCGGGTCCGCCTCTACTCCATCGGGCCCGCCGGTGCGCGTTACGCCGACACCGTGCTGGACCTGCGCGGAGTCGGCGAGCCCGTGCCCGACCCCGCGCCCACCCAGGCGGAGTTCTTCGCGGAGGAGCCGGTCGGCCCGCCGCGCCGGCCCGCACCCGCCGGTGTGCTCTTCCTGGAGAACGGCGGCGGTAAGTCGGTCCTGCTCAAGCTGATCTTCTCGGTCATGCTCCCGGGCCACCGCAACACCCTGGGCGGCGCCAGCTCCGGCGTGCTGCGCAAGTTCCTGCTCGCCGACGACTGCGGACACGTCGCGCTGGAGTGGCAGCACACGCTGACCGGTGAGTGCGTGGTGGTCGGCAAGGCGAGCGAGTGGCGGGGGCGGCAGGTCTCCAACGACCCGCGGAAGTTCGCCGAAGCCTGGTACTCGTTCCGGCCGGGACCGGGGCTCAGCCTGGACAACCTGCCCGTCGCCGAGGCCACTTCGGTACGGCCGCCCGTCGAGGGCGCGTCCGGAGCGCAGGGGCGGCGACGCACCATGAAGGGCTTCCGCGACGCGATCACCGAGGCCGGCAAGGCCTACCCGCACCTGGAGGTGCACTGGGAGGAGATCCACGACCGCTGGAACGAACACCTCGGCGACCTGGGCCTGGACCCCGAACTCTTCCGCTACCAGCGGGAGATGAACGCCGACGAGGGTGAGGCCGCCGGCCTCTTCGCGGTCAAGAAGGACTCCGACTTCACCGATCTGCTGCTGCGCGCCGTCACCGACACCCGCGACACCGACGGGCTCGCCGACCTCGTCGGCGGCTTCGGCAACAAGCTGGGGCGCCGGGCCGAACTCATCGCCGAGCGCGACTTCACCGCCGGTTCCGTGGATCTGCTCGGCCGGATCGTCGACGCCGCCGGGGCACGGGCACGCGCGCGTGACATCCACACCGGCGCCGAGCGGCGGACCAGGACCCTGGCACGCCGGCTGTCCGCGCGGGCCGTACGGGAGCGTGTACGCGCCGGTGAGCTCGCCCAGCGCGTGACCGCCGCCGCGTACGCCGTCACCCACGCCGAGGGCGCCCGCGAGCGCAGCGCCCTGATCGCCGCCGAACTCGCCTACCGTCACGCCTCGCTGGCCCTCGCCGGAGCGGAGAAGTCCGCCGCCGCACAAAAGCGCGAGCTCGCCGACGCGCGGACCCTGCACGCCGCCTGGCAGGCCGCCGAGGCCGTGCTGCGCCACCGTGCCGCCGCCGACCGTGCCACCCGCGTCGCCGACGCGATCCGCGAGGCCGAACGGGACGCCGCTCCCGCGCTCGCGGCCCGTTCCACGGCCGCCGTCGACCTCGTCCGCGCGCTGCACCGGGCCGCCGAGGGCGCCGAGTCGCTCGCCAACGAGGAGGAGGAGCGGTCCGCGGGCCTCCAGGAGATCGGCGAGACGGCGCACGCCGACTCGACGTCCGCCGCCACGGCCGCCCAGCGCGCCCGCAGCGAGGTCGGTCATCTGCGCCAGCGCCTGTCCGAGGTCGAGCAGGAGACCACCGAGGCGGTCCGGGCCGGCTGGCTCGACGACAGCGCCCCCGACGCCGACCCGGCCAGGGCCGCCCTCGCCGCCAGCGACGCGGAGAAGACGGCCGTCGCCGCCTGGGACACCGCGCGTGAGGCCTCGCGGCGCGCCGCCGACCAGGCGCGGGAAGCGGCGTCCGCCGAGTCCCGCGCCGAGCTGACGGCCGCCCGCGCGGCGGACGCGGCGACGGCCGCGGAGCGTTCGCACGAAGCGGAGCGGCGCACGGCCGAGGCCCTGGCGCAGGAGGAACGGCTCGCCGAACTGCTCAGCCTGCCGGGCACCGGAACCCGTCTCGGCGTTCCCCAGCCGCGCCGGGACGAGGACTCCGACGGCCCGGCCGCCCCGCCGGCCGGTGCGCCGCTGACTGCCGAGGAACTCGACCGGTACGCCGACGACGTCCGCGGGCTTCTCGACGAGACGGTCGCCTCCGCCGAACGGCAGCTCTTCGAACTGCGCACCGCCGCGGCCGACGACGCCCGGATCCTCGGGGCGCTCGGCGACGGCGGCCTGCTGCCGCCCGGCCCCGACGTCCTCGCCGCCGTCGAGTACCTCGGCGAGCACGGCATCCCCGCGCTGCCCGGCTGGCGTTACCTCGCCCAGGCCGTCGACCCCGTCGACCACGCGCGCGTCCTGGCCGCCCGGCCCGAACTCGTCGACGGCGTGATCATCACCGACCCGGACACCCATGCGCGGGCCCGCGAGGTCCTCGGCGACGCGGCGCTGCTGCCCCGCTCGACGGTGGCCGTCGGCACGGCCGCCGCCCTCCTCGCCCCGACCCCGGCAGCCGGCACGGACGACGGCGGTGTCTTCCTCGTACCGC
This sequence comes from Streptomyces sp. NPDC015532, assembly GCF_043078065.1. Taxonomy (NCBI): domain Bacteria; kingdom Bacillati; phylum Actinomycetota; class Actinomycetes; order Kitasatosporales; family Streptomycetaceae; genus Streptomyces; species Streptomyces sp. NPDC015532. The sequence goes on along the minus strand of NZ_JBIBSY010000025.1, from coordinate 29,835 downwards.
CGAACCCGGCCATGCACGACGAGCACGCCGCCGACGAGGAGCGCCAGGCCCTGCGCGCCCGGACGGGCCTGCGGGACGAAGAGATCCGCACGCTCGCCGCTCGCCTGGGCAAGGACCGGGAGCTGGCCGCGCGCCTCGCGTCCTGGCGCACCGGCTGCCCCGCCGGGCGGCTCGCCGAGCTGGCCGCGACCGCCCGCGACGCGCGCGCCTTCGCGCAGGAGAGCGAGGCCGAACTGGCCGAGGCCCGCACCGTCCGGGCGGAGGCCGACGAGACGGCGGCCGAAGCGGCCCACGTACGCGACGAGCGGCAGGAGGCGGCGCAGAAGGCCCGGCGTGCCGCCGACGCGCTCGCCGGACTCGCCTTCCGGCTGCGTGAACGCGCCGGCTGGCAGGTCAAGGTGCGCGAACTCGCCGACGAGGCGGCGGAGTCGGAGGCCCGCGCCCAGGTGTGCCTGGAGCGCGCCCGCGCCGCCGACGAGGACCGCCGCGCCGCTCAGCGTGCCGCCGACGACGCCCGCCGCACGGCCCGCGCGCTGCGCGCCGAACGCGCGGAGATCGCCGGGGCCCCCGACGAGGTGACACACGACGGGACGGCCGCGGCCAAGGCCTCGCTGCCGGCCCTGCGCGAGGCCTACCGGGCCGCTTCGCAGCTCTACGAGCAGGTCGGCGTGGGCGCCGACCTGCGGGCCGAGCAGACACGGGCCGAGAGCGACGAGAGCGCGGCCCTCGCGGAGCTGAACCGGCTCAGCAACAAGGTCCGCACCCGCGCAGGGCAGCTTCTGGAGTCACCGGACGGCTCGGACGGCCCCTCCCGGCAGGCTGCCGCGGCGCGGGCCGAGGAACTGGTGCAGCTCCTGGAGACCCGGATGTCGACCGCGAGCGAGCAGCTCGGACGGCTGCGCGGCGAGGCGGAGCGGCACGCGCCCGAGGAAGGCGAGGTTCACACCGAACTGGCGGAGGAGCTCGTTCCGGTCGACGCCGAGCAGGCCCAGACCCTCCTGCGCACCGCCACGACCGAACTCGCGGCCCGCACCGAGGCGTTGAACCGGGCCCGCGAGGCGCACGCGGAGTTCCTCGACGCCCACCGGTCCGCCGAGGACGGGGCCGGCGGCTTCGACGAGACGGCCGCCCTCCTCAGGGACCTGCTCCGCGAACACGTCGACGAGGAGCAGGACGAGTCCGAGCCCTACCCGGGCACGCTCGACGAGGCCCGGAACTCCGCCGCCGAGAGCCGCCGCTCGCTGCGCGGCTGCGCCGCCGACCTGACCACGGCCGAGGCCGCCCTCCGCGAGACCAGCGACATCCTGGTGCGCCACGCCAACTCCACGCGCTACGAGCAGGTGCGCACCCCCGCCCGGCAGCAGATCCGCGAGCTGCCCGCCTCCTCCCTGCCCGAGCACGCACAGAAGTGGTCGGACGCGTTCGCGCCCCGGCTGCGTGTACTGACGGACGAACTGGCGCAGTTGGAGCGCAACCGGGACTCGATCGTGGACCGGCTCCGCGGGCTCGTCGAGTCCTCCCTGGCCACCCTTCGGTCGGCCCAGCGGCTGTCCAGGCTGCCGGAGGGCCTGGGGGAGTGGTCCGGACAGGAGTTCCTGCGCATCCGCTTCGAGGAACCCGACCAGGCCACCCTCACCGAGCGGCTCGGCGAGGTGGTGGACGACGCCACCCGCGCGGCGGTCAAGAAGAACTCCGACATGCGGCGCGACGGCATGTCGCTGCTGCTGCGCGGAGTCGGCGCCGCGCTCCAGCCCAAGGGTGTGGCCGTCGAGATCCTCAAGCCGGACGCCGTGCTGCGCGCCGAACGCGTCCCCGTCGGACAGATGGGCGACGTGTTCTCCGGTGGCCAGCTCCTCACCGCCGCCATCGCGCTGTACTGCACGATGGCCGCGCTGCGCAGCAACGACCGCGGCCGTGACAAGCACCGGCACGCCGGCACCCTGTTCCTCGACAACCCCATCGGGCGCGCCAACGCGACGTATCTGCTGGAGCTCCAGCGGGCCGTCTCGGACGCGCTCGGCGTCCAACTCCTCTACACCACTGGCCTGTTCGACACGACCGCGCTCGCCGAGTTCCCCCTCGTCATCCGGTTGCGCAATGACGCAGACCTCCGCGCCGGGCTGAAGTACATCAGCGTGGAGGAACATCTGCGTCCGGGACTGCCGCGCGAGGCGCCCGCCGGGGAAGCCGTGCACACCGAGATCACCGCGACACGCATGTACAAGCGCCCGGCGCCGGTCACCCCGTAGCGGCGGAACCCTGGAACCGTCACCCCGTAGCGACGGAGCCCTGAGAGGGGACGAGGGGAGGGAATCGCGTGCCGCCGGCCGCCGGCGACGCGGTTCCCCTCGCACTCTTCCTCGCGGTGTGCCCGTCCCACCCGGGCTGCTTGTCCTCCGCGCACGGCCGCCGGGCGAAACTGTCCGGCGGCCGCTCCCCGCACGCCTGAGCCGTGATAATCGACATCGGCGCCGGCACCCCAGAATGGCCGCCGGTCCGTCTGACGACCGCCGACGACCAGGGTGAGCCGCGCGACGGTTCGCCGCGCGACCGGCCTGGCCGAGGCGGGAAGGCCGCCGCCGCGCTACGAGTGCGACAACTGCCCGGCCCCGCCCCGCCTGCGTATCCGCTCCTGGGCCCGCGCGGTGACCCGTGCCTGGCGCCTGGCCTTGCGGCGCTCACGCCGGAGCGCCCGCGCCGTGCTGCTCGGCACCGACACCACGCCGTTCCGCTGGTTCCACACCTGCCGCGTCACCCAGACGTCGAGGGCGGCCCAGGTGGCGACGACCGTGCTGGCCACGCTGCTGAGAACCATCGGGAAAGCCAGCCAGGACTCCGCCATCGTGCTCAGGAACGCCACCACGGCCTGTATCAGCGTGACCGAGATGACGAGCACCGCACGCACGGCGGACGTCCGCACCGGATCGGGCAACCGACGCCTGCGCGCGGGCTCCTCGATCCACAACGGCCGGTAGTACGCCCGCTCTTCGTCGACCTCGTAACCGTTCGTGGCAGCGCCCGTCCCCTCGGCTCCGCCGCCCCTGCCCGGGGCGGTGTCCTGGAGGTCCGCCGTGCCGGGCCTGTCCGCCGCCGACCGCGCGTCCGGACGACCGTGCCCCGCTGCCGGAGTGTCTTCCTCCGGTGCCAGGGTGGCCAGTTGTGCCGCCTTCCGTGTCGCAACCTCAGCAGCGGGTGACCCGCTCCGCTCCGCCGTGCCCATCAACTTGTCACTCCCCACCGCCCAGCAGTCCTCTCGCACGGGTGTCTCGCGACCCCCGCCCCCCAGTGGCTGCCCGGCTTGCGTTCTTTTACGCCGACTGAGCGCGGCATGCGGCACCTGTGGCCGATTCCGCCCCCAATTCCCGTACAGAAAGACGAACGACCTGCCCCGAAGATTCCCGCCGAGCGAAGAATTTCGGCCAACTGACAAACTTTCCCCTTCCGATGGGATCAGGCCCCACGTGCCATATCCAGGGGAGCAATCTCCCCCAATGAACGGACAACTCCCCATGTCTCGTTCCCCGTCGAGCCGGGACCACCCACCGGACGGTCTTCGAGTTGGCTCCGTGTCAGTAGTAGGCTCACGCCGTTTGTTGACGCACATGTGTACCCCCGGCCTGGAGGGGGTCGAGCTGGGGGAGGCCATGCGCTTTCGCGGGAAGTCCATCCGCCGGAAGATTGTGGCGCTGCTCCTCGTGCCCCTGGTTTCGCTGACCGCGATCTGGGCATTCGCCACCCTGCTGACGGGTCGTGAGGCCGGCCGGCTCTTCAGCGTTTCCGAAGTGGTGAAGAAGATCGGTTACCCGACCGAGGACACCGTCAGGGTTCTCCAGCGGGAACGCCGCCAGACACTCGTCTACTTGGCCGATCCCCGCGCGTCCGACGGGCTCGCGGCGCTCAAGCGCAGCCGCGGCGCCACGGACCGCGTCCTGGCGAAGGTCCGCAGGAACGCCAAGGACAAGAGCGTGCGCGAGGAACTCGGCGGGGGCACCGCGGAGCGCCTCACCGCTGTCCTGGACGCCGTCGGAGGGATCTCCTCGCTGCGCAGCGGCATCGAGGCCGGCACCTTCGACCGTGGCCAGGCCCTCGGCCTCTACGACCGTCTCATCGACCCCTGCTACGTCCTGCTGGCCAACCTGCACGTGGTCGACGACGTGGAACTGGACAAGGAGAGCCGCGCCCTCGTCAACGTGTCCCGCGCCCGCGAACTGCTCGCCCGTGAGGACGCTCTTCTCGGCTCCGCACTGGTCGCCGGTCACATCACCCGGGACGAACTCCGCGAGGTCTCCGACCTCGTGGCCCAGCGCACGCTGCTGTACGACATCAGTCTGCCGCTCCTTCCCTCCGCGGACCGCGCCCGCTTCGAGCGCTACTGGGGCAACGCCGGCACCGGGCCGCTGCGCGCGGCCGAACAGGCGGTCGCCGCCACCACGGACGGCTCGCCGAGCGGCGTCACGGCCAAGAGCTGGGACGGCGCGGCCGGGCAGGTGCTCGCCGAGCTCGGCGAACTCGAGGACGGGGCGGGCGACCACTACCGGGACCGGGTCAGGCCCGTGGCCATGGGCGTCATCCTCCAGGCCGTCGTCGCCGGCGTGGTCGGACTGATCGCCCTGCTGATCTCGCTCGTCATGTCCGTACGCATCGGCCGGAGCCTCATCCGCGACCTGCGGCGCCTGCGCATGGAAGCCCACGAGGCGTCCGGTGTCCGGCTGCCCAGCGTCATGCGCCGGCTCTCCGCGGGTGAGCAGGTCGACGTCGAGACCGAGGTGCCGCGCCTGGAGTACGACAGGAACGAGATGGGCGAGGTCGGCCAGGCCCTCAACACCCTTCAGCGCGCCGCCGTCGAGGCGGCCGTCAAGCAGTCCGAACTGCGCGAGGGCGTCTCCGAGGTCTTCGTCAACCTCGCGCGCCGCAGCCAGGTGCTGCTCCACAAGCAGCTCACCCTCCTCGACACGATGGAACGCAGGACCGAGGACACCGACGAACTCGCCGACCTGTTCCGCCTCGACCACCTGACCACCCGCATGCGCCGCCATGCCGAGGGACTCGTCATCCTGTCCGGCGCGGCCCCGTCCCGGCAGTGGCGCAAGCCCGTCCAGCTCATGGACATCGTCCGCGCCGCCGTCGCCGAGGTCGAGGACTACGAACGCGTCGAGGTGCGCCGACTGCCGCGCGTCGCCGTCACGGGTCCCGCCGTCGCCGACGTCACGCATCTCGTGGCCGAGCTCCTGGAGAACGCGACGGTGTTCTCGCCCCCGCACACGGCCGTCCACGTCGTCGGTGAACGCGTCGCCAACGGCTTCACGCTGGAGATCCACGACCGCGGCCTCGGTATGACCGCCGAGGCGCTGCTCGACGCCAACCTGCGGCTCGCCGAGACCCCCGAGTTCGAACTCTCCGACACCGACCGGCTCGGCCTCTTCGTGGTCAGCAGGCTCGCCCAGCGGCAGAACGTCCGCGTCTCGCTCCAGCCTTCCCCGTACGGCGGGACCACCGCGGTCGTCTTCATGCCGGACGCACTGCTCACCGACGACGTCCCGGACACCAACGGCATCGGATTCCGCCTCGACCGCACCCTGCCCGCCAAGGAGCGCAGGACAGCGGAGCGGGCGAGCGCGTCACTCACCGAGTCGTCGGCCCGTCTGCCCGGACTGCCCGCCTCGGTCCTCGACGGTCCCGTCGAGCTGGACGCGCCCGTCGACCTGGACACGCTCACCGGATTCCCCGGCGCCCTCGGCGACGACGACAGCGAACGCGGAGGACTCTTCCGGCCGCGGCGCTCCATCGCCGGGGTTCCCGAGGGGCGGCACCGGCAGACCGGCGACGGCGACGAACCCGCCGGCTCGGACGACGAGGACCGTCCGGACGGCGCTCCGGTCACCCTGCCGCGACGCAGGGCCCCCAAGCTCGTCAGCTCCCACGGCCGTCCGGTCACGACGACCAGATCCTGGCGGGACCAGACGGACGCGGCCACGAACCAGGACTTCGAGACGCCGCGGGACCCCGGACCGGGCGAGAACGCTGATCACCGGGAACACCGTGTGCCCGAACTCGAAGGCACGAAGCCCCTGCCCAAGCGGCGCGGCGAGCGATCCGCCGCCTCGGGCCGGCACGGCGGTGAACGCTCAGGTGCCCCCGGGGCACGCGGAGCCATCGGCGCACCCGGGAGACCCGCACTTCACGAGGCACCCGAGCCTTCCGGAACGCGCGGTCTCCGTGAGGGCACCGACCGTCCGGACGCACCGGGCCGCCACGAGGCCCCGACTCTGCCCCGGCGCACTCGCACCACGGCGTCCGCCGCGAGCCCGGACGACACGACGTCGCGCCGCGACACCGCCGCGGGGCAGGCGGAAGCCGGTACGAGCCCGCTGCCCCGGCGTGTCCGGCAGGCGAATCTGGCCCCGCAGCTGAAGGACGGACCGGCACGGCTCGCCGAGCGCGGCAACGGCCGCGACGGCACGGGCGCGGACCCCGCCGAACGGGACGCCGATGAAGTACGCAGCCGCATGGCCTCGCTCCAGCGTGGCTGGCAGCGCGGCCGCGAAGAGAACGCCGAGGGCGACCAGGCCCAGGACGGCTCAGCACGAGGAACGACAAAGGGGGACGGTCGATGACCACACCGAAGGCCGCAGGGCCCGCCGCGACCAGCAATGTGTCCGGCGAGCTGAACTGGCTGCTCGACGAACTGGTGGACCGCGTCGCCAGTATCAACAAGGCGATCGTGCTCTCCGGCGACGGCCTTCCCACCGGGGCCTCGAAGGACCTCACCCGGGAGGACAGCGAACACCTGGCCGCCGTCGCCTCCGGCTTCCACAGCCTCGCCAAAGGCGTCGGCCGGCACTTCGAGGCGGGCAGTGTCCGCCAGACCGTCGTCGAACTCGACGAGGCCTTCCTGTTCGTCACGGCCGCCGGCGACGGCAGCTGCCTCGCCGTCCTCTCGGACGCCGACTCCGACGTCGGCCAGGTCGCGTACGAGATGACGCTGCTCGTCAAGCGAGTCGGCGTGCATCTGGCCTCCAGCCCGCGCACCGATCTGACTTCGGGCGGGTAGTGGGATGACATGAGCGGAGACGGTCAGGGAAGACGCCACTGGTTCGACGACGAGGCGGGACCGGTGGTCCGCCCGTACGCCATGACCCGCGGCCGCACCACCAGCGCGGCCCAGCACCGCCTTGACCTCATCGCGCTGGTGGTCACGGAACAGCATGCCGAGGACCCCGAGGCGGACCACACGCTGTCCCCGGAACACGTGGACATCGTCGAACTCTGCCGCGGCGTCCCCCAGTCGGTCGCCGAACTCGCGGCCGAACTCGACCTGCCCATCGGAGTGGTGCGGGTCCTGATCGGCGACCTGGTGGACGACGAAATGGTCCATGTGACACGCCCCGTTCCCCCTGCCGAACTGCCGGACGAGAGTATTCTGCGCGACGTGATCAGCGGCCTCCGGGCGCTCTGAGCTCGGCGGAAACGGGGAACAGACGTGACAGGCTGGCAGTTCTGGGTCGACCGGGGCGGGACCTTCACGGACATCGTCGCGCGGCGGCCCGACGGCCGGCTGCTCACGCACAAACTGCTGTCCGACCAGCCGGCCCGCTACGCCGACGCCGCCGTCGCGGGCGTCCGTGAACTCCTCCGCACCGAGGAGGACGACGCGGGCGCCCAGGTCGACGCCGTCCGCATGGGCACCACCGTCGCGACCAACGCTCTCCTGGAACGCAAGGGTGAGCGCACACTCCTCGTCACCACCCGGGGCTTCCGCGACGCCCTGCGCATCGCCTACCAGAACCGCCCGGCCATCTTCGCCCGCGCGATCGAACTCCCCGAACTGCTGCACGAACGCGTGGTCGAGGTCGACGAACGGATCGCCGCCGACGGCACCGTCCTGCGCGCCCCCGACCTGGACGCCCTCGCCGCATCCCTCCAGGAGGCGTACGACGACGGTATCCGCGCGGTCGCCGTGGTCTGCATGCACAGCCATCTCCACCCCGCCCACGAACAGGCCGTGGGCGCGCTGGCGACACGTGTCGGCTTCCCGCAGGTCTCCCTCTCCAGCGAGGTCAGCCCGCTGATGAAGCTCGTGCCGCGCGGTGACACCGCCGTCGTCGACGCCTACCTGTCCCCCGTGCTGCGCCGCTATGTCCAGCAGGTCGCCGGTGAACTCCGGGGCGTACGGCTGATGTTCATGCAGTCCAACGGAGGCCTCGCCGAGGCCGGACAGTTCCGCGGCAAGGACGCGATCCTGTCGGGCCCCGCGGGCGGCATCGTCGGCATGGCCCGGATGTCGCAACTCGCCGGCTACGAACGCGTCATCGGCTTCGACATGGGAGGAACGTCCACGGACGTCTCCCACTTCGCCGGAGACTACGAACGGACCTTCACCACCCGGATCGCGGGGGTCCGGCTGCGCGCACCCATGCTGGACATCCACACCGTCGCCGCGGGCGGCGGATCGGTGCTCCACTTCGACGGTTCCCGCTACCGCGTGGGCCCCGACTCGGCCGGAGCCGCCCCCGGACCCGCCTGCTACCGCAACGGCGGTCCGCTGACGGTCACCGACGCCAACGTCGCCCTCGGCCGCGTCCAGCCCGCCCACTTCCCGAAGGTGTTCGGCCCCGGCGGGGACCAGCCCCTCGACAGCGCTCTCGTCCGGGACCGGTTCACCGCCCTCGCCCGCGAGATCCACGACAGGACCGGCGACGCCCGCACCCCCGAGCAGGTCGCCGAGGGCTACCTGCAGATCGCCGTGGCCAACATCGCCAACGCCGTCAAGCGGATCTCCGTACAGAAGGGCCACGACGTCACCCGCTACGCGCTCACCACGTTCGGTGGCGCCGGCGGCCAGCACGCGTGCAGGGTCGCCGACTCGCTCGGCATCCGCACCGTCCTGGTCCCGCCCATGGCAGGCGTCCTGTCGGCCCTCGGCATCGGACTCGCGGACACGACGGCCATGCGCGAACAGTCCGTCGAAGAACGCCTCGAACCGTCCTCGATGCCCGGCATCCTCAAGACGGCCGACGATCTGGAAAGCGCCACCCGCGCCGAACTCCTCGCCGAGGACGTCCCCGAACACCGCATCCGGATCGCCCGCCGGGCCCAGCTCCGCTATGACGGCACGGACACCGCGCTGACCGTCGAACTCACCGAGCCCGACACCATGACCCACGCCTTCGAAGAACGTCATCGCGCCACCTACTCCTTCACCCTCGACCGCCCGGTCGTCGTCGAAGCCCTTTCCGTGGAAGCCACCGGTCTCACCGACCCCCCCGACCTCTCCGCCCTCGCACCGCGCGAACCAGCCCCCGCGTCCCGCCCGGCCACCGCGCCGACCGTCCGGCTCCACACCGGCGGCTCCTGGCACGAAGTGCCCCTGCACCGCCGCGAGGAACTCCCGCCCGGTGAGACCGTGGACGGACCGGCGATCATCGCCGAGGCAGGCGCGACAACCGTCGTCGACGACGGCTGGCGGGCCGCGACGACCGACGACGGGCATCTGGTCATGGAACGCGCGACGGTCACGGAGAGTTCCGATCTCGGCACACAGGCGGACCCCGTCCTGATCGAGGTCTTCAACAACCTCTTCATGTCCATCGCCGAGCAAATGGGCGCCCGACTGGAATCGACCGCCCAGTCCGTCAACATCAAGGAGCGCCTGGACTTCTCCTGCGCCCTGTTCGACCCCGACGGCAGCCTGGTGGCCAACGCCCCTCACATCCCGGTCCACCTGGGCTCCATGGGCACGAGCGTGCAGGAGGTCGTCCGGCGGCGCGGCGACACCATGCGGCCCGGTGACACCTACGCCGTCAACGACCCCTACCACGGCGGCACCCACCTCCCCGATGTCACCGTGATCACCCCGGTCTTCGACACGGAGGGTGAGCGGATCCTGTTCTACGTCGCCTCACGCGGCCACCACGCCGAGATCGGCGGCATCGCCCCGGGCTCCATGCCGGCGAACAGCCGGACCATCGGCGAGGAGGGCATCCTCTTCGACAACTGGCTGCTCGCCGAGAACGGACGGTTCCGGGAGGCGGAGACACAGGCCTTGCTCACCTCGCCGCCCCACCCGTCGCGCAACCCCAAGACGAACCTCGCCGACCTGCGTGCCCAGATCGCCGCCAACCGGAAGGGCGTCGACGAAGTGGGCCGCATGATCGAGGACTTCGGGCTCGACGTCGTCCAGGCGTACATGAAGCACGTCCAGGACAACGCGGAGGAAGCGGTGCGCCGCGTCATCGACACGCTCGAGGACGGCGAGTGCGCCTACGAGACGGACTCCGGGGCGGTCATCCGGGTCCGTGTCTCCGTGGACCGCGCGGCACGCTCGGCCACCGTCGACTTCACGGGCACGTCCGAACAGCTCGCCACCAACTTCAACGCACCCTTCGCCGTCGTCAACGCCGCGGTCCTGTACGTCTTCCGCACCTTGGTGGACGACGACATCCCGCTCAACGACGGCTGTCTGCGCCCCCTGCGCATCGTCGTGCCGCCGGGGTCGATGCTCGCCCCCGAGCCCCCGGCCGCCGTCGTCGCCGGCAACGTGGAGACGTCCCAGGCGATCACCGGTGCGCTGTACGCGGCCCTGCGCGTGCAGGCCGAGGGCTCCGGCACCATGAACAACGTCACCTTCGGCAACGAGCGCCACCAGTACTACGAGACCGTGGCCTCCGGCTCCGGCGCCGGCGACGGTTTCCCCGGTGCCCCGGTCGTGCAGACCCATATGACCAACTCGCGGCTCACCGACCCCGAGGTCCTCGAGTGGCGACTGCCTGTCAGGCTCGACGAGTTCGCGATTCGACACGGCAGCGGCGGCCCCGGACACTGGCGGGGCGGCGACGGCGCCGTACGACGTATCCGTTTCCTGGAGCCGATGACCGTATCGACGCTCTCACAGCACCGCAGGGTGCCGCCGTACGGCATGGCGGGCGGCGAGCCCGGTGCCCTCGGCGTCAACCGGGTCGAGCGCGCCGACGGCACCGTCACGGAACTCGGCGGAAGCGATACGGCGGACGTCGGACCCGGCGACGTACTCGTCATCGAAACCCCCGGCGGCGGAGGCTACGGCCCACCGTCGCACGACCCCCACACAGCAGGAGAAGAGATCGATGATCTTCGGGCGTTCTGAGCGCGGCAAGCCTCCGGTCGAGCCCGTCACGCTCAAGATCCTTGTCGCGGGCGGCTTCGGCGTGGGCAAGACGACCCTCGTCGGCGCGGTCAGCGAGATCAGGCCGCTGCGCACCGAGGAAGTCCTCACCGAGGCGGGCCGGCCCATCGACGACATCAGCGGTGTGGAGGGCAAGCACACCACGACCGTCGCCATGGACTTCGGCCGGATCACGCTCCGCGAGGACCTGGTGCTCTATCTGTTCGGGACCCCCGGCCAGGACCGTTTCTGGTTCCTCTGGGACGAGCTCGCCACCGGTGCCCTCGGTGCCGTCGTGCTGGCCGACACCCGCCGCCTGGAGGACTGTTTCGCCGCGGTCGACTACTTCGAGCGGCGCTCCATACCCTTCGTGGTCGGAGTCAACTGCTTCGACGCCGCGGCCCGTTACCCCGCGGACGCCGTCCGCCAGGCCCTCGACCTCGACCCGGACGTGCCCGTCGTCATGGGCGACGCGCGGGACCGCGAGTCGGTCAAGGAGGTCCTCATCCGCGTCGTCCAGCACGCCATGGCGCAGGCGGCCGCCGCCCGTGAGGCCGTCACGACCTGACGCGCGCACGGCGCCACGGTCGTCACGACGCGCGGGTGCGGCCCGTACCCCCGCCGACCGGGGTACGGGCCGCGGTCATGTACGCGCGCGTGCTTCACCCGAGCCGCACGCGCGCGTGGACCCCTGCCTCGTGCCGGCGCCGTGCCCGTCTTGTCGCTCCGTCCGTGCCCTCCCGGAGCGACGCACCGCCGGCGCGGGCGGCGGGGTCATTCGACGGTGTCGTCGTGCCAGCCGAAGCTCTTCTCCACCGCCTTGCGCCAGTTGTCGTACTCGCCGTCGCGCACCGAGGCCTCCATGGACGGCGTCCACTCGACGTCCTTCTGCCAGTGCGACTTCAGTTCGTCGAGGTCGTTCCACACCCCGGTCGCGAGCCCCGCCGCGTACGCGGCACCCAGACAGGTCGTCTCGGAGACCTTCGGACGGATCACCGGCACGCCGAGGACGTCCGCCTGGTGCTGCATCAGCAGATGGTTCTTGGTCATGCCGCCGTCCACCTTCAGGGTGGTGATCCGTACCCCGGAGTCCTGGTACATGGCGTCCACGACCTCACGCGTCTGCCAGCTCGTGGCCTCCAGGACCGCGCGCGCGAGGTGCGCCTTCGTGACGTAGCGCGTGAGCCCGGTGATGACACCACGCGCGTCCGAGCGCCAGTAGGGGGCGAACAGGCCCGAGAAGGCAGGCACGATGTACGCGCCGCCGTTGTCCTCGACGCTCGCCGCCAGCGTCTCGATCTCGTCGGCGGAACGGATGATTCCCAGCTGGTCCCGGAACCATTGGACCAGGGCGCCCGTGATCGCGATCGACCCTTCGAGGCAGTAGACCGGGGCCTCGGTGCCGATCTTGTACCCCATCGTGGTCAGCAGTCCGTTCTTCGACGGAACGGGCCGGTTGCCGGTGTTCAACAGCAGGAAGCTGCCCGTGCCGTAGGTGTTCTTGGCCGTGCCGACGTCATAGCAGGCCTGGCCGAAGACAGCCGCCTGCTGGTCGCCCAGGGCCGACGCGACCGGCACACCGCCGAGTTGGCCCACCGCGGTTCCGTACACCTCGGCGGAGGACCTGATCTCGGGGAGCACCGCCTCCGGGATGTTCATCGCGGAGAGGATGGACGGGTCCCACTGGAGGGTGTCCAGGTTCATCAGCATGGTGCGCCCGGCGTTGGTCACGTCGGTGACGTGCCGCCCGCCGTCGGTGCCGCCGGTGAGGTTCCAGATGAGCCACGAGTCGATGGTGCCGAACGCGATCTCACCGCGTTCGGCGCGGGCGCGCAGGCCTGGGACGTTGTCGAGCAGCCAGGCCGCCTTCGGCCCGGAGAAGTAGCTCGCCAGCGGGAGTCCGGTCTGCTCGCGGAAGCGGTCCTGGCCGTCCGGGCCGCCCAGTTCCTTGCACAGCGCCGACGTGCGGGTGTCCTGCCAGACGATGGCGTTGTGGACGGGCTTGCCGGTGGCCCGGTCCCACAGCACCGTCGTCTCGCGCTGGTTGGTGATACCGAGCGCGCTGAGCTGGTCGGTGCGCAGCCCGGCCTTGGCGACCGCTCCCGCGACCACGGCCTGCACCTTGGACCAGATCTCGGTGGCGTCGTGCTCCACCCAGCCCGGTTTGGGGAAGATCTGGCGGTGTTCTCGCTGGTCGACGGCGACGATCGCGCCGCCGTGGTCGAAGATGATGCAGCGGCTGGAGGTCGTGCCCTGGTCGATCGCGGCGACGTACTTCTCGGATGTGTCCGTCATGTCGTCCCCTTACGTGTTCTTCGTCAGGAGGCTGCTGTCTCGTCAGGAGGCCGCACTTCGGGTGGTGGCGACACGTCAGAAGGCCAGGTTGTAGATCCCGGCCCCGATGGCGGCACCCGCGATCGGGCCGACCACCGGGATCCACGAATATCTCCACTCCGAAGTGCCCTTGTTGGGGATCGGCAGCAGCGTGTGGGCGAGGCGCGGCCCCAGGTCGCGGGCCGGGTTGATGGCGTACCCGGTGGGGCCGCCCAGCGAGAGACCGATACCGACGACGAGGAAGGAGATGAGCAGGACCGGCAGGCCCGCGGCGCCGATGCCGGCGACGTGCTTGCCGCCGCCGACGAGTCCGAGGATGGGAAGCATCAGGGCGGCGGTCGCGATGATCTCGGTGATCAGGTTCTGTACCGGATTGTCGATCTCGGGACGCGTCGAGAAGATTCCCAGCGTCTCGATCGCCTTGTCGTCCTCGGCGTTGAGGTTGAACTGTCCGAGGTAGAGCAGCCAGCACAGGACCGCGCCGATGACAGCGCCGGCGAACTGGCCGAGGAGGTAGAAGGGAACGTCCGACCACTTCGTGGAACCCTCGATCGCGAACCCGATGGTGACCGCCGGGTTGATCTGCCCTCCCGACAGGGGCGCCGAGGTGTAGGCGCCGGCCAGGACGCCGAAGCCCCAGCCGAAGGCGATGACGATCCAGCCCGCTCCCTGGGCCTTCGATCTGTTCAGGGTGACAGCGGCGCACACACCCGCGCCGAAGAGAATCAGAATCGCTGTGCCGATCAACTCGCCGACAAAGATGTCTCCGTTGCTCATGGCGGCTCCTGGACTCTCGCCCGGAACGATCCGCTCCGGGCCACCGTGCAGAGTGCGTTCCCATGGCTGCTTCAGCCGAAGGCAGGGAGGTCCCGCGCCCCGCCCGGCGTCCGTGACGAGCGTGCCGTCGCAGCGGAATCGCCCGTGGGGAACGGCCCTGGGTACGGGTCGGACCCCGAGCGGTGCGGTGCCTGATGGCGCCCGATTGCGGCGATGCCGACGACACCCGGAAGTGTTCTCCGGCGCCCAGGGGGCGTCAAGGTCGCGGACCGCACGGGTTGGAGGCGAGAAGTCGACGTGCCGCGGAGGGGCGCCGGCGCCGTACGGGTGGACCGTTTCCGGCCAGACGGTCGTGGGGGCCATGCGATCGGCCGCCAGAGCTGGATGATCCGGCGGTCGAGCGATGGGGCAGTCGGACAGCCGGGTGGTCTGCTGATCGGGTGATCGGGTGATCGCCCGGTCGAGCGGGGTGAGACACACGGCCGGTTCAGCCTCTTCAGCCGGTCAGCGTCTGCCCGTACGACTCCATCGGACCGGTCCCGGCACCGCGCCGGACCTCGTGCCCGGGCCACCCCGCGCGCCCCAGCACCCAGCTCGCCCCGTCCAGAGCCTTGGCGGCCTGCTTGAGGGGCGCCAGGGAGGTGGCCGCCTGCCGGTGGTCGGTCACGCTGCCGGGCGCGCACAGCACCGTCGCCAGGGACAGCGTGACCGCGCGGCCGCCCGCGGCCCAGGGGGTGTCGAGCACCGACGCGGCCAGCGGGTCGAGGGTGTCGGGGTCGGCGAGGACCAGGAAGTCGTCGCCGCCGATGTGGCCGACCAGAGTCGCCTCGGACGCCGAGTGCTGGAGCACCTGTCCCACCGCCCGGATCAGCTCGTCGCCGGCCGCGAACCCCGCTCCGTCGTTGACCTGCTTGAAGTGGTCGATGTCCAGCCAGCTCAGCGCGAACATCCGGCCCTCCGCGATCCGCCGGTCCACTTCCCCGGTGATCGTGTCCGAACCGGGCAGCCGGGTCAGCGGGTTGAGCCCCGCCGCCTCCTCGACCCGGCTCTCCGACAGGGCCCGTACGAGGTCCGCGAGGCGTACGACGCCCACGCACCGCCCGTACCGGTCGACGACCGCGACATCGTCGGACGTACGGTCCCGGTCCCCGTCCGCGACGACGTCGAGGACCTCCCAGGCCGTGGCGTCGACGCCGACCGTACGGGGCGGGTCACCGAGTCTGGCGGCAGGCCGGTCGGCGTACAGGGCGTGCCCGTAGCGCCCGGACATCGACAGCAGGAAGCGTGACCGGTGCACCGAGCGGACCGGTATCCCGAACGGGTCCACGAGCAGCACACCGGACACGTCGGGCGACCCGGTGAGCAGGGCTCGGACCTCTCCGGCCGACGCGGTGGCCGGCAGCAGCGCGGCCGGGCGGACGAACTGCCCCACGGACGGCCCGGACCGGGGTGCGCCGTGGACGGCGGGCGACAGCGCCGGAACGTATACGTCGGCCGAGGGCAGCCGGGACGGCGGGGCGAACAGCTCGCCCTGCCCGAGCTGCGCACCCGCCGACACCGCGGCGGCGCACTGCAGTTCCGTCTCCACGCCTTCGACGGACAGGAGCGCGCCGAGCTGTTCGCACAGCGTCCGCATCGCCCGGACCGCCGCGGGCCGCGACAGGAGGGACACGTCGAGCTTCATCAGCTCCGGCGCGAGATCCGTGAGCAGGCGCAGCGGCACGTCGCCGTCGCCGATCCCGTCCGCGCAGATCCGGAAGCCCTCGCCGCGCACGGCGGCGACCGCCTCCAGCAGGGCGTGCTGCGGCACATGGGTGTACGGAGGGACGACGTCGACGGTGATCTCCCAGGGAAGCCGCCCGGCTTGCCGTACCTCGTCGCGCAGCGCGGTGAGGCGGCCGAGATCGGCCAAGGTTCCGGCGAACACGTTGACGTGCAGGGGGAGCAGTGTCTCCCTGCGGGCGGCGGCCCGGATGGCCAACGCGGCCAGCCGGCCGTCCAGTTCGGGCTCGCGACGGGCTCGCGCCAGGATGTCGCCGGACTCCGGACGGGCGAGCGTCTCCAGCGCCGCGACCCCACCGGTCGTCAGATTGACGACCGGTTGGAAGGCGAAACGGACCATATCCGTCCAGGAGGTCACACCAGCATGGTCCCGCCGACGGCGTACGCCGGTGGGCGGTTCACGAGGTGTTCACGCAGGATTCCGGGGCCGTCACAGGAGGCGTGCAGGGGGCTGACGCCGCGTGGTCACCGGACCGCCACGACCGAGGAGCCGTGCCCGAACAGCCCCTGGTTCGCGGTGATCCCCACCCGTGCCCCGGCGACCTGCCGGTCACCCGCGTCGTCGCGCAACTGCCAGGTCAGCTCGCACACCTGGGCGATGGCCTGCGCCGGAACGGCCTCTCCGAAGGAGGCGAGCCCGCCGCTGGCGTTCACCGGTATGCGTCCGCCGAGGGCCGTGGCGCCTTCCCGCAGGAGTTTGGCGGCCTCGCCCTCCCCGCACAGCCCGAGGTCCTCGTACCACTGCAGTTCCAGCGCGGTCGACAGGTCGTAGACCTCCGCGAACGAGAGATCCTCGGGGCCGATACCCGCCTCCTCGTAAGCCGCTTGGGCGATGGACGCCCGGAAGGTCCCGGCCGCGGGCTCCACGGTGGCGGCCGAGTCCGTGGCGATGTCCGGCAGGTCCAGCACGGTGTTCGGGTAGCGCGGTGACACCGTCGACACCGCGCGGATCCGCACCGGGTCGGCGAGCCCGTGCCGGTGTGCGAACTCCATGCCGGCCAGCACCACGGCGGCGCCGCCGTCCGAGGTCGCGCAGATGTCGAGCAGCCGCAGTGGATCGGCGACCACGGCCGACGCGGCGACCTCCTCGGCCGTGACCCGCTTGCGGTAGCGGGCGTTCGGGTTGAGCGCGCCCAGGGCCGCGTTCTTCACCTTGACCTGGGCGAAATCCTCCGGGGTGTCGCCGTACAGAGCCATCCGGCGTCGCGCGTACAGCCCGAAGTACGTCGGATTCGTCGCCCCGAGGACGCGGAAGCGCAGCCAGTCCGGATCGTCCGGCCGGTCCCCGCCGGCGGGGCGGAAGAACCCCTTGGGCGCCGCGTCCGCGCCCACCACGAGGACCACCTCGGCGAGGCCGGAGAGAATCTGGGCACGCGCTGTGCCCAGCGCCTGCGCCCCGGAGGCGCAGGCCGCGTACACACTCGCCACGCGCGCTCCCTGCCATCCCAGCGCCTTCGCGAACGTCGCCCCCGCCACATACCCCGGATAGCCTCCGCGCACGGTGGACGCGCCCACGACCGAGTCGACGTCCCGCCAGCCGATCCCCGCGTCGGCCAGCGCCGCGTGCGCCGCGGCGACCCCGTACTCGACGAAACGGCGCCCCCATTTGCCCCACGGGTGCATCCCCACACCCAGCACCGCCACATCACCGGTCACTCCGTCACCTCCGTTTGCCCCGGGTCCTTCATGCCGTCACCTCCGCGGGCCGCCAGTGCCACGTCGTCCAGGCCGTCTCCTCGTCCTCGTGCAGCACACCGGGGACGACGACCACCTCCATGCCCACCTCCAGATCGGTGACGGTGATCCCGGGGACTGCCTGGCCGAGCACCACGAGGCGCTCGGATTCCAGTTCCACAGCGATCAACGTGTAGGGCTCCCACGAGAGTTCCGGATCGGTCACATAGGGTGACGGTGGCCGGTAGCGGCTGTCGGTGTACGACCAGATCCGCCCTCGGGGTGACAGGGGCACCTCCGCCAGCTCGCCGCCCGCGCACCCCGGATTGCGGCAGAAGGCGTCCTCGCGGGGGAAGAACACCGAGGCGCACTCCGAGCACCGTGTGCCGAGCAGGCGGAAGTCGTTCCCTTCCCCCGTGAACCACCCGGCGACGACGGGTGTACGTGTGCGCGACACGGTCCCTCCAGGACACTAGATCTGACGGAACGTCAGAAGTGTGCCACGAGGCAGGGCAATTGGGCAGGGCGTCCGCACGGACCGACGGGCGGTTGCGGGCGCCGGAGCACCTGACGCGGCGGACCGCGGCGCGAGTGGGCCCCGGCCGTCCCACCCACCCCGGCCGAGCCGTAACACCTCGACCGCCTCGTCGGGACCAACCCGAAGACGTCGGTTCCGGGATGGACTACAGTCCGCGGCGTGTCCGAAACCCCGCACCCGCCTGCCGACTTCGCGCCCGATTCGCACTGCTCGAGCTGTGGCGCCCCCTACGGAGAGGGCATCTCCGGCTGGCCCCGCACCTGCGCCGCCTGCGGCACGGTCGCCTACCGCAATCCGCTGCCGGTCGCGGTGGCCCTGCAGCCCGTCTACGACGAACGGGGTGCCGCCCTGGTCGTCATCACCCGGACCATCGCACCCGCGCGCGGGGGAGTGGCCCTGCCCGGGGGATTCATCGACCACCGGGAGGACTGGCGGGGTGCCGTCGTGCGCGAGCTCAAGGAGGAGACGGGCATCGACGCGGCGAGCAGGGAAGTGCGCCTCGCCGACGCGATGAGCTCTCCAGCGGGCCATCTGCTGCTCTTCGGGCTCCTTCCGGAACGTCCCGCCGCCGAACTTCCGCGGTCCGCCGCCACCGACGAGACGGAAGGCTGGCATCTGCTGCGCCGGCCGGCCGAACTCGCCTTCCCGCTCCACACCCTGGCGGCCCGTGCCTGGTTCGAAGGGCGGTACATCTGAGGGTCAGGGACGGGGTCCCCCCAGACCCCGCACCCGTACCGGGTACGCCGGCTCGCTCAAGCTCCCATCGCCGCCGGCCCGCCGCACCACCACCTCGTCGTCCTCCCGGCGGGACACATGGCGCTGGGCCTCCGGTTCCTCCCACCCGTAGCCCGAGTCCGGCACGAGCAGACCGCTTCCGCCGCTTCCCCGCGGGGGCGCCCACGCCTCCAGCTCCAGGCCCCCGTCGGCACCGCGTACGGGCAGGACGGCACCGGCCCGCGCGAGCACCGGAATCCGCGACAAGGGGGCGTCGACCACCACCTGTGCGGGCCCCTCGTACGCCTCCTCGGTGACCGTGTCGTACCAACGCCCGCGCGGCAGCCGCACCGTCCGCCGGACCGCACCCGGGTCCAGCACCGGCGCCACCAGGAGGCTGTCGCCGAGCAGGAAGGCGTCCTCGCAGTCACGCAGCCCCCGGTCCTCGGGACTGCCCCACCACAGCGGCCGGGCGTACGGAGCGCCCGTGCGCCGCGCCATGTGCGCCAGCGTCATGAAGTACGGGAGCAGCCGCCGCCGTTCGACGAGCGCCACGCGCGCGTGCCCCAGCACCTCGTCACCGAACTCCCAGGGCTCCCTGCGCCCGGCCCGCAGACTCGCGTGCGTGCGGAACAGCGGGAGGTACGCCCCGAGCTGGAACCACCGCAGATAGAGCTCGGGCGAGGGGCTGCCGTCGAAGCCGCCCACATCCGGTCCCGAGTAGGGAACCCCGCACAGCCCGAGCCCCAGCACCAGGGACAACGACGCCCGCAGCCCCGGCCAGCCCGTGGCCACGTCCCCGGACCACGTCCCCGCGTAGCGCTGCAGTCCGGCCCAGCCGGAACGCGAGAACAGGAACGGCCGCTCCTGGGGCGCGAGTTCGCACAGGCGCTCGTAGGCTGCCCGGGCCATGCCCAGCGCGTACACGTTGTGCGCCTCGCGGTGGTCACCCCCGCGGCCCTCCAGGGCGTGCCGCGCCGAACGCGGCAGTGTCGGCTCCCCGAACGCCGTGAACGACGTCGGCTCGTTCATGCCGTGCCAGAACCCCGCGAACCCCTGGGCGAGCCGCTCCTCGTAGAGACCGCCCCACCACGCGCGCGCCCGCGTGTCCGTGAAGTCCGGGTAGACGGCCTCCCCGGGCCATACGACGCCTCGTACGAGCTGCCCCGAGGCGTCCCGGACGAAGGCGTCCTCGGCGAGACCGCTGTCGTACACGGCGTTGCCCGGCTCCGCCTTGACGGCCGGGTCGATGACGGACACCAGCCGGATTCCGTCGCGCCGCAGCTCCTCGGCGAGCAGGGGAAGCTTCGGGAACCTGTCGCGATCGACGGTGAACACCTGATGGGCGTCGTAGTGGTCGATGTCCAGGTGCACGGCGTCCAGCGGCAGTCCCCGCTCCTGGTAGCCCGCGACGATCCTGCGCACCTCCTGCTCGCTGCCGAAGCCCCACCGCGCGTGCTGGTACCCGAGCGCCCACGCGGGCGGCAGCGCCGCGGCACCGGTCAGCGACGCCCAGGAGTGCAGCACGCGCGCGGGAGTCCCCACCATCACCCAGCAGCGGAGCGGGCCGCCGTCCATGCGCAGCTCGCTCGATCCCGCCCGGTCGTGCCCCGAACCGGCCCCTTCCCCGCCCTCGCGCAGGATCACCGTGCCGTCCCAGGACGTGTCGTGGAACACGAGGTGCGTGCCCGCGTCGGCGACGACCATCTGCACCGGCATCGTGAGGTACAGCGGATCGTCGCCCGGCCCGAAGGCCTGTCCCGGGTCCGTGTTCCACAACCGGTACGTCCCCTCGCGCAGCCGGAGCCCCGAGGCCCGGCCGCCCAGACCGAAGAACCGGGCGTCGGCCGCCACTTCCGAACGCTGCATCCAGCGGGCGATGCCGCCGTCGACGGGTTCCCACCACCGGGGCGGCAGATCCCGGCGCAGGACCACTCCGCCGGGCGTCAGGACCTGGACCGCGCCGTGCCGTGAGACCGCTACCGTGACCCGCTCGGCCACGACGCGCCAGCCGCCGTCCTTGTCCGGCTCCAGAACGGCCCGCGGGTCGGGTTCCGGGGAGCGGCCCGCGAGGGCGTACGACGGCTCCGGAGCGACCGCGTCCCAGCCCCAGAAGACCGCCCCGCCCACCGTGACGGTGATCCGCAGTTCCGAGCGCGTGAAGCGGACGACTCCGCCACCGGGGCCCGGCTCCACACCGAGCACCGGCCCCGGCACCCGCGCCCGCTCGGCCCCCCGCTGCGGCAGACCGGAGGCGTCGGCGCGCCTCCTGCGCCACGCGGCTCGCACTGTGAGCAACCCCTGAGTGGTACCCCCCGAGCCGACCGCTTTCACCGAACGCACCAGGTCACGACCGTCCATGCTGCTCACCCTGCCACTACGGTCGCCCGTTGAGTGAGCCGTTCAACTGCCGTTCACCTGTTGTCACGCCACATCTTCATGTCGCCGACTATGTGCGGTGTGCCCTGGTAAAGAAGTCGATCACATGGCATCGTCCGTGTCAGCCGCGTGACGCGCACACCCCCGCTCGTGCGCGACCGACGCACACGACGCGCACAGTCCGGGAGCCGCCCCATGTCCACCACGAACCCCTCACCGCTCTGGCAGCCCTCCGCCGAGGGCATCGCCCAGGCGCAGGTCACGAAGTTCCAGGCCTGGGCGGCCGAACGGCACGGAGCGCCGGCCGACGGAGGCTACGCGGCCCTGCACCGCTGGTCGGTCGACGAGCTGGAGACGTTCTGGAAGGCCGTCACCGAATGGTTCGACGTCCGGTTCTCGACCCCCTACACGCGCGTGCTCGGCGACCGCGCCATGCCCGGTGCCACGTGGTTCCCCGGAGGGACCCTCAACTACGCGGAGCACGCGCTGCGCGCCGCGGAGACCCGGGCGGACGAACCGGCCCTCCTGTATGTCGACGAGACCCACGAGTCCGTCCCCGTGACGTGGTCCGACCTGCGCCGCCAGGTCGGCTCCCTGGCCGCCGAGCTGCGCGCCCTCGGCGTCCGCCCGGGAGACCGGGTCAGCGGCTATCTCCCGAACATCCCCGAAGCCGTGGTCGCCCTGCTCGCCACGGCCGCCGTGGGCGGGGTCTGGACCTCCTGCGCCCCCGACTTCGGCGCCCGCAGCGTCCTCGACCGCTTCCAGCAGGTCGAACCCGTGGTCCTGTTCGCCGTCGACGGCTACCGCTACGGAGGCAAGGAGCACGACCGCCGTGACACGGTCGCCGAGCTACGCAGTGAACTGCCCACACTGAAGGCCGTCGTCCACATCCCGCTGCTGGGCACGGACGCGCCGGCGGACGCCCTGGAGTGGTCGGCGCTGACCTCCGCCGACGTGGAGCCCGTCTTCGAGCAGGTCCCCTTCGACCACCCCTTGTGGGTGCTCTACTCCTCCGGCACGACGGGCCTTCCCAAGGCGATCGTGCAGTCCCAGGGCGGCATCCTCGTCGAGCACCTCAAGCAGCTCGGCCTGCAATGCGACCTGGGTCCCGAGGACCGCTTCTTCTGGTACACGTCCACCGGCTGGATGATGTGGAACTTCCTCGTCTCCGGCCTGCTCACGGGCACCACGATCGTGCTGTACGACGGCAGCCCCGGCTATCCGGACACGGGAGCCCAGTGGCGTATCGCCGAACGCACGGGAGCGACCCTCTTCGGCACGTCCGCCGCGTACGTGATGGCCTGCCGCAAGGCGGGCGTCCACCCCTCGCGCGACTTCGACCTCGGCCGTGTGCGGTGCGTCGCCACGACCGGCTCGCCCCTGCCGCCCGACGGATTCCGCTGGCTGCACGACGAGGTCCGCGAGGACCTGTGGATCGCCTCCGTCAGCGGCGGCACCGATGTGTGCTCCTGCTTCGCCGGAGCGGTACCGACGCTCCCGGTGTACATCGGCGAACTCCAGGCCGTCGGCCTCGGCACCGACCTCCAGTCCTGGGACCCCAGCGGAAAGCCCCTCACCGACGAGGTCGGCGAACTGGTCGTCACCAACCCGATGCCGTCGATGCCCATCCGCTTCTGGAACGACCCCGACGGCAGCCGCTACCACGACAGCTACTTCGACACGTATTCCGGAGTGTGGCGCCACGGTGACTGGATCACCGTCACCTCACGAGGCTCGGTCGTCATCCACGGCCGTTCCGATTCCACGCTCAACCGGCAGGGCGTGCGGATGGGCTCGGCCGACATCTACGAGGCCGTCGAGCGCCTTCCCGAGATCAGGGAATCGCTGGTCATCGGTGTCGAACAGCCCGACGGCGGCTACTGGATGCCGCTCTTCGTCCATCTCGCACCCGGAGCCGTGCTGGACGAGGACCTCCTGAACCGCATCAAGGGCACCATCCGCGAACAGCTCTCCCCGCGGCACGTTCCCGACGAGGTCATCGAAGTACCCGGAGTGCCGCACACCCTGACCGGCAAGCGCATCGAGGTCCCCGTCAAGCGCCTCCTCCAGGGCGCGTCCATGGAGAAGGCCGTCAACCTCGGATCCGTGGACAACGTCGAACTTCTGCGCTTCTACGAGAAGCTGGCCCGTGAGCGCGACTGATCAGCCACCGTAGGTCGCCTCCGACTCGCCGAGCACGGCGGCGAAGTCGGAGGCCAGCCGCACGGAGTCGGCGGCGGTGAGTTCCGCCACCGAGATGCGTACACCAGGTGCGGCCGAGGTCCGGAAACGCGCGCCCGCCGCGACCCACCAACCGTACGAACGAAGTCCGTTCACCACCGCCGACTCGTCCCGCACGGGCACCCAGACGTTCAGCCCGCTCACGCCGTGGGCCTGTGTGCCGCGGTCCGCGAACTCACGGAGCAGCGCGTCCCGGCGCAGCGCGTACGTCTCCTGGGCACGCCCCACCAGCGCGCGCGTGCTCTCGTCCGTCATCAGCCCGAGCACCGTCTCCTGCAACAGGTGACTGACCCAGCCCGACGTCAGCAGCATGCGTCCGTCGTGACGGGCCAGTGTCGTCGGGTCGCATGCCGCGGCCGCCCACCGCAGGTCGGTTCCCAGGAACTTGCTCACCGTGCGCACATGGACCCAGCGGTTCAGACCGCCCGCGGTCAGTGTGCGCAGCGGCGCGCCGGCGACGGACGACGCGTGATCGTTCTCCACGACCAGCACATCGGGTGCCTCCCGGAGCACGTCGACGAGAGCGTCCCGCCGTCCCGCCGAGAAGCTGCCGCCGCAAGGATTCTGCGCCCGCGGACTGCACACCACCGCACGTACCCCCGCCCGCAGAGCCGACCGCAGGGCATCCGGCAGTACACCCTGGTCGTCCACCGCGACCGGAACCGTGCGCAGTCCCAGCGCCGTGACCAGGTCCAGCAGATGGTGATAGCCCGGGTCCTCCATCGCGACCGCGTCCCCCGGACGCAACTCCACCGACAGCGACCGCCCGATCAGGTCGAGCGCGCCATGGGCGAACGTCACATGCTCCGCCGGCACCCCGTCGGGCTCCAGCCGGTCGCGTACGGCCTCCTCCAACCGCGCCAGACGCGGTGCACTGCGATGTGAGCGGGCACCCGGGGAGAGCTGCGACGGCGGTACCAGGTGGGGGAGCAGTGCGGGATCAGGATGCCCGCCCGCCAGGTCGCGCAGTCCGTCCGGCACGCGTGGTGGGCGCCGTGACGCCACCGAGGGCGCGGCGGCGATCACAGTCCCACCGCGTCCGCGGGTCACCACGATCGCCCGTTGCCGCAGTTCCTTGTACGCCGTCGCGACCGTTCCGGGACTGACGCCCAGCCGCTCGGCCAAGCCGCGCACCGGGGGCAGCGCCGTGCCCGGCTCCAGGGCCCCCTCGGCCACGCCTCGTTCCACGGACGCGGCAATTGCCTTGGCCGTCGTACCACTGATCGAATATTGTGTTGCCACGTTACTAAGTATGTATCAATACATAACTGGAAGCAAGGGGGAGTCGTGAACCCGACGCGCCGCGCAGCCGCATGGTCGACACGCATTCCAGGAGGCCCCGACGGCCGAAGAATGCTCTGGATCGCCCTGGTCGACCGCATCGGCAGCGGCCTGTGGGCCTCCGTCTCCGTCCTGTACTTCACCTACGTCGCCGGTCTCTCGGTCGCACAGATCGGCACCCTCGTGGCCGCGGCCGGAGCGGTCGGAATCGCCGGCGCACCGCTGGGCGGGCGCCTCGCCGACCGACTGCCCCTGACCCACGTTCTGATCGCGCTCCAACTCCTGCGCGCCCTCGCCTCCTTCGCCCTGCTCACCACGGACAACTACGCCCTCCTGCTGGCGTACTCCGCCGCGGGCAGCTTCGGCGACCGCGCCGCCAACGTCCTCACCAAGCTGTACGCCACCCGGGTCTCAGGACCCGACCGCGTCCGCTACCAAGCCGTCAACCGCACCGTCGCCAACGCCGGTTGGGCCCTCGGAGGCCTCGCCGCGGCGGGAGCCCTCACCATCGGCACCACCGCCGCGTACCAGTGGCTGCTCACCGGCGACGCCCTCTCCTTCGTGGCCGTCGCCCTCGCGACGGCCCGCTGCGGCGAACCGCCCTCGGCCACCCGCACGATCGCCACGTCCAAGGACCCGGCTCCCGCGACGCGACCCGTCGGGCCGTGGCGCGACCGTACCTACCTCGCCTACGTCGCCACAGAGGCCGTCCTCTTCCTCGACGACGCCGTGTTCAAAGTCGGGCTGCCCCTGTGCGTCGCCCACTCCGAACACGCGCCCCACGGCCTCGCACCCCTGCTGATGGTTCTGAACAACGTGATGGTCGTGACCCTCCAGGTCCCCCTGGCCCGGCTCGGCGCCACCACGGCCGCGGCCCGAGGCCTGCTCGTCCCGCTCTCCGCGTTCTTCGCCCTCGGAGGCGTCACCCTGGCGCTCTCCGCGACAGGCGGAACCACGGCCGTGACCCTCTTCCTCACCGCGGCGGCCGTCACCTTCACCGTGACGGAGATGCTCCACGCCACGGTCTCGTGGGAACTCTCCGTGGCCCTCGCCCCGGACACCGCGCAGGGCAGCTACCTCGGCGTCCACGGACTCGCGCAAGCCGTACAGCGCAGCGTCGGGCCACTCGCTGTCACGGCAGCCATCGCGGCCGGACCCCTCGGCTGGACTCTCTTCGGCGCGACCATAGCCACGACCTGCGTGTTCCAGCACCGCCTCGTGCGCGACCGGCTCACCCGCCCCGCGTTGTCAGTGCATCCCGTTACTGTGAGTGAGCATTGATCGACTGCGCACAGGGGGAAATTCAATGGCGCACACCCAGCAGCACACCATGCGACGCGTCCTGCGCCGCGAAATCGCCGGCACCATCGGCCTGCTGACCGACGAACAGGACTTCCGGGCGATGCGGCGCTATCGCACCTTCGCCTTCGACGACCACACGACCTATCTCCAGCAGGTCGAAAGCCTGCTCAAGGCACTCGCAGCCCAGGGCAGCCACACCACGGTGGCACTCTTCGACCCCGAGGAATACGCCGAATTCTGCGCCGACAGCGGCCTGGAACCCGACACCCCGGTCAGCCGTACCCGCTTCACCGCCCAAATCGCGGCGACCGGCCCCACCATCCCCTACGACGGACAGCCCCTCGACGAACTGGTCCCGGACCTCGTCGACGAAGCGGTCCGCCGGGCCACCTGGGAGTACGCCACCATGCTCCTGGCCCGCGTCGGCACCTGCGCGACCTGCGGTGAGGACATCGGCCGAGCCTCCTTCATCCGCGCGGCCCACCTCGTCACCCGGGTCGTGGAAACCGCCGGCCCAGGAGAACTCCACCTCGTATGCAGCGTCACCTCCGCCCCCGACACACTCGTCGCCGCACTCCGGACCGAGGGACGCATCGAGGGCACGACCTGCCTCGACGAATCCGAAGCCCTCGAATTCACCACCGTCCTGGCCCTCGGTATCGCCACCCGGAGCGCCTGCGGACTCGTCATGCGCACCACCACACCCGACACCACCGACCGCGTCTACGGATGGCGCCTACGCGGCGAGGACCTGGAGCCCCTCACAGCGGGGGAGGTGTTCGACGCCTACTGCACCGACCTCGATTCCGGGGATCTGGTCTCCCCGGAATCGGGCGTCGACTATTGCGTACCGCCCGACCTCGGAGACAGGGGAAAGGGGACGGGCCACACCCACTGAACGCGAGAGGGGCGCCCCATCCGCAGAT
Source organism: Streptomyces sp. NPDC015532 (assembly GCF_043078065.1). NCBI lineage: Bacteria > Bacillati > Actinomycetota > Actinomycetes > Kitasatosporales > Streptomycetaceae > Streptomyces > Streptomyces sp. NPDC015532. The sequence goes on along the minus strand of NZ_JBIBSY010000025.1, from coordinate 2,747 downwards.
GGAGCGCCCCTCCTCCGTACCGAAAACCGCTGTCGCCCGAAGGCGTCGTCCGGCTACTCGCCCGACAGCACCGCCTGCGCCGCGGTACGCGCTTCCTCCGCCGTATCCGTGGCACGCGCGGCCGAGGCCGCCCGCTCGCACTGGGCCAGCGTGTACTTCGCCAGTGTCGCCCGCACATAAGGAATCGACGCGGCACCCATCGACAGGGAGGTGACACCCAGACCGGTCAGCACACACGCCAGCAGCGGGTCCGACGCGGCCTCACCGCAGACACCACAGCTCTTGCCCTCGGCCTTCGCCGCCTCGGCGGACAGCGCGACCAGGTCGAGCAGTGCCGGCTGCCACGGGTCCTGGAGACGGGACACCGCACCCACCTGCCGGTCGGCGGCGAACGTGTACTGCGCGAGGTCGTTGGTTCCCAGGGAGAGGAACTCGACCTCCTGCAGAATCGACCGTGCCCGCAGCGCGGCCGACGGGATCTCCACCATCGCGCCGAACTTCGCCCGCAGTCCGGCCGCCCGGCACGCGTCCGCGAACGCCTTGGCGTCCGTACGGTCCGCGACCATCGGAGCCATGACCTCGAGGTAGACCGGCAGTCCGTCCGAGGCCTTCGCGAGAGCGGTGAGCTGCGTACGCAGGACATCGGGGTGGTCGAGCAGCGAACGCAGGCCCCGCACGCCGAGCGCCGGGTTCGGCTCGTCGGCGGGCGTCAGGAAGTCGAGCGGCTTGTCCGCGCCCGCGTCCAGCACCCGCACCACGACACGGCCCTCGGGGAAGGCTTCGAGCACCTGGCGGTACGCCTCGACCTGCTTCTCCTCCGACGGCGCCTTCTTGCTGTCGTCGAGGAAGAGGAACTCGGTCCGGAACAGACCGACGCCCTCGGCACCGGCCTCCACGGCCGCCGGCACGTCCGCCGGACCGCCGATGTTGGCCAGCAGCGGGACCTTGTGCCCGTCGGAGGTGGCACCCGGGCCCGTCGAGGTGGAGAGTGCCGCCTTGCGGTGCGCCGCCGCGGCCTCCAGATCCGCCTTCTTCTCCGCACTCGGCTCCACGAAGATCTCACCCGTGCTGCCGTCGACGGCGATCACCGTGCCCTCGGCGAGCTCACCGGCGCCGGGGAGCGCGACCACGGCCGGCACACCCAGCGCACGCGCCAGGATCGCGCTGTGGCTGGTCGGCCCGCCCTCCTCGGTGACGAAGCCGAGAACCAGGGTCGGGTCCAGCAGTGCCGTGTCGGCGGGCGCGAGGTCACGCGCGATAAGAACGTAGGGCTCGTCGCTGTCCGGGACGCCCGGCATGGGCACACCGAGCAGCCGGGCGACGATACGGTTCCGCACGTCGTCGAGGTCGGCCACGCGTCCGGCGAGGTACTCACCGGCGCCGGCCAGCAGCGCCCGGTACGCGGCGAGCGCGTCGTAGACCGCGCGCTCGGCCGTGCTGCCGACGGCGATCCGCCGGTTCACGTCAGCCGTCAGCTCCGGGTCCTGGGCCATCATGGCCTGGGCTTCGAGTACCGCCTGGGCCTCGCCCCCCGCCAGATTGCCGCGCGCAATCAGGTCGGCCGCCACGTCCTCCACGGCCTTGCGGGCGCGTGCCTGTTCGCGGGCCGCGTCCTCCGGGGGGATCTGCTTGGCAGGCGGTTCGAGAACCGCCGTTCCCATGTGCCGAACCTCGCCGATCGCCACACCGTGGCTCACGCCGACGCCTCGCAGCGTTGTCTCCATCTCACCCGTCTCCGAATAGTGCGGCGTGTACCGCCGCCGTGATCGTTGTCGAAGCGCCGTCCAGGACAGCGTCGATGTCACTGCCAGCCGAAGAGCGTGTCGCCGGCCTTCACATCGCCGTCCTCGCGGACGTCTGAGAGGGAGTCCGCCGTGGCTTCGAGGGCCACGACCGGGCACACCGGGGACTTGCCGGCCTGCTCGACGGCGGCGGGGTTCCACCGCACGACACTCTGGCCGCGCGTGACGGTGTCCCCCTTGTTGACGAGCAGCTCGAAGCCCTCGCCGTTGAGCTGCACGGTGTCGATGCCCAGGTGCGTGAGCACGCCGTGGCCCTCACTGTCGACGACGACGAACGCGTGCGGGTGAAGGGAGACGATCACTCCGTCCACGGGGGCGACAGCCTCCGAGGGTTCACGCACAGGGTCGATCGCCGTGCCGGGGCCGACCATCGCGCCGGAGAAGACGGGGTCCGGTACCGCGGCGAGTCCGATGGCGCGTCCTGCAAGAGGGGACGTCACGGTGGTCATGGGAAGCCTCCGAGGGGTGGAGATCTATACGGGCCGTCACTGCCTGTCCCGGACAGCGCACTGTTGAGCAGGGTATGTCATATGAAGTGCCGGTTCCGCGCGAGAGATCCCGGTTGGCGCCGTAGAGGACAGGGCAAACGATTTGCGCCTGCTCCCGCACCCCATGTAGAGTCGTACTCCTGCTTGAGGCTGAGCGGCGTGACCAAGGCGTCGTTGCCCGGCAGCACCCAACTTGTCAGATCCTATCTCGGGGTCATGTTCCGCATGTCTGCGGGACGGTGGTCAGCGAGAGGGAAAAGGACTGATAGAGTTTGGACTCGCCGGAAAGGGAAACGCGAAAGCGGAAACCTGAAAAGCACCGAGGAAATCGGATACGGAAACGGTCTGATAGAGTCGGAAAAGCAAGACCGAAGGGAAGCGCCCGGAGGAAAGCCCGAGAGGGTGAGTACAAAGGAAGCGTCCGTTCCTTGAGAACTCAACAGCGTGCCAAAAATCA
>NZ_JBIBSY010000024.1:0-111855 GCF_043078065.1 Streptomyces sp. NPDC015532 | reverse complement strand
GCGTCGGTGGCGACGGGCATCGATGTACCGGCACGGCCCCTCGCGTCGGATCCCGGGTGCGGGTGCGTTGTGGTGGCCGGTTCGGATTTCAGCCCCGGGAGGGGGAGTTTCAGCCTCTCCGGCGTTTGATGAGCTGGGTCTGGGGCGGAGCCCCGGGTGTGGGACGGGTAGGGGCGGAGGGGGCGAAAGAGTGCCTGTGGCCAGGGGGCGGAGAAAACTTCGGGTTTGGGGGATTGAGTTGGTTCTGCGGGGGCAGGCGATCCCTACCCCCACGGGATCCGGTGCTGTCGGGAAGGGGGGAGATCCCTTCCCGGAGTGCCCGGTAACCCCTTTGGCGGTCGCCGAGTTCACCCTCTCCCGAGCTCGGCGACCGCCTGCCCGGGGGATCCACGGGCCATCTGTGGGGTGGGCCACACGGACCCTGACGTCCGGCGTCCCGGATGCGCGATAGCCTGGCGGCGGATCTCTCTTGACGCCGAGAGATCGATCATCGGGACCTTTGATCGATCATTGCGGTGGTTGCAGGGGACGATCCTGCACCCGGGGCAGGGACGCCCCACCGCCAGCTGTCATACGGAGAACGCCATGACTCGCACTCCCGTGAACGTCACCGTCACCGGCGCGGCCGGCCAGATCGGTTACGCCCTGCTCTTCCGCATCGCCTCCGGCCAGTTGCTCGGCGCGGACGTGCCGGTCAAGCTGCGCCTCCTGGAGATCACGCCGGCGCTGAAGGCCGCCGAGGGCACCGCCATGGAGCTCGACGACTGCGCCTTCCCGCTTCTTCAGGGCATCGACATCACGGACGACCCGAACGTCGCCTTCGACGGCGCCAACGTCGGTCTCCTCGTCGGCGCCCGCCCCCGTACCAAGGGCATGGAGCGCGGCGACCTGCTCTCCGCCAACGGTGGCATCTTCAAGCCGCAGGGCAAGGCCATCAACGACAACGCCGCGGACGACGTCAAGATCCTGGTCGTCGGCAACCCGGCGAACACCAACGCGCTGATCGCCCAGGCCGCCGCTCCGGACGTACCCGCCGAGCGCTTCACCGCCATGACCCGTCTGGACCACAACCGCGCGCTGACCCAGCTCGCGAAGAAGACGGGCACCACGGTCGCCGACATCAAGCGACTGACCATCTGGGGCAACCACTCCGCCACCCAGTACCCCGACATCTTCCACGCCTCGGTCGACGGCAAGAACGCCGCCGAGGTCGTCAACGACGAGAAGTGGCTGGCGGAGGAGTTCATCCCGACCGTCGCCAAGCGCGGTGCGGCGATCATCGAGGCCCGTGGCGCGTCCTCGGCCGCCTCGGCCGCGAACGCCGCCATCGACCACGTGTACACCTGGGTCAACGGCACCGCCGAGGGCGACTGGACCTCCATGGGTATCCCGTCGGACGGTTCGTACGGCGTGCCGGAGGGTCTCATCTCCTCCTTCCCCGTCACCACGAAGGACGGCCGCTACGAGATCGTCCAGGGCCTGGACATCAACGAGTTCTCCCGCACCCGCATCGACGCCTCCGTCAAGGAGCTCGAGGAGGAGCGCGAGGCGGTCCGTTCCCTCGGCCTGATCTGATCCGGCGCGAACCGAGCCGAGCCTGACCGGTAGGGGTCCGGCCCGGCGGTGTTCGCTCCACCGCGACACGCGCGATGCCCGGGTGGTGAATCACCATCCGGGCATCGGTGTGTCCGGATCCGGTCGTTCCGCCGTCCGGGGGCGTCCGGGTCGTCGCGCAGGGGTGTTCGGGCGTACGGAAAGTACGTATCGAACGTATGTGCTTTGTCGGCATAAAAAGGGGTGCTGACGGCGGAAACCTCACTATCGTCGTTACGTACGGTCCGCCGGGGGGCATGGGCGCGGCAGAGGTTCGGCGGGAAGCGCGCCGAGATCGGGCCGTCGGGTGGGGCCGACGGGGAGCGGGGGGTGACGGGATGGCGCAGCGATGGGACGCGGACCGTCGGCAATGGGTCGACGACGGTACGGGCGGGACCGACGGTGGGGTCCAGGACGGTGTGGACGCCGGCGGAGCGCCGCCGGCCGGGGATCAGTGGTGGGCGGCGGCCACGCAGGCGGGTCCGCTGCGGCCTGATTCCTATCCGCCTGCGGGTTCCATGCCGCCACAGCCGCCCCAGCCGTCGCCGCAGCAGCAACAGCAGCAGCAACAACAACAGCAGCAATGGGCCCAGGCCCAGGCTGCCTGGTCGCACCAGCAGTCACAGCCGCAGACGTGGCCCGGTGGCGTTGTGCCGCCCGGGGGCGGCGGCCCGCGGGGCTCCGGTGACTCGCGGCGGCTGCTCCTGGTGATCGTGGCCGTGGCCGTGCTGGCGGGCGGTGTGGGCGGCGGGCTGTGGGCGTTGACCCGGAGCGACTCGGCGAGGCATCAGGGCGCGCACCCCTCCACTCCCTCGGTCACCGTCACGGCGCCGCAGCCCGGCGCGACCCCGGGCACCTCGAACAACTCCGGCGGCGAGGGCGTGTACACCGCCCCGGCCGTGACCACCGCCCCGGCACCGGCTCCCGGTTACAGCCGCTCGGTCGATCCGGTCGGCTACACCGTGGACGTGCCGGACGGCTGGGCGCGCGAGGAGAAGCAGGGCAAGCTGGCGCCCGTCGTCACCTACACGGCACCTGACGGAAGCCGCAGGCTCCTGGTGTTCGAGATCATGGAGCCCTCGGCGGCGGAGTCCTCGGCGCAGGCCGAGAGCATCGCGAAGGGGGCCAAGGACTACCAGTACCTGGACCGGCGGACCGGCACCGGCTGGACGGAGTTCAGCTACAGCTACTACGACAAGCGGTACGGGGCCACCCAGACCATCGACCACCGTTTCCAGGCCGCCGACGGCACGCCGTACGCCATCGTCGCGAGCGGTCCGCCGGGCACGGACATGACCGGGCAGCTCACGACGGCCGTGAACTCCTTCTGCCCGACCGGGTCCGCCTGCGCGAACCTCGCCTGACGCCGACCGGCCGACCGGTCGCCCCTGGCGCGGGATGTCGGCCGCGTATGCGTCGAGGCAGGCGCGGGTGTCGGGAGAGACGCCGTCGGCCTTGTCTCCTTTCGGGGGGTTTTTCCGTGATCCGGCGCACTTCGGATGCCCGATCGCGCATGCGGCCGGGGCCGAGGGGCAGGTGCTCACAGCTCACGGGGGCGACACCCACGTGACGCAGGGGGACCGCACAGGAACGGAAGGCAACACCGACCATGGCCGGACTGCAGGCAGAACAGACCATCCACGTGGGCGGCGAGTGGCGCGCGGCGCTCTCCGGCGCGACGCGCGAGATCCTCGACCCAGCCGATGCCGAGCCGTTCGCCGTGGTCGCGGAAGGGGACGAGAAGGACGCGGACCTCGCGGTCGCCGCCGCGCGCAGCGCCTTCGACGAGGGGCCCTGGCCGCACACCCCCGTCACCGAGCGCGCCGCCCTGCTGCGCCGCGTCGCCGGCCTCCTCGTCCGCGACCGCGAGGAACTCGGCCTGCTGGAGAGCCGGGACGCGGGCAAGACCCTGGAAGAGGGGCGCGTCGACATCGACTGCGTCGCCGACGCCTTCCGCTACTTCGCCGACCTCGTGGTGGGGGAGGGCGGCGGCCGCGTGGTGGACGCCGGTTCGTCCGACGTCCACAGCGTCGTCGTGCACGAGCCCGTCGGTGTGTGCGCGCTGATCACGCCGTGGAACTATCCGCTGCTGCAAGCCAGTTGGAAGATCGCTCCGGCCCTCGCCGCCGGCAACACCTTCGTGGTCAAGCCCAGCGAGATCACCCCGCTGACGACCGTCGCCCTGCTCCGGCTGCTGGCCGAGGCGGGCCTCCCCGACGGTGTCGCCGGTCTCGTCACCGGCCCCGGACACTCCGTCGGCGCCCGTCTCGCCGAGCACCCCGACGTCGACCTCGTCTCCTTCACCGGAGGCCTCGCCAGCGGTACGAAGGTGGCGCGCGCCGCCGCCGACACGGTCAAGAAGGTCGCGCTCGAACTCGGCGGCAAGAACCCCAACGTCGTCTTCGCCGACGCCTGTTCCACCGAGAAGGGATTCGACACCGCCGTCGACCAGGCCCTCAACGCCGCCTTCATCCACAGCGGTCAGGTGTGCTCGGCCGGTTCGCGGCTCATCGTCGAGGAGACCCTGCGCGAGCGTTTCGTCGCCGAACTCGCCCGCAGGGCAAGCGCGATCAGGCTCGGCCGCGGCACCGAGGACGGTGTCGAGTGCGGCCCGCTGGTCTCCGAGCAGCAGCGCGCGAAGACCGAGGCGTACGTCGCCTCCGCGCTGGCCGAGGGCGCGGTGCTGCGCGCCGGCGGCAAGCGGCCCGAGCCGTCCGACGTCCGGCCCGCCACCGGCTGGTTCTACGAGCCGACCGTGCTCGACCAGTGCCACCGCGGCATGCGCGTCGTCCGCGAGGAGGTCTTCGGGCCCGTCCTGACCGTGGAGACGTTCACCACCGAGGACGAGGCCGTCGCGCTCGCCAACGACACCGAGTACGGCCTCGCGGGCGCTGTGTGGACCGCCGACGCCGGCCGCGCCCGCCGTGTCGCGGGGCGGCTGCGGCACGGCACCGTCTGGATCAACGACTTCCACCCCTACCTCCCGCAGGCGGAGTGGGGAGGCTTCGGCCGCAGCGGCGTCGGGCGCGAACTCGGTCCCGCCGGACTCGCCGAGTACCGGGAGACCAAGCACGTCTACCAGAACCTCGCGCCCGCGCCCGTCCGCTGGTTCGCCGGCTGACTCCGGCACCCGGCAAGCCCCCCACCTTCACGGCCTTTTGGAGTACCCCTTCATGTCCCAGCACGAGAACACGTACGACTACGTCGTCATCGGCGGCGGTACGGCGGGCTCCGTGATCGCGTCCCGCCTCACCGAGAACCCGGATGTCAGCGTCGCCGTCATCGAGGGCGGCCCCAGCGACGTGGGACGCGAGGACGTCCTCACCCTGCGCCGCTGGATGGGCCTGCTCGGCGGGGAACTCGACTACGACTACCCGACCACCGAACAGCCGCGCGGCAACTCGCACATCCGGCACAGCCGCGCCCGGGTGCTCGGCGGCTGCTCGTCGCACAACACGCTGATCGCGTTCAAGCCGCTGCCGTCCGACTGGGACGAGTGGGAGGCGGCCGGCGCCAAGGGCTGGGGCGCGGCGCCGATGGAGGCGTACTGGACGCGGCTCCTGAACAACATCGTCCCGGTCGACGCGAAGGACCGGAACGCCATCGCGCGGGACTTCGTGGACGCCGCGCGGTCCGCTCTCGGTGTGCCGCTGGTCGAGGGCTTCAACCGGCAGCCGTTCACCGAGGGCGCCGGCTTCTTCGACCTCGCGTACCACCCGGAGGACAACAAGCGGTCGAGCGCCTCCGTGGCGTATCTGCACCCCGTGATGGACGAGCGGCCCAACCTGACGCTCCTGCTGGAGACCTGGGCGTACAAGCTGGAACTGGACGGGAAGCGCGTCACGGGCGTGCACGTCCGCACGAAGGACGACGAGGAGGTTCTCGTCCGCGCCCGCCACGAGGTCCTGCTCTGCGCGGGCGCCGTCGACTCGCCGAGGCTGCTGCTGCACTCCGGCATCGGGCCCGCCGGTGATCTGGAGGAGCTGGACATCCCCGTCGTCCACGATCTGCCGGGCGTCGGCGAGAACCTGCTCGACCACCCCGAGTCGGTGATCGTCTGGGAGACGAACGGGCCGATCCCGGAGAACTCGGCGATGGACTCCGACGCGGGTCTGTTCGTGCGCCGTGACCCCGAACAGCCGGGCCCCGACCTGATGTTCCACTTCTACCAGATCCCCTTCACGGACAACCCGGAGCGCATCGGCTACGAACGTCCCGCGCACGGCGTCTCGATGACGCCCAACATCCCCAAGCCACGCAGCCGCGGCCGTCTTTACCTCACCAGCGCCGACCCGACCGTCAAACCCGCCCTCGACTTCCGGTACTTCACGGACGAGGACGACTACGACGGCCGCACCCTCGTCGACGGCATCCGGATCGCCCGTGAGATCGCCGCGGCCGAACCGCTCGCCGGCTGGCTCAAGCGGGAGGTGTGCCCCGGACCCGACGTCACCGGTGACGAGGAACTGAGCGCGTACGCACGCCAGGTCGCGCACACCGTGTACCACCCGGCGGGCACCTGCCGGATGGGCGGGCTCGGTGACGAACTCGCCGTCGTGGACCCCGAACTGCGCGTCCACGGCCTCGACGGCATCCGGATCGCCGATGCCTCGGTGTTCCCGGCCATGCCCGCCGTGAACCCGATGGTCGGGGTGCTCATGGTCGGGGAGAAAGCCGCCGACCTGATCGGAGGTGGCGCGCGATGAACACGCCCACCGGCGCCCAGGGCGCCACCACCGCCGACCGCCCTGTCTTCTCCGTACGCGGCCTGTGGAAAGTGTTCGGCCCGAAGGCCGACCGTGTCCCCGGCGACCCCGCACTCGCCTCCCTCGACGCCGCCGCCCTGCGGGCCGCCACCGGCTGCACCGCCGCCGTCCGTGACGTCGGCTTCGACGTGCGCAAGGGCGAGGTCTTCGTCGTGATGGGCCTGTCCGGTTCCGGCAAGTCCACCCTGGTGCGCTGTCTCACCCGGCTGATCGAACCCACCTCGGGAAGCCTCGCGATCGACGGCGAGGACGTCCTCGCGATGGACAAGGGCCGGCTGCGCGAACTGCGCCGCCACCGCGCCGCGATGGTCTTCCAGCACTTCGGCCTGCTGCCGCACCGCACCGTCCTCGACAACGTCGCCTACGGCCTGGAGATCCAGGGCGTCTCGCGCGAGGAACGCCGGGCGAGGGCCGCCGAGGTCGTCGCCAAGGTCGGCCTGGAAGGCCTGGAGCAGCGCAGACCGGGCGAGCTGTCCGGCGGTCAGCAGCAGCGTGTCGGGCTGGCCCGCGCGCTCGCCGTCGACCCCGAGGTCCTGCTCTTCGACGAGCCGTTCAGCGCGCTCGACCCGATGATCCGGCGTGACATGCAGGAGGAGGTCGTCCGGCTGCACCGCGAGGAGGGCCGCACGATGGTCTTCATCACCCACGACCTGACCGAGGCCCTGCGTCTCGGCGACCGCATCGCACTGATGCGCGACGGGCGGATCGTCCAGCTCGGCACCCCCGAGGAGATCGTCGGCTCCCCGGCCGACGCCTACGTCCGCGAGTTCGTCCGGGACGTGCCCCGCGAGCAGGTCATGACCGTCGGCACGGCGCTGCGGGCAGGGGACTGCGGCGGGCCGGACCACCCCGGCGCGCTCACGCCCGGCACCTTGGTCGCCGAGGCCATCAAGACCGTGTCCGGCAGCGGGCGCGCCGCCTGCGTGGTCCAGGACGGCCGCTGCCTCGGCGTCGTCGACCACGAGCGGCTGCTCGCCGTCGTCGCCGGAACGGACCTGCGCGCCGAAGCGAGGACACACGCCGAAGCGGACCTGCGTGCCGACGCGGGCCTGGGTGCCGGAGCGGAGCCAAGCGCCGGGGCCGACCTGGGTGCCGGAGCGGACCCACGTGCCGGGGCGGGTCCGCGGACGGAGGCGGTGTGATGGCCACAGTCACCGCGTCCGCTCCCCGTACCGTCCTGCCCGCCCGTCTGCGGCACCCCGCCGTCGGCAAGCTCGTGCTGCTCACCGTCCTCGCGGCGGTGCTCGTGCCCCTCGCCGACGCCCGCTGGTCCAGCGGAAGCTGGCCGCACGCCCTGACCGTCGACCTGACCGGACCGCTCGGCAGGGCCGGCGACTGGATCATCGACAACCGCGACAGCCACCCGCTGTTCCTGTACTTCTTCGGCTACGTCAGCAACGCCGTCGTCCTCTCCGTACGCGCCGTCTATCTGCTGCTCCTCGCGGGCGGCTGGGCCGGGGTGACCGCTCTGGCCGCCCTCGTGGCCTGGCGGGCCGCCGGAGTGCGGCAGGCCCTCGGCACCGGTGCCGCGTTCCTCGTCTGCGGACTGCTCGGCATGTGGGTGCCCACCATGCAGACGCTGGCGGTCATGGTCGTCGCCGTGCTCGCCTCCGTCGCGCTGGGCGTGCTGCTCGGCCTCGCCGCCGGGCTCTCCGACCGCACCCACCGCGCACTGCGCCCCGTCCTCGACACCATGCAGGTGCTTCCGGCGTTCGCGTATCTGCTGCCCGTCGTGCTGGTCTTCGGCATCGGTGTTCCGGCGGCCGTGCTCGCCACCGTCGTCTACGCCGCCCCGCCCATGGCCCGTCTCACCGCGCTCGGCCTGCGCGACGCGGACGAGGGCGTGATGGAGGCCGTCGCCTCGCTCGGGGCCACGGCCCGCCAGCGTCTGTTCACCGCCCGCCTTCCACTGGCCCGCAGGGAACTCCTCCTCGGCCTCAACCAGACGATCATGATGGCGCTGTCCATGGCCGTCATCGCGTCCGTGATCGGTGCCGGTGGCCTCGGCGACCGCGTCTACCAGGCCCTCGCCTCCGTCGACGTGGGCGCCGCACTCGCCGCCGGCATCCCGATCGTCCTGCTCGCCGTCGTCCTCGACCGGGTCACGGCCGCGGCGGGTGAGCGGCTCGGGGCGGCCCGCGAGAACACCTCCCGGCTGTACGGGGCGCTCGCCGCCGTGGCCGTCCTCGCCGTCGTGCTCACCGGCCGCCTCGCGGGCCGGACGGAATGGCCCGACGCGTGGGCGGTGAACATCGCCGAGCCGGTGAACCACGCCGTCGACTGGATGACCGGCCACCTGTACTCGGGCGTCCCGTACGTCGGCGGCACCGCCGACTGGGCGGGCCACTTCACCACCTGGGTCCTCGACCCGCTCCGGGACGGACTCCAGTGGCTGCCGTGGTGGGCCGTCCTGCTGACCGTCGCCGCCCTGGCCTGGCTGATCGGCACCTGGCGCACCGCCCTGACCGCCGTCCTCGCGATGGCCGCGATCGGCGTGCTCGGCGCCTGGAAGCCGTCCCTCGACACGCTGTCGCAGGTCCTCGCGGCCGTCGCCGTGACCCTCGTGATCGGCTTCGCCGTCGGCGTCGCGGCAGCCCGCAGCGAACGGTTCGAGCGCCTGCTGCGGCCGGTCCTCGACGTCTGCCAGACCATGCCGCAGTTCGTCTACCTCATCCCCGTGGTCGCGCTGTTCGGCATCGGTCGCGCCCCCGCCGTCGCCGCCGCGGTCGTCTACGCGCTGCCCGCCGTGGTCCGCATCACCACCCAGGGGCTGCGCGCCGTCGACCCGGCCGCCCTGGAGGCCGCCCGCTCGCTCGGCGCGACCCCCGCGCAGCAGCTGCGGCAGGTCCAGCTTCCGCTGGCGCGGCCCGCGCTGCTGCTCGCCGTCAACCAGGGCGTCGTCCTGGTCCTCGCCGTCGTCATCATCGGCGGTCTGGTCGGTGGTGGCGCGCTCGGCTACGACGTCGTGTTCGGTCTGGCCCAGGGCGACCTGGCCACCGGACTGGTCGCGGGCGCCGCGATCGTCTGCCTCGGCCTGATGCTCGACCGGGTGACCCAGCCGACCGGACGCCGCGCGAAGAAGGGAGCCTGACATGCGAGTTCGTACGACATCCGCGGTGGCCGGCGCCTCGGCCCTGCTGCTGCTCACCGGCTGTGGCGCCGCCGACATGACCAAGCAGGCCTCGCCCTTCGCGAACGCCCGGGGCGCGAAGACGGTGACCCTGTCCGTGCAGTCCTGGGTCGGCGCCCAGGCCAACGTGGGCGTGGCGCGGTACGTGCTCGAACACGAGCTGGGCTACCGCGTCGACACCGTCCAGGTCGACGAGGTGCCGGCCTGGGACGCGCTCAGCCAGGGCCGCGTCGACGCCATCCTGGAGGACTGGGGCCACCCGGACCAGGAGAAGCGCTACGTCACCGACAAGAAGACGATCGCGCCCGGCGGCGACCTCGGAGTGACCGGGCACATCGGCTGGTACGTCCCGACGTACTTCGCGAAGCAGCACCCGGACGTGACCGACTGGAAGAACCTCGACAAGTACGCCGACCGGATGCGCACACCCGAGAGCGGCGGCAAGGGACAGCTCCTCGACGGCTCCCCGTCGTACGTCACCAACGACAAGGCGCTGGTGACCAACCTGAAGCTGAACTACCAGGTGGTGTTCGCCGGTTCCGAGGCCGCGCAGATTACGCAGATGAAGCAGTTCGCGAAGGAGAAGAAGCCCTTCCTCACGTACTGGTACTCCCCGCAGTGGCTGTTCGAGAAGGTGCCCATGACCGAGGTGAAGCTGCCCGCCTACAAGGAGGGCTGCGACGCCGACGCGGCGAAGGTCGCCTGCGCCTACCCGCACACCCCGCTGCAGAAGTACCTGAACGCCGACTTCGCGAGGACCGGTGGCAGGGCGGCCGCCTTCCTGAAGAACTTCAAGTGGACCACCGAGGACCAGAACGAGGTCTCCCTGATGATCGCCAACGACAGGCTGACGCCCGAGGAGGCGGCGAGGAAGTGGGCGGACCGCCACCGGTCGACCTGGCGGGCGTGGCTGCGCCCGTGACGGCCGCCGCGACCTGAGGCGAGCCGCCGCGCGGCCAGGACCTGTCCGACAGCCCTAGCGCAGCTTCGCCGCGATGTCTTCGAGCGCCTCGGTCGCCCGGCGTTGCAGACCGGGGCCGAACGTGACCCGTGTGGCGCCCAGTTCACCCAGTTCGGCGGGAGAGGTCCCGTCGAGCCGGGCGAACGCGTTCAGGGGGCCCTGGACACCGGACCGCAGCAGCGGGAGCACCTGGGCCGGGGCCCCGATCGGATACACGCAGTCCGCTCCCGCGGCGACGTAGAGCGCGGCCCGCTCGATGGCCCGCTCGGGATCCCCGTCCCCGTACGCGAAGACATCGATACGGGCGTTCACGAACAGCAGGTCCGCCGCCGCGCTCCGCACCTCGGCCAGCCAGTCGGCGTGCCGGGCCGCGTCCTTGAGGACCCCGCCCTCGGAGTCCTCAAGGTTGCAGCCGACGGCCCCCGCCTCCAGCAGCCGCTCCACCAGCTCTCGGGGCGCCAGCCCGTAGCCGCCCTCGACGTCCGCCGACACCGGCACGTCGACCGCGCGGGCGATCCGCGCGACGGCCGCGAACATCTCGGCGGCGGGCGTCTCCCCGTCCGCGTACCCCAGCGACGCGGCCACCCCGGCGCTGGGTGTGGCGAGCGCGGGGAACCCCGCGTCCGCGAACACCCGGGCGCTCGCCGCGTCCCAGGGCCCGGGCAGCACCAGCGGATCACCCGGCACGCGTCCGTGGTGCAGCGCCCGGAACCGCCCGGCCCCGCCCGCCACTGGGTGTTCCCCGGCCTGCCGGGCCGTCACTTGTGCCCGCCCGGCCGGTAGTGGCCGGGCACCATGCGGCAGGTCACGGCGAACCGGTTCCAGGCGTTGATCATCGTGATCGAGGCGATCAGCTGGACCAGGTCGGCCTCCTCGAAGTGCCGGGCCGCGCGCTCGTACACCTCGTCCGGCACGAAGCCGTCCGTCAGGACCGTGACGGCCTCGGTCAGCTCGATCGCCGCGAGCTCCTTCTCCGTGTAGAAGTGCCGCGACTCCTCCCACGCGCCGAGCTGCACGATCCGCTCCACACTCTCGCCCGCCGCGAGCGCGTCCTTGGTGTGCATGTCCAGGCAGAACGCGCAGTGGTTGAGCTGCGAGGCGCGGATCTTCACCAGTTCGAGGAGCGTGGGGTCCACCCCGCGCCGGGCCGCCGCGTCGAGCCTGACCATCGCCTTGTAGACCTCGGGGGCGAGCTCGGCCCAGGCCAGCCGGGGGGCGTGCTCGGGCGCGTACGGCGCGGTGGCGGCGGGCGCCGCGGAGGCGGTGGGAGGGGAGCCGGCGTCGGTCGCGGGGGCTGTCGGGGTGGGCTGGGTAGTCATGTCCTGCGTCGTCATGCCATCGACCCTACGAGGGGAGTAGCCCAGGGGTATGGTCCATTCCCATGGGGAAAACATGGGCCACTCTGGGTGTCGACCTCCATGTCGAGCCGACCGGGTCCGGTATCCGCAAGGGGCTGACGGAGGCGCTGCGCGAGGCCGTCCGCAGCGGCCGGCTGGCCCCCGGGACCCGTCTCCCGTCCTCCCGCTCCCTCGCCGTCGACCTCGGCGTCGCCCGCAACACGGTCGCCGAGTCCTACGCCGACCTCGTCGCCGAGGGCTGGCTCACCGCCCGCCAGGGCTCGGGCACCCGGGTCGCCGAGCGGAGCGTCGTACGGCCGGCGCCCCAGGCCGCGCCGCGCCGCCGCGAACAGGCCCGTCCCGCCTACGACCTCGTCCCCGGCCGACCCGATCTCGCGTCCTTTCCGCGCGCCGCCTGGCTCAAGGCGGCCCGCCGCGCCCTGACCCGCGCCCCGCACGAGGCCCTCGGCTACGGCGATCCACGCGGCCGTCCCGAGCTGCGCACCGCCCTCGCGGGCTATCTCTCCCGCGCCCGGGGCGTCCGCGCCGACCCGGAGCGCATCGTGATCTGCTCCGGCTTCTCGGACGGCCTCACCCTGCTCGGCGCGGTCCTGCGCCGCCGGGGGCTCCGCTCGATCGCCGTGGAGTCGTACGGGCTGGACGTGCACTGGACGCTCCTGCACCGGTCGGGGCTGCGTACGGTCCCCCTGCCGTTCGACGAACTGGGCACCGACACCCGGGACATGACGGGTGCGCGGGCCGTACTCCTCACCCCCGCCCACCAGTTCCCGATGGGCGTGCCGCTGCACCCGGACCGCCGGGCCGCCGTCATCGCCTGGGCCCGCCGCACCGGCGGGCTCGTCCTGGACGACGACTACGACGGCGAGTTCCGCTACGACCGGCAGCCCGTCGGCGCGTTGCAGGGACTGGATCCCGGCCACGTGGTCCACCTGGGCACCGCCAGCAAGTCCCTGGCCCCCGCGCTGCGCCTCGGCTGGCTCGTCCTGCCGCCCTCGCTCGTGGACGAGGTGGTCTCCCTGAAGGGGGAGGGAGGCTGGTCCACCGGGGCACTGGACCAGCTGACCCTGGCGGAGTTCATCACCTCCGGCGCCTACGACCGGCACGTCCGCGCCGCCCGCCTGCGCTACCGGCGCCGCCGCGACGCCCTCGTCACGGCGCTCGCCACCCACGCCCCGGAGGTGCGCGCCACCGGTATCGCCGCCGGACTGCACGCGGTGCTCCGGCTCCCGCCCGGCACCGAGGGGCCGGTCGTCCAGGCCGCCGCCTTTCAGGGCCTGGCCGTCCACGGCCTCTCCCACCACCGCCATCCGCAAGCGGTCGTCCCGCACCGGGACGCCCTGGTCGTCGGCTACGGGACCCCGCCGGATCACGCCTGGTCGGGCGCCCTGGACGCCCTGTGCCGGGCCCTTCCCTGAAGACGCGCTCCCTGAAGACGCGCTCCCTGAAGACGCGCTCCCTGAAGACGCGCTTCCTGAAGACGCGCTCCCCGAAGACTCACGGCACCGGCACGGACGGCTTCGTGGCCGGCGCCTCGCCGAACCGCGCGAGCGCCAGGGCCCCCGCCACCGCCACCGCGAAACCGAGGACCGCCAGCCAGGTGAACCCCTCGCGGGTACGGTCGCCCAGCCACACCACGCCCACCAGCGCGGGCCCGATGGTCTCCCCGATGACCAGCCCGGCGGTGGCCGTCGTCACCGAGCCCCGTTCCAGGGCCGTGGTGAGCAGCAGGAACGCCGCACCGCCGCCGACCAGCAGCGCGTACGTCGCCGGATTGGCCAGCAGCGTCACCGGATCGAGGTCGGCGATCAGCCGTACCGCCACCTCCACCACCCCGAACCCGAACCCCGAGCCGAGTCCCAGCGCGAGCGCCCGCCCCCGGTCGGGCAGCCGTCCGCCGACGAGCGCCAGCACCAGGACGGCCACGGACGTCCCCAGCATCGCGTACTTCAACGCCAGGGACCCCGTCCGGTCGCCCTCCGCGCCGGACGCCAGACCCAGCATCGCGAGACCGGCGCACACCACCGCCACCGCGCCCCACTCGACCCCGCTCAGCCGCACGTGCAGCAGTCGCGAGGCGACCACCGCCGTGACGGCCAGGCTCGCCGCGAGGGCCGCGCCGACCGCGTAGATCGGAATCGCCCGCAGCGCGACGATCTGGAGCAGGAACCCGACCCCGTCGAGGCCCAGTCCCGCCAGATAGCGCCACTGCCGCAGCGCCCGCAGCAGCAGGACCGCCGCGCCGCCGGCTCCGCCGTCCGTCCCGCCCTCGCCCGCGGCCCGCGCGGCCATCGCCTGGAGAACCGTGGCCGTACCGAAACACACCGAGGCACCAAGGGCGCACATCATTCCAAAGAGCACGAAGCGACTGTAGGGGACGGCGCATCGCCGGGGGCCGCCGTGGACGCACCGAGTGGGATCTCTAATCTGTCCACCTCAATCAAAAGCGATCGGCTTGGATCAAACGGGGGAACGAACATGGCAGACGTACGGCGCCAACTGCGCTCGGGCACGGTCGTCCTCGGCGGCATGGGACTTCTCGCGGCGACGCTCACCGCCTGCTCCTCGGAGCCCGACAAGCGGTGCGTCGACCGTGACAGCTACCGCCGCGGCAAGGGCTACGAGGTCGTCGCCGACAAGTACTGCAAGTCCTCCACGAGCACGCACCACGTCGGCTGGTACTACGGCGGCGACAAGAAGAGCAGCCGGGTCCGGGACGGTTCCTTCGTCAAGCCCAGCGGCTCCGGGAGCTCCGGCGGTTCGGGCGGCGGCGTCCACCGGGGCGGCTTCGGCGGCGGCAAGGGCGGCTCCGGCGGCTGACCCGCGGTCCTGGGGCCGGAGCGCGTGCTCGGGCCCCCGACCGGACGCCGAGACGGAGAACCCACCCGCCCGCCGAGACGGAGAACCCCGCGCCCCATGGAACGCCGCACCATCACCCCCCGCCCCGGCTGGCAGCAGACCGTCGAGCGGCAGGGACTGATCTACCCGCTCACCCGCCACCCCGACGACTCACTGCGCCCCTACTGGGACGAGAGCGCCTACTACGCCTTCTCGCTGCCCGAGGTGGAGGCACTGGAGGAGGTCGTCGAGGAACTGCACGTCATGTGCCTGACGGCGGCCGGTCACATCGTCGAGCGGGGCCGCTTCACCGACCTCGGCATCGACGATCCCCGGGTCGCGGCGGCCGTCGCCGAGGCCTGGCACCGGCGCGGCGAACTCCCCTCCGTCTACGGCCGTTTCGACCTCCGCTACGACGGAACGGGCCCGGCGAAACTCCTTGAGTACAACGCCGACACGCCGACCTCCCTGGTGGAGGCCGCCGGCCCGCAGTGGTTCTGGATGGAGGACCGCTTCCCCGGCGCCGACCAGTGGAACTCCCTCCACGAACGCCTCGTGGCGGCCTGGAGGAAGCAGGCCGCCCTCCTCCCGCCGGGCAGCCCGCTGCACTTCGCGCACTCCGCCGAGGACGAACTCGGCGAGGACCTGATGACGGTCGCCTACCTGAAGGAGACCGCCGAGCAGGCGGGACTCGACACGGACTGGATCTCCATGGAGGAGATCGGCTGGGACCCGCTCTCCGGCCGCTTCGTCGACAACCGGCTCGGGTTCATCCGCGCCTGCTTCAAGCTCTACCCCTGGGAGTGGCTCACCACCGACGCGTTCGCCGGCCACGTCCTGGACACCCTCGACAACGGCGGCGGCACCGGTACGACCCTGTGGATCGAGCCCGCCTGGAAGATGCTCCTCTCCAACAAGGCCCTCCTCGCCGTCCTCTGGGAGCTCTACCCTGGCCACCCGAACCTCCTGCCCGCCTATCTCGACGGCCCCCGCGAGCTGGCCCGTACGAACGGCTACGTCGCCAAGCCCCTGCTCGGCCGCGAGGGCGCCGGTGTGACGATCCACGAACCCGGCGCCGCCCCCGCCGTACGCGAAGAGGCCTGCTGCTACCAGGAACTGGCGCCTCTCCCGTCCTTCGACGGCAACCGTGTCGTCCTCGGCGCCTGGGTCGTCGAGGACGAGTCGGCGGGCCTCGGCATCCGGGAGTCCTCCGGCCCGATCACGGACGAGTACGCCCGCTTCCTGCCCCACGTGATCCTCTAGGGGCGCCGTTCGGGGCGCCGCTCGAAGCGTTCCGGGTCCGGGCGGGCGCCCGTGACGGGACCTAGGCCCCCAGCACCGCCCGCAGCTGGGTCAGGCCCCAGGCCAGGTCCTCCTCGGTGATGACCAGCGGCGGGGCGATCCGGACGGTGACGCCGTGGGTGTCCTTGACCAGGACACCCCGGTCCATCAGCTTCTCGGAGATCTCCCGGCCCGTGCCGTGCTCCGGGGCGATGTCGACGCCCGCCCACAGCCCGCGCCCGCGCACCGCGGTGACATGACCGGAGTCCTTCAACAGGCCCAGTTCACGGTGCAGATGCTCACCGAGCTCGGCCGCCCGCCGCTGGTACTCGCCCGACCGCAGCATCGCGATCACCTCCAGCGCCACCGCGCAGGCCAGCGGATTCCCGCCGAAGGTCGACCCGTGCTCGCCGGGCCGGAACACCCCCAGCACGTCCGCACTCGACACCACCGCCGACACCGGCACCACTCCGCCGCCGAGCGCCTTCCCGAGGACGTACATGTCCGGCACGACACCCTCGTGCTCGCACGCGAACGTCCGGCCCGTGCGCCCCAGTCCCGACTGGATCTCGTCCGCGACGAACAGCACGTCGCGCTCCAGCGTCAGCTCCCGCACGGCCGGCAGATAGCCGGCCGGCGGCACCAGCACCCCCGCCTCCCCCTGGATCGGTTCCAGCAGCACGGCCACCGTGTTCTCCGTGACCGCCGCCCGCAGGGCCGTCAGGTCCCCGTACGGCACGATCTCGAATCCCGGTGTGTACGGGCCGAAGTCGGCCCGGGCCTCCGGATCCGTCGAGAAACTGATGATCGTCGTCGTACGCCCGTGGAAGTTGTTGCCCGCGACCACGATCTTCGCCATCTCGGCCGGGACGCCCTTGACCCGGTACCCCCACTTCCGGGCCGTCTTCACCGCCGTCTCCACCGCCTCCGCCCCGGTGTTCATCGGCAGCACCATCTCCATGCCGCACAGCGAGGCCAACTCCCGGCAGAAGTCCGCGAACCGGTCGTGGTGGAACGCCCGCGACGTCAGCGTCACCCGGTCGAGCTGCGCCTTGGCCGCCTCGATCAGCCGCCGGTTGCCGTGGCCGAAATTCAGCGCCGAGTATCCGGCCAGCATGTCGAGGAAGCGGCGCCCCTCGACGTCCGTCATCCAGGCCCCGTCCGCCGTCGCCACGACGACCGGCAGCGGGTGGTAGTTGTGCGCGCTGTGCGCGTCGGCCGAGGCGATGTACGCCTCCGTCGTCTCCCTGGCATCCATGGTGGTCACGGGATCTCCGTTCTCTGTCGAGCGGCACCGGGGGAGCGGCGCGGTCCTCCCCGGCGCGCCGCACGGCGCGTTCTCCCCGGGCCCGGACTCGTGCCGCCCGCGCGCAGGTGGGCTTCCGGCCTCCTTCCTATCGTCGCTCGCATGGTGGACCGGGGACCCCGGTGATCCGGCGCGCCCGGTAGGCTGACCGGCGGGGCCGTGACTGGCGCGCTGGGATGGGACCGACCATCGGGGAGCGGCACCCGCGCTGTGGCTTCCCCGGGGTGATCCCGGACCTCTGGACGGAGAGGCAGGCCGTCGTGAGGGGCCCGGAGTGTCCGGGCGAGGAGTCGTGGCAACCGAGTGCCGTGCGCCTGGGCCGACCCGTGAACGCTGAAAGCAACGTCCGGAGGCCGTCATGCCTGAGCCCCTTTCCACCGAGTCCACCGCCTTCCGCAGCGCCCTCGACGTGATCCGGGCCGTGGAGCCCCGCGTCGCCGACGCGATCAGCCAGGAAGTCGCCGACCAGCGCGACATGCTGAAACTGATCGCCTCCGAGAACTACGCCTCCCCGGCCACCCTGCTGGCCATGGGCAACTGGTTCAGCGACAAGTACGCCGAGGGCACCGTCGGCCGCCGCTTCTACGCCGGCTGTCGCAACGTCGACACCGTCGAGGCCCTCGCCGCCGAGCACGCCCGCGAACTCTTCGGCGCCGAGCACGCCTACGCCCAGCCGCACTCCGGCATCGACGCCAACCTCGTCGCCTTCTGGGCCGTCCTCGCCGCCCGCGTGGAGGTCCCGGCTCTCGCCAAGGCCGGCGTCCGCAACGTCAACGACCTCTCCGAGGCCGACTGGGCCGAACTGCGCCAGGCCTTCGGCAACCAGCGCATGCTCGGCATGTCCCTGGACGCCGGCGGCCACCTCACCCACGGCTTCCGCCCGAACATCTCGGGCAAGATGTTCGACCAGCGCTCCTACGGCACCGACCCCGCCACCGGTCTCATCGACTACGAGGCCCTGCGCGCCTCCGCCCGCGAGTTCAAGCCGCTGATCATCGTCGCCGGGTACTCCGCCTACCCCCGCCTGGTGAACTTCCGCGTCATGCGCGAGATCGCCGACGAGGTCGGTGCCACCCTCATGGTCGACATGGCGCACTTCGCCGGCCTGGTCGCGGGCAAGGTCCTGACCGGCGACTTCGACCCGGTCCCGCACGCCCAGATCGTCACCACCACCACGCACAAGTCGCTCCGCGGCCCGCGCGGCGGCATGGTCCTGTGCGACGAGACCCTCGCCGAGCAGGTCGACCGCGGCTGCCCGATGGTCCTCGGCGGCCCGCTTCCCCACGTCATGGCCGCCAAGGCCGTCGCGCTCGCCGAGGCCCGCCGCCCCGAGTTCCGCGGCTACGCCCAGGCCGTCGTCGACAACTCCCGTGCCCTGGCCGAGGGCCTGATGCGCCGCGGCGCCACCCTGGTCACCGGCGGCACCGACAACCACCTCAACCTCATCGACGTGGCCTCCTCCTACGGCCTGACCGGCCGCCAGGCCGAGTCCGCCCTGCTCGACTCGGGCATCGTCACCAACCGCAACGCGATCCCCGCCGACCCGAACGGCGCCTGGTACACCTCCGGCATCCGCATCGGCACCCCCGCGCTGACCACCCGCGGTCTCGGCGCGACCGAGATGGACGAGATCGCCGGGCTGATCGACCGGGTCCTCACCGCCGCCGAGGCCGGCACCACCGCCAAGGGCGCCCCGTCCAAGGCGCAGCACGTCCTGGACGCGAAGATCTCCGACGAGATCGCCCACCGCGCGAGCGACCTGCTCACCGGCTTCCCGCTCTACCCGGAGATCGACCTCGGCTGACGCACCGCACCGGGGCCGGATTTCTCCGGCCCCGGACTGCGGACACGGCCTAGACCTCGACCAGTTCCTGGCGTGGTTCCCGCAGCGGTTCGGCGTCCCCGGCGTCCCCGGCGTCCCCGGTGTCCCCGGTGTCCCCGGTGTCCCCGGCGTTCACCTGCCGGACCTTCGCGCGGCGGATGAACCACGTGGCCCCGGCGCCGAGGGCCAGGCCCGCCGCGAGTCCGGGTACCGCCCATACCGCCGGGTCCGGCTCCACCCGGACGGCGGACGCGGCCGGCCCGGAGCCGAACAGTCTTCCCCCCTGCGTGAGCTGGTCGAACACCGAGAGCGGCGCCCGGTGCCAGCGGAAGTCGCCGCCCACGAGGTCGGGAGCCAGATCCGACCGCACCCACGGCGCGCCGTCCGCGGTGAGGAACACCTGGTCCTGGCGTTCGATGGCGACGTCACCCCCGGCACCCGTGACTCCCCAGATCACCGTGACCTCAGGAACGGGAAGGCGGCCGTCCGCCCACTCGCCGGGCGTCTTCTTCGGCCCCGTGTACCGGGGGGACAGCAGCCGCCACAGCCGTCCGAAATCCGGATCGCCGCTGTGCAGGGTGGTCGTCCGTCCCGTGTCACCGGCGACGGTCAGGACGATGTCCGGGCTGTCGCCCGAGGAGCCCTGCGCGGCGTACTCCGCGCTCTCCCGGACCGCCGACGCGACCATCGGTGTGTTCGCCGGGGGGCCGGCCAGGGCGGACGGTGCCGCCGACACCACCGCCGCGGCGGTCGCCCCCAACGCCCCCATCACCGTGACCAGTTCACGAAGCCCGCGCATGGAACCCCCAAACGGCCGACGCAGAGCCGGCCCGCACACCGTTGTGCCAATTTCTGGGTGCGCCGAAGGACCCGCCGGGGGTTCCCCTCGACGGCGACGTCCGAGCAGCGCTCCACCCTGCCGAATACGGCTACCTGGGCGGACCGGCATTGTTAAGCGCCCGTGACGCCGAAAGCACCCCCTCCAGGCAGAACGTCATCTCACCGTTGCACTTCCATGACGGCGAGTGTCCGAAAGCCGCTCAGGTGAGCGAAACGGTCACCGTCTGTGCTGCCGGGTCGGGGCTCGGGAGGGCACGGTTCCCCCGGAACCGCGGCGCCGACGCACCCGGGTCACGTCTCTTTCCGGCCAGTTCCGGAGCGGGCCCCGGTACCTGAGAGAATGGTGAACATGGCCTCTGACAGTCCTCGCGTGCTCTCCGGAATCCAGCCCACGGCAGGCTCGTTCCACCTCGGCAACTACCTCGGCGCCGTCCGTCAGTGGGTGGCGCTCCAGGAGTCCCACGACGCGTTCTACATGGTCGTCGACCTGCACGCGATCACGATTCCCCAGGACCCCGCGGACCTGCGTGCCAACACCCGGCTCGCGGCGGCGCAGCTCCTCGCCGCGGGACTCGACCCCGAGCGCTGCACGCTCTTCGTCCAGAGCCATGTCCCCGAGCACGCGCAGCTCGCCTGGGTGATGAACTGCCTCACCGGCTTCGGCGAGGCCTCCCGCATGACCCAGTTCAAGGACAAGTCCGCCAAGCAGGGCGCCGACCGCGCGAGCGTGGGCCTCTTCACGTACCCGGTCCTCCAGGTGGCGGACATCCTGCTGTACCAGGCCCACGAGGTCCCGGTCGGTGAGGACCAGCGTCAGCACATCGAGCTGACCCGCGACCTCGCGGAGCGCTTCAACGGGCGCTTCGGCGACACCTTCCGGATTCCCAAGCCGTACATCCTCAAGGAGACGGCGAAGATCTTCGATCTCCAGGACCCGTCGATCAAGATGAGCAAGTCGGCGTCGACGCCGAAGGGCCTCATCAACCTGCTCGACGACCCGAAGGTGACCGCCAAGAAGGTCAAGAGCGCGGTCACCGACACGGACACCGTCATCAGGTACGACGCGAGCGCCAAGCCGGGTGTCAGCAACCTGCTGACCATCTACTCGACGCTCACCGGCACGGGAATCGGCGAACTGGAGGAGAAGTACGTCGGCAAGGGCTACGGTGCGCTGAAAACGGACCTCGCCGAGGTCATGGTCGACTTCGTGACGCCGTTCCGGGAGCGCACCCAGCAGTATCTGGACGACCCCGAGACGCTCGACTCGATTCTGGCCAAGGGCGCGGAGAAGGCGCGCGCCGTCGCCGCCGAGACGCTCGCCCAGGCGTACGACCGGGTCGGATTCCTGCCCGCCAAGCACTGACGGCCGAGGCCACCGCCGTGCGCGGGGCCGCGCCCCGGCCCTCCGGCGGCGGCACGGCCCCTACCACACCACCTTCGGCAGTCAGTACGAGACGAGCGCGACACTCCTACACACGCCGATTGCGGGTCATACCGCCGTACAGTCGAAAGCCGGGGGCGGGCCGAGCGATCGTCCCCTCCCGCGCAGCACCACCGAACAGCCCTGACCATCGACAACGACAGGAGACGACGTGGGGACCGTAACGATCGGTGTGTCGATCGCGGTCCCGGAGCCTCACGGCAGCCTGCTCCAGGAGCGGCGCGCGGGCTTCGGCGACCCCGCGGCTTGCTGCATTCCCACGCACGTCACGCTGCTGCCGCCGACCGAGGTCGAGGAATCGGCGCTGCCCGCGATCGAGGCGCACCTCGTCGAGGTCGCCGCCGCCGGGCGCCCGTTCCCGATGCGGCTGTCCGGCACCGGCACCTTCCGCCCCCTGTCACCGGTCGTGTACGTCCGCGTCGCCGAGGGCGCCGAGGCCTGCACCTGGCTCCAGAAGCAGGTCCGGGACGCCTCGGGCCCCGTCGCCCGCGAGCTCCAGTTCCCGTACCACCCGCACGTCACCGTGGCGCACGGCATCGACGACGAGGCGATGGACCACGCCTTCGAGGCCCTCTCCGGGTACGACGCCGGGTGGCCCTGCACCGGATTCGCCCTCTACGAGCAGGGCGCCGACGGTGTGTGGCGCAAGCTCCGCGAGTTCGCCTTCGGCGGCGCGGTGGTGCCCCCGCAGGCCACCTCGCCCGAGCGGGACACCACACTGCCGGCGCTCTGAGGTCCCCGGAACGTCAGAGCGGCAGCCGCCTGAAGACCGCGCGCGGCGTGTGCCGCAGCGCGGACATGACCATCCTCAGGGCCCCCGGCACCCACACCGTCTCGGAGCGGCGCCGCAGCCCCAGTTCGATCGCCGCGGCCACCGCCTCCGGAGTGGTCGACAGCGGCACCTCGGGCAGATGGGCCGTCATCCGCGTACGGACGAACCCGGGGCGTACGACCATGACATGCGCGCCGGTTCCGTGGAGGGCGTCGCCCAGGCCCTGCGCGAAGGCGTCCAGGCCCGCTTTGCTGGAGCCGTAGATGAAGTTCGAGCGGCGGGCGCGTTCGCCCGCGACAGAGGACAGCACCACCAGGGAGCCGTGCCCCTGCGTCTGCAGCGCCCGCGCGCACACCAGGCCCGAGGACACCGCGCCCGTGTAGTTGGTCTGCGCGACCCGGACCGCCGCGACCGGTTCCTTCTCGTCCAGAGCCTGGTCGCCGAGCACCCCGAAGGCCATCAGCACCACGTCGATGTCGCCCTCGGCGAAGACCTTGCCGAGCACGGCCTCGTGGGACTCGGGATCGAGGGCGTCGAAGGCGAGGGTACGGACGTCCGCGCCGAGCCCGCGCAGCCGCTCGGCGGCCTCCTCCAGGGCGGGGGCCGGCCGTCCGGCGAGCCACACCGTGCGGGTCCGCCGGGTGATCAGCCGGCGCGCCGTGGCCAGCGCGATCTCGGACGTGCCGCCGAGGACCAGCAGGGACTGGGGGATACCGAAGGCGTCCTTCATGACAGCGAGCTCCTAGAGACGGGGAACCGGAGGGGCGGGCGGGAACGGGCGCTCTGCGGGCCGGGAACGGCGCCGGGGCCCTCTACAGGCCGAGCCGGCGGGACAGGTCGGAGGTGAAGACCCCCCGTGGGTCCAGCTCCTGGCGCAGCGACCGGAACGCGCCGAGCCGCGGGTACATGACGTCCAGCAGTTCGGGCCGCAGCCGCGCGTCCTTGGCGAGGTACACGCGTCCGCCGGCCTCCGCCACCTCCTCGTCCAGCTCGTCGAGGAAGGCGCCGAGGCCCGGCAGGCCCGCCGGGATGTCCAGGGCCAGGGTCCAGCCGGGCACGGGGAAGGACAGCCAGCCCGGATCGCCCTCGCCGAAGCGCTTCAGGACGGCGAGGAAGGACGGGCAGCGGCGTTCGGAGATGCGCCGCACGATCCGTCGCAGGGTCTCCTCCCGGCCGTGTCCGACGACGAACTGGTACTGGACGAAGCCGCCGCGCCCGTAGACGCGGTTCCAGTGCGGCACCCCGTCCAGGGGGTGGAAGAAGGCCGGGATCGGCTGGAGTTCACCGGTCCGCAGCCGGGGCGCCTTGCGGTACCAGAGTTCGTTGAAGAGGCCCACCGTCGTCCGCCCGAGGAGTCCTTCGGGTACGAAGGCGGGGGCCGCAGGCAGGCGCGAGGGGCGGAACGCCAGCGGGTGTCTGCGGGCCCGCGGGGGCAGCGCGTCCAGCGGCGCGTGCTCGCCGCGGGTCAGGACCGCGCGCCCCGTCCCGGCCCCGCGCGCGAGGAGGTCGATCCAGGCCACCGAGTAGCGGTACCGGTGGTCGGTGGCGGTGAGGCGGGCCATCAGGTCGTCCAGGTCCGCCGCGCGTTCGGTGTCGACGGACATCAGGGCGGTCTCCACCGGCTGGAGGCGGACGGTCGCCGTCAGGATCACGCCGGTCAGACCCATGCCGCCCGCCGTGGCGTCGAACAGCGGGGTGCCGGGCCCGACCGTCCGGATCTCGCCGTCCGCCGTCAGCAGCTCGAAGGACAGGACGTGACGGGCGAAGGAGCCCGACACATGGTGGTTCTTGCCGTGGATGTCCGCGCCGATCGCGCCGCCCACGGTCACGTAGCGGGTCCCCGGCGTCACCGGCACGAACCAGCCGAGGGGGAGCAGGACCTCCATGAGCCGGTGCAGGGACACCCCCGCGTCGCACAGGACCGTGCCGCCGCCCACGTCGATGGCGTGGATCCGGTCCAGGCCCGTCATGTCGAGCACCGCCCCGCCCGCGTTCTGCGCGGCGTCTCCGTAGGCCCGTCCGAGCCCCCGGGCGATCCCGCCCCGGGCCCCGCACTCCCGGACGGCGGCCGCCGCCTCCCCGTAGGTGCGCGGGCGGACCAGACGGGCGGTGGTCGGGGCGGTGCGGCCCCAACCCGTGACGGAGACGGAGTCGGCAGGCATGACCGTGACCGTAGCGCCGCCGAGGGTGCGCAACGGGGCAATCTACCCAGCGCTCCCGGCTCCTCACCGAAATGGGTGATTAATGGGATGTCGTCCAAGATTGCCGTAGTTCTGCGACCGCTCCCTAGAAGAGTGGGATCGCATGGACGACCTTGACGACCGTGACGAGATGGATCGGCGGCCTGACGGCATGGACCGTCCACCGCACGACATGGACCGCCGGGTGCTGTCCGTGCTCCACGCGTACGGCGGGGACCCGCGGGTCGCGGCCGTCGCGCGCGCTCTGTCCTGGAGCGGGGAGCACGGCGCCCTGTGGCTCGCCGCGGGGCTCGCCGGGGCGGCCGCCGACCGGGGGCGGCGCGGCGCGTGGCTGCGCGCGACGGCGCTCACCGCCGGCGCGCACCTCGCGAGCATGGGGGTGAAACGGATCGTGCGCCGCCCGCGTCCCACGCACGTGGCGCCCCGGGTGGGAACGGCGGGACGGCATTCCTTCCCCAGCTCGCACGCGGCCTCCGCGACCGCCGCGGCGGTCGCGTACGGCGCGCTCGGCGCGTACGCGGTCCCGCCGCTCGCCGCCGCGATGTGCCTCTCGCGCCTCGTCGTCGGCGTGCACTACCCCACGGATGTCGCCGCCGGCGCGGCCCTGGGCGCCGCGGCGGCCGGACTGGGCGCCCGCTGGATCGGGACGGGCCATGGCTGAGCACACGGCGCTTCTGGAGCGCACCCCGGCCCTCGCCCCGCCGCCGCGGAGCCTGACCGGGCTGCTGCGGGGCCTCGTCAGGACCGCGCGGCCCCGCCAGTGGGTGAAGAACGTGCTCGTCGTGGCCGCCCCGGCCGCCGCCGGCCGGCTCTTCTCGCTGCACGCGTTCAGCCAACTCGCGCTGGTCTTCCTGCTGTTCACGGCCTGTGCCGCCGCCGTGTATCTGATCAACGACGCCCGGGACGCCGACGCCGACCGCGCCCACCCGGTCAAGCGCCACCGTCCGGTCGCCGCGGGCCAGGTCCCCGTCCCGGCCGCGTACGCCGTCGGCGGCACCCTCGGGGTCCTCGCGCCCGCGGCCGCCGCCTGGTTCTGCTCGCCGGCCGTCTGCGCGCTGCTGACCGCGTACATCGGCATGCAGCTCGCGTACTGCGTGAGCCTGAAGCACGTGCTCGTCGTCGACCTCGTCGTCGTCACGACCGGGTTCCTGATGCGGGCCATGATCGGCGGCCTGGCCCTCGGCATCCCGCTCTCGCGCTGGTTCCTGATCACCACCGGCTTCGGGGCGCTGTTCATGGTCTCGGCGAAGCGTTACTCCGAGGCCGTGCAGATGGCGGGCACGGCGGGCGCCACGCGCGCGCTGCTCACCGAGTACACGACCGGCTACCTGCGTTTCGTGTGGCAGCTCGCCGCCGGGGTCTCCGTCCTCGGCTACTGCCTGTGGGCCCTGGAGGAGGGCGGAGTGCCGAGCACCGGACTGCTGCCGTGGCGTCAGCTGTCCGTGGTCGCCTTCATCCTGGCCGTCCTGCGCTACGCGGTCTTCGCCGACCGGGGCACGGCGGGCGAGCCGGAGGACGTGGTCCTGCGCGACCGTCCGCTCGCCCTCATCGGCCTGGTGTGGCTGGCCATGTACGGACTGGCCGTGGCGAACTGGTGAGCGTCACCGAGGACCGGCCCGGTCGCGGTCTCCTCGCCGGCCGCGGGACGGACCCCGGGGCGACCGCCGCCCCGGGGTCCGCGGTCACGGAACCGTCGGAGGCCCCCGGACGGACCCGTCCCCGGAAGCCGTTCCTGCGCGAGCTCCTCGGGTTCGCGGCGGTCGGCGCCCTCGCCTACGCGGCCGACCTCGGCCTCTTCGTCTGGCTGCGCGGCCCGGCGGGTCTTGACCCCCTGACGGCCAAGTCGCTGTCCTTCGTCGCGGGCTGCTCGGTGGCGTACGCAGGGAACGCGCTCGGCACCTACCGGCACACGGCGGCCCGGGGCCCGCGCCCCTGCCTGGTCTTCTTCGCGGTGAACATCGCGGGCGCGCTCGTGCAGTTGCTGTGCATCGCCGTCAGCCACTACGGGCTCGGGTTCACCTCCCCGCGCGCGGACACCGTCTCGGGCGCGGGAGTCGGTATGGCGCTGGCCACTGTCCTGCGTTTCTGGGGTACCCGGTCACTGGTTTTCCGAGGCGAGGGCAGAGTCGGATCATGGACTGGCTGAAAAAGATTCCCGGCGTGGGGCCCCTGGTCGTACGCCTGATGGCCACGCACGCGTGGCGGTCGTACGAGCGACTGGACCGCGTCAAGTGGACGCGGCTCGCCGCGGCGATGACGTTCATCAGCTTCGTGGCGCTGTTTCCGCTGCTGACCGTGGCCGCGGCGATCGGGGCGGCCACGCTGAGCGCTCAGCAGCAGAAGGACCTCCAGGACAAGCTCGCCGAACAGGTGCCGGGCATCTCCGACCAGCTCGACATCAACGGCCTCGTCCAGAACGCCGGCACCATCGGGCTCGTCGCCGGCGCTCTGCTGCTGGTCACCGGCATCGGCTGGGTCGGCTCGATGCGGGAGTGCCTGCGCGCGGTCTGGGAGCTGCCCGACAGCGAGGAGAACCCGTTCCTGCGCAAGCTCAAGGACGGCGGAGTCCTCGTCGGCCTCGGCGGCGCCGTGCTCGCGACCATCGTGGTCTCCACCCTCGCCTCCACGGCGATGGGCTGGTCGGCACGGCACCTGGGCCTCGACGAGAACGGCTGGGGAAGCACCCTGCTCCAGGTCGTCGCCTTCGCGGTGGCCGTGCTCGCCGACTTCCTCGTCCTGCTGTACGTCCTCACGCTGCTGCCCGGTGTCGAGCCGCCGCGCCGCCGGCTGATCGTCGCCGCGCTGATCGGCGCCGTCGGGTTCGAGCTGCTCAAGCTGCTGCTCAGCGGCTACATGCGGGGCGTGGCGTCCAAGAGCATGTACGGCGCCTTCGGGGTGCCGATCGCGCTGCTCCTGTGGATCAACTTCACCTCGAAACTGCTCCTGTACGCGGCCGCCTGGACGGCGACACCGAGCGAGGGGCAGGACCGGGAAGCGGCGGGCGACGACGCGCCGGCGGGTCCGGACGGGCCGGCCGGCGGACGGGAACCGGCCGGCCCGCGGGACCGGAGGGACCCGGGGGCTCCGAAGAACGCGAAGGAGAACCCCGGGACCCGCGGGGTCAGCGGCGACGGCGCATCAGGTCCGGCAGCGGCCAGCGGCGGTTGACCAGGAAGACGCCCGCCCCGAGCAGGGCGAGACAGCCGCCCGCCACGCCGAGCGCGATACCGATGCCGCTCGAACCGCCCTTCGCGGGGGTGGAGGCCGCCACCGGCTTCGTGGAGGCGTGCGCGGTGCCCGTGCCGGAACCCGTGCCCGGGCTCGCCCCGCCCGAGGCGTTCGCGCCCGGCTGAGCCGTGGTGTCGACACCCTTGGGCGCGACCAGTTCGCCGACCGGCTCGACCTTGTCCGCGGACTGGAATCCCCAGTCGAGGAGCTGCGCGGCCTCCTTGTAGACCTCGTTGTGCTCCTTCTTCTCCGGGTTCATGACCGTGACGAGCAGGACCTTGCCGGCGCGCTCGGCGACACCGGTGAACGTGGCGCCCGCGTTGGTGGTGTTGCCGTTCTTCACCCCCGCGATGCCCTGGTACGCGGTGATGTCGCTGTCACCGGTCAGCAGCCGGTTGGTGTTCTTGATCTCGGAGGACGCGCGCCCGGCCGTGCCCTTCTTGTTCTTGGCCGTCGCGCCGGGGAACGTGGCCCGCACCGTGGAGCAGTACTCCCGGAAGTCCTTCTTCTGGAGCCCCGAACGGGCGAACAGCGTCAGGTCGTAGGCCGATGACACCTGGCCCCTGGCGTCGTAGCCGTCCGGGCTCACCACGTGCGTGTCGAGGGCCTGGAGGTCGTCGGCGTGCGCCTGCATGTCCTTGACCGTCTCGCGGACGCCGCCGTTCATCGCGGACAGCACGTGCACGGCGTCGTTGCCGGACTTCAGGAAGACACCGAGCCACAGGTCGTGCACGGTGTACGTCTCGTTCTCCTTTATGCCCACCACGCTGGAGCCCGCTCCGATGCCCGCCAGGTCGGCGGGGGCCACCTTGTACGAGGTGGTCCTCGGGAACTTGGGCAGCACCGTGTCGGCGAACAGCATCTTCAGGGTGCTCGCCGGGGGCAGCCGCCAGTGCGCGTTGTGCGCGGCCAGGACGTCACCGGACTCGGCGTCGGCGACGATCCAGGAACGCGCTGTGATGTCCGGGGGCAGGACGGGAGCGCCGCTGCCGAGGTTCACCTGGTTGCCGGGCCGGGCGAGCCGCTCGCCGCCGAGGCTCGACATGGTGGCCGGGGGTGTAGCCGACGGGGAGTCCGTGGGGCCTTCCGCCGGACTCGCCTCGGGGCTCGCGGTGGGGCTCGCGTCGGCGGTGACGGCGAACACGGGCGCAGCGGAGGAAAGGGTCAACAAGGTGGCGGAAGCGATCAACAAGGATCGCTGAATGGTCTTTTTCGAGACGGGCACGATCGAGAAAGTACAGGGGTTGTGACCGGAATTCCCGTCACCGTTCAGGGGAGCCGCTTCGCCCTCTCCACCCCGGCGCCGGATCACGGTGGGCGACGGCGATACTGAACGCATGAAGCTCAGCCGCCCCGTGTCCTGGTTCCTGCTCGCCTTCGGGGTATGGAGTTGGGTCATTTGGGTCACTTTCGCTAAGAATCTCTGGGAAGACGCCAGTGGGCTCGCGTTCGACGACGCGGGCGATCCGACGGCGTACTTCTGGGTGCACCTGACGCTCGCCGTCGTGTCGTTTGTCCTTGGGACGGTCGTCGGGGCCATCGGGTTGCGCGGCGTACGCGCTTTGCGCCAGACGTCATAACGGGGGATACGGCGTCATGGTCATCTTGTTCGTGTTGGTGGGTCTGACCGTGCTGGCCGTGCTCGGCGGACTGCACTGGTACGCCTGGCGCCGGCTGGTGCGGGACACCACGAGCGGCCCCGGACCGGTCCGCCGGCTGGGCACCGCGCTCTTCGTCGCCGGACCGCTGCTGATGGTCGGTGCCATCGTGAGCGAGCGGGCGGGGGCTCCCTTCCTGCTCCAGCAGACGCTGTCCTGGCCCGGGTTCCTGTGGATGCCGCTGGGCCTCTACCTCGTACTGGCGCTGCTGGCCGGGGAGTTCGTACGCCCGGTCCTGCGATGGGCCCTGGAGCGCCGGTCCGCCCGACGGTCGGAGAGCGACGGAGCGGCGCCCCCCGGCGCGCCCGACCCCGTGGCGTCACCGGAACCGGCCGGATGGGTGGCGTCGCCGGAGCCGGGCGAACCGGTGGCGTCGCCGGAGCCGGGCGAACCGGCGAGGTCCGCGAAACCAGCGGGATCGGTGGGGCCCGCGGAAACGGTGGGACCTGCGGGACCGGCGGGATCGGTGAGGTCCGTGGAGTCGGCGGGAGCCGTCCGGGCGCCGTCGCGGCGGCTGTTCGTCTCCCGGGTCGTGGGTGGCACCGCCGCGGCCGTCGCCGTGGGGACCGTGGCGCACGGGACGTACGGCGTGCTGCGCGGGCCCAGGGTGAAGCGGGTCACCGTGCCGCTCGCCAAACTGCCCCGGTCCGCCCACGGATTCCGGATCGCCGTCGTGAGCGACATCCACCTCGGGCCGTTGCTCGGACGCGGATTCGCCCAGCAGGTCGTCGACACGATCAACGCCACACAGCCCGATCTGATCGCCGTCGTCGGTGACCTGGTCGACGGCAGCGTGAAGAACCTCGGCCCCGCCGCGGCGCCCCTCGCCCGGCTGCGCGCCCGGCACGGCTCCTACTTCGTCACCGGGAACCACGAGTACTTCTCCGGAGCCGAGCAGTGGATCCGGGAGGTCCGGGAGCTGGGGATCCATCCCCTGGAGAACGCGCGCACCGAACTGGCCGGGTTCGACCTCGCCGGCGTGAACGACGTCCAGGGCGAGAGCGAGGGGCAGGGACCCGACTTCGGCAAGGCGCTCGGAGACCGCGACACGACACGAGCCTGTGTGCTGCTCGCACATCAGCCGGTACAGATCCATGATGCGGTACGCCACGGCGTCGACCTCCAGCTGTCCGGACACACCCACGGCGGACAGCTGTGGCCGGGCAACCTCATCGCGGCCGCCGCCAATCCGACGGTCGCCGGCCTGGAGCGCTACGGCGACACACAGCTCTATGTCTCCCGGGGCGCGGGAGCCTGGGGGCCGCCGACCCGCGTCGGCGCGCCCTCCGACATCACGGTCGTCGAGCTGGCCTCGCGCGAAGCCTGAGAATTCCCTGTGAAGAGAGGCGGAAAAGATCATTTTCGCCGGTCCTGAGCACTCTTCCCGATTCCCTTCCCCCGGCCGAAACTCCTGTGGTTAGGTGATCCGCGTCACTAGGGGAGTGGCGTGCGGGGCGCCTGGGGAGGGCACCGATGCGATCGGTTCGCTTATGGATACTGGCGGCACTGCTCGTCCTGGCGGGCGCCGGTGTGGCCGGCTGGCAGCTCCTGCCGACGAAGGGGAACGACGACCGCACCATCACGGTGGGCACCACGGACGCCGTCACCTCACTCGACCCGGCCGGCGCCTACGACGCCGGATCCTGGGCTTTGTTCAGCAATGTCTTCCAGTCGCTGCTCACCTTCGAGCCCGGCGGCGCCAAGCCCGTTCCGGACGCCGCCAGGAGCTGCGCGTTCGTGGGCACGGGACTGCGCGTCTACCGCTGCACACTCCGTGACGACCTGACGTTCCCGAGCGGGCGCGCCGTGACCGCGGCGGACGTGAAGTTCTCCTTCGACCGGGTCAAGCGCATCAACGACGAGGTCGGGCCCGCCTCCCTCCTCTCCACCCTGGGCAGCGTGGACGCGAGCGGCCGGACCGTCACCTTCCGGCTCTCCTCGCCCGACGCGACCTTCCCGTTCAAGCTGGCGACCGGCGCCGGGTCGATCGTCGACAGCACCCGCTATCCCCGGCGCAGCCTGCGCACCGGTACCGGCGCCGACGGCACGGGGCCCTACGTCCTGAAGGCGTACACGCAGGGCGCGAAGGCCGTCCTCGCCCCCAACCCCGGCTACAAGGGCGCCGTCGATGACCTCGGCAAGCCCGTCGTGCTGCGCTACTACGCCAACTCGGCGGCGCTCCAGGTGGCCTGGAAGGCGAAGGAGCTCGACACCGTGGCCCGTCAGCTCCCGCCCGCCGTGCTCGCCAAGCTCTCGCCGAGCGACCCCGCGCAACGCGTCACCGAGGCCGACGGCGCCGAGACCCGCAACCTCGTCCTCAACGTGCGCGAAGGGTCTCCGCTGCACGACCGGCGGGTCCGCCAGGCCCTCGCCTCGCTGGTCGACCGCGAGACGCTGGTCGACCGGACGTACCGGGGGACCACCGACCCGCTGTACGGGCTGATACCGGCGGGGATCACGGGGCACGCGACCTCGTTCTTCGACACCTACCCGAAACCCGACCCCAAGAAGGCGCGGGCCCTGCTGACCGAGGCCGGGGTCTCCTTGCCCGTGCGCTTCACCTACGGGTTCGCCGAGGGGCGGGGTGCCGCGGGTGAGGAGGCGACCGAGCTCAAGCGGCAGGTGGAGGCGGACGGGCTGTTCAAGGTCACGACCGAGGGGTTCGAGTGGACCGAGTTCCAGAAGAAGTACGCGGAGGGCGGGCTCGACGCCTGGGCGGTCGGCTGGGTCGCCGACTATCCCGACGCGGACACCTTCGGCGCGCCGCTCGTCGGCACCGGCAACAGCATGAAGAACGGCTACGTCAACAAGGATGTCGACCGTCTGATCAAGGAGACCCAGCGGGACGCCGACCGAAGCCGTACGGCGGAGGCGTTCCGGCGGGTTCAGGCGCAGGTCGCCCAGGACGTCCCGCTGATCCCGCTGTGGCAGCGCAGGGACTACGTCATCAGCAGTGAGGACATCAGCGGCGGCGAGTACCTGTCCGACGGGACCGGCGTCTTCCGCCTCTGGCAGCTGAGCTGGCTGTGACGAGCGCCCCGGTGTCCGGGGCGCTCGGGGCCGGTCCTGTCAGGGGTGCGGAGTGGATCCGTACGCCGTCAGGAAGCGGTCGCGGAACGAGCTCATCTTCCACACCGGGGCGTCGTGCTCGGGCCGAAGACCGTCCGTCCAGCCCCAGTCGGTGATCCTGTCGAGCACCTTCGGGTCCTTGGCGACGATCGAGACGGGCACGTCACGGCTGGCGTGGTCGCCGCTGACCCGGGCGATCGGCTGGTGGTCGCCGAGGAAGATCAGGACGGTGTTCTTGTTGCCGTACTTCACCAGGTAGTCGATGAGGCTCGTCACCGAGTACTGGATGGACTTGCCGTACTCCTCCTTCGACTTCTGCGAGCTGGTGATGATGTCGCCGGGCTGCTTGCCGGCCTTCTGGATGGCGTCGTAGACCGAGCCGTCGCCGACCTGGTCCTGGGGGACCGTCCTGGGGATGGGCGCCCAGGGCTGGTGGCTGGAGGTCAGGATGATCGTCGACATCAGCGGCTTGTCGTGCTTCTTGCTGTGCACCAGGCGCTCGAACGCGGTCAGGGCGTACTGGTCGGGCATGGTCGACCAGCTGAACTTCGGCCCCTTGTAGCCGAGATGCTGGGCGTCGTAGAGCTTGTCGATGCCGTAGAAGTTCTGCTCGGGCCAGCCCTTCTGGATGCCCGGCATGACACCCACGGTGTCGTAGTCGCCGGTCTTCTTGAAGGCGCTGATCAGGGTGAGGTGGTCGCCTGCGGTCACGGTGCGGTAGCGCTGCTGGTTGTTGATCCACAGACCCGACAGGAACGTCGAGTGGCCGAGCCAGCTGCTGCCGCCGTAGGTCGCCGAGGTGAGCCAGCCGCTCTTCGCCGCGAAACCGGCCTGGGTCAGCTTCTCGTTCTCCGCGGTCAGGGTCGCGTCGACGCCCGGCGCCATGACCGGGTCCTCGATGGCGCTGCGGCCGTAGCTCTCGATGAACGTGATGATCATGTCTTTGCCGCGCAGGTCCGTGAGCAGCTGACCGGGCGGCGTGTTCGCGAAGGCGTCCTTCTTGGCGATCTTGGCGAACGCGGCCTCGTCCCGCAGTGTCTGCCGCACGCGCGCCGCCCGCTGCTGGACGACCAGGGCGACGTGCTCGGAGGCGATGGGCACCCCGGTGACCTGCACGCCGAGCGCCGCGCAGGTCACCCAGGTTATGGCCAGCACCAGGGTCGTGCGGGTCGCCGTCTCGGTGTTCCTGGCCACCAGGTTGCCCAGCCGGACGACGGAGAGCGTCATGAGGGCCGGCACGGCGATCACGAGCCCCACGGCCAGTGCCGCGATGCCGAGCGCGCCGCCGTGGCCGAACGTGTCCTGGAGATAGGCGTGGGCGTCGCTGAAGAGCGACCAGTCGAGGACGACGTTGAAGCCGCGCCCGAGGTATTCGTTGAAGCCGATGTCGAGGACGTTCAGGATGGTCAGCACGCCGAGGCCCACCCCGGCGGCCACCGACAGCGCGATCCGCGGCCGGCGGGGCAGGACGATCAGCAGCGCGGCGCCGAAGATCGCCTCCACCGGGAGACGCAGGAACTCGGCTGGCCGGAACTCGGCCGCCTCGCTCGGCATGAGCAGCGCGAACAGGACGAACACGGCGGCGACGAGGGTCGTCGTCCAGGCGAGGACGCGGGCGACGACGGGATGCCGGTCCCGCCACCCGCGCCACCGGCCGCGCACCGGGGGCTCGTCTGCGGGAGGCTCCTCCCCGCCACCGGCCCCGTCGGCGGACGTCTCGCCGTCGGTCACCGCGGGGTCCGCCTCTTCACCGGGGACGGCTTCCGCCGGAGTCTCCCGCGATTCCCCGGAGCCGATCGAGGTGGCCCCCTCGGTCGCGGGGGCCTCGGGGGCCGCCCCGGCCGCTGCCTCTCCCTCACCCGAGGCGGCGGCGTCCTCGTCCGCGTCCGTCTCTGTGCCGGTGCCTGTGCCGGTGTCCGCGTCGGCGGCCGTGTCCGCGAGCGGCTCCGGCGTCGGCTCGTCGCGCGGAGGCGCCGCGTCCGTGTTCGGCACCTGTCGAGAGCTCGTGTTGAACGACAACCCGGCGGTCCTTCCGTGCGATGCGCGGTGGTGGCGTGGCGGGTCGGCCCGAAGCGACCGACGCGCCCTCGTCGTGGTGTACGGGGCCGCGGCGGCCCGTGTTCAACCGCCTCGGTCAGCTTCTGCCCAAGTCTGTTTCCGCAGGTCACAGCGCTGTATGCGGAGGGTTCCCGACCGGCACGGCAGGCTCCGGAGCGACACCGGTCCCGCCCGGCCACACCCACCCCGCCCGCGCTGCCGATCCCACCGCGCCGGAGCCGCACCCACACCCTTGCCGCCGCCGGAGAGCCGCCCGCCCGCGCGCTGCCGCCCGCGTGTCGCCCCTGTACCCCGCCCGCACCCCTCCGGTGCGCTGCCGATCCCACCGCGCCGGAGCCGCACCCACACCCTTGCCGCCGCCGGAGAGCCGCCCGCCCGCGCGCTGCCCCCGCGCCGCCGCCCGCGCGTCGGCCCCGGGTCCCGTCCGCGCGTCGCCGCCGCGCCCCGTCCGCGTCAGCGCACCGGCAGGGTCACCGTCACCGCCAGACCCTCGCCCGGGGCCGTCCGTACCGCGACGCTCCCGCCGTGCGCTCTCACCACGCCCTCCACGATCGCCATGCCGAGCCCGCTGCCCGCACCGCGGCCGGCCCGGAAGAAGCGGTCGAAGACGCGCGCCGCGTCCTCCTCCGCGAGCCCGGGCCCCTTGTCGGCGACACACAGCCGCAGTACGCCGTCCGAGCGCTCCAGGGCGAGCCGCACGGGCACGTCGTCGGGTGTGTGGGTGCGTACGTTGCCCACGAGATTGCCCAGCACCTGCCGCAGCCCCGACTCGTCGGCCCGCACGAGCAGCGTGCCGTCGGCGGCCACGGTCACCGGGCGGCCGGGCTGCTGGGCGCGCAGATCCGCGGCCGCGTCCCGCACGAGCCGGCTCAGGTCGACGTTCCTGAAGCGCAGTTCGGGCCGCTGGTCGAGGCGGGCCAGGATGAGCAGCTCGTCGACCAGCCGACCCATGCGGTCGGTCTCCGCGTTCATCCGGTCCCAGGCCCGTCTGCGCTCGACGGGATCGGTCAGCATCCCCTTCTCGTAGAGCTGGAGGTAGCCGCGGATCGCCGCCAGCGGGGTGCGCAGCTCGTGCGAGGCGTCCCCGACGAACCGGCGGAGCTGGGCGGCGCTGTCCTCGCGTGTCCGGTAGGCCGACTCGACCTGGTGCAGCATGGAGTTGAGCGCTAGCCGGAGCTGTTCGACCTCCTGGGTCGGATGATGACTGGAGGGGACGCGCCGGGTCAGATCGCCCTCGGCGATGGCGGACGAGGTCTCCACCATGGCCTCCAGCGGCAGCATCCGGCGGCGCACGCTGAACATCGTCAGACACGCGAGGAGCGCCAACAGCAGGGTTCCCACGGTCAGATCGAGCTTGAGCGCCTTGGCGATGCCCTTGTGCAGTCCGTCGGTCGAGGTGGCGAACAGGACGTAGGTCCCGTCGGCGAGACGGGCCCCGGTCGCCCGGTAGGCGGCGCCGCGCACGGTGATGTCCCGCGGGTCGCCGCCGCCGGCGAGCGCGGCGGGGTCGTCCACGGCGGCCGCGAACGCGCGCTGTGTCTCACTGGGCTGGAAGCCGGCCACCTCGACGGCCTTGCCGTGCCGGTCGACGGCCGCGAAGACCGAGTCCGGGTTCGCCGAGTCGTCCACCGCGGGGCCGATCCGGTCGTGCACGAACGCGAGGGCGCTCAGTGAGTCGATCTGGCGCATGGTGAGCTGCGAGACGCCCAGTGAGTCCCGGGTCTTGAGGAGCTGGGCGTCCACCTGGTCGAGCAGATAGTGCCGCATGCCCATCAGGCTCACGGCGGTCGCCACCACGATGCCCAGCGCCAGCAGCCCCACGTTCGCGATCGTCAGCTGGCCGCGCAGCGAGTGGATGCCGTGCCGGCGGCGGTGGGGGCGGCAGCCGGGCCGGGCGGGCAGGTTCACGCGAGCCCGTATCCGACGCCCCGGCGGGTCTGGATCACCGGAGGGCCCAGCGGTTCGAGCTTGCGCCGCAGGTAGCTGATGTACGTCTCGACGACCGTCGATTCGGCCGGGTGCTCGTACTGCCAGACATGGCGCAGGAGTTGCTCCTTGGGCACGATCCGGCCGCCGTTGCGGACGAGGAAGCGCAGCAGCGCGTACTCGGTGGGGGTGAGCTCGACCGTGGTGCCCGCGCGGTGGACGCGGTACGTCGTCTCGTCCAGCTCCAGGTCGCCGTAGCGCAGGGGCGGGCGCTGCGGCAGGACGTCCTCGGACCGGGTGCGGCGCAGGACGGCGGTGATGCGGGCGACGACCTCGTCGATGTTGAACGGCTTGGTGATGTAGTCGTCGCCGAAGCCGAGCGCGCCGACGATCTCGGCGGGCGCGTCCCGCGCGGTGAGGAAGACGACGGCCAGGTCCGGCTGCCGCAGGCGCAGTTCACGGCCGAGCGCCCGGCCGTCGCCGTCCGGGAGCATCACGTCGAGCAGGGCCGCGTCGGGGCGGGTGCGCTCGGCGAGGGCGAGCGCCTCGCGGACGCATCCCGCGGTCATCACCTCGAAGCGGTGGTAGCGCAGCGCGATGGTGAGGACGTCCGCGATGCTCGGCTCGTCCTCGACGACGAGGACGGTGGCTCCCTCGTGAGCGGTCATGTCCCCAGTATCGGACGGGCTGTTGATGGTGGGGGCCGTTCGCGCCTTGGAGTTCCTTGAGAGTCATGGGCGGGTCGTGTCCACCCGCGCGCGGGGCCGCCGATCCTGGTGCCAGGACCTGGGGGACCGACCGACTAAGGAGCGTTGAAGTGGCGGTATTGGCACGGTGGTGCTATCGGCACCGGCTGGTGGTCCTGTTGCTGTGGGTGGGTGCGCTGTTCGGTCTCGGCTTCGCGGCGACCACCGCGGGCACGGACTACGCGAACGTGTTCTCCCTTCCGAACACGGACTCCAAGCGTGCGTACGACCAGATGGAGAAGGCCTTCCCGGACAGCGCGGGGGACACCGACACGGTGGTGTGGAAGGTCGCGGACGGCACGGTCAGGGACGCCTCCGTGCGCGACCGGATCCAGCCCGTCCTGGACGAGATCGCCGGCATGAAGGGCGTGGGCCAGGTCGCGGGTCCCTACCGGGGTGAGCGGGGCGCCGCCCAGATCAGTCGCGACGGCACGATCGCGTACGCCCAGGTCACCTTCACCGAACAGGCGAACGCCGTCCCCAAGGAACTGGTGCAGGAGGTCGTCGACACCGCGCAGGGCGTCGAACGGGCGGGACTCCAGGTGGAGTTGGGCGGACAGGCGATCCAGCGGGTCCAGGAGCCGCCCACCGGGCTCGCCGAGATGGTCGGCATCCTGGCCGCGGCCGTCGTCCTCTTCCTCGCCTTCGGTTCCCTCTTCGCCATGCTGCTGCCGATCGGCATCGCGGTCTTCGGGGTCGGTACGGGGCTGTTCTCCACGCAGTTGCTCAGCCACACCACGGACATCCCGGACCTGGCCCCGCTGCTGGCCACCCTGATCGGCCTCGGCGTCGGCATCGACTACGCGCTGTTCATCGTCACCCGGCACCGGCGCGGTCTCCTGCGGGGCCTGGAATCCGAGGAGTCGGCGGTCGTCGCCCTCAACACCTCGGGCCGGGCGGTGCTGTTCGCGGGCGGCACGGTGTGCATCGCGCTCGCGGGCATGCTCGTGACCAACCTGCGTTTCCTGGACGGTGTGGTCATCGGCACGTCCCTGACCGTCGTGTTCAGCGTGCTCGCCGCCACCACGCTGCTGCCCGCGCTCCTCGGACTGCTCGGCACCCGGGTGCTCAGCCGCCGCCAGCGGCGCAAACTGGCGGAGCGGGGCCCGGAGCCGGAGCGGGCGAGCGGTGCCGCGGCACGCTGGTCGGTGAGCGTGCAGCGTCGCCCCCGTACGATCGCGGTCATCGCGCTGGCCGTGATGGCGGTCCTCGCCCTCCCCGTCCTGTCGCTGCACCTCGGCGCAACCGACCAGGGCAACGACGACGGCACGACGACGACCAGGCAGGCGTACGACCTGCTCGCCGAGGGCTTCGGACCCGGTTTCAACGGCCCCTTGCAGGTGGTCGTGACCGGCGGGGACACGGACGCCCTGGCGAAGAGCATCGGCGGCACCCCCGGGGTGGCCGCGGTCGCCGCGCTGCCGCCCGCCAACGGCGTGACGGTGATCCAGGTGGTGCCGACGACCTCACCGCAGTCGGTGAGGACCGACGACCTCATCGACACCCTGCGGGACCGGGTGATCCCGGACGCCGGGGCGAGCGCCCACGTCGGCGGCGTGACCGCCGTGTCGAAGGACTTCGCCACGATCACCGGCGACCGGCTGCCCTGGTTCGTCGCCACGATCATCGGCCTCGGCTTCCTGCTCCTGCTGATCGCCTTCCGCTCTCTGGTGGTCCCGCTGACGGCCGCCCTGATGAACCTGATCGCGGCCGCCGCGTCCTTCGGCGTCCTGGTCGCGATCTTCCAGTGGGGCTGGGGCCTGGAACTGCTGGGCCTCGGCAAGGAGGGTCCGATCAACGCCTTCCTGCCCGTCATCATGCTCTCGCTGCTGTTCGGCCTCTCCATGGACTACCAGGTGTTCCTGGTGAGCCGCATGCACGAGGAATGGGTGCACACGAAGGACAACGCGCGCGCGGTGCGCGTCGGGTTGGCCGAGACCGGCCGGGTCATCAACTCGGCCGCCCTGATCATGGTGTGCGTCTTCCTCGCCTTCGTCCTCAGCGGTGACGCGGGAGCGGCGATGGCGGGTGTCGGGCTCGCGGCCGCGGTCGCCCTGGACGCCTTCATCCTCCGTACGGCCCTGGTCCCCGCGGCGATGCATCTGCTCGGCAACTCCAACTGGTGGCTGCCCGCTGCCCTGGACAGGCGGCTGCCGCATCTGGCGGTGGAGCCCGCCGAGGGGCCGTCCGGTGACGCCGCGGCTCCGGTCCGGGGCGGAGCCTCGGCCGTGCACGGCTTCGTCCGTGACGCGGAGGGCGAGGCGGTCGACGGGGCCGTGCTCACGCTGCTGTCGAAGGGAGGCCGTCAGCTGGACCGGGTGAGCTCGCTGGCCGACGGTTCCTACATCGTCTCGGTCCCGGCCCCGGGGACGTATCTGCTGTCGGCGACGGCCCGTTCGTACGGCGCGCGGGCGCACCACGTCGTCGTCACGGACGAGCCGCTGGTGCACGACGTGGAGCTGGTCCAGGGAGAGGTGGACGCCGACGCGGTCAACTGAGGCCGCCGGACGCCGGATCTTCCCGGCGCGGGGGGCGTCCGCCTCGGCGGGCGCCCCTCAGTCCGTTTCCCCCGCCGGGCCGGCCGGCCCTCGGTCCGTCTTCTTCGCCGGGTCGGGCAGTGCCTTCGTCATCCCCGGCAGGAAGTCCGTGAACAGCTCGTGCACCTCGTGGACGAGGGGCCGCAGCAGACGG
The DNA here is from genome assembly GCF_043078065.1 of Streptomyces sp. NPDC015532. Taxonomy (NCBI): domain Bacteria; kingdom Bacillati; phylum Actinomycetota; class Actinomycetes; order Kitasatosporales; family Streptomycetaceae; genus Streptomyces; species Streptomyces sp. NPDC015532. The sequence goes on along the minus strand of NZ_JBIBSY010000024.1, from coordinate 72,173 downwards.
AAGCGGGCCAGTGAGACGCCGCGCGCCGTCAGACGCGCGCCGCGCTCGGCGAGCCGGTAGCTGCGCTCGCGGCTCTCGGTACGGTCGAAGACCCAGTACAGGACGAGCCCCATCTGGGAGAGCCACATCAGCTCGGGCAGCACCTCGCGCAGTTCCTCCGGCACCTTGGTCTTCGCCCCGGCGAGCACTTCCTTGTGGACGCTGATGGCCTCCGCGCGCGCGTGCTCCGACTCGGGGGAGAAGGGGCTGAGCGGACTGTCCGGATCGGCGGCGTTCTTGAAGAACTGCACGGCGAACTCGTGGTACGGCGTGGCGATGTCCAGCCACACCTTCAGGACACCGCCGAGGCGGGCCTCCAGGTCCGTCTCGCGGTCCAGCACCCCCCGGACCGCCTCCCGGTGTTCGGCGGCGATCCGGTCGTAGAAGCCCTGGATCAGGTGTTCCTTGCCGCCGAAGTAGTAGTACGCGTTTCCGACGGAGACCCCGGCCTCCTGGGCGATGGCGCGCATCGTCGTCTTGTCGTACCCCCGTTCCTGGAAGAGCCGCATCGCGGTCTCCAGGATCAGGGCCCGGGTCTGTTCGCTTTTCGCCGGGCTCTTCGCCTCCTTGCCCGGGGACTTGGCGGGCTCGGAGGCCGCGGTGGGCTCGGAGGAGCCGACGGGGCCGGGGCTGTCTGTCGGTGCTGGCACGGGACGAGCCTAACGACCGGGAACCGTCGCGCATGCGCCGCTGTCGCAGGCGGGCGGCTCGAAGGTCCATCCGGCGGTCGGGTCGTAGCTCCATCCGTCGCCCCACTGGTACGCGCCGCCGCCCCATCGCCGCTGGGACGTCCGGAACGCCTGCGCCTCGCGCCACTTGGCGGCGGCGAGGGTCGCGCCCCTGGCCAGCCTCGCCCCCGTGGGCGTGCTCAGCCGGTGGGCCAGCGCCCGGTACTCGCGCAGCGCCCACAGGGTGACGATCCAGGCGGCGGTTCCCTGGTAGACCTGCCCGGCGTCCCCCACGACGGTGATCTCGTCCAGGGTGGCGCGGTGGTCGAGCCGTGGATAACTCCGGGCGGCCTCCTCCGAACCGGCCGGCACGAACCGCAGCGGTACGAGCTGCGCCTGCCCGGCGAGCCACTTCTTCAGGAAGGCGCACAGCGAGCAGCGCGCGTCGTAGAGGACGGTGAGCCCGAGGACCGGGACGCGCGCCGCGTCCCGGTCACGGGTGGCCGGTGCGCCGGTCACCTGTCTCACGCCCCGGTCGCGGGGGCGACCCAGTCCGTCGGCCGGACCGGCGGAGTCTGCTCGCGCTCCATGACACCCCGCCGCCGGATCCTGTTGAGGGCGTAGACGTTGCCCAGGTGCATGACGCCGAGCACCAGCAGGACGACACCCAGCTTGGTCGACAGGGCCTCGAAGATCTCGCGGGCGTCGGTGATCTCGTCGCTCTGGTGCAGATAGAGGGCGACGAAGCCCAGGTTGACGAGGTAGAAGCCCACCACCAGCAGGTGGTTGACGGCGTCGGCGAGCTTCTCGTCGCCGTGCAGGACGTCCGACAGGAAGATCCGTCCGTTGTGGCTCAGCGTGCGCGCCACCCAGACCGTCAGCGCGATGCTGACCAGCAGATAGATGACGTAAGCGACGACCGTGAGGTCCATGTCCCCACCCCTTCTTGAACGCGTTCAAAACGCTGTCTGGGATGAATGTAGACCTCCTTTTGAACATGTTCAAGTCGGATCGGGAGGGGGTGCAGGAAGGGCTCGGACCGCACGGCGGCCGCGCGGCGGCCGGGGGTGGGACGCGAGGGACCGCCCCGCCTATCGCAGGGCCTCGCGGGCGAGTTCGGGCCGCTTGGTGTAGTCCGTCAGTCCGATGACGTTGCCCCAGGGGTCCGCGATCTCGACCGTCCAGCCGGTGGCTCCGGAGAAGGGCCGGTCGAGGGTGGCGATGCCCGCGGCGGCCAGCGAGCGGGCCGCGGCGCGGGCGTCCGGCACCTCCAGCCACAGCCGCGGCGACGCCCACGGCGGAGGGCGGTGGCTCAGCTCCTCGTCCAGCCGCAGCAGCACCCCGGGCGTCTCCTTGCCCACCTTCAGCACCGCGATCCCGGCCTCGTCCAGCCGGAACGCCGGCGGAAACCCGGCGCGCTCGTAGAAACCCACGGCCTCGCCGATATCCCCGACGGGAAGCAGCACGTTGTCGAGCCCGAGCAGCTCGAACATCTCCTGTGACGCGTCATCTGACATGCCATCAGACTAGGAGTGCGGGGCGCCGGGACGCCGAAGGGCCGACCGCGGGCCGAACATGTGATCACCCGTTGAGGCGAAGCGCTCTCCGTGCCCCGGGCCGCCGGATCGGGGCTGGTGACCGATTGTCAGTGGCGGCTCGTACTGTCGTCCGCATGGGAATGGTGATGTTCGTCGACGAGACGACCAGTGGGGGCCGGGGCGCGGGCTGGGGGCTCGCGATCGCCGAGGAGCGGCTCTCGGTGCGCGAGTTGATCCGGCGGCGGGTCTTCCAGGAGGCCGCCGAGTACAACGCGGACATGCCGGAGGTGTTCCAGGGTCTCGTGCAGCCCGAGAACGCCGAGCGCGTGCTGAACGGCTACGCGCTGCGCACGCCCCGCCTGATCGACCCGGAGGCACAGACCGAGCTGGCGCTCCGGGCCTTCGCGGGGAACGGCTTCCTGGTGCTCGTCGGGGAGCGTCAGGTGACCGACCTCGACGAGGAGATCGAGCTGGCCCAGGGCACCGAGGTCACCTTCCTCAAGCTCGTCGCGCTGGTGGGGGGATGACGATGGGCGGGACCGGACGGTGGGGGCAGCGGATCCGTGAGCGGGTGGCCGAGGGCAACATGGGGGAGCTCACCACCGAGCTCCTCAAGATCGCCGTGGCCAACAGGAATCACTGGGGCGGGGGCTGGGACGAGGTTCTCGACGCGCTGCGGCCCCTGTCCGCCGAGCAGCGGACCAGGCTGTCCGGCGCGCTGGTGGAGCGCTATCACTCGGTCGGCAGGAAATCCGCCGCGCAGATCAACGTGCTGACCCTCGTCGGCGTCGTCTCCCGCGGTCTTCCCGAGGACCCGCTCGCCGCCGAGCGGTCGCTGTATCTCGACGCACTCGGCCGGCAGTACGACTGCGGCTACGGGGTGCGCATGGACGTGCTGGCCGAGGCCGAGCTGGCGGCCGGCCGCCGGCTGACCCCCGCCGCCGTCGCGGCGTTCCGCCGCGCGGGCGTGGAGGGCTACCGCCCCGCATACGTCGTGGAGTTGATGAAGAAGATCACGGAACCCGTCCTCAACGTCGGCGAGGAATGGGCCGAGCGGGCCATGAGGGACGGCTCCGGCCCCGACTGGCAGGCGCTCCTCACCCACCTGACGACCGCCACCGCCTCCAAGCCCTCCGCCAGGTGGGACAAGCGCGCGCGGGCCCTGACCGAGGACCTCGGCGCCGACCGTGTCCGCGCCGCCGCGGTGTCCTGGCTCGCCCTCGTCGGCCGCCCCCGGACGTTCCCGCTGGACGCCCGGTTCTCCAGCCCCGACGTGAACGACGCCTACGACCCCTGCAACGCCAACGCCCTGCGCGGCCTCGCCTGGCTGGTCTCCCTGCTGCCGCCCCACCCCGACACCGCCCGGGGTCTCGGCACGCTCGTCGAGGCCTCTCTGAAGAAGGTCTTCGGCCTCGGCCCACGCAGCCCGAAGGTCGCCAACGCCGGTGTGTTCGCGCTGTCCCGCCTCGGCGGCGAGTCCGCCCTCGCCGAACTGGCCCGGCTGGCCGCCCGGGTGACGTACAAGAGCACGGCGAAGCTCCTCGACGGCGCGCTTCGGGCGCGGGCCACCGTCCTCGGGCTGAGCAGGGAGGAGATCGAGGAACTGGCCGTCCCGGCCTACGGGCTCACCGAGGTCGGGCGGGCGCGTCACACCCTCGGTGAGATCACCGCGCTTCTCGACATCCAGGGCTCACGCGCCGTGCTGGGCTGGCGCAACGCGAGCGGCAAGGCCGTCAAGAGCGTGCCCGCGGCGGTCCGGCGCGACCACGCCGAGGAGCTCAAGGAACTCAAGGCGGCCGTCAAGGACATCGACAAGATGCTCTCGGCGCAGACCGAGCGCCTGGACCGGCAGTTCCTCGGCCGGCGCACCTGGGCGTACGACACCTGGCGCGAGCGCTGCCTCGACCACCCGCTCCTCGGCACCCTCGCCCGCCGGCTCCTGTGGACGGTCGACGGCGCGCCGGTCGGGTTCGCGAACGGCGAGCTGTCCACCCTCACCGACGACCCGGTGACGTCGGGCCGGGAGGTCACCCTCTGGCACCCGGTGGGCCGCGAAACCGCCGAGGTCGTCGCCTGGCGGGACTGGCTGGAGCGGCACGAGATCACCCAGCCCTTCAAACAGGCCCACCGCGAGATCTACCTCCTCACCGACGCCGAGCGCGCGACGGGCACGTACTCGAATCGCTTCGCCGCGCACGTCGTGCGCCAGCACCAGTTCAACTCCCTGGCCGCCGTCAGGGGCTGGCGCAACAAGCTCCGCCTCTGCGTCGACGACGAGGCACCTCCGGCCACCCGGGAACTGCCCCGGTGGGGGCTGCGCGCCGAATACTGGATCACCGGCGACGGCGAGTACGGCACGGACACCACCGAGTCCGGCACCTATCTGCGGCTGCGGACGGACCAGGTGCGGTTCTATCCGCTGGACGCTCCCGAGAACTCGGCGCACTGCTGGGGCGGCGAGTACCGTATGCGGCCGCGCGACGGAGAGGACCCGGTGGAGCCCCTGCCCCTCACCGCGATCCCGCCCCTCGTGCTGTCCGAAGTCCTGCGCGACGTCGACCTGTTCGTCGGAGTCTCCAGCATCGGCAACGACCCGGCCTGGCAGGACGGCGGCCCGGGCGGCCGCTTCCAGGAGTACTGGACGTCGTACGGCTTCGGCGACCTGACCGAGACCGCGCAGACCCGCCGGGCCCTCCTCGACCGGCTGATCCCTCGGCTGGCGATAGCCGACCGCTGCACCCTGGAGGGCCGCTTCCTGCAGGTGAAGGGCGAGCGGCACACGTACAAGATCCATCTGGGCTCGGGCAACATCCTGATGAGCCCGAACGACCAGTACCTGTGCATCGTCCCGAAGTCCGCCGCGGGAGGACCCCGGGCCGGCTATCTGCCCTTCGAGGGCGACGGGATGCTGGCGGTGATCCTCAGCAAGGCGATGCTGCTGGCCAAGGACACGGAGATCGACGATCCCGCGATCCTGAGCCAGTTGTGACCGGCGAGCCGGTCCGGGGCCGCCCGCCACGAGGCTCTCGGCCACGTCGAGGGACGCCTTGGCGCCGAGAGCACCCGCACGCGTGTGGGCCCCGCTCCCGGAGGAAGCGGGGCCCACACGACGTACAGGCTGAAGAGGACGACCTCAGAAGCGGCGCGTGATCAGCGCGCGCTTGACCTCCTGGATCGCCTTGGTGACCTCGATACCGCGCGGGCAGGCGTCCGTGCAGTTGAACGTCGTGCGGCAGCGCCACACACCGTCCTTGTCGTTGAGGATCTCCAGGCGCTGCTCCCCGGCCTCGTCACGCGAGTCGAAGATGAAGCGGTGGGCGTTCACGATGGCGGCCGGACCGAAGTACTGGCCGTCGTTCCAGAACACCGGGCAGGACGACGTGCACGCCGCGCACAGGATGCACTTGGTCGTGTCGTCGAACCGCTCGCGGTCCTCGGCCGACTGCAGACGCTCGCGCGTCGGCTCGTTGGTGTCCTTCGTGATGAGGAAGGGCATCACGTCGCGGTACGCCTGGAAGAACGGGTCCATGTCGACCACGAGGTCCTTCAGCACCGTCAGGCCCTTGATGGCCTCGACCGTGATCGGCTTCTCGGGGTTGAGGTCCTTGATCAGCGTCTTGCAGGCCAGACGGTTCTTGCCGTTGATCCGCATGGCGTCCGAACCGCAGATGCCGTGGGCGCAGGAACGGCGGAAGGTGAGCGTGCCGTCCTGGTCCCACTTGATCTTGTGCAGCGCGTCGAGGACACGCTCCTTGGGGTCGATCTGGAGCTGGAAGTCTTCCCAGACCGACTCCGCCGAGACCTCCGGGTTGAACCGGCGGATGCGGAACGTGGCGGTGATGTAGGGGGAGTCGGCGAAACCGGGCTCGGGTGCGCCCGCCGCGTCCGCCTTGTCCAGAGTGGGAGTAGCCATCAGTACTTACGCTCCATCGGCTGGTAGCGGGTCTGGACGACCGGCTTGTAGTCGAGACGGATGGACTCGGTGCCGTCGTCGCCGACCTCGCGGTACGCCATGGTGTGGCGCATGAAGTTGACGTCGTCGCGGTTCGGGTAGTCCTCGCGGTAGTGACCGCCGCGGGACTCCTTGCGGGCGAGCGCGGAGACGGCCATGACCTCGGCCAGGTCGAGCAGGTTGCCCAGCTCGATGGCCTCCAGCAGGTCGGTGTTGAACCGCTTGCCCTTGTCCTGGACCGAGACGTTCTTGTAGCGCTCGCGCAGCTCCGCGATCTTCTCGACCGCCGTCTTGATCGTCTGCTCGGTGCGGAACACCATCACGTTGGCGTCCATGCACTCCTGAAGCTCCAGGCGGATCGCGGCGACCCGCTCGGTGCCCGTGGAGGAGCGCAGCCGTTCGACCTGCGACACGACCTGCTCGGCCGGGTTCTCGGGCAGCTCGACGTAGCCGGCCTTCGCCGAGTACTCCGCGGCCGCGATGCCGGCCCGCTTGCCGAACACGTTGATGTCCAGCAGCGAGTTCGTGCCGAGACGGTTGGCGCCGTGCACGGACACACAGGCGACCTCACCGGCGGCGTACAGGCCCGGAACGACGGTGGTGTTGTCCGAGAGGACCTCACCCTGGACGTTCGTCGGGATGCCGCCCATGGCGTAGTGCGCGGTGGGCTGGATCGGGATCGGGTCCGTGTAGGGCTCGATGCCGAGGTAGGTCCGCGCGAACTCCGTGATGTCGGGCAGCTTGGCGTCGAGCTGCTCCGGCGGGAGGTGCGTGAGGTCGAGGTAGACGTGGTCGCCCTCGGGACCGCAGCCGCGGCCCTCACGGATCTCCGTGTAGATGGAGCGCGAGACGACGTCACGGGACGCGAGGTCCTTCATGACCGGCGCGTACTTCTCCATGAAGCGCTCGCCGTCCTTGTTGCGGAGGATGCCGCCCTCACCGCGGGCGCCCTCCGTCAGCAGGATGCCCATGCGCCAGATGCCGGTCGGGTGGAACTGGAAGAACTCCATGTCCTCCAGCGGCAGCCCGCGACGGTAGACGGCCGCCTGGCCGTCACCCGTCAGGGTGTGCGCGTTGGAGGTCACCTTGAAGAACTTGCCGGTGCCGCCGGACGCGTAGATCACGGACTTCGCCTGGAAGACGTGGATCTCGCCGGTCGCGAGCTCGTAGGCGACGACGCCCGCGGAGTGCTTGACCCCGTCGACCTCGACGATGAGCTGGTCGAGGACGTAGAACTCGTTGAAGAACTCCACGCCCTCCTTGACGCAGTTCTGGTACAGCGTCTGGAGGATCATGTGACCGGTGCGGTCCGCGGCGTAGCAGGACCGGCGCACCGGGGCCTCGCCGTGGTTGCGGGAGTGACCGCCGAAGCGGCGCTGGTCGATCGTCCCGTCGGGCGTCCGGTTGAACGGCAGGCCCATCTTCTCCAGGTCGAGGACCGAGTCGATGGCCTCCTTCGCCAGGATCTCGGCGGCGTCCTGGTCGACCAGGTAGTCACCGCCCTTGATCGTGTCGAAGGTGTGCCACTCCCAGTTGTCCTCTTCCACGTTGGCGAGCGCGGCGGCCATACCGCCCTGCGCGGCGCCCGTGTGGGAGCGGGTGGGGTAGAGCTTCGTCAGCACGGCGGTGCGGCTGCGCTTCGTCGCCTCGATGGCGGCGCGCATGCCGGCGCCGCCGGCGCCGACGATGACGGTGTCGTACTTGTGGATCTTCATCAGTGGTTGCCTCAGCCCGTGCCTAGCGGATGTTCGGGTCGAAGGTGAAGATCACCAGCGTGCCCAGCAGGATCGTGAACACCGTGGCGGTGTACAGCAGGCCCTTCAGCCACAGGCGCGTGTTCGCGCGCTCCGCGTAGTCGTTGATGACGGTACGCAGGCCGTTGGAGCCGTGCAGCATGGCCAGCCACAGCATCGCGAGGTCCCAGGTCTGCCACCACGGGCTGGCCCAGCGGCCGGCCACGAAGGCGAAGCCGATCTTGGAGACGCCGCCGTCGAGGACGAGCTGGATCAGCAGGTGACCGAGGACCAGGACGACCAGGACGATGCCGGACAGGCGCATGAAGAGCCAGCCGTACATCTCGAAGTTGCCGCGGGTCGACTTCGGGGTCTTCTTGGTGCGCTTGCGCGGCGCCTCGATGAACGGGGCCGGGTTGTCGACGCTGTAGGCCGAGTATTCTCCGGCGCCCTCCACGGGGCCGATGCCGGAAGCGGCGGTGTCAGTAGTGGACATCTGCGTCAGCTCCCGAATACTTCGCGGAATGCGTGACCGAGGACGGGGTAAAGAGCCCCGAACATCAGCACGACCCAGATACCGACGACGGACCAGAGCATCTGCTTCTGATAGCGCGGGCCCTTGGACCAGAAGTCGACGGCGATGACACGCAGGCCGTTGAGCGCGTGGAAGAGAATGGCGGCCACGAGGCCGTACTCCAGCAGCGCGACGATCGGCGTCTTGTACGTGGCTACGACCTTGTCGTAGTCCTCGGGGGAGACACGGACGAGAGCGGTGTCCAGCACGTGTACGAACAGGAAGAAGAAGATGAGGACGCCGGTGACTCGATGAGCCACCCAGGACCACATTCCTTCCCGGCCGCGGTACAGCGTTCCAGCCGGCACGGAAGAACCCTCCGGGAGCGGGGATTGGGGCCGCGCCGGCTTCTCTGTCGGTCGGGCCCGGCCGGGTACGGTCCACCGGCCCCGGCCATCGTAGCGACGTGTTGTCGGAACGCTTACAGCGGCCCTATCAATGTGATCAAACTGGCAATCAATCAGGCACGTTCGGGCTATTCCGGGCGCCGGAAATCGGTGGTTCGCGGCTCATGGGCGAACTGACGGACGAGCCGGGTCAGTCTGCCGCGGGCCAGTCTGCGCAGTTCGTCGGCGGTGATGACCCGCTCCTCCTCCGGGTCGTTCGCCAGGCGTGACCGGATTCCGCCGAGCACCTGGTCGAGCGCCTCCCCCGGAGTGAATTCGTCCAGACAGATGACGAACACGTGTCCGAATCTGCTCTCGTACGCGGCGTGCGCGGCGCTCAGCGCGGTGTGGGCGGCGGAGTACGCGCCGTCCGGGAGCGGCGTGAGCGATTCGCCGGCCAGGGCTTCCGCCTGGTCGGCGGGGGTCAGGTCGTACGCCGCCTCGTCGGCCGCGGCCAGCAGCGCGCCGAGGTCCGGGTAGGGGCGGTGATCGGCCAGACGGTGGACCCAGCGCAGGCTGCCGCAGCAGGTGAGCAGGGCACGGGTGACCTCTCCGGTGGGTGCGGAGTTGAACCCGTCGAGGCGGACCGGGGACGGAACCGCGCTCTTCTGCTCGGGGAGGGCGACCTGGCCGGGGAGGCGTGGGAGACGGTGCGACGTCAGCGTGGATCCTCGGCGTGGGGGTGGGACGCGCGACGTCCGGTGAGCGTGACGTGCGTGCGATACGTGTGTTTCGGCAGGGGCGTGAGTGAAAGCTGTGCTGCTCACGCTATCGAGGCGTGTCGAGACCTGTCCGACGGATGCCCGGATTTCACCCGCACGGGAGAGTTTCGGAGCGTGTGGTGGACGGTTGCGCTGACGGTCGGGGCAGAGTTCGCGGTGGGAGTGGGGAGCCGGTCCGGTGAAGTGTTCCGATGGGGTGAAAGAGGTGGACACCTCGCCGGGGGAGTACACCTGAGGGAGTACCGGCCCGGCGACGGGCCGTGGAGTGGGCGCCGCGAAGCGGGCGCCGTGATGTGAGCGCCGCCAAGCGGGCGCGGTGAGACGAGGGTGGCGGAGTGAGTGGTGGCAGGCGGCGTGCGCCGCGGCGGCGGACAGCACGGAACGGGCGGGCCAAACTCGTCGCGAGCGGTCTGGCGGTCGCCGGTGTCGTCGCGGTGGCCGTGGCGGTCTGGCCCGACGGGGGCGGTCGGCCGGCCGGGTCGAAGGTGCCGTCCGGTGACCGGTCGCAGGCGGTGTCCGTCGCCAGTCCCTCGCCGACCCGGAGCTACCCCCTCTCCAAGGCGCCTCGCACCATCCCCGCCGTACGCGAGCACACCGCGGCCCACGGCCCCGGCTGGCGCCCGGCCTCCGGTGCCCGGGTGGTCGTGGACGACAACGGCCTCGCCGACGAGGGCAAGCTGCTCGCCGGTGAACTCAAGCTGACGTACGCGGGGCGGGCCGCCGCCAGGGCCGGCGACGTCGAGCTGGGACTGGACAAGGGGACCGCGGGCCCGGAGTCGTACACCCTCACCGTCAGGAACGGCCAGGTCAGGATCGCCGGTCCCGCCGAGGCCGGTGTCTTCTACGGCACACGCACCCTCGAACAGGAAGTGCGCGGCGGCGGTACGGCGCCGGAGGGCGTCGTGCGCGACCGGCCCGCGAAGCCGGTCCGAGGGTTCATGCTCGACATCGCCCGCAAGCACTTCACGGCGGCCTGGATCGAGGACCGGGTGCGCGAGCTCGGGGACCTGAAGTACAACCAGCTCGGCCTGCACTTCTCCGACGACCAGGGCTTCCGTATCCAGTCCGACACGCACCCCGAGATCGTGTCGCGGCAGCATCTGACGAAGGCGGAGGTGCGCCGGATCATCGCCCTCGCGAAGAGCAGGCACATCACCGTCGTGCCCGAGATCGACTCGCCGGGCCACCTCGGCGCGGTCATCGCGGCACACCCCGATCTCCAGCTCCGCAATGTGTCGGGCGTCCCCATCCGCGGCGCCGTCGACATCTCCAAGCCCGCCGCGGCGCAGATCGTCGACGACCTGCTCGACGAGTACGCGGATCTCTTCCCCGGCGCCGACTGGCACCTCGGCGGCGACGAGTACCAGGCCCTGACGGTGGCGAACCCGGCGGCGTCCTTCCCGCAGCTGGTCACCGCGGCGAGGAACAGGTACGGGGCGGGCGCGGGCGTCGCCGACCTCACCACCGGCTGGCTGAACGACCGCGCCAAGCTGATCCGCGGGCACAACCGGACGGCGCGGGCCTGGAACGACGGGTTCTTCCGCGGCGGCACCGTCCAGGCCGACGGCAGCCTCCAGGTGGCGTACTGGACGGGCAAGGAGATCGGGGCCCGGCAGCCGGTGGAGTACCTGAGCGCGGGCCGCAAGGTCATCAACTACAACGACGAGTACCTGTACTACGTCCTCGGCGAACCCCAGACCTTCGTCTACCCGACCGGGCAGCGCATCTACGAGCAGTGGACGCCCCTCGTCCTGCGCGGAACCACCCCGGTCCCCGCGAAGTACGACCCCCAGATGCTCGGCGGGTCCTTCGCCGTCTGGTGCGACCTCGCGAACTCCCAGACGCAGGAGCAGGTCGCGGCGGGCATCCGCATGCCCTTGCGCGCCCTGACCCAGAAACTCTGGGACCCCCGCAAGCCCGTTCTCTCCTGGAGCCAGTTCACCACCCTGGCGGACAAGTTGGGCTGAGCGACGCCGGCCCGCCGGAACGGGACTGGTCAGCGGGCCGGCGGGGCTCCTCGGAAGGACTGGACGCGACAAGGTAAGGAACCTTATCTTCCGCTTACTTGTTCGTATGCCGGGCGTGACCTCTGGGGAGGGGTGCGTCCGGCTTCCTGTGCCGTCACCGTGACGTGACGGCAGATCTGGGGGGTCTCATGACCATGCCACCGTCGCCGCAGCCCGCTGAGCAGGGGAGCGCCGCACGGCCTCCTCTGGCCCCGCTGCCGCCGCTCCCTTCGCCGCACGGTCCCGCCTGGCTGCGCTCGCCGGTCGCCCTCGGAAGGGCCACCGCCGCGCTGCTCGGCCTGGTGATCGCCGCCGACCTCTTCGCGGTCTGGGCGGACCACAACGTGTACGACGTGGCGAGCACGGTCACGATCGCCCTCGTGGGTGGCGAGTCGGTCGACTCCCTCGTGCGACGGGCCGATCAGGCGGACGCGCTCAACACCGCCGCCGCGTACGCGCAGACGGGCGCCCTCGTGGTGGCCGCCGCCGTCTTCCTGGTCTGGTTCCTGCGGGTCCGCGTCAACGCCGAGGTCTTCAACCCCTTCGGGCACGCCCACTCCCGGTCCTGGGCGGGCTGGAGCTGGTTCGTGCCGTTCGTGAACCTGGTGCGCCCGCGTCAGATCATGGCCGAGATCTGGGATGCCAGCCGCCCCGCGGGCACCCGTAGCCGGCTCGGACTCGTCAACGCCTGGTGGACGTTCTGGATCATCGGGCTGGTGGTGGGCCGCTTCACCACCGTCGCCGCCGGCAAGGCCGAAACGGCCCAGCAGATCCAGGACGCCGCCTTCCAGCTCATGGTCGCCGACGGCCTCGACATCGTGGCCGCCGTCCTCGCCATCGTCGTCGTGCTCAAGCTGACCGGGATGCAGGTCCGCAAGGCGCAGGGAGACCCGGTCGCGGCCGAGGGCTGACGCATGCCGGACGCCCGCCGGCCCCGGTGCGCGTTTTTGGCCGAAAACCTGTTCATTCCGCTGCTCGACCGGCAGGGTGGGCTCGCACTGTGACACTCCTGGTCCGTTGCACGCAGTAAGGGGAAGTGCGGGCTCCGTAAGGCAAGGGCGCCCTGTCGAGTGCATTTCGAGGGAGTCAGGATGAGTCTGGTGGAACTGATCGCCCGGGCCGACGAACGAGGTCTGGCAGCCAGTGGTCTGGCTTGTTTGGATCGGTGTGTACCGCTGCTCGGCGGTGACGACGACGTCCTGCGGCCCCTGTGGGCCAGCCTGGCGGAGGCGGACACCTGGGCCGAGTGGGGAACGCGTCTGGAGGAGGCGCGGGCCAAGCTGGACGGGGAGGACCCCGAGCCGGCCGTGACCGACGAGGACCATGCCGCCGAGCTCGCCCGCGGGATGCTCGAATCGGTCCCCGCGAAGCCCTCCGAGGACGAGCTGCGGGCCTGGTCCGACGCCTGCTCGGTGGCGGCGCTCCAGGTGCACCGGTTCCTCGACCACGCCGACGACGCGGAGGCGTGCGTGACGGCACGCCGTGAGGGGCGCACCGAGGGCATGTCCCCCCTCGTCGCCGCCGAACTGCGCCGCCAGGTCTCCGTCCTGGAGCTGCTCGCCGAGCACGGCACGGGCGGACTGAGGCTCGCCCTGGACGCGTCGACGGAGGGGCGGCGCGTCCTGCGAGCGGTGGTCTCCCGCAGGGCACGCGGACGGGCCTAGCCCGGACCAGCGCGCGAGGGTGCGCCGGAGGCGGTACGGCTCCGGCGCACCCCAAACCTTGTTCCTGAGGGGTTTGTGTGATCGTTCCGGGGCGGAGATGGCGGTCCTGGGCCGGTGTCGCGAACCCCCGCTCGAACGCGTGACGAATCCGGCCGCCGTCGCGCTCTATCGGGTGTGAACGCAACTCAAGCAACGCGGCCCTCGGCCGCGACGAAGCCCGTTCGCTGGGCGGCCGACACGGTCGCGGTCATGCGTGAGGGCGCCCGGCTTCGCCTCGACTACTCGGCACAGAGCCTGTGGCGCGTCGACCGCGTGATCGACGAGATACGCCGGGACGGCGCCCCGTACGCCGCCGTCGAGAGCGTGCTGCGCGGATTCGGGGCGTACGCCGGTGAGGTGGTCGCCCGTCACACCGGTGCCGAGTGGTGGGAGACCGGCGGCGAGCACTGGCTCCGTACGCCCGACGGACGACTGTGGGACCCGATCGACGAGGCCCGCCGCTGCTACGCGGGCGACGGCTCCCTGCGCCTGCTGTGCCGCGAGGCCGCCCGCTGACAGGTGCCCGAGGTCCCGCCGGCCGGGTGGCACCGGGCCCGCGGCGTCCGCTGCCGGTGGCCGGCCGGTCCGGCCGGCCCGGGAGAGTGTCTGACGCACTGTGACATTTCCGTGGGGCCCGACGCTGATGACCATGAGGGTGTCGGCGCGGACGGCCGCGCCGACAGGCACATTCGGGCGAACTCGGTGCGAACGAGGACAGTGTTGGGCCAGGGAGGGGAACCCCGCCGCGCGCAGCCGTACGACGCGGAACTGGGCGTGGCCGTGGCGCGGGCGCAGGCGGGGGACGAGGTCGCCTTCGCGACCGCGTACCGGATCGTGCAGCCCGGACTGCTGGGCTACCTGCGCGGCATCGTCGGCGACGACGCCGAGGACGTGGCGTCCGACGCCTGGCTGGAGATAGCCCGGGACCTGGGACGTTTCCGGGGGGACGGCGCGGGGTTCCGCGGCTGGACCGCGACCATCGCCCGGCACCGGGCGCTGGACCATCTGCGGCGGCTGCGGGTACGGCCACGGGGAACCGCCCTGGAACAGGACGCGCTGGACCTGCCGGGCAGGCACAGCACGCAGGACGAGGCACTGGAGAGCCTGTCCACCGAGTACGCCCTCGAACTGCTCGCGGGGCTGCCGCGCGAGCAGGCCGAGGCCGTGCTCCTGAGGGTGGTCGTCGGCCTCGACGGACCGGCCGCGGCACGGGTGCTCGGCAAACGCCCCGGCGCGGTGCGCACCTCCGCCCACCGGGGCCTGAAGCGGCTGGCGCGCCAGCTCGGCGTCGCGGGTGTGACGGATGAGGAGCCCCGGACGCTGGGGGAATCGGGATGAGCAGTACGTCCGGAACGGCCGGCACCGCGCCGTCGTCCGGAACCGGGTCGTCGTACGGCGGAAGGAAGTCGACCGGTGTACGGATGGTGCACGGCGGACGGCCGCCGCGCGGAGGACGGCTGCGGCACGTCGGGCCGCGGCCCGCGGCCGGGGCGCCGGACGGGGTGTCGTCCCGCGGACGCGAGAGGTCGTGTGGAGCGCGGGCGTCGTACGGCGTGGGGCGCGGAGCGGAGTCCTGGTACGGCGAGGAGTTGCAGGGCGCAGCGGCAGGCGGAGAGGGAACCGGACGTGGAACCGCACAGGGAACCGGACGCGCAACCGGGCACGGGTGAACGGCACGTCGGCGACGGCGTGGACACGGGCCCTCGCGTCGCTCCTTTGGCGGACCCCGGCGGCGGAGCGACCCCGCTGGAGGGGCTCCTCGCCGCGGCGATGCGCGGTCGGGCGGACGGCACGACGGCGCAGACGCGGGCCGTGGCCGCCTTCGTCGCCGCGCGGGACGGCGGAGCGCACACCGCGCGCACCCGGCGGCGGGACGACTGGCGCCCCAGGGAGCAGGGGCGGCCGAGCCGTTCGCTGCGAGCCGTGTTCGCCGTACTGCTGGCCGGTCTGACACTGGGCGGCGTCGCGGTTGCGGCCATCGGACCGGTCTCCCGCGACGAGTCCGGGCAACGGGACGGAGCCGTGGCCCGTTCTTCCGCAGGCGCGCCCGGCCGGTTCCCGGAGGCCGTGGCGACGGTCGGTCCCGGTGCTCCCGGCACCCTCGCCACGGGCGGCTCCGTGAGCCGTCCGCCGTGGTCCCGGGACATGGAGGCCCACTGCCGTGCGTACGTGTCGGTGAGGGGCCGGGGCGACGCCCTGGACGCGCGGGCCTGGCAGCGGCTTGCCGCGGCGGCCGGAGGCGAGGACAGGGTCGAGGCGTTCTGCGCCGGGCAACTGGCCGCGCACGCCGGGACGAAGGGCGCGCGGGGGGCGGGGAGCGCGGAGAACGCGCAGGGCGCGAAGGACGCGGGGACGTCCGGGAACGCGAGCGGGACGCCGGTTTTGCGGAGCCCGGCCGCGACACCGAAGCCGGCGAAGTCCAGGAGCGGGCGGTAGTCCAGGAACGAGCGGTCGCCCAGGCGCGAGCGGCAGGCGCGCGAGGCGGCGGTGGCAGGGGGGCGAGCGGGGCCGGAGGGCCACCGGGCCGGGCGCGGACCGGCTGCGCCGGGGCGGGGCCGGCCGCGAGGGTGACGGGCGTGTCCGCCGGGTGGCGGCAGGCGTCCCCGCCGATGGCAACGGCCGGGGCCGCCACCCCCCACAGGAGAGGCCCCGACCGTCGCGCGGCACGGGCCGCGCGGCGACCCGTACTCTCTACAGCGCCGTGACTGCGTTTTGTGTCACACCTCGCACGGTCACCATGTAGTTGCACGTTGTACGAACATGGACGGGGAGCTGTTTCAGGCCGTAACGTGCCTTTCGCGCCGGTGCGGGGAGAGGACGACCGCAACCACGAGGGACCTGGGCCACGACTGTGCGGGCTCGGGGACCCCGACCACGTGGGGCCCGGGACCAGAACCGCGTGGGGCGGCAGACCACGACCACGCGGACCTGAGACCACGAACCGTCCATCGAGGAACGCACGACGGCGAGAACCCGGTCCGCGAGAGCGACACCGGTCGAGGCGCAAAGAGGGGCGCGGGGGTGCTGGGGGACGACGCGGAGCTGACCGCCGCGGTACTTGCCGCACAGGACGGGGACGAGACCGCGTTCCGGACTGTGTACCGAGCGGTGCACCCACGCCTGCTCGGATACGTTCGAACGCTGGTCGGTGAGCCGGACGCGGAGGACGTCACGTCCGAGGCCTGGCTCCAGATCGCCCGCGATCTGGAGCGCTTCAGCGGGGACGCGGACCGCTTCCGCGGCTGGGCGGCGAGGATCGCCCGCAACCGGGCGCTCGACCACATACGCATGCGCGGGCGCCGTCCCGCGATCGGCGGCGACGAGACCGAGCTGACCGGCAAGGCGGCCGAGTCCGACACCGCGACCGAGGCGATGGAGGCGTTGTCCACCGGCAGCACCCTCTCGCTCATCGCCCAGCTCCCGCAGGACCAGGCGGAGGCCGTCGTCCTGCGTGTCGTGGTCGGCCTCGACGCCAAGTCGGCCGCCGAGACCCTCGGCAAGCGCCCCGGAGCCGTTCGGACGGCCGCGCACCGGGGTCTGAAACGGCTCGCGGAGCTCCTCGGCACCGATCCGGAATCCGTCGGCGCGCTCGACGCCGTTCCCCCGCAACGAGGTTCCCGCACCCGTGCGGTGACGTCCGCCGGTGTGACGCATACGCGTTCGCGGGCGCAGAAGGACATGTGATGGCCGACGAGCAGTACAGGTGGCTGGACCGGGACGCCGCGGAGCGTCTGCTGAACGGGGAGCCGCTGGAAGCCGTCGCCCCCGGCACACGTGAGCAGGTGGACCGCCTCGCCGCGGCCCTTGGCGCACTCGCCGTCGAACCCGAGCCGACCAGCGACGAACTCCCGGGCGAGGCAGCCGCGTTGGCCGCGTTCCGCAAGGCGCGCGCGGACGGCGACGGCGTCGTCGCGCCCCGCGGCCACCGCCGCGCGCGCCCCGCGGCGCACGCCGCGGACGCCGGTCTCGTACGGATCGGACGCCCCGCCACGCACGGACGCCGGACGCGCTGGGGACGGCCCACCCGGTTCGGGCTCGCCGCGGTCCTGGCCGTCGGGATGCTCGGCGGGGTCGCGGTCGCGGCCGGAACCGGAGTCCTGCCGACCCCGTTCACCCGTGAAGACCCGGGCCCGGCCGCGACGGCCACGGCCGCACGGACCCCGGACCGTCCGCTCGTCTCGGCCCCGCCCTCGCCGTCACCCCGAGTCTCCGGCGGAAACGGCGCCCTGGCGCCGGTGCCTGACGGTCCGTCGGGCGAACCCTCCGAGAACGCCTCCTCGTCCGCGGGACCCGACTACGCGAGTGGTCTGCCCCGTCCCGGCTCCACCGGGAGCGTCGACCGCCCCCGCGACTGGTGGGCCCGGACGCGTTCGTACTGCCGTGACGTCCTCGACGGCAAGGACCTCGACGCGGACCGCAGGCGCGCCCTGGAGCATGTGGCGGGCGGCGGCACCCGGGTGAGGCTGTACTGCTCGGGCGTCCTCGGCCGGGGGCCGGGCGTGGGCGCCGGCGACGGCTCGGGCGACGACGGCGGGCAGGGGTCCGAGCACGGCTCCGGCCAGGACGATCAGGGTGACTCGGGCGGCGGTGACGACGACGGCCACCACATAGGGCCGGGCGGAAACCATCCCCGGGACAACGGTGTCGGCGCTCCGACCGTGCTGCGCCCGGGACTGACCCGGCTCCTGCCGGTCGCACCGACGTGGCACCCGCTGCCGAGCGAGGCGCCGCGGACGACCCCCGGCCCGTCGGCCGGTACGACGCCCTGAACGGCCCTTCCCGCAGGCGCTGATCGGACGGCGGGCTTCCCGGCCGGCCCGCTGTCGCGTCGTCAGCTCTGCCGAGGGCGCGCCGCCACACCGTCAGCTCTCCGGCCGACGCGTCTCGGTACCCCTCTGACCTGCGTTTTCGTATGTCGTTGAAAGTTTTATCGGCTGGGTGTGACATTTTCGGCGGCCGCGACGCAGTACGTGATGAGCCGACTGGTCATCGGCCGTAGCACGGAGCCGGGGTTCCCCCCGTACCCATGGCTCTGTGCAACTGGCGCGGGTGGGACACGTTCCCCCGGTCCCACCCGCGCCCCACTCCCTCTCGCCCCGCACAGAGGCCCGTCACCAGTAGACGACGACCTTGTCGCCCGTGCGGACCTGCGCGAACAGCGCCGCCACCTTGCCCTCGTCCCGCACGTTGACGCAGCCGTGCGAGGCGCCGTAGTAGCCGCGGGCCGCGAAGTCCGAGGAATAGTGCACCGCTTGGCCACCGCTGAAGAACATCGCGTACGGCATCGACGTGTGGTAGAGCGTCGACACATGGTGGCGTGACTTGAAGGAGACGCTGAACACCCCTTCGCGGGTGGGCGTGTACTGCGAGCCGAACCGGACGTCCATCTCCGAGACCGTCCTGCCGTCGATCATCCAGCGCAGGGTGCGGCTCGTCTTGCTGACGCACAGCACACGGCCCTTCATGCAGCGCGGGTCGGGCTTCGCGGCCGGCTGCCCGCCGTAGGGATACAGCTCCCAGGCGGCCGGTTCGTGCGTCATCCTCCGCAGCCGCTGCCAGGTCACGGCGTCCAGATCACCGGTGCGCGGCAGCCCCCGCTTGCCCTGGAACCCCTTCACGGCCGCGACCGTCCGGGCGTCGTACGTCCCCGTCGGCGGGGTGATCAGCCAGGCGACCTGGTGCAGCCGGGCCTGCGCCCTGCGGACGTCGTCACCCCGGTCGCCCCGGGACCAGAGGACCTTGGCCGGCGCGGCGGCGGGCCCGTCGTCGCCCTTCCCCGCACCCGCGGAGCCGGAGGTGCCGTCCTCCCCCTTCGACGGGGAGGCGGGCTTGCCGTCGTCCTTCCCCTGCGCTCCGGAGGCCGGAGAGGACGAACCGGCGATCCTCACCGGCGGCTTCTTCCCCTCCGCGTCCACCGCGTGCGCCGTACAGCCGCTCACCACGGCGAGCGCCGCGAGCGCGGCCAGCGATCTTTTCAAGCCAGTCGTACGCATCCGGACCCCTGTTCCACCCGTCCTGTCGTGCACATCAGGCCCCCGTTCCGCCGTCATGTCACCTGAGATGCTCCCCGCGGGTGACCGGTTGCGAACTGGGCGGCATGTTGGAAGAGAACCACGGAACGAGCCGCCGTACGGCGCAAGAGCGGCGGGAAACGAGCGCGCGGAGGAGTCTGTCGGACAACGTCCCGGCGCGGGTCCCTCCATCGGGTGCGCGCCTGCCGCTACGCTCCGTAGCCGAGGTCGCATTCCTGTCATCGGGCCGCTCCACGGGAGGCACAGCAATGACGCGCGAATCCGAGTCCGGACTGCCCATCGCACCGGTCTACGGCCCCGAGGCCCTGGAGGGCTGGGACCCGGCCGGGAAACTCGGCGCGCCGGGCGCGTATCCCTACACGCGCGGTGTCTACCCGTCGATGTACACGGGCCGCCCGTGGACGATGCGCCAGTACGCGGGCTTCGGTACGGCCGTGGAGTCCAACGCCCGCTACCAGCAGCTCATCGCACACGGCACGACGGGCCTGTCGGTCGCCTTCGACCTGCCCACCCAGATGGGCCACGACTCGGACGCCCCGCTCGCGCACGGCGAGGTCGGCAAGGTCGGCGTGGCCATCGACTCGGTCGACGACATGCGTGTCCTGTTCGACGGGATCCCGCTGGACAAGGTCTCCACCTCGATGACGATCAACGCTCCCGCCGCGCTGCTGCTGCTCATGTACCAGCTCGTCGCCGAGGAACAGGGCGTCCCCGCCGACCGGTTGACGGGCACCGTCCAGAACGACGTCCTCAAGGAGTACATCGCCCGCGGTACGTACATCTTCCCGCCCAAGCCGTCCCTGCGGCTGATCGCGGACATCTTCAAGTACTGCGGGACCGAGATCCCGAAGTGGAACACCATCTCGATCTCGGGCTACCACATGGCCGAGGCGGGCGCCTCTCCCGCGCAGGAGATCGCGTTCACGCTCGCCGACGGCATCGAGTACGTCCGTACGGCCGTCGCGGCGGGCATGGACGTCGACGACTTCGCGCCCCGCCTCTCCTTCTTCTTCGTCGCCCGTACGACGATCCTGGAGGAGGTCGCCAAGTTCCGCGCCGCACGCAGGATCTGGGCCCGGGTGATGCGGGACGAGTTCGGCGCGAAGAACCCCAAGTCGCTGATGCTGCGCTTCCACACCCAGACGGCGGGCGTCCAGCTCACCGCGCAGCAGCCGGAGGTAAACCTCGTCCGGGTCGCGGTCCAGGGCCTCGGCGCCGTCCTCGGCGGCACGCAGTCGCTGCACACCAACTCCTTCGACGAGGCCATCGCGCTGCCCACCGACAAGTCCGCGCGCCTCGCCCTGCGCACCCAGCAGGTCCTCGCCTACGAGACGGACGTGACGGCGACGGTCGACCCGTTCGCCGGCTCGTACGTCATCGAGAGCATGACCGACGACGTCGAGGCGGCGGCCGTCGATCTCATGACGCGGGTCGAGGACCTGGGCGGCGCGGTCGGGGCCATCGAGCACGGCTTCCAGAAGGGCGAGATCGAGCGCTCCGCCTACCGGGTCGCCCAGGAGACCGACTCCGGCGAGCGCGTGGTCGTCGGCGTCAACCGCTTCCAGCTCGACGAGGAGGAGCCGTACGAACCGCTGCGCGTCGACCCGGCCATCGAGGCACAGCAGGCCGAACGCCTCGCCCGGCTCCGCGCCGAGCGCGACCAGAAGGCCGTCGACACCGCCCTCGCCGCCCTGAAGAAGGCCGCCGAGGGCACCGGCAACGTCCTGTACCCGATGAAGGACGCCCTGCGCGCCCGCGCCACGGTCGGCGAGGTCTGCAACGCCCTGCGCGAGATCTGGGGGACGTATGTGCCGACGGATGCCTTCTGACCTGCGCGATTCCTCCGTCCGGACGATCGGGGCCGGCGGGCCCGGAGCGTCCCGGTCCCCGAATCCGGCGGTGTCGTTCCCGGCTTCCCCGCGGACACGCTCCTCGACGGTGACTGACCGGCGAGACGCCCCTGCCCGCTGTCGTGGCCGCGTGCGACACTCGCTCTCATGCTTGGTGTCATCGATCTCCCCACCTATCTCGCGGGTCTCGTCCTGATCGTCCTCCTGCCGGGACCGAACTCGCTGTACGTGCTGTCCGTCGCCGCCCGCAAGGGTGTCCGTACGGGCTATACCGCCGCCGCGGGTGTGTGGTGCGGGGACACCGTGCTGATGACCCTGTCGGCGGCCGGTGTGGCGTCGCTGCTCCAGGCGAACGAGGTGCTGTTCAGCATCGTGAAGTACGCCGGTGCGGGATATCTGACCTGGCTGGCGGTCGGGATGCTGCGCGCCGCGCGGGCGATGTGGCAGGCCCGGCGGGAGCCCGTCGCCGAGAGCGCGGAGACCGAGGCGGAGGCGGGGGAGCGGCCGTTCCGGCGGGCGCTGGTGATCAGCCTGTTCAACCCGAAGGCGATCCTGTTCTTCGTGGCCTTCTTCGTTCAGTTCGTCGACCCCGGATATGCCTACCCGGCCCTGTCGTTCGTCGTGCTCGGCGCCTTCGCCCAGCTCGCGAGCGTCCTGTATCTGACCGCGCTGATATTCAGCGGTACGCGCCTCGCGGCGGCCTTCCGCCGGCGCAAGCGCCTCTCCGCGGGCGCCACGACGGCCGCCGGCGCCCTCTTCCTCGGCTTCGCGGTCAAGCTCACGCTCGCCGGAGCCTAGGACCTGTCCGGCCGGGGGTCGGTCAGCCGGCGCTCAGGCCCACCCGGGCCGCGTACTCCTCCAGGCCCCGCGCGTCGGTGCCCGCCCAGCCCACGTACCCGTCGGGGCGGACGAGGAAGACCCCGGTCCCGTACGGCCCGTACGACCCGATCCGCGCGGCGCGGACGCCGGGGAGCGCCGGTGCTTCCGCGTCCGTGCCGACCGCGAGCAGTGTCCAGTGCGCTCCCCGGAACACGTCGAAGAGGCGTACGCCGTCCACGGTTCCGTCGGGGGCGCGGTCGCCCGCCCGAAGGGCCTCGTCCGGCAGTCCCGTACGGGTCTCCACGGCGAGGGAGGAGCCGCGGTAGCCGAGGCCGAGCTGACGGGTCTCGTTGCCGCGGCGGGCCTCGCCGCGGTGGATCCGGGTGGACAGGCCGAGCATGTCGGCGGCGACGGGGAGCCGCTCCTCCTCGTAGGTGTCGAGGAGGGACGCGGGAGCCTCGCCGCGCAGCACCGCGCCGAGCTTCCAGCCCAGGTTGTAGGCGTCCTGGACGCTGGTGTTGAGCCCCTGCCCGCCCGCCGGTGAGTGGATGTGCGCCGCGTCTCCGGCGAGGTGGACCCGTCCGGCGCTGAAGCGGTCGGCCAGCGCCGTGCGCGGCCGGAAGTCCGAGGCCCACCGCACCTCGGTCACGGCCTCGGGCGAGAGGTGGGAGCGCGCGGCGACGGTCTTGCGGACGCCGTCGAGGGACGGGTCGACGTCCGTGCCCTCCGGGAACTGCGCCACGACCTGGAAGTCCTCCGTACCGGCGAGCGGGCAGATCGCCAGGAAGCCGCCGGTGCCCTCACGCGGCGGGAAGACATGCCAGTTGTCGCGGTCCAGCCCGGTGATCCGGACGTCCGCGACGAGCATCGGGTGCGGGTCGAGGGTCTCTCCGGCCATGGCGATCCCGAGCGCGCGCCGTACGGCCGAGCGGCCACCGTCGGCGGCGACGACGTACCGCGCGCGGACCGGCGGGCCGGAGGCGAACCCCACGGTCACACCGTTCCCGTCCTGGTCGGCGGAGACGACCTCACGGCCGAAGGCGACCCGGCCGCCGAGTTCCTGGAGCCGCGAGAAGAGGATCTCCTGCGTGCGCCACTGCGGCACCATCCACGGCGCGTTGTACGGCGAGTCGTCGCTCGGCTCGGCCGGGTCGAACATCTGGTGCTCACCCACGCGCTCGCCGTCCTGCCAGATCATCCCGACCGGGTAGCCGCCGCCCGCCGCGCGGATCGCGTCGAGGACGCCGAGGTCGTCGAAGACCTCCATCGTGCGCGGCTGGATCCCCTTGCCGCGGGAGCCGGGGAACAGCCCGTCGGCCCGCTCGACGACGAGGGCGTCCACACCCCGCCGGGCGAGATCGGCGCCGAGGGCGAGACCGGTCGGGCCGGCGCCCACGACGAGTACGTCCACGGTCACGTCCACAGCCATCTCCTTAACGCTGTTAAGTTCCATGCGGCGAGCATGCCCTTAACGGCGTTAAACTGTCAAGTGTGGTTACCCAGAGACCCCAGCGGTCCCCCAAGCTGGACAAGAGGCAGGTCGTCGAGACCGCCCTGCGGCTGCTCAACGAGACGGGCCTCGACGGCCTGACCCTGCGGGCCATCGCCAAGGAGCTGGACGTCCAGGCGCCCGCGCTCTACTGGCATTTCAAGAACAAGCAGGAACTGCTCGACGAGATGGCCACGGAGATGTACCGCCGGATGGTCGACGTCCCCGGAGCGGCGGAGGGCGACGGCTGGCGGGAGCGGCTCCTCGCCGCCAACCGCGGCCTGCGCGCCGCCCTGCTGAGCTACCGCGACGGCGCCAAGGTCTTCAGCGGTTCACGCTTCACGGGGACCCTGCACGCCGTCGAGATGGAGCGGACGCTGCGGCTCTTCACCGAGGCGGGATTCACCCTCACCCAGGCGGTCCGCGCGACGTCCACCACCTACGTGTACACGATCGGCTTCGTCACCGAGGAGCAGGGCGTCCAGCCGCTGCCGGGCGAGCGCCGCGAGGGGTACGACATGGACGAACGCGCGCGCCGCATGGCCGACTTCCCTCTGGCGGCCGCGGCGGGCGCGGAGATCTTCGAGGACTACGAGCGGCACTTCGAGGAAGGGCTCGGCCTGATCGTCGCGGGCATCGAGACGCGCTACGGGATCGGCTGAGCCCGACCGCGTCCGGCCGCTGCCCTCCCCGTCCCCGGCGCGCTACGGGCGCGGCCTCGACAGTGCCGTGCGGAGCCTCGGGGTGAGCCGGCTCTCCACGAACCGGTTGAGCAGCCAGGCGAGCAGCAGCATCGTGGCGACCGTGGCCAGGAACGTGCCGTACGACGGGATGTGCAGGGTCCGGTGACAGGCCTCGATGACGACCCAGCCCAGGTGTTCGTGGACCAGGTAGAACGGATACGTCAGCGCGCCGGCGACCGTCAGCCAGCGCCAGTTCGCCCAGTGCAGCCAGCCCAGTGCGATCGCCGCGACGGCGGCGTAGCCGAAGGTGACGACGAGGACGATGGCGAGGGACGAGCGGTCGGAGAAGAACTCCGGGTTCGGGGCGTGCCACAGGCGCTGGACCGCGTAGTGCTGGCCGATCAGCCAGCTCACGCCGACGATGCCCCAGGCGTACGCGTCACGCCGGTCGCGGTGGACGAGGTAGAGGCCGACGCCGCCGATGAAGTACGGGGCGTACTCCGGCATCAGGACCGTGGTGAGCAGTGGCTCGTTCACGCCCTGCGCGACGGCCGCGGCCAGGGTCCAGCCGGCGCAGAACAGGATCACGCGCTGCCGGTTCGCCCCCGGCAGCACGATGCACAGCGCGAAGAGGGCGTAGAAGCGGACCTCGGCCCACAGGGTCCAGCACACGCCGAGCACCCGGTCGACGCCCAGCGGCTGCTGGAGCATGGTGAGGTTGAGCAGCGCGTCGCTCGGCGAGACCGTCTTGTACGCCACCACGGGCAGGGCGAACACGGCCGTCACGATGATGATCGCGGCCCAGTACGCGGGCAGCAGCCGTGAGGCGCGGGACGCGAAGAAGGAGCGCAGCGGCCGGCCCCAGCCGCTCATGCAGATGACGAAGCCGCTGATCACGAAGAAGACCTGCACACCCAGGCAGCCGTAGGCGAACAGATGGTGCAGGGTGGGGAACTGATGCCTGGGCGAACTGCCCCAGGCCCGAACCACCTCGCCGTCCCGGCCGCCGTAGTGGTACCCCGCCACCATCAGGGCCGCGACGAGCCGCAGCCCGTCGAGGGCGCGCAGCCGGTTCTCCCGGGGCGCCGCGGGTCGGGGCGCGGCAGACGTCTCGGCAGGTGGCAGGACGGTACGGACCACGGTGCCGTTCGACGTCCCGCGGGCCTCCTCGGGCGTGTCGATCACAAGGTTCCCCTCGATGGGACTCAGCTGGCCCACAGCACGTTAGTCCGATAGTCGGGGATACTTGCGGCCTGGCGAGGCCGGTTCGCCGTCCTGCCCACGGGAGTTCATCTGTGGGACGCCCTCACGTTGAGGACTCTTCCGAATCGTGACAAATCGCCCTTGTGTGGGGCGGTCCCGAAAGGGAGCGGGCCCGGTCGTGTCCGACCGGGCCCCTGGTGTTCCGCGCGGGAAGCGGGGCCGCCTCAGCGGCCCACCGCCCGCTTCAGCGAGCGCGCCCTGCGGGCCACCCGGCGCACGGTCGCGTTGCGCGGGATGAAGGCGAGCTGGGCCGGGACCGCTCCGGGCAGGGCCAGCGAGGTCAGGCGCTTGCGTTTGAAGAAGCGCCAGGTGTCCTGGGTGAGCTGGTTCGTCAGATAGCTCTCCGCGGCCGGACGCAGGTCCGGGTAGATCTTCGGCTGCATCGCGAAGCCGACGGCTCTCAGCAGCCTCGTCAGGTCCGCCACGCCCATGCCGGGGCGCTGTTCGGTGACCGCCGCGCCGTCCGATAGGTCGGGCAACAGCGCGTCGACGATGGTCACCGGGACGCGGTTGCTGTTCTCGTAGGGGGTGAGCCGGTCCAGCAGCGGGCCGGTTCCGACGCGGGCGACCGGCAGGCCGTACAGCGCGGACGCCGTGAGCAGCGCCGTGGAGAAGCAGCCGACCACCAGAGCGGGACGCATCCGCTGGTAGAGGACCTCCGCGAGGACCGGGGTGTCGAGGACGGTGAGGTCGGCGCCCAGCCTCTCAGCCTCCTTCTCCAGCAGCCGCGACCAGCGCGCCGGGGCCGAGGGGTGCGGCTTGAACACCACGCGGGTGTGGCCGAGCGTCAGGGCCCCCTTCAGCATCCGTACGTGCAGTTCCTCCTCCTCCTCGGGGGTGAGGATCTCCAGGGCCGAGAGGTACTGGCCGAGCAGCAGGGCCGGCTCGTCGACCGACGGCAGCTCGTCACCGGTGTCGACGAGTTCCGCGAGCACCTTCACGAACGCGTCCGTGGGCACGATCTGCGGCTCGACGTCGAACTCGGTGAGCAGCAGCGGCTTCAGACCGGGGACCAGGTCCAGATGGAGCAGCCGGGTCACCCGGGTGCCGACCAGCGGGTCGATCTTGTTGCGGGTGGGGCCGTAGCTCATCAGACCGTCGGCGTACACCGTGACGGGCGCGCCCATGAAGATCTGGGAGACGCCGAGCGCCGGGTTGACCTGGATCGACTCCACGGCCAGTTCGACGTCGTCGTCACCGAGGTCCCAGGCGAGCCGCAGATGCCGCTCCCACAGGGGGACGTCGTCCGGCCGCGGAGCCCAGCCGCCCGGGTGGAAGGGGGAGATGGTGTCGTTCCACGAGATGACGTCGTCGAAGCGGCCGCGCAGCCGCTCGAAGCCGGGCATCCCGTCCACCGCGGACGTCGTCTCCGGCGTCGCCGTGTTGTTCGAGACGAGCAGGATGCGCCGGTCGGCGGGCCCGAAGCCGTCGGTGTCCAGGGCCGCGGCGAGCGTGGCCGTGCCGTACAGCGTGGACGCCATGAAGATCTGGGTGGTCACGCGGCCACCCCCGCGGCGGGCGCGGGCCGTCGGCGCAGCCGGCGCAGCCGGGTGGCGCGCTGGACGTCCATCGAGTCGAGGGCCTCGTCGAGCACACCCTGGGGCATTCGGCGCAGTGCGACGGCACTCAGGGACTTCAGTTTCCGTGCCACTGCCGGCTCGAACCTTTCGATGGATCCCAGATGGTGGGAAATAATCGCGCAATAGGTGCGCACGGCTTTGGGCAGGAGCTTTTCCGCGTCCCGGTCCTCGGCCGTTTCCGCCACGACCTGGTCGAACGCGCGAATGAAATCGAGTTGGCGCACGTCCCCGATCTGAGTGAGGGAGGAGGCGACGCCGCGCCGGTAGAACACCCCGAGCAGGCCCACCGTGGCGAAGGATTCCGCCTCCCGGTGCAGCTTCCAGATCCACGGCCGGTCCTCGGCCGTGCGCAGACCGTCGGTGAAGTGGAGCAGTCCCCGGTCGACCAGCCGGCGGTGGTAGACGCCCGCCCAGGCGTAGGCGTAGTCGACGGAGGTGGAGCGGTCGGAGGGGAGGATGGCGTCACGGGGGTTCAGGACGACTCCGCGACGGCCGTGCGGAACACGGTGGACGGTGCGGGCCCGCGCGGTGCACTGGACATGGTCCGTACGGACGAAGTCGCAGCCCAGGTCCTCGATGGAGGAGACGAGTTGTTCGTAGTATCCGGGGGCGAGCCAGTCGTCCCCGTCGAGGAACGTGAGGTACTCGCCACGCGCTGCGTCGATCCCGGTGTTGCGGGCGGTGGCCAGTCCTCCGTTCTTCTCGTGTCTGACATACACCGCACCCGGGAGCTCGCGCTCGGCGCGCGCGAGGATGTCCGGTGTCTCGTCGCGCGAGCAGTCGTCGACGAGAATGAATTCGAAATCCTGGCGCGCGTTGGCACGCAGGCTCTTCAGGGTGTCGGGCGCGTATTGCTGCACGTTGTAGAACGGCACGATGACGGAGAGCTTGACCACCCCTGTGACGTTAGGGGGCGGCCCGGCATTCGTCTTTACCGTTGGTGAGATGCAAGGTGAACGACGCGTGGCGGTACCGTGAACCACGTCGTTTTCTCAGCCGTTCCCTGGCCGATTCCCCATTCGTCGACGCGCTGTTAACCGTTTGTTGTATTCAGGTTGGGCCGCTCCTCGGAATGGCTTCCTAGCGTCTAGGACGTGCCAGCAAGTACCTCGAAGTCGCTGCGGGTGGCCGTCCTCGCGGATTCCGACACCCGGTGGAAATGGGGCTCGCTCACCGCGAGCCGCCTCTCCCCGGCAGGATCGGACATCCGCCTCGACGGATTCCTCCTGCGCGGCCGTGCCACCCCGACCGCCCGCCAGCTCGAAGAGGTCGGCGTCCGCGCGGACTCCCTCCGCGAGGTCACCGCCCTCGAATTCCTGCGCGAGCTGGGCCAGGAGGACCGCGTCTACGACGTGGTCGTCCTCGCCCTGGTCGGCGGTGCCGTCCAGGCGGTCCTGCACGGCCTGTCCCACGCCTGGGACGGACGGGCGAAGCGGCCCCTGGTCGTCACCGGCTATGTCGGCGTCGTCTACGAGAAGCTCGCCGACGGGCTGCTCCTGCGGCACGGCGCGGATCTCGTCCTCGCCAACTCCCGCCAGGACGCGGACCGCTTCCGGGCCGTGTACGAGGGCGTCGGCGCCGACGCCGGATCGGTGACCGAGGTAGCGCTGCCCTTCCTCGGCGGGGCCGCCTACGCGGAGCACGACCCGGCCGCGAAGCCGGGGCGGCCCCACACGGTCGTCTTCGCCGCCCAGCCCTCCGTGCCGGAGAGCCGCAAGGACCGTACGTACCTGCTGGACCGGCTCATCGGCCACGCGCGGCTGCACCCGGACCGCGAGGTGCTGCTCAAGCTGCGCTCCAAGCCGGGCGAACACACCACGCACATCGAGGAACTGCCGTACCAGAAACTGGTGCAGAAGGCGGACCCGCCGGCCAACTTCCGCCTCGTGTACGGGCACATGGGCGAGGTCCTCGACCGCACCGACCTGCTGGTCACCATCAGCTCCACCGCGGCCCTGGAGTCCCTGCACCGCCGTATCCCCACCGTCGTCCTCAGCGACCTCGGGGTGCGCGAGGCGCTCGGCAACCACCACTTCGTGGGCTCCGGCTGCCTCGCCTCCTGGGACCAGCTCGACGCGGGGCACCGGCCGGTTCCCGACGCGGACTGGGTGGCCCGGCAGGGCGTCGCCGCCGAGGGAGACGCGTACGAGACCGCCTTCGACGCCGCCCGGACACGCCTCACCGAGCTGCTGGCGGCGGACAGGCTGCCGCCGCTCGCCCCCTACTACACGCCCGTCACCGCGCCCGGCTATCTGCCCGGCATCCTCGCCCGCCACCACCTCGCCCCGGACGGCGGCCCGCTGCCCGGCGCCCCGGCGGCGGACCGGGAACCCAGCCCCGTACGGCAGTTCGTGCGCCGGGCCGCCCGCGGCGCCTACCGCCACGGCGTCCAGCGCGTGGCACCGGTGATCCGGCGGATGGGCGACCTGTGAGCGCCCCGACAGCGGGCTGCCCGCGGTCCCTCACCCCCCACGCCTTCCTCACCTCCCTCGTCTCCCTCGTCAAGGAGCACAGCGCATGACCAACTCCGAAGCGGGCCAGGCCGCGCCGGTGCGCCGCGTACTCGCGGTGATCCCCGCGCGCGGCGGCTCCAAGGGCGTGCCCGCCAAGAACCTCCTGCCGGTCGGCGGTGTGCCGCTGGTGGCCCGCGCGGTGCGCGAGTGCCGCGCCGCCCGCCTCGTGACCGACGTCGTCGTCTCCACCGACGACCAGGCCATCGCGGCGGCCGCCCGCCAGGCCGGCGCCGAGGTCGTGCTGCGCCCCGCCGCCATCGCCGGGGACACCGCCACCTCCGAGGCCGCCGTCCTGCACGCCATGGACACCCACGAGGCGCTGCACGGCTCCCCGGTCGACGTCGTGCTGCTCGTCCAGTGCACCAGCCCGTTCATCATCCGCGAGGACGTGGACGGCGTCGTGAACGCGCTCGTCGCGAACGGAGCGGACACGGCGCTGACCGTGGCCCCCTTCCACGGCTTCGTGTGGCGCGACGGGGACGACGAGCCCGCCGCCGCGGTGGCCGTCGAAACCGGGCGCGCGGCCGTCGACGGCGGCACCGACACCCTGGTCGAGGACACCACGGTCAGTGGCGGCTACGGCGTCAACCACGACAAGTCCTTCCGCCCGCGCCGCCAGGACCGCCCCCAGGACCTCCTGGAGACCGGAGCCGTCTACGCCATGGAGGCGAACGGCTTCCGGATCGCCAGGCACCGGTTCTTCGGCCGCACCGAACTCGTGCGCACCGACCCGGCCCGCGTGCTGGAGATCGACGACCCGCACGACCTCGCCCGCGCCCGGGCCCTCGCGCCGCTCTTCGACGCGAACCGGCCCGGCACCCTCCCGACCGCCGCCGACATCGACGCGGTCGTCCTCGACTTCGACGGCACCCAGACCGACGACAGGGTGCTGATCGACTCCGACGGACGGGAGTTCGTCTCCGTGCACCGCGGGGACGGCCTCGGTATCGCGGCCCTGCGCAAGAGCGGGCTGACGATGCTGATCCTGTCCACGGAACAGAACCCGGTCGTCGCCGCCCGGGCCCGGAAGCTCAAGATCCCGGTCCTGCACGGCATCGACCGGAAAGACCTCGCACTGAAGCAGTGGTGCGAGGAGCAGGGCATCGCGCCTGAGCGCGTGCTCTACGTCGGCAACGACGTCAACGACCTCCCCTGCTTCGCCCTCGTGGGCTGGCCGGTGGCGGTCGCGAGCGCCCACGACGTCGTGCGCGGCGCCGCACGCGCGGTCACCACCGTCCCCGGCGGCGACGGCGCGATCCGAGAGATCGCCAGCTGGATCCTCGGCCCTTCTCTCGACTCCCTCGACAAGTAAGGAACGTCTCACCATGAGCAACTCCCGTCTGCGCACCTTCGGTTCGAAGACCGCCGGCCCCGGCCGCCCCGTCTACGTCGTCGGCGAGATCGGCATCAACCACAACGGCGAGCTCGAGAACGCCTTCAAGCTGATCGACGCCGCCGCCGAAGCCGGCTGCGACGCCGTCAAGTTCCAGAAGCGCACCCCGGAGATCTGCACCCCGCGCGACCAGTGGGACATCGAGCGCGACACCCCCTGGGGCCGCATGACCTACATCGACTACCGCCACCGGGTGGAGTTCGGTGAGGACGAGTACCGCCAGATCGACGAGTACGCCAAGAGCAAGAACATCGACTGGTTCGCCTCCCCGTGGGACACCGAGGCCGTCGCCTTCCTGGAGAAGTTCGACGTCCCGGCCCACAAGGTCGCCTCCGCCTCCCTGACCGACGACGA
This sequence comes from Streptomyces sp. NPDC015532, assembly GCF_043078065.1. Lineage (NCBI taxonomy): Bacteria > Bacillati > Actinomycetota > Actinomycetes > Kitasatosporales > Streptomycetaceae > Streptomyces > Streptomyces sp. NPDC015532. The sequence continues at coordinate 40,876 of NZ_JBIBSY010000024.1, read as the reverse complement.
GCTGCTCCGCGCCCTGCGCGGCACCGGCCGCACGGTCATCCTCTCCACCGGCATGTCGACGCCGAAGCAGATCCGCCACGCGGTCGAGGTCCTCGGCAGCGACAACATCCTGATGTGCCACGCCACGTCGACCTACCCGGCGCAGGCCGAGGAGCTCAACCTCCGCGTCATCAACACCCTCCAGGCCGAGTACCCGAACGTCCCGATCGGCTACTCCGGCCACGAGACGGGCCTGCAGACCACGCTCGCCGCCGTCGCCCTCGGCGCCGCCTTCGTCGAGCGTCACATCACCCTCGACCGCGCGATGTGGGGCTCCGACCAGGCCGCCTCCGTCGAGCCGCAGGGCCTCACCCGCCTCGTCCGCGACATCCGCACCATCGAGGCCTCCCTCGGCGACGGGGTCAAGAAGGTCTACGACTCCGAGCTCGGCCCGATGAAGAAGCTGCGCCGCGTCACGGGCGTCATCGCCGAGGCCGAGATCGCCGCGGCCGCGGGCGAGCCCGTCACGGTCTGAACGCCCTGAATCCCTTACGACGGGACGGTCGTACCTCGATGAGCCCCCGCGCCGGTTCCGCCGGCTCCCCCACTCTCGCCTTCGTCGAGAGCCCGGTACAGCTCCTGAACGTGCTGGAGTGGGCGCACGCGCATGCCCACAACGGTGCGGCGCCCGGCGCGGGGCTCACCCTCGTCGTCCTGTCCCCCAACGACCCGATGACCCGCGGCCAGCTCCGCCGGATGGCGGAACTGGCCCGCGACGAGGGCCACGCGGTCCGCTGGGAGGAGGCGCGCGGCGGCACCACGGCCCCCTTCCACACCATCGGGGGACTGGCACCGATGCTGCGCCGGGCCCGGCGGATCGTCATGGGGGACCCGTTCTCCCGCTATGTGCAGCTTCTGCTGACCATCACCAGGGCGCGCGACCTGGTCGTGGTGGACGACGGCACGGCGACGATGGAGTTCGTCGCCCAGCTCGCCCGCGGTGAGCGCCTGGTGCGCTGGCACCGGCGCGGTGGCCGCCCCGGCCCCCGGGACGTGCTCTTCGCTCCCGTGTCAGCCTTGGCCCGCCGCCGGCTGACGCCCAGCGAGCGCCGTACTGTCGAGGTGTTCTCCTCGATGCCGATCGCATCGGCGCCGGACGGTGTCACGATCACCGCCAACGACTTCGCCTGGACCCGGGACCGGTTCGGCCCGCCGCGCCTCACCAAGGGCGCCGACCTGGTCGGCACCTCGCTCGTCGAGACGGGCGTGGTCGACCCGGACCGCTACGTGGAAGCCGTCCGCGCGCTCGCCAGGGCGCACGGCGCGACCCGCTATTTCGCCCACCGCCGCGAGAGCGCGGAGAAACTGCACCGGCTGGCCGCCGAGACGGGCCTGGAGATCGTCCGCCCGGACCTGCCGCTCGAACTGATCGCCCGGCGCGGCCCCATAGGCCGCACGATCCTGAGCTTCCCGTCCACGGTCGTCCACACACTGCCGCTCGCGCTGGCCGGCACCGAGGTGCGGGTCGCGGTCTGCGACATCGACCCCGCCTGGCTGACGGAGAACGCCTCGCCGAGGGCCCAGGGCTTCCTGTCCGGGGTCACGGGGACCGCCCGGGACGTCCACCGCCTCTCGGCGGTCACCACCATCTAGTTCACGCGCCACGAGCCCGGGCCGGTTCACGAGCACGGGCCGGAGCCGGTTCACGCGCCACGAGCCGGCCCTGCCGTCCGTCGCGCCTGTCCCGTCGGACAGGACCCTCCCGCCCGGAGCGGCGGCACCCGCACTCCGGGCCCCCGTATCACGGACCGTGACTCCCTCGTCGCGAACCGGTGACGGGTTCGGGACCCGGGTGCGGTGGTGTGAGACCGTGGAGACCACGAAGGGGAATGGTTCCGGTCACACCCGGCGTTCCCCGGTGCACGGCGGCGGGCGAACCCCTGCCGCGTCGGATCACGGCCGGTCACCCGCATCCGTTCAAGATCCAAACGCCCGAAAAGACGGGCGAGTTTACCCATCCTCGTAGCCGACCATGCGCCGCGCGGCCAGATTTTCTTCCCCTAACGGGCTGAACTTTTGTTGATCGTGGGTTAGTTGGCCGCCCGATCGTCCTACCCTTCAAAGGGTGAACCAACTGATGTCCCGAGAGTCCGAGGCCGATCTCCCCGGGGAGCCGCTGCTCCCGGGCGCGCTGCCCGAGGCACTGCGCGCCGAACTCGTGGCGTTCCGCCGCGACCTGCACATGCACCCGGAGCTCGGCAACCAGGAGTTCCGCACCACCGCGGCGATCAAGGCGCGCCTGGAGCAGGCGGGCCTGAAGCCGCGTGTTCTCTCCATCGGTACGGGACTCATCTGTGACATCGGGGACGCGGACGACCGGCGCCCCATGCTGGCGCTGCGCGCCGACATCGACGCGCTGCCCATCCCGGACACGAAGAGTGACTGCGCCTACCGCTCGACCGTGCCCGACCGCGCCCACGCCTGCGGGCACGACGTCCACACGGCGGTCGTGCTCGGCGCCGGTCTCGTCCTCGCCGACCTGCACGCCCAGGGCCTGCTGCCCCGGCGCGTCCGGCTGATCTTCCAGCCCGCGGAGGAGGTGCTGCCCGGCGGCGCCCCGGACGTGATCGAGTCGGGCGCGCTCGAAGGAGTCGGGCGGATCGTCGGCGTGCACTGCGACCCGAAGGTCGACGCGGGGCGCATCGGATTGCGCCACGGCGCCATCACCTCGGCGTGCGACCGGCTCGAAGTCGCACTCGACGGCGCGGGCGGCCACACCGCACGCCCCCACCTCACCACCGACCTCGTCACCGCCGCCGCGCGGGTCGTGACCGACGTGCCGGCGCTCGTCGCCCGGCGCGTGGACGCCCGCAGCGGGCTCGCGGTGACCTGGGGGCGCATCGAGTCGGGGCACGCCTGCAACGTCATCCCCCAGCACGCCGAACTGTCCGGCACTATCCGCTGCCTGGACCTCGACGCCTGGCGGGCCGCCCCCGATCTCGTCCACGCGGCCATCGACGAGATCGCGAACCTCTACCGTGCCAAGTCCGAGATCAACTACATCCGGGGTGTCCCGCCGGTCGTCAACGACCCGGCGGTCACCGAACTGCTCCGCGACGCCATGACCGCCCGGCGCGGTTCGCAGTCCATCGAGGACACCGAGCAGAGCCTCGGCGGCGAGGACTTCTCCTGGTATCTGGAGCACGTGCCCGGCGCGATGGCCCGGCTCGGGGTGCGACGTCCCGGCGACCGTGCCACCCGCGATCTGCACCGGGGCGACTTCGACGCCGACGAGCATGCGATCACGGTCGGCGTCGAGATGTTCACCGCCGCGGCCCTCCTGAACCAGCCCTGAATCGGCGCCCGTGAGCGCGGTGGACACGGTCGGGTGACTCCGGTCGCGTCCCCCGCGCCCCGGCAGTAGCGTGGGCCGCAGTTCTTCGACAACAGTCACTCCGTGATGCGGGAATCACCCGCTCCGTCACAGGGGGTCCGTCCTGCGGATTCGCCGGTGACGGCGGTGGTGGGCACTGCGTCCCCGAACACGGCTTTCGGCCGCGTGGTTCACAAGGACGTAACCGGCCACCGGCACGAATGGATAACGGCCAGGCGGAACCCCGTTCCCTGGACGGTCTACGCGCGTTAATGTGCGCCGAACTCAGCACCCACTGCGGGGCTTTGGAGAATGGGGAACTTCAGATGCGTCGGATAGCCAGCCTGACCCGAATCGCGGTGGGGGTCGCGTCGCTCGCACTCGCCGCCACCGCCTGCGGCGGGACCAGCAGCGACAGCAACAGCAGCAGCAACAGCAGCGAGAGCGGCGGCACCAAGGGCCTCGCCATCGCGTACGACGTCGGTGGCAAGGGCGACCAGTCCTTCAACGACGCCGCGTTCGCCGGCCTGGAGAAGGCGCAGAAGGAGTTCGGCTACAAGACGGCCGACGTCGAGCCCACCGACAACGAGACGGACGCCGACAAGCAGCAGCGTCTGGAGTCGCTCGCCAAGCAGGGCTACAACCCGGTCATCGGCATCGGCTTCGCCTACGGCCCCGCGCTGGAGAAGGCGGCCGCGAAGTTCCCGAAGACCACCTTCGGCATCGTGGACTCGGTCGTCGAGGGCAAGAACGTGGCCTCCCTGGTCTTCGCCGAGCAGGAGTCCTCGTACCTCGCCGGTGTCGCCGCCGCCAAGGCCACCAAGAGCAACACCGTCGGCTTCATCGGCGGTGTGGACGTTCCGCTGATCCACAAGTTCGAGGCCGGCTACACGCAGGGCGTCAAGGACACCAAGCCCGGTGTGAAGGTCCTCTCGCAGTACCTGACGCAGACCGCCGCCGAGGGTGGCTTCTCCAGCCCCGACAAGGGCAAGGCCGCCGCCGAGGGCCAGATCGAGAAGGGCGCGGACGTCCTGTACTCCGCGGCCGGCCTCTCGGGTCAGGGTGTCATCGAGGCCGCCTCCAAGGCGGGCGTGTGGGCGATCGGCGTCGACTCCGACCAGTACAAGCAGGAAGCGCTGGCGGCGTACAAGGACAAGATCCTGACCTCGGCGCTCAAGGACGTCGGCGGCGCGGTCTACACGCTGTCCAAGTCGGTCCACGACGGCAAGCCGCTGAACGGCACGCAGACCTTCGACCTCAAGGTCAACGGTGTCGGCCTCGCCGACAGCAACCCGAAGATGGCGGAGATCGCCGGTCTCACCGCCGCCGTGGACAAGGCCAAGGCGGCCATCATCGACGGCAGCATCAAGGTCAAGACCTCGTAGTCGTGTGAGCGGCGGCTGACCGCGACGGGCTCCCGGCCCGCCTCCGGCCCGCCTCTCCCCGCCGAAGCGGGCGAGCACGATCGAAGTACCGCGGAACGGGCGGGCACCCCAGGTGCCCGCCCGTTCCGCTGTCCGCGCACAGGGTCACCCTCCGCCACCTTCCCTCCGTGATCGACGTGTCCCGGGCCCGTTCGCACGTGGCGTCGAGCACAGCCGGATAACAAGGTGGACAGAAGGGGTTTTCTAGTTGGTCTACGCGCGTTAATCTGCGGCGAAGCCAGCGCCGAAGCTGAACCGTCAGGCGCTGAACGACAGGAGCACATGTAATGCGCCGGGTTACCCGCATCGCGCTCGCAGGTACTGCGACCGCCTCTCTCGCCCTCGCTCTGTCCGCCTGTGGCGGCACCTCGACCTCCTCGGACTCCTCGGACTCCAAGGGCGGTAACAAGGGTCTCGCCATCGCGTACGACGTCGGCGGCAAGGGCGACCAGTCCTTCAACGACGCCGCGTTCGAGGGTCTGAAGAAGGCGAAGGGCGAGTTCAAGTACGACACCGCCGACGTCGAGCCCACCGACGGCGAGACGGACGCGGACAAGACCCAGCGTCTGGTCTCCCTGGCCAAGCAGGGCTTCAACCCGGTCATCGGCATCGGTTACGCCTACGGCCCGGCCGTCAAGGCCGCCGCGGCGAAGTTCCCGAACACGACCTTCGGCATCGTCGACGACTCCACCGTCGAGGCGAAGAACGTCGCGGACCTGGTCTTCTCCGAGCAGGAGGCCTCGTACCTGGCCGGCGTCGCCGCCGCCAAGGCCACCAAGACCAACACCGTCGGCTTCGTGGGCGGCGTGGACGTTCCGCTGATCCACAAGTTCGAGGCGGGCTTCGAGCAGGGTGTCAAGGACACCAAGCCGGGCGTCAAGGTCCTCTCGCAGTACCTGACGCAGACCGCCCAGGAGGGTGGCTTCTCCAGCCCCGACAAGGGCAAGACGGCCGCCGAGGGCCAGATCGAGAAGAAGGCCGACGTCGTCTACGCCGCGGCCGGTCTGTCCGGCCAGGGTGTCATCGAGGCAGCCGCCGCCAAGAAGGTCCTGGCCATCGGTGTCGACTCGGACCAGTACCAGCAGGAAGCGCTGGCCCAGTACAAGGACTCGATCCTGACCTCCGCCACCAAGGATGTCGCCAAGGCGGTCTACAACCTGGCGAAGTCGGTCGAGGACGGCAAGCCCGAGAGCGGTATCGTTCGGGGCGATCTGAAGTCCGGTGAGGTCGGCCTGGCCGACTCCAACCCGGCCTACAAGAGCAACACCGCGATCCAGGACGCCGTCAAGGCCGCCCAGGAGAAGATCATCAGCGGTGCGATCAAGGTCAAGACCAGCTGACGAGCAGTACCTCAGGAGCAGCCAATGCGGTCCCGGGGAAGTTCGGGCAAGTCTTCGTGCCGGCCGGCACGAAGAGGCGCCTGTTCTGCCCCGGAGCCGCTTGGTAACCGCGGGGTTACGTCCGCTCAACGGGATACGAGGAGTGTTGCTCCACGTATCCCGTTCTCGCGGCCTGTGGCCCCTTTCGTTGCCGTAGGGGCGCTACGCGCGTAGACGACCCCCTTTCCCTCAGGAGAGTGCGCCATCAACGCGTCCAGCAGCCCTCCGGCCGGCGCGGTCAACGGTCAGGCGACCGCTGTCGAACTCGCCGGGATCACGAAGCGATTCCCTGGCGTCGTGGCCAACCACGACATCCACCTCAGCGTCCGCAAGGGCACCGTGCACGCCCTCGTCGGCGAGAACGGCGCCGGCAAGTCGACGCTGATGAAGATTCTCTACGGCATGCAGAAGCCGGACGAGGGCACCATCGCCGTCGACGGCGAACAGGTCACCTTCTCGTCGCCGGGCGAGGCCATCGCCCGCGGCATCGGCATGGTCCACCAGCACTTCATGCTGGCCGACAACCTCACCGTCCTGGAGAACGTCGTCCTCGGCAGCGAGAAGCTGTACGGGATCGGCGCCAAGGCCCGCCGCAAGATCGTGGAGCTCTCCGAGCGCTACGGCCTCGGAGCCCGCCCCGACGTCCTCGTCGAGGAGCTCGGTGTCGCCGACCGGCAGCGCGTGGAGATCCTCAAGGTCCTCTACCGCGGTGCCCGCATCCTCATCCTGGACGAGCCCACCGCCGTCCTCGTGCCGCAGGAGGTCGACGCGCTCTTCGACAACCTGCGCGAACTCAAGGCCGAGGGCCTGTCGGTCATCTTCATCTCGCACAAGCTGGGCGAGGTCCTCTCCGTCGCCGACGACATCACGGTCATCCGGCGCGGTACGACGGTCGGCACCGCCGTGCCGTCCGAGACGACCCCGCGCCAGCTCGCCGAACTGATGGTCGGCAGCGAACTGCCGACGCCCGAGACGTCCGAGTCGACGGTCACCGACCAGGCCGTGATCGAGGTCGAGGACCTGACGGTCTTCGCCAAGGGCTCGGTGTCGATGGGCAAGGGCTCGGCCGCCCTGCTCATGGACCAGGTGGAGCGCGGCGAGGTACGGCTCGTGCTCGACCACGTGACCTTCACCATCCACGCCGGTGAGGTGATGGGCATCGCGGGTGTCGAGGGCAACGGCCAGACCGAGCTCATCGACGCGCTGATCGGCCTGAAGGCCGCCGACGCCGGTGTCATCCGCTTCGCGGGCGACGACATCACCGGGCTGTCCACGCGCAAGCGCCGCGAGAACGGCATCGGCTACATCCCCGAGGACCGCCACCGCCACGGCCTCCTCCTGGAAGCCCCCCTCTGGGAGAACCGCATCCTCGGCCATGTCACCGAGACGCCCAACGCCAAGGGCATCTGGATCGACATCAAGGGCGCCCAGCAGGACACCCGCCGCATCGTCGAGGAATACGACGTGCGCACCCCCGGCATCGACGTCACCGCGGCCTCCCTGTCCGGCGGCAACCAGCAGAAGCTGATCGTCGGCCGCGAGATGAGCCACAAGCCGAAGTTCCTGATCGCCGCCCACCCCACCCGTGGTGTGGACGTCGGCGCGCAGGCGCAGATCTGGGACCAGATCCGCGCGGCCCGCCGCGAAGGACTCGCCGTCCTGCTGATCTCCGCGGACCTGGACGAGCTCATCGGCCTGTCCGACACGCTCCGGGTGATCTACAACGGCAAGCTGGTCGCGGACGCGGACCCGGCCACCATCACCCCGGAGGAGCTCGGCTCGGCCATGACCGGCGCCGCCTCCGGACACCTGGAGAACGAGGAGCTCGCCGAAGCGGCCGAGCTCGAAGAGCCCGCCGAGAACCCGGCGGACGCCCCGGAAGACGAGGCCCGCTGATGAAGAAGTTCGACAAGGAGCGCCTGCTCCTCGGGGTGGCCGGACCGGTCATCGCGCTCGTCGTCGCCGTGGCGCTGACCTCGGTCGTGCTGCTCGCCTCGGGCAAGAACCCGATCGAGCCGTACACGATCATGTTCCAGCAGGCGACGTACTCCGACATCCAGGTCCTGATCATCAACCAGGCCTCGCTGTACTACATCGCGGCGCTGGCGGTGGCCATCGGCTTCCGGATGAACCTGTTCAACATCGGTGTCGACGGCCAGTACCAGCTCGCCGCCATGATGGCCGCGGTCGTCGGCGCGCACGTCGCGCTGCCGGCCGTCCTCCAGGTCCCGCTGCTGATGCTGACCGCCATCTGCACCGGCGCGTTCTGGGCCGGTATCGCCGGTGTCCTGAAGGTCACCCGCGGGGTCAGCGAGGTCGTCGCGACGATCATGCTGAACGCGATCGCGACCTCCGTCATCGCCTACCTGTGGCTGCCCGACGTCTTCGGCGTCAAGCTCGGCAACAACAACACCACCGGCGAGATGCACAAGTCCGGCTGGATCCCCGGCTTCAGCATGGGCGACGCGGGCGAGATCTACGGTCTGGTCGTCCTCGCCGTGATCCTCGGCATCGGCTACTGGATCGTCCTCAACCGCACCCGCTTCGGCTTCGACCTGCGCGCCTCCGGCGCCTCCGAGTCCGCCGCCGCGGCCAGTGGTGTCGACCCCAAGCGCATGGTGCTCACCGCGATGCTCCTCTCCGGCGGCATCGCCGGTCTCGCGGGTCTGCCGATCCTCCTCGGCGACACCCACACGTACAGCCTGAACTTCCCGACCGGCATCGGCTTCCTCGGTATCGGTATCGCGCTGCTCGGCCGCAACAGCCCCGTCGGCATCGCCTTCGCGTCCCTGCTGTGGGCCTGGCTCGACAAGTCCTCGCCCGAGCTCGACTTCCACGGGTACGACAAAGAGATCGCGGTCATCATGCAGGGCCTGATCGTGATCGCGGTCGTGGTCTCGTACGAGGCCGTGCGCGAGTGGGGTCTGCGCCGCCAGCAGCGCCGCGTCGGCGCCGAACTCGCCGCGGGCAACGTCCTCGGCGGAACCGACAACACCAAGAAGGAGGTGGCGGGCCGATGACCACCGCAACCGACGTCAACCAGCCCACGCTGCAGCCCGGGGCTCCCAAGAGCCGTCGGATGTCGCTCCCCGTCCTCCTGCTGGTGATCGCGGGCGGCCTGGCGCTGACCTCGATCGTCCGCATCATCACCGGCGCGGACGGCATCACCAACGTCAGCCAGATGTCGACCGCGCTCGAACTGGCCGTCCCGATCGGCCTGGCCGGTCTCGGCGGTCTGTGGGCCGAGCGCGCCGGCGTCGTCAACATCGGCCTCGAAGGCATGATGATCCTCGGCACCTGGTTCGGCGCCTGGGCCGGTTACCAGTGGGGCCCGTGGACCGGCATCCTGGTCGGCGTCATCGGCGGCGCCGTCGGCGGTCTGCTGCACGCGATCATGACGGTCAGCTTCAACGTCAACCACATCGTTTCCGGTGTGGCCATCAACATCCTGGCGCTCGGCGTCACCCGTTACCTCTCCCCGCTCGCCTTCGTGGGCGTCCCGGGCGGCTCGGCCAAGCAGTCCCCGCCGGTCGAGTCCCTCGGCCAGTTCACCGTGCCGGGGCTGTCCGACTGGCTCGCCACCCTGAACTCCAAGGGCTGGTTCTTCGTCTCGGACATCGCGGGTCTGCTCGGCGGCCTGGTCACCGACGTCTCCTGGCTGACCCTGATCGCCATCGCGCTGATCCCCGCCACCTGGTGGATCCTGTGGCGCACCCCGTTCGGCCTGCGCCTGCGCTCCTGCGGTGAGAACCCTGTCGCCTCCGAGTCGCTCGGCGTGAACGTCTACAAGTACAAGTACATCGCCGTGATCATCTCCGGCGGTCTGGCCGGCCTCGGCGGAGTCTTCCTCTCCATCGTCGCCAACCCCTTCTACCTGGAGGGCCAGACAGCCGGCCGCGGCTACATCGGTCTCGCGGCGATGATCTTCGGCAACTGGATGCCCGGCGGGCTCGCCCTGGGCGCGGTCCTGTTCGGCTACACCGACAGCCTCAACCTGCGCGGCGGCTCCGAGAACGTCCACGCCCTGCTGCTGCTCGGCGCCATCCTGCTCGTCATCGGCGCGATCTGGCTCGTGGTCAAGAAGAAGTACGTGTCCGCCGTCATCACCCTGGTCATCGGCGTCCTCGTGTTCCTCTGGTACGCCACGACCAACGAGGTGCCCAGCCAGATCGTCTCCGCCACCCCGTACGTCATCACCCTTCTCGTCCTCTCCCTGTCGGCGCAGCGCCTGCGCATGCCGAAGGCGGACGGCCTGCCGTACCGGAAGGGACAGGGGAAGTGACGGCCGCCGGCGCGGACTCCGCGGACGTCGACTGGGAGGAGCTGCGGCAGGTGGCCCGTACGGCGATGACCCGTGCGTACGCCCCCTACTCGGACTTCCCCGTCGGCGCCGCCGCCCGCGTCGACGACGGCCGGATCGTCTCCGGCTGCAACGTCGAGAACGCCTCATACGGCCTCGGCCTGTGCGCCGAGTGCGGTCTGGTCTCCGAACTGCGGGCCACCGGAGGCGGCCGGCTGACGCACTTCACGTGTGTCGACGGGCAGGGCGAGATCCTCGTCCCGTGCGGACGCTGCCGGCAGCTTCTCTTCGAGTTCGGCGGGGAGGAACTGATCCTGGAGACGCCGGGCGGGTTCGTGCCCCTGTCCGAGATGCTGCCGCAGGCCTTCGGGCCGGGCCATCTCACCAAGTAATGCCCCGCGGCCCCTCCGACCGGCTGACGCCGGGGAGGGGCCGCTCATCTTTCGGAAGGAACCCCATGGCCATGGACGCCGTCTCCGTCATCCGCACCAAGCGGGACCGTGCCGAACTCAGTGATCCGCAGATCGACTGGGTCATCGACGCGTACACCCGCGGCGAGGTCGCCGACTACCAGATGGCCGCCCTCAACATGGCGATCCTGCTCAACGGCATGAACCGCCGTGAGATCGCCCGCTGGACGGCCGCGATGATCGCCTCGGGCGAGCGCATGGAGTTCTCCTCCCTGTCCCGCCCGACCGCCGACAAGCACTCCACCGGCGGCGTCGGCGACAAGATCACCCTTCCGCTGGCCCCGCTCGTCGCCGCCTGCGGTGCCGCGGTGCCCCAGCTCTCCGGGCGCGGCCTCGGCCACACCGGCGGCACCCTGGACAAGCTGGAGTCGATCCCGGGCTGGCGCGCGCTGCTGTCCAACGAGGAGATGCTGCACGTCCTCGACACCACGGGCGCCGTCATCTGCGCGGCCGGCGACGGACTCGCCCCCGCCGACAAGAAGCTCTACGCGCTCCGCGACGTCACCGGCACGGTCGAGGCCATCCCGCTCATCGCCTCCTCCATCATGTCCAAGAAGATCGCCGAGGGCACCGGCTCGCTGGTCCTCGACGTGAAGGTCGGCACCGGCGCCTTCATGAAGACCATCGAGGACGCCCGCGAGCTGGCCTCCACGATGGTGGGCCTCGGCACCGACCACGGAGTGAAGACGGTCGCGCTCCTCACCGACATGTCGACGCCGCTCGGCCTGACCGCCGGCAACGCCCTGGAAGTCCGCGAGTCCGTCGAGGTCCTCGCCGGCGGCGGCCCCGCCGACGTCGTCGAGCTCACCATCGCCCTGGCGCGCGAGATGCTCGACGCGGCCGGGATCAAGGACGCCGACCCGGCGAAGGCGCTCGCCGACGGCTCCGCGATGGACGTGTGGCGCCGCATGATCGCCGCGCAGGGCGGCGACCCGGACGCCGTGCTGCCGACCGCCCGGGAGACCCACGTCGTCAGCGCCCCGGCCTCCGGCGTGCTGACCCGCCTCGACGCGTACGACATCGGCATCGCCGCCTGGCGCCTGGGCGCCGGCCGTGCCCGCAAGGAGGACCCGGTGCAGGCCGGCGCGGGTGTCGAGCTGCACGCCAAGCCCGGTGACACCGTCACGGCGGGCCAGCCCCTGCTGACCCTCCACACGGACACCCCGGACCGCTTCGACTACGCGCTCCAGGCCGTCGAGGGCTCGTACGACATCGCCGCGGCCGGCACCGACTTCAAGGCCGCGCCGATCGTGCTGGACCGCATCGCCTGACCTGCGTTTTTCTCCTACGGATGAACGGGACCGGCGGACCTTTGCCGGTCCCGTTCGGCATGCCGCCAGGACAGGCTCCAGGACTGAGCGGAGCCCCGGGGCGCGGATCGCGGCCCGCTTCCGGGCCGCCCCGCGATGAGTTCGGGGCCCCCGGCCGGTCTACTGAGCGTGGATTCCGTCAAACCGGCCGTACTCGTGCTGCCCGGACTCGTCACCCCCGGCGAGGTGCCCGGGCTCTGCGAGGCTGTCCGGGCGCTCCTCGCGACGACCGGCGCCGGGGTCGTGGTCTGCGATGTCGCGGGCCTCGGGCCGCCCGGCCTCACCGCCGTCGACGCGCTGGCCCGCATGGAACTGGCGGCCCGCCGGGCGGGAGGCCGCATACGCCTCGCCGGCCCGGACCCGGCCCTGCGCGCCCTACTCGACCTCGTCGGCCTCCGCTTCGATACCTGCGCCGGCGCCGGTCCCCCCGACTCCCCGGTCTCCGGGAGCCTCGGCCCTCCCGGACCCGTCGAGGTGGAGGGGGAGTCCGAAGAGCGGGAACCAGCGGGCCGTGTCCAGGAAGCAGTGGAACCCGGCGATACGGCCCTTTGAGATCTCCAGCGCCTGCACCGCCCAGGGCGTGTAGCCGCCCGCTTCCTCGTCCGGCTTGTACTGGGCGAAGCCCGGCAGGCCGTTGACCTCGACCGGGATCAGGCGCGATCCGGCGCAGGCGGCGCCCAGCGTCGTCATGAAGCCGGTGATGTCGTCCGTGCCGCGCAGCCACAGGTCGAACGGCGGCATCGTCATGATCGCGTCCTCGTGCAGGAGCGCCGTCAGGGCCGTCATGTCGTACCCCTCGAACGCCGCCACATACCGCTCCAGGAGCTTCTGCTGCTCCTCGTCGAGCGGGTCCGAGGTGGCGGCCTCCGCACCTGCTCCCTCCCTCTCGGCGAGGGTGGCGCGGGCCCGCTGGAGCGCGCTGTTGACCGACGCGACCGTGGTCCCGAGCAGCTCGGCGACCTCGCTCGCCCGCCACGCGAGGACCTCGCGCAGGATGAGCACCGCGCGCTGCTTGGGAGGAAGCTGCTGGAGGGCCGCCATGAAGGCCAGGCGCACCGACTCCTTGGCGACCGCGGCCTCCGCCGGATCATCGGTCGCCGGCAGCACCCGGCCGTCGGGCATCGGCTCCAGCCAGGTGTTGTCCGGTCGCGGGGTGAGCGCGGCCTGGGCGAGCGGTGAGGGAGCCGTGAGATCCATCGGACGAGCCCTTCGGTTGCCCGCGTTGAGCATGTCCAGGCACACGTTCGTCGCGATCCGGTACAGCCAGGACCGCATCGAGGAGCGGCCCTCGAACTTGTCGTAGCTGCGCCAGGCGCGGACCATCGTGTCCTGCACCGCGTCCTCCGCCTCGAAGGACGAGCCGAGCATGCGGTAGCAGTACCCGGTCAGCTCGACGCGGTGCTTCTCCAGCCGGACGTCCAGGTCCGCCGTCGTCGCCGTACCCTCGCTCATCGCCAACCCACCCCTGTGGCCTTTTTGATTCGCGCGTCATCGCGCCGGCACTTCGGAAGCTACCGCAGCCCACTGACAATGGCTGGCGGAGCGGGGAAAGCGGCAGGTCACAGGGGGTGTTCCGGAAGGTGATCCGGGCCTGGTGTCCGGCCGGGGCCTCAGCGGTCCCCGGCCGGAACCTCAGTGGGCCGGCACGGGCACGCGGCGCGCGGCGGTACGGGCCGCGCGGGAGCCGAACAGGGTGATCGAGACGACTCCGAGCACCGCGAGCAGCCCCATGGCCACCGTGCCCGCCCACCCCCCGGCGTGGAAGGCGACCGCGCCCAGCGTGCTGCCGGCGCTGGAGCCGATGTAGTACGCGGACTGGTAGAGGGCCGAGGCCTGCGCCCGCCCCGTCTTCGCGGTGTGGCTCACGGACGAGGACGCCACCGCGTGGCCCGCGAAGAAGCCCGCGGTGATCAGGACCAGCCCGAGCAGGACCAGCGCCAGGGAACCGGCCAGGGACAGGAGCAGACCCGCGGTCGTGGTGGCGCCCGCCAGATAGAGGGACCCGCGGCGGCCGAGGCGTCCGGCGAGACGGCCCGCCGTCGACGCCGAGACCGTGCCGACGAGATAGACCAGGAAGACCGAGCCGACGATGCCCTGCGGGAGCGAGAACGGCGCCTCGCCGAGGCGGTAGCCGATGACCGTGTAGACCCCGCCGAACACCATCATGAACAGCGCGCCGATCGCGTACAGCCGGCACAGCAGCGGGTTCGCGAGGTGGTCGCGCACCGTGCGGGCCAGCACCCGGGGCCGCAGCGACCCCCGCGCGAAGTGCCGCGGTGCCGGAAGCAGCATCCGGAAGGCCACCGCGCAGCCCACGGCGATCAGACCGATCGTGCCGACGGCCACCCGCCAGCCCCATTCCTGTGCCACCCAGCCCGTGATGATCCGTCCGCTCATCCCGCCGACGCTGTTGCCCGCGACGAACAGACCGATCGCGGTGATCAGCGCCTTGGGACGGACCTCCTCCGCCAGGTACGCCGTCGCCGACGCCGGGAGTCCCGCGAGCGCCGCGCCCTGTACCGCCCGCAGCACCACCAGCGCGCCGATGGAGGGCGCGAAGGGCACCAGCAGGCCCACGGTGACCGCCACCGCCAGGGACGCCGTCATCACCGTACGCCGTCCGAAGCGCTCCGACAGCGCGCTCATCGGCAGGACGAACAGCGCGAGCCCGCCCGTCGCGGCCGACACCGTCCAGCTCGCCCGGCTCGCGCTCACCGCGAAGTCCGAGGAGATCAGCGGGAGCAGTGCCTGGGTGGAGTAGAGGAGCGCGAAGGTCGCGACGCCCGCGAGGAAGAGCGCGAAGCTCATCCGGCGGTAACCGGGCCCGCCGGGGGCCATGCGGGAGTCCGCGCCGTCGGCGGCGGTGGGGACGGTGGTGGGAGCGGAGACGGTGACGGGAACGGAGGCGGCGGCGCCCGCGGTGACGGGCGCCCCGGTACTGGCGGAAGGCATGCCTCGAACCTAGGGACCCGTCGTTCATCCGTCCAATGCATGGAATCGCCATAATCGTTCCCATGGCGCATCAGCAGAGGTCACAGGCTCACCTGTCACCGTTCAGTGACACAGAAGACGGCGCGCACTTCGCGCGACTGCTCGCCCCGCGCCTGGCGTACTTCGCCGGTGTCGCCCGCACCGAGCACGTCACCCGGGCCGCGGAGCAGATGGGGGTCCCGCAGTCGACCTTGTCCAGGGCTCTGGTCCGGCTCGAACAGGACCTGGGCGTCGACCTGTTCGCGCGCCATGGCCGGACGGTGTCGCTGACCCCGGCCGGCCGCACCTTCCTCGCCTCCGTGGAACGGGCCCTCGCGGAGGTCGAGCGCGCCGCCGACGAGGTGCGCGCGGACGCCGACCCGGCCACCGGCAAGGTCGCCTTCGGCTTTCTGCACACGATGGGATCGGAGACGGTGCCGGGGCTGATCCGCGCGTTCCGCGCCGATCACCCGGGCGTCCGCTTCAGTCTCGTGCAGAACTACGGGGAGGCCATGCTGGAGCGGCTGCGGTCGGGCGAACTGGACCTGTGTCTGACCTCGCCCGTGCCGGACGCGCCCGATCTGGTGGGCCGCCGGCTCGACGAGCAGAAGCTCCGTCTGGTCGTGCCCGCCGACCATCCGCTCGCCGCGCGCCGGCGCATCCGGCTCGCCGAGGCCGCCGACGAGACCTTCGTGACCCTGGAGCCCGGCTACGGGATGCGCCGCATCACCGACGATCTGTGCCAGGAGGCCGGGTTCCGGCCGCGCATCGCCTTCGAGGGGGAGGAGGCGGAGACGCTCCGGGGGCTGGTCGCCGCCGGCCTCGGCGTCGCCCTGCTGCCGCCACCGGCCGTCGCCCGTCCGGGAGTCGTCGAACTGACGGTCACCTCTCCGCGCGCCGTGCGCGAGATCGGCGTCGCCTGGCTGGACGGCCACCCGGACACCCCGCCGGTGGCCGCCTTCAAGAAGTTCCTGCTCTCCCGCCGCGGCCACCTGCTGCCCGACTGAGCCCCCGGGCGCCCCGCGCTAGCGCCGCAACGACTGCCCGAAGCCCGCCGCGAGCGGCATCCGCAGGCCGAGCGGCGGCGGCGCGGCGAAGGCGTCCTCGACCGGGCGGGAGAAGGCGTGGCCGAACAGCGAGCCGAGGACGAAGTCCTCCGCGAGGGCGAGGACTTCGTGCCGGTGCTGGTGCAGCGCGTGCCCGTCCGAGTGGACCTCGAAGCGGCAGATGCCGCGGTTGGCCTTCTTCGCGCGCGCGGCGAGCCGGAAGGACAACTCCGGGTCGGTGCGCGCGTCGTTGGTGCCGTGCACGATCAGCACGCGCCGGCCGGCGAGCTGTTTCACCGGTTCGGGTGGCGCCGCGACATCGTCCTCCGGCAGCCAGGGTGCCAGCGCCAGCACGGAGTTGACGGCCGTGTGCCCGCCCGCGCGCAGCGCCGCCCGGCCGCCCATGTCGACGCCCGCCAGGCACACGGGCACGTCGCCGTAGCGGCGGACGACCTCGTCCGCGGCCCAGGACGCGTCGGCCGCGAGATGGGCCTCGCTGCCGTTCCAGCCGCGTACCCGGTAGTGCACCACGTGGCCGACCAGGCCTTCCGCGCGTCCGGCGCGGGTCAGCCGGCGCCCCAGCGCGCGTACGGAGGCGGTCGCCATCATCGGTGAGGGTCTGCGGGCCGAGGTCTCCTCGCCGCCCGGCAGCAGCAGAACAACTCCGCTGACCGCCGTCGGCTCCGGACCGAGCGCCCTCCCCAGCCGGGCCCTGCGAACCGGCGTCGCTTGCTGTGCCATGACAGAACAGTCTCAGAAGCCAGGGTGTACGCCACCCGTCCGCACGGTCACCGTTACGTATCGACGGATTCGTACAACAGGAGATCTACGCGCGTAGGGGCTAGAGTGCGGAAATGACGAGCCAGATCCGGAACACCCCGAGCTCGGAGCAGATCCGCCGGGCGCCCAAGGTCCTGCTGCACGATCACCTCGACGGGGGCCTGCGCCCCGGCACGATCGTCGAACTCGCCCGCGAAACCGGCTACTCCGGCCTCCCCGAGACCGATCCCGGCAAGCTCGGGATCTGGTTCCGCGAGGCCGCCGACTCCGGTTCGCTGGAGCGGTACCTGGAGACCTTCGCCCACACCTGCGCCGTCATGCAGACCCGCGAGGCCCTGGTGCGGGTCGCCGCCGAGTGCGCCGAGGACCTCGCCGAGGACGGCGTCGTCTACGCCGAGGTTCGGTACGCGCCCGAGCAGCACCTGGAGAGCGGGCTCAGCCTCGAAGAGGTCGTCGAGGCGGTCAACGAGGGCTTCCGGGAAGGGGAACGGCTGGCCCGCGAGAACGGCCACCGCATCCGGGTCGGCGCCCTGCTGACCGCGATGCGGCACGCCGCCCGCGCCCTGGAGATCGCCGAACTCGCCAACCGCTACCGCGACTCGGGCGTCGTCGGGTTCGACATCGCGGGCGCCGAGGCCGGCTTCCCGCCCACCCGGCACCTCGACGCCTTCGAGTACCTCAAGCGGGAGAACAACCACTTCACGATCCACGCCGGCGAGGCGTTCGGTCTGCCGTCCATCTGGCAGGCCCTCCAGTGGTGCGGCGCCGACCGGCTCGGGCACGGCGTCCGCATCATCGACGACATCCAGGTGCGCGAGGACGGCTCGGTGGAACTCGGCCGACTCGCGTCGTACGTCCGCGACAAGCGCATCCCGCTGGAGCTGTGCCCCAGTTCCAACCTCCAGACCGGCGCCGCGGACTCGTACGCGGCTCACCCCATCGGGCTGCTGCGGCGCCTGCATTTCCGCGCCACGGTCAATACCGACAATCGCCTCATGTCGGGAACGAGCATGAGCCGGGAATTCGAGCACCTTGTCGAGGCGTTCGGTTACTCGCTCGACGACATGCAGTGGTTCTCGGTCAATGCTATGAAGTCAGCATTCATTCCTTTCGATGAACGCCTCGCCATGATCAATGACGTGATCAAGCCCGGATATGCAGAATTGAAGTCCGAATGGCTGTTCCAGCAGACCGCCTCCACCAGCGGTTCTGTGGGACAACAAGCCTGAGCGCGGCGAATGCGAAGCGGCCGGGTCTTCACGTCTTCTCCATGACTCGGCCGCTTTTCGACGTTTGCGGAGGGTGCGATCACGTGTTTACGGTTCTGGACCGCTCACATATCGTCTCACCCACCCCAAGGACGCATTCACGATGAAGCAGTCTGCTGCCAAGACTCTCGGTGTCGCCGCTCTCGGCGCCGCTTTCGCCGCTGTCGGCGCGGGTGCCGCGAACGCCGCCCCGGCCGTGCCGGACGCCTCCTCGGCACTGGACACCGTCACCAGGACGCTGCCCGCCGAGAACGTCGCCTCGGCGCTGCCCGGTACCGCCCAGGCGCTCGCGCAGGGCCAGAGCGCCGTCGGCACGGGTATGACCGCCGCGAAGCCCGCCGCAGCGCGTCTGCTCGCCGACAGGCCGACCGCGCCCGTGGGCGGACTGCTCGGAGGACTGCCGCTCCAGGGGCTGCCCACGCACGGCCTGCCGGTCAACGGGGTTCCGCTGGGCTGACGTTCTCCGTCGGACGGAGGCCCCCGCCTGTCCGAGCGCGGGGCCTTTCGGACGTACGGGGACGGGCCGCGGGCAGCGCGGCCGCACCCGCTCCGGCTGTACGAACGCCGGTGGGGCACACCCTCCTCGGGTGCGCCCCACCGGCGTTCGCCGTGTCTCGCGCCGGCCGCCGCCGGGCGTCCGCCCGGGTCACCAGGCGTTGCGGGAGACCTTGTCCTCGGACGGGAAGAGGATCCACAGGGCTATGTAGAGCAGGAACTGGGGGCCGGGAAGCAGGCAGGACAGGACGAAGACGACCCGCATCGTCGTCGCCGAGGTGCCGAAGCGCCGTGCCAGCGCAGCACAGACTCCGCCGATCATGCGGCCGTTCGTGGGGCGGGCAAGGGCGGTCATGGTGGCTCCTTCGCGAACCGTCGTCGAGCGCCGGCGGTCCGGCCTCGTCGTTGTCATCGGTGCCTTCACCGATGTCCTCAACGTTACGAGGACGACGTGCGCGAGACCTCGCTCCAGGGAGCGATCCCGACCCTGGGAATCGTCGGGGTCCGACCCTGAGCGACGTCCTCCCGGGGGACGGCCGCGCGGCGCCGCGTCTCGGCCCTGCGGCGGAGACGGGCCCTGAGGGCGGGCACGACCGCGAGATGCGCGAGGGCCACACCGAGGGTGTTGAGCATGATCGAGTCGATGTCCACGACCTGACCGGGCACCCCGGTCTGGAGCAGTTCTATGCCCAGCGAGAGCAGCACGCCGGCGGCGGCCGTCCGCAGGAGCGAGCCGAGGGGGGAGACGGCGAGCCTGCCCCCCGCCATCGGGAGCAGCACGCCCAGCGGGGCGAGCAGGCCGAGGCCCGCGGCGATACGCCGGGCGGCCACCTCGGGACCCAGTGCGAGGTCGGCTCTGATACCCGCGAAGGGCCGCAGATTGGCGGCGCTGACCCAGGGGACATCCAGCGGACGCAGCGTGATCCAGGCGACGAGCGCCAGATGTGCGACGAGGAGGACACCTCCTGCCACACGGACGCGGGTGACGGCGCTGCCGTCCTCTGAACCATGACGCTGCACGCCCCCCAAGACGCGGGGTCCGGCACGATCGGTTCCGCTGCGGTGGTTTTCGGCCCCGCAGCGTTACGAACTCCGGACAGCCGTCGACGTCGGGGACGTGTCGCCGGGCGCGGCGCGCATCTCGGGCGTGCACTCGTAACTGCGCAGGCCGGCGGGGGCGGGGCCGCCGAGGACGACGCTGCCGTCGTCCCGTGCCGCGGCCGAGTCCGAGAAGGTGCAGACGATCTGGGCGAGGGCCGTCCTGGTGAGGTCCTGCGGAGGGGTGCTCAGCCGCAGCGTGTCCTCGGGGTCACCTTCGCGGGGCCCGCTGACCGTCATGCCGCCGCGCACGTCCGTCGTGTAGCCGGCCTGCTCCTCGGGCGTGGACGGTGCCTCGGCGAGTTCGTCCAGCAGTGCCTGGGCCACCAGGGCCCGGCGCGCCGACTCCGCCGTGCCGTCCGCGATGCGCACCGACCGGTCGACCGTGACCAGTTGTTCCGAGCAGAGCAGGAAGACCTGGACCGGCACCCCGTGCGAGGACTGGGTGGCGATGTCGGGGCCGGAGAGCGCGCAGGGCACGCGGGAGGGCGCCGGACCGAAGTCGGTGGGCACCTGCGTGGGGCGGATACCGCACCCGGTGAGCAGCACGGCGAGCAGCGCCGCGGCCGTCCAGGGCCGCACCCCGCCCGGCCGCCCGGTCCGGAACGAGCGTCCCGGCCACGCGGAACCCGCCGCCCGCCGCCGCGCGCGGTCCGCGGAGCCGACGGCCCGAGGACCGGCGGTGTCCGTGGAGCCGGCGGCCCGCCGGCCGGCGTTCTCCGTGGGGCCGGGATGCCGTTGGCCGGTGTTCTCCCGGGAGCCGGGGGGACGGGAGGGGTGGGGAACCTTCGGGGCCGTGGGGTGTGCGGTGGTCATCCGGCGGTGCCTTCCGTGCCGTTCCCGTGCGCGGAGGCGTCACGGCCCCGCAGGTCGTCGGCGAGCAGTTCCGACGCGCCCTGCGGCAGGCGCAGCGTGAAGACCGCCCCGCCCCCGGGCACGTTGGCCGCGGTGATCTCGCCGCCGTGGATGTGCGCGTTCTCCAGGGCGATGGAGAGGCCGAGGCCGCTGCCCTCGGAGCGCGGCCGGGACGCGCTGGCCTTGTAGAACCGGTCGAAGACGTGCGGCAGGACGTCCTCGGGAATGCCGGGACCGTGGTCCTGTACCTCGATGACCAGTTCCTCGCCCTCGCCCTCCCTGCGCACCGACACCCGGACCGGTGAACCACCGTGCTTGAGCGCGTTGCCGATCAGGTTCGCCAGGATCACGTCGAGCCGGCGCGGGTCGAGCCGCGCCATCATGCCGCGTTCGGCGTCCAGTTCGACGGCGTCCAGCCAGGCGCGCGCGTCGATGCACGCGGTGATCTGGTCGGCGATGTCCACGTCGTCGAGGATGAGCCGGGCGGTGCCCGCGTCGAAGCGGGTCACCTCCATCAGGTTCTCCACGAGGTCGCCCAGGCGCCGGGTCTCGCTGACGACCAGCCGTACGGCCGGTTCGATCATCGGGTCGACACTGCCGGTCTCCGCGTCCAGTTCCTCTTCGAGGATCTCGGTGACGGCGGTGATCGCGGTGAGCGGCGTCCGCAGCTCGTGGGACATGTCCGCGACGAACCGGCGGGACGCCTCGTCCCGCGCGCTCATGTCCGCGACCCGTTTCTCCAGCGCCTCCGCCGTCCGGTTGAACGTCCTTGACAGATCGGCGAGTTCGTCCGTGCCGGAGACCCGCAGCCGGGTGTCCAGCTTTCCCTCGCCGAGCCGGCGGGCCGCGATGCCCAGCCGGTGGACCGGCTTGAGGACCGTGGTCGCGGCGGCCTGGGCGAGCAGCGCCGAGCCGATCAGCGCGAGCCCGGTCGCGATCCCCAGCGACCAGGCGAGGGAGTTGAGGTCCTTGGCCTCCGGCTCCAGGGACTTCAGCATGTAACCGGTCGTGGAGCCGTCGATCACCCGGGCCCCGCCCACGAGGTACGACTTGTCGTGCTGGGTGATCCGCTGCCAGTACAGGTGGTACGCGGACTTGTTGGTCGAGGTCAGCGCCTGCTGCTTGTTCACCGCCTTCTGGAGGGACTTGGGTACGTCCTCCAGCGTGAACGTGTCCAGCTCGGAGTTGCCGGTGATCATCTTGCCGTCGGCGGCCTCGGCGGTCAGCAGCACACTGAAACGCTGGCTGCTGTTCGCCATCTGCCCGGCCGTGCGCTGGAGTTCGTCCTGCGCCGGATGCACGGGCAGCATGCTCGCGTGGTTGCGCATCTCCTGCTGGAAGTCACGCAGCACCGCGTCCTGGGTACGCGTCAGCACGGCCTCGCGGTTGAGCCAGTACGCGATGCCCGACGCGGACACCGCGGCGGTGAGCGCGACGAGTCCGAACACCACGACCAGCCGCAGCCGCAGGCTGGTGAAGCGCAGACCGGACAGCAACGCCTTGCGCGCCGCGGCCCAGCCGCGGAGCTTGTCCTGCGGTTTGGTCACTGAGGATTGTCCAGCCGATAGCCGACGCCGCGCACGGTACGGATCAGGGTGGGCGAGGACGGCACGTCCTCCACCTTGGCGCGCAGCCGCTGCACACAGGCGTCGACCAGGCGGGAGTCGCCCAGGTAGTCGTGCTCCCACACCAGACGCAGCAACTGCTGCCGGGACAGGGCCTGTCCGGGCCTGCGGCTCAGCTCCAGGAGCAACCGCAGCTCGGTGGGCGTCAGTTGCAGATCCTCACCGTTCTTGGTGACGGTCATGGCGGCACGGTCGATGACCAGTGAGCCGAACGACGCCGAGTCGTTCGCCTCCCGCTCGCCGCGGCGCAGCACGGCGCGGATCCGGGCGTCGAGCACCCGGCCCTGCACCGGTTTGACGACATAGTCGTCGGCGCCGGACTCCAGTCCGACCACGACGTCGATGTCGTCGCTGCGCGCGGTCAGCAGGATGATCGGCAGTTGGTCGGTGCGCCGAATGCGTCGGCACACCTCGAATCCGTCGATGCCGGGCAGCATCACATCCAGCACGATCAGATCCGGTCGCTGCTCGCGCAGCAGCTTCAGACCGTCCTCACCGGTGGCAGCGGTGGCCACCCGGTGTCCCTGGCGCGTCAAAGAGAGCTCCAGGGCCGTACGGATGGCGTCGTCGTCCTCGATCAGCAACAGGGAAGGCACGAACGTCATTCTGGCCCATGTCATGCTCGGGTATCGACTGTTGGAGCGCTCCCACTCGTCTCCCGGGCACAACGAACGCCCTCGCGGGTGGCGCCGGAGGCCCAAGTGGTCGTCTGCGTAGTCGTACCGCTCTTCTCTGTGATCGCGCTGTGCCGCGCCCGGGGGCGGGCCCTGTGACAGGTCTGTGACAGTCGGCGGACACGGCCATGAAGTGGGCCCGGCAAGCTTTTCGACACAAGGCAGGACGCACGACGGAACGAACCGAAGATCCGGGACTCCACGACGGGGGGCGCGAGATGAACACGCTGCACAGCACCAGCACTAGCGCAGTTGTCACGCGGCTCCACGACGTCAACCGGGCAGCGGAGAAGTCCGGGGTTGTGAGCGGGCGGGGGTGCGCTCGCAGCGCCGGGCGTCAGCACACCGCGTACATGACGGTGGTTGACGCGTTCACGGGGGAGAACGCCACGGCGTCGGCCGCCGTGGGCACGACGGGGGAGAAGGCTCACGGGGGAGCCGCGTACGGGGAGGGCTCGGGGGAGCGTCGTTCCGGGGCGGGGAACGTGGAGGCCGAAGCGGCTTTCACGGCCTACGTCCAGGAGCGCCGTGCCTCCCTGTACGCAACCGCCTACCACCTGACCGGTGACCGCTTCGAGGCCGAGGACCTGCTGCAGAGCGCGCTGTTCTCGACGTACCGGGCCTGGGACCGGATCACTGACAAGGCCGCGGTCGGGGGCTACCTCCGCCGCACCATGACGAACCTGCACATCAGCGCGTGGCGCCGCCGCAAGCTGAACGAGTACCCGACCGAGGAACTGCCGGAGACGCCCGGTGACACGGACGCGATGCGCGGCACCGAACTGCGCGCCGTCCTGTGGCAGGCGCTGGCCCGGCTGCCCGAGCTCCAGCGCACGATGCTGGTCCTCCGTTACTACGAGGGCCGCACCGACCCGGAGATCGCGGAGATCCTCGGCATCAGTGTCGGCACGGTGAAGTCCAGCATCTGGCGCTCGCTCCGCCGGATGCGCGAGGACGAGGTCCTCAGCTTCGGCCGTGACGAGGAGGAGTCCTTCGGGGAGCTTGTCGCCTGAGGGGCCGGGGGGAGCGGTAACAAAGAGACGGGGGCCGGTTCCGGGGGGAGCCGGTGACGGGGACGTCGGTTCCGGGGGGAGCCGACGCCGAACGGGGTCACGGGAAACGGGTCACGGGGGAGTCGACCGTTTCACGGGGGACCACGGGGGAAACGAAGAAGGTCCAGGCGGTCGGGGGTCCGCTTGGGCCTTCTTCTTGTTTCCGGGAGGCCGGCGGGCGCGGCCCTGGCGTGAGCCGGGAGCCCGCTCGCCGGTGCGTGACCGAGGGGTGCGGGGTTAGGCGGTCGCCGTGGGCGCCGACGCCTGGGGTGCGGACGTCCGGGGCGCGGCCGAGGCGGCCGCCAGCCGGCCGAGCGCCTCCTCGCGGTCGCAGGGGTGGGCACCCAGAGCGGTCTGGCGCGCCACGATGGAACGCTCGGAGCGCATCAGCCGCCAGCCGCGCCGCAGCAGGAAGGGCACCGACTTGCGGCCCTCCTTCAGATCCCGCACGAAACGGCGCCTGAACGTGGTCACTGCGCCTCGGGACAGGCACAACGCGTCGGCCAGGACACCGAGTTCGCGGCAGCGCTCGACGATCTCGGCGGCGAAGATCCCCTCCGCGATGAACAGCGGCGCCCCGTCGATGCTCAGGGCCTCGGCTCCGGTACGGGCGCTCAGGGAGATGTCGTAGACGGGGATGTTCGTACGTCCCGTACGGCACAGTTCCTCGATCGCGGCGAGGGCGGTGTCCGCGTCCCACGACCGCGGGTGGTCCCAGTCGATGTCCTCGCTGCCCTCGACCTGGGGCAGCGTCGGGTCCGTGGCCTCTTTGTAGAAGTCGTCGAGGCGGAGCACGGGGAGGCCGGAAGCGGCGGAGAGAAGGGACTTCCCGGAGCCGGAGGGGCCGCAGAGCAGCACCACGCGGGCGGGTATCGGGAGAGGGGAACCCAATGGTCTGTACCTTCTGTGACGGGTCCGGCGGCGCCGCGCGTCGGCGCGGCTCCCGGCCATTATCCCCGGCTTTGCCGAATGTGCGGACGGATGTCGCGCGGATGTGACGAGTGGCGCTGATATGCCTGTTGACCCGCAGGGGCGAATCCGTCGCCGGGGCCACCCGGGGCGGCACCCCGTCAACTACTCTGCGTGTCGCAGCAATCGCACTCCGCTCTTCACTCTCCGCTAGTCAAAGAGGAAAACCTGATGGCGCGACACGCAGCCCAGCGGAACACCCTGGCCCGTACGACCGCGCGGATCACCGCGGCGGTCGGCGTGGTCGCTGCCGGTGCGGCCGCGGCCACCCCGGCCTTCGCGGACACGGCTCCGTCCCTGGACGTCGTCCACACCCGGCCCGCCTCGCTCGGCAGCCTCGACCCGCAGGCCGGACTCCGGTCGCTGACCGGGACCGTGGGGTATGTCACGGGTCCCGTCGAGGGCCTCAAGCCCAACCCGCTGGCCGGCACCGGTGTGGACCCGCTCGACAACGGTGTGGGCACCCAGCTCGCGGACTTCAAGCCGCTGTCCTCCAAGGCGCTCACCGGGCCGGTGGCGCAGGCCCAGTCGATCGGCGACGTTCCGGTGCTCGGCCAGGCGACCGGCCTCCTGCGCTGAGCCTCGCGCACGGCCGTCCGCGGCCCGTGGACAGGAAAGAGCCGCGCTCCCCCTGGACGGAGGGGAAGCGCGGCTCCTTCGTGCGCGGGGCCCCGGGGACACGGATCGGGGCCCCGACATCTGTGCGCGTGGTCGCGCGGTGGTGCGGGTGGCTCAGTAGGACGAGCCCGAGGCGCCCAGGGAGCCCGTGGGGTGCCAGACCGTCTTCGTCTCCAGGAAGGCCGTGAGGCGCTCGGTCCCGGGAGTCCGCGCGTAATCCACAGCCTGTGGACGAACGACGCGCTTCAGGTTGTCCGCGGCCGCGATCTCCAGCTCCTTGGCCAGCACCTCGTCCGCGCCCGCCAGGTCGATGGCGTTGACGTCCTGGTGCGCGGCCAGCGGGGCCGCGATCTCCGCGGTCCGGCCGGACAGGATGTTCACGACACCGCCCGGCACGTCGGAGGTGGCCAGCACCTCGCCCAGCGACAGCGCCGGGAGCGGGGACCTCTCGCTGGCGATCACGATCACCGTGTTGCCGGTGGCGATCACCGGGGCGATCACCGACACCAGGCCGAGGAACGACGACTCCTGCGGGGCGAGCACGGTGACGACACCGGTCGGCTCCGGCGAGGACAGGTTGAAGAACGGGCCCGCGACCGGGTTGCCGCCGCCCACGACCTGGGCGATCTTGTCGGTCCAGCCCGCGTACCAGACCCAGCGGTCGACGGCCGCGTCGACGACGGCGGCCGCCTTCGCCTTCGACAGACCCTCCGCGTCGGCCACTTCGCGGACGAACTGCTCCTTGCGGCCCTCCAGCATCTCGGCGACGCGGTACAGGACCTGGCCGCGGTTGTACGCGGTCGCACCGGCCCAGCCGCCGAACGCCTTGCGCGCGGCGACGACCGCGTCACGGGCGTCCTTGCGGCTCGACTGCGGAGCGTTCGCCAGCCACTTGCCCTTGGAGTCGCTCACCTCGTACACCCGGCCGCTCTCGGAACGCGGGAACTTGCCGCCCACGTACAGCTTGTAGGTCTTGAAGACGCCCAGACGCTGCTGCTCGGACTTCTCGGCTGCACTCATTTATCGCTCGCCCTCCGGGCTAGACGGGGCGAGGTACGCCTCCAGGCCGTGCCGGCCGCCCTCGCGGCCGAAGCCCGACTCCTTGTACCCGCCGAACGGCGAGGTCGGGTCGAACTTGTTGAACGTGTTGGACCAGACGACACCCGCGCGGAGCTTGTTCGCCACGGCGAGGATCCGGGAGCCCTTCTCGGTCCAGATGCCCGCCGAGAGGCCGTACGCGGAGTTGTTGGCCTTGGCGACCGCCTCGTCCGGGGTGCGGAACGTGAGGACGGACAGCACCGGACCGAAGATCTCGTCGCGGGCGATGGTGTGCGCCTGGGTGACGTTCGTGAAGAGCGTCGGGGCGAACCAGTAGCCGGAGGCGGGGAGTTCACAGGCCGGGGACCAGCGCTCGGCGCCCTCCGACTCGCCCTGCTCGACGAGCGAGGTGATCCGGGAGAGCTGTTCGGCGGAGTTGATCGCACCGATGTCCGTGTTCTTGTCGAGCGGGTCGCCGAGGCGCAGCGTCGACAGACGGCGCTTGAGCGAGTCGAGCAGCTCGTCGTGGATCGACTCCTGGACCAGCAGACGGGAACCCGCGCAGCAGACCTGGCCCTGGTTGAAGAAGATGCCGCTGACGATGCCCTCGACGGCCTGGTCGATGGGGGCGTCGTCGAAGACGATGTTCGCGCCCTTGCCGCCCAGTTCGAGCGTGACCTTCTTGTGCGTGCCCGCGATCTGGCGGGCGATCGCCTTGCCGACGGCGGTGGAGCCGGTGAAGGCCACCTTGTCCACGTCCGGGTGCTCGACGAGGGCCGCGCCCGCGTCGCCGTACCCGGGAAGGATGTTGACGACGCCCTTGGGCAGGCCCGCCTGGCGGCAGATGTCCGCGAAGAACAGCGCCGTCAGGGGCGTGGTCTCGGCGGGCTTCAGGACGACCGTGTTGCCGGTCGCGAGGGCCGGCGCGATCTTCCACGCCAGCATCAGCAGCGGGAAGTTCCACGGGATGACCTGGCCCGCGACACCCAGCGGGCGCGGGTTCGCGCCGAAGCCCGCGTGGTCGAGCTTGTCCGCCCAGCCCGCGTAGTAGAAGAAGTGCGCGGCGACCAGGGGGAGATCGGCGTCCCGGGTCTCCTTGATCGGCTTGCCGTTGTCCAGCGTCTCCAGGACGGCCAGTTCGCGGCTGCGCTCCTGGATGATCCGCGCGATGCGGAACAGGTACTTGGCGCGCTCGGAGCCCGGCAGCGCGGACCACTTCTGGAAGGCCTTGCGGGCGGCCTTCACCGCGCGGTCGACGTCCGCCTCGCCCGCCCGGGCGATCTCGGAGAGGACCTCTTCGGTGGAGGGGGAGACGGTCTTGAAGACCTTGCCCTCGGCGGCCTCGGTGAACTCACCGTCGATGAACAGGCCGTAGGAGGGCGCGATGTCGACGACGGAGCGGGACTCGGGCGCCGGTGCGTATTCGAATGCGGAAGCCATGATGGATCAGTCCACCGTCACGTAGTCGGGGCCGGAGTAGCGGCCGGTGGCCAGCTTCTGACGCTGCATCAGCAGGTCGTTCAGGAGCGAGGAAGCGCCGAAGCGGAACCAGTGGTTGTCCAGCCAGTCCTCGCCCGCGGTCTCGTTCACCAGGACGAGGAACTTGACGGCGTCCTTGGTCGTGCGGATACCGCCGGCCGGCTTCACGCCGATCTGCACGCCGGTCTGGGCGCGGAAGTCGCGGACGGCCTCCAGCATCAGCAGCGTGTTCGCGGGCGTCGCGTTCACGGCCACCTTGCCGGTGGAGGTCTTGATGAAGTCGGCCCCGGCCAGCATGCCGAGCCAGCTCGCCCGCCGGATGTTGTCGTACGTCGACAGCTCGCCGGTCTCGAAGATGACCTTCAGCCGGGCGGCGCCCGAGGCCTCCTTCACGGCGACGATCTCGTCGTACACCTTCAGGTACTTGCCCGCGAGGAACGCTCCGCGGTCGATGACCATGTCGATCTCGTCGGCGCCCGCGGCGACGGCGTCGCGCACGTCGGCCAGCTTCACCGGGAGCGCGGCGCGGCCGGCCGGGAACGCGGTCGCGACCGAGGCGACCTTCACCCCGGAGCCGGCGACGGCCTCCTTCGCGACGGCCACCATGTCGGGATAGACGCAGACCGCCGCCGTGGTGGGCGTCGTGCGGTCGGTCGGGTCCGGGCGGACCGCCTTGGCGCCGAGTGCCCGGATCTTGCCCGGGGTGTCCGCGCCTTCCAGCGTCGTCAGGTCGACCATCGAGATGGCGAGGTCGATGGCGTACGCCTTCGCGGTGGTCTTGATGGAACGGGTGCCGAGCGAGGCGGCGCGCGCCTCCAGGCCGACCGTGTCGACGCCGGGCAGCCCGTGGAGGAAGCGGCGCAGCGTGCTGTCGGACGCGGTCACGTCGCCGAGTGCGTGGGTGGGGGCACCACCCTGCTCGAGCGGAGCCGAGAGCTTGGGGGAGGGTGCAGAGGTGGGCATGGTCACCAGACGAGCATATCTACGCGCGTAGCGGCTGTACAGCCCTGGCTACGACCGAGGGATTTTTTGCCCGTGGGGCAGGTCGCCGGGCTGACGTGCGGAACGGTCCCTCCGCCTACTCGCAACGAACCGGACCCCCCGTTTCTTCCGCCCCCGACCCCAAGCCTTCCTTCGCCCCCGCCGCCCCTGCCCGTCCCACCCCGGGGCTCCGCCCCAGACCCCGCTCCTCGAACGCCGGAGGGGCTGGATGTTGTCCCCGTACCTGAAAGGCGGCACGCAGTGAGGCGGCCTCCCGGGGCTCCGCTTCAGACCCCGCTCCTCAAATGCCGGAGGGGCTGGATGTGGTCCCCGCACCTGAAAGGCGGCCCGCAGGGAAGCGGCCTCCCGGGGCTCCGCCCCCAGACCCCGCTCCTCGAACGCCGGAGGGGCTGGAATTCACGCCGGTGAGGGGCTGCGCCAATCGGCGAACCGGCGAACCCGCAGCGAACTGCCGGAACCACCACGCACCCGCAGTCGGCCACGCGCGGGAGGGGCCGTGCCGGTACATCGGATGCCCGTCGCTTACGTCCGGATCGAGCAGCGGCTCCCCAGGAGACTCAGTCTGATCCAACGGCGACGGGCGGATGTACCGGCACGGCCCCGCCCCCCCACCGGAGCCGCACCGCACCCGCACCGCACCGCACCCGCACCGCACCGCACCCGCACCGCACCGGACCCGCACCGCACCCGCACCCGCAACGCACCCGCGAACGCCAGCGCCAGCGAACCCGCACGGCCTATCCGGCGTGTGCGTCGATCTGCCAGCAGGCCGCTGTGAAGCGGACCTCCGTGCCGTGGACGAACGGGTCGAACGCGGTGCGGACCGATGAGACGACCCGGGCCCGGGTCGTCTCGTCCGCCTCGCGCAAGGCGATACCGACCGGGCCGAACCGGCTGAAGTACGGCGTCAGCTCCTTCTCCGGCATCACGCACGCCGCGTCGACGGCCCGGATGCCGACCCCGCCCCAGCCGCTCTCCTCCAGCAGACGGCGCACCTTGTCCGCGTCCGCCAGGGCGAACTGCCCCGGAGCGCCGGGATCCCGCGCGGGCAGGTCCGGCATGAGCGGCGCCGCGGCCCGCTCGGCCGTCGTCATGAACGGGTTCTCCGCGATGTCGCGCCAGACGATGAACCGCAGCACGGCGTTCTCCTTCGCGGCCCGCCGCAGGTTGCTGAAGGCCCGCACCGGGTCCGGGAAGAACATGACCCCGAAGCGGGAGACGACCCCGTCGAAGGAAGCGGGCTCGAAGGCGTGGTCCTGCGCGTCGGCGCGAATGAACGAGGCCTCCGCGCCCTCCCGCTCGGCACGGACCCGGGCCGCCTCCACCATCGACTCCGAGATGTCGACGCCGACGCACCGCCCCCGGGGACCGAGCCGGCGCGCGACGGCCACCGTCGTGCCGCCCGTACCGCAGCCGACATCGAGGACCCTTTCCCCCTGCCCCGCCGGAAACGCCTCGACGAGCAGCCGCTCCAGCGGCGCGAACAACGCGTCCACCATGTCCTGGGCCTCGACCCAGGCGTTCCCCGCCGGGCCGTTCCAGCGCGCCACCTGCTCCTTGCCCACCGTGCCGCCCGCCCCGCGCTCGGATTCCATCACGCCTCCTGTGGATGCCTTGCCCTCATGGCCTGGAGATGACACCGTCCTTCTTCAAGCCGACTTGAGGTCAAGACGATGCCGGACCTGGACCTGGATATCGCCGAAGTGGCGCGCCGCGCCGGAGTGCCCGCTTCGACGCTGCGGTACTACGAGGAGCGGGGGCTCATCGCCCCGACCGGCAGACGCGGTCTTCGCCGGCAGTACGACCCCGCCGTGCTGGAACGGCTGGCGCTGATCGCCCTCGGGCGTTCCGCCGGGTTCTCGCTGGACGAGATCGGCCGGATGTTCGCGTCGGACGGACGCCCGCGCATCGACCCGCGGACCCTCCTCGACAGGGCCGACGAACTGGACCGGACGATCCGCGAGCTGGGGGTCCTGCGCGACTCGCTGCGGCACACCGCCGCCTGTCCCGCGCCCAGTCACCTGGAATGCCCGACCTTTCGCCGGATCATCGGGGCTGTCATGTCCGGCGCGGTCGCGGTGCCCGCGCGGCGGACGCCGGGGGCTCCATCGCGACCGTAGCGAGACCCCACCGAGCTCAAACGCGCGGCACATGTCGGGCACAATCGGAGCCATGACCACCCCCGACCACCAGTCACCCCTTCCGGACGCCTCGCGACCCGAGGCCAGGGACCGGATCTACCGGTCGCCCGCCGGTATCGCGGGCGGCGTCCTCCTGCTGCTCATCGTCGGCTGGCTCGGCTTCGACGCCCTGGTCTCCGGACACGGCCGCACTCCATGGCTGGCGCTCGCCGGAATGATCCTCGTCGTGCCCCTGGTCGCCGCCTTCACGCTGCGCCCCGCCGTCTACGCCAACGAGGACCGGCTGCGCGTCCGCAACCCGCTGCGGGTGATCGTGCTCCCCTGGAGCAAGGTCGCCTCGCTGCGCTCGCACTACTCGAACGAGGTGGTCGACGCCTCGGGCACGAAGTACCAGCTGTGGGCGGTGCCCGTGTCGCTGCGCGCCCGTAAGAAGGCGGCCAGGCAGGCGGCGCAGGGCGAGGCCGGCCGTGGAGGCGTCGGCCGTCCGTCGGCACTGGGCCGGGGGTCCGCCCTCGGCCGGGGCACGGCCACCGACACACCGGTCCGGCCCGAGACCGACCGGATCATGGACGATCTGCGCGAGCTGGCCGAGAACCGGGCCTCCGCGGAGGGCGCGCAGGGGGAGGTCACGGTGCGCTGGGCGTACGAGGTGGTGGGCCCCGCGCTCGCCGGCCTCGTGGTCCTGGCCATCCTGCTGGCCGTGGGCTGACACCTGGCCGGCGGCGGGCCTGAGCCGGACGGACGGCCGCCCGCCTGAAGGAGCGCCGCCGGGAGCCGGACCGGTTCCCGGCGGATCCGGACCCGGGCGGACGCGACCCGGACGACGAGCCGCGGCCGATGGGGCCCGGCCGGAACCGGTCGCCGACGCCGAGGGGCCCGCCGGAACCGGCGGGCCGGGTTTCCCCGCCCTCGGCCGGGGCGCCGAAGCCCGTCGGCCGGTCACCGGTGTGGGTTCCAGGGCTTGTCAGACAGGCCCTATGGCGCGCTCGGCCACACCAGGACCATGTACGCGCCGCAGTACGCCGAACCGAGGACCGCGGCCGTGAGGCACAGGGTCCGGAGGCGGCGGGAGGCGCGGGCCAGGTGCAGGGCCACGGGGAGCAGCAGCGGGAAGCCCGGGAGAAGGAAGCGGGCCCGCGGGAAGTAGACGCCACCGCTGCCGAGGACGATCAGCAGCAGGACCCCGGTGAAGACCAGGAGGGGAAGCGGCTGGCGGTCCCCCGCCGATAGCGCGTACAGCGCCACCGCCGCCAGCAGGGTCGCGGTCACCATCACCAGGAACAGCTCCGGTGAGGAGTTCTGCGCAAGGACCTCCCGCAGCCGCCGCACGGTCTCGGCGCCGCCGTCCCACTCGTTGTGCCACAGCCGCTGTACGGCGAGGTAGCCGTCCCAGCGGCCCAGCCTGAGGCCCACCCAGCCGACGTACGCGAGCCAGCCGGCCGGTGCCAGGACGAGCGCGGCGAGCGCCCGGACGGTGAAGCCGCGGCGCAGCGACAGCAGCGCGGCGACGGCCACGGCGGCGGCCACCGCGACACCGGTGGGCCGGGTCAGTCCCGCCAGCGCCGCGAGCGAGGCGGCCCACACCAGCCGGCCGGTGAGGACCGCGTACAGCGCCCACGCGGCGAGCGCGGTGAACAGCGACTCCGTGTACCCCATCCACTGGACCAGACCCACCGGCAGGGCCGCCCACAGCACGGTCAGCAGCACGCCGACGCGACGGCCGTGCAGGTGACTGCCCACCGCGTGGACGCCCCACGCGGCGAGGAACGAGGACAGGACCGCGATCGCCAGCCCGGTCGAGGCGCGCGAGCCGGGGGTCAGGACCGCGACGGCCTTGACCAGGACCGGGTAGAGCGGGAAGAAGGCCAGGTTGTTCGCGTCGAACGCGGTGCCCAGCTGGCGCGCGTACCCGTGGTCGGCGATGCCGAGGTACCAGTCCGCGTCCCACTGCGCCGCCAGGGCCGGCCAGACCCCGTGATGCCGTCGGTGCGCCCAGAGCGCGAGTACGGCCAGCCCGGTGAGGCGGACGGCCGTGTAGGCGAGGAGGGCGGGGGCGGCGTGCCGCAGGGCGGCGCGGACCGCGGTGAGGCGACCGGCCGCGCGGGGCGCGTGCCGGGCGGCCGGGACGCCGGGGACGGTCCCGCCCGGGGCGTCTCGGGGCGGGGCGGACGTCGGCCGGGAATCGGTCGAGGGCACGCGGCGGCTCCTGGGACTCGATGGTGCGCTGCCGGTAACCGTTCCTCGGTCGTCCGGTGGCGCACGGGAGCGCTGCGTCAACTGCCGTGTGGAAATCACCCGTAAGGAGGGCGGAGGTGCGTGTCAGGACTTCGGTGGGAGGCGGCGGACGGGCCGCCTCCCACCGGGGCGTGGGCTCAGATGCCGGCCGCGGCCGACAGGTCCCGCTTGATCGCCGTCAGCAGCCCGGCCGCCTTCGCGTGGGCCGCCGGGAGCTCGTCGTGGCCGCCGACGGGCACCACGACCTCCAGGTAGCACTTCAGCTTGGGCTCGGTGCCGCTCGGCCGGACGATGACCCGGGCGCCGTCCAGGGTGTAGCGCAGGCCGTCCGTGGGGGGCAGCGTGTCCGTGCCCTTCGTCAGATCCTCGGCCTTGGTGACGGCCAGGCCCGCGAGCTGGGTGGGCGGCCGCTCGCGCAGCCGGCGCATCGCGTTCGCGATGACCGACAGGTCCTCCACCCGCACCGAGAGCTGGTCGGTGGCGTGCAGCCCGTACGCGACGGCGATGTCGTCGAGGAGATCGAGCAGCGTCCGGCCCTGCTCCTTGAGCTCCGAGGCCAGCTCGGTGACGAGCAGGGCGGCGGTGATGCCGTCCTTGTCGCGTACGCCGTCGGGGTCGACGCAGTAGCCGAGCGCCTCCTCGTACCCGAACCGCAGTCCCTCGACGCGGGCGATCCACTTGAAGCCGGTGAGCGTCTCCTCGTACGGCAGACCCGCGCCCTCGGCGATCCGGCCGAGCAGCGAGGAGGAGACGATCGACTCGGCGAAGACGCCGCGCGCGCCCCGGCGCACCAGGTGCTCGGCGAGCAGCGCGCCGACCTCGTCGCCGCGCAGCATGCGCCAGTCGGCGCCGGCCTTCACGGCCACGGCGCACCGGTCGGCGTCCGGGTCGTTGGCGATGATCAGATCGGGTTCCGCCGCACGGGCCGCCGCGAAGGCGAGGTCCATCGCGCCGGGCTCCTCCGGGTTGGGGAAGGCGACGGTCGGGAAGTCCGGGTCGGGCTCCGCCTGCTCGGCGACGAGCACCGGCTCCGGGAACCCGGCCCGCGCGAAGGCCGCGAGCAGTACGTCCTTGCCGACGCCGTGCATCGCCGTGTAGACGGTGCGGGCGGTACGCGGCGAGCCCTCGGCGAGGACCGCGTCCGTACGGGCCAGATAGGCGTCCAGGACGCCCTCGTCGAGGATCTCCCAGCCGGATTCGGGGCGGGGCACGTCGGCGAGCGCGCGGACCGCGTCGATCTCGGCGGCGATCTCCGCGTCGGCGGGCGGGACGATCTGCGAACCGTCGCCGAGGTACACCTTGTAGCCGTTGTCCCGGGGCGGGTTGTGGCTGGCGGTGACCTCCACGCCCGCGACCGCGCCGAGATGCCGTATGGCGTAGGCGAGGACGGGGGTGGGCAGCGGCCGGGGCAGGACGGCGGCGCGCAGGCCCGCGCCCGTCATCACGGCCGCGGTGTCCCGGGCGAAGTCCGCGGACTTGTGGCGGGCGTCGTAGCCGATCACCACGAGTCCGCCGGTCTGCCCCTCGGCCTTGAGATACGCGGCGAGTCCGGCCGCGGCCCGGATGACCACGGAACGGTTCATCCGCATCGGCCCCGCGCCGAGCTCACCGCGCAGACCCGCGGTGCCGAACTGGAGCGTCCCGCTGAAGCGGGCGGTCAGCTCGGTGACGTCCGCCGCCTCGACGAGCTTCGCGAGTTCGTCACGGGTCTCCGCGTCGGGGTCCTCGGCCAGCCACGCCTTGGCCCGCGCGACGATGTCGTCCTGCACCTGGGGTGCACCTCTCTTCGGTCGTACGGTTCCGTGTGCCCGGGTCGTCGCGCCCCCGCGCCGGGGGCGGACACCCGTCGCCTACAGACGATCCAGCACCTGGGTCAGAAGTTCCCCCATACGCGCGGCCGAGTCGCGGCCCGCCTGGAGGACTTCCTCGTGGTTGAGGGGCTCGCCGGTCATGCCGGCGGCGAGGTTGGTGACGAGGGAGATGCCGAGCACCTCGGCGCCCGCCTCACGCGCGGCGATGGCTTCGAGGGTCGTCGACATGCCCACCAGGTCGGCGCCGATGACGCGGGCCATCCGGATCTCGGCGGGCGTCTCGTAGTGCGGGCCGGGGAACTGCGCGTAGACGCCCTCCTCCAGGGAGGGGTCGACCTCCTTGCACAGGGCGCGCAGCCGCGGCGAGTACAGGTCGGTGAGGTCGACGAAGTTCGCGCCGACGATCGGCGAGGTGGCCGTCAGGTTGATGTGGTCGCTGATCAGCACGGGCTGACCGGGGCGCATGCCCTCGCGCAGACCGCCGCAGCCGTTGGTGAGCACGATGGTCTTGCAGCCTGCGGCGACGGCGGTACGGACACCGTGCGCGACGGCGGCGACCCCGCGGCCCTCGTAGAAGTGGGTGCGGCCGAGGAAGACCAGGGCGCGCTTGTCGCCGATCCGGTACGAGCGGATCGTGCCGCCGTGGCCCTCGACCGCCGGCGGCGGGAAGCCGGGCAGCTCGGTGACCGGGAACTCGGCCTCGGGGGTGCCGAGGGCGTCCACGGCGGGAGCCCAGCCGGAGCCCATCACGAGGGCGACGTCGTGGGTCTCGGCGCCCGTCAGCTCACGCAGGCGCGTGGCGGCGGCGTCGGCGGCGGCGTGGGGGTCGCCCTGGATGTCGTCCGGAAGAAGAGATGCGTTCACGCGCAAGAGCGTAGCCGGTTTGGGCCTACGCGCGTAGATGACGGTGCTCACGGTCTTGCGATCGTTGTCTTGTCGTTTCCGACAAATGGGTGGAGAGGGAGGGCGGTGCGAGAGCCCCCCGCGACCGGGCGAGGCGGGCGGGCGGGAAGGGGCGCCGCGGAGCGGCGAGGCGGCCGAGGGCACCCTCGTGACGGAGCGGGGCGGGCGGATGGGTGGGGGAAACCGCCGCGGAGCGGTGGCGCGCACCGGGGTGAGCGGACCTCAGCAGGGTCGCTTGCGCAGTTCCATGACGTAGTCGTGCGGTGCGCCGGCCGACTCGGCGGCGTCCGCCAGTTCGCCCAGATAACGCGCCGAGGGCAGTCCCCCCTCGTACCCGTTCAGTACGTAGACCCACGCGGCTTCCTCACCCTCCAGTGTGTGCACGCGTACACGCATCCGGCGGTAGACGTCGAGGCCGACGCCCTCCCAGCGGTCCATGGAGTCCTCGTCCAGCGGCGCGATGTCGTACAGGGCCACGAAGACCTGGGACCGCGGCGCCTCGACGATCGTCGCGAGCGCTCCCTCCCAGCCCATGTGCTCGCCGCCGAAGGTCAGCCGCCAGCCGTTCAGCCAGCCCGTGGCGCGCAGCGGCGAATGCGGGGCGCGGCGCGTCATGAGCCGCGGGTCGAGATTGCCGGCGTACGCGGCGTAGAGCGACATGGGGTCGAGGGTACGGCAGGGGCACGTACGCCTCTCGCGTAACAAAGTGGCTCGGATGCGCCGTACTCGGGGCCCCTGGGCGGAAGCACCTTGAAGCGTGCGGGACAATGGAGTACGTGACTCGGATCGTGATCATCGGTGGCGGACCCGGCGGATATGAAGCGGCCCTGGTGGCCGCGCAGCTCGGCGCGGAGGTGACCGTCGTCGACTGCGACGGTCTGGGCGGGGCGTCGGTGCTCACCGACTGCGTGCCGTCGAAGACTCTCATCGCCACGGCCGAGGTGATGACGACCTTCGACTCCTCCTACGAGGAACTGGGGATCATCGTCGCCGACGACACCCCGCCCATGGAGCAGGCGGCCAGGGTGGTCGGCGTCGACCTCGGCAAGGTCAACCGCCGTGTGAAGCGCCTCGCGCTCGCCCAGTCGCACGACATCACCGCCTCGGTGACCCGCGCCGGCGCCCGGGTCCTGCGCGGCCGCGGACGGCTGGAGGGCATGCAGGCCCTGGACGGCTCCCGCAAGGTCGTCGTGAGCGCCGCGGACGGTACCGAGGAGACCCTCACCGCCGACGCCGTGCTCCTGGCCACCGGCGGGCACCCGCGCGAGCTGCCCGACGCGCAGCCCGACGGCGAGCGCATCCTGAACTGGACCCAGGTCTACGACCTCGACGAGCTGCCCGAGGAACTCATCGTGGTCGGTTCCGGTGTCACCGGTGCCGAGTTCGCCGGCGCCTACCAGGCACTCGGCTCCCGCGTCACCCTCGTCTCCAGCCGCGACCGCGTGCTGCCGGGCGAGGACCCGGACGCCGCCGCCGTCCTGGAGGACGTCTTCCGCCGCCGCGGCATGAACGTCATGGCCCGCTCCCGCGCCGAGTCCGCCAAGCGGGTCGGCGACCGGGTCGAGGTCACGCTCTCCGACGGCCGGGTCATCAGCGGCACGCACTGCCTGATGGCCGTCGGCGCCATCCCGAACAGCAGCGGGATGGGCCTGGAGGAGGCCGGCGTCCGGGTCCGCGACTCCGGGCACATCTGGACGGACAGGGTCTCCCGCACCACCGCCCCGGGTGTGTACGCGGCCGGTGACGTGACCGGCGTCTTCGCCCTCGCGTCCGTCGCCGCCATGCAGGGACGTATCGCCATGTACCACTTCCTCGGCGACGCGGTGGCCCCGCTGAACCTGAAGACGGTCTCCTCGAACGTCTTCACCGACCCCGAGATCGCCACCGTCGGCTACTCCCAGGCGGACGTCGACGCGGGCAAGATCGACGCCCGGGTCGTGAAGCTGCCGCTGCTGCGCAACCCGCGCGCCAAGATGCAGGGCATCCGCGACGGCTTCGTCAAGATCTTCTGCCGCCCCGGCACCGGCATCGTGGTCGGCGGCGTGGTCGTCTCCCCGCGCGCCTCGGAGCTCATCCACCCCATCTCGATCGCGGTCGACAACAATCTGACGGTCGAACAGATCGCGAACGCGTTCACCGTGTACCCGTCCCTGTCCGGCTCGATCGCCGAGGTGGCACGACAGCTGCACACCCGGAAGATCACGGGCGAGGGCTGACGCCTGCCGGTGACTCCCCGCTGGTCACGGGGAGTTGGTGACGCTGCGCAGGGAACGGGTGCCGCGAGTGGGCACGTATACCACTGAGCACCCCGCCATGCGAACAACTTCTGTTATTCGGCGCAAACTGCTGAAAGCAGACGGTCGTTGGGGTTACTGTCAGTTTCGTGTTCGCTGCAGAACGTCGCCAATTGATCCTCGAAATGGTGCGAGCGAATGGGGCCGTGTCGCTCCGTGAGCTCGCCCGCGTCGTCCAGACCTCCGAAGTGACCGTACGGCGGGACGTGCGCGCGCTGGAGGCAGAAGGACTCCTCGACCGCCGACACGGCGGTGCGGTATTGCCGGGCGGGTTCACGCGGGAGTCCGGCTTTCCGCAGAAATCGCATCTCGCGACCGCCGAGAAGACGGCCATCGCCGATCTCGCCGCGGGTCTCGTCGAAGAAGGCGAGGCCATCGTGGTGGGGGCGGGTACCACCACACAGGAGCTGGCCCGCCGGCTCGCGCGGGTGCCCGGTCTGACCGTCGTCACCAACTCTCTGCTGGTGGCCCAGGCGCTGGCCCATGCCAACCGCGTGGAGGTCGTGATGACCGGCGGCACCCTGCGCGGTTCCAACTACGCCCTGGTCGGCTCGGGTGCGGAGCAGTCCCTCCAGGGGCTGCGCGTCTCCCGGGCGTTCCTCTCCGGGAGCGGTCTGACCGCCGAGCGCGGACTCTCCACGTCCAACATGCTCTCGGCGTCCGTGGACCGTGCTCTCGTCCAGGCGGCCGCGGAGGTCGTGGTCCTCGCCGACCACACCAAGCTCGGGACGGACACCATGTTCCAGACCGTGCCGACCGACCTCATCACCCGCCTGGTCACGGACGAGCCGCCCGCCCATGACGACCGCGCGGCCACCGAACTCCAGGCCCTGGCCGATCAGGGCGTGCAGATCGCGGTGGCCGGGTCGTCGACGGGCGGTGCGGGAGGGGATCCGCTCCCGGCGGGGCGCCAGCCGCGTCGGGACGTACCGCTCCCGGGCCCGCGCCGGGGCCAGGTGGTCCCGGGCTCGGGACCGCAGCTACGGAGCGCGACGGTGATGGGGGACCAGCCCCCGGCCGAACGGGCACGAGTGGCCGATCTCCGACGCCGCTGAGCCGCGTCGGCGGGAGTGGCCGAACTCCTCGGCCGGACGACCGGTCAGGTCGGCTTGCGGCGTTGGACCGCGGGCCGGGTCGGCTCACGGCATCGGGCCGCGGGCAGATCGGTTCACGGCTTCCGGCCGCGAGGCGGATCGGCCTGAGGTGTCGGGCCGCGGATCGGCTATGGCATCGGGCTGGGTGGCCGGTGCCATCGGGCCGTCGGGCAGGTGGGCTCACGGTCTCGGGCCGCGAGCCGGTCCGGCTCACGGCTTCAGGCCGCGCAGCGTCAGGTTCAGCAGACGGTCGGCCAGCGCGGGGTCGGCCGCGGTTTCCTCCGACGCCAGCGCGATCGCGTTGGTCAGCTGGAGGAGATCACCGATCGAGACGTCGGGGCGTACGGCCCCCGACTCCTGGGCGCGCAGCAGCAGGGCGCCGCCCGCCTCCCGCATCGGGCCACTGCACCGGGCGAGGTGTGAACCCTCGTCCTGCGAGGCCGACATGAGGGCGCGTGCGAGCCCTCAGTACTCACCCGCGTGCGCGATGATCTCGCGCAGCCACTCCACCAGGGCGGTGCACGGCTGCGGGGCGTCGAGCAACTCCCGCGAGCGGGCCAGCAGATCGCTCACGGCGTCCTCGAAGACCGCGCTCATCAGCGCGTGCCGATTCGGGAAGTGCCGGTACAGCGTGCCGATTCCGACGCCCGCGCGCCGGGCCACGTCCTCCAGAGACGTGTCCGTGCCGCGCTCGGCGAACGCGGAGCGCGCCTCGGCGAGCAGCCGTCCGTAGTTGCGCCGGGCGTCCGCCCGCATCACGCGCGGCGCTCCCGGACCCGTGGCGGGTCCTGACGTGCCGGCCCGCTCCTTCGCGGTCGCGCCCACCATGCCTTCCACCTGACCTCTCCCGCCTCCCGGCAGCGCTCCAGAATGCCACCGGCGGCTCCAGGACGGACGCCCATGGGCTCGGCGCCGGACGGCTCGAAGCATCGTGGACGGTTGCGCGGACGGGGGTCCGAGCGCCGCCGCTGACGGGTTCCACCCCGCACGGGTTCCACCCCGCACGGTGAAGCGCCCGGCGGGCCGCAGATGCGGTTCGCCGGGCGCTTCGGACGCGATGACGGGCGCGTCACCCGATCGTTCCGCCCAGTCCTTGAGCTCGTCAGTCCTTGATCTCGCAGATGGGGGCGCCGGAGGTGACGGAGGCGCCGACCTCGGCGCTCAGGCCCTTGACGGTGCCGGAGCGGTGGGCGT
>NZ_JBIBSY010000023.1:0-118394 GCF_043078065.1 Streptomyces sp. NPDC015532 | reverse complement strand
AGGGCTGATCACCCCAGCACCGACGAAGGCCCCCGCGACCACACCGGTCACGGGGGCCTTCCCACATCCCGGAACCCACCCGACACCAGCACGTCAACCCAAGGTCAGCGAGACCCGCACCGGCAGATGATCGCTCGGGTACTGACCGTGCAGCGAGAAGGTGTCGACCGACGCCCGGTACGCCTCGACGCCGGGGCTCGCGAGGATCCAGTCGATGCGGTCGCCGTCCGGCGTCAGCGGAGCGTAGCCGTGGAAGGTCGCGTAGGGCCTGCTCCGCCCGGCGGCCGTGTCCCAGGTGTCGGTGAGCCCGGCGCCCAGCAGGATGTCGTAGACCTCGTTCCGGTGCGCGGGCGCGTTGAAGTCGCCGGTCGCCAGGCACGGCAGGGACGGATCGAACTCCGCGATCCGCTCGGCGACGAGAGCGGCGGCCCGTGCCCGCGCGTACTGGCTCGCGTGGTCCAGGTGGGTGTTGAGGACGTGGAACTCCCGTCCGCCGTCCGCCAGATCGCGGAAGCGCACCCAGGTGGCGATGCGGGGCAGCGCGGCGCCCCAGGTGTTCGAGCCGATCACCCTGGGGGTGTCCGAGAGCCAGAACGTGTCGTGTTCCAGCGGGGCCAGACGCCGGGTGTCGTAGAAGAGCGCCACGGACTCGTCCCCGCTGCCGCCCTCCCTGCCGGTGCCGATCCACTCGTAGTGCGGCGCGAGGTCGGCCTGGATGTCGAGCAGTTGCTGGTAGAGGCCTTCCTGGGTGCCGATGACATGAGGCGACCTCCGGCGCAGCAGCGCACGCATCACCGGACGGCGCACCGCCCAGCTGTCGGGCTCCACGGCGCTCGCGAAGCGCAGGTTGTAGGTCATGACGTCGAGACGGGGGCGGGGACGGGGGCGTCGGGTGGCGGAGGCCTGCGCGGTGGTGAGCAAGGGCAGGACGACAGCTGCGGCCACCACGTTTCTGAGCCCCGCGCGGCGGGTCACTCTGCTGGAGTCGGGCACCTGTGCTCCTTCGCTCGCGAGTCAGGATGGGGCGCGCACCACCGGAGGGGAAGAAGAGACGGGGAGAGTCTGTCCCGGACGCTCGGGACAGAATCCCGTCCAGGGTCGCCCGGGACGGGAGTGGACACGGCGGCGTGTCCCGCGGTCCGAGAAGGTGTTGACCCGCGGGAAGCCCGCCGGATAACTTCATTCAACAGATTGTTGATTCCGTACCGCGGAAAACGGGAGAGTGCCGGATGGGCCAGGGTCAGCAGGAGAAGGTGGCGACGAGCCTCTCGGGTGCCGTCACCGAAGCGGTCAGCGCCTCCCTCGCCCCCGTCGACGCCGAGCTGGAGCGCCGCTATCCAGGAGATCCCGGCACCCGGCAGCCCGTCCATACCGTGTACGTCCCCGGAGACGCGTTCGCCGCCGACACCGTCCGCGCCTGGGGGGACCGCGCCCTCGCCGCCCTCGACGAACACGCCCCCGACGCCGCGTCCTTCGCCGCCGTCCTCGGCCTCACCGACGACCTCGCCGAGCCCGTGTACGACCGTGTACGCGCCAAGCTGGAGCGCGAACCCGTAGAAGACCTGCGCGTCGACTTCGAGGACGGCTACGGCCCGCGCCCGGACGCCGAGGAGGACGCGACGGCGGCCCGCGCGGCCCGGCTGATCGCCGAGGCGTACGGGAACGGCACCGCGGCCCCGTACATGGGCATCCGCATGAAATGCATGGAGGCGCCGGTCCGCGACCGGGGCATCCGCACCCTCGACATCTTCCTGACGGGCCTGATGGACGCGGGCGGCCTGCCCGACGGACTCCTCCTCACCCTGCCCAAGGTGACGTACGCGCGGCAGGTCACCGCCATGGTCAGGCTCCTGGAGGAGTTCGAGAAGGCCCGCGGCCTGGCACCGGGCCGGATCGGCTTCGAGATCCAGATCGAGACCAGCCAGTCCATCCTCGCCACGGACGGCACGGCCACCGTCGCCCGCATGATCCAGGCCGCCGAGGGCCGCGCCACCGGACTGCACTACGGCACCTTCGACTACAGCGCCTGCCTCGGCGTCTCCGCCGCCTACCAGGCGAGCGACCACCCGGCCGCCGACCACGCCAAGGCGATCATGCAGGTCGCGGCCGCCGGCACCGGCGTACGCCTCTCGGACGGCTCCACCAACGTCCTGCCCGTCGGCCCCACCGAGAACGTCCACGACGCCTGGCGCCTGCACTACGGCCTCACGCGCCGCGCCCTGGCCCGGGCCTACTACCAGGGCTGGGACATGCACCCCGCCCACATCCCGACCCGCTACGCGGCCGTCTTCGCCTTCTACCGCGAGGGCTTCGAACAGGCCGCCGCCCGCCTCTCCCGCTACGCCGGCCACGCCTCCGGCGACGTCATGGACGAACCCGCCACGGCCAAGGCCCTCAGCGGCTACCTCCTGCGCGGCCTCGACTGCGGCGCCCTGACGCCGACGGAGGTGACCCGGTCGTCGGGCCTGACCCGACAGGAACTGGAGGGGTTCGCGCGGCCGCGGCGGGGGGATCTGACCGTGTCGGGCCAGTAGCGCGCGCGGCCTGGCCGGTGACCCGTCGCGCTGTCGTGGTTCCCGGGAGTCGCGCGTGGGGGGCCTCAGCCGCCTCAGGCGCGCCTTGGGCCGGAGCGGGCG
This sequence comes from Streptomyces sp. NPDC015532, assembly GCF_043078065.1. NCBI lineage: Bacteria > Bacillati > Actinomycetota > Actinomycetes > Kitasatosporales > Streptomycetaceae > Streptomyces > Streptomyces sp. NPDC015532. Next base: position 115,758 of record NZ_JBIBSY010000023.1, on the reverse strand, counting down.
GGTTCCTCTCCCTGTGTGGCCGAAGGCGCGGCCGTCTCTCAGCGCGCCGGCGGCAGTTCCCCCGAGCCACGGGTGATCAGGCGGGTCGGGAGTTCGATGCGTTCCGGGGCGACGAGGCCGCCGTCGAGCTGGCGGAACAGGCGTTCGGCGGCGGTGCGGCCCAGCGCGGCCGCGTCCTGGGCGACGACGGTGACCCCGGGCTCCAGGAGATCGGCGAGCTCGATGTCGTCGAAACCGACGAGGGCGACGGGGCGGCCGCGCTCGGCGATGACCCGGACGACGGTCACGGTGACCCGGTTGTTGCCCGCGAAGACCGCGGTGACGGGGGAGGAGCCGGACAGCATGTCCTCGGCCGCCTTGCGCACCCGCTGCGGATCGGTGACGCCGAGAGACATCCACTCGTCCTCGACCGGTATCCCCGCTCCCTCCATCGCGGCCCGGTAGCCGCGCAGCCGCTCGGCGGCCGTGTGGATGCGGGGCATGTCACCGATGAAGCCGATCCGGCGGTGGCCGTGGGCGATCAGGTGGGCGACACCGTCCCGGGCGCCGCCGAAGCTGTCCGACAGGACGACGTCTGCGTCGATCCGCCCGGCCGGGCGGTCCACGAACACGGTGGCCACGCCCGCCTTGATCTCCGGCTCCAGATAGCGGTGGTCGTCGCCGGCCGGGATGATGACCAGCCCGTCCACACGGCGCGCGCACAGCGCGAGGACCAGTTCCTGCTCGCGGTCCGGGTCCTCCGCGCTGGAACCGTTGATCAGCAGGGCTCCGTGCGCGCGGGCCACCTCCTCGACCGCGCGGCTCAGCGGCCCGTAGAACGGGTCCGCGAGGTCCTCCAGGACCAGCCCGATGCTCGCGGTACGGCCCTTGCGCAGCACCCGGGCGCTGTCGTTGCGGCGGAAGCCCAGCGCCTCGATGGCCTCCTGGACGCGCCGCTCGGTGTCCGGGGTGACGCCGGGCTCACTGTTCACCACGCGGGAGACCGTCTTGAGACCGACTCCCGCACGGGCCGCCACGTCCTTCATCGTCGGACGGTTTCCGTAGCGGTTCTCGGATCGGCGGGTGGTCTCGGCCACGATGTGCTGTCCTGTCCTGTCGTCCACGGGGATGCGTAGGTCCATGGGGTTGTATGAGGATGTGGCGTCGAGCATAGAGCCTGGACAACGTTGTCAGATGCGGGAGACACTGTCCACCGCAATCTCCGGCCTGCGTCTTCCCCAGGGCGCACGGTCCCCGTGGTCCGCCGGCGCACTCCGCGCGGCGAACGGCGGGGCCCGATCCTGAACCTTTCCCGGCCGGAGACCCCGGACCCGCGGCGCGGCGGGCCCGTCACGACACCCCATGGGAGACCTGAAACTGATGCACACCGACCTCGTGGCCGCGCTCGACATCGGCGGCACCAAGATCGCCGGAGCGCTGGTGGACGGCCACGGCCGGATTCTCCTGCGCGCGCAGCGCCCGACGCCGGCCAAGGAGGACGGCGACACCGTCATGGGCGCCGTCGAGGACGTCATCGGTGAGCTCGCGGTCTCCCCGCTGTGGAGCAGGGCCGGAGCCCTGGGTATCGGCAGCGCCGGGCCCGTGGACGCCTCGGCGGGCACGGTGAGCCCGGTGAACGTTCCCGGCTGGCGGGGCTACCCGCTGGTCGAGCGGGCCTCCGAGGCCGCGGGCGGGCTGCCCGTCGAGCTGATCGGCGACGGTGTGGCGATCACCGCGGCCGAACACTGGCAGGGCGCCGCCCGGGGCCACGACAACGCGCTGTGCATGGTGGTGTCCACCGGCGTGGGCGGCGGGCTCGTCCTGGACGGGCAGCTTCACGCGGGTCCCACCGGAAACGCGGGCCACATCGGGCACATCAGTGTCGACCTGGACGGCGATCTGTGCCCCTGCGGCTCCCGGGGCTGCGTCGAGCGCATCGCCAGCGGCCCGAACATCGCCCGCCGTGCGCTGGAGGCAGGCTGGCAGCCCGGTCCCGACGGCGACACCTCGGCCGCCGCGGTCGCCGAAGCGGCCCGCGCCGGTGACCCGGTCGCCGTGGCCTCCTTCGAGCGGGCCGCGCAGGCTCTCGCCGCGGGTATCGCGGCCACCGCCACCCTGGTCGAGATCGACATCGCCGTGATCGGCGGGGGAGTGGGCAAGGCGGGCGACGTGCTCCTCGCACCGCTGCGCCGGGCCCTGGCCGACTACGCCACGCTGTCCTTCGTCCAGCGGCTGACCGTGACGCCCGCGCTGATGGGCACCGACGCCGGGCTGGTCGGCGCGGCCGCGGCGGCGCTCACCCGCAGGTCACGCACGACTGCGGCCCGCGTCTGATCCTTGCCCTCGGGCCCGTGGCGGTGGCGCAGGGCCGAGCAGGTGTTTGGTGCGGGTGGCCCCGGGCCGGGTACGTGTGTGCGCCGGCGTGGTGTCGGGGCCGGTACGCGTGTGCGCCGACGTGGTGTCAGGGCCGGGTACGCGTGTGTGCCGACGTGGTGTCGGGGCCGTCACGCGGGTGGTGCGTGGCCTCGGGTCGGTTACGCGTCTGATCCGGTGGTGTCGGGGCGGGGCTGGTGCTCGGGCCATGTCCGTGGCGCGGATGTCCGGATGAACGTGGCCGGTGCACCGTGACTCCGTCCGGTCTCCGTAGTTGAACCGGGCATGAAGAAGCGCAGCATGCTCGCCATCGCCTCCCTCGCCACCGGGTTCGTCGTCGCGGCGATCACCCCGTCCCACGCCCTGAACGGGGACGCCGTGAGCGAGCTGAACGTCAAGGACACGCTCAGCTCGGTCGACCACACCGTCGGCTCCGACAGCCTGGCGGTCGACGAGGGCGCCCTCGGCGGCCAGAACGGCTGACGGACCACCGCGTCGCGCCGGTGTCCCCGCCTCGGGGGCACCGGCGTCGCCTTTTCGGTGCCCTCATCAGCGGCTGGTTTCCGTGGCAGGGTGGAGCGGGCAAGCCTCAGGGGGCCAACAGAAGAGGGGGAATCGTGATCGTCTGGATCAACGGTGCGTTCGGTGCGGGGAAGACCGCCACCGCACGGGAACTGATCGAGCTGATCCCGAACAGCACGCTCTTCGACCCCGAGGTCGTCGGGGCCACACTCACGCAGCTGCTCCCGGCCAAGCACCTCGCCGAGGTCGGCGACTACCAGGACCTGCCGATCTGGCGCCGGCTCGTGGTCGACACCGCGGCCGCCCTGCTCGCCGAGCTCGGCGGCGTCCTCGTCGTCCCGATGACCCTGCTGCGCCAGGAGTACCGCGACGAGATCTTCGGCGGGCTCGCCGCGCGCCGGATTCCCGTACGCCATGTGCTCCTCGCCCCGGCGGAAACGATCCTGCGGGAGCGAATAGCCGGGCGGCAGGTGCCCCCGGACCTGCCCGACGCCGAGATCCGCGTGCGCCAGTGGTCGTACGACCACATCGAGCCCTACCGGGCCGCGCTCCCCTGGCTGGCGGCCGACGCCCACCCCGTCGACACCAGCGCGCTCACCCCGTACGACACCGCCCTGCGCGTCGCCGAGGCCGTACGCACCGGGGACGCACCCGTGTGCGACATCGTGCAGACTCCCGAACCCACCGCCGAGACGGTCGCCGCCGGAGTGCTCCTCTTCGACGAGAACGACCGGGTCCTGCTCGTCGACCCCACCTACAAGGCGGGATGGGAGTTCCCCGGCGGGGTCGTCGAAACCGGGGAGGCCCCCGCGCGCGCGGGCATGCGCGAGGTCACCGAGGAGACCGGCATCACCCTCGACGAGGTGCCCACGCTGCTCGTCGTCGACTGGGAATCGCCGGCACCGCCCGGCTACGGCGGTCTGCGGCTCCTGTTCGACGGCGGACGCCTCGACGAACAGGCCGTCCGGGGACTCCTGCTGCCGGGCCCGGAACTCCGTGGCTGGCGCTTCGTCACCGAGCAGGAGGCGGCCGACCTGCTGCCGCCCGTGCGCTATGAACGGCTCCGCTGGGCTCTGCGGGCCCGTGAGCGCGGCGCGGCGCTGTACCTGGAGGCCGGAGTGCCGCTCGGCTGACACCGGGCCGTTCCGCCGGTGCGACGGCCTCCGGCACCGTCGCCTCCGTACCGCCGCTTTCATCGCCGTGGTCCCGTCCGCGGACGGGGAGGCGACCTCCACCGAGGCGACCTCCACCGAGGCGACCTCCATCGAGCAGACCTCCACCGAGCCCACCTACAGGGTCCTTCGCGGGATTCGTGTGGTGAACGACCGGACAAGGCAAGGGCCCCTCGCGCACCGGCGAGGGGCCCTTGCCTTGTCCGGGGACGATCAGCTCGCCGCGTAGTTCCGCAGGAACAGCGCCTCGGCGACCGACAGACGCTCCAGCTCGTCCGGCGAGACGCTCTCGTTCACCGCGTGGATCTGCGCCTCCGGCTCGCTCAGGCCGATGAGCAGGATCTCCGTCTCGGGGTACAGCGAGGCCAGCGTGTTGCACAGCGGGATCGAGCCGCCCATGCCCGCCGACTGCATCTCCTGGCCCGGGTAGGCGACGGCCATGGCCTCGGCCATCGACGCGTACGCGGGGCTGGACGTGTCGGCGCGGAACGCCTGGCCCTGCCCGATCCGCTCGGTGCTCACCCGCGCGCCCCACGGCGTGTGCGCCTCGATGTGCGCCTCCAGCAGCTTCGTCGCCTCGACCGCGTCGACGCCCGGCGGCACCCGCAGGCTGATCAGCGCACGGGCACCCGCCTGCACCGACGGCGTCGCGCCGACGACCGGCGGACAGTCGATCCCCAGCACCGTGACGGCCGGACGCGCCCAGACCCGGTCGGCGACCGTACCGGAGCCGATCAGCTCCACGCCGTCGAGCACCTTGGCGTCCTCACGGAACGCCTGCTCCTCGTACTGAAGCCCGTCCCACGCGGCCTCGTCCGCCAGGCCGTCCACGGTCGTCGAACCGTCCTTCGACCGCAGCGAGTCCAGGACGCGGATCAGCGCGGCCAGCGCGTCGGGCGCCGCACCACCGAACTGGCCCGAGTGCAGGTTCCCTTCGAGGGTGTCCACCTGCACCCGTACGAGGGTCATGCCGCGCAGGGTCGCGGTGACCGTCGGCAGGCCCGCCCGGAAGTTGCCGGCGTCGCCGATGACGATGGTGTCGGCGGTCAGCAGCTCCGGGTGCTCCTCGGCGTACCGCTCCAGGCCGCCGGTGCCCTGCTCCTCCGAACCCTCGACGATGACCTTGACGTGCACCGGAATGCCGCCGTTCGCCTTCAGGGCACGCAGCGCCAGCAGGTGCATGACGACGCCGCCCTTGCAGTCGGCGCTGCCCCGTCCGTACCAGCGGCCGTCGCGCTCCACCAGCTCGAACGGAGGCGTCGTCCAGGCCGCTTCGTCCAGCGGCGGCTGCACGTCGTAGTGCGCGTACAGCAGGACCGTCTTCGCGCCCTCGGGGCCCGGCAGGTAGCCGTACACCGACTGAGTGCCGTCCGGCGTGTCCAGCAGGGCCACGTCCTGGAAGCCCTCGGAGCGCAGCGCGTCGGCGATCCAGCCGGCGGCGCCCTCGCTCTCGCTCCTCGGATACTGGTCGAAGTCCGCCACCGACCTGAAAGCCACCAGCTCGGTGAGCTCCGCCTTGGCCCGGGGCATGAGCGAGGCGACGGTCTCGGCGACCGGATTCGACGACATGGGCACGCTCCTTGTAGGTGCGACGTTGTACTTCTGTGTACAGATGATCGAGTGATGCGGACTGGTGTACAGGACGCATCCGTTGCCGATCCTCCCACAGCGGCCTGCGGTGATGCCCGCCGTAGGATGCGGGGGACAGGTGCGGCAGACGGCTGGACTGGGAGCAGTAGACCAACGTGAGCAGCGAGAACTCTTCGGCGGACGACGAGCGGCGTACGGCGGACGACGAACAGCGGGTGTGGGACGTCGTGGTCGTCGGTGGAGGGCCGGCGGGCGCCTCGGCCGCCTACGCGGCAGCGGTCGCGGGACGCAGCGTCCTGCTGCTGGAGAAAGCCGAACTGCCCCGCTACAAAACATGCGGAGGCGGCATCATCGGCCCCTCGCGCGACGCACTGCCCCCCGGCTTCGAGCTGCCGTTCAGGGACCGGGTGCACGCGGTCACCTTCTCGATGGACGGCAAGTTCGCCCGCACCCGGCGGTCCCGGCACATGCTGTTCGGGCTGATCAACCGCCCGGAGTTCGACCAGCAGCTCGTCGAGTTCGCGCAGAAGGCGGGCGCCGAGCTGCGTACGGGTGCCACGGTCTCGCGCGTCGAACAGCACGGTTCGGCCGTGCCGGACCGGCGCACCGTCGCCGTGGTCCTTCAGGGCGGCGAGACGGTCCTGGCGCGGGCGGTGGTGGGTGCCGACGGCAGTGCCAGCCGGATAGGAGCACACGTCGGTGTGAAGCTCGACCAGGTCGATCTCGGTCTGGAGGCCGAGATCCCGGTGCCGGAGACGGTCGCCGAGGACTGGCGGGGGCGTGTCCTGATCGACTGGGGCCCCATGCCCGGCAGTTACGGATGGGTCTTCCCCAAGGGGGACACGCTCACCGTCGGCGTGATCTCCGCGCGCGGCGAAGGTGCCGCCACCAAGAGGTACTTGGAGGACTTCATCGCCCGGCTCGGCTTGGCCGGCTTCGAACCGTCCATCTCCTCGGGCCACTTGACGCGCTGCCGCGCCGAGGACTCGCCGCTGTCGCGCGGCCGGGTGCTCGTCTGCGGCGACGCGGCGGGACTGCTCGAACCCTGGACCCGTGAGGGCATCTCGTTCGCGCTGCGCTCCGGGCGGCTCGCGGGCGAGTGGGCCGTGCGGATCGCCGAGGCGCACGACGCCGTCGACGCGCGGCGCCAGGCACTGAACTACGCCTTCGCGATCAAGGCGGGGCTCGGTGTCGAGATGAGCGTCGGCAAGCGCCTGCTCGGTGCCTTCGAGCGTCGCCCCGGCATGTTCCACGCCGGGCTCACCGGCGTGCGCCCGGTGTGGAAGGCCTTCACCGGGATCACCCGCGGCTCCACCACGCTCGGGGAGATCATCCGGAACCACCCGACGGTCGGTCGGGCCCTGACCGCCCTCGACCGCCGGCCCCGGGTGGCGGAAGGCGCTGAGGGCTAGCCCAAGGACCTGTCCTGTCCCGGGACTCGTCCTAGGACCCTAGGACGAGTCCCGGGACTGTCGGACCATCCCCGGGACCTGTGCGACGCTTCCCGTCGTCGCCCGAAGGTGACGCGCAACGGACGGGAAGCGTCGGACAGGCCCCTGAGGGCATGGCCGGTGTCAGCTCGTGACCGTGATCCGGAAGACCGGGTGGTCGGGGGCGATGCGACGCAGCTCCTCGTCCGACGAGTCGGGGCCGACGCCGCCGAAGAACACACCGACCTCGGCCTTCCAGCGCTTGAGATAGGCGCGCAGCAGCGGCACCTTGTCGTCGTCGGTCACCTCCACGGCGGTGAAGGTGTCGACCTTCTTGCCGAGGCGCAGCTCGCCCCCGCCGGCCGCCCGCATGTTGTGCGTCCACTGGACATGGCCGCGGGGTGCGACGAGGTACTGCTCACCGTCCACGGTGAGCAGATTGACCGGGGTCGTCCGCCACTCGCCGCTCTTGCGGCCCCGGACGGCCAGGACGCGTGAACCCCAGACGCTGAGGCCGCGCCGGGTGATCCAGGCCACGGCACGGTTGAAGACGTTGACGGTGAACCAGCCGGGCTTCTGGACGTGTGTGGACACGGTTACCTCTCGGGGCGTGTGATGAGAGCGCCGATCTGTTTTGTGAGCACCGCTCTCGCTTGAGAGGAGTCTGCATCGGATCGGTGATCCAATGCAAGAGCAGTGCTCTCGTTTTTGTTCGCCGCTCTCGTTTGTAGCTGCCGATCACGAAGCGGAGCATCGATCCACTTTCAGATCGCTGCTCTCGTTTGTGTGCACTGCTCTGAAAACGTGGGACACTGCACCGTATGAGTACCGCGCGAGGGGCACGTGCCCGAGCCAGGATCGAGGTCACGGCGGCCATCAAGGACGAGGCGCGCAGACAGCTCGCCGCTGAGGGTGCCGCCAAGCTCTCCCTGCGGGCCGTCGCCCGCGAGCTCGGCATGGTCTCCTCCGCGCTCTACCGGTACTTCCCCAGCCGGGACGACCTGTTGACCGCGCTCATCATCGACGCCTACGACTCCCTGGGCGAGGCGGCCGAGTCCGCGCACGCCGAGGTCGCGGCCTCCGGTCCCCGCGAGCGCTGGATCGCCGTGTGCGCGGCGGCGCGACGCTGGGCGCTGGAGCATCCGCACGAGTACGCGCTCATCTACGGTTCGCCCGTCCCCGGGTACGTCGCACCGCAGGAGACCGTGCCGGCCGCCTCCCGGGTCGGACTGCTCCTGATCGGCGTCGTCCGCGACGCGTACCGGGGCAAGGGCCTGGCCCGTACGCCGCTGTCCGTCGCGCTGAAGGACGAGGCACGGCGGATGGCCGCCGACCTCGCGCCCGATCTGCCGCCCGAGGTGGTGGTGGCGCTGGTGGCCTCGTGGGCACAGCTCTACGGGCTGATCGGGTTCGAACTGTTCGGCCAGTTCAACCGGGTCGTGGACGACCGCGAGCCGTTCTTCCGGCACGCCGTGGGACGGCTCGCCCACGAGGTGGGTCTCGTGTACCCGGAGCCGGGCGAGACCGCCGCCGGGTCGCCTCCGGCGTAGACCAGGTCGGTTCCCGGCGTTGACCGGGTCGTCCGCGGTGCGGCTCGGGTCGCCTTCGGCGTGGACGGGGACGTTTTCGGCGTTGACCGGGCTGGCCGTCCTCGGCGCGGCTTGGGTCGCCCTTCGGCGTGGGCGGGGCCGGTTTTGGCGTTGACCGGGCTGGCCGTCCTCGGTGCGGCCCGGGGTGTCATCGGCATGGGGCGGGTCGTGGGTCGCCCCGGTGTGGGCCTGGCCTCGGCGCGTCGTACTCCGTGGGGAGTACGGGTGATCACCTCGCCCGGCGGACGCCGCGGCGGCGGTCGGCCGTCTAGCGTGACGGCCATGGAAGAGCAGCACACACCCGCGGCACCGGCGTGGGGCGGTCCATCGCGATGGTGGCACGGGCCGCACGGACGGGACCGCTGGGACGACGAGGGGCGCCGCGCGCGATGGCCGTGGCGCTCCACGCTGCTGCTGACCGCCTTCGTGCTCATCGGCTCCACCTTCGCGGCCCACGCCCAGCACGGCGACCGGCTCGCGCTGGACCCCTTCGCCCGGGCGCTCCTCGTGGTGGGCTCCGGCCTGCTGCTCTGGCGCCTGCGCCACCCCGTGTTCGTCGTGTTCGGCACGGCCGCGGTCGCCCTGGTCTACGTGGCCGCGGGATATCCCTACGGGCCGGTCTTCCTCCCCGTCGCGGTGGGCTGCTTCAGCGCCGTGATCGCCGGGCACCGCAGAGCTGCCTGGACGGCGCTCGGCCTGCTGTGGGCGGGGCACCTCCTGGTCGCCCACTGGCTGTACGGCCGGCTGCCGCCGACGGGCGACCACCCTCCGTCGTGGATGCAGGAGATCGGCATCGCCACCTGGGTCGTGGCGGTGGTGGCGCTGTCGGAACTGGTACGCGTGCGTCGTGAGCAGTGGAGCCGTGAGCGGGCCGAGCGCGCGCAGGCCGCCCGGCGGCGCGCCGACGAGGAACGGCTGCGGATCGCCCGCGAACTGCACGACGTACTGGCGCACAGCATCTCGGTGATCAACGTCCAGGCGGGCGTCGGCCTCGCGCTCCTCGACTCCGACCCCGAACAGGCGCGTACGGCGCTCACCACCATCAAGGCGGCCAGCAAGGAGGCCCTCGGCGAGGTCCGGCAAGTGCTCGACACCCTGAGGACACCGGGGGAGGCGCCGCGCGCGCCCGCTCCCGGGCTCGACCGGCTTCCCGAACTGGTCGAGCAGGCGGCGAGCGCCGGTCTCACGGTCGAGATCGAGGGTGAGGTCCCGGCACCGGCGCCCGGCACGGACCTCGCCGCGTTCCGCATCGTCCAGGAAGCGCTCACCAATGTAGTACGGCATTCGGGGTCGCGCCGGGCACGGGTGCGGTTCGATCACGAGCGGGGCGTGCTGAGGCTGCGGATCGACGACGACGGTCCGGCCACCGGCGCGGACGCGGGCGGAAGCGGCAACGGGCTCGCGGGCATGCGCGAGCGGGCGGCCGCGCTGGGTGGCACGATCGAGGCCGGTCCGCGCGACGACGGAGGGTTCCGGGTGCTGGCCGTACTGCCGTGGAAGGCCAAGGAGGAGAACCGGTGATCCGCGTACTGCTCGCCGACGACCAGTCATTGGTCAGAGCCGGCTTCAAGGCGCTGCTCGACGCGCAGCTGGACATCGAGGTGGCCGGGGAGGCCGCCGACGGCGAGGAGGCGGTGCGCGCGGTCCGCGAACTGCGCCCGGATGTCGTCCTGATGGACATCCGGATGCCCGTGCTGGACGGCCTCGCCGCCACGCGCCGCATCACCGGTGACGCGGCTCTCGGGGACGTGAAGGTGGTCATGCTCACCACGTTCGAGCTGGACGAATACGTCTTCGAGGCCCTCCGCTCCGGTGCTTCCGGCTTTCTGGTCAAGGACACCGAGCCCGATGAACTGCTGCGCGCGGTACGGGCGGTGGTCGAGGGCGACGCCCTGCTCTCGCCCGGGGTGACGCGCCGGCTGATCTCCGAGTTCGCGGCGCGCTCGAAGGAGCCCGGGTCGGCCGAGACCCTGGCCGAACTCACCGAGCGGGAAAGGGAGGTGATGGCGCTGGTCGGCATCGGGCTCTCGAACGACGAGATCGCCCGCCGCCTGGTCGTCAGCCCGCTCACGGCCAAGACCCATGTCAGCCGGACGATGGTGAAGCTCGGGGCACGCGACCGCGCCCAACTGGTGGTGCTCGCCTACGAGTCGGGGTTGGTGCGGCCCGGCTGGCTGGGCTGAGGCAGGGCAGGCCCCTGCCGGAAGCGGAACAGTACGGTGGCGACCCGCAGCGCGAAGAGGACGGTGGCCAGGATGCCGCCCACGGTCATGAGCGCGTGCACCGCGCCGGACGACAGGTCCAGGAAGAGAGCGGGCCCGGTGACCACCCCGAAGGCGACCGCCGCCACGAACACCGCGCTGGCCAGGGCGTATCCGATCTCGACGGTGACGGCGTCGCGCTGTGCCTGGGTCCGTCCCCCACCCGTAGCTCCCGTACTGCCGCCGTAACCGCCCGCGTTTCCACCGTTGTTCCTCATGGTCCGAGTCAACAGCCGTGCGCCCGGCGGGGCAAGGAGCCCACCGGGCGCGCGTCGGCGGCGTTCAGCGATCGTGGACGCCGACCGGCTCCGCCCCCCGCTCGCCCACCGGCTCGCCGGACCGACCGGAGCCGGCGGACTGGCTGGACAGACCCGTCGGGTCGGACGGGGCGACCTGGTCGATCCGTCCGGACCGGGCGACGACGACGGACTCCCGCGGCCGTCGGGCGCGCAGGCCGGGCAGGGTGATCAGCAGTCCCGCCAGAGCGATGCCGGTCACCACCATCAGGCCGGTCCGGTAGCTGTCGAGGGTGTCCTGGGGCGAGGACCCCTCGGAGGAGTTCGCGGTGACGACGGCCGTCACGACCGCGAGGAAGATCGCGCCGCCGACCTGCACCGAGGTGTTGAGCAGGCCCGAGACCATGCCCTGCTCGTGGTCGTCGACGCCGTTGGTCGCCTGGATGTTGAGAGACGGGAAGACCAGGGCGCACGCGGCGCCGATCAGCAGCATGGTCGGCAGGATGAGCGTCGCGTAGACCGGGTCGAGGTCGACGCGCAGGAAGAGCGCGTACCCGGCGACCATCAGGGCGAAGCCGGCCGCGATGAGCCGAGGTGTGCCGAACCGGTCGACGACGGCCCCGACCTTGGTCGAGGACAGCGCCACCAGAGCGCCGGCCGGCAGGAAGGCGAGCGCGGTGTGCAGGGCCGACCAGCCGAGCAGCGACTGCATGTACAGCGTGACCAGGAACTGGAAGCCGACGTACGAGCCGAAGAACGCCATCGCGCCGAGCTGGGCCCGGATCTGACTGCCGGAGCGCAGCACGCCGAGCCGGATCAGCGGGCTCGGACTGCGTCGCTCGATGCCGGTGAAAACGCTGAGCAGCACGGCGACCGCGAGGAAGGACAGCAGGGTCCGGGCCGATCCCCAGCCGGCTTGCGGCGCCTGGACGACGGTGAAGACGAGGAGGAGCATCGAGGCGGTGCCGACGACGGCGCCGGGGATGTCGTAACCGCCGTGGTTCTTCTCGCGCTCACTGCGCGGGATGAGCTTCAGGCCCGCGAACAGGGCGACGACGGCGATGGGCGCGGGCAGGAGCATGGTCAGCCGCCAGCTCGCCTCGGTGAGCAGACCGGACAGGACCAGGCCCATCGAGAATCCGGTGGCCGCGCAGGTGGTGTAGATCGAGAGCGCGCGATTGCGCAGCGGACCCTCGGCGAACGTCGTGGTGATGATCGACAGGCCCGCGGGTGCGGTGAACGCGGCGCTCAGGCCCTTGATGAAACGGCTGGCGATCAGCAGCGGGCCCGAGTCGACGAGTCCGCCGAGCACCGAGGCGAGCGCGAACACCGCGAGGGCCATGAGGAAGACCTGGCGGCGGCCCAGCAGGTCGGCGGCGCGTCCGCCGAGGAGCAGCAGCCCGCCGTAGCCCAGGATGTAGCCGCTGACGACCCATTGGAGAGTCGCGGTGGAGAGGTCGAGTTCGGAGCCGATGGACGGCAGTGCCACGCCGACCATCGACACGTCCAGCGCGTCCAGGAACATCGCGGCGCAGAGCACGAGCAAGGTGCCCCACAGCCGGGGGGTCCAGCGTCCCGGCACGGGGTGGGTGAGCGGAGAGGTCATGCCGACGAGAGTACATGCACATGCATTGAATGCAAGTGCATTTAATTCCGATGCAACAAAGTTGATTCTTTGCTACGGTGCGGGCATGGCGGCCGAGAATGCCGAGCAAGGGCTCGTGGACCAGTGGCGCGACATCCTGACGGTGCACGCGCGCACCCTGTGCGAGCTCGACCGCGAGCTGCATCCCCACGGCCTGGGAGCCAGCGACTTCGAGGTTCTCGACCTGCTGGTGGCGGGCACCGCGGCGGACGGCGGTCCCAGCTTCCGGGTCCAGGAGATCTCCGAACGCGTCCACCTCAGCCAGAGCGCCCTGTCCCGGCTGATCGGACGCCTGGAGAAGGACGGCCTCGTGACGCGTGGGATGTGCGCCGAGGACCGGCGGGGTGTCCGTGTGTGCCTCACGCCGAAGGGGCGCGAACTGCACGGCGAGGTACTGCCGTTGCAGCGTGCGGTCCTGTCCCGGATGCTGGCGGGCGGCCCGGCGGCATCCGGCGACTGACCGGACTGACCGGTTGCCCTGCCCGCTGGTCCGGCCCGCCTGTGCCCGGAGTCCCCCGGCTCCCCCTGGGTCCTGGCTCTGTTCCTCAGCTCCAGGTGATGGCGGACTTCTCCCGCCACAGCGTGGCGAGCGAGGCGTCGCCCGTCACGCTCGGGAACGGCGCGCGGTTCCACAGCGCGAGGTAGAGCCCCGCGGCCGGTCCCGCCAACTCGCAGTCCACGTCCGTGTTCTCGCCGGAGTCCGGATGTGCGTGATCGCCGCGTTCGCCGATCGGTGCTTCGGGCGACAGGCGTACGGTCCACACGGCGTCCGGGCGGTCCGTGGCGCGCACGCGCAGTACACGGGGCTCTGCGGTGCGGAGCTTGCTCCTGTCCCGTGTGTGGAATCCGCGCAGCAGCTCGTCGATCCCGTCGACCGCCAAGTCCGGAGGGACGGCGGTGGGTTCGACGCCGAGCGCGGACTCGGCGTCGACCCGGTGCACGGTGGTCTCGTGCGCCTGCCGGCGTGCCCAGAAGGCCAGCGGCGAGGGCGCCGGCAGGAAGCTCCAGCACCGCACGTCCGGCGAGGCGCCGGCCAGGGTGTCCACGAGCCGGGCGTGCCCTTCGCGGAACCAGGTGAGCAGTTCGTCGTGGTCCAGATCCGGCAGACCGCCGTCGGGGTGGTACGAGGTGTGCCCCTCGGCGACGAACGCGGTGGCCCAGCGGTGGACCATGCCCGTGTGCCGCACCAGATCCCTCACCTGCCAGCCCGCGCAGGTCGTGACCTCGGCGTCGGTGCCCGCCTTCTCCGCGGCAGCGGCCAGCGACCGGCCCTCCCGGTCCAGGGTTTCCACGTAATCCCGAATCTCCATGCCGAGAAGTGTGCCCGACGCGGGCCGGTGACGCGGAGTGCGAGGCCGAAGCGCGGGGGAGGGACGTCGAGTTCGGCGGACTTGTTCCCCCGTCAGCCCACGGCCGCCCGGCGCGTCGCAAATCCGATCAGGGCGGCCGCTGCCGCGAGCGCCGCCACGCTCGTGAGTGCCGTCGGCAACGAGTACCAGTCGGCCATGAACCCGATCGCGGGCGGCCCGAGCAGCAGGCCCCCGTACCCGAGGGTGGACGCGACCGCGACCCCGCTCGCTCCGGCGAGCGCGCCGGCCCGGTCGACCGCCACGGGGAAGTTGTTGGCGAGGCCGAGCCCGGTGACGGCGAAGCCGACGAGAGCCAGCCAGACGGAGGGCGCGAGCGCACCGAGCAGCATGCCGAGCGAGGCCGTCGTGCCGCCGAGGACCAAGGTGCGGGTCCGGCCCAGCCGTTCGAGCAGCGCCGTCCCGCTCAGCCGGCCGATCGTCATGGCGAGGGCGAAGCACGAGTATCCGGCGGCGGCTGTCCCCGGGTGAGTTTCCAGGTCCTGCTGGAGATGGAGCGCGCCCCAGTCCGCGAGCGCGCCCTCGCCGTACGAGCTGCACAGGGCGATCAGACCGAAGACCAGCACCAGGCCACGGGTGCGGGCGTCGACAAGGGGTCGTCGCCCCTCGGGGGCTTCATCCCGGGGGCGATCCGGTGACACCGGGGCGTCCTCGCGAAGCAGCGCGCGTCCCGCGACGCCGGTCACGAGCAGGCCGATGACGGCGATGCCGAGCAGGTGGCGCGTCGGTGACAGATGCCCGGCGACCAGGCCGCCGAGACCCGCTCCGAACATGCCGCCCAGGCTGTAGGCCGCGTGGAAACCGGGCATCACGGGGCGGCGTAGCGCGGCCACGAGATCGACGGCAGCGCTGTTCATGGCGACGTTGATACCGCCGTAGCCGACGCCGAAGACCAGTAGGAACAGTCCGAGAACCGGCACCGAGCGGGCGAGCGCGGGCAGGACGATGCTCAGGGACAGCAGCACTCCGCAGACCACGCTCACCTGGTGACTGCCGAATCGTCGGCACAGCCACCCCGTGAGCATCATGGTGATCACGGCGCCGGCGGAGACGCCGAGAAGCGCGAGGCCGAGGGCGCCGGAGGAGGCGCCGGTCTGGTGCTTGATGGCCGGGATCCGGACGACCCAGCCGGCGAAGACGAAGCCGTCGAGGGCGAAGAAGGCGGTGATGATCACGCGGAGTCGGGTGAGGGAACGATCCGGCACGACACTGTGCGGAACCAGTTTGTTTATTAGCGGCACAAACTCACGTTAGACGGCTGCCACGCTCGGGGCAAGGGGGTGTCGGGCCGGACGGGAGAGGTGCGGCTGTATGAATGCGCTGGTGGGGGGGGTGAAGGTGTCCCCGCCGACCTCGCGGCGTTCCTGCGGGAGGCGGTTGACGGCCGCCCGGTGAGGATCGCTCCCTCCGTCTGCCCCGGCTGCGGCAGCCGTTCGAGCGAACACTGAGGGCCGCCACCCGGAACACGGATGGCGGCCCTCAGCGTGTGTCGCGGCCCTGTCGATCGCGCTGGTCAGGCGCGAGCCGTGAAAGCCCGGGCACCCCTCGCCGACCCGAGGGGAACCTCTGGGGCAACCGGTGGCTCAGGCCGCCGGTGCCGGGAACGTCGGGTACTCCACCCCGGAGACGTGCTGGACGACACGGATGACCTGGCAGGAGTAGCCGAACTCGTTGTCGTACCAGAGGTAGAGGATCGCGTTGTCGTCCTCGACCTTGGTGGCGCCGGCGTCGACGATCGAGGCGTGGCGCGAGCCGATGAAGTCGCTGGACACCGCGTCGGGGGCGCTGATGAAGTCGATCTGGCGCTTGAGCGGCGAGGTCAGCGAGACGTTGCGGAGGTAGTCGAGGACTTCCTCGCGGGTGGTCGCGCGGCCCAGGCGCAGGCTGAGGATCGCGATCGAGACGTCCGGCACCGGAACACGGATCGAGCTTCCGGTGATGGGCGCCTTGAGGTCGGGCAGCGCCTTGGCGACCGCGGAGGCGGCACCCGTCTCGGTGATGACCATGTTCAGCGGCGCGGAGCGGCCCCGGCGGTCGGAGCTGTGGTAATTGTCCAGCAGGTTCTGGTCGTTGGTGAACGAGTGGACGGTCTCCACGTGGCCGCGCAGAACGCCGTACTCCTCGGCCATCGCCTTCAGCGGCGGCACGATCGCGTTGGTGGTGCAGGACGCGCAGGACAGGATCCGCTCGTCCGGCTTGATCATGTCGTGGTTGACGCCATGCACGATGTTGGGGACGTCGCCCTTGCCGGGAGCCGTGAGGACGACCTTGTCGATGCCGGGGCGCAGGTGGTTCGACAGGCCCTCGCGGTCACGCCACTTGCCGGTGTTGTCGACGAGGATGGCGTCCTTGATGCCGTACGTCGTGTAGTCGATCTCGGACGGGTCGTTGGCGTAGATGACCTTGATCTCGTTGCCGTTGGCGATGATCGTGCTGTTCGCCTCGTCGACGGTGATCGTGCCCTGGAACTGGCCGTGGATGGAGTCGCGGCGCAGCAGCGAGGCGCGCTTGACGATGTCCTGGTCGCCGCCCTGGCGCACGACGATGGCGCGCAGGCGAAGGCCGTTGCCGGAGCCGGTCTTCTCGATGAGCAGCCGGGCGAGCAGGCGGCCGATGCGGCCGAACCCGTAGAGGACGACGTCACGCCCCTCACGGCGCTCGATCTTGTTCTCGCCGGTGGCGCCGGCGACCGCCTCGGCGGTGAACTCCTCGACGGACAGACCGCGGTCGTCGGCCCGGTAGGTCGCGGCCAGCATGCCGATGTCGATCTGGGACGGACCGAGATCGAGCGTGGTGAGCGTCTGGAGGAACGGCAGCGTGTCCGTGACCGAGAGCTCCTCGCCGGCGATCTGCCGGGCGAAGCGGTGGGTCTTGAGGATGCTCACCACCGACTTGTTCACCAGGGAGCGGCTGTGCAGGAGGACGGTGACGTCCTGCTCCCGGTGCAGCCTCCCGATGATGGGGATCATCGACTCCGCGATCTCTTCGCGGGTCTTCCAGTTGGTGAACGCGTCGTCGTTGACAGTCACAGGAATCATCTTTCGAGCTAGGTGGCGCTCATATGGTAACCGGACCCTCTTTCTGGTGTTCATGCGGTGTCCACTTGTGGGGAGGGACACGTCCGCCAGGGGTCATCGGGGCAGGGGATGCCGGCCCTTCGGGAGAGTCGCCGTCGCTTCAGGCGCGGGAGGCCGTCCGGAGGAAGTGCCGGAGGGTCATACGGCCCTGACCTCGAGCCCGGCCTCCTCGAAGCGTCCGATCATCTCGGGTCCCGCCGCCGCGTCCGTGACGAGTGTGTCCACCGACCCGGCCGCGCAGATACGGGCGAACGCGCGCTGCCCCAGTTTGCTGGAGTCGGCGGCGACGATCACGCGCTCGGCCCGCTCGCACAGGAGGCGGTTGATCGCCGCCTCTGCCTCGTCGTGGGCGGCGGCGCCGTGCGTGGCGTCGAACGCGACCACGCCGAGCACGGCGACGTCCAGGGTGATCTGCTTGAGTACGCCGTCCGCCAGCGGCCCGATCAGTTCGTACGACTGGGGCCGGGCGACCCCGCCGGTCACCACGATCTTGAACTGGGGGCGCACGGTGAGCTCGTTCGCGATGTTCAGCGCGTTCGTGACCACGGTCAGCGCGGGGGAGCCCGACGCCAGGTCCGGGCGTACGGCGAGAGCGCGGGCCACTTCGGTCGTCGTGGTGCCGCCGGTGAGGCCGACCGCCTCGCCGGGGCTGATGAGGTCCGCCACCGCCTTCGCGATGCGCTGCTTCTCCGAGGCGCGCCGGGCGGTCTTGTAGCGCAGGGGGAGTTCGTAGGAGACGCCGTGCACGACCGCTCCGCCCCGGGTGCGTACGAGCATCTGCTGCTCGGCGAGCTGGTCGAAGTCGCGCCGGATCGTCGCAGCCGAGACCTCCAGCCGGGCCGCGGCCTGCTCGACGTCCAGGCGGCCCCGCTCCACGAGCAGTTCCAGCAGTGCCTTCCACCGGGCGTCCCGCGACATCAGGGCCCTCCATTCCTCGGTCCTTCGCGACCTTAACGCACCCCCAGTGCGTTCAAATGCTTGATTGTGCTCGAAAACTCGCTATATCTTGCAGAAACAAGCATCAGGGGCCATCAGTGGGAGGGGCACGCCATGACGTATGTCGAGGACGAGCTGAGCAGCCAGCCCGAGTGCTGGATCCGCGCCGCCGACGAGGCGGCGACACATGAAGCCGCTCTGCCGGCGGCCGGGGAACGCGTCGCGATCGTGGGGTGCGGCACCTCGTTCTTCATGGCACAGGCCGCGGCCGTGCTCCGTGAGGAGTCCGGGCAGGGCGAGACGGACGCCTTCGCCGCCTCGGAGTTCCCCGCGGGCCGTTCGTACGATCGCGTCGTCGCCCTGACACGCTCCGGCACGACCACCGAGGTGCTCGACCTTCTCGGACGACTGCGCGGACACACGCGGACGACCGCGGTCACCGCCGATCCGCACACACCCGTGATGACGTCCGCGGACGACGTCGTCGTGCTGGACTTCGCCGACGAACGCTCCGTCGTGCAGACGCGTTTCGCGACGACCGCGCTCACCCTGCTCCGCGCCCACCTCGGTCTGCACGGCGAGACCGTCGTCGCGGACGCGCGCACCGCGCTCGGCGCCCCGCTGCCCGAAGGGCTCGTGGACTGCTCGCAGTTCACCTTCCTCGGCCGCGGCTGGACGGTCGGGCTCGCCAACGAGGCCGGGCTCAAGATGAGGGAGGCCTCCCTCGCCTGGACCGAGGCCTACCCGGCGATGGAGTACCGGCACGGTCCCATCAGCATCACGACCCACGGCACCGCCACCTGGATGCTCGGCGAAGCGCCCGACGGGCTGGCCGAACAGGTCCGCGGGACCGGCGGGTTGTGGGTGGACGGGGGCCTCGACCCGCTCGCCGAACTCGTCCGCGCCCAGCGCCTCGCCGTCGCCGTCGCCGCGGCGCGCGGCCTCGACCCCGACCGGCCCCGCCACCTCACCCGCTCGGTGGTTCTCGGCCGCTGAAGCCGCAGGTGTCGCCGAGGCCCTGTGTGTCGCCGAGGCCGCTGAAGGCCGCCGAGGCCGCATGCATCGCCGAGGCCTCCGCACCCCTGGACCCGTTGATGTCGCCGGAGCCGGCGAACCGGCTCGATCCCCCATGGAGCAGGAGGAGTTGTGCCCCTCGCAGCAACCGGTGAGCTGGTCGCCCGGACCGCCGAGGCCCGGACCGCCGTCGCCGCGTTCAACATCATCACGCTGGAACACATGGAAGCCGTCATAGCGGGGGCGGAATCGGCCGGCGCGCCCGTCGTCCTCCAAGTCAGCGAGAACGCGGTGAAGTTCCGCCAGGGGCGACTGCTCCCGCTGGCCCGTGCCGCGACCGCCGCCGCCGAACGGGCCTCCGTGCCCGTCGCGTTGCACCTCGACCATGTGAAGAGCGACGACCTGCTGCGCCAGGCGCCCGGGGCCGGGTTCAGCTCCGTCATGTACGACGCCTCGCACCTGCCCTACGAGGAGAACCTCGCCGCGACCCGGGCCGCCGCCGACTGGGCGCACGCCCAAGGCCTGTGGATCGAAGCGGAGTTGGGAGAGATCGGCGGCAAGAACGGCGAGCCCCCGCGGGACGCGCACGCGCCCGGTGCCCGTACCGATCCCGGGGAGGCCCGCGCCTTCGTGGCGGACTCCGGCGTGGACGCGTTGGCCGTGGCGATCGGCAGCTCGCACGCGATGACCACCCGGACCGCGGCACTCGACCACGACCTGCTCAAGCGCCTGGCGGCCTCGCTCGGCGTCCCCCTCGTCCTGCACGGCTCCTCCGGGGTGCCCGACGCGGAGCTCCGGGCGGCCGTCCAGGGCGGTATCGCCAAGGTCAACGTCGGCACCGCCCTGAACATCGCGATGACGGGCGCGATCCGGGAGTTCCTCACGGCCAGCCCCGACGCCGTGGACTCACGGAAGTACCTGGGGGCGGGGCGGGAGGCGATGGCGCGGACAGTGGCGGGGTTCCTCGGTGTGTTGCGGGGGTGAGCGCCGTCCAGGTGCCGCTACAGCCGGACATGCGCCCCAAATCGGCCGCTCGGCGTGTACCGGGTCGGGTGGAAGCCGATTTCCACGTATGTGCTTTTGCACCGACGGCAGTTCGAGCGGGTGACAAGGTGGCTAGGGTGAACCACCATGAGGAGGCCGAAAGGGCACGGTAGGCTCGCGGGTGAGACTTCGCCCCGGAGGTCACTCGGGCACGCGTCCGTATGCCCCATGAACGCGGGGAGCAGGGGTTTGCGGTGTTTTCGGGGCAGGGCCGGCACCGGGCCGGGCGCAGGACGGAGAAGGCCTTGAGCGGTCAACTTCTGGCCGGTATCCGTAGGTCGGCCCGCGACGACGGGCTGTACGCCCCGGTGAACGAGGCGCTGTCCGGAACCGGCCGCTACCCCAGCGCGCTTCGGGGACCGCGCCCGCACTCCGGCACGCACCGGGAACCCGGCCCACGCGCACCTCTGGGCCCGATGTGAACGGACTGATCTACTACCTGGCCGCGGCCATCCTCTGGATGGGACTCGCCGCCCAGCTGCCCGACCTGCGCCGCCACCGGAGAGACCCGCTCAAGCGGTCGTTCTGCGCCGTCATCCTGCTGTCGGGACTCTGTTTCGTGCTCGGTGCGCCGCCCACCGTCATCCTCGTCAACAGCCTCACGGGCATTCCGAACATCGCGGCGCCGCTGACGTACGGCGCGGTGACCGCGTTCGGCGCGGCCTCCCTCATCCTCATCGTGCACTGGCGGGGCAACGACCCCGTCCAGGTACGGCGTACGGCGCGGGCATGGCTGTTCAGCTACCTGGGAGTGATCGCCGCCGAGGGCGTGCTGTTCTCGCTGGGCGACGCGCCCGTCGAACGCCGGGCCGACTTCGACACCTACTACGCCTCGACGCCGTTCATCCGGGAGATGATCGTGCTGTATCTGGTGGCGCACATGGTGGCCGCGGTCACGACGACCCTGTTGTGCTGGAGCTGGATACGGAAGGTGAAACGCTGGACCCGGGGCTCACTGGCCCTGCTCGTGCTGGGCTGGCTGTTCACGAGTGCCTACGGCGTCGTCAAGTCCGTGGCGCTGACCGCTCATTGGCTCGGCCACCGCTGGGACAGCCTCAGCACCAGCGTGGCACCGCTGGTGGCCGTCGGTTCCTGTCTGGCCTCGGCCGGCTACATCCTTCCCCTCGTCGGTCCGCGCATCGACTCGGCCGTGGCGTTCGTACGGCTGCGTCCGCTGTTCCGTCTGCTGGCGGGACCGACCGGCCGCCGCCGTCGCTGCGTCACCGCGCTGTCGTGGCGGATGATCGGCGACGTCGAACTGCGGCTCACCACACGGGAGACCGCCATCCGCGACGGCCTCAAGCGGCTCGCCGGACAGCTCGACGACCAGGTGCGCAGCCGTGCCTGCCGGGACGCGCTGGCCGCCGGGTTCTCGGCGGCGGAGGCCGAGGTCATCGGGATGGCCGCGATGGTCGCCGTGGCGGCTCTGGCCGAGACGCCGACACCCATGGCGGAGACCGGCACCATCGGCATCTCGGTCGGTGACGTCGATGTGGTGGTCTCCGTCACCGCGCGCGTGCGACGGCCGGCGGTCGGCTCGCGGTCGCTGGACACGGGTCAGCCGTCCTTGCTGAGCCTGTCCAAGGCGGTGCGCACGCCCATCGTCGATGCCGCGATCCAGTCCCGGAGGACCGCGGTGCGACAGCTGTCCTGACCGCGCCCGGCGCGGCGGCGTACGCGTCGCGGGCGCTCTGGGCGCTCGTACGACGGCGGGGCGGAGGACAGGAGCGTGCGACCGCTCGGACCCGCGCCCCACGCCCGTACGGCGCGCGCCGTCACACGGCGAGCGGGCCCACGGAGTCGAGGAAGTCGCTCTCCCCGGCGGTCAGCGGCGGCCCGGTCAGCGGCTCCATGACGGGGCCCTTCAGCGTGGCCATGAGCATCTCGGTGTGCAGCAGACGGCTCGTGTCGGCCTGGAGCGTCGCGACCTTGCACCTGGCCGCGGACACGGAGTACGAGGTGGTCGCCACCCGTGCCATCCGGCCCATGTACTGGCTGAGAAGCCGGTCGCCGAGGCTCGGAGCCCTGCCGACGACCTCCGGGAACCACTGGTCCTGGGACGTGCTCATCGTGTAGGCGGCCGAGACGGACTTGGCGGCCGCCCGCTGGACGTCGCGGGCGAAGCCCGGCGCGGTGACATCGGTCTGCCGCAACTGCCGGCTCAGCGCCTGGGCACCCAGGGCCGCGACGGACATGCCCTGCCCGTACACGGGGTTGAAGGTGGCGACGGCGTCGCCGAGCACCACCAGGCCCTCGGGCATCAGGGCCTTCTCGAAGTCACGGCGCCGGTTGCGGGTGCTGCGGCTGAGGAACACCTCGCCGAGCGGCTCGGCGACGGAGACGAGCTGACCGATGAGCGGATGGCGCAGGCGGAGGGCGAAGTCGGTGAAGTAGTCGGGGTCGACGGTGGGTTCGCCGCCGCGGGTGCCCGCGAGCGTGACCAGCCAGCGGCCGTCCTCGATCGGCACCAGGGTCCCGGAGCGCCCCGGCCGGGAGACCGTCGGGTCCGCCTCGACCTGGGTCAGCGGGAAGTCCTCCGCGCCCCACGGCACGCGGAAGACCCGGCTGGCGCAGACGAGTCCCGAGTCGACCTCCTCGGTGGGTATCTCCGTCACGCCGAGCCCCTCGAGCCAGTGCTCGACCCGTGAACCCCGCCCGCTCGCGTCGACGACGAGATCGGCGCGCAGCTCCTCCTCGAGGCCTTCGGACAGGACCCGTACACCGGTGACGCGTTCCGCCGTTCCTACCAGGGACAGCGCCTCGGTACGGCGGACGACGACGGGCGTGGTGCTCAGGACCGCGTCGCGCAGGGTCCAGTCGAGCAGGTCACGGCTGCAGCAGGTGAGCAGGAGGTCGTCGGTCACGGTCGGCCAGCGTCGGTACCAGCCCTGCGGGCCGAAACCCAGCATGTCGGTCATGGACTGCTCGCGCGCTCCCGCGGCGAGCAGGCGCCGGTGCACGTTCGCCACCGGGAGCAGTTCCTGGATGGCGTCGCGTCCGCTGGGCAGCAGGATGTGGGCGTGCCGGGCCTGGGGGATCCGCTTGCGCGGGGACGGTCTGTCGGGCAGTTCGTCACGCTCCAGGACGATCACTTCGTCCATGGACCGGAAGAGGGCCGCGGCGGCGAGCATGCCGGCCACGCTCCCGCCGATGACGACAGCGCGGCGCGACATGATTCCCCCAGGTGTCATTGGTGATCGGCATCACTTTACGGTTGTCGGCGCAGGTGTCCAGAGGTGATCAAGAAGTGAGCGAATTCTGTCCGCGCTGAGGAGCCGGGGCGGCCCCCGGGGCAGCCCCGCCCCGGGGGACGGCCTACCGTCAGGCGTCCTTCTTCACGGCCCGGAGAATCACGAACTTGGCGTCACCCGCGACCAGTTCACTGTTGCCGAAGAGACGGCGCAGCTTCAGGTGATAGCCGAGATGCCGATTGCCGACCACCCACAGCTCGCCACCGGGCCGCAGCGCGCGCCGGGCGTCCGCGAACATCCGCCAGGCCGTCGTGTCCGTCATCGCCTGGTGGGAGTGGAACGGGGGATTGTTCAGGACGAGGTCGACACTGCCGGACGGGACTCCCTCCAGCCCGTCGGCGACGAGGAATTCGGCCTTGCCGTCGGCGTTCGCCCCGTACGTCGCCTCCGCCGAGGCCACCGCCTGGAACGACTCGTCGGCGAACAGCACCTCGGCCTCGGGATTGGCGAGCGCCAGGGCCGTACCGACCACGCCGTTGCCGCAGCCCAGGTCCACGACCCGCTCGGCGCCCCGGCTGCGCGGCAGGTGCCCGAGGAAGAAGCGGGTGCCGATGTCGAGGCGGTCGGCGCAGAAGACTCCCGCGTGGTTGACGACCGTGCGGCCGGAGACCGGGCCGACGTCGTCGGGCAGCAGATAGCTGTACGGCCAGGGGTTGGACCTCCGGGCGATCCCCTGGAGCGGGGTGCAGAAGATCAGGCGGGCCTTCTTCTCGGCCAGCGACGTGCGGGTCGGACCGAGGATCCGCTCGAAGAGGTGCAGCGTCGAGGTGTGGATCTCCTTGACCATCCCCGTGCCGATGACCACCGTTCCCTCGTGCACGCCGGGTGCCAGCCGGTGCAGCTGGTCCTCCAGCAGGGCGAGGCTCTTCGGCACCCGTACGAGCAGTACGTCGATCCGCCCGGGAGGCGGGTCCTGCGTCGTGAGGAGCCGGACCGCGGACTCCTCGGCACCGGCCCGCGCCAGATTGGAGCGGGTCGCCTCCCGCGCCAGGTGAGAGTCGGTGATCTGCGTCGGCCGCCGCTCGGACAACGCCGTGGTCAGGGCGCCCCAGCGGTCGCCGACGATCACGACCGAACCCGTCAGCGGAGTGCCGCTCTCCGCGAGGTGCCGCAGCAGGTAGGTGTCGGCGGCGTCCCAGGCACGCAGCCGGTCGCGCGGGTCCTCAGGGAAGCGGGCGAGTTCGTACTCGCCCCAGGGTGTCGTCATCCGGTCGTTCATCGTGGGTCAAGGCTAAGCGACCCGGGCGCACGAGGTGCGCGAGGATGGGGGCATGTCGATGGACGCGGAGCTGTTCCCGCGCGCCAGGGCGGAGATCGCGCCGGGCGCCGTGCACCTTCCGGACTGGCTGGACGCCGGAGGCCAGCGCCGGATGCTGGAAGCCTGCCGAGGCTGGGCCCGTCCCCCGGCGGGCCTGCGCACCGTCCGCACCCCCGGCGGCGGCACGATGACCGCACGCCAGGTCTGTCTGGGCCGGCACTGGTACCCGTACGGCTACGCGCGGACGGTGGTCGACGGTGACGGTTCGCCGGTGAAACCCTTCCCCGAGCGGCTCGGCGACCTGGCCCGCGAGGCGGTCACGGACACCCTGGGCGCCGACGCCCTCGGTACGGATCCGTCCGCCGCGTACGACATCGCGCTGATCAATTTCTACGACGCCGAAGCCCGTATGGGCATGCACCGCGACAGCGACGAATCGTGCGACGCCCCGGTCGTGTCGCTGAGCCTGGGCGACACCTGCGTCTTCCGGTTCGGCAACACGGAGTCCCGGACTCGGCCGTACACCGACGTCGAGCTGCGCAGCGGCGACCTCTTCGTGTTCGGCGGCCCGTCACGGCTCGCGTACCACGGAGTGCCGAAGGTGTACGCGGGCACGGCGCCCCCCGAGTTGGGACTGACCGGGCGGCTGAACCTCACACTCCGCGCCGGTGGCTTCCCGCCGGAGCCCGATCCGTAGGGGCTGTCCGGCAGTTCCCGTCCGCCGTCCGCCGTGCGATGGCGACGAGCTAATCGGCAGACAGCCCCGTCACGGTCGCGCGGGGGCAGCCGCGACCGGACGGGCCCCGCGGGAGCGGATCATGGGAGACTCGCCCTCATGAACGGCAAGGCGGGCCCCCGGACGGCGGGGGATGGCAGCACGCGGACACGGCTCGACCGGGGGCGCGGAGCGCTCGGACCGGCGCTGGAACTTGTGCACACCGGGCGCGCGCCGACGCGTGCCGTGCTCACCGCCGAGCTGGGAGTCACCCGGGCGACCGCGGGCGCGGTGGCCGCGGAGCTGGAGGCGCTGGGGCTGATCCGGGTCGACGCGCGGCCCGCCGCCGCGGCGGGTTCGCAGGGTCGGCCCTCGCACCGGCTGGAGGTCGCCGACGACGGGCCGGTCGCGCTGGCCGCGCAGGTGCACGCCGACGGGTTCCGTGCCGCCCTGGTCGGCCTCGGCGGCCGGATCGTCGCGACCGCGCCCGGCTGTGAGATCGTCGACGCCGATCCGGCGAAGGTGCTCGGCTCGGTCGTCGACGCGGGCGCCGAACTGCTCCGCGAGACCGGGCGCCGCTGTGTGGGCGCGGGGCTCGCCGTACCGTCGGCCGTCACCGAACCCGAAGGGCTCGCGCTCAATCCCCTGCACCTGGCCTGGCCCGCCGGCGCCCCCGTCCGGGAGATCTTCGCGGAGCGGGTGCGCGCGGCCGGGATCGAGGGGCCGGCGTTCGCCGCCAACGACGTCAACCTCGCCGCCCTCGCCGAGCACCGGCACGGAGCGGGGCGAGGCGCCCGCGACCTGCTGTGCGTGGCCACCGGCCACCGTGGCGTCGGAGGTGCCCTGGTGCTCGACGGGCGTCTGCACACCGGCAGTTCGGGGCTCGCCCTCGAAGTCGGCCATCTCACCGTCAATCCCGAGGGGCGGCCCTGCCACTGCGGAAGCCGCGGCTGCCTCGACGTCGAGGCCGACCCGCTGGCCTTCCTCACCGCGGCCGGCCGGACCCCCGGGCCCGAGGTGTCGCTGCTCCAGCAGTCCAACGAGCTGATCCGCGACGAGAGTCACGATCCGTCCGTCCGCACGGCCATCGAGGCGCTGATCGACCGTCTCGGCCTCGGCCTGGCGGGTCTCATCAGCATTCTCAACCCGGACCGCATCATCCTCGGCGGGCTGCACCGCGCCCTGCTGGACGCCGACCCGGACCGGCTGCGCGCCGTCGTCGCCGACCGCAGTCTGTGGGGGCGCAGCGGCGGGGTACCGATCCTCGCCTGCACCCTGGACCACAACAGCCTGGTCGGAGCGGCCGAGTTGGCCTGGCAGCCGGTGCTCGACGATCCGCTGAAGGCCCTGCCCGTCTGACCCTCGGGAGCGCCACGGGACGGCGAAGGCCCGGCCGGCGGTCCGGCATCCCCGGGCCGCCGTCGAACGGGCGAGCCGCCGGGGGAAGCAGGCCGGGGCGCCCGGCGTACTCCCGCCGAGGTACGCGCACTGCCGC
Organism: Streptomyces sp. NPDC015532; assembly: GCF_043078065.1. Lineage (NCBI taxonomy): Bacteria > Bacillati > Actinomycetota > Actinomycetes > Kitasatosporales > Streptomycetaceae > Streptomyces > Streptomyces sp. NPDC015532. The sequence goes on along the minus strand of NZ_JBIBSY010000023.1, from coordinate 88,804 downwards.
TGGCCGTACGACGACTTCACCCCCCTGCCGGGGCGAGTCTCGAAGCATCACCAAGAGATCCCGCGCGGACGCGTGGTTCCACCGAGGAGATGACTCGAGATGCAGACCCTGGCGAACTGGGACGGCGGCCCCGGCCCGTGGATCCTGTTCTTCCCGCTGATCTGGGCGGCCGTCGTGATCGGCGTCGTCACCGTCCTGCGGCGCACCGCCTGGCGCGGACGCCGTGGCCCGTGGGCCACGACGTCCGGCTTCGGCCCCGGCGGGTCCCTGCCGGCCGGTGACTCGCCGATCGCCGTGCTCGGACGCCGTTTCGCCTCCGGAGAGATCGACGAGGACGAGTACTGGCGTCGGCTGTCCGTCCTGGACGAGCAGTTCGGACGTACGGGCAAGGGCGGTGCGGCATGACCACCGCGACCGGCCGCCCGGACGCGGCACGTGTCGTCGACGCCGTGAAGGTCTACGGCAGCGGCGACACCGCCGTGCGGGCCCTCGACGGGGTGAGCGTGGGCTTTCCGGCCGGCCGCTTCACCGCGATCATGGGGCCCTCGGGCTCGGGCAAGTCCACCCTCATGCACTGCGCGGCCGGACTGGACACGCTCACCTCGGGGGCCGCGTACATCGGCGACACCGAGCTCGGCACCCTCGACGACCGCCGTCTGACCCTGCTGCGCCGCGACCGGATCGGCTTCGTCTTCCAGGCGTTCAACCTGATTCCGACGCTCACGGTCGCCGAGAACATCGCCCTGCCCATGGAGCTCGCCGGGACCAAGGGCTCCCGCGCCTGGACCGACGCCCTCGTCGACGTCGTCGGTCTGCGCGACCGGCTCCACCACCGGCCGAGCGAACTGTCCGGCGGACAGCAGCAACGCGTCGCCGTGGCACGGGCGTTCGCCGGAGAACCCGACGTCGTCTTCGCCGACGAACCCACCGGCAACCTCGACTCCCGCTCCGGCCAGGAGGTCCTCGGCCTCCTCGGCCGGGCGGTGCGCCGGATGGACCGTACGGTCGTCATGGTCACCCACGACCCGGTCGCCGCCGCGCACGCCGACGAGGTGGTCTTCCTCGCCGACGGACGCCTCGTGGACCGGATGGAGAACCCGACGGCCGACAAGGTCCTCGACCGCATGAAGGCCTTCGACAGCAAGGGGGCACCGGTATGAACGCCGCCCTGCGCCTCAGCGCCTCGTCGCTGCGCTCCCACAAACGCCGGTTCGCGGGCACGTTCTTCGCCGTGCTCCTCGGCGTCGCCTTCCTGGCCGGCACCCTCGTCATGGGCGACACCTTGCGCGCCGGATTCGACACGATGTTCGGCAACGCGGCCAAGGGTACCGACGCCGTCGTCCGCAGCGCCGACACCATCACCACGCCGGGGGAGAGCCAGGGCGTCCGCGCGCCCGTCCGCACCGATCTGGTGAGGACGATCGAGCGGATCCCCGGTGTCGCGGCCGCCGCGCCGGACATCCAGGGCGCCGGTCAGCTCATCGGCTCCGACGGCAAGCCCATCGGCGGCCAGGGCCCGCCCACCCTCGCGGGCAACTGGATCGACGACCCGAAGCTCAACGCGTACCGGCTCGCCGAAGGCCGCGCCCCCGCGAGGTCCGGTGAGGTCGTCGTCAACCGGGGGACCGCCGAGAAGGGCCACCTGAAGATCGGCGACACGACGGTCCTGCGCACGCCCGACCCCGTCCGGGTGACGATCGTGGGCCTCGCGACGTTCGGCGGCGAGGACGGCATGGCCCAGGTGACCTTCACCGGCATGACGCGGGCCGACGCGGAGAAGTACCTGACCGCGAAGCCCGGCGAGGCCGCGAGCATCCGCGTGCGCGCGGGCCCCGGCACCGGTCAGGACGAGCTGGTCTCCGCTCTGACCCCGGTGCTTCCGAAGGGAGTCGAGGCCATCACCGGACAGGAGTCCGCGCAGGAGAACACCGACATGATCTCCAGCCAGTTCCTGAGCATCTTCACCACGCTCCTGCTCGTCTTCTCCGGCATCGCGCTCCTGGTGGCGACCTTCTCCATCCACAACACCTTCGCGATCGTCGTCGCCCAGCGCACCCGTGAGAACGCGCTGCTGCGCGCCCTGGGCGCCTCGCGCCGGCAGGTCACCGCGTCGACCCTGGCCGAGGCGAGCGTCGTCGCCGTGGCCGCCTCGGCGGCGGGGATCGCCGGCGGCATCGGGATCGCGGCCGGACTCCAGGCCCTCTTCCCGGCCATCGGATTCCCCTTCCCCGAAGGCAGCCTGGTGATCAGCGGCCTGTCCATGCTGCTGCCGCTGGGCGTCGGTGTCGTCGTCTGTCTCGGCTCCGCCCTGCTGCCCGCCGTCCGGGCGGGACGTACCGCCCCGCTCGCCGCCCTGCGGGAGACCGCGGTCGACGAGTCCGGTGCCTCGCGGGTACGGGCGACGGCGGGCGGGGGACTGGCCGCCCTGGCGGTGGGCGTCACCCTGACCGGTGTCCTGCTGACCCCGTCGCTGTGGCTCGCCGGACTCGGCGCGGTGCTGGCCCTCGCCGCCTTCGTCGTCCTCGGTCCGGTCGCGTCCTCGGCCGCCGTACGGGTCCTCGGCGCGCCCCTCGACAGGCTGCGCGGCGTCACCGGCGGACTCGCCCGGCGCAACGCGCTGCGCAGCCCCCGGCGGACCGCGGCCACCGCGGGCGCCCTGATGATCGGCGTCGCCGTCGTCTCACTGTTCACGGTCTTCGGCGCCTCGCTCAAGGCCACCATGGACCAGACCGTCTCGCGCTCCTTCGCCGGTGATGTCGCCGTCAGCACACCGTCGTTCGGAGCGGGCGGCAGCGGTCTCAGCCCGAAACTGGCCCCGGCCCTCGCGCGTCAGCCGGCGGTCGCGTACGCCGTGGGGCTGGGCAAGGGGGTCGCCGAGGTCAACGGCCAGGGCCGTGCGCTGACGGTCACCGATCCGGTCACCCTCGGCAAGGTCTTCGACCTCGGCCGCGTACAGGGCTCCCTGAACGGCCTCGGCGCCGACGGCATCGCGATCACCCGCGAGGAGGCCGGCAGACAGCACCTGGCGACCGGCGACACGGCGCACCTGGCCTTCACCGACGGGCAGCGGGCGGATTTCACCGTCCGTGCCGTCTACGGCCGGTCGGAGCTCGCGGGCGACTACGTCATCACCCGCGCCGCCTGGGCACCGCACCGCACCCAGGACGCCGACACGCTCGTCGCCGTCTCCTTCAGGGACGGCGTGAGCACGGCCGAGGGCAAGGACGCGGTGGAGAGCGTCGCCGAGCGGTACGGCGGTCCCGAGGTGCAGACCCGGGACGAGTACGCGCAGTCCTCGGCGGCCGGCATCGACATGATGCTGACCCTGGTCTACGCGCTGCTGGCCCTCGCGGTGTTCATCGCCCTGCTCGGCATCGCCAACACCCTCACGCTCGCGATCCACGAACGCACACGGGAACTGGGTCTGCTGCGGGCCGTCGGACAGACCCGGGCGCAACTGCGCGCCATGGTCCGCTGGGAGTCGGTCCTCGTCGCCGCCTTCGGCACGGCGGGCGGGCTCGCCCTCGGTGCCTTCCTCGGCTGGGTGCTGGTCGAGGCCTCCGACGGAGCGTCGGACAGCGCCTTCGCCTTCGCGCTCCCGCCGCTGCGTCTCGCGGTGGTGGCGCTGGTGGGGCTCGCGGCCGGGGCCCTCGCGGGCCTGCGTCCGGCACGGCGGGCGGCCCGCCTCGACGTGCTGCGGGCCATCGCCACGGAGTGAGCCACCCGATGCCGTACGACGCCCGTGAGCGAGCGGTGTACGGGAGGGGGGTCACCGCCCGGTCAGCCGGCAACGGCCGACCGGGCGGGAGCGTGTTCCGGCCTGAGCACGTCGACGGTGTGCCGGAGCGTGACCTCGCTCGCGGCCTCGTACGGCGGACGCAGCGATGCCGTCACCACGGGGGTGGACGCCGGAAGCGTGAACCATACGACCTTGCCCGACTCGCCGTCCGGGCGCACACCCCAGCTCTCGCTGACCGCCGCGACCATGGCGAGGCCGCGTCCGCAGGTGGAGCCGGGGTCGGCTTCGCGTATCACCGGAAGCCGGGGGTCGTGGTCGTGCACCGAGACCGTGAGCCGGTCGAGCAGCAGCTCGATCTCCACGGTGCAGAGTTTGTCCGGCTGGGCGTGCCGGTGGACGTTCGACAACAGCTCGGTCACGCCGAGCGCGGCCCGGTCTATCAAGGGGTCCAGATGCCAGTAGCGCAACTGCGCAGAGACGATTCTGCGGACCTGGCCGATCCGCGACGGCAGGGCTTGGAGCTCCACCGTGCAATGCCTGCTTGGCTGGCTGATCACGGCTGCGACTCCCCGAATTGAGGTCCGGAAGAAGGCGGAGATCGGATCCAGCAGAGTGGCTGAGTGGAACGGCCGCCTGCTGTGACGACCGGCGGGCTGGTTCGCAGCGTTATCGCCGGTGAACCCAGAGTGATGTGACATCAGAGTGACTCAGGGGCCACGGTCCCGCAACTCGCGCTGCTTCAGGACGTGGGGCGGGTGCGGTCGGCGCACCTCAGCGGCCGTGTCCCGCCGCCTTGCGGACCGCCTCGATGAAGCGGCGCGCCGACGGGGGCCCCGGCCGGCCGGGTGCCGGATCGTGCTCGCCGAGCGTGAGCGAGTACCGCGTGCCGTTGACATCCGCCAACGCCCGGTCCTCGTGAGCGAACCAGGGTTTCGAGGCGCGCACCGCCTGCACCGGCGCGCTGTCGATCTCGCTGCCGTAGCTGGTGAGCAGTTCCAGCCTGCCGTCGCTGATCCTGACCTGTCCGGCCCGGGTGAGCGAACGCAGCCTCTTGCCGATCCGCACGCCCGTGGCCGTGAACTCCGGCTCCGCCATGATGCTCCGCCCCCTTGTGGGCTCCGGCTGTGCCCTGTCGTGGCCCAGTGTGCGTTCACGTCGGGGGCGACCGCCCCGCGCGGTGCAGTCTGCCCGCAGGTCGCGCCGAGCACCAGTGCGTATGGCGAGGTGGTGGGGGTGACGGGAGCAAAGGCCGGGATGCGCCCCCCTCGGTCCGGGTTCCCTGATCCCCGGATGCGGATTCCCGGCGTCCCCCCAGGGACCTCTTTGGGCCGCTCAAAGGTGTGTTTATGCAGGTGAGGAGCGTGCCGAAGGTGCCTATGATCGAGGTGTCCGACCAGTCGAAGCGGTGTCGGCGCCACGCGTTAGGAGCCTTCCCGTGAGCACTCCCCAGCCGATCCGGACCGGTGAGACCCTCGATGTCGACCGCAGTGACGCGGAGTACCGGAGCTGGCTCAAAGAAGCCGTCCGCAAGGTCCAGGCCGACGCCAACCGCTCGGCCGACACCCATCTGCTGCGCTTCCCGCTCCCCGAGGAGTGGGGTGTCGACCTGTACCTGAAGGACGAGTCGACCCACCCCACGGGCAGCCTGAAGCACCGGCTGGCCCGCTCGCTCTTCCTGTACGGCCTGTGCAACGGATGGATCCGGCCCGGCCGCCCGGTGATCGAGGCGTCCAGCGGTTCGACGGCCGTGTCCGAGGCCTATTTCGCGGGCCTCGTCGGTGTGCCCTTCATCGCGGTCATGCCGCGCACGACGAGCGCCGAGAAGTGCCGGCTGATCGAATTCCACGGCGGGCAGTGCCACTTCGTGGACGACTCGCGCAAGATCTACGCGGAGTCCGTCGCTCTCGCGGCCGAGACCGGCGGCCACTACATGGATCAGTTCACCTATGCGGAAAGGGCCACGGACTGGCGCGGGAACAACAACATCGCCGAGTCCATTTTCCGCCAACTGGCCCTTGAGCGATTCCCGGAACCCGCGTGGATCGTCGCGACGGCCGGCACCGGCGGTACCTCGGCGACCCTCGCCCGCTACGTCCACTACATGCAGGCGGACACCCGCATCTGTGTCGCCGACCCGGACAACTCCTGTTTCTTCGAGGGCTGGATCACCGGCGATCCGGACGTCACCTGCGACCGCGGCTCGCGCATCGAGGGCATCGGCAGACCGCGCGTCGAGCCGAGCTTCGTGCCCGGGGCGATCGACCGCATGATGAAGGTGCCGGACGCGGCGAGTGTCGCCGCGGTCCGCGCCCTGGAGCAGGCCATCGGCCGCAAGGCGGGCGGCTCGACCGGCACCGGCCTGTGGAGCGCCCTGAAGATCGTCGCCGAGATGGTGGCCGAGGGGCGCAGGGGAAGCGTGGTCACGCTGCTGTGCGACCCCGGCGACCGCTATCTCGACAAGTACTACTCGGACGCGTGGCTGGCCGAACAGGGCCTGGACATCGCGCCGTACATGACGGCGATCAACTCCCTGCTGGAGACGGGCGTCTGGCCGGCCTGAGCCCGGAAGGGCCCCTCGTGTGCCCTCGTCGCGCTCCGGAGCGAGGAGCAGCCGTCCCGCTACCGGGCCTTCCAGTTCGCGTTGTCGGGGATCGTCTTCCCGGGCACCCGTACCTGGACGATGGATGGACCGGTCGAGTACTCCAGGGCATCCCTCATGGCATCCTCCAGCTCGCCGTACGTGCCGACCTCCCATCCCCGGCAGCCGAAGACCTCCGCCAGCCTGCTGTAGTTCCACCGGTGCAGCTCACAGGGCTTGTAGAACGGTTCGTCGGAGTGGAACACCGCCGCGTCGGCGAGCCACTGCTCCACGGCGTAGACGCCGTTGTCGATGACGAAGATGATCGGATCGAGCCCCAGCCGGGTCTGGGTCGACAGGCATTGGGCCGTCATCTGGAAGCCGCCGTCACCCGAGAAGACCATGACTCTTTGGTCGGGGGCCTTCGCCAGGCAGATGCCGGTCGCGGCCGGCGCGCTGTAGCCGATCGACGAGTACGAAGACTGGACGACGAACCCTCCCGGGCTGGGCACATCGAGCAGCAGGCTCCCGAAGTAGTTCATGCTCGCGTCGGCTCCGACGATGGTGTTCCTGTCGACGTACTGCTGGATGTAGTCGTAGAACCCCTGGTAGGTGATGACATCGGCCTTTTCCACGGCCGGCGCGCTGCGAGCCGGGATTTCCGGCAGCTTCCGTTCTTTGGGCGCGATCTTCTCCGCCAGGATCCCGTCGATCAGGTGCTCCAGCGCGACCTGCCCGCCGAAATACGTCCCGAACTTGACCGCGTCGAACGACGCGAACGCGGTCTTGTCGTAATCCGGCTCCCAGCCCAAGGAGTTGATGTCCGTCAGCCACACACCGAGCGCCAGGACGAAGTCGGACGTGCCGGCCAGATCCGTCACGACCTTCGACGACGCCTGGCCGTCGAGCACGCCGACGAACAGCGCGTCGTCCTCGGAAAGGACGGCCTTGCTGAGGAGTTCCGTGACGAACGGGACGTTCAGTTCCTGGATCAGCCGCATGGCCTTGTCCTGAAGGCCGAGACGGTCGATCTCCACGCCGAGCCAGATGAGAGGATTCTCGGCGCTTTCGAGCTGTGCGCGGATCCGAGCGACCGACTGTTCCAGGCTGGTCTCGTCCGACAGGACCCTGACCGGCTTCAGAACGCCCTTCGGCGGCTCGCACTCCAGGTCGACCATGTCCTGGAGCAGTTCGATGTAGATCGGGCGCCGCTCGCTGATGCACCGGGTCAGCGCGTAATCGATCAGCGTCGGCGCGAGGTCCGGATTGTCGAGCCGTATGGCCGCCACCGTCAGGTGCTCGAACGACTGGAGATCCGTTTCCCGTCCGCTGATGAAGTGGTGCGCGCTGAAGCCGGTCTGTTCGAAGGTGATGGTCTTCTTGACGCTCGGTGTGCCGTTGATCAGGACGAGCGGCACCTTCTCGACGTAGGCTCCGGCGACCGCGTTCACGGCGCACAGGGCGCCCGCGGAGTAGGTGACACAGAGCGCGCCGATTCCCCTCAGCCGCGCGTATCCGTCCGCCGCGTAACCGGCGTTCACCTCATTGACTTCCTCGATGATCTGCGTGCCGCTCGGCGCCACGTACCGGTTCAGCCATTCGATCGAGTAGTCTCCCGCGATGGCGAACAGGTGCTCCAGGCCCAGTTGGCGGAGCCGGTCCACCAGATACCGTCCTACAGTGCAACTCTCGGTCATGGTTGAAGCACCTCCGTGGTCAGTAGTCGCTCGCGCCGCCGAACAGCCGGGGCATGTAGATGTCGAAGATCCCGGGGCACTTGCGCTCCGGATACCGCTGCAGCATGAAGCTCTTGAAGGCGTCGCCTGTGAGCCCGTCGCCGATGGCCTGCCGAGCGGCGGAAAGGTACTCGATGTTGCGGGCGACTTCGTTCTTGTCGGCGGGCAGACCGTGGCCCGGCAGGAACAACTCGTAGTCCGACACCAGAATTTCCCGCAGGACCCGAGTCCAGTGGTCCATGTGTTTCGTCAGATACAGATGGGTGCCGCTGTAGATCAGATCCTGAGCGAAATACACGCCGAGTTCAGGAAGCCTGATGGTGAGGTGGTAGTCGATCTCGGTGTCGGTCACCCGGTCGAAGACATACCTGACCCCGTCGATCTTCTCTTCACCGGCACTGGCGACCTGTTCGGGAACGACGACGCGCTCCGGAGCGAGGTCGCCGAGTTTCCAGTGGTCACTTCTCGAGTCCTCACCGTGCTCGTGGATGAACGTCATGGTCTCGGACAACGCGTAGACCGTGATGTCGCCGAACGCCGTCCCGAGACCGAACCAGTGGTCCGGGTGCCGGTGCGAGAGGTACAGCCTCTCGATCGGCTTGCCCAGACTGTCCGCGTAGTCCCTGAACGCTGTCGCGTAGGGGGCGAGGAACTGCCCGTCCACGAGAACGAGCTGGTTCTTGGTCTCGATGACATGCGTGGCGTTCGCGATGTTGCCGCCCGCGAAGGACGCGACGAAGGTGTGAATACGGACGTCACCCGTCTGCTTCACGACCATGGTGATGGGATCCGACACCTGAGCCAGCACGGGAGTCCCCTTTCCGATTAGGTGGTCTTCTCTCGCAGCTCCTCCAACGCGGCCCGCGCGACGTCGTAGGCGCTGTCCCCGCCGGGCACCGGGTCGTCCTCGCCGGGTCGCCAGAAGCGCCGCCGTGCCATGCGCATGGAACGGTCGAACGGCGGGATCGCGTTGAACACCTCGATCAGGTACGGCCCGCGGTACACCGGCTCGATCTCGCGCGAGAGGACGTCCCACGGGATCCAGCTGTCCTTCACCGCCCCCCGGTCGGGTGCGGAGACGTGGACGTAGTAGAGCCGGTCCTGCCGTGTCGCTCTCGCGACGTTCTTCCTGAGGACCGACGGACCCTGGCTCTCCATCACGACCTGCGCCGTGTCGATCGTCACGCCACCCTGCGGGTGGTCGAGGCCCTCGAGGAAGTCCAGCACCTCCGAGACCATGTTGGGCGGCGGCGTCTCCCAGCTCTTGACGGGCTCGACGGCGAGCCTCACCCCGCGCGCCGCGGCGTACTCCAGCAGCTCTTCGAAGACGGAACGCGCCGCGTCGTAACGGGGCTTCATCCAGTCCTGGAGGGCGTCGCTCCAGATCGGCTCATCGGTGTCCGTGAGCGGGAAGACCCCGTAGGGGTAGATGAACGGCCCGGACATGATCGAGTCGCCGCCCAGGACGCGTGTGATGTCGACGCGTGACTTGAGGTAGGACAGGGCCTGCCCGCGCTGCTCCTCGTAGGGAGAGGTCGGATCGAAGGTGCGCGTGGTCCCGACGTTGGTGGTGAACTTCACCTCCCCGAGCCCCGCCCGCTCGAATGCCTTCCTGAGGCCCGCGTAACGGTCGACCTCCAGCTTGTGATCGACACTCGTGCGCTGAGCGGCGACATGCACGTCGAAGCCGTCGTAACCCATGTCGGTCAGGGCCTTGAGGTGATCGATCAGCACCCGGCTGTACCCCGCGTCCTCCGGCCGCAGATCAGCCGTGAACATGAAGAAGCTGAAGAAGACGTCTCGTCCGAGTTTGTCGTTCATGGTCACCAGCCCAGGATGTCGGCGAGGTAGGCACGGGCCTTCTTGGCGTACTCGAGCGGCACGGCCTTGTTCGGATCCTGCTCCGCCTCCACGACCAGCCACCCCTGGTAGTGGGCGGCTGCCAGCACTTCGAGGATGGGCCGGAAGTCGATCCCGCCGTCTCCGGGCACGGTGAAGACGCCGCGCTGGATGGCCTCCTGGAACGACAGGCCTTCCTCCCGCACCAGGCTCACGACCTCGGGCCGGACGCTTTTGAGGTGGACGTGGCCGATGCGGTCGGCGTAGGCCCGGGCCAGGTCCAGCGGATCGTCGCCGGCGAAGGCCATGTGGCCGGTGTCGAGCAGCAGATGGACCAGCTCCGGATCGGTCGAGGCCATCAGCCGGTCGACGTCGGCCCGCGTCATGACGCCGGTGCCCATGTGATGGTGATAGCTGAGCTTCAGCCCGGCCGAGGCGGCGATCCCGCCGAGCTCGTTCAGGCCCGAGGTCAAGGCGTCCCACTGGGAGTCGGTGAAGACGGGGCGGTTGGCGAACACGTCCACGGGAAGCAGGTGCGAGGAGGCGCCGAACTCGGCCACGACCAGCTCGGTCCCGTCCAGGGCCTTGATGTGGGCCAGTGTCTCCTCGAAGGCGGCGACCGTCTTCTCCCGCATCCTGCCGATCGTGAAGTACGTGCTCGTCCAGGGCTCGGACACACTCAGACCGCGGAGATCGAGGGCGGCCTTGAGCTCGTCGGCGTCCGAGGGGTACTTGTGTCCGATGCTGCACCCCTGGAAGCCGGCGAGCGCCATGTCGCTCACGGCCTGGCCGAAGGAGATGCCGGCGTCGATGGCGGGGAAGTCGTCGTTCCACCACAGGGTGCAGCAGACGCCGAGCTTCACCTTGTCCGGGCTGAGACGGTGAAGGGTGTCCGTCATCTCGTCGCCCCTTTCAGGTAGCGGTCCGCGATGCGGGGTGGCTGAGCCCAGGAGCCGTATCCGGGTGCCTTGGCGCCGGGGGGATTGGCCCCGATGGCCCGCCACAGCAGCCCTTCCTGGTAGGCCGCGGCGGTCACCGTGGACGTTTCCGCCGCCGGCTGGGCCCCGTAGCGATCGGTCCAATCGGCGGGCAGCGCGTACCACATCCCGGCGTACCAGAGCTTGATCACATTGCGGGCCACCGGGCCGAGCCGGTCGTCGCCGAAGATCCGGTGGCGCAGCGCCCGGTCGAACAGATCCCGGTCGAGCGGGCTCCGGGCATGGCTTCCGGTGTCGCCGGCCGCGTCGTCCCGGGCCGCCCTGTGGGCGTCCAGGAGGGCGGTGACGACCTCGTCGCCGCAGGCGGCCCGCACTTTCGCCAGGTACGTGTGGGCCATGCCGGTGCCGAGCAGATCGGTCTCCTCGAAGGCGGTGAGGTCGACCGACAGGAAGAGGAACCTCTCGAACGACGGGGCGGTCATCGCGTCACCGTCCGGGTTGTCCCGCCGGCACCGGACAGGGCCTGCGGGTCGGGTCCGACCGCGGCCGGAATCTCGAAGGTGGGACCGGCGTGCAGGCCCCCGCTGCCCGGCAGGGGGTTGCACACCAGCCGGTTGAACCCGTCGCGCAGACGGAACATCTCGCAGACGCCCTCCTGCAAGAGGGCCGGCCGTCCGTTGAACGCCTCCGTGAGCAGCGCGAGAAAGGCCCCGTAGTCGGCGTTGAAGTCCCGGGCGACCCGGGCGAGTTCCGATCCCGCCGGATAGTCGGCCAGCCGGACACTCACCTTCACCTTGTGCACGTCGTCCCAGGAGATGCTCAGGGGAGGCCCCGAAGGTGCGTCGGGATGGTCGCCCACCTGGTAATAGTGGCCGAGCTGGAGCTGCCGGAACCGGTAGTAGTGGGCCAGTTCCCCGTCCGCGTCGTAGATACCGGAATCGAGGCCTTCGCCCTGGCCGGCGATGAAGCGGAGCGCTTGCTGTGCCGATTTCAGGTCGGTGACGACGGTGATGGCCCCGCCGCCGGAGTAGAAGTACTCGGGGCCCACCTGACGGGCCGGATCCCCGTGGAAGAGCGCGGGATCGTTGGCCGCCACCTTTTCGAGCCCCTCGATGATCTCCTCGTAGAACTCGCCGATGCTGTAGAAGCGCATCTCCTGTGCGGTGGGGCTGGATACCAGGAACCGGGTCCTCGGGTCCGTCGACTTCACCAGCCGCGAGTCGGCGCTGGGGGCCCTGCCCGGGCGCTCGATCTTGCAGAACGTCTCCACCGCCTCGGGGGAGAAGGGCCGCAGGTCGACGGTGAAGTCGTCCTCCCCGTCCGGCAGATGGGCCGGATAGGACGGCACGAAGCCGGGGTGGGTCAGGTCGGGCTGCCCGCCGATGGCGTTCAGGACGTTGGCGGCGAGGGTGAGGTGCAGCATCTCCTCCACCGCGGTCACCCGGATGATGTGGGCCGCGTCGGAATTGGTGCCGGAGTGTATGGAGTAGTACGCGGTCAGATACGGCGGGATGGTCGCGTGCTCGAGCGCCAGCGCCGCGTTGAGGTAGACGACCAGGTCGTCACGGTTCTCGATGGTCGACGCGATCATGAGGTCGCCTCCTCCGAGGTCGGCACCGCGCGGCGCTCGTCGGAGGTGATGGTGATCGGCGCGGTCTCGGAGTCGAGCTGGGCCAGCATGGCCCGGACGCTGCGCAGACACAGGGCGGCGAGGGTGAGCGTCACGTTCGAGGTGCCCACGGTGGGCATGCTTCCCCCGCCGACCATGTAGAGGTTCTCGTGATCCCAGCACCGCTGATCCGCGTCGACCACCGAGGTCGACGGGTCGCGGCCCATCACGTGGGTGCCGGCGAGGTGGTTGCCGCCGCGGATCTCGTAGCCCTCGCCGTCGTGGACGGCGTAGCCCCAGAAGTCCGGGTCGTACGCGGTGTGGTCCTCGGCGCCCAGCCGGGCGAAGATCCGTCTCGACAGCTGCCGGGCGTACGCCACGCCCCGCATCGTGTATTCGGGGACGTTGTACGTGAGGACGGGCCGCATGTTGCCCAGCTTGTCCGTGTGGTCAGGGCTCACGGTGACCCGGTTGCCCGGGTCGGCGGGGACCTCGACCATGAACGCGAGCTGCAACTGGCGGGACACCCGGTCCACCAGGCCCTGGCGGAGGGATTCGCCGTAGCGGCCGCCGGAGTCCACCAGGCCGGTCAGGTCGGTCATCGGCGCACCACGGGCCCAGCCCCAGCCGTCGTTGTGGATGTCGACGGTGAACGCCGCCTGGCGGCTGCGGAAGCGGCCCCCGCGCATATCGGTGATGCCGCCCGTGCAGATCGTGCCGCGGAAGGTGCCGGCCACCTCCGGCAGCAGGGCCCACGCGAGCAGGTAGGCGTGGTCCATGAAGTTCCGCCCCATCAGGCCGCTCGAACCGCGCAGGCCGGAGGCCAGCATCAGCCGCGGGTTCTCCACCGCGTTGGCGGCCAGGACGAACAGCCTGCCGCGGGCTCTCATCGTCGTGAAGCCGGGGCTGTCGGGCCGGTCGTAGCGGCGGTACTCGATCTCGGTCACCCGGTGCGTGGCCTCGTCGACGTGCACCTTGTGGGCCACCGCCTGGGCCACCAGGTCGACCCGGCCGCTCTGGAGAGCCAGAGCCAGGGTCTTGCCGGCGTTGTACTTGGCCTGCACCGGGCACAGGGGCACGCAGTTGTTGTTGCCCTGGCACCGCTCGCCGACCTCGACCTGGTACGCGCTCACCGCGCCGCGCGGCACATACCCCTGCCCGCCGTCGTAGGCCGGGTTCGGTATCCCGTTCCGGCCCTGCGGGAACGGCCGGACCCGCAACTCCCGCCGTTCCCCGTCGAGTTCGACCGGCATCCCGTCCAGGTCCCTGGCGACCGTCCGGTCCAGGTAGGACAGGGGCAGCCCCTTCATGGGGAAGACGTAGTCCTCGTCGAAGGTGATGCCGAGGTAGGCCTGGTCCTCCACGTCGGCGGAGACGCCGATCTCGCGTTCGGCCTCGTTGTAGTACGGGGCGAGGTCGTCGTAGCCGAGCGGCCAGTCCGTCCCCTCGCCGTAGAGCGTCCGCATCCGGAAGTCCTCGGGCAGCATCCGCAGCGCCTTGCCCTCCCAGTGCATGGTGGTGCCGCCGAGGACCCGCGTATAGGTGGTGTCGGTGGCGAAGGGCCCGCTCTGGACGAGGTAGGCCGAGGCGTCGGGCTCGCCCGGGGTGATGCGCCGCGCGTCGGTGCCGCGGGGCATCGGGGCATTGGCGGAGGCCGGATAGGGTGCCTGGTTGTCCTTGCTGACGGCTGAGTAGAACCGGTCGAGGTAGCGCTCGTAGCCCCTGAGGGTGAGGTCTTCGGCCGGGCCCGCTTCGAGCAGCAGCACCTTCTTGCCGGCGTCGCTCAGCCGCAGGGCGACAAGAGCGCCGGAGATCCCGCCACCGACGACGACGGCGTCGTAGAGCACCTCGGCCGCCGCCCCGGGGTCGGTGCGGTTCGCCGCCCCCTTGGGAAACTTCGCGTACATGGGACAGTCACTCCTCCGCTGCCAGATGCGGCCGGGACCGGCGTGGCGACCTGGGTACGAGTCGGCCGGCCGCGGTCGCACGCCTCGGCCCGAACGTGCGTGGCGGACACATGGTGAACGTCGCCCGGCGACCGAGGACCGCTGTGGACGCCGAGTGGGTCCACGGGCTGCCGTCACGGGTAGGTGGGGGATTCTGCGCGAGCGAGCCGATGAACGGCGCAAGAGAGCGCAGATTGTTCATGGCAACTTCGATGGTCGAGCTGCGCGTTGGTTTCGCTGCTGCTGACGCGGCGCACAAGCCGCTGTCGCGTCAGCAACGATACGCGCGAACCATCAAGATCGCCGCATGTGCCGGGGGCGTTCGCCTCACGCCGCGCCCCGATCCCGAGCTAGCTGAAGGAGCCTCAGGAAACCTTTTCCACGCACAATTTCCTGCACCTCGCGTTGGGTCACCGTGGGCAGTCAGGGCGTTCCGCACGCCCAACACGCCCGCGCCGTCCACCTGGTGGACGTCCACCGCTCGCGTTCCCGGGCAAACGATCGACGGTGCCCGGTCGGCTCCAGCCGCCCAACTGCCCTTTCTCTAACGGAAAAAAACCTCTGCGCGCCGACCCGCGGCACGAGCCCGTCGCCGCCCGGCTCGCGTCTCGGTCGCACCCCATTCCGGAGACGGTCCCCGCCTGTGCCCCCGGTGATCAGGGGCCGCCCACGGCCGGCCGGCGGTCGTGTTGCGATCTTCCCCGCCAGTGCTTTCATGGAATTGAAGGCCTGCGTGCCAGGGGAATATTCGCGAGGCAGGCGACCTCGACGCGGGGCGGCGATATCGCGCTGTGGCGATGCGGGGCGGAGAACACGCTCGTGATGCGTGGTGCCACGACCACAGCCCGCTGGTCTCCGTATCTGTCCACACCCGGCGCTCGCATGACGTCCCGTCAATGATGTGCAGCGCGGAGGGAACGTCCTCATGCCCACCAAGGTGATCCGCCGTCCGGACGGCAAGGAACGGCCGCACAACGCCCCCTGGTACACGCTGTACCCGAGACGGTGGTGGTCCCGGATCTCAGGGGCGACCCGCAAGGAATGGCGCACGTTCAGGACGAAGAGGGAGGCGCACAAGAGTATCGCCGCGGCTCGCAGCTGGCGCCCCGGGATGTTCTCCCTCGGTCCCATGCTGCGCGCGTACGCCATCATCGGGACGGTGCTGCTTTTCATCTGGGTGGGAGTGGCCGTTTATGATTTCCAGGAAGGAAATGAATCGCAGTACAACAATGTGCTGGAATCCCCGTGGTTCGACGCCGTCAATCACATCGCGGGCCCTGTCCTCACCGGCTCCCTGATTCTGACGTTCTTCCTTCTCTACTGGTACCACAAGACCAAGAAGCCGCTCATGGACAAGGCGCGTACGCGTCCGCATGAGCTGGTCTCCACGGCCGGGACCTTCGGCAACCGGATCGTCGGGCGGCACGAACTGTCCCAGGTCATCGCCCAGACACTCCGCAACCGTAAAACCCGAAAGCCCTATTTGCTCGTCGGCGGTGTTGGCGTCGGTAAAACGGCCGTTCTGGTGGAACTCACTCGGATGCTGGCGCAGCAGTCCGCCGTTCCGGTGCCCATCAGTCTGCGCGACATGAAGGGCGACGGCGAACTCGACTTCGAGGAAATGGCGCGGCGCCGCTTCGCGGAGGAAGCGGACCAGGGAGTGCTCGCCGGCAGCAACATCGACAAGACGTGGCGGCAGCTCAGGCTCGACGGCAAGGTCGTCGTGATCGCCGACGGTCTGGAAGAGGCCCTTCTCGACGAGAAGTACCAGGAGGACCGCGACAACATCATCCGACGGGCGATCGAGCGAGCGGACCGCCAGAAGCTGCCCCTGGTCATCGCCTCGCGCCCGCACACGCCCCTGGAGGGCACCCGGGCGGCGATCGCCGACATGGAACCGCTGAGCGAGGAAGCGGCCCTGGAATATCTGGTACGGGAACCGGGCGAGCTGGACGAACGCCGACTCGACTGGGTGGTGGAGACCGCGAAGGTCGTGGAATCGCCGATCTATCTGCGGATCGCCCGCCTGTTGCAGCAGTGCGGGCTGCTGGATCACCTCACCCTCCGCGACGAGAAGGATCGCCTGGACACCCGGAGCAACGACTGCTCCACTCTCCGGCTCGGATTCCTCAACACCTATCGGCAGGCCATTGAAGACGGTCGCATATTCGACGATCTGGTGATGGGCCGCGAGGAACGCCGCGAGACCATGTGGGTCGTGTCGGCCATGGCCTGCCTGGGACTCCTGCAGGACAGCATCGAGGTCACGTTCGACGATTTCGTCAGCGTGCACGCGAACGACCTGCGCAGCCGCGCGCAGTCCCAGGGAAGCGGGCAGGGACCGCCGGAGGCTCCGCAGCAGTACGGAACCCGCCTTGCCATTTCCCCGGCGCAACGCGACGCGATCTGGGGTGTGATGTGCCGGAAGATCGGCGGGTCGGCACACTGGCTCAACACGTTGGACTACCCCAACGAGTGCCGGACCGAATTGGCGAGACACACCGCCAACGGACAACTCCTGGGACTGGTGTACGGCCGCAAGAACAAGGTTCGTTTCCCGCACAGCATCCTCCAGGCGTACATGGGTTATCGCCTGCTGAGGGAGGTGCCCGACGACAAGCTCGCGGCGGTCGTCGAACCCGCGCTTCACAGCCCGGGTCCGTCGCGGGAACTGCTCATCGCTCTGGTCCTGCTCTCACGTCACCGGGCGGCTCCCCTCGCACCCCGGTCGGGCGCCGCGCAGCGCGCCACTCGCGCCCGGAACCGTCACACGGCGTCGCCGAAGATGGCCGAGCTGCTCAGCAACGCCGCCGCGGCCCGGCATGACGCGAAGTACTTCGACCTGTACGCCGCGGCCCTGGAAATAGACTGTGTGGATCCGGTGCCTATACAGGACAAACTGGCCCATGAGCTCGACGAGCAATGGGCGGGCCTCGACATCAGAGGCGATCAGCGGACCATCGAGAGTGCGAAGCTGAGACTGGTGCGGAACTTCGGAGCCGCTCTGCGTGAACGGGACCGCCGCAACAAGGCGATTCGGCCCCCCTCCGGATGTTCGGGACAGGATCCCGCGCGCCCGACGCTTCCCTACAAGCATCTCTTCCAGATCGGCACGCATGAGCCCTCTCATGCCGTCCGTATCGCGATCGCGCATCAGATCGCCGCCGGTGGCGACGCGGCCTTCCAGGAACTGCGCGCGGAATTCCCCCTCGGATCCGATCCCATATCCCAGTACCTGGGAAAGATCCGTGACGCCAAACAGAAACTCGATCGCGACTACACCGCTTGGCTCAATGAGGAAGATCCGGACCCCGCCGCCGGCCCGGAGGCGGTGGAGAAGAGACAGCGGGAGCACGACTGGATGGTGCGGGAGTACGAGCAGTGCCGGACCACCTGGTGGCGCCACTTCAGCCTCCGGGCCTGGCTCGTTCCCATGGCCGTCGGGTCTGTCTCCGAGAAGTACCGTGACGAGGCCAAGGAACGGCTGAGCCTGTGGCTGCGCACTCTGACCACCCAGACCGGACAGCAGAATCCGCTCATGCCGCTCTCTTTGGAGAACGCTCTGGCCCAGGGCTTCAAGAACGCGGCGAACCGCAGGAGACGGCACCCGGCGGCCTACGAGGAGACCCGGGCCCACCTGGTGCAGCAGGCGGAGAAGATGCTCACCAGCAGTCGCTCCTGGTACGCGCAGCTGAGTCTGCTCCAGGCGCTGTGCCTGTGGGAGCTTCCCGACACCATCGGACGCGCCCCCGGGGCCGGAGCGGCGAACCGGCGGAGCCGCTCCGCACCACAGGCCACCCGCCTCACGAAGGACGACGACGCGGCATCCAGCGGCCCCACGGAACCCATCAGGTCGGTCACCCGATGGCTCGCGATGGCCGGCAGCGCCCACGAGCAGACCCCGGCCCACATCGGCGCCGCGTACCAGCGCCACGGTGAAAGGGTCCTCCACCCGTTCATCGCCGAGGCCGGTGATCTGGTGACCCTGGCCCTGGAGACGGGACATCCCGAGCGGTTCATCTGGATCGACGAGAACGAGATCAGCGACAGCGTCGGTTCCACTCCGGCCGATCCGGACCGCTACCGCAAGCACAACCTGTGGATCTCCCCGTCCGTCGGCTGGAGCAGCCTGCACCCTCGGGCGCAACGCCTTCTCGCCGACGTCATGGTCCTGCGCAACCTCACCGAGGGCAACGGGAGTCCGGACGACATCGAGGAGCGCCTGAAGCTCTCGAACAAGCCCGGTCTCCCGCACTGTCTCACCCACGACCGCGGCCTGCTCCACCCCGAACGCAGCATCGGCCGGGCCGAGAAGGGCGAATCCCGCACCACCTGCACGTCGCCGTGCGAGTTCCGTCTGTGCCCCTATCCCCCCAAGGCCGGAAACGCGCAGGCGGAGGTGGCGGAGCTGTTCTGCCGGCAGCAACAGGCTCTTCTGCACAGCCGCTTCCGCGGGCATCTGCCGGCCGTCAGCCGGCACACCGCGCCATGGGTCAGCGTCCCCGTCAGGGAACTGCACGCCTTCTGGGAGGAAATGGCCAACCGGAACCGCAAGGCCACCGACGACGACGAACACCTTCTTTGACGACCGAAAGGGGCGCTGTGATGGACGGCTACCCACTGATCGAGAACCACGGTCTCATCGGCGATCTGCAGACCGCGGCGCTGGTGACCACGGAGGGCACGGTCGACTGGTTCTGCTCCCCACGGTTCGACTCGCCCAGTGTCTTCGGGGCCCTGCTCGACCAGGGGAAGGGCGGTCACTGCACGGTCCGGCCGGCGCATCCGACGCATGCCACCAAGCAGTTGTACCTGCCCGGCACGGCGATCCTGGTGACACGGTTCATGACCGAGGCGGGCGCCGGCGAGGTGGTCGACTTCATGCCCGTGACCGGGACGACGGTCACCTCGCGCCACCGTCTGGTGCGTCTGGTCCGCTGTGTGCGCGGCACCATGACGTTCCAGGTGGAGATCGCCCCGCGGTTCGACTACGGACGCGCGAAGCACGAGGCGCACATCACGGAGCACGGGGCGGTCTTCACCGCGGAGGACGGCACCGAACTCACCATGCACCCCATCCGTGAACCGCAGGACGAGCGACTCCTCGACATTCTCACGGACCAGGACGGCGACCTGCGCCTGTCGGTGACGCTGCGGGCCGGTCAACAGCGGGGGCTGGTACTGGAGATGGGCGACGAGGGGCCACCGACCGAGATCCGCCTGGACGGGTACCAGCGGCTCTTCGACCAGACCGTGGCGTTCTGGCGCTCCTGGCTGGCGCAGTCCCGCTACACCGGGCGCTGGCGCGAGATGGTGGAGCGTTCCGCGATCACGCTCAAGCTCATGACCTTCGCACCCAGCGGCGCCCTGGTGGCCGCCCCGACCACGGCTCTCCCGGAGCAACTGGGCGGCGAACGCAACTGGGACTACCGCTTCACCTGGATCCGTGACGCCTCCTTCTCCGTGTACGCGCTGCTGGGGCTGGGCTTCACCGAAGAGGCCCGGGCGTTCATCGCCTGGCTGAGCGACCGGGTCAAGGAGCGGGCCGGCGACAGCGGCACCACGGGCCCGCTCAACGTCATGTACAAGGTCGACGGCTCGGCCGACCTGGAGGAGCAGGTCCTCGACCACTGGGAGGGGTACGCGGGCTCCGCGCCGGTACGGATCGGCAACGGCGCCGCGACCCAGCTCCAACTGGACATCTACGGCGAGGCGCTGGACAGCATCCACTTCGCGCACCAGCACGGATTCCAGATCGGACACGCGGGGTGGACCGCCATGCGGGAGAACCTGGACTGGCTGGCCGACCACTGGGACCAGGCGGAGGAGGGGATCTGGGAGACCCGCGGAGGGCGCCAGGACTTCACCTACGGCCGGGTCATGTCCTGGGTGGCGTTCGACCGCGCCCTGCGCCTCGCCGAGGCGAAGGGCTGGCCGTCCTCGTACGGCCGGTGGCAGACCGAGCGGGACGCCGTCTACGACCAGGTCCTGTCCAAGGGATGGAGCGAGCAGCAGCAGGCCTTCGTCCAGCACTACGGCAGCGACGTACTGGACTCCTCGCTGCTGCGCATGTCCACGGTCGGGTTCGTCAGCCCCGAGGACCCGATCTGGGCGTCGAGCCTGGACGCCATCGAGCGGAAACTGGTCAGCGACAGCCTCGTCTACCGCTACGACCCGGAGGCGTCGCCCGACGGCCTGCGCGGCTCGGAGGGCACCTTCTCGCTCTGCACGTTCATGTACGTCGACGCCCTCGTCCGGGCGGGGCGGACGGACCAGGCGCGACTGGTGTACGAGAAGATGATGGGGTACGCCAACCATCTGGGCCTGTACTCGGAGGAGGTCGACCTGACGGGCCGCCAACTCGGCAATTTCCCGCAGGCGTTCACCCATCTCGCGCTCATCGACGCGACCCTCACCCTCGACAAGGCGCTCGACGGCCGGTAGCCCGGGCCCGGCGGACTGCGCGCCGCGCGTGGCCGGGGTCCGGTGCGGTTGTGCGCGAATAGGCACCTTTTGCGATATTTGTTGCCTATGAGTGATCTCGACTACGCCGACAGGTCCGATTTCGAGGATGCCGAGCGGGGCTTCGTCGCCGCGCTCTCACCCGCGGTGGTCCGGACGGACGACGGCCGAGTGATCTGGGACGGTGACGCGTACGCGTTCCTGGACGGGGACTGCCCGGACACCGCGCACCCCAGCCTGTGGCGGCAGAGCCAGTTGTGCAACAAGCAGGGCCTGTTCGAGGTCACCGAGGGGATCTACCAGGTCCGCAACCTGGACCTGTCGAACATGACGCTGGTCGAGGGCGACACCGGGGTCATCGTCATCGACCCGCTGATCTCCGCCGAGACCGCGGCCGCCGCTCTCGCCCTGTACCGCGAGCACCGCGGGGACCGCCCGGTCACCGGCCTGATCTACACCCACTCGCACGGCGATCATTTCGGCGGCTCGCACGGGGTCCTGCCGCACGGACACGCCCCGGTGCCGGTGCTCGCCCCGGCCGGGTTCCTGGAGCACGCCGTCGCGGAGAACGTGTACGCGGGCGGCGCGATGACACGCCGCGCGGTCTACATGTACGGCGCCGAACTGGACAAGGGGCCCGCCGGGCAGATCAGCGCGGGGCTGGGCATGACCACGTCCAAGGGCACGATCACGCTGGTGCCGCCGACGCTGGACATCACCCGCACCGGACAGGAGGAGACCCTGGACGGAGTGCGGATCATCTTCCAGCTGACGCCGGACACCGAGGCCCCGTCGGAGATGAACTTTTACTTCCCCGACCGGCGCGCGCTGTGCATGGCGGAGAACGCGACGCACAACATGCACAACATCCTGACCCTGCGCGGCGCGGTGGTGCGCGACACCCGCGTCTGGGCGTACTACCTGGGCGAGACGATCTCGCTGTTCGGCGACCGGACGGAGGTCGCCTTCGCCTCCCACCACTGGCCCACCTGGGGCCAGGAGCGCGTGGTCGAGCACCTGGCGGGCCAGCGGGACATGTGGGCGTACCTGCACGACCAGACCCTGCGCATGACCAACAAGGGGCTGACCGGCCTGGAGATCGCCGAGCGCATGGAGCTGCCGCCGGCGGTCGCGAACCGGTGGGCGAATCGCGGCTACTACGGTTCGGTCAGCCACAACGTGAAGGCGATCTACCAGCGCTACATGGGCTGGTTCGACGGCAACCCCGCCCATCTGTGGGAGCATCCGCCAGTGGAGCAGGCCATGCGGTTCGCCGCCGACTACGGCGGCGTGCCGGCGCTCGTCGCCAAGGGCGAGGAGTACGCGGCCGCCGGTGATCTGCGCTTCGCGGCGACGCTGCTGGGGCACGCGGTCTTCGCCGCCCCCGACGACACCGCCGCCAGACAGGCGCTGGCCGCCGTGTACGACAGGCTCGGGTACGGCGCGGAGAACGGCACCTGGCGCAACTTCTACCTGATGGGCGCCCAGGAACTGCGCGGCACCATCGCGCACACCGAACTGGAGACGACGAACCCCGAGATGACGATGGCGCTCACCGTCGACATGCTCATCGACTCGCTCGCCGTCCGTGTCGACGGCCCGCGCGCGTGGGACGAGAAGCTGACGATGGCCTGGAACGTCACCGACGAGGGCCGCACCTGGCATCTGCAGCTGTCCAACGGAGCCCTCACCTATCGCAGCACCGGCCCGCAGGAGAGCGGGCCTGCCCCGGCCGCCGACCTGACCTTGACCCTGACCAAGCCGCAACTTCTCGCCGTCCTGGCGGGCAAGGGGCTGGACGGCGTACGCGTCCAGGGCGACCCCCGGGTCCTCGCGACGCTGGCCGGTCTGCTGGACACCGCCGATCCCGACTTCGACATCGTCACGCCTTGACCGCAGCGATGGGCCCCCTCGGTTTCGGATCATTCGAATTCACCGGCGGGGGCACGCTCATCAACCTCGTCGCGGCGACCACGGAGGCCGGCCTGCCCGTCCTGGGCTCGCTCGTCCTGGCGGTGGTGGGCCCCACCGCCGGACGTTTCCTCATCGACGTCTCCTGCGGCGTCCCGCCCAAGCAGTTCGTCCGCGGCGAGTGGTTCGTCGCCATCGCCGTACTCACCGGAGCGGTGTGGATCGCCCTCGACCAGGCGGGGCTGCCGTGCGCCGCGAGCGCGCCGCTCGCGTTCCTGGCCGGCTTCACCGTCCGTCTCACCGCCCTCTACCGGGGCTGGGAGGAACCGCTGGCCGCCGAACCCGCCGGCGTCTACCGCCACGACGACGGCCGACCCCTCCTCGGTCGCAAGATCGCGGGCAGGTCCACCCGTGAACTACGCCTGCTCGGCCTGACGGTTGAGCCCCACCAGGAACCCGGCACCCCGTCCGCCGGACCAACACGCGGCGGCCACCACGACCAGCCGTGAACCGCCCGGAAGGCGAACTCGTTCCCGCCACGGGAGATCTTCGTCAGAACATGCCTCAAACCTGACGGCTCGGACTCCGGTGTTTCAGGCGGGCGCCGCCGCGAGGCGTCGGTCCAGGGTCGTCACCGCGTCGCGGAAGGCGCGGCCGAGTCCGCTCCGTCCCACGGTGAGTGCCGCCCGGAACACGGCGGTTCCGTCGGCGGCGAACGTCCACTGCACGCGCGTCCCCTCGCCGGCGGGCGTCAGACGCCACTCCTCGACCAGAGCGCGGAGCCCCGGCGCGTTCGTGACGTCCGCCCGGTACGCGTACGCCTCGGGAGCCCGGCTGACCAGGACGGTCTCCTCGAAGCGCGTTCCGCCCCGCAGCCGTACCTCGCGCCCTGTGCCGTCGGCGGTGGGCCGGACGAGGGTCACCGCCGAGAACCACTCGCTCCACCCGGACACGTCCTCGGCGAGCGCCGCGAAGACGGCCCCGGGAGGAGCGGCGACCTCCCGCGCGAACACCAGACGCAGCGGAGCGGTCTCGACGAAGTCGGCTCCCACCAGCCGCAGTCGACGTGCCATGAACGAACCCCCTCACCGGAACAGGGTTCCGGTCGGTCTCCATGTACGCGGAAAAAACACCGTGACGCCCCGCTCGGCCGCCCGTCGCCGACGGAGCGACCGGCGGCACGGGCAGCGTCACCCTAGCTGGCGGACCGTCAGATGTCTGTATCGTCCTCGGGTTCGCCGGCCACCACCAGGCGCAGATGGTCCGAGATCTCCGCGCGGGTCTCGGCGGGCATCCCGGAGTCGGTCACCAGCGTGTCGACCTGGTCCAGCGCGGCGAACGAACTCAGGCCCACCGTGCCCCACTTGGTGTGGTCCGCCACCACGATGACGCGTCGCGCGGACTGCACGAGCCGCCGATTGGTCTCCGCCTCCGCGAGGTTCGGCGTCGACAGTCCCGCCTCGGCCGATATGCCGTGCACACCGAGGAAGAGGACGTCGAAGTGCAGGGCCGCGATGGCCTGATCGGCCACCGGTCCGACGAGCGAGTCGGACGGCGTGCGCACCCCACCGGTGAGAACGACGGTCGCGGCACCCTGTCGCTGACCCGAGGTGCGCTGCGCCGAGTGGAACACATCAGCCACACGTACCGAGTTGGTGACCACGGTCAGGTCGGGGACGTCCACCAGGTGATGAGCCAGGGCGTACGTCGTCGTCCCACCGGAGAGGGCGATCGCCGAGCCCGGCGCGACCAACTCGGCGGCGGTCCGCGCGATGTCCTCCTTGGCGGTCAGCTCCAGACCGGACTTGGCCTCGAAACCGGGTTCGTGCGTGCTCGCCTCGACCACCGGGACCGCGCCGCCGTGCACCTTCTCGACGACACCCTGACGGGCCAGCGCGTCGAGGTCACGGCGGACCGTCATGTCGGAGACGCCGAGTCTTCGCGTCAGCTCGTTCACGCGGACTCCACCGCGGCGGCGCACCTCGTCCAGGATCAGAGCGCGACGCTGCTCCGCGAGGAGGTTCTGATTCTCACTCACGACCGCTCCGGTCCTTTCGTCGCTGCCTGCCCGACACTCCGTCCGAACCCACTCCCACGTGGACATTCTCCTTGCCCGAGGTCTGGAGGACGACCCATCCTCGCACGGGACACCCTCGGTCGCGCCACTGCCCGTACGCCCGCTGCGTCCCTCCCGTGCCGCCGTATTCGCACGTATCGGGGAGATTCCGTGCCTTCGGGTGCGCGGGAGGCCCGGAGCGCGAGAGCCTTGTGTCTGCACATGACACCTGAGACACGCGGGGCACGGGGAAGTGCGGAACAGTGGAACGTGCGCGGGAACATGCCATCGACGGGGAGCCCGGCGGCCCCGCAGAACGGCCCGAAGCGGCCGGTACCGCCCTGGAACTCCTGGTCCACGGGGTCGGCGGCACCACGCCGGAGGAGATGCTGAACGATCCGCGGACGGTCCGGATCACCGGCGACGCGACGGCGGCCGTCTTCCGGCGCGCCGACGACACCGACGCCGAGGAGCGCCCCGGTGACCACCGCGGCGGGCCGGTGCGCGAGGCGTACGTGTGGTGCAACCTCACGTCCGGCAACGGATCCCGCGCCCTGTGGCTCCTCCTGCTGCCCTTCATGGTGGTCAACCTCGCGCACTGGATGCGCCCGGCCTCGCACGGTCACGGGCGGACGGTGCGCCTGTACGGGCTGCTCGTCCGTCTCGCCGGTCTCACGCTCACGGTGCTGCTGGTCGCCGCCGCCTGCGAGGTCGCCCTCGACCTGGCCGCCTGGCAGTGCGCCGGTACCCGTGCGTGTGTGCGCAACCACTCCTGGCTCGGCTTCCTCTCCCCGGACGGGCCCGACCCCGGCTGGTGGAGCCTGCCGGGCCGCCGCCTCGCCCTGGCCGGACTCGTTCCCGCGGCGCTCACCACCCTCCTGTGGTACCTCTCCCACCGCACCTGGAGCGCGTACGAGTCGCAGCAGCCGATGGCCCGCGCGGCCGGGACCGACGAGGAGACCGACGGCACCGGACTCGGCCGCCCCGGCTTCTGGTACGGGCGCCGCCTGGTGGCCCGGCTGCGCGCCGCGCACACCGCCGCGGGATTCCTGACCGTCGCCGCGGCCGTGGGCTCCCCGGCCGCCCGTCACGACCGCGCGCCGGGCGGGTCCGCCGTCCTGGAAACGCTGGGTGTGCTCCTGAACGCAACGCTCGTGGCGGGCGGGGCCGTTGTGCTGTGGGTCGTCTGCCGGCGGGGCCGCAGCGAGAACCGGATCGACCACGGCCGCGACCTGGCACTCGTGCGCCGCCTGCTGCTCGGCTCGGTCGCCCTTCTCGCCCTCACCCTGGTGTACGCGGGCTGGTCACGGCCCCACTGGCACTCGGCGGGGCGTCTGCCCGGCGACACCACGTTCGGCGGCCTCGCCCTCGTCCAGGGCCTGCTGGTGATCGCACTGTGCGTGGTCGCCCGCATCCTGTACGGCACGACCCCGCAGGTCCTCGACGCGCCCGGGACGGCGGCCGGAGCCCCCGGCCCGCGCACCGCGATGCGCGGCTTCGCGGGACCGGCCGTCGCCATGCTCGGCTGTGCCCTAGGCGGCGTGATGTCCGGAGGCGTGTCCCAGCGCGTCGCCGACTGGCTCGACGGCACCCGGCACTCGATCCCCGGCCCGCCCGTCCTGCTGACCTGGCAGGCCTCCGCCATCCCGCCGCTGCTCCTCGTCCTGCTCGCCCTCACCGGCTGGCTCGCCCGCCGCACCTGGCAGCTCCGCCGCCGTGAGATGACCGCCGTCGAGCGCGAGTACCCGGGCGAGGCCAAGGACTCCGCCCGTACCCGTCGTATCGCGAGCACCCGCGCCATGGCCGCGCTCACCGACCGCGCGCCGCTCATCGTCGGCGTCGTCTCGTCCGTGACCCTGCTGCTCGGCGCCTGCGCCCTGGCCGGGGCCCTCGCCACCGGTGACGCTCCCAGCGAGGCGGCGCGCGGGACGAACGGCTTCGTCCACGGCGCGGCCCAGACCGCGCAGGCACTGGGCTCCTGGCTGATAGGCCTCGGCTTCATCCTGTTCGTCACCTGGGGCCGCCGCGCCTACAAGGACCCCGCCGCGCGCCGCACCATCGGCATCCTCTGGGACGTCGGCACCTTCTGGCCTCGCGCGGCCCACCCCTTCGCGCCGCCCTGCTACGCCGAGCGCGCGGTGCCGGACCTCACCTGGCGGATGGCCACCTGGACCCGGGCGACCGGCGGACGGCTCGTGCTCTCCGGACACTCCCAGGGCAGTGTGCTGGCGGCCGCCGCGGCCTGGCAGCTCAAGCCCTCGGTGCGCGGGAAGGTCGCGCTCCTCACCTACGGCTCACCGCTGGAGCGCCTGTACGGACGCTGGTTCCCGGCCCATTTCGGCCCCGCGGCACTGGCCTCGCTGCACCGCGAGGTCGCCTGCTGGCGCAATCTGTACCGTCACACCGACCCGATCGGCGGACCCGTCCGGCTGCCCGGCGACTGCGGTCCCGAAGTGGACCACGAGCCCTTACAGGATCCGCTCGCCTACGGGCGCACCGACCGGCAGCCGCTGCCCGCGCCGGTTCTCGGCCACTCCGACTACCAGGCGGACCCGGACTTCGCCGTCGAGCGTGAACTGCTGCTGGAGCGGCTGCTGCCCGAGGTGCCGGGCCAGCGACCCACATAGCGTCTGGCGGGCGGAACGCGTCGGCCGGGCCACGGGGCGCTCAGGGCAGCTCCGGCAGGTCCTCCGAGTAGAGCAGGGTCAGGTCGTCCGTGCTCGGCTCCGGCAGCTGGGCGACCCGCCCCGCGTGCCGTTCCAGCATCGCCTCGAACGTCTGCCGGGCCGTGCGGCCGTTGCCGAACGCGGGCCCCTTCGGAATCGCCGTGAAGTACTTCAGGAGCGCCTCGGCCGCGCCCCGGCCCAGCCGGTACTCGTGCTCCTCGGCCTGCTGCTCCACGATCCGCAGCAGCTCGTCGGGGAGGTAGTCGTTGAAGGTGATGGTCCGTGAGAAACGGGACGCCACACCGGGATTGACCGAGAGGAAGCGCTCCATCTCGGCGGTGTATCCCGCGACGATCACGACCACCGCCTCCCGGTGGTCCTCCATCAGCTTCACCAGCGTGTCGATGGCCTCGCGCCCGAAGTCGCGCCCGGAGTCCTCCGGGGACAGCGCGTACGCCTCGTCGATGAACAGCACGCCGCCGCGCGCCCGGTCGAACGCCTCCTGGGTGCGGATGGCGGTCGACCCGATGTGCTCACCGACCAGGTCCACCCGGGACACCTCGACGAGATGCCCCTTCTCCAGCACACCCAGCGACGCCAGGATCTCGCCGTACAGCCGGGCGACGGTCGTCTTGCCGGTGCCGGGGGAGCCGGTGAAGACGAGATGGCGCCGTGCGGACGCCGCCTTGAGACCCGCCTGCTGCCGGCGGCGGCCCACCTCGATCATGTCGGTGAGGGCCCGCACCTCGCGTTTGACGTTCTCCAGGCCCACCAGTGTGTCGAGTTCACCGAGGACGATCTTCGGTACTCGGGCGGGCTGGGCGGGCTCGGCGCCGGTGACGACCGGTTCCCGTACGCTGCTGCGCTGACCGGGGATCGTGCCCGGCAGGGTCACGGACGAGGCCGAGGTCTCGGCCGCCGTCTCGATCGCCGGGCCGCGCGGTGAGGCGCTCTCGTCGCTCGCGCAGTCCTCGACGACGGGACCCGAGCCGGGGGAGCCCGCGTCGGCGAACTCGTAGCCCCCGCGCGCGCATCGTTCCGTACGGCACTTGCGCAGCGTCGCCCGGCAGCCGTCGATCACGTGGAAGCCGTAGCCGCCGCTGTCCGCCACCCGGCAGTTCAGGAAGCTGCCCCGGCCGTCGGCCGACACGTAGAAGCCCGCCTCGGCGGGCGAGGTGACCGTGCAGCGCTCGAAGGTCGGATCGGCGCCCTTGGTGACGATCACACCGGTCTGGGTGCCGCCGATGATGCAGCCGGACAGATTGCCGCCGCTGCCGTGGTCACGGAACCAGGCTCCGGTGGCCGCGTCCCGGATGCGGCAGTCGTCGAGCTGCGCGGTCGCGCCGTCGCTCACGGACACCGCGGTGTTGCGTACCTGCGAGATGTCGCAGTCGACGACGTCCGCGCGTGAACCGCGGTCGAGGACGAACAGCGCGTCCGGCACGTCGTGCACCCGGCACGAGTCCAGTACGGCGGTGGCGCCGTCGCTCACCCACACCGCGGGGTAGTCGCCCGTGCTGTCGAAGATCTCGCACTGGTTGGCGTCCACACGGGTGCCCGGGTCCCAGACCGACAGGCCGTTGCGCCCGAACTGCCGCACGCTCGTACGGGTCAGGGTGAGCACCGAGCGCGAGCGCAGATCGACCGCGTTCTCCGGGATGTCGTGGATGCGGCAGTCGGCGAGCGTGAGGACGGCGTCGGTGTCGAGGGTGACGCCGTCCGCGGTCGTCCGGTGCACATCGCAGTCGGTGAGGTGAGCCGTGGCCCGGGCGGTGATCTGCACCCCGGAGCCCTTGACCTCGTACACCTCGCAACCCACCGCCTCCAGCGAGGAGTTCTCGCCGGTCGCCGACAGCCCAGGACCGGAAGTGTGGTGCACCCGGCAGCGCTCGAGGCGCGGACGCGCGCCCCCGCGGACCACGATCCCCGACTGGCCGGCCGCCACGACCTCGCAATCCTCGAACACCCCGCCGCCGCCGTCCAGTACGGCGATACCGACGCCCGCCGGGTTGTCGACGGTGCAACGGCGCACGGTGGGCCGGGCGCCCCCGCGGACCTCGATCCCGGCCGCGGAGCGCGTGACGACCCGTATGTCCAGCAGTTCCGGAGTGCCGTCCTCGACGAGCAGGGCGGGCGAGGCCGAGTCCTGGCCCTCGACGTGCAGGTCCTGGACGACGGCCGAGGCGCGTACGGTCAGGGCCACGCCGTCGACCGGTGCGATGCGCACGGAGCCGGGGGAACCCTCGGGGCCGCGCAATGTCACCGCGCGCTCCACCACCAGGTTCTCGCGGTAGGTGCCGGGAGCGACGGTCAGCACATCGCCGTCGGCCGCGGCTTCCAGGGCGGCGGCCAGCGATGCGTACTCACCCGTGCGGCGCCGCCACCGCGAGGTTCCGGTGTGCGTCACCTGGACCGTGCCCTGTGCCATGGCGCTGTCGTGCCCCCACCTCGTCGTACGCGGGTCCTGCGAGGTCGTGCTGATGCCCCGTCGGTCGGGATCCCGGCCCCTGCCGGACAGCCTCTCACGACGGTGCCGAACCGTTCGGCCGGTCCACCGTAGCGTGCGCGGGGGCGCCCGGTTGACCGGAGCGGGCAGGCCGTCAGCTGCCGGTGTCTGCCTTGCCCCAGTCGGGACCCGCCTTGGCCCAGGCCCGGTCCCATCGGGTGTGACGCCGGCGGATCATGTGCCACAGGATCAACCGTCTGCCGCATTCCAGGAGTCCGGCCGACAGCACCGCCGCACCGAAGCCGGCCAGGGTGGAGTGCGCGGTCGCGGTGGCGGCGTCCAGCGGGCGGCCGATTATTCGGCCGTGCCGGTCGGTCCAGATCGAGAACCGGTCTCCGGGGAGCGGCGACTTGAGGTCGGCGATCACGGTGCCGCGCCGCGGGGTGCCGTCGGGCGCGGTCCAGTCGGCCACGACCCTGCTGTGCGCGTTCCGTCCCGAGGGGGTCTCGGGGTCGGGGGCCAGTGGGCCCCGGGACAGCTTCCTGACGACGACGGCCGCCACGTGGTGCCGGTCCTTGCGCTGATCCCGCACGGCCTTCTGCAGGGTCCCCTGCACCGAGACCCCGACGGCCGCTCCCGCCAGGGGTGCCGCGAACAGGACGAGCAGGAGGGTGGCCAGGGCCAGCCAGGCCTCCACGAGATCTGTCGTGCGGCGCAGCGGATTGCGCCGCCAGCGCCAGAGACCGATGATCGCGCCCACCGTCCCGCACCCCCTTCCGCCTCTGTCATTACCAGCAGCGGAGCCGTTCACGCGCGAGGCCCGGAGGAGAGGCCGACATCACCCTCCCCCAGGGCCCTTCATGAACATCTCACGCAGACTCAACGATCCCGCCCGGCCGAAGGGTTCCCGGTGGCCCGGCTCTGGCGAAATGTCATCGGGCGGGTCACGCGAGGACCGTGACCGGGTCGCCGACCCGCAGCGTGCCGCGGCTCTCGGGCACCAGATTCTGTCCGAACACCAGCTTTCCGGCGAAGCGCCGGTGCCGGGCGAGGGTGCGCAGGGGCTCCTTGCCACGACCGGCGGTGTCCTGGTCGGTCGTGGTGACGACGCAACGGCCGCACATCTTGGTGACCCGGAAGGTGACCTCGCCGATGGCGATCCGCGACCAGTGGTCCTCGGCCCAGGCGTCGGTGCCGGAGACGACGACGTTCGGCCGGAAACGGTTCATCGGCAACGGGCCCTCCTCGGCCCGGTCGCCTCGCGCGATCAGGGAATTGAGCGCGTCCAGCGATCCGAGCGTGGTGACCAGCAGCGGATAGCCGTCGGCGAAGCTGACGGTCTCGCCCGGCAGCGCGAAGTCCGGGTCGACGGGCCGGCGGGCGGCCGGATCGTCCAAGTGGGCGAGGCGCACGTCGGCGCCCAGGTACGTGCTGCACCAGGCGTGCGCGGCCGTGTCGGCGAGGACGGCCTCCACCTTGTCGCCGAAGATCTCCACCGTCGTCGTGCCGATGGGTTCCGGCACGGGAACCGTCACGGGCTCGCGGTTCTCGGCGGACAGACGCAGACCGCCGCCGGAGAGGATCTCGGCGGCGGCCAGCGCCAGACGCGGCTGCTCGCGTTGCGTGACGACCTTTCCCCCGGCGTCGATCAGGATCCAGCGTCGATCTCCGGCCAGCCCCCAGGGCTCGACCTCGGCCTCCTGGAGCGATGTGCTCCGGAAGGCTTTGACCGGATGGACGTGAATCGAGTGCAGTACCGCGTTCCCCATGACCGCCATGGTGCCAGGGCGCACCGACAGCGCGGTTCGAGGGTGTCAGTACCCGCGGTACTGCTGATTGTTGTACGGGTCCTGGTACGGAGCGGGGGCGGGCCGGGGAGCCGCGGGGCGCATCGCCTCGAAGCCCGTGCCGGGCGCCATCGGGCGGGGCTGCTGCGGCTGGGGGCTCGGGTAGCCCCGAGGCGGGCCGGCCTGCTGCGGGATGTACGGCGCGGGAGCCTGCTGCAGCGGAGAGGGCTGCTGGGCGGGCTGGTAGCCGTAGGAGGACGGTCCGGCCGGCAGCGCGGGGAGCGCGGACGGCAGTGCCGGGAGGTTGTTGCTCATGCCCGGGTCGTAGGCGGAAGGGACCCGGATCGGGGCGATCTGAGGGGTACCCCGCTCGGCGACGAGGGAGTCGTAGATCGGGGTGTCCTGGAAGGCGGAGTAGTAACCGCCGCCATAGGTGGAGCGGGGGGAGGTCATGGCACATAAGTTAAGCCCACGATGTGCTGGTTGGGGAGACCGATAAGAGGGTTGTTTTCCGTGCCCGGGGTGACGCGGGATCCCCAATGCGAGCGAACTTGGCAAAAAAGGACGTCAAAGATGGTTGAGATCGTGTAAAGGCCGAGCTTCGGACGGGTTACCGGCGGTTGACCAGGATCTTCCTGCACGAGCCATACGTGTGGGCGGACCTGGGGATTAGGTTTGGCGGGAACGGAGCCGGCGGTCCGTTCGGGACGCGCACCGGCGCGGAGACACTGTGATGGGGGCGTACATGTCAATGCCTAAGGGATCTAATGTTCCTGTCCCGACGAGCGCACTCAGGGTGGAATTGGGGTGGCGTTCGGGACAGGGGGTGCCGGATGTCGATGCGTCCGCCCTTCTGCTCGTGGCGGGAAAGGTCCGTTCGGACAGCGACTTCGTCTTCTACAACCAGCCGGCGCACTCCTCCGGCGCCGTGCGTCACGAGGGCAAGCGCGATGCCGGCGGCCAGGTGAGCGACACGCTGCTCGTCGACCTCACGCGCGTGGAACCCGTCGTGGAGACCGTGGTCCTGGCGGCGTCCGCGGACGGCGGCTCCTTCGGACGGGTTCCCGGCCTGTCCGTCCGGGTGCTCGACGCACGGCAGGGCACCGAGATCGCCCGCTTCGACAGCGCCGACGCGACCGTGGAGACCGCCTTCGTCCTGGGCGAGTTCTACCGGCGCCAGGGCGCCTGGAAGTTCCGCGCCGTCGGCCAGGGCTACGGAAGCGGCCTCGAAGGACTGGCCACCGACTACGGGATCACCGTGGACGAGCCGCAGCGGGCGGCGCCGCCCGCCGCCGCCCCGCACGGGCCCGCCACCCTCGTACAGGGGCCTCCGCCCCCCGTGGCGCCGCCGGTCACCGTGCCACCGCCCGTCACAGTGCCGCCGCCCACGGCCCCGCAGCCACCCGCGGCCCCTCCGGCACCTGTCCGCCTCTCCAAGGTGACGCTGACCAAGGAGACGCCCTCCGTCTCGCTCTCCAAACAGGGGGGTACGACCGGTGCCATGCGCGTGAACCTCAACTGGGAAGTGCGCAAGCAGTTCTCGGGGTGGGGCAGCAAACGCGGCCGGGCCGTCGCCATGCACGCGGACCTCGACCTCGACCTGTGCGCGCTCTACGAACTGTCCGACGGCCGCAAGGGAGTCGTCCAGGCACTCGGCAACGCCTTCGGGGCACTGCACCAGCCGCCGTTCATCCATCTCGACGGGGACGACCGCACCGGGGCCGCGGCCAATGGCGAGAACCTCACCATCAACCTCGATCACAAGCAGAGCTTCCGGCGCATCCTCATCTTCGTGACCATCTACGAAGGCGCGCGTTCCTTCGCCGATCTGCACGCCACGGTCACCCTGCAGCCGCAGAACGGCGCGCCCATCGACTTCTCGCTCGACGAGTGCACGGTGCCCTCCACGGTCTGCGCGCTCGCCCTCATCACCGGCAACGGCGCCGACCTGCTCGTCCAGCGCGAGGCCCGCTATCTGATCCCCGCGCGCGGGGTGAGTCCGCAGCGCACCGTCGACCAGGTCTACGGCTGGGGCATGAACTGGACGCCCGGCAGGAAATGACCCGTCCGCCGGGCGGGAGGGACCCCTCCCGCCCGACGGGAGACGGCGACGCCGACGACGATCGGCGTGCTCCGTCCCTCTCAGTTCTCGTCGAGGGCGGCGCCGGGGCGCGCGTAGGTGCGGCCCTTCCAGGCCGCGCCGCGTCCCCTGTAGTGCTGCACCGCGGAGTCGACCGTCATGAGGAGATAGAGGAACGCGGTGACCGGCAGCAGGGGAGCGAGCGCCAAGGACTGCCGGTAGTAACGGAGCATCGGTACGTAGGTCGCCGTCATCACCAGCCAGGCGAGCCCCCCGGCGGACGCCGCCCACGCGTTCCCCGCGGCCAGACCCGCCACGAGGGCGACCGGCGGAGCCAGGTAGACCACCGCGAGCCCGGCGACCGTTCCGGCGAGCAGCGGCGGACTGTGCCGCAGTTGCGCGTACGCGCTGCGCGCGACCATGCGCCACAGATCACGCAGCCGCGGATAGGGACGCACGCTGTCCACCCGCTCGGCCAGACCCAGCCAGATGTGGCCGCCACCCCGCTTGACGGCACGGGCGAGCGCCACGTCGTCGATGACGGCCTCCCGGATCGCGTCCGGGATCCGCGCCCGCTCGGCGGTGTCCGCGCGCAGCAGGACGCATCCACCCGCCGCGGCCGCCGTCCGTGAGCCCTTCACGGCGATCCGGCGGAACGGGTAGAGCTGCGCGAAGAAGTAGACGAAGGCGGGCACGACGAGCCGTTCCCAGAGGCTCTCCACCCGCAGCCGTGCCATCTGGGAGACGAGGTCGAAGCCACCGGTGCGGGCCGCCGCCACCAGGAGCCGCAGGCTGTCCGGGGCGTGCGCGATGTCCGCGTCGGTCAGCAGGAGGAATTCGGGTTCCCGCGCGCGGGCGAGGCCGATGCCGTGGCGTACGGCCCAGAGCTTGCCCGTCCAGCCCGCCGGAGGTTCTCCCGGCGAGCCGACGGTGAGCGGCAGCCCCCCGTGCCGGCGCGCCAGCTCACGGGCCAGCTCACCCGTGCCGTCCGAACTGCCGTCGTCGACGAGGAAGATCTCGGCCCGGCCCGGATAGTCCTGGGCCAGGAGCGAGGGAAGGCTCTCGGGCAGGACGGCGGCCTCGTCCCGGGCCGGCACCACGACGCAGACGACAGGCCAGTCCGACGGCTCACGGCAGGCGGGCAGCCGTACGTCCGTACGCCAGAAGAAGCCCTGGCCGAGCAGCAGCCACAGCCACGCTGCCAGCGATCCGACGGCGATCCACACGAGGGCGCTCACCCGCCGCAGTCTGCCCCACCGAGGTCGCCCGTAAAGTCCCATCGTCTATGGTGACCGGGTGAAGATCGCGCTCATGGACTCCGGAATCGGACTGCTCGCTGCTGCCGCCGCGGTGCGTCGACTGCGGCCCGACGCCGATCTCGTCCTCTCCTCCGACCCCGGCAGCATGCCCTGGGGACCCCGCACACCGGAAGACGTCACCGGGCTCGCCCTCGCGGTCGCCGAGGCCGCCGCGCTGCACCGGCCCGACGCCCTGATCGTCGCCTGCAACACCGCTTCCGTACGGGCCCTGCCGGCCCTGCGCGCCCGTCTTGAGCCGCAGGTGCCCGTCATCGGCACCGTCCCGGCCATCAAGCCGGCCGCCGCGGGCGGCGGACCCGTCGCGATCTGGGCCACGCCCGCCACCACGGGCAGCCCGTACCAGCGGGGGCTGATCAAGGAGTTCGCCGACGGAGTGGCGGTCACCGAGGTGGCCTGTCCCGGGCTCGCGGACGCCGTGGAGTACGCGGATCAGGCGGCCATCGACGCGGCGATCGAGGCGGCCGCCGCGCACACCCCCGAGGACGTCACGGCCGTCGTCCTGGGATGCACCCACTACGAGCTCGTCGCCGAGCGCATCCGCGCCGCCGTGCAGCGTCCCGGCCGCCCGCCGCTCGTGCTGCACGGTTCCGCCGGAGCGGTCGCCACCCAGGCGCTGCGCCGGATCGGCGAGCTTCCGGACCCCGCGGCCCCCGCCGACTCCACGGTCACGGTGCTTCAGGGCGGACGCGAGGGCGCGCTGCCCGCCACGGCGCTCACCTACGAGGAAGGCCGCATCCTGTCGGCGGTCAGCCCCGCACGCTGAGCCGACAAGGTTGGCACCCGCTCCACGGGACGCCGGGTGACCACCGGTACACCCTTGGTGGCATCCTCGGCCACCCGGCGGAGTGACGCTCCGCGACCCGGTGCCCGCGCAGCGGAATCTGAGTAGTCTCATGGGCATGAGGGACCACCCCCACGGCGAAACCTCCCCGCACCCGGCGATCTGGACCGGGCGTGCGAGGAACCGTGTCCAGTGGCTGCCCGCCCTGGGCGGCATGGCCTGTCTGGCTCTCGGGATCGAGCTGGCCGTGACGTCCGGCTGGACGTCGGGAGCGGCACCACTGATCATGTCCGTCGTCGGATGCATCGCCGCCGGACTGCTCATCCTCTTCGGCACGCTCGCGTTCGTCCACGTCGCCGTGAAGGTGGACGAGGACTGCCTGGAGGTGCGCTGCGGCCACATAGGAGTGCCGCGTCGCCGCATCCCGCTCTCCACGGTCGTCGGTGCCGACTTCGCCCCCCAGGTCAACCCGCGCCAGTGGGGCGGCTGGGGCTATCGCTGGCGGCCCGAACAGGGAACCGCCGTGGTCGTCCGGCGGGGCGAGGGCGTGGTGCTGCGCCTGGGCGACGGCCATACGTTCACGATCACCGTGGACAACGCCGAGGCGGCGGTCCGGATCATCCGCGGCCGGCTGCGCCCGGACACGACCACCGTCGCGCGCTGACGCCCGGCTGCCTTGCCGTCGCTCACGTACCGGGGTGACCGCCGGGGTGCCGTTCAGGCTCCGGGGTGGCCGCCGGGGTGCCGTTCACATACCGAGGCGACCGCCGGGCCGCGGGGCCGGGACGGGGACGGCGTCCGGCTCCCGCGAGGCGAGCGGCCGTGCGGTGGCGAACCCGGCCAGCAGTCCCGCACCCGCGGTCACCGTCATGAAGCTCAGCGCGTTGCCGATCGACGCGACCGCGGCCACCGCCGTGAGGGCCGCGCCCGCCGTCAGCGCGATGGGAGTGGTGCGCGGCGAGCGCAGCAGCGCGTACAGGACCCAGCAGAACGCCACCGCGAGCAGGACCACTCCGGTCAGCCCCTGTTCGGCGGCCTGCTGGAGGGGCGCGGAGTGGGGTTTGCCGTCGGGCAGCAGGGACTGGGCGACGGTGGGGCTGAGCTCTCCGTAACGGCCGGGCCCGACCCCCAGCCCGGGATCGGCACGGGCCATGCGCAGGGCGTCGTGCCACAGCAGGACGCGGTGCTCGGTGAGCTGGCCCTTCAGGGAGGCGGTCAGTCCGGCCGGCAGCGCGTCCTCGCCGATCGCCCAGGTCGCCCCCGTCACCAGTGCCGCGGCGGCGGCGAACCCCGTCAGGCCGAGGGCCCGGCGGCGTACCCGGGCGGTCGCGAGCGAACAGAGCAGGACCCCGGTGCACATGACGACCGCGGTGGTGGAGCCGAGGAGCGCCGCCGTCACCGCGGTCCCGGCGGCCGACAGCCGCAGCGCGAGCCGCAGGGCGGGAGGGCGCGCGGCCCAGGCCGCGCAGCACGCGGCGCCGCAGGACAGGGTGAGCAGCGCGGCCGTGGCACCGGTGTGACCGAGCTGGAGGCTGATCTGCGGGCCGGGCGTGGCGATCGCGAGGCCGAGTCCGGCCGCCGCCGCGGCACAGGGGGCCGCCACCGGCAGGAGTGCTCCGGAGATCCGTCCCACGGCGTAGCCGGCCGCCACGGCGAGCACCGCGAGGAGCATGCCCTCGGGCCGGCCCCCGTGAGCCGCCGCCGTGATCAGCGACCAGCCGGCGCAGGCCGCGAGCACGATCATGCCGACGA
Source organism: Streptomyces sp. NPDC015532 (assembly GCF_043078065.1). Classification (NCBI taxonomy): domain Bacteria; kingdom Bacillati; phylum Actinomycetota; class Actinomycetes; order Kitasatosporales; family Streptomycetaceae; genus Streptomyces; species Streptomyces sp. NPDC015532. The sequence continues at coordinate 51,159 of NZ_JBIBSY010000023.1, read as the reverse complement.
CGTCCGCGGCGTTACGTCTTTCGCCGGTGACCACCGCCTCGGCCGTGGACGTCGTCCCCGTGGAACCCACCCCGTCGCCCCCCGACTCTGCCCGGCCCCGGGGCGCCGTCACCGCATCAGGCCGCACGTCAGAGGCTCGGCCACACGGTAACGGGTGATGCGCCGGTTTGGGCACCGGTTGTGCAGGAACGTTGCGGCAGGTGCCCGCTAGGTGACCCTGTGGGTGGTGGGACCGCACAGGCCGAGCTGTCCGCGCCCTGGTCAGGCGCCGTACACTCCCCGAGTGACCGCCACCGCAACCACCGTAGACGAGCCGGAACAGCTCGAACCCCAGGCCGTGCCCGCTCCACGCGGGTCCGCCCTGGTGCGTCGCCTCGTCCCGGCCGCCGCCGCGGCGCTCTCCGGAGTGCTCCTGTACGTCAGCTTCCCGCCACGGACCCTGTGGTGGCTCGCCCTGCCGGCCTTCGCGGTCTTCGGCTGGATCCTGCGCGGTCGCTCCTGGAAGGCCGGCCTCGGCCTCGGCTATCTGTTCGGCCTCGGATTCCTGCTGCCGTTGCTGGTCTGGACCGGCGTCGAGGTCGGCTCAGGTCCCTGGCTCGCGCTCGTCGCGGTGGAGGCGGTCTACGTCGCCCTGGTCGGCGCGGGGATCACCCTCGTCTCCCGGCTGCCAGGGTGGCCGGTGTGGGCGGCGGCCCTCTGGATCGCAGGTGAGGCGGCACGCGCGCGTGCGCCTTTCAGCGGCTTCCCCTGGGGGAAGATCGCGTTCGGACAGGCCGACGGCGTCTTCCTGCCGCTGGCCGCGGCCGGTGGCACTCCGGTGCTCGGCTTCGCGGTCGTGCTGTGCGGCTTCGGGCTGTACGAGATCGTCCGTCTGGCCGTCGAACGGCGCGACACCGGCGTCCTGCGCCGCGGCGCGGCCGGGGTGGCGCTGCTCAGCGTCGCCGTCCCCGTCGTCGGAGCGCTCGCCGCGCGGACGCTCGTCAGCGACAAGGCCGAGGACGGCACGGCGACCGTGGCGGTCATCCAGGGCAACGTCCCGCGCGCGGGACTCGACTTCAACGCCCAGCGGCGTGCCGTCCTCGATCACCACGTGCGGGAGACCGAGCGCCTGGCCGCCGAGGTCAAGGCGCGCAAGGTCGCCCAGCCCGACCTGGTGCTGTGGCCGGAGAACTCCTCCGACATCGACCCGTTCGCCAACGCCGACGCCCGCTACGTGATCGACCAGGCGGCCAAGGCCATCGGCGCCCCCGTCTCCGTCGGCGCGGTCGTCGAGCGGAGCGGCAAGCTCTACAACGAGCAGATCCTGTGGGACCCGGACAAGGGCCCGATGGACACCTACGACAAGCGGCAGATCCAGCCGTTCGGCGAGTACCTTCCGCTGCGGCCGCTGCTCGGAGCCATCAACAAGGACTGGACGACCATGGTCCGCCAGGACTTCAGCCGCGGCGCCGAGCCGGGTGTGTTCACGATGAACGGCACCGGCGTCGGACTCGTCACCTGCTACGAGGCCGCCTTCGACTGGGCCGTGCGCAGCACCGTCACCGACGGCGCGCAGATCATCTCTGTGCCCAGCAACAACGCGACCTTCGACCGCAGCGAGATGACCTACCAGCAACTCGCCATGTCCCGCATCCGCGCCGTCGAGCACAGCCGCACCGTCACGGTGCCCGTGACGAGCGGTGTCAGCGCCGTGATCATGCCCGACGGGAAGATCACCCAGAGGACCGGCATGTTCGTCGCCGACTCGCTGGTCCAGAAGGTTCCGCTGCGCTCCTCCGAGACCCCGGCCACGAAGCTCGGCATCATCCCCGAGATGATCCTGGTACTCGTCGCGGCAGCCGGCCTCGGCTGGGCCGCCACGACGGCCCTCCGATCACGACGGAACACCCTCTAGGCCGAAGACGAACGGCCCGGACGTGCGACGGTCAACGGCCATAGTCACGGCGGAGGGGAAGAGGAACCCGACCGTGACTGGCCGTCAGTGCGCCGGGCCAAAAAGAAGATCACGAGTCCAGGATTCCAGACGCCTGCTCTCCGGCGGCAGAACATCAACCGCTGGTGGACCATCCGGCAGGCACCCCGGCCAGATCTCGGTGAGCCATGCCTGTTCTGCGGCACCCAATCGATCCCAGTGGCCGCGAACCTCACCGATGAGCCGAACACTGCGCACACCACCGGCACCATCGAGATGCCGACCGAGGTAGCAGATCGCTGACACCACCTGTGACTGCGCCGAGAGGTGCTGTACCCGGAGCCCGGGGGGAGGTCCCGACCGGCGCAAGATCTGCTTCAGGCGGACGAACGCCTGGTCCCAGGCACTGTCGTCTCCCGCGCCGGCGAGGCCCACCATGGCGTATCTCTTCAGGACGCTGTCACGGGCTGACAGCGCCTGCGCAAGATCAGCCGACGCCGCCGGTCCGCATCGTTTGGCCAGCGCAAGTGCCGCCGCACATCGCACATCCCGCGACATCCCCTCAGCCGTCAGGACGTGTCGCAGTGCCTGCGGACCCGCAGAGCCCTGGGCGTCACCCAGCACCGCGATCACAGACACGTGACGATTCAGAGGAAGATCGCTCAATGCCGCTACGAGTTCGGCCTCGCCCGCAGGGCCGTCCATCACAGCGTCGCCGAGCGCCCTCTCGAAGACCTCGGTCTTCCGATGCCGCAACCGTTCCCCCAGCGAGGCCACCTCGGCTCCTTCCCTGCCGTCGTCCGGCCGCCACGATGACATGCCACGCTGACCCAGCAGGACCTCGTTCGACCCCCTGCGAGGGACGCGGAGCCGTCCGATCACGGGACCGCGGCCTCGAAAACGGCCCGTGAGACAGTCGGGCGCGGCTCACCGATCGTCGCCGAGGAGAAGGATCCGTGAGAGCGTTGCCCGCCGTCACCGGCCGTGATGAGTTCGACGTCCTGGTCGTCAGGACCGACTACCACGACGACCAGGCATGGCAGGACGTGACAGCGGCGCTGATGGAGCCCCGGGGGGACGGGCCGTACGAGGCACACGTCCACTTCGTGGACGACCCGGCCTGGGCGGAAGCGACCGTTGACGAGGCGCTGCATGCGGTCCGCGCGGACGAGAACCTGGCCGTTGTCTTCCTCGCCGATCGGACGACCATGCGGGCCGAAAGCCATGCGTTGCTGGCGGTCACCACGCTGACGCGGGAGGAATGCGTGGACGACGAGGACTACGAGCAGCTGACCGAGTTCGGCCGTGAGTTCCGCACCGTCCCCGCAGGGGTCCACGACGTCCACGCAAACCTGAGTATCGGCAACCTGGGCTTCGAGGAGTACGCCGCATGGGCTCACGATGATCCCGAGGGGATCTACCGGTCCTTCTGAACAGGGCCCGGACTGCCGCCGTCCACTCCCCGCTGAACGCCGGGCACACCGGGCACGTCCGCTCCTTCGCGACCATGCTCACCGAGCGTCAGGGCGACCACCTGCTCAAGCGCCGGATGTTCGGCCGCGCGGCCTTCAGACTCTTACGCAGGCGGGTACTACTCGCCTGAGCCGGCGGGCCGTGTTCCGGCTACTTCAGCAGCCGGAAGCCGGGCTGGTGAGCCCATGCTCTGAGGAACTCCGCCGAACCGTACGCGGCGGGCCATGGATCGGCCATCGTTGAGATGAGGCCCGGAAGGCCAGCCACTATCGGCATCTGGTCCTCCCTGAGTTCGGCGTTGACGACGCCACCGACCACGTCCATCACGGCGGCGGTCAGCAGAGCCGTGACGACGTGGTCGACTGGACGGTTGCAGAAGGCGACGATGTCGACGGCGTGGGTCGGCCTGAAGCCGATGAAAGGCTCCTGATCGACGTCGTCGGCGTGCTCGGCCTCGAAGATGGACTCGTCGCCGATGCCGGGCCCCATGACGGAGACCAGGACGGGCCGCCGTCCGTCGACGCCCCCGGTGTCCGAGATGCCGAGGCTCTCCGCGTGGATGTTGAGGTCGTACTCGCCGACCCGCTTCTGCTCAAACCGTGCCGAGGAGCAATCCAGAAGGTCACGGAGCCGCTGAATCGCCGCGCGGGGGACGGCCTCCGCCAACTCGATCACCAACACCGGTCCGTCCATGGCTCGGAGCCTAGCCAGCAGAGACCGTCCCTCCCCACCCCATCACTCGGCGTTCACGCGCCACAGAAGCAGAGCCAGAGCCCCAACCCGGATACAGACGGTGTCCGTTTCCACCGACGAAGGGAGTGCCCGGCCGGCGAACCGGTCGACCAAGCCATGGGCCGGTCCCGCGGCGGACCGACCACGAAGATCCCGTGTGCGAAACTACGCGCGCATCTGCCGCTTCCCGGCAGAACACGCAGGACACCAGCGGCGCCCGCCCACGCGACGGGTTCCGAGAAGAGAATGACAAGGAGTCACGTGAGACGCCCCCTGCTTCCCGCGGCACTGGCACTGGCCGCCTTCGCCCTGCCTGTACTCAGCGGCTGTGACAGCGAGGCCATGACCTCCCACGGGACCGCTGACGGCGTCTCGGCAGTACCCGCCACGAAGTCGGCGTCACCTGACGGGACTTCGCCGGCGCCCTCCGCGGCGGCGGACGGCCCCGAGTACAACCCGAAGGCGAACGCGGCGGCCGAGATAGCCGCCGCTCTCAAGGCGGCGAAGCACGACGGCCGACCTGTGCTCATCGACTTCGGCGCCGACTGGTGCCTGGACTGCCGCGTACTGAGCGCCCGCTTCAAAGAGTCCGGACCATCCGCGCTACTGGCTCACTACCACGTAGTGAAGGTGGACGTCGGCGAGTTCGACCACAACCTCAACGTGGCCAAACGCTACGTCGACCTGCAGACGAGCGGCATACCTGCCCTCACCGTCCTGGACTCCGCGTCCGGCCGGATCGACGTGGCCACGAACCAGGGCGAGTTCGCCAACGCGCGCACCATGTCCGCCGCGCAGGTCGAGGAGTTCCTGAAGCGATGGCAGTAGCCGTTCCGCTCCGGTCCCGTCGTTCGAAGGTTGGCCGCGCGCTCGTACTGGCCGCCACTGTCGCACTCACCGGGTGCGCAGGTCCGGGCCAGACCAGGACCACGGCGCATGGCGCCCCCTTCACCATCGGCGGGGTGGCCGTGACGGTTCGGGTGGAATCCCGCGACGGCAACTTGCGGATCCTCGCGAAACTGCGGCCGGAGCAGCGGGGTTTTCACCTCTACAGCCTGGCCCTTCCGAACGGCGGCGTCGACGGGATCGGCATACCGACTCGTATCCGTACCGAAGGCGGCCTGAAGGCGACCGGCCCGGCGACCACGCACGCGAAGCCGCGGGTGCTGCGCCCGGCCGGCCTCGACGTCAGGCTGCCGGTGTACGACGACGGGCTCGTCACCCTCGAACTTCCGGTCCGGCGGCTTGAAGGCACCGACAGCGCAAGGGTGTTCCTCACATACGGGGCATGCAGCGAGACCGCTGGCTGCCTGCCGCCTGTGCGCGACCACGAGGTGACCTTGCGGTTGGTGGAGTGAGGTCGGTCCGACAGTTGTTGACTGCGCGCCTGTCCGGGCATTTCCGGCCGGTGTCAGTGGGTTCTGCGATGGTGTCGTCGTGGATGAACTCGTGGAACGCGTCGACGCGCAGGATCGTGTGCTGGGGGTGGTCAGTCGGCGGGACGCTGTTCGGGAGGGCTGGCTGCACCGGGTCGGCGTGGTGGTGTGCCGCGACAGGCAAGGTCGCTTTCTCGTGCATCGGCGTGCCGAGCGGTTGTCCCGTTTCCCGGGGCACCACGAACTCGGTGTCGGGGGTGCCGCGGGAGTCGGCGAGTCCTATGAGCAGGCGGCTGTCCGTGAGCTCAGTGAGGAGCTGGGGGTGGGGGCGACAGTGTGCCTTCGGTTCACGTTCCTCAACCGGGTTGGGCTCAGCCCCCACTGGCTTGGGGTGTGCGAAGCCGTGCTTCCGGAGATCGGCGCCCCCGATCCGGGAGAGGTGGCCTGGTACGGGTGGCTGACCGAGTCCGAGCTGCGGAAGGCTCTGCAGCGGTGGACCTTCACTCCTGACAGTCAGGAGATCTTCGGTCGGTATCTCGCCTGTCGTGCTGACCTGGCGCTTCCGCGGAAGCGGTGCTCATGAGCTGGGTCAGAGGAACGAAGGCGCTGGTCGTGCCGAGCTCCTTGGGGCCGGCCGGTGGGGGCACTGGGCGAAGAAGTCGTAGGAGCAGTAGCCCTCGCCCAGGGCGTAGTGACTTCCGGGCGCGACCGCGACCGCGATCAGGGGACGAAGCCGCGTGGATAGGGTCGGAGGCATGCCTACTCCCGACTTCATCCGCGACATCCGCGCCTTCGCGGGCCACCAGCTCCTCTGGCTCCCCGGCGTCACCACCGTCGTCTTCGACGACGAAGGCCGGGTTCTGCTCGGCCAGCGTTCCGACAACCACCGGTGGGCGCTCATCTCCGGCATTCCGGAGCCGGGGGAGCAGCCCGCGGTCTGCGCGGTCCGTGAGGTGTACGAGGAGACGGCCGTGCGCGTCGAGGTCGAGCGCGTCGTCATGGTCATGGCCGGGGAGCGGATCACGTACACGAACGGCGATGTCTGCCAGTACATGGACACCACGTTCCGGTGCCGCGCCATCGGCGGGGAAGCCCGGGTCAACGATGATGAATCGCTCCAGGTGGGCTGGTTCGCGGTGGACGCCCTGCCGAAGCTGCAGGACGACGCCCTCATCCGGATCAAGCAGGCGCTGCTCGACGTACCCACATGGTTCGAGCCCATGACCTGAGGGTGAAGAGTGTGTGCTGACCACATCGGTGAGGGTCTGGGCGCTGCCTAGGGTCGAGGCATGACCGCGCCCAGCGCCCTCCCGGGCCCCCACGCCTTCGCACGCGACCTCGGCGGCCGCACCGCCCTCGTCACCGGAGCCGCGAGCGGCATCGGCCGCGCCTGCGCCCTGCGGCTCGCCGCCGCCGGGGCCAAGGTGAGAGCGGTCGACCGGGACGCCGACGGCCTGGAAACCCTGGCCGAGCAGTCGCACGGCCTGGCCGGGACGATCGAGCCGCACGTGCTCGACCTCACCGACCTCGACGCCGCGGAGCAGGCCGCGGCCGGCACCGATGTCCTCGTGAACAACGCCGGTCTGCAAATGGTCCGCCCCATCGAGGAATTCCCTCCCGACGTGTTCCACACGGTGCTGACCGTCATGCTGGAGGCGCCGTTCCGGCTCATCCGCGGAGCACTGCCGCACATGTACGGGCAGGGCTGGGGCCGCATCGTCAACGTCTCCTCGGTCCACGGACTGCGCGCCTCGGCGTTCAAATCGGCGTACGTCGCCGCGAAGCACGGACTCGAAGGACTCTCGAAGACCGCGGCCCTCGAAGGCGCCCCCCACGGAGTCACGTCGAACTGTGTGAACCCCGCCTATGTGCGTACCGCACTTGTCGAGAAACAACTGGCCGATCAGGCACGCACCCACGGCATTCCCCGAGAGCGCGTCCTGACCGAGATCCTGCTGCGCGACAGCGCCGTCAAGCGGCTCATCGAGCCGGAGGAGGTCGCTGAGGCGGTGGCCTACCTCTGCGGTCCCCAGGCGGCCTTCATGACCGGCACCTCGCTGGCACTGGACGGGGGCTGGACCGCGCACTGAGCCGGAGCCGGCCCTCCGAACCGTGCCGCACCCGGGCTGGGGACGAGTTGTCCACAGGGCCGAGGCGGTGCCCTGCGGATCGTTGTCCACAGGGCCGGAGCGCCGACCCGCATATGCGCGATCCTGTTGCCATGTCCCGCGATCACCTGCCATCAGCCGAGCGCTCCGCCGACAGCGTGGAAGCGCCGTTCCTGGAACTCCTGGCCCGGGGAGCGACCGCCGACGCCTACGAGCAGCCGGTGCTGCTCGCCCGCGCCGAGGGCCTGCCCGACGGGCGCGTCGCCGCGCTCGAACAGGCCAAACTGCTCGCTCTGCGCGTGCGCACGGAGATAGAGGGACGGCGCCGCCGCGAGGCCGAGCTCTCGGCGCTCTTCGAGACCGCGCACGACCTCGCGGGCCTGCGTGACCTCGACGCGGTGCTGCGGGCGATCGTGCAGCGGGCCAGGTCGCTGCTGGGCACGGACATCGCCTATCTCAGCCTGAACGACGCCGTCAGGGGTGACACCTACATGCGGGTCACCGAGGGCTCGGTCGCCGCCCGCTTCCAGCAGTTGCGACTCGGCATGGGCGAGGGCCTCGGCGGACTCGTCGCACAGACCGCCCGGCCGTACGTCACCGACGACTACTTCAAGGACGAGCGCTTCCAGCACACCCGGACCATCGACGCGGGCGTACAGGACGAGGGGCTCGTCGCGATCCTCGGGGTGCCGCTGATGATCGGGCCCCAGGTCATCGGCGTGCTGTTCGCGGCGGACCGCAGGGCACGGGTCTTCGACCGGGAACAGATCGCGGTGCTCGGCTCCTTCGCGGCCCTGGCCGCCGCGGCCATCGACACCGCGAACGCGCTCACGGACACGCGCTCCGCCCTGGACCGCCTGGGCCGGGCCAACGAGATCATCCGGGACCGCAGCGCGGTGATCGAACGCGCCTCGGACGTCCACGACCGGCTGGCCGAACTCGTGCTGCGCGGCGGGGGAGTCCACGACGTCGCCGCCGCGGTGTCCGAAGTCCTGGACGGCACCGTCGAGTTCACCGAGCCGGGCGGCACACCGCCCAAGGCCGTGGAAGCGGCCCGCGCCGACGGCCACGCCGTACGGCACGGCGACGACTGGGTCGCCGCGGTGGCGGCGGGAGGCGAACTGCTCGGCGCGCTGGTGCTGCGCGGGCATCCCGGCCTCGACCCCGTCGACCAGCGCACCCTGGAGCGCGCGGCGATGGTCACGTCGTTGCTCCTGCTCGCCAGACGCTCGGCCTCCGAGGCGGAACAGCGGGTGCGCGGGGAGCTCCTGGACGACCTGCTGGACACGCGGGACCGCGATCCGGGGCTGCTGCGGGAGCGGGCGGCGCGGCTGCACGCCGATCTGGACGGACCCCATGTCGTGCTCGCGGCCCGGCTCGACGTCGTGGCCGCCGACGCCGGCCAGGAGGCGGGCGCGCGCAGACGGCTGTGGTCGGCGGCGTCCCATCTCGCCGCCACCCGCCATGGACTGGCCGCCGCCCGCGACGGCGGCACCGTCCTGCTGCTCCCGCTCGGGCCCGGCGACACGGCGACGACACTGGCCCGCCGCACCGCCAAGGAGCTGGGCACCGCCGTTCAGGAGGCGGTGACCGTGGGCGCCTCCGCACCCTTGGACCGGCTCGCGACGCACCCCGAGGCAGTGGCCGCGGCATACACCGAGGGGCAGCGCTGCCTGGAGGCGCTGCGCCTGCTCGGCCGGGCAGGCGACGGCGCGGCCGCCGAGGACTTCGGCTTCCTCGGACTGCTGCTCGCCGGGGACCGGGACATCTCCGGGTTCGTCGACCGGACGATCGGCGGAGTCGTCGCCTACGACGAACGGCGTGGCACCGACCTGCTGCGCACTCTCGACGCGTACTTCGCCAGCGGTATGAGCCCGGCGCGCACGAAGGACGCCCTGCATGTCCATGTGAACACGGTGGCGCAGCGGCTGGAACGGGTGGGGCGCCTGCTCGGGGACGACTGGCAGAGCCCGGCCCGCATATTGGAGATCCAGCTCGCTCTGCGACTGCACCGGTTGTCGTCGCACGGACCGCGCTGATCCCCGCACACGGCACCGCGTACGGGGATCGGGGAGTGCGGGCGCGTGGTCAGACCGTACGGGCGTCCGCCGGCGCGACCGGTGCCGGCTGGGCGTCGGTCACGTCCTCGACGGCGGACAGGTCGCGGTCGCGGGTCTCCTTCGCGAAGCCCACGGCGATCAGGGTCAGCAGGACCGCCCCGATCACATACAGGGAGACGGGAGTGGAGCTGTCGTACGAGGAGAGCAGGGCCGTCGCGATGAGAGGTGCGGGCGCACCCGCCGCGACGGAGGCGAACTGGGCCCCGATGGAGGCACCGGAGTAGCGCATCCGGGTCGCGAACATCTCGGAGAAGAACGCGGCCTGGGGTGCGTACATGGCGCCGTGAAGGACCAGGCCGACGGTGACGGCGAGGATCAGGTTCGCGAAGCCGCCGGTGTCGATGAGGGAGAAGAACGGGAACATCCAGAGGCCGACACCCGCGGCGCCGAGCAGATAGACGGGGCGGCGGCCGATGCGGTCGGAGAGGGCGCCCCAGGCCGGGATGACGGCGAAGTGCACGGCCGAGGCGATGAGAACGGCGTTGAGCGCGGTCTGCCGGGAGACACCCGCGGAGGTGGTGGCGTACACGAGGATGAAGGCGGTGATCACGTAGTAGCTGATGTTCTCGGCCATGCGGGCGCCCATCGCGACGAGCACGTCACGCCAGTGGTGGCGCAGGACGGAGACCAGCGGAAGCTTCTCCGGCTCGTCCGCTCCGGCCACCTTGCGGGCCTCGGCCTGTGCCAGTGCCTGCTTGAACACGGGCGATTCATCGACAGACAGACGTATCCACAAACCGACGACGACCAGGACGCCGGAGAGGAGGAACGGGACGCGCCAGCCCCAGGACAGGAAGGTGGCGTCCGACTGCGTGGCGGTGAGCAGCGAGAGGACGCCGGTCGCCAGGAGCTGGCCCGCGGGAGCTCCTGTCTGTGGCCACGACGCCCAGAACCCCCGCCGTTTCGCGTCGCCGTGTTCGGACACCAGCAGGACCGCGCCGCCCCATTCGCCGCCCAGCGCGAAGCCCTGCACCAGACGCAGTGCGGTGAGCAGGACGGGGGCCGAGGCGCCGACGGTCGCGTGCGTGGGCAGCAGGCCGATCGCGAAGGTCGCTCCGCCCATCAGCAGCAGACTCAGTACGAGCAGCCGTTTGCGGCCGAGCCGGTCGCCGTAGTGTCCGAAGACGAGCGCGCCCAGCGGCCGGGCCGCGAATCCGACGGCGTACGTCAGGAAGGAGAGCAGGGTGCCGACCAGCGGGTCGGAGCCGGGAAAGAACAGCTTGTTGAAGACCAGGGCGGCGGCCGAGCCGTAGAGGAAGAAGTCGTACCACTCGATGGTGGTGCCGATGAGACTGGCGGCGACGATGCGCTTGAGGTTCGACGGCGTCGGGGGAGAGGTTGCTGCGGAGGCCATGTGCGCCACTTCCTCGTGTGCGGTGGGGACGGGTACGTGTCGGCACACGGTAGGAAGACGCACGTCAGGGGCACATGTGGTGGGGCAACATAGTTCGAGGGTTGGCTATGCGCGCGGCCACCATGCCGACTCACGGAAGGGCGGTGCGGGGGCTCGAAGTTGCTCGAAACGAATACTGTCCGGGACGCACAGTTCGGGGCGAATTGACGGTCCGGTGCTGACTCCCGTGCTGGTTTGGTGCTGACTAAAAGCCCATGTCGTCACCAGTCTTCACCTGTCCCGTGCTGACTTGGTGCTGATATGGGTCGGCCTGGACCGGTATGCGACTCATACGGGCGCCGGAACTGATGTGCGCTGAGAGGTGGAGGTGATGCGCCGCCCTCGGTGGGCTGGTGTCGTTCGTCGTGAAGTTCACCACCGATTCGCTCTGACCTGGGCCAATACGGTCACCGGCGCTGCTGACCTGCGCAGTTGAGTTTCTTTAGCGTCTTTCCGCTTCGTGCTGCGCGACGCGATCGATCCTCCCCGCGCGCTCCCCAGCGCCGTTCATACTCCCCAGATTCCCTCAGAGGCGGCCTCCGGGCGGTGCTGCTGCACGATCGCGTCGAACACGCCCGTACTCGGGGAGAGGCTCAGGCGGGTCGGATCCCCTACTCCATACCGACTGGTCGGTAGCTTCAGATGGGGAGGGGGCTGTCAAGACCTGGCCGCTGTTGAACATGACGCCGAATTCAACTATAACGATCGGAAGGCCGACTCCCTGTCGCTACCGCGGCCATGGCTCACGCCGAAGGCCGCTCGAGGAGACGGTCGATGAGCCATCTCCGCACGACAGTTGGCGTTCGGCGCCCCCGGCGGGCATTCGAGCCCGGCGCGCGGCGCCCGGAATCCCTGCCCCGAAGCTCACGGACGAACCGGATGACCCGGACCAACAGGAAACAGTGAGGCGACATGAGGGAAGCAGTGATCGTTTCGACGGCACGGACGCCGATCGGAAAGGCCTACCGCGGCGCGTTCAACGACACCCAGGCGCAGGAGCTTGCCGCCCATGCCCTTTCGCACGCGGTGCGACGCGCCGGGCTCGAGGGAGGCGAGGTCGAGGATGTGGTCTTCGGCTGCGCCGTGCAGCAGGGGTCCTCGGGTTTCAATGTCGCGCGTCAGGCTGCTCTGCGTGCCGGACTTCCGGACGTCGTGTCGGGGATGACGATCGACCGGCAGTGCTCGTCGGGCCTGATGGCCGTGGCGACGGCCGCCAAGCAGATCGTCACGGACGGCATGCAGGTCGCAGTCGGCGGCGGCGTCGAGTCGATCTCCCTGGTGCAGAACGACCACATGAACACCCACCGCATGACGGATCCCTGGCTGGTCGAGCACAAGCCGGGGATCTACATGCCGATGTTGCAGACGGCGGAGATCGTCGCCGAACGCTACGGCGTGAGCCGGGAACGTCAGGACGAGTTCGCGCTGGTGTCGCAGCAGCGCACCGCGGCGGCGCAGGAGGCCGGCCGGTTCGACCGGGAGATCGTCGCGCTCACCAGCACCAAGAAGGTTCTCGACAAGCGGTCCGGGGAGGTGCGGGACGAGGAGTTCACCCTGGTCCGGGACGAGGGCAACCGCGCGTCGACGACACTCGAAGGCCTGGCCGCGTTGGCCCCGGTGCTGCCCGACAGTGGGGTGAGCGCTCGTTCCAGCGTGACGGCGGGCAACTCCTCGCAGTTGTCGGACGGGGCTTCGGCGTCGGTGCTGATGGAGTCGAGGGAGGCCGAACGCCGCGGACTGGAACCGCTCGGTGTCTACCGGGGTATGACCGTCGCCGGATGCGGGCCGGACGAGATGGGCATCGGCCCGGTGTTCGCCATTCCGAAACTGCTGAAGCAGCACGACCTCACCATCGACGACATCGGTCTGTGGGAACTCAATGAGGCGTTCGCCTCCCAGGCGTTGTACTGCCGGGACGAACTGCACATCGATCCGGAGCGGTTCAACGTCGATGGCGGCGCCATCTCGGTCGGTCATCCGTACGGAATGACCGGTGCCCGGCTGGTGGGGCATGCCCTCGTCGAGGGGAAGCGCCGGGGTGTTCGGTATGTGGTGATCTCGATGTGTGTCGGCGGCGGAATGGGCGCAGCCGGACTGTTCGAGGTCGTCTGAGGTCCCCATCCCTGCTGGAGAACGTGGCTGCCGTCGGATTGCGCGGCAGCGGGCCGATCGTGAGGAGTGACGTGGATACCGTGTCGAAGTCGGCGGCGAAACCCCGAACCGCGGTCCTGGTGGACTTCGGTGGGGTCATCACCTCCAGTGTGCTGCGGGCTTTCACCGCCTTCGGCGCCTCGCTGGGCGGCGACCCGCGCCTGCCGCTCGACCTCCTCGCCCGGGACCAGCGATCACGCACCCTCCTGGCCGATCATGAGTGCGGCCGTCTCGACGCCGGGGGCTTCGAGCGGGGATTCGCCGAACGCCTCCGCGTCCACGGCGCAGACGTACCGGCCGAGGGGCTCACGGCCCGGATGCAGGCGGGCATGTCGATCGACCAGGACATGCTCGCGCTGCTCGGTGATCTTCGAGCCGCCGGCCGTCCCGTCGCGCTCGTGTCCAATTCGTTCGGTACCGGAACCTACGACGGCGTCGACCTCTCCGCCGTTGCCGATGCGGTCGTGATCTCCGCGGAGGTCGGGATCCGCAAGCCCTCCCGGCGGATCTACGCGATCGCATGTGAACGCCTGGGCATCGACCCCGAAGAGGCGGTCATGATCGACGATCTGCAGCAGAATCTCGACGGAGCGGCACGGATCGGAATCGGGGGCGTACTGCACACCAGCGCCGCCGACACTCGCCGTCAACTCGCCGAACGCTTCGGGATCACCGCCTGATCGCCGATTCGGCAGGGGTGAGACCCGCACGGCCAAGCTCGCATCCTTGGCAGGCGCCGCCCACGGTCAGCGATTTCGATCCTCTGTGCCGCCACGCGCCGTCACCGTCGACACCGTTGCGCCGCGCGGCGCCAGGGATCAGCCTCACCTTTGTGACTATGGCGTCGGATTCAAGTACCGTTTCCGGAATGGACACCACCGCGCCCGAGGAGATCGACGGCGAGTACGCACCTCCCATGGCACCGCTCTCGAACCTTCGCGAGCCGCCTACGACGAAGCGCGGAGCGCGGACACGGGCCGCATTGGTGAAGGCCGCGCGGACGGTGTTCGAACGGGACGGCTACCTCGACACTCGCCTGACCGACATCACCAAAGAAGCTCAATGTGCGGCGGGATCCTTTTACACCTACTTCGCCAACAAGGAGGAGGTGCTCGCCGCCGTCCTCCTGGAGGCGCAGGAGGACATGATGCACCCCGGCATGGGCCGGGTGCAGGGTACCGACGATCCCTATGCGGTACTCGAGGCGAGCAACCGCGCGTATCTCGAGGCATACAAGCGGAATGCGAAGCTGATGGCCCTTCTTGAGCAGGTCGCACAAGTGGAGCCGGAGTTCCGCGAGTTCCGGAGCCGGCGCGCTGACGCGTTCATCCGCCGCAATGCCCGCGGCATCGCCGACCTGCAGGCGCGGGATGTCGCGGACCGTGGGGTCGATCCGATGATGGCCTCCCGTGCCCTTTCGGGCATGGTCAGCGTCCTGGCCTACAACGCCTTCGTGGTCGGCGAACGGCAGGAAGAAGGTGCACCGGTGGACTTCGAGGAGCTCGTGTCCACGGTCACCCGTCTCTGGGCGAACGCCCTTCGGTTCCCCGGCCACCGCTGACCCCGGCAGCCTGGACAGCCTGGCCCACCGCACCCGGTACTGCCGGGTGCTTCTCATTTCTCGGCTCCCTTTGTCGTCACCTCCGCGGGAGGTGGGCGGTCTTCTTCGCGCGTCGCCGCGTCCCCCGTTGTTGAACTTGACGCCAGATTCAATTATAAAGTTCGACAGAGCATGGCCACGCCGGCTCTCGGCCGTGCCCCGGCTTCACACGCCAACCCGTCAGGAGCTCAGATGTCCCTGTTCGAGATACGGGATCGCGCCAAGAAGTACCAGGCGGATCTGCTCGAGTTCATGGATGCACACGTCTACCCCGCTGAGGCGGTGTACCACGCGCAGATGCGCGCGTCGGGTGACCCGCACTTCCAGCCGCCGATCATCGAGGAACTCAAGGCGGAGGCGCGAAGGCGCGGACTCTGGAACCTGTTTCACCCGCACCCGGAGTGGGGCCCCGGGCTGACGAACCTCGAGTACGCGCCGCTGGCGGAGATCATGGGGCGCAGTCACATCGCCCCCGAAGCGTGCAACTGCAACGCTCCCGACACCGGGAACATGGAGGTGCTCACGCTGTTCGGCAGCGACGAGCACAAGGAGAAGTACCTCAAGCCCCTGCTCGACGGCACGATGGCCTCGGCCTTCGCGATGACCGAGCCGCGTGTCGCCAGTTCCGACGCCACCAACATCGAGTTGCGGATGGAGCGCGACGGCGACGAGTACGTGCTCAACGGCCGCAAGTGGTTCGCCTCCAATGCCCTGCACCGCAACTGCAAGGTGCTCATCGTCATGGGGAAGACGGACCCCGGCGCTGCTCCGCACAGGCAGCAGTCGATGATGGTCGTCCCCATCGACGCCCCCGGGATCACGGTGATGCGCGGCCTGCCGGTGTTCGGCTACCAGGACCGTGAGGGGCACGCCGAAATCGACTTCGCCGATGTACGGGTGCCGGCCAAGGACCTCCTCAAGGGCGAGGGCGAGGGTTTCGCGATCAGCCAGGCCCGGCTCGGGCCCGGTCGTATCCACCACTGCATGCGGGCCATCGGCGCGGCCGAGCGGGCGCTGGAGCTGATGTGCCGGCGCGCGCAGTCGCGGGTGACCTTCGGCAGTCCGGTCGCCGAACGGTCCAACATCCAGGACTGGATCGCGGAAGCGCGCATCGACATCGAGATGATCCGGCTGCTCACGCTCAAGGCCGCGTATCTGATGGACACGGTCGGGAACAAGGAAGCGCGCACCGAGATCGCGGCCATCAAGGTGGCCGCCCCGAACATCGCTTTGAAGATCATCGACCGCGCGATCCAGGTGCATGGAGCAGCCGGAGTCACCGAGGACTTCCCATTGGCGATGATGTACGCGCAGTTGCGGACACTGCGGCTGGCGGACGGTCCCGACGAGGTCCACAAGCGGGCCATCGCCAGGCAGGAACTGCGGCGGTACCGCGACGGGGCCACCACGGCGGCGAGCGGCACGGACACCACCGGCGGCCACAAAGCAGGGGTGAACTGAAATGGCAGGGCTGGACCTCAGCGGTCGCACCGCCGTCGTCACGGGCGCCTCCCGCGGTATCGGGTTGGCGATCGCCCAGGCCATCACCGCCGGCGGCGGAAACGTCGTCCTCACCTCCCGATCCCAGGAGGCGGCGGACGCCGCCGCGGCCCAGGTCGGGGGCACGGCGATCGGCGTGGGTGTGCACGCGGTCGACGAAGAAGCGGCCCGGCGCTGCGTCGATCTGACGCTCGAGCGCTTCGGAAGCCTCGACATCCTCGTCAACAACGCGGGGACCAACCCGGCCTTCGGACCCGTCATCGACCAGGACCACGTCCGGTTCGCCAAGACCTTCGACGTGAACGTGTGGGCTCCTGTCCTGTGGACGGGGCTGGCCGTGCGGGCCTGGATGGGCGAGCACGGCGGCGCCGTTGTCAACACCGCCTCGGTCGGCGGCATGACCCTCGAGGCGAACATCGGGTTGTACAACGCGTCGAAGGCCGCACTGATCCACCTCACGAAGCAACTGGCCCTGGAACTCTCGCCCAAGGTCCGCGTCAACGCGGTGGCGCCGGGTGTGGTGCGCACGAAGCTGGCCGAGGCTCTGTGGAAGGACCATGAGCAGGCCCTGTCCGCCGCGACGGCACTCGGGCGCATAGGGGAGCCGGCCGACATCGCCTCGGCGGTCGCCTTTCTCGTCTCGGACGCCGCGAGTTGGATCACCGGCGAGACGATGGTGATCGACGGCGGCCGGCTCCTCGGTGACGCGCTCCCGTTCAGGCAGGGAGCCGACACCGGTGTCTAGGACCTGCCCGGCCGATCACGCCGCGGACGCAGCGCCGGACAGGCGCCGCCCCTTTCCTGCAACGTGACCGGCCGGACAGGTCCTTGCCTGGACAGCGTCGCGATCGACGCCGAGGCGTACACCCCCGTGGCCGCTGTTGCCCTGGGGCAGCTCGGTGAGGAGGTCTTCGGCCTGGAGGCGGCGGGCGAGGTCGATGGCGGCGCTCGGCGCGGGGTGTCCGGGTCGTGAGGCGTCGTCGGGCGGGGGCCGGTCCTGTCGCCTCCGCCCGGTGCCGGGCGTTTCAGCCAGGCTGCGCCGACAGATGGACCAGGATGCCGCACACCTCGTCCACGATCTCCCGGGCTTCCGTCTCGTCCCCGCAGTCACCCAGCTCGCGCGCCGTTCCTCCGATGACGGTGGTCAGCACGCTCACCCTGACCCGGCCGGCGCGTCGCCGCTCGTCGATCTCCAGGAGCCGGGCGTTGCGGCGTACCCATGCGCGGTCCCACTGGCGGCGCAGCGCGTCGAAGCCCGCGGGGCCGTCGTCCTCCACGAGGAGTCTGCCGAGCCTCCGGTTGTCCCAGGCGCCCTCCAGGTAGGCCCTGGCTCCCGCCATGAAGAGGGCGGCGGAGTCCTCCACGCCGCGGTTGCGTTCGGCGGTCAGTGTGGCCGCGGTCCGACGCTCCTGCTCCTCCCGGAACTCCTCCCACAGGGCGAGGTACAGCCCTCGCTTTCCGCCGTAGTGCTGGAAGAGGCTGCCCAACGGGAGGCCGCAGCGCGCCGCGATCTCGGTGAGACCGGCGTCGGTGTAACCGCGCTCGGTGAACACCTCCAGCGCGGCGTCGAGCAGCGTGCGCCGGAGGCTTCCGTCCTGCCCGGCGTATTCCTCGGGCAGACTCGTGTCCCCCTGCCCGCCCGGCAGCTGACGTGCCGCTTCGGTCCCGTCGGACTCCACCATGCCGCTCATTCGCCTTCCCCGCCTTCCTCGGCCCCGTCGCGGATGGCGAGGGCGACCAGTAGTTCCAGGAGGTCGGCGATCCGGCGCGGATTGCGGCCGGTGCGTTCCTCGATCCGGCGCAACCGGTAGTGCGCCGTGTTGTGGTGCACCCGCAAGCGCTCGGCGGCCAGCCGCAGGTTGAGGTCCGCCTCCGCGAAGGTCCGTATGGTGGCGGCCAGCGTGTCGCCGCGTCTGCGGTCCTCCTCCAGCATCGACCGCACCCGGGGATCGACCAGCTGGCGCGCGAGGTCGTCGGCGCGCAGCGCCAGGTAGTCGAACGGGGACAGCCGTGGCAGTGCTGCCACCCCGCCACCGCTCGGCACCAGGTCGAGGGCGCCCCGCGCCTCCTGGTAGGCACGGGGCAGTTCACCCGCGCCCTGGGCGACCGTACTGATCCCCATGGAGAGCATGGTTCCGGCCCGCGCGAGCCGCCGCTGCACGGTCTCGAAGTGGGCGCATATGTCCTCTGCGGCCATGCCGGCCCGGACCACGGGCACGGCCACCACCTCGCCGTGCCGCACGACGACCAGCGTTCTGCCGGCCCAGGGCCCGGCGACGCTGATCGACGCGCTGGCGGCATACCCGTTCTCGGCCGAGGTCGGGTCGCCGGTGCGGGTGTCGCCGACGCACACCGCCACGACCGCCATCATCGGTGAGCGCGGTCCGACGCCGTACGCCTGAGCCGCGGCCATCAGCGGACCGCGCGTGGGGGCCACCCCGGCCAGGAGCTGGTCCAGGAGATCGCGGCGCTCCCGGTCCGCGTCCGCCACCACGTGCTGCTGGTACTCGACGTAAGCCTGCGCGGCGTGGGTGCTGGCGTAGTCGACGTACCGCATCAGCGGGGTGACGAGGGACAGCGCGGCCTGCTGGGCCTCGGCGGACGTGCCCGCGCAGTCCAGCAGCGCGTCCCACAGCACCTGCCGGCCGACCCGGAAGGCACTGATCCAGTCCTCCAGGGCGAACCCGGCACGTGCTCGGCGCATCGCCGCCGCGCGGCTGAAGACCAGGTCCTCGGGGGTGATGTCCCGATCGCCGGCCAGCGCC
This sequence comes from Streptomyces sp. NPDC015532, assembly GCF_043078065.1. Taxonomy (NCBI): domain Bacteria; kingdom Bacillati; phylum Actinomycetota; class Actinomycetes; order Kitasatosporales; family Streptomycetaceae; genus Streptomyces; species Streptomyces sp. NPDC015532. Next base: position 32,029 of record NZ_JBIBSY010000023.1, on the reverse strand, counting down.
GCGAGCTGCATCTGGTAGTGCTCGAGCACCTGGTCCCGTACGTCGCGGAAGAACCGTTCGTCCTGGAGTGCGTACGACGGGATCTCCGCGCGCATCACCTCGACGGCGGCCTCCGCCACCTCCTCGACCCGGTCGTGGACGGCGTGCAGGATCCGCCGCCGCTCGCGGCGGAGCGGTTCGGAGAGTCGGGGATCGCCCAGTGCGGGACCGCGCGGCATGGGGCCGATCGTCGCCGCCCTCCTCGTGCTTCGTCAACAGGTTCCACGTGAGACATCTCCCGGCACCTGTGCGCGGCGCACAGTTCGGCCACCGGGAAGTTGGGTGCTCACACCCAATGTGCGCCCGCGACGCCCCCACCTACTGTGACGCTCGCCCACCCCCCCCAGCACGTCGGAAAGGGCGTCACTCATGCTCGCGGTCGAAGACATCACCGTGCGCTTCGGCGGGATCACGGCCTTGGACGGTGTCGCTTTCACCGTCGAGCCGGGCACCGCCGTAGGGCTCATCGGGCCGAACGGAGCCGGCAAGACCACCTTGTTCAACTGCCTCACCAGGCGCTGCGCTCCCGACGGGGGAGACGTGCGGTTCGAGGACGAGGACCTGCTCGCCCTCCCCCCGCACGCCGTGGCCGGGCGCGGCATCGCCCGCACCTTCCAGAACCTGGGCCTGTTCCCGCAGCTCACGGTCCGGGAGAACGTCATGGTCGGCGCCCACAGCCGGGGGCGCACCGGACACCTCGCCGCGGCGCTCCGGCTGCCCCGCGTCCGGCGGGAGGAGAGGGCACTACGTGACCAGGCGGACGACTTGCTACGGCGGCTCGGCCTGGCGGACGTCGCCGACCATCCCGCCTCCGGACTGCCGTTCGGCACGCTCAAACGCGTCGAACTCGCGCGGGCCCTCGCGGTACGGCCCCGGCTGCTGTTGCTCGACGAACCCGTCAACGGGCTCAGCCACGGCGAGGTGGACCAATTCGCGGATCTGGTCCGCTCGGTGCGCCAGGAGTTCGACCTCACGCTCGTTGTGGTCGAACACCACATGGCCTTCGTGATGGGCCTGTGCGACAAGGTGGTCTGCCTCGACTTCGGCCGCAAGATCGCCGAGGGCACGCCGGAGGAGATCCAGCGCGACCCGGCGGTCGTCGAGGCGTACCTGGGGGTGGCCGCGTGAGCGAGCCCACCACCGGCAGCACCGAGTCCGCGGCGGGTGCGGAGCCGGACTTCCTGAAGGTCTCCGACCTGCACGCCGGATACGGCCAGGCCCGCGTGCTCCAGGGTCTCGACTTCTCCGTCGCCCGCGGTGAGATGTGCGCGATCCTCGGACCCAACGGCGCGGGCAAGACCACGACGCTGCGGGCGCTGTGCGGCATGGTCCGCGGTCGCGGGTCGGTCACCCTGGACGGCACGGAACTCCTGGGCCGCTCGCCCGAGCAGGCCGCCAGGCTCGGTGTGGCGCATGTGCCCGAGGGCCGGGGCACCTTCAACGACCTGACCGTCGAGGAGAACCTGCGCATCGGCGCCCACCTGCGCACCGGCCCGCGGCGGCGGGGCCGCACCGAGCGCGCGGCCGTGGTGGCCGACCTGGAACGGATCTACGACTACTTCCCCAAACTGCGCCAGCGGTCGCGGCAGGCCGCCGGCAGCCTCAGCGGCGGCGAGCAGCAGATGCTCGCCGTCGGCAGGGCGCTGATGCTGCGGCCCTCGCTGCTGCTCCTGGACGAGCCGTCCCTGGGGCTCGCGCCGCTGGTCACCCGCGAGCTGTTCGAGATCGTCCGTGCCGTCAACGAGGAGGAACGCACCACTGTGGTCGTCGTCGAGCAGAACGCCCAGCTCGCGCTGGATATCGCGCACAGGGCCCACGTACTGGAGGCCGGCCGCCTGGTGCTGTCCGGACCGGCCGCACAGATCCGCGAGGACGGGCAGGTCGCCGAGGTGTACCTCGGGGTCTCCGTCCTCTCCCGGAAGGCCGGGTGAGCGCCGTGACCGATCTGCTTCAGCAAGTGGTGGAAGGACTGGGCTCCGGCGCCGTGTACGCCAGCCTGGCGCTGGCCCTGGTACTGATCCACCGGTTCACGGGGATCGTCAACTTCGCGCAGGGCGAGCTGGCCATGCTCTCGACGTACGTCGCCTGGCAGCTGGTGGCGTCCGGGATGCCGTACTGGCTGGCACTGCCGGCCACCCTCGCGGTGTCCTTCGCCGGCGGCATGCTGCTCGAGCGGATCGTCATCCGCCCCGTACAGGGCGCGCCCGAGCTGACGGTGGTCATCGTCACGGTCGGCCTGTTCATCTTCGTCAACGCGCTGGCCGGCCTGATCTGGTCGTTCACCGTGAAGGACTTCCCGCAGCCCTTCCCCGACGGCGGACTCGACCTGACCGGTGTGCGTATGGACTGGTCGACGCTCGGGATCATCGGTGTGGTGGCCGTCGTGATGGGCCTGCTGTACCTGCTGTTCCAGCACACCTCCATCGGCCTGGTGATGCGGGCGGTCGCCTGCAATCCGGCCTCCGCCCGGCTGTCGGGCATCCGGGTGGGTTGGGTGCTGATGCTCGGCTGGGGCCTGGCCGCGACGGTCGGCGCGGTGTCGGGCGTGCTCGTCGCCCCGGTGCTGTTCCTGGAGCCCAACATGATGGGCGGGGTGCTGATCTACGCGTTCGCCGCGGCCACCCTCGGAGGCTTCGACAGCCCGGTCGGCGCGGTCGTCGGCGGCCTGTTCGTGGGTGTCGCCGAGACCCTGACCGGGGCGTACGTGGATGTGATCGGCGCCGATCTGAAGGTGGGCGTCCCCTTGGTGATCATTCTGGCGGTGCTGCTGGTGCGGCCCCAGGGCCTCTTCGGACGGGCGGCGGTGGAGCGCGCATGAGCACCATCACAGCGTCACTCGGCACCGACCGGGTCCGGTGGCTGCGGCCCACGCTCACCGTCCTCGTCGCGGCGGCGGTCGCCGTCGGCGCACCGTTCTACTTCGCCCCCTTCCAGGTCTTCCAGCTGACCATGGTGCTCGTGTACGCCGTGGCGCTGTCCGGCCTGAACCTGCTGACCGGCTTCGGCGGGCAGATCTCGCTCGGGCACGGCGCGTTCTTCGCGGCGGGCGCCTACACGGCGGCGGTCATGCTCGACCGGTACGAGACCGGCCACCTGGCCACGCTGCCGGTCGCGGCCGCCGGATGCTTCCTGCTGGGCCTCGGGTTCGGCGTGCCCGCGCTGCGACTGCGCGGGCTGTACCTGGCCCTGGTCACCCTCTCGTTCGCGGTGTTCCTGCCGCCCCTGCTCAAGCGGCTCGAACCGGTGACGGGCGGCTCCATGGGGCTGACCGTGAACAAGCTGCAGCCGCCGGCGTGGAGCGGGCTGGCCGAGGACCAGTGGATGTACTTCGTCGTCCTCGCCGTCACCGCGGTGGCCCTGCTGCTCGCCCGCAACCTGCTGCGGTCCCGGGTCGGCCGCGCACTGCTGGCCGTGCGGGACAACGAGAGCGCCGCCGAGGTCATGGGCGTGCGGCTGGCGCTGCACAAGACCCTCGCCTTCGCGTGGAGCGCGATGTTCGCGGGTGTCGCGGGGTGTCTGTACACGTGGGTGATCGGTTTCGTCTCGCCCGACTCCTTCGGCTTCGTTCTGTCCATCACCCTGCTGGCCGGCCTGGTGGTCGGGGGTCTCGGCTCGCTGTACGGACCCCTGCTCGGGGCGGCGTTCGTGATGTACGTGCCGAGCGTGTCCCAGGACGTCAGCGAGGCGGCGCCGGGAGTGGTGTTCGGCCTGCTGATCATCACGGTGATGTTCGTGGCCCCGACGGGACTGGCCGGTCTGCCGGGCCGTGTCCTGGGCGCAGTCGCCCGTCGCCCGCCTCGCACCACCGCTGCCCTCGACCGGACGCCAGAGGCCGGATCCGCGCCCGATGCGGAGCCGGAGTCCCCGGCCCTGTCCGGACCCTCCGAGACCCACACTCCTGCGGACCCCGCAGTTGTCGACGCCGAACCCGTGGGCGCACCGCCCCGCACGGAAATGGAATGAACCACATGCGCAAGACGACCGCTCTGCGGGTGGCCGCGGCCGCGACCGCCGCACTGCTCACCGCGACCGCCTGCAGCAGCCAGCGAGGTCAGGACGCCCAGGACACCACCGCCGGTGGCGCGTGCAAGGGCCAGCAGACCACCGGCATCACCGACAAGACCATCAAGCTGGGTGGGATCTACCCGCTGTCGGGACCTGCCTCCGCGTACGGCACGATCAGCAAGGGCGTGGCCGCCTACTTCAGTCACGTCAACGACGAGGGCGGCATAGACGGCCGCAAGGTCGAGTTCGTCGTCCGCGACGACGGCTACCAGCCGCCCAAGGCGGTCGAGGAGGCCCGCAGACTCGTCGAGCAGGAAAAGGTCTTCGCGGTGTTCCAGACCCTGGGCACCCCGTCCACGGCAGCCGTGTGGGACTACCTCAACAAGCAGAAGGTGCCCCAGCCCTTCGTCGCGACGGGTGCCTCCGCCTGGGGCACGGGCGACCAGCACCCCTGGACCATCGGCTGGCAGCCCAACTACGTGGCCGAGGCACGTGTGTACGCCAAGTACCTCAAGGACGCGAGGCCCAAGGCCAAGGTCGCGGTCCTCTACCAGAACGACGACTTCGGCAAGGATCTGCTCGGCGGGTTCAAGAAGGCCGTCGCAGGCAGCGGCGTCAAGGTGGTCGCCGAGGAGAGCTACGAGGTCACCGACCCCTCCGTGTCGGCACAGGTGGCGAGCCTCGCACGCTCCAAGGCGGACGTGCTGCTGGATGTCACCACCCCCAAGTTCGGCAGCCAGGCCCTCGCCGCCGACGCCAAGAACACCAAGTGGAACCCGCTGCACATCGTGAACAACGTGGCCTCGTCCGCCGCCGTGCTCAAGCCGGTCGGGTTCAAGAACGTCCAAGGCGTGGTCTCGGCCACCTACTTCAAGGACCCCGCCGACCCGCAGTGGGCCACCGACCCGGAGATGAAGGCGTACAAGGACGCGCTCCACACATACGCACCCGACGCCGACCCGGCCAACCAGTTCAACGCCTACGGCTGGGCCGTCGCCTCCAGCCTGCACCAGGCCCTGGACACGATGAAGTGCCCGACCAGGGAAGGACTGCGGGACGCGGTGCGCAGCCTGAAGGACGTGAAGGTGGGCATGCTGCTGCCCGGGGTCACCATGTCCACCGGCCACGGTGACGCCTTCCCGCTGGAGACGATGCAGCTGATGCGGTTCAAGGGCGAGCGGTGGCAGCTGTTCGGCGAGCCGGTCGACACCCGCAAGGAGTTCGGCCCGGCGGCGAAGTGAACCGGCGAGGGCGGTCCGCGTCGATGCCCCGACGCCTGGGGACCGCCCTCGCCCCGTCACCGGAGCCCGGAGCCGTGCGTGCCTGCGATCCGACGTCCGCCGGGCACTGTGGCGCCGGACCGGGCCGCCGGCTGTGGCGGAGGTAGTCGCTGTCCGGTGGACGCGAGGAGCCACACCGCAGGCCGCTGACAGAGGACCGACGGGCCTGCCGTAGGGCCGCGTGCCGGCCGCGGCCGCGCGCGGCCCCACGCGGGGTTCACTAGGCTTAGGTGTATCTGCGGGTCAGCCGGCGGTGGAGATGTGGATGACGGAGCCCAGCGCAAGCCACGACGATCCGTTCGCCCCGCGCCTCGCCGCCCTGGCGGTGCTCGACGACCGGGGTGCCGTGGTCGGGTGGAACCGGCGGGCCGAGGAGCTGCTCGGCCATCCGGGCGCAGCCGTGATCGGCCGTCAGGCTTTCGAGGTCCTCGTCGATCCGCGTGATCTGCCGGCCGTCAGGGAGGCCGCGGCGAGTTGCCGGAGAACCGGCGGCTGGTTCGGGTTGCTCAAGGTGCGGCACCGCGACGGACGCCTTGTGGAGATGGGGCTCAGGGCCCAGACGTTCTCCCGCGACGACCGGGTCCGTGAGTGGCTTGTCGCCGGGGCACCTGCGGCCGACGTCCTGGACTGGCAAAGGGACCGCGCGATTCTCGACGGGCTGTACCACCAGTGTCCGATCGGCCTGGTCGTCCAAGGCCCCGACCTGAAAGTTCTCCGGGTCAACCGGGCCGTAGAACGCTTCACCGGCGTCCCGGCAGCAGATTTTCGAGGTCTGCCGACCGGCTGCATGCTCGTTCCCGACGATGCGCGCAAGGCCGTGGACCGAGTGCGTCAGGTGATGGAGAACGGCAGACCGTTGATCTACTCCGAGCAGTTCGCTCGCCTCGAATCGGATCCGGCACGAGAGCGGGTCGCCTTGGTCTCGGCCTTCCGGATGGAGGATCGCTCCGGCCGGGTCCTGGGCGTGGCCGAGATGATCGAGGACATCACCGGACGCCACCGGGCCCAGCGTCGGCTCGCGCTCCTCGACCAGGCCGGCAGCCGTATCGGAACCACGCTCGACGTGGCGGAGACCGCCGAGGAACTCGCCGAGGTGATGGTGCCGCACCTCGCCGACCACGCGTCGGTGGACCTGCTCGAGTCGGTCACATGTGGTGAGGAGCCGGCTCGGGCGCCGGCGGGACCTGTGGTTCGAGTGGGGGCCTGCGGTATCGGAACTCAGCAACCCGGCGCGCCCCACGGCCAGGGCGTGCCGGTGGAGTTCGCACCCGGCACACCCCAGTCACGATGCCTGGCCGAAGGGCGGCCCGTCCTGGAACCGGTTCTGTCGTCCGACTCCGTCTCGACCGAAAGCCGCCAGGACGCCCACGCTCCGGACCCGGGCGCCCACTCGCTGATCGTGGTACCCCTCGCCGCACGTGGCCTGGTGCTGGGTGTGCTGACCCTGTGGCGTTCGAGCCGCCCCGATCCCTTCGAGGCGGACGACCTCACCCTCGCCCAGGAACTCGGCTCGCGCGCCGCCGTCGCCATCGACAACGCCCGGCGCTTCACCCAGCAGCAGCAGACCGCGTTCACCTTGCAGAGCAGCCTTCTGCCCCGGAAGGTTCCGGACCAGTCGGCCGTCGAGGTGGCCCTGCGGTACCTGCCGGCCAGCGCGGCCCCGGGCCTGGGCGGCGACTGGTTCGACGTCATTCCCCTTTCCGGGGCTCGGGTCGCCCTCGTCGTCGGCGACGTGGTGGGACGGGGCATCCACGCCGCCGCCACGATGGGCCGGTTGCGTACCGCCGTACACACGCTCGCGAGCCTCGACCTGGAACCGGACGAGGTCCTCTCGCGCCTGGACGACCTGGTCACCCTGCTGGCCGCCGAACAGGAAGCGTTCGGCGAACGGCCCGTGGGCGAGCAGGTCGTCGGCGCCACCTGCCTGTACGCCGTGTACGACCCTGTCTCCCGGCGGTGCTCCATGGCCCGCGCCGGCCACCCGCCGCCGGTGGTGACCGGTCCGGATGGACAGGCGGCCCTGCTCGACCTGCCCGCAGGCCCACCTCTCGGCCTGGGCGGCCTGCCGTTCGAGGCCCGGGAGATCGACCTGGCCGCGGGAAGCCTGCTGTGCCTGTACACCAACGGAATCATCGGCGAACGCAACATCGACGCGGACATCGGCCTGAGCAAGCTGTGCGCAGCGCTCACCCGCCCTGCGGACGAGCTGGAACGGACATGCCAAGCCGTGGTCGACTCGCTCGTGCCCGCACACCCCAGCGACGACATCGCGTTGCTGATCGCGCGCACCCGCGTGCTGCCACCGGAGGATGTCGCCTCCTGGCAGCTGACGCTGGAGCCTGCCGGCGCCGCCCGGGCCCGGGCGTTGACCTCGGCCAAGCTGACCGAATGGGGCCTGGAGCACTTGGCGTTCAGCACCGAGTTGATTGCCAGCGAACTGGTCACCAACGCCTACCGGTACGCCAGTGGGCCTGCGACCCTGAGGCTGATCCGTGAACGGTTCCTGGTGTGCGAGGTCAGCGACACCAGCCACACCGCACCACACCTGCGCCGCGCCCGTACCACCGACGAGGGCGGGCGCGGCCTGTTCCTGGTGGCCCAGATGGCCGAACGGTGGGGTACCCGCTACACCCGCGAAGGCAAAACGGTGTGGACCGAGCAATCACTGGCCGGCACGCTCACCTGACCGTCGCAGGCCGTTGCTGTCGACCCACACATCGGCGCGCGTGCGGGCATACGGCTGTCATGGGGCTCCGCGCGGGGCCGTGGGCGGACTGCGGCGGCGGGAGCGAGGCCGCCTGCTCGGTCCGCCCCCGCCACCTCGGTCATTCGGCTGCGGCGAGCAGACGTTGCTCGCTCTCCTCGTACAGCAGTCGGCTCTCCCGGCTGTCAGCCGCGCGGTGCCGGTGGTCCAGACGGCTGCCCAGCCAGCCCGCCAGGTAACCGAACGGGATGGAGACCAGTCCGGTGGACTGCATCGGGAACCAGTGGAAGTCGGCGGTCGGGAAGACGGCGGACGGCGTGCCCGAGACGGCCTTGGAGAAGACCATCAGCACCACCGCGCAGGCCGCGCCGCCATAGAGGGTGGCGAGCAGACCGGTGCGTGTGAATCCTCTCCAGAACAGGGAGTAGGTCAGCGCGGGAGCCACCGCGGATGCCCCGATGCAGACGGCCAGAGTGGTCAGCACGCCGACGTCCCAGCTCTGGACCAGGGTGGCGAGCCCGATGGCCACGGTTCCCACGGCCACGCTCGTCCACGCCGCCACCGTCATCTCCGTACGCGGCTCCGCCCGTCCCTGCCGCGCCGCATGGGCGAACAGGTCGTGGGCGAGCGACGAGGCCGCGGCCAGGGTCATCCCCGCGACCGAGGACAGCAGGGTGATGAACACCATTCCCGCCACGGCCGAGTAGAGAATCGTCGCGCCCGCGGAGGAGGGGGCCCCGCCGAGCACCTGCGACAGCATGAGCACCGACGTCCTGCCGTGCGGGTCGGCCGCAATGATGGACCGCGATCCCACCAGGGCTGCCGCGCCCGTACCCAAGATGATCACGAGCAGGCAGAAGGTGGTGACCGTGCCGACGGCCCACGACATGGAGCGACGCACGGCCGGCACGTCCTGCGCGGAGAACAGACGCATGGTGATGTGGGGCAGGCAGGCCACGCCGAGGACCACGGTGATCTGGAGACCGGCGAAGTCCAGCCGGTCGCCGGCCGAGGTGCCCAACTGAAGGCCCTGTCGAAGGAAGGCCGGGCCCGTGCCGCTGCCGTGCTGGGCGGCCCTGAGCAGGTCTCCGGGGTTCCAGCCGAAGCGGTTCAGGACCAGGGCGGCGACGACGACGCTGGTGCCGAGCAGGATGACGATCTTGATCATCTGAAGGAGCGCGGTTCCCCGCATACCGCCGAGCGCCGCGTAAATGATCATCAGGCTGCCGACGATGACGATGCACGCCGTCCTGGCGCCCGCCCCGTGCGGGATGTTCAGGATGAAGGTGAGCAGCGACCCGGCCCCGGAGAGCTGGACGACCAGAAAGGGCAGGGTCGCCGAAAGCGTCACGACGCAGGAAGCGATGCGCACGGCCCGCCCGGGCATGGTGCGGGCCAGGACGTCGCCCATGGTGAACCTGCCGGCGTTGCGCAGAGGTTCGGCCAGCAGGAACATCAGGAGCACCAGAGACAAGGCGGTGCTGACCGTGAGGACATAGCCGTCGTATCCGGCGAGCGCGATGATGCCGCTGGTACTCAGCACCGTGGCCGCGGAGATGTAGTCGCCCGCGATGGCCAGGCCGTTCTTGAACGGGGTGAGCGAAAGGTAGCCGGTGTAGAAGTTCGTCAGGTCGTCGCGGTCCGGTCCCGTCATCACGCACATCAGCAGCGTGACGGTGACCAGGGCGGTGAAGAGGACGAGGACGGTGGCCTGCGACCCGGAGTCGAAATCGGTCATCTCGCCACCCCCGCGGGCCGGTCGGCCGCCCGCTCCCTGACGACGCGGGCCAACGGGTCCACCGAGCGTTGTGCGCTGCGCTCGTACGAGAAGACCGCCGCGAAGGTGACGACGAGCTGAAGGATCCCCAGGGCGATTCCAAGGCTCAGCTCCCCGGTGATCCTGGCCCCCATCAGCTCCGGTGCGTAGCAGGACAGCAGCACGTACACCATGAAGGAGCCGAGTGCGGTGATCGAGGAGACCCGGCGGAGCACGCGGTAGGCCGAGCGGAGGGCTGCCAGGTCGGCGCTGGGCCGATGCGTCTCGTGCGCGTACGGTTCCTGCCGGGCGGCTTGCCCGTACCAGTCGTACGCGGCGCCGTCGTATCCGGACGGGGAGGGCTCCTGCCCCGGATCCCGCCCGTACGACTCGTACCGAGGGGCACGGCCGTACGGTTCGGTCCGCGGCTGCGGCCATTCCTGCTGCGGGTACCGCTGGTCATGGGGATATGTCATCGCGTGGCCTTCCGGCTGGGCTCGGTTCCGTGGAGTGCTGGGGGAGGCGTGGCGGTGCACGGTACCGACTGGTTGGTACGCCGGGCAGTCCGTGGAGAGTCACGTTTTGGGCTCGACGTGACTCTCCGGCCGGCACTGTCGGTCGACGGCTTGACGGCTCGCGGGTCATAGGTGCCCGCCGGGCGGGGCGGCCTGTGGCGCATGTCACGATCGCCGGCGTACCTACTGGTCGGTATGGTCAAGGGGAGCCGCAACGACAGGAAGCGCGATGTCCGCGACCAACCGCCAGATCCGTCTGTCAGCCCGCCCCGTGGGCGAGGTGCACCCCGATGGCTGGGAGCACTGGGCATGCCCGGCATGACCGCTTATTTCGGCCTGCTGGACGTCGGAGTGTTGAAGGACGGCGAGACCGTCGTGGTGTCAGGGGCGGCCGGCGCGGTCGGTTCCATCGCGGGTCAGATCGCGAAGGCCAAGGGCTGCCGGGTGGTCGGCATCGCCGGTGGGCCGGAGAAGTGCGCGTTGCTCACCGACGAACTGGGATTCGACGCGGCGATCGACTACCGCGCCGACGACGTTGGGAAGGCGCTGCGCCGGCATGCCCCCGACGGCATCGACGTCTACTTCGACAACGTGGGCGGCGACATCCTCGACGCTGCACTGACCCGGCTGGCGATGCACGCGCGCGTCGTGGTCTGCGGTGCGATCAGTCAGTACAACAACGCCACCCCGGTCAAGGGTCCCTCGAACTACCTGACACTGCTGGTGCGCCGCGCCCGGATGGAGGGATTCGTCGTCTTCGACTATGCCAAGCGCTACCCGCAGGCCGCGCAGGACATCTCCGCCTGGATCGCCGACGGCCGCATCAAGGTCAGGGAACACGTCGTGAGAGGGAGCGTGGACGACTTCCCCGAGACGCTGCAGATGCTCTTCCGTGGCGAGAACGTCGGCAAGCTCGTTCTGGAGCTGGCATGACGGCCGCCCGGAGCGGGGCCGCGCTTTTAAGGGTCGGCGAGGCCACTGCAACGGCCTCGCGGCAGTCGACTCTCTGCAGTGGTCAGCGGATCGGGCCGCTCGCCCTGGTCGGCCTCGGCCTGGCGGACCCATTGCGACAGGGCTTCCTTGTGGATGCCCAGGTCCCGGACGGTGTGCAAGGCGGGGCGGTGTGAGGTCCTCCAGATCTCTGTCCAGGTTGACCACGCCGAGAATCTGATCCTGACGGTCGGCTGCCGGGTTGTCGGGTACACGTTGGCGGGTGGCGCGGTCGCCCTGAGCGTTCGCAGGACCGGCCGCCGCTGCCGCTCCGCCGCGCGGGATGTAGCGCCCGAGGGCACTGCTCACCATGTCAAACGGCGAAGAGGACGAGGGGGAGGGTGTGGAGTCCATGCGGCTCTCTCGCAATCCCCGGCGCAGCGCCGGGGCTGTACTCGGACCCGTGCGTCGGGGCACCGAGATCCCTGACCGCACACCTCATTGAATAACACCGGGGGTCGCTTCGCCCACACCAGCGGATCGCGCGGTGAACGCCGACCATGCGGGAACGCCGCGACCGGTGGGGCCGTGCTCACCTTGCCGGGGGCGTGGCAGGCCAGGGTGCGACGACCGCCGCAGGCTCCCCGGGCGTCGGCGCCGGCGCCGACGGTGATGGCCGGTCCGAGTTCGCTGGAGAGACGCGCACAGGAGCAGCATGATCCGCGTGGTCTGCAGGCCGGTGACCAGGTGGCCGACGTGCCCATCGGGGGTACCGCAGCGGGGTCATCGGGCATTCCTCGCACGCTTGCGTGAAGGGGGCGGGCGGGTCGAAAGGGCATCCTGCAGAAAAGGCCGTGCTGAGTGATTCCCGGCTGCTTGCAAATGCGCCATGAAAGACCTGGGGCCTCATCGGCGGAGGGGAATCGGGGGAGGCTGTACAAGCCGAAATTCTCCCACGACTGTCCCTAGGGTTCTCCTTAGAGATTCCCGGCTGTCAATGCTCGTGCACGTCGACCATTGGGGATTCCCCTAAAGCTGATCCGATGCAGCGGCGGAGCGCGGCTGCGGGACCGAAACTAGGGTCACACCGCAACTTGTTGCCGCCCGGTCGAACCGATCGCCTGTGCCGTGGCCGGCATGGTGCGGTGCCTTTTCATTCTCTGTGCGGGTGGGTGGAGTGCAATATGGTCGAGTCCGAGCTCAGCGGAATGGTGAATCGGTCCGGTTCGGCTTCGGCGGATTCGGCCGATGGTATAGCTGTCATCGGCTTGGCGTGCCGACTGCCGGGGGCCGCCGACCCAGCCGCCTTCTGGCGGCTGCTCAGCGAGGGCGCGGACGCGATCACCGACGTCCCCCCGGACCGGTGGGACGGGGCCGCGGTGGGTGACGCCGACCCGTCCGCACCCGGCAGGACCGACATCCGACGGGGAGGATTCCTCGACCGCATCGGCCACTTCGACGCCGGGTTCTTCGGAGTCTCCCCCAAGGAGGCCGCCGCCATGGACCCGCAGCAGCGGCTTGTGCTGGAGCTGGCCTGGGAAGCGCTGGAGGACGCGCACGTGCGTGCCGGGACGCTGCGCTCCACCCGGACCGGGGTATTCGTCGGCGCCATCTGGGACGACTACGCGACCTTGCACCACCGCTCCGGGCTCACCGCCATCTCTCCGCACACCGTCACCGGCCTGCACCGCAGCATCATCGCCAACCGGGTCTCGTACTTCCTCGGGCTCAACGGCCCCAGCCTGACCGTGGACTCCGGTCAGTCCTCCTCCCTGGTCTCGGTCCACCTCGCCTGCGAGAGCCTCCGCGAGGGCGAATCGACGATCGCCCTCGCGGGCGGCGTGAACCTCAACATCGTTCCCGATAGCGCCATGGGCGCCGCCAAGTTCGGCGGCCTGTCCCCCGACGGCCGCTGCTTCACCTTCGACGCCCGCGCGAACGGCTACGTCCGCGGCGAGGGCGGCGGCATCGTCGTGCTCAAACCTCTCGCCCGGGCCGTCGCGGACGGCGACCCCGTCTACTGCGTGATCCGCGGCAGCGCGGTCAACAACGACGGTGGCGGCGACGGGCTGACCGTGCCGCTGCAGGCGGGGCAGGAACAGGTGCTGCGTCTCGCCTACGAGCGGGCCGGGATCGACCCCGCCCACGTCGGCTACGTGGAGTTGCACGGCACCGGCACCAAGGTCGGCGACCCCGTCGAGGCAGCCGCGCTCGGCGCAGTGCTCGGTGCGGGACGCGAGCGCGGCCGCCCACTGCGGGTCGGCTCGGCCAAGACCAACGTCGGCCACCTGGAGGGTGCCGCCGGCATCACCGGCCTGCTGAAGGCCGCCCTGTCGCTCAGCCACCGCGAACTGCCCGCCAGCCTCAACTTCGAGACGCCGAACCCGGCGATCCCCCTGAACCGGTTGAACTTGCGGGTGCAGACCGAGCACACGTCGTGGGAGGGCCGGGAGGACCGCCCGCTGCACGCCGGCGTCAGCTCGTTCGGCATGGGCGGCACCAACTGCCACATCGTGCTGGCGGAACACCGGGCGACCGCGGCGGGCGCGGCCGCGGAGGCGGGTACGAGCGCGGCGCCGACCCTCTGGCCGCTGTCCGCCAGGACCGCGTCCGGGCTGCGCGCCCAGGCCGCCGCCCTGCTCGCACACGCCGAGGCGCACCCCGGTCTCGTCCTGCCCGACGCCGGCTGGTCGCTGGCCACCGGCCGCACCGCCTTCGAACACCGGGCGGTCGTCGTGGGCGAGGATCGCGACGACTTCTTGCGCGCCCTGCGAGAGCTGTCCACCGGCGGCATCGACGCCGCACTGACCACGGGCCGCACGGACCGCACGGGCGCGCGCGGCGAGCTCGCCTTCCTCTTCTCCGGCCAGGGCAGCCAGCGAGCCGGCATGGGACGCGAACTGGCCGAGGCCGTACCCGCGTTCGCCACCGAGCTGGACGAGGTGTGCGCCCACCTCGACCCCTTGCTGCCGCGGCCGCTGCGCGAGGTCATGTTCGCCCCCGAAGGCACCGAGGTAGCGGCCGAACTCGACCGGACCCTCTACACGCAGACCTCGCTGTTCGCCCTCGAGGTCGCCCTGTTCCGGCTTCTGGAGAGCTGGGGCATCACCCCCGGCGTGCTCGTGGGCCACTCCATAGGCGAACTCGCCGCCGCGCACGTCGCCGGCGTCCTCTCGCTCGCCGACGCCTGCGCCCTCGTGGCCGCGCGCGGGCGTCTGATGCAGGCGCTGCCCGTCGGCGGCGTCATGATCGCCGTCCAGGCCACGGAGGACGAGGTCCGCGCCCGCATCGGCGACCGCACGGACCGCGTGAGCATCGCCGCCCTGAACGGACCGGACTCCGTCGTCGTCTCCGGCGACGAGGACCTCGCCACCGGGATCGCCGACGCCTTCGCCGCCCTGGGCCGCAGGACCAGTCGGCTGAGGGTCAGCCACGCTTTCCACTCCCCGCACATGGAACCCATGCTGGCGGAGTTCCGCGACGTGGCCGAGGGCCTCACCTTCCACGCCCCGCGCATCCCGATCGTGTCCAACGTGACGGGCCGACTGTCAGAAGAGCCCTCGGAGTACGAAGGGTGCACGGCCGCGTACTGGGTCCGCCATGTGCGCGACGCGGTCCGCTTCGCCGACGGCATCGCCCGCCTCGACGAGCAGGGCGTCCGCACCTACCTGGAGCTCGGCCCGGGCGGCGTGCTCACCTCCATGGCCCGCGCCGGCGCTGACAGCGAGTCCCTGTTCGTCCCCGCCCTGCGCGCCCGTCGCCCCGAGGCGCAGGCCCTGCTTGCGGCAGTCGCCTCGCTGCACGTCCATGGCGTGGAGCCGGACTGGGACGCCCTGTTCGGCGGCGGGCGGGACGCACACCGCAAGGTCGCACTGCCCACCTACGCGTTCGAACGGCAGCGGTACTGGCTGGACGGCGACACCACGTCGTCCGTCGCCACCACCGGCTGGGCTCTCGCGGCTCCGGAGCCGGACGCCATCGCCATCGCCGAGACCCACAGCGCGCCCCTCGGAGCCCTGGGCCGACGGCTGTCCGGACTGCCCCGGTCCGAACGCGACGAGGCCGTGCTCGACCTGGTCCGCGTACACATCGCCGCCGTCCTGGGCCACGCCGAAGCCCGCCAGGTCAAGACCGAGTGGACGTTCAAGGATCTCGGCTTCGACTCGCTCAGCTCGGTGGAACTGCGTAACCAACTGGGCGAGGCCACCGGCCTGCGCCTGCCCAGCGGGCTGCTGTTCGACCACCCGACCCCTGCCGCGCTCGCCCGCCACCTCGCCGCCCGGTCCCTGGGCGGCGCGGACACGGCGGCCTCCGCGTCCGCGACGTCGGCCGACCCCGACGAGCCCATCGCCATCGTGGCCATGAGCTGCCGTCTGCCCGGCGGGGTGAGTTCCCCCGAGGACCTGTGGCGGCTGGTCGCCTCAGGTGGCGACGCCATCTCCGGATTCCCGGCGGACCGCGGCTGGGACGCCGAAGCGCTCTACGACCCGGAGCCCGGGACGCTCGGCAAGTCCTCGACGCGGCACGGCGGCTTCCTGCACGAGGCGGCCGAGTTCGACGCCGGCTTCTTCGGCATCAGCCCCCGCGAGGCCGCCGCGATCGACCCGCAGCAGCGGCTGGTCCTGGAGACGTCGTGGGAGGCCTTCGAACGGGCCGGCATCGACCCGGCCACGCTACGCGGGAGCCGGGCGGGCGTGTTCATCGGCGCGGCGGCACAGGACTACGGCCCCCGGCTGCACGAGCCGGCCGACGGCATCGAGGGCTACCTGCTGACCGGCACGACGACCAGCGTCGCCTCGGGCCGCGTGGCCTACTCCTTCGGCCTCGAAGGCCCGGCGGTCACCGTGGACACGGCCTGCTCGTCCTCGCTGGTGGCGCTGCACCTGGCCGTCCAGTCGCTGCGGAGCGGCGAGTGCACGATGGCCCTGGCCGGCGGCGTCACCGTGATGTCCACGCCCGGCATGTTCGTGGAGTTCAGCCGCCAGCGCGGCCTGTCGGCGGACGGCCGCTGCAAGGCGTTCGGCGCCGGGGCCGACGGTACGGGCTGGGCCGAGGGTGTGGGCATGCTGCTGGTGGAGCGGCTGTCCGACGCCCGGCGCAACGGTCACCGGGTGCTGGCCGTCGTGCGGGGCAGCGCGGTGAACCAGGACGGCGCGTCGAACGGACTCACGGCGCCCAACGGACCCTCCCAGCAGCGCGTCATCCGCCAGGCCCTGGCGGCCGCCGGACTCGCGCCCGCGGACGTCGACGCCGTGGAGGCGCACGGTACGGGCACGCGGCTCGGCGACCCGATCGAGGCAGAAGCCCTCATCGCCGCCTACGGCCAGGGACGGGACGGCGACCGGCCGTTGTGGCTGGGCTCGCTGAAGTCCAACATCGGCCACGCCCAGGCCGCGGCGGGCGTGGCCGGTGTGATCAAGATGGTCATGGCGATGCGGCACGGCGTGCTGCCGCAGACCCTGCACGCCGATGAGCCGACGCCGCACGTGGACTGGTCGGCCGGTGATGTCCGGCTGCTCACCGAGGCCGTGGAGTGGCCTGCGACCCACGCGCCGCGGCGTGCCGCCGTGTCGTCCTTCGGCATCAGCGGCACCAACGCCCACGTCATCGTCGAACAGGCCGCGACGAGCGACGAGCCCGCCCGCGAGACGGCCGTCACGGGACCGGTGCCGTGGGTGCTGTCGGCGAAGAGCGATGGGGCGCTGCGGGAGCAGGCGGGCCGGTTGCTGTCCTTTCTGGACGCCGATGGCGTCGATGGCGTCGGGGGCGCTGGGGTTCGGCCGGAGGATGTGGCGTTCTCGCTGGCGACGTCGCGTGCGGTGCTGGAGCGCCGTGCGGTGGTGGTGGGGGAGGAGTTCGGGGAGTTCCGGCAGGGGTTGGAGGCGCTTGTTTCCGGTGCTGCTGTGGTGGGTGGTGCCGTCGGGGGCAAGGTCGGGTTCCTGTTCTCGGGTCAGGGTTCGCAGCGGGTCGGTATGGGCCGCGGACTCTATGACGCCTTCCCGGTGTTCGCCGCCGCCTACGACGAGGTGTGCGCACATCTTGAGGTCACGCTCGACGTCGACGCGGAGGAGTTGAACCAGACGGGTTGCACGCAGCCGGCGTTGTTCGCTGTGGAGGTGGCGCTGTTCCGGTTGCTGGAGTCGTGGGGTGTGCGGCCGGATTATGTGGCTGGTCATTCGGTGGGTGAGATCGCGGCCGCGCATGTGGCGGGTGTGTTGTCGCTCGGGGATGCGGCGAGACTGGTGTCGGCGCGGGCCGCGTTGATGCAGGCGTTGCCCGCGGGCGGGGCGATGGTGGCGGTGCAGGCGTCCGAGGACGAGGTGCTGCAGTATCTGACCGACGGGGTCGGGATCGCGGCGGTCAACGGGCCTCGGTCCGTGGTCGTTTCCGGTGCGGAGGACGCGGTTGCGGCGATTACCGAGGTGTTCGCTGCGCAGGGTCGTAGGACGTCCCGTCTGAAGGTCAGTCACGCGTTCCATTCGCCGTTGATGGATCCGATGCTGGAGGAGTTCGGGGAGGTCGTTCGCGGTCTGGCGTTCAGTGAGCCGCGGATTCCTGTGGTCTCGAACCTCACCGGCCTGCTGGCCGAGGCGTACACGCCCGAGTACTGGGTGCGGCACGTCCGTGAGGCGGTCCGCTTCGCCGACGGCATCCAGACTCTCCACGAGCTGGACGTGACCACGTTCGTGGAGATCGGTCCCGGAGGTGTCCTCAGCGGCATGGCGCAGGGCTGTGTGGACGAGGTGGTCACCGTCCCGCTGCTGCGCGTCGACCGCCCCGAGCCGCAGGCCGTCGTGACCGCGCTCGCCGAACTGCACGTCAGCGGTGCCGAAGTGGACTGGCACGCCTTCTTCCCCGGCGCCCGGCGCGTCGACCTGCCCACCTACGCCTTCCAGCGCGAGCGCTACTGGCTCGACGTGCCTCAGGCGACCGCCGGCGCCCCGGAGGCGATGGACGCCGAGTTCTGGGACTCCGTCGAGAGCGAGGACCGGGCATCTCTCGGTGCGCTCCTGGGGCTGGAGCCCGCCGAACTGGGCGTGGTCGCACCCAAGCTGGCCGCCTGGCGCCGGCAGCGGCGCGAGCAGTCCACCGCCGACGGCTGGCGCTACCGGATCACCTGGCAGCCGCTCGGTGACATGGTCGGGGCCGCTCCGTCGGGGACCTGGCTCTACGCGGTCTCCGAGGAGACCGCGTGGACCGAGGCGATCCGCGCCGGGCTAACGGAACTCGGCGTCGCGCTCGTACCGTTCGTCGTGGGCGAGGACACCGACCGCGACGTGCTCGTCCGGGCCTTCGCCGACGCCGGGCACGAGCAGGCCGACGGCATCCTGTTCGCCGCAGCGCAGGGAGAAGCGGGGGCTGATGCCCTCCAGCGGCTCGTTTTGTTGCTCCAGGCCCTCGGCGACGCCGGGATCGAGGCCCCGCTGTGGTGTCTGACCAGCGGCGCGGTGTCGACCGGCACGACGGACCTGCTGACCGACCCCGTCTCCGCCCAGCTCTGGGGCCTGGGCAGGATCGTCGCCCTGGAACAGCCGCAGCGCTGGGGCGGGCTCGTCGACCTGCCTGCCGAGCTCGACTCCCGTGCGCTGGAGCGACTGGCCGGCGTGCTGGCCCAGGCCGACGAGGACCAGCTCGCCGTACGCGCCTCCGGAGTGTCCGGCCGCCGCCTCGTGCGCGCGCCGCACAGCACGGAACCCGCGGACGCACCCTGGTCGCCGCGCGGCACCGTGCTCGTGACCGGTGGTACGGGGGCGCTGGGCGGACACGTGGCCCGCTGGCTCGCCGGTGCCGGTGCCGAACACCTGGTGCTCACCGGCCGCCGGGGCCCCGACGCCCCGGGCGCCACCGAACTCAAGGCGGAGCTGGAGGAGTTGGGCGCCCAGGTCACCGTCGTCGCGTGCGATGCGGCCGACCGCGACGCGCTCGCCGAGTTGTTCGGCCGGCACACCGTGAACGCCGTGGTGCACACCGCAGGCGTACTCGACGACGGTCTGGTCGAATCGCTCACGCCCGAGCGCCTCGACCACGTGCTGCGCCCCAAGGTGGACGCAGCGCTCAACCTGCACGAGCTCACCCGGGACCGCCAGGACCTCGACGCCTTCGTGCTCTTCTCCTCGATGACCGGTGTCTGGGGCAACGGCGGCCAGGGCGCCTACGGTGCCGCGAACGCCTTCCTCGACGCCCTCGCCGAGCAGCGCCGGGCGCAGGGCCTGCCCGCGCTGGCCGTTGCCTGGGGATCCTGGGCGGAAGGAGGCATGGCCGACGGCGCCGCCGGTGACCATCTGCGGCGGCGCGGCGTACGGGCGATCGCGGCCCTTCCCGCGATCTCCGTGCTGCACGGTGCGCTGACCCACGGCGAAACCTCCTTGACCGTCGCGGACGTGGACTGGGACCGCTTCGTCCCGGCCTTCGCCGGCACGCGCCCCTGCCCGCTGCTGCACGGTGTACCCGAGGCCCGCAAGGCCCTCGAAGTACGCGCCCAGGCCGCGCGGAATGCCGAAGTGCCCGCGTCCGCGCTGGTCCAGCGCCTCCTCGGCGCCACGCCGGGGGAGCAGAGCCGCATCCTGCTGGACCTGGTCCGCGAGCTGGCCGCCATGGTGCTCGGCCACACGGGCAAGGGCGCCTTCGAAGCCGACCGGACGTTCCGCGAGACCGGCTTCGACTCGCTCACCGCCGTCGAACTGCGCCACAGGCTCAACACGGCCACCGGCCTCAAGCTGCCCACCACCTTGGTCTTCGACCACCCGACCCCCACCGCCCTCGCCCGTCACCTGGGCGTGGAACTCCTCGGCCGGCACGGGCCGGCGGCGGACGCCGCGCAGGCGACGGCCGCCGCCGCGGCCGACGAGCCCCTCGCGATCGTCAGCATGAGCTGCCGCTTCCCCGGTGGCGTCCAGTCGCCGGAGGACCTGTGGGAGCTGCTGAGCTCCGGCCAGGACGCGATGTCCGGCTTCCCCACCGACCGCGGCTGGGACATCGACGCGCTCTACGACCCCGACCCCGACCGACCCGGCAAGACGTACGCGCGCGAGGGCGGCTTCATCCAGGGCGCCGACCGCTTCGACGCCGGTCTCTTCGGGATCTCGCCGCGCGAGGCGCTGGCCATGGACCCGCAGCAGCGGCTGCTGCTGGAGACCGCGTGGGAGGCCTTCGAGCGCGCCGGTATCGCCCCCGCCTCCGTCCGCGCCAGCCGCACCGGTGTCTTCATCGGCACCAACGGTCAGGACTACGCCAACGGACTGCGCAATGCGCCCGAGGAGATCGAGGGGTACGCGCTCACCGGCAAGGCGGCCTCGGTCGTCTCCGGACGCATCTCCTACACGTTCGGCCTGGAGGGTTCGGCGGTCACGGTCGACACGGCGTGCTCGTCGTCGCTCGTGGCCCTCCATCTCGCCGCGCAGGCCCTGCGGAGCGGCGAGTGCACGATGGCCCTGGTCGGGGGCGTCACCGTCATGACCACGCCGGACCTGTTCGTGGAGTTCAGCCGGCAGCGCGGTCTGTCGCCCGACGGGCGGTGCAAGGCGTTCGCGGCCGGTGCCGACGGTACGGGTTGGGGCGAGGGCGTCGGTCTGCTGTTGTTGGAGCGGTTGTCCGACGCCCGTCGGAACGGCCACGAGGTACTGGCCGTCGTGCGGGGGAGTGCGGTGAACCAGGACGGTGCGTCCAACGGTCTGACCGCGCCGAACGGTCCCTCGCAGCAGCGGGTGATCCGGCAGGCGCTGGCGAACGCCGGGCTCACGCCGGCCGACGTGGACGCCGTCGAGGCGCACGGCACGGGCACGAGGCTGGGCGACCCGATCGAGGCGCAGGCGCTCCTCGCCACGTACGGGCAGGAACACTCCGACGATAGGCCGTTGTGGCTGGGCTCGGTCAAGTCCAACATCGGTCACACGCAGGCCGCCGCGGGTGTCGCCGGTGTGATCAAGATGGTGTTGGCGATGCGGCACGGCATGCTGCCGCAGACGCTTCATGTGGACGAGCCGACCGCGCACGTCGACTGGTCGGCGGGCGCCGTGCGGCTGCTGACCGAGCCGGTGCGATGGCCCGGGACCGCCAGGCCCCGCAGGGCCGCGGTGTCGTCCTTCGGCATCGGCGGCACCAACGCGCACACGATCATCGAGGAGGCGCCCGCCGCGGCCGTGGCCGACCCGGCCCGGGAACACCACCCGGTGCCCGTGCCGTGGGTGCTGTCAGCGAAGAATGAAGTGGCGCTGCGGGCCCAAGCGGAGCGTCTACTGGCCTTCGTGACCGACGGTGTGTCGCCCGTCGACGTCGGATTCTCGTCGGCCACGACGCGGTCGGCGCTGGAGCACCGGGCTGCGGTGATCGGCACCGACCCGGTCGAGTTGCGGGCAGGTCTTGAGGCCCTCGCGGCAGGCGAACCGGTGGCGAACGTCGTCGCCGGACGCGCTCACTCGGCGGACAAGGTCGGGTTCTTGTTCTCGGGTCAGGGTTCGCAGCGGTTGGGGATGGGGCGTGAGCTGTACGCGGCGTACCCGGTGTTCGCGGCGGCGTACGACGAGGTGTGCGCACATCTTGAGGTCACGGTCGATGTTGGTTCGGATGAGTTGAACCAGACCGGTTGCACCCAACCGGCGTTGTTCGCCGTCGAGGTGGCGCTGTTCCGTCTCCTCGAGTCGTGGGGTGTGCGGCCGGATTATGTGGCTGGTCATTCGGTGGGTGAGATCGCGGCCGCGCATGTGGCGGGTGTGTTGTCGCTCGGGGATGCGGCGAGGTTGGTGTCGGCGCGTGCCGCGTTGATGCAGGCGCTGCCTGCTGGTGGTGCGATGGTGGCGGTGCAGGCGGCCGAGGACGAGGTGCTGCCGCATCTGACCGACGGCGTCGGGATCGCGGCGGTCAACGGGCCTCGGTCCGTGGTGGTCTCCGGTGCCGAGGATGCCGTGCTGGAGATCGCCGAGGCTTTCACCCGACAGGGCCGCAAAACATCTCGGTTGAAGGTCAGTCACGCGTTCCATTCGCCGTTGATGGATCCGATGCTGGAGGAGTTCGCGCAGGTCGTTCGTGGTCTGGCCTTCGATGAGCCGCGGATTCCGGTGGTCTCGAACCTCACCGGTCGCCTGGCCGAGGCGTACACCCCGGAGTACTGGGTGCGGCACGTGCGTGAGGCGGTCCGCTTCGCCGACGGTGTGCGGACCTTGCACGATCTGGGTGTGGGCACGTTCGTGGAGATCGGTCCGGGCGGTGTGCTGAGCGGTATGGCGCAGGGCTGCGCGGACGACATCGTCACCGTCCCCGTACTCCGGGCCGACCGTCCCGAGCGGCAGGCCGTCGTGACCGCGCTCGCCGAACTGCACGTCAGCGGTGCCGAGATGGACTGGCACGCATTCTTCCCCGGCGCTCACCGCGTTCCCCTGCCGACCTACGCCTTCCAGCAGCAGCGCTACTGGCTCGATCCCCCCGCCTCGGCCGGTGACCTGCGCGCGGTGGGGCAGGGCGAAGCCGGTCACCCGCTCCTCGGCGCCGCCGTGCCGCTGGCCGACGGCGACGGACACCTGCTCACCGGACGGCTCTCGACGCACACGCACCCGTGGCTGGTGGACCACGCCGTCAGTGGGGTCGCGCTCCTGCCGGGAACCGCGTTCGTCGAGCTGGCGATCACCGCTGCCGACGCCGTGGGCTGTGACCTGTTGGAAGAGCTGACATTGGAGACACCGCTGCTCGTGCCCGAGCGCGGCGGCGTCGCCCTGCAGGTGCGCGTCGGCGCCGACGACGGCTCGGGCCGCAGGCCGCTGACCGTGCACTCGCGGATCGACGACGGGGACGCGTACGCCCACGAGGACGACTTCGAACGGGTATGGGTCCGGCACGCCTCCGGCTCGCTGACCGTCGCCACGGGAGGGCCAACGGACGGCTCGCTCACCGCGTGGCCGCCCGTGGGTGCGGAGCCGGTCGACGTCGACGGGTTCTACGACCGCCTCGCCGACATGGCGCTCGACTACGGCCCCGTCTTCCAGGGGCTGCGTACCGCGTGGCGGAGCGGGGACGACTTCTTCGCCGAGGTGGAGCTGCCCGGCACGGAGCGGACGGACGCCGGGAAGTACGGACTGCACCCCGCCCTGTTCGACGCCGCCCTGCACTCCGTCTGGCTGGGCGCGGTCGAGCCTGAGGCCGGGACGGGGAACGGACTGCTGCCGTTCGCCTGGAGCGGCGTGCGCCTGGCGGCTGCCGGAGCCTCCGACCTGCGGGTGAAGGTCTCGCGCGTCGGCACCGGCACCTCCGCGGTGTCGCTGGTACTGGCCGACGGCACCGGTGAACCGGTCGCGCAGGTCGACTCGCTGACGCTGCGCCCGGCGCCCGCCGACCAGTTGCGCGCCGGTTCCGGCAGCGACGACGCGGTCTTCGGCCTGGAGTGGACGCCGTTCGGCCTGCCGTCCGCGCCGGACGGCATGAGGATCGAGACGTACGAGGATCTCGCCGCGCTCCGTTCCACTGACTCGCCGGCGGACAGCGATGCCGCAGCCGGCGCCGGCGCCGGCGCCGATGCCGTGGTCGTGCCCTGCCCGACCGGGACCGGTGCGGACCTGGCCACCCGGATCCGTGAGGTCACCCACGCGGTGCTGGAGCTGGTGCAGTGGTGGCTTGCCGAGGAACGTCCGGCGCGCCTGGTGCTGGTGACGCGTACGGGAGACCTCGCCCAGTCGGCGGTCCGCGGACTGGTGGGCTCGGCGCAGACCGAGAACCCCGACCGCATCGTGCTGGTGGAGACCGCCGGTGATGCCCGTGCCGACGTCGTCAGCGGTGTTGACGGCACCCGTCTTGCCCGCGTGCTGCCCGGCCTGATCGCGTCGGGTGAGCCGCAGGCCGCGGTGCATCCGGACGACGAGGTCCGGGTACCGAGACTGGTCCGCTTCGCCGCGCCGAACGCGGAGCCGGAGCTGCCCGGCCTCGGCTCCGGCACCGTTCTGTTGACCGGCGCGTCGGGCGGGCTGGGCGGACTGTTCGCCCGGCACCTGGTCGCCGAGCACGGCGTCCGCAGTGTGCTGCTCGTCAGCCGCCGCGGCGGCGACGCACCCGGCGCGGCCGAACTCACCGCCGAGCTGACCGCGAACGGCGCCGACGTCACCTGGGCCGCGTGTGATGTGGCCGACCGCGACGCCGTGCGTGCACTCCTGACCGGCCCCGGGCAGAGCCTGTCCGCGATCGTCCACACCGCCGGCGTCCTGGACGACGGAATCATCGGCTCACTGACCCCCGAGCGGCTGGACGCCGTGTTCCGTCCGAAGGTGGACGCGGCGCTGAACCTGCACGACCTGGCGGGCGAGCTGTCCGGCTACCTGTCCGCGTTCGTGCTCTTCTCCTCGGTGGCGGGCACCCTCGGCACGCCCGGCCAGGCGAACTACGCCGCTGCCAACACCTTCCTCGACGCCCTCGCCGAGCACCGCCGTTCCGTGGGCCTGCGGGCCACGTCGCTGGCCTGGGGCCTGTGGGCGCAGGACAGCGAGAGCGCCATGACCGGCAGCCTCGACCACACCGATCTCACCCGCATCAAGCGGATGGGCCTCGCCGCGATCCCGCCGACGGACGGCCTGCGGATGTTCGACACGGCACTGGCCATCGATCGGGCGGCAGTCGCCCCGATCCGGCTCGACACGTCCGCCTTCCGTGACGGACCGGGGCAGCCCGTGCCGCCTGTCCTGCGCGGACTGGTGCGGGTCGCGCCGGTGCGGCGCACGGCGCGGACCGCGCCGAAGGGGTCGCTGGGTCAGCGGCTGGCCGGGCTGCCGGAAGCCGAGCGCGAGCACGTGGTGCTGGACCTGGTGCGTACCCAGGTCGCCGCCGTGCTCGGGCACGCCGTCGCACAGTCGGTCGGCGCGGACGACTCGTTCAAGGACATCGGGTTCGACTCGCTGACCGCCGTCGAACTGCGCAACCGGCTCAACTCGGCCGTCGGTATGCGCCTGCCCGCCACCCTGGTCTTCGACCACCCGAACCCGCTTGCCCTCGCCCGCTTCCTCACCACCGAAGCCGCAGGCGCCGACGAGGCGGCGGCGGTCGTGCCGGCGACCCTCTCCACGCCCACCGGAACGGCGGACGAGCCGATCGCGATCGTGGGCATGGCCTGCCGCTACCCCGGCGGCGTGCAGTCGCCCGAGGACCTGTGGCAGCTGGTGTCCTCCGGGGGCGACGCCGTGTCGGGCTTCCCCGAGGACCGCGGCTGGGACGTGGAGCGGCTCTACGACCCGAACCCCGACCAGTGGGGCACCAGCTACACCCGAGAGGGCGGCTTCCTGCACGACGCGGCGGACTTCGACGCCGAGTTCTTCGGGATCTCGCCGCGTGAGGCGCTGGCGATGGACCCGCAGCAGCGGTTGCTGCTGGAGACGTCGTGGGAGGCGTTCGAGCGGGCCGGGATCGACCCGGCGACGGTACGGGGCAGCAGGACCGGTGTCTTCGCCGGCGTGATGTACCACGACTACGGCGGCCGCGTGCACACCTCACCGGCAGGGCTGGAGGGCTACCTCGTCAACGGCAGCGCGGGCAGCGTCGCTTCGGGGCGTGTTTCGTACACGTTCGGGCTCGAGGGGCCGGCGGTCACGGTGGACACGGCGTGCTCGTCGTCACTCGTGGCCCTCCACCTTGCCGCGCAGGCACTGCGGAGCGGTGAGTGCTCGATGGCCCTCGTCGGCGGCGTCACGGTGATGGCAGGCCCGTCCGTGTTCGTGGAGTTCAGCCGTCAGCGGGGCTTGTCGGCGGACGGCCGGTGCAAGGCGTTCGCGGCCGGTGCGGACGGTACGGGTTGGGCCGAGGGTGTGGGCATGCTGCTGGTGGAGCGGCTGTCCGACGCCCGGCGCAACGGTCACCGGGTGCTGGCCGTCGTGCGGGGCAGCGCGGTGAACCAGGACGGCGCGTCGAACGGTCTGACGGCTCCGAACGGACCCTCGCAGCAGCGGGTGATCCGGCAGGCGCTGGCCAATGCGGGTCTGTCTTCGGAGCAGGTCGATGCGGTGGAGGCGCACGGTACGGGGACGAAGCTGGGTGATCCGATCGAGGCGCAGGCGCTGATCGCCACGTACGGTCAGGAGCGTTCGGAGGGGCGGCCGTTGTGGCTGGGCTCGCTGAAGTCGAACATCGGCCACGCCCAGGCGGCGGCCGGTGTCGGTGGTGTGATCAAGATGGTCATGGCGATGCGGCACGGCGTCCTGCCGCAGACCCTGCACGTCGACGGCCCGACGCCGCACGTGGACTGGTCGGCCGGTGATGTCCGGCTGCTCACCGAGGCCGTGGAGTGGCCGGTGACCGACGCGCCGCGCCGAGCCGCGGTGTCCTCCTTCGGTGTGAGCGGAACCAATGCGCACGTGATCGTCGAACAGGCGCCTGGTGTGGCGGAGGATTCCCCGGCTTCAGCTTCGGCTTCGGCCTCGGGTGCGGTGGTGCCGTGGGTGCTGTCGGCGAAGAGCGATGGGGCGCTGCGGGAGCAGGCGGGCCGGTTGCTGTCCTTTCTGGACGCCGATGGCGTCGATGGCGTCGGGGGCGCTGGGGTTCGGCCGGAGGATGTGGCGTTCTCGCTGGCGACGTCGCGTGCGGTGCTGGAGCGCCGTGCGGTGGTGGTGGGGGAGGAGTTCGGGGAGTTCCGGCAGGGGTTGGAGGCGCTTGTTTCCGGTGCTGCTGTGGTGGGTGGTGCCGTCGGGGGCAAGGTCGGGTTCCTGTTCTCGGGTCAGGGTTCGCAGCGGCTGGGGATGGGGCGTGAGCTGTACGCGGCGTATCCGGTGTTCGCCGCCGCGTACGACGAGGTGTGCGCACATCTTGAGGTCACGCTCGACGTCGACGCGGAGGAGTTGAACCAGACGGGTTCGACGCAGCCCGCGTTGTTCGCCCTCGAGGTGGCCCTGTTCCGGCTTCTCGAATCGTGGGGCATCCGGCCGGATTACGTGGCTGGTCATTCGGTGGGTGAGATCGCGGCCGCGCATGTGGCGGGTGTGTTGTCGCTCGGGGATGCGGCGAGACTGGTGTCGGCGCGGGCCGCGTTGATGCAGGCGTTGCCCGCGGGCGGGGCGATGGTCGCGGTGCAGGCGGCCGAGGACGAGGTGCTGCCGTATCTGACCGACGGGGTCGGGATCGCGGCGGTCAACGGGCCTCGGTCCGTGGTCGTTTCCGGTGCGGAGGACGCGGTTGCGGCGATTACCGAGGTGTTCGCTGCGCAGGGTCGTAGGACGTCCCGTCTGAAGGTCAGTCACGCGTTCCATTCGCCGTTGATGGATCCGATGCTGGAGGAGTTCGCGCAGGTCGTTCGCGGTCTGGCCTTCGACGAGCCGCGGATCCCGGTGGTCTCGAACCTCACCGGCCGACTGGCCGAGCCGTACACCCCCGAGTACTGGGTGCGGCACGTCCGTGAGGCGGTCCGCTTCGCCGACGGCGTGCGGACCCTGCACGAGCTGGGCGTGACGACCTTCGTGGAGATCGGCCCCGGCGGTGTCCTCAGCGCCCTTGCCGAAGGCTGCTTCGACGACGGCACAGACATCGTCACCGTCCCCGCCCTGCGCGCCGACCGCCCCGAGCCGCACGCCCTCGTCACCGCCCTAGGGCGGCTGCACACCCACGGCATCTCCCCGGACTGGCAGGCGCTCTTCTCCGGCGCCCGGCACGTCGACCTGCCGACCTACGCCTTCCAGCGCGAGCGCTACTGGCTCGACGTTCCCCAGACGGCCGGTGACGTCCGGGCCGCCGGCCTGGAGGCGGCGGACCATCCGCTGCTCGGGGCCGCGATTGCCACGGCCGACAGCAACGGGATCCTGCTCACCGGACTGATTTCCCTCAAAACCCACCCGTGGCTCGCCGACCACGCCGTGAACGGGACCGTTCTGCTGCCCGGCACCGCGTTCGTCGAGTTGGCGATCCGGGCGGGCGACGAGACGGGATGCGGCTGGGTCGAAGACCTCACCCTCGAGCTTCCCCTGGTCGTGCCCGAGCGCGGTGGCGTCACCCTTCAGGTGGCTGTCGGTCCGGAGGACGAGTCCGGCCGGCGGCAGCTGAGCGTGCACTCGCGCGTCGACGACGGTTCGTGGCTGCGACACGCGACGGGTGTGCTGTCCTCGGCAGAGGCACCGTCCGCTGCGGACCTCGGCGCGTGGCCGCCGGCGGGTGCGGATGCCGTCGACCTGACCGGGTTCTACGAGGGCATGGCCGCTGCGGGCCTGGACTATGGTCCGGTCTTCCAGGGGCTGCGCTCGGTGTGGCGCGCCGGGGACGACGTCTTCGCCGAGGTCGAGCTGCCGGACGAGTCGGCTGCCGAGGCAGCGGAGTTCGCCCTGCACCCGGCGCTGCTGGACGCCGCCCTGCACGCACTGGCCGCCGGTGGGCTGGTGGCGCTGGACGAGGGCCCGGTCCTGCCGTTCGCGTGGTCCGGCGTCGCCGTGCAGGCTGCCGGTGCGGCGATGGCGCGGGTGAAACTGTCGCGGACGGCCACCGGTTCGGTGACGCTTGCCGTGGCCGATGGCACCGGTGACCCGGTGGCCTCGGTCGAGTCGCTGTCGTTGCGGGCCGTCTCGGCGGAGCAATCGCGCGGTGCCGGTGGCGGCGATCAGCTGTTCGCGCTGGAGTGGACGCCGTTCACCCTTCCCTCCGCCACCGACGCGCTGGTGATCAAGACTGTCGCGGACTTCGACGCACTGCGGGAGTCGGAAGGGGCACCGGACGTCGTCGTCGTTCCGTGCCCGGCGGGGTCCGGTACGCAGACCGCCGACCGTGTGCGCAGCGTCGCGAGTGAGGTTCTGGCGCTGGTGCAGTGGTGGTTGGCGGAGGAGCGTCCTGGGTGTTTGGTGCTGGTGACGCGTCCGGGCGATCTGGCTCATGCCGCGGTGTGGGGGCTCGTGCGGTCCGCGCAGTCGGAGAACCCGGACCGGATCGTGCTGGCGGAGGCCGAGGACACCGATGAGGCGGTCGGTGTGCTGCCCGCCGTGCTCGCTTCCGGTGAGCCGCAATTCGCGGTCCGCGACGGGGAGGTGTTCGTACCGCGCCTGGTGAAGGCCACCGGGACCGCCACCGGCACGCCGGACTTCGGCTCCGGCACCGTCCTGCTGACCGGCGCGTCCGGTGCGCTGGGCGGGCTGTTCGCCCGGCACCTGGTCGCCGAGCACGGTGTGCGCAGTCTGCTGCTGCTCAGCCGTCGCGGCGCGGACGCACCCGGTGCGGCCGAGCTGGAGGCCGAACTGGCCGCGTGGGGCGCCGAGGTGCGTTGGGCGGCCTGCGACGTGGCCGATCGGGACGCCCTCGCCGAGGTGCTGTCCGGCACGCCGGTGACGGCCGTGGTGCACGCGGCCGGCGTCCTCGACGACGGAGTGATCGCCGCGCTCACCCCGGAGCGCATGGAGAAGGTGCTGCGCCCGAAGACCGACGCCGTGCTCAATCTCCATGAACTGACGAGCGACCTGTCGGCGTTCGTCGTCTTCTCCTCGGTGTCCGGAATCCTGGGCAGCGCGGGACAGGGCAACTACGCGGCGGCGAACACCTTCCTCGACGCCTTCGCCGAAGCCCGCCGCGCCCGGGGGCTCCCCGCCACGTCGCTGGCATGGGGCCTGTGGGAGCAGGGCAGTGGCATGGCCGACCGTCTCGACCAGGCGGACCTCGCCCGGCTCAAGCGGGTGGGCCTGGCCCCTATGGCCGTCGACGAAGGACTGCGGCTGTTCGACGCGGCACTGGCCCTGGACCGGGCCGTCGTCGCCCCGCTGAGGCTGGACCTGGGCGGGCCGCAGAGCACGGTGCCGCCGGTCCTGCGAGGGCTGCGCGGCCCGGTACGGGGCACCGCGCGGCGCACGGCGAGGACCGCGCCGAAGGGATCGCTGGGCCGGCGGCTGGCCGGGCTGTCCGAGGTCGAGCGCGAGCAGGTGGTGCTGGACCTGGTGCGTACCGAGGTCGCCGCCGTGCTCGGCCACGCTTCGGCCCAGGCCGTCCAGCCGGAACACGCTTTCCAGGACGCCGGTTTCGACTCGCTCACCTCGGTGGAACTGCGCAACCGGCTGAACACGGCGACCGGGCTGCGGCTCCCCGCGACCATGGTTTTCGACCACCCCACGCCCGTCGCGCTCTCCCGCTTCCTGCTCGCCGAGACACTGGGCGTCCAGGAGCAGTCCGAGGCCGCGGTCGCCGCGGTGACCGGAACGGCGGACGAGCCGATCGCGATCGTGGGCATGGCCTGCCGGTTTCCCGGTGACGTGCGGTCGCCCGAAGACCTGTGGCGCCTCGTCGCCTCCGGCGGCGACGCGGTCTCGGGATTCCCCGAGAACCGCGGCTGGGACGTCGAGAACCTCTACGACCCGGACCCCGACCGTTCGGGCAAGTCCTACGTGCGCCACGGCGGCTTCCTCCACGAGGCCGCCGAGTTCGACCCGGCTTTCTTCGGGATCTCGCCGCGTGAGGCGCTGGCGATGGACCCGCAGCAGCGGTTGCTGCTGGAGACGTCGTGGGAGGTGTTCGAGCGGGCCGGGATCGACCCGGCGACGGTACGGGGCAGCAGGACCGGTGTCTTCGCCGGCGTGATGTACCACGACTACGGCGGCCGCGTGAAGGCGGCTCCGGAGGGCATGGACGCCTACCTGGGCAGCGGCAGCGCGGGCAGCATCGCCTCCGGCCGGCTCTCGTACACGTTCGGGCTCGAGGGGCCGGCGGTCACGGTGGACACGGCGTGCTCGTCCTCGCTGGTGGCGCTGCACCTGGCGACCCAGTCGCTACGCAGCGGCGAGTGCTCGATGGCGCTGGTAGGTGGTGTGACCGTCATGGCGACTCCCTCGACGTTCGTGGAGTTCAGCCGTCAGCGGGGCTTGTCGGCGGATGGCCGGTGCAAGGCGTTCGCGGCCGGTGCGGACGGTACGGGTTGGGCCGAGGGTGTGGGCATGCTGCTGGTGGAGCGGCTGTCCGACGCCCGGCGCAACGGTCACCGGGTGCTGGCGGTCGTTCGCGGTACGGCGGTGAACCAGGACGGCGCGTCGAACGGTCTGACGGCTCCGAACGGTCCGGCGCAGCAGCGGGTGATCCGGCAGGCGCTGGCCAATGCGGGTCTGTCTTCGGAGCAGGTCGATGCGGTGGAGGCGCACGGTACGGGGACGAAGCTGGGTGATCCGATCGAGGCGCAGGCGCTGATCGCCACGTACGGTCAGGAGCGTTCGGAGGAGCGGCCGTTGTGGCTGGGCTCGCTGAAGTCGAACATCGGCCACGCCCAGGCGGCGGCCGGTGTCGGTGGTGTGATCAAGATGGTCATGGCGATGCGGCACGGCGTGCTGCCGCAGACCCTGCACGTCGACGGCCCGACGCCGCACGTGGACTGGTCGGCCGGTGATGTCCGGCTGCTCACCGAGGCCGTGGAGTGGCCGGTGACCGACGCGCCGCGCCGAGCCGCCGTGTCGTCCTTCGGCATCAGCGGCACCAACGCCCACGTGATCGTCGAACAGGCGCCCGCCTCTGCGGAGTTGCCGCCCGTGTCCGACACCGGCGCGGTCGTACCGTGGGTGCTGTCCGGCAGGACGGAGGCGGCGCTGCGGGCACAGGCGGAGCGTCTGCTGTCCCTGGCGACGGCTACGGCCACGGATCTGCAGGCGGCCGACATCGGGTTCTCGCTCGCCACCACACGCTCGGCCATGGAGTACCGGGCCGCCGTGGTGGGGGAGCACCGGGATGAATTCCTGGAAGGGCTCCGTGCGCTGGCCGCAGGGTCTCCGTCCAACCGGGTCCTCCTGGGTGAACCGGGCACCAGCGGCAAGGTCGGGTTCTTGTTCTCGGGTCAGGGTTCGCAGCGGTTGGGGATGGGGCGTGAGCTGTATGCGGCGTATCCGGTGTTCGCGGCGGCGTA
>NZ_JBIBSY010000022.1:0-126464 GCF_043078065.1 Streptomyces sp. NPDC015532 | reverse complement strand
TGGGGGCCCCTACACCCGTCACCTTCCTGTTGGGGTGCCCGTTAGCCTCTGGCCCGACCCTGGGGCGGCCCCGGGGGGGGCCGCCGGGCGCCCGGGGGCCGGCCGCCTTCGGCCATCCGGCCCCGCTCCGTGGCCGGACAGGCGAAGGCGGCCGGCCCGACGCCCATGGAACGCCGCACAGGTTCACGGGAGACCCCGACCCATGAAGACGCCACCATCGCCGCCCGTGTCGCCGTCCGCCCGGACGCCGGCCGACGGATCATCCGTCCGGATCGGTGCTCTTGTACCGCTCACCCGGCCCGGCTGGGCCGAGGCGGGCCGACACCTGCTCACCGGACTCGAACTGGCCGTCCGCGAGGTCAACGACACCGGCGGCATCGCCGGAAGACCCCTCGAACTGCTGGTCCGCGACACCGCGGCCGATCCGCACAAGGCGGCGTCGGCCGTGGACGAACTGGCCGGCCTCGGCGTGGCCGCCCTGGCGGGGGAGTACCACAGCGTCGTCGCTCGCGCCGCGGCCGCCAGGGCCGACGCGCTCGGAGTGCCGTTCCTCTGCTCGTCGGCGGTGCTCGACATGCTCACCGAGCGGCCGACGCCATGGGTCGCGCGCCTCGCCCCGGCGCAGTCCCACGGCTGGACGATCTACGCGGACTTCCTCCTCGGCGCGGGCCACACCCGTATCGCCGTGGCGACCGAGCCGAGTGTCTACTGGGCGTCCGGAACAGGCATCCTGCGAAACCGCCTCGCCGCACACGGTGGTTCGGTCGTAGAACTCGACATGCGCGCGCTGACGCCCGCG
The DNA here is from genome assembly GCF_043078065.1 of Streptomyces sp. NPDC015532. Classification (NCBI taxonomy): domain Bacteria; kingdom Bacillati; phylum Actinomycetota; class Actinomycetes; order Kitasatosporales; family Streptomycetaceae; genus Streptomyces; species Streptomyces sp. NPDC015532. The sequence continues at coordinate 125,665 of NZ_JBIBSY010000022.1, read as the reverse complement.
GCCGTGTGCGACGAACTCGTCCGTCATCGCGCGACGGCACTGCTTCTCCTGGTCGGCCATCCGGAACCCGCGGTGTCGCTCGTCGCGTCGGTCCGTCGCGACGAGCGCCTGCCCGGGATCACGATCGGTGCTCCGGCCGGGCAGCCGGAGCTCGCCGAATGGGTCACGCGCGCCGGCGACGACGGCGCCGCCGTCCCGTTCCTGCGCTACCTGCCGGAGCGCCTGAGCCCACTCGGCGCCCGCGTCGGGACGGTCCTGCGCGATCGGCTGGGCCAGGCACCCTCCTTCGTCGCCTTCGAGGGCTACGACACGGTCACCGTCCTCGCCGACGTCCTGCGCTCCCAGGGCACGGACCGGGCACGGATCGCCGCGGCCTGGCCGCTTGTCGACGTCGAGGGGACCCGCGGGCGGATCCGGTTCTCCCGTGTTCCGGGCATCGGCGTCTGGCAGTGGGAATGGGCGCCGGTCCAGGTCGTCGAGCGAGTGCGGGCGGAACCCGACCGCTTCCGGGTCCTTCACTCCGGGTGAGAGCGCGCAGGGTGCTCGACGCGGCGCGTGACCGCCTCGCCGTGCACCCTGGCGGTGGCGGGACCAGGACGGATCAGGCCGTCGGAGACCCGGCGATGTTGACCATCCACTCGACGCCGAACCGGTCCGTGCACATGCCGAACGTGTCGCCCCACATCTGCTTCTCCAGGGGCACCGCCACCTTGCCGCCCGCGGACAGCTTGGACCAGTAGCCGCTCAGCTCCCCGGCGTCGTCGCCGCTCAGACTCACGGCCAAGTTGTTGCCCGCGCGGCGTTCCATCCCCGGCGGCGTGTCGGCGCCCATGAGGACGAAGCCGTTGGGGGCCTCCAGCATGCCGTGCATGACCTTGTCGGCGAATCCGGGCGGTGCCTCGGAACCGAAGGCGCCGAATTCGTGGATCGCCAGTTCACCGCCGAAGACCTCCTGATAGAAGGTCAGGGCCTGCCTGGCGTCACCGGAGAAGCTGATGTAGGGGTTGAGACGAGAGCCCACAGAAGGTCCTTTCGTGACGGTCGGTCAGGAATGCACCCTAGTTGGGATGTACTCGGCCGCCGGGCATCCGAGCCCGACGGCGCGCGCCGCTTCAGGCGCGTCGGCTGTCCTCGCAGATCCCGGTTCCCCAGGGACCTGGGCGTGCGAGGCGCGCCGCCGAGGGACGCCCTGGACGCGGTGAGGGCCTCGCCGGACACGGTGGCAGCGCCGCCGGCCGGGTGGCCACACGTACGATCAGTTCGTCCCCGCCCCGCAAGGAGTCCCACCCGGTGACCGCAGTCGTTCCACCGTCCCGCCCCGTCACCTCTCTGATCTCCGTACAGCGGATCACCCGCGTCGAAGACGGCGAGCGGCTGAACGCACTGCTCTGGCGGGCGGGCTCCGGATGGCGGATGGTCAGCAGCGCGGTCCTCGGCGGCGGCATCGCGGAACGCGCCTGGGTCCTGAACGCCCAGGTCTCCCACGGCTACCGGCGCACGGACCCGGCCCGGCACCTCGCCGAACTGGCCCGTACCGTCGGCGCCCAGGGGTCCGGGGTCGGGCTGATGACGGCCGCCGACGTCACCCGGTACACCGGCGCCCACGACATGGGTGCCGAGGCGGTCGCGACGGCCGGACTGGGGGTACGGGGCTGGGCCGCGGCCCCGGACGGGCCCCTGCCCCGCCCCACCGCGCCGGGCACGATCAACATCCTCGCCGCACTGCCCGTGGCACTCAGTGATGCCGCCCTGGTCAACGCGGTGAGCACGGCCACGGAGGCCAAGGTGCAGGCTCTGCTCGACGCCGGTTACGACTGCTCCGGCACGCCCACCGACGCCGTGTGCGTCGCCGCGCGTACCCCGCGTCCCGGGGAAGAGGTGCACGCCTTCGGCGGGCCCCGCTCCCAGTGGGGTGCCCGCCTCGCCAGGGCCGTGCACGCGGCCGTGCGCGCGGCCGCCGAGGAGGCTTGAGACCGCCCGTGGCGAGAACGCGCCACAACACGTCTCCGGCAGTGCAACCATTCGGGCCCCGAGCATGTCTCCCCTAGTGAAATAGTGTGTCCCCTTCACCAGGAGCAACTGGGGGCGTCATGCACCACCACCCATCCCGCGCAGTCATAGTCGCCGGTGTCGTTCTCACCGCCGTCGGCGCCACGATTCCCGCCTCCGCGGTCACCCAGCCGAAGGCCGCCGCGACGCCTTCGTCCCCCGCGCGCATCGTCAACGCCCGTTGGGCCGGGCACTGCACCTACGACCGGCTCGTCATCGACGTCCAGGGCGGCGCCCCGTCCGTCGGCGTGAGCCGGGTCAGCACTCTCCGCTACGACCCTTCAGGGAAGAAGGTCCCGCTCGCGGGCAAGTACTTCCTGTCGATCAGGCTCTCTCCCGCGGTCGCTCACGACAGCGCGGGCAAGTCCTTGTACAAGGGCCCCCGACTGGTGAAGATCCCGTTGTACAAACTGAAGGGCCTGGCCCTGACCGGGGACTTCGAGGGAGTCGTCTCCTTCGGAACCGCGTTCCAGACCAAACCGGCGTACAAGGTGTTCAAGCTGCACAGCCCCGAGCGCGTGGTCCTGGACGTCAGCCACACCAACCGGTGCGGCTGACCGCCGGACCGTCGCCCGAGAGCGCCGCTGAGCGTCGGGGGGGCCCCCGCCGCCCCCCCCCCCGGGGGGGGGGGGGGGGGGGCGGGGGGGGGGGCCCCCCCCCCCCCCCGCGGGGGGGGCCCCCCCCCCGCCCCGGCCCCCGCGCCCCGGCGCGGGGGGCCCCCCCCCCCGCCCCCCCCCCGCGCGGGGGGGGCGCGGCCGCGGCGGCCCCCCCCGACGCACCATCCCTGCGCGGCGGGAAGCCGCTTGATCGTGATCGCGGGCTGCGCGCTCCCTGGACCTGGGAGGTCGCTCGCTACGGCGCGATCTCGAACCGCGGAGGCTGAAGACCCGTGAGGCACGACTTGTCCGGTGCCGTCGGCGTGTCGAAGAACGACTGCGTGATCGTCTGCGCGCAGGGCGATTCGGCGAACGCGACGTGGGCGACGTACGGGACCGTCACGGCGGTGGAGCGGCTCAGGGTGCGCGCCACGTAGGGCCCGTTGCTCGGCGCGGTCTGCGCGTCGAAGCCGGCCGACATGACCAGCGTGGGGATGTCACTGCGTACGACGCTGCGGACGGCACGCGGTTGCGCGGGGACGTTCCAGGCGCGGCAGTCGTCGTGGAGGAAGGCGAGCTGCGGCGCGTTGGCGAGAACGGAGCGGGGGAACGTGGGGAACACGCGCCGTCCCGCCCGGATCACCTCGGCCTGGGTCTCGTACGGCGTCCACTCGCCGCAGAAGACGCCGTAGGCGAGCCCGTGCGCGACCCGGCCGACGGCCTGCGGGCTGAGCTTGCCCCCGGCCCACTGCTCGGCGATGCGCTGCGGGTTGCCGTGCGCCAACTCGTCGATGGAGCGCGGCACTCCGGGCGCCAGGTGGGTGGCGGAGGTCAGCCAGGTCACCAGGGTGCCGCCGTCGATGACGACCTTCACCGGGGCGGGCTGTCCGGGGACGGTGACGTGGGTGGTCACCGGATGGGCCTCGAGCTCGCTCACCAGGCCCTGGAAGGTCCTCGACAGACGGGGATAGCGCTGGTTGCACGCGGGCTGCCGCGCGCAGGCCGCGAACAGACCGTCGAAGCCCTCGCGCGCGGCCTTCCAGGTCACCGCGCCCCCGGCCAGGGAGGGCGGCAGCACGCCGTCGATGCCGACGGACCGGACGCCCTGTGGGTGCGCGCGCATGTACGTCAGGGCCAGGTCCGTGCCGTACGAGATGCCGAACACGTTCCAGAGTCTGATGCCCAGGGCGACGCGCAGGTCGGCGTAGTCGGCGGCGCTCTCGGTGGTGTTGTAGGCGCCGAGATCGGCGGTGCGCCGCACCAGTTGATCACGGCAGGCCCGCGTCGCCCGGACGTGCAGACGTCCGGTGGAGGGGGCGTTGTAGACCAGGCCGACGGCGCGGGCGTTGAACTCGTCGATGTTCGGGCAGGTGAGCACAGGGTCGGCGGAGTAAGTCCCGCGCTGGGACATGAAGATGAGGTCTCGGTCGCGGTTCAGGCCGCCGTCGACCGCCAGTTGGGCCTCGGAGGCGGCGTCGTCGCCCGGTCCGCCGGCGAGCCACACGATCGGGTCGGACGCGTGTCTGCGGGTGGCGGCGGGCACGATGGCCACGGAGAGGGTGATCTTGCGCCCCCTGGGGCGGGAGCGGTTCTCGGGCACCGTGAGCGTGCCGCAGTGCGCCCCCTCCAGAGCGGGGACGGGGTCCGCGGTCCGTGGGCAGGGGCCCGGTACGAAGCGGGAGTGGCCGGCCGTCCGGGCGACCGTGCCCGGACTCGTCGTGGTCCCGGACTCCGCCTCGGCGGGGGAGGCGGCGAGACCGGCGACCAGGAGGCCGGCCGTGGCCCCCGCCAGCGCGGCGGGGAGCCGTCGCGCGGTGCCGGGACGGCGCGGCGGACGGGAGGACATCATGACTTCTCCAGTGCGGGGACGATGGTGAACGGTTTCGGCGTCAGGCCCGCGACACAGCGGGTGTCGGGCGCGGTGGGACGGGTGAGGAACGAGGTCAGGACGCTCGCCGCGCACGGGGACTGGGGGACCACCCAGTGGCCGATTCCGGGAATCCGCACGGTCGTCGAGCGGGACAGGGTGCGGGCCGCGTACGCGCCCCAGCGGGCCCCCGTCTTGGCGTCGAAGGTTCCGGAGAGCACGAGCGCCGGCACGTTGCTCACGGTCGTCACCCGCTGGACGGGGGTGCGGTCCGGGACGTTCCAGACGCGGCACGCCTCGTGCTGGAAGGGGAGCTGGGGTGCCTGGGCCAGCACCGAGTCGGGCCACCCGGGGAAGGCCCGGCGGCCTGCCGCGAGCAGGTCGGCCTGCGAGTAGCCCGGCACCCACTCGCCGCAGGCCACGGACTGCGTGAGGCCGTGAGCGAACTCGCCGATGACGGGTGTGGCGCCGGCGGCGCGGGCCCGGGCGAAGCGCTCCGGATCGCCGTGGGCGAGTTCGTCGAGCGCCGCGGGGACGTCGGCGGCCGGGACGGCGTTGGCGACGAGCAGATTGACGAGCGCGCCCCCGTCGAGGACGACCCTGACCGGCGCGCCTCCCGCGGGAGGCTGTGCCATCACCGTCAGGGGGTGTGCTTCGAGCCGCCGGACCTGCTGGGTCAGCGTGCGCGAGAGGTTCGGGTAGCGGTTCCTGCACGCCGGCTGGGCCGCGCAGGCGGCGAAGACGGTGTTGATGCCTTCCTGGGCGCTGTCCCAGGTCCACGGCAGACTCACGATCCGGGGAGGAACCACCGAGTCGATCGCCACCGAGCGGATGCCCTGGGGGTGGCGGCGGAGATAGGTGAGCCCGAGGTCGGTGCCGTAGGAGTATCCGTAGACGTTCCACCGGCGGATGCCGAGCGCCTTGCGCAGGTCGGCGAAGTCGGCGGCGTTCTCGGTGGTGTTGTAGGCGCTCAGGTCGACGCCTTCGCCCGCGAGACGGTCCCGGCACTGTTTGGTCGCGCGCACCAGGCGCCGTCCGGTGGACGCCGCGTCGTAGCGCAGCCCGACGGACTCCGCGGAGAAGCGGTCGATCTCCGGGCAGGCGAGGTTCGGCCGCGCGTAGCGCGTTCCGCGCTGGGTCATGACGATCAGATCGCGGTCCCGGTTCACGCCCGCGCTGATCACGAACGGCATGTCGTCGAACGCGTCACCCCCGGGACCGCCGTTCATGAACACGACCGGATCCGCGCCTGACTTCGGCGAGACGGCCGGGATGATCGCGACGGCAAGCCGGATCGTCCGCCCGCCGGGGTGGGTGCGGTTCTCGGGGACCTCCAGAGACCCGCACCGTCCCGGCACCGGCTCGGGCGTCTCCGGGCAGGGACCGGGCACGAATCGTCCGGGCGCACCGGGCCGCGGTCCGCTCTCGGACGCTGTCACGGCGTGACCGGGCGCCGGGGAAAGGACACCGAGGAGGGCCACGCCCGCCGTGACGACTGCCAGCCTGCCGCGTGCGTGCCGGGAGCGGCGCCGCTCGGACCGGTACGGTGTCCGCACCCGTTCGGACCCGGAGCCACCGCGACGGACGTCGCCCTCGCGCCGGCCACCGCCACCCCCGCCGCCGAAGGTCCAGCGACCGCCGCCCCCGCTGTTCCAGCGACCGCCGCCACCCCGGTGACCGCCCCCGCTGTTCCAGCTACCGCTGCCGTCTCCACTGTTCCCGCTCTCGCCGCCGGCCCCGCCGACGGTCGGCGGACAGCCCGTTCTGATGGCTTGTTCCCTCATGCGATCCCGTTTCTCTGACGTCCCCGGCCACGCCGATGACGCGACGCCGGCGCGGGGCTCCGCCCGCCACCGCCTGCTGCGGGCGGGCACCAACGAGGGCCAGCCTGGATGCGGGGACAGAGGTCCACCACTCATGGACTCCACTCGGAGCAGTCCTCGCTCACGGGGTGCGTTCGCACGCGAGGGTCCACGAGGAGGCCGCTGGTGAACGCGAAGCGGACAAGGGCGCGGCGCAGGTCAGGGGCCGGGGCGAAGGAGGTGACGAGCGCCGTGACGCCGCCGGCGCGGATGATCGCGCCGACGGTGGCCGGGCCGGATGCTGTCCCGGGTGTACGGGCGTGTGGTTGCTACACCTATGCTGCTTCAGCTGCTGTGCAACCGACATGAAGGGGGAGTCGTGGCGATAGCACCGCTGAACTCCGCGGACCTGCTGCCCGGTGAAGGGATCATCCTTCGCAAGAACGCGAACGCGGTGATCGACGTCCGACAGGCCGGCCTGTCCCGGTTCGCGTTCGACGACCTCATGTGGCTCGTCGGCATGAGGAACAAGGAAGCCATCGGCGGGCGGCTCTACCTGACGAACTATCGCCTGGTCTTCACGTCCCACCGCTTCAACCGTGTGCGCGGCACGTTCAGCGTTTTCCTGCCGTGCATCGAGGAGGTCCGGGATTCCTCGTTCGCGGCCACACGGCAGCTCGCGGTGCACACCGGGACCCAGGACTTCACCTTCGTCGTCTGGGGCATCCCGCGTCTCATCGAGGCCGTCGACGAGTGCCGCGCCGAGTTCGACGACGCGTACGTGGCCGACCTGGCCGAACTCGCCCTGGCCGAACCCTGGAAGCTGGGCGCTGGCTTTCGGACCGTGGTCCACCACGAGGCCCTGAACGTCGTGCTGAGCGCCGTACGGCGAGGCGCCGACGACTTCCCGGCCGCCGCCACGTCGCTGGCCGGCCTCATCGACAGTCGTTTCAACGTGGCGGACGCGGCCGGAATCCTGCAAGCGGCCGAGCTGCTGACCCGCGCCGGCCAGGACCCGACCGCTCGGAGCTGACGTACGTCTGTCGGGGCACGGGGATCGGGACGCGGGAACAGCGGCAGCGGCCGGAACCCTTCGAATGGAGGCTGGAATGCTGTCCGGGCCCCACGTCGGTCCAGCCCGAACAGGTGGTGCCGCCACCGCTGTTGTTCACGTAGCCGCGGACCTGCCGGCCTCCGCCGTTCGCGACGTACCGCGTCAACAACGGGCCCGAACAGCCCTGTTGCGGGCAGTGGACCGCGCGGTTTCGACGGAGGCGACCCCGCGGCCGCCCGGCACCGGCGCGGCGACTCCGGCCCGGCGTGGCGGCACCGGCCCGGCGAGGCGACTCCGGCCCGGCGTGGCGGCACCGACAAAGGCCCGCCGCGCCGCAACAGGCCTCCGGCAGAGCGCCCATCACGCCCTGTCGGCCGCCCGGTGGCTCTCGGTGACGATCCCCGGGGATCGTTCACGAACTCCGCGTGTCCGGCCGGCTCAGAATCCGCTGATCCGGGCCACGAAGTACCCGGCGACGATCACCGAGCCCACGACGATGAAGCCGAGCCATACGTAGGGGTGTTCCCATATTCCGCCGTCGGGTAGTTCCTGATGCGCTTCGGCGGTGGAGCCTTCGACGGGCGGTGTCTCACCTGGGGGTACGAGTGGATGTGTCATGTCTCCACGGTCCGTCCGATGGGCGACGGTCGCATCTTCGTACGAAATCGGCGCGTCGCGATGACAGGCGCGCCCTTCGCCGGGCTCCGACAGAGGCGCGCGGGCCGGCCTCTTGCGCGAATCGTTGACATGCCCCTGCCCTGTAGCTAGCTTCACCAACAGTTCTCGTCTGCGCCCCCAGGTGCTCGCGGCCCAGGGGCCCCGCCCATGCGTTCCGCATCGCCAGACGTCCCATCTCGACGATGCGACAACGTTGTCTAACTCGATTGCCGCCCACGTGTCGCGCCCCGCAGGAAGACAACGTTGTCAATCTTCACCTCCCGCTCCCGAGTAGAGGAGAAACCCCGTGACACGACTGTCGAGACCCCCCGGAACCGCCGCGGTCGGATTACTGGCGGCCGCGGCACTGATCACGGCCGGGCTGTGCACACCCGCGTGGGCGGCCGGAAAGGCCGCGCTCGTCGCCTCGCCGGCCACCGTGGTCAACCCGTTCATCGGAACGTCGAACGAGGCCAACGACTTCCCCGGCGCCGACGTGCCGTTCGGCATGGTCCAGTGGAGCCCGGACACGCCGTCGCGGCCCCCGGGGGGCGGATACGAGTACAACGACTCGTCGATCACCGGCTTCAGTCTCACTCACATCGCCGGGCCCGGCTGCGGTGCGGCCGGTGACATCCCCGTGCTGCCCACGGTCGGCACCGTGAACACCGGAGCGAGCGACGCGTTCTCGCACGCCAACGAGTCGGCGTCCGCCGGTTCGTACAAGGTCGCGCTCAACAACCAGGTGACCACGGAACTCACCACCACGACACGCAGCGGGATGGCGCGCTTCACCTTCCCCTCGACCGCCCAGGCCAACCTGATCTTCAAACTCACGGGCAGTCAGAACGGCGCCAGCGCGACCCAGTTCACGAAGGTCTCGAACACCGAGGTGAGCGGTCAGGTCACCAGCGGTCGCTTCTGCGGCGCGGGGAACACGTACACCGTCTACTTCGACATGGTCTTCGACCAGCCGTTCGCCTCGCAGGGCACCTCGATCGCCAAGGCGCCGTCCGCCACGCCGGCGAAGCCGGACACGGCGTCCAAGAACGCGGCCGAGAAGCCCAACAAGCCCGTGCTGCACGGCAAGATGCCCACCGTCTCGGCCCCGAAGACCGCGAAGGAGGGCGCGAAGGGCAGCGCGAAGGAGAGCGCCTCTCCGGACGCCGCCGCCTCGAACGGCTACGTCACCTTCAACACCACGAGCAACCCGGTGGTGCAGGCCAAGGTCGGCATCTCCTACGTCTCGGTGGCCAACGCGACGGCCAACCGGGCCGCGGAGAACACGGGGTGGGACTTCACCGCGACCCGCACCGCCGCGCAGAACGCCTGGAACAGCGCACTCGGCAAGATACAGATCGCCGGCGGAACAGCCGCGCAGCAACAGAGCTTCTACACCGCGCTCTACCACTCGCTGCTGCACCCGAACGTCATCAGCGACACCAACGGCCAGTACTACGGCTTCGACGGCAGGACCCACACCGTGGACGCCGGCCACAAGGCCGCCTACGCCAACTACTCGGGCTGGGACATCTACCGTTCGCAGGCTCAGCTCGAAGCCCTGGTCGCCCCCCAAGTCGCCTCGGACACGGCGCAGTCGATGGTCGACGACTACGCCCAGACCGGGATCTTCCCCAAGTGGTCGGAGAACAACGGCGAGTCCTACGTGATGGTCGGTGACCCGGCGGACGCCATCCTCGCCGACTACTACGCCTTCGGCGCCAGGGACTTCGACACCACGACCGCTCTCGCCGACATGGTCAAACAGGCGAGCACGACCAACAACGACCGGCCCGGTCTCAACTACCTGAACTCACCCGGATACATGCCGCACAACGGCGGCTACGGCTGCTGCAATTTCTACGGCCCCGTGGCCACGACGCTGGAGTACAACACCGCGGACTTCGCGATCTCCGCACTGGCCGGCGCGCTCGGTGACACCGGCAACCAGAAGACGTACGCCAACCGTGCCCAGAACTGGCGAGGCGTCCTCAACCCGGCCTCCGGCTTCGTCGAGCCGCGCAACGCGAACGGCTCCTGGACCGGCGGCTTCGACCCCACCAGCGGCACCGACATGGTCGAGGCCGACTCCTGGATCTACACCGGGATGATCCCGTTCAACGTCGCCGGCCTTGCCCGTGCCAAGGGCGGCAACACGGCGATGGGCCACTACCTGGACACCGTGCTGCGCAGCTATACAGGCGACCAGGGCTACGCGTGGGTCGGCAACGAACCCAGCATCGAACTGCCGTGGGAGTACGACTACATCGGGCAGCCCTACAAGACCCAGGGCACCGTCCGGGCGATCCAGCAGCAGATCTGGGCGAACACCCCCGGCGGGCTGGCCGACGGCAACGACGACCTCGGCGCGATGAGCGCGTGGTACGTGTGGTCCGCACTCGGCATGTTCCCCGAGACGCCCGGTACCTCCGATCTCGCCCTGGGGTCCCCCGTGTTCACCCAAGCCGTGATCACCCTCCCGTCGGGCAGCACCCTGACGATCAACGGCAATGGCGCCGCCGACAACGCCCCCTACGTCCAGTCCGCGACATGGAACGGCTCCGCCTGGAACAACGCCTACGCCCCCACGTCGGCGATCACCGCAGGCGGCACACTGAACTACACCCTCGGCACCAGCGCCAACACCTCCTGGGCAACGGCCGCGTCCGCCGCTCCGCCCTCCTACGCGGGTGACACCCCGGCCCCGGCCGCGCCGCGGATCGGACCCGTCACCTCAGCGGTGGCCTCGAACCTGTGCGTCGACGACGCGAGTTCCTCCACCACCGACGGCAACCACGTCCGGATCTGGACCTGCAACAACACCTACGCCCAGGACTGGGTCGTCGCCGGCGACGGAACGGTCCGGACCCTCGGCAAATGCCTGGACGTCGACCACAGCGGCACCGCCAACGGGACCCTCATCCAGCTGTGGACGTGCAACGGCACCGGCGCCCAGCAATGGACCGCGGGCGCCAACGGATCCCTGATCAACCCGCAGTCCAAGCTGTGCCTGGACGACCCCAACGCCACGACGACGACCGGCACCCAGCTCCAGCTCTACACCTGCAACGGCACGGCCGCCCAGAACTGGAAACTGCCGGGCTGAGCCACCGGCCACCCCGGCACTCCCATCGCCTCCGTATGCCCGGCCACGCGAACGGGCCTACGGAGGCACGCCGGGCAGGCACGCGGCAGCGGTGAGCGTCGTCCACACTTGACCGAGACGGCGTGCGACGGGGGAGCGGGAACATGGGCAGGGGTACGGGTGGCTCCGGGGATGCCGGTGGCGTGGTGGACGAGGCGTCCGCGCTGCTCACCGCGGTCCGGGCCCAGGACACGGACCTGGTGCGGAGCTTTCTCCGTGACGACGTCGAACCGGACCTCCGCGACGCCGCGTTCTGTCTGGCCGTCCGGACGTACTCCGCCGGCATCGCCCAGCTCCTGCTCGACCACGGAGCCGACCCCGGCCGACGCGGCCCGGACGAACTGCTGCCGCTGCGCCGGGTCGTCGAGTTCGGCTCGCCCGCGCTGGCCGAGGTGCTCCTGCACCACAGGAACCTGGGGCGGTACACCGCGCCCGAGCTGCTGGAGATGTGCGAACTCGCGCGCCACTGGCAGGAGACGGGGGTCGAGACCGAACTGGTGCGACTGACCGGCGCACCGGGCGCGGTCGGCCGTACCCGGGTCCAGGACGACGAGAACCACAGCGTGGACGAGTTCACTCTGGGCGGGATGAGCGTTCGCGACGGGCACGCGGCGATCCTCACGCGCCTGGAGGAACTGCTCGGGGTCCGTTCATCGTTCGAGGAGCTGATGGACCGGGCGTTGGCCCACGCCGACCAGGATCACGCCGTATGGGGAACGGTCACGATCCGGCTGGCCGGCCACCGTGATCGGTCGACCTGGACGGCTGCCGCGGCCCTGCGCGCCCATCCGGACCCGTCACACCGGCTGTTCGGCGCCGAGGTGCTGCGGCTGACCCATCTCTTCGACGGGAGCGACGAGGACACGTTCGCGGGTCCGGCCCTGGACATCTTCACCGCGTGGTCCGGAGAGGAGACGGAACTCGCCGTGCTGACCGAGGTGTTGGTCGCCCTGGGAGAACACGCCGACCCCCGCGCCGACGCGGCTCTCCTGCGCCACGCCGGTCATCCCTGTCCCGCGGTGCGGGGCGCGGTGGCGCGGGGACTCGGCACCTGGTCCGAGACACCCGACTTCACCGAGGAGGCGCGTGCGGCCCTGCTGGTTCTGATGACGGACGTGGACGCGGCGGTACGGCGGGACGCCTGTCTCACGGTCGGCCTGCGCCGGGACCGCCGGCCCGGCCTGGCCGACGCCATGGCCGCCCTGCTGGACGACGCGGAGCGCCAGGTCCAGATCGCCGCCGTGCACGGTCTCGCCCTGCACGAGGACGAGCGATGCGTGCCGGCGTCGCACCGCCTCGGTCCGCCGCGGCCCGGCGTCCTCGCCGAGGAGCACCGTCTCGAAGCCGCGTGGCGGTACGAGTGGCGCCGCGAAGGCCCTGAGCTACCCGACCCACGGCCCGGACGCGGCCCGGCGGTCCGGTCGGGACCGTAGGGGTGAACGGGCTCGAGCCCTGGCTAGTCCTGCGGTGCCAAGGTACGCAGGACGTCGAACTCGTTGCCCTCTGGGTCGGCCATGACCACCCAGTTCCGGTCTGAACCCTGGCCCACGTCCACCTTGACGGCGCCGAGACCGAGCAATCTGGTCACCTCGTCCTCGGTGCCGGCGTCGATCGGGCTGACATCGAGGTGAAGCCGGTTCTTGACGGTCTTGCCCTCGGGCACACGGATGAACATCAGGGTGGGCGGCATCTGGCGGGCCCGGACATCCTCGACGGTCGGCACCCAAGAGCCGATCTCGACCTTGCCCTCGCTCCGGTCGATCACCTTGAAGTCCAGCACCTCGCACCAGAAGGCCGCGAGCCTCTCCGGATCACGGCAGTCGACAGTCAACTCGGTGAACCTGCTTGTCATGCTTCTCCCAAATAGTGCGGACGGGGCTCAGCGTAGGGCGCCCGCCCGACGGATCCGAGAGCTTTTTGACCAAGGACATCAAACGGGCCCGATCCGAAGGAAACGGCCCAGTCGGCTTGGCAGGCCTGGGACTACCTGGGCAGGTGGAGCACTTGCCCGAGCCGTGCGGTGCCGGTGATGTCGACCGGCGGATTCGGCGAACCGGGGCGTGTGCCGGTGGTGACCGTGGAAGGGCAGCCCAGGGCATCGCCCATGTCGATGTCGATCCGCGTGGTGCCGTGACGGGCGAACAGGTGGGCGGCCAGGCAGGCGGAGCTGTTCACGTTGGCGATGTCCTCGGGCACGCCGATCGACGGAGCGAACATGCGGGCCTCGACCCGGGCCGTGACCGAGAGGGGGGAGTGGGCGAAGCAGCCCAGCAGGGCCAGACGGTCACATGCGGCGGCGAGCCGGTCGGGAGCCGGGGACAGGGCTGCGAGAGCGGATCGGTCCGTGACGGGGACGAGCAGGCGTGGACGTCCCAGCGTGGCGACGCGGGCCCCCGAGGAGACCGCCGGGGGGAGTCCCAGAACGGGGAGGAGCAGCGCGAGTTCCCGTGACGTGGGCTCACGCAGGTCGATCGGCCCGGCCTCGAAGGTGACCTGGACGGACGACGAGGTCCCGCGGACCGCGCGCCCCTCGATGACGCGCCCGGACACCCGGACATCGACCCGGCACACCTCGCTGCCCGCCCGCGCCGCGAGGAAGGCCAGCGCCGCCACGGTGCCGTGGCCGCACGCGGGCAGTTCCCCCTCCGTGGTGAAGAAGCGCGCCGAGACCACGGGCCGTTCGCGCACCCGCCCGTCCGCCGGAGAACGGTCGTCCGAGAGGAAGACCGCGTGAGAGGTACCGGCCAGCGCGGGCACGCGGCGTCGCTCGTCGTCGGTCAACGGTCTGCCGGCCAGGACAGGGAACCCCTCGTCCACGACCGCCGTCGGGCTGCCGCCCCGGCCCTCGCGCAGGCATGCCCGTACGAGCGTGACGGGAAGGCTGTCCGGGCCCGCGGACGATCCAGGCGGACGACGACTCATCGCGGGTCGGGGAGGAAGTCGGCGAAGTCCGGTGCGCCGGGCTCGTGCGGCAGACGCGCGGCTCGCGCGGCGAAGCTGACGGCGTGGTACCAGCCGCACAGCAGGAGCAGGTCGAGCAGCTGGACCTCGTCGAAGGCCGATGCGAGCCGTTCCCACAGCGCGTCGTGGATGTCGGAGCGCTCGTGCAACGCGTCGACGGCCAGGATGAGCAGCCGTTCCCGCTCGGACGTCCAGCACGCGTCGGCGGAACCGCCGTGAACCAGCGACGCCGTCTGCTCGCGGGTGAGGCCGGCCCGCTCGGCGTACGTCATCACGTGCACGCCCCATTCGTAGGCGCAGCCGCACAGCGCGCACGTCCGGTCGATGACGATCTCGCGTTCCCGCAGGGTGAGGGTCACATCGCGGCCCAGCTCGTAGCGACCCCAGCCGTGCAGGGCGCCGGTCATCGGGAGGTTTCTGGCGAACATCCGGAACAGCCCGATCGGTGGAGCTCCCCCGGGCATCATCCGCGCGAACAGCGCGTCGGCCTGGTCGGTGTACGGCGGCTCCAGCGGGGCTATCCGCGGCATCGGCTCTCCCGGTAGGCGTTGTTTCGAAATAAGAAACGCGCGGTCGCCGATGCTAGTGTTTCGAATAACGAAACGCAAGGAGGATCATGTCGACGCCGCGCCCAGGTGTACCGGTTCGCGGCTCCGTGACCGGCCGCCCGATCATGGCCGCGATGGACCTGTTCGGCCGTCGCTGGGCGCTCCGCATCCTCTGGGAGCTGCGCGAGGGCCCCCTCGGAGCCCGCGCGTTGCTGGCGCGGTGCGAGGGCCTGTCGTCCAGCGTCCTCTATCAGCGGCTCCGCGAACTCACGTCGAACGGCATCATCGCCAACTCGGCCGACGGCTATCAGCTCACCCGCCTGGGCACCTCCCTCGGTGACGCGCTCCGCCCGCTCGACGGCTGGGCGACCGTGTGGGCGCAGGCGCAGGCGCAAACGGAGGCCCAGGGCGGCCAGGATTCCGTGGAACCGCCTGGGGGCCCCTGAGTGGGCGACGGGACGACGGTGCCGTCTCGGCGGGCGGCGACAGGCTCTTGCGGGGCGCTGGAGGACCTCATCTCGGTAATGTGATTGGAATACGTCTAAAACGGGCATATCGCGAAACTTGGGAGAGGAGCAGGAAGATGCGTCGAGAGTTGGTGCACAAGAAGCCTGACAAGAAGTCCGAGCCCCGAGGCCGCGCGCCCGAGGAGATGCCCGGGGAGACGGAGCAGCGTCCGCGCCCCGAGGTCCGAAAGGACATCGCGCGAACGTGGTGGCCCGACGGGTAGTCCGTCAGGTGCACGGTGCTGCTCCACGAGCAGGCCGGATTTCGTGAAGCGGACCGCCGAGTCCGGCCGCGGGAGGAGGCTCGCCGCAGTGTCGACCGACCCGAGAAGGGTGAGTCCGGGCCGCACCGAGCGGCCGGTCCGCGCCGAGACGCCGAGCGGTGCCGGAACGCCGAGCGGCGCCGGGACGCTGAGTGGTGCCGGGACGCCGAGTGGTGCGGAGCCGCTGGTGGAGTCGCTCCTCGTGGCCGTCCGCCGCAGCGGGGCGTCAGGCGGCGGCATCTACCTCGTGGACGAGACCAGCCGTCTGCTGGGACTGAAGGTCGGTTGCGGGCTGCCCCGCGACGTCGCGGTGTCCTGGCGGCAGGTTCCGGTGACGGCGTCCGTCCCGGTCTGCGACGCGTTCCGTGAAGACCGTGTGGTGTGGGTCGGCTCGCAGGAGGAGATGGCCCGCTTCTATCCACAGACCGCGGCGGCGCTGCCCTACCGCTATGCCCTCGCCGCCGCGCCGCTCGCCGGCCGCAGCGGCTGCCGGGGTGTGCTGTTCCTGATCTGGCCCGCCAGCCACTCAGGCCGGGCCTCGCCCAGGGAAAGGGGGAACTTCGCCGCCCTCGGCCGACGGGTCGCCCGGGTGCTGGAGGACGCGGGCAGCGCCTTCGTCCCGCCGGACGAGCCGCACATGATCCCCGTGGACGGCGCCTCCGAGGACTTCGCCCTGTCCGCCCACGCGCCCGCCGATCTCCTGGAACGGCTCCCGGAGGGCTTCGTGGCCCTCGACCTGGAGGGCAGGATCACCTTTCTGACCGGCCGGGCCGCGTCCCTCCTCGGCCGCCACGTCAGCCAGCTCCTGGGAACCCGGCCCTGGCAGTCCCTGCCCTGGATGGACCAGGTCCTCGTCGAAGACCACTACCGCACCGCGGTCATCAGCCGTGAGCCCGTCGGTTTCACCGTTCTGCGGCCGCCGGACACCTGGCTCGACATCGATCTCCATCCCGATTCCAGCGGCATCAGCGTCCGCGTCAACTCTCGCCGTTCAGAGCCCGGTAGCCGGACCGGTACGGCTTCTCCCATGGCGCCCGAGGCCTCCGTCGGCCGTCTGTACCAGCTGGTGCACCTCGCGGCGGCCCTGACGGACGTGGTCGGCGTGCAGGACGTGGTCGACCTGATCGCCGTCCAGATCCTTCCCGCGTTCGGGGCCGACGGCATGGTCCTGTCCGCGGCCGACGCCGGACGTCTGAAGATCATGGGCCACCACGGCTACGACGCGCAGACCATCGAACGCCTCGACGGCCTTCCCGTCGCCACCAGCCTGACGCCCGCGGGCGAGGCACTGATCAGCGGGATCCCGCTGTTCTTCGCCGACCCCGAGGAACTCGCCCGTGACTACCCCGCCGCACCGAGGATCAGCGGAAAGCAGGCCTGGGCCTTCCTCCCGCTCATCAGCGACGCCCGCCCCGTCGGCTGCTGCATTCTCACCTACGCCCGCCCCCACGCGTTCACGGCCGACGAACGGGCCGTCCTCACCTCGCTGGGCGGTCTCGTCGCCCAGGCCCTCGACCGGGCGCGTCTCTACGACGCCAAGCAGGCCCTGGCCCACACGCTCCAGGAGGCACTCCTCCCGCGGAGCCTGCCCACCCTCAGCGGGCTGGACGTGGCGGCGCGCTATCTCCCCGCCGGTCACGGCATGGACGTGGGGGGTGACTTCTACGACCTCATCCGGCTCGACCACGCGACGGCGGCGGCCGTCATCGGCGACGTCCAGGGCCACAACATGGCGGCCGCCGCGCTCATGGGACAGGTCCGTACGGCCGTCCACGCCACCGCGGGCGCGCGGCCCGACGAAGTGCTAGCCCGCACCAACCGCGTCCTCGCCGACCTGGAACCCGACCTCCTCGTCTCCTGTCTGTACGCGCACATCGATCTCGCTCGCGGCCGGCTGAGCCTGGCCAGCGCGGGCCACGTACCACCCCTGCTGCACCGGCCCGGAGAACGTCCCGTCGTGCTGGAGATCGAGCCAGGTCCGTTGCTCGGCATCGGTGTGGAGCTCCCGTACCCGGTCACCACGGTCCCGATGCCCCCAGGAACGACCCTCGCCCTGTACACCGACGGGCTGGTCGAAGTACCCGGCACCGACCTCGACCGGATGACGAGCGGTCTCGCCCGGCTCCTCGCGGGCGGATCACGGTTGGACCGGCTCGTCGACAAGCTCATCCACCACTCCTGGCCCCATGGCCTTCCGACCGACGACATCGCCGTACTGCTCCTGAAGGCCGGCAGGCCACCCGCTGCCCGCGCCCGTTCCGCGGACGGGTGACGTCGGCGGAACGGCGGGTCGTCGGGCCTCGTTCGCCGAGAGCTCCAGGGCGCGAGAGGCGGCCGGCCGCGAGCCCGGCGGCGTCACATGTCCGCCTGCCGGTGTCCGGGGATCCGGGCGAGCTGCTGTTCCAACTCGTCGCGGATGTCGGGGCGCAGCTCCTCGGTCCTGGCCCATTCGATGACCAGTTCCGCCACGTTCCTCAGCTTGACGTTCGTCCGCTGCGAGATCGCCCTGAGGACGTGCCACCCCTCGTGCGGCGTCAGCCCTCCCAGAGCGAGCACGACGCCGATCGCCTGGTCCACCACGGCGTGCGACCGCAGTGCCTCCTGGAGCTGGCTGTTCTCCCCCTCCAGCTCCCTCACACGCGCCACGACGCATGCCTCCAACGACGTCGAAGAGGTCGAGTCCACCTCGTCGCCCCCAGTCACCGTTTCCTCCGCGGTCCGGTCTCCGATACGAATGCCCTGCTTGCCCCCGTCCTTGCCCGCATGCCCCGGCTACGGCGGGTGGAAGCACCGTCCGGGACATTCCGAGACATGGATCACCCGAGCCGGTTCGCACGCACCGCGGTGAGGGTCGCGTAGACCACGACATTGCCGCGGTATCCGGTGCCCCCGGCCGGGCCGCCGCAGGTGATCACGCGTAGTTCGGGCCGGTCCGAGGCGCCGTAGACCTTCTTGCCGGGGAACCGCTCCTTGTCGTAGACCTCCACGGCATCGACGGTGAAGACGGCGGTACGACGGTCCGCCCGGCTGATCTCGATCGTTTCGCCCTTGGTGAGCGCGCCGAGCTTGTAGAAGACCCCGGGGCTCCCGGCGCGGGTGTCCACATGCCCGGTGGTCACGGCCGTGCCCCGCGAGCCCGGCGCCGTGCCCCCGCCGTACCAGCCGGCGAGGCCGCGTTCGTCGGGGGGCGGGGGCTCCAGGGCCCCCGCCCCGTCGAGGCCCAGCCGCGCCAGCCGGGCGTTCACACCGATCGCCGGGATACGAAGCCGGACGGGCTCGGCGCGAGGCAGCGGCGGGACGGCGGGGTGTGCCGGCGGGGCGGCAAGGCCCGCCGAGGGGGTGGAGAATGCCTGGTCGGCCGAAGGCTGCGGGGGCCGTCTGTCGACCATCGTGCCGAGCACCAGCAGACAGCCCGCCACCAGTGCCAGGACCAGATACGTGACCGGTGGGACGAACGTGCGCGAGGGCGTGCCGGCCTCGTTCCTGGATTCCTTCAACGTCGGGCCTCTTGCCTGGAGGGAGCCGGGTGGAGTGCGTCCCCGCCGCGCCGGGAACGAGGCTGGGACTTGACGGGACAGGGGAAGGTCAGGACCCCGCGCCGTGGGAGCGTCGGCGCAGCCTGAACAGCGCTCCGGCCGCGGCCGCGGTGATCAGCGCACCGCCCGCGGCGACCTGGGTGTTGGTGTCCTGGGCGTCCCCGAAGCCGGCCTGGATGGCGCCGTTCGGCTGCCGGTCCGCGATCTCGTAGGTGTCCGTGAGCTTGATCCGCGGCGGGCACTTCACGGTGACGGTGTCGGTGCCGGACGCCCCCTCGGCCGGGATCTGGAACTCTCCCGTGAGCACGCCCTTGCGGTTGCCCTCGAAGAGATGGAACTGACCCCCCGCCACCGACTCGCCCTTGCCGTACGTCACGTCCGGGCCGCAGGCCGTGGTGGTGACCCTGACCGTGGAGCCCGGCGAGGCGCTGCCGGGGTCGATACGGAGCTCCGTGTCACCGGCGGCCACAGCGGCCGGGCTCTGCAGAGCCAGGACGCCGAGGAGCAGTCCGACACCGACGCCAACATGTGTGTTTCGCAAGGGAATCCTCCGACGATGCAGTGGCCGACCGGTCCGCTCGGCGCTCCTGTGATCTCCACTGACGAGAAAACCGACGCCCCGTCAGGTCCGCAACAGGAGGCATCGGCACAGGCGTCACCCAGGTGGCCTGCGGCGACCGCTCCCGCGGGAGCGTTTGCGCAGGTCCCCGAAGCGGACGCGCGGCGGTGCACGTGTCTGCGCGGGAAGCGGATGGGCTAACGGTCTTCCTCCCCGAACGGGCCAAGGGGGTAAGGCCGCAGCCGTCTTGCGGGACGCCACGCACCGCTTGCCGGCCCGTCGGCGACGAAGGCCGGCGGGCCGGGGCGGGTGGAGGCGGTCTCCTCTCCCGGTCGGTGTCCGGGCGTCGGCCCGGACACCCTGCCCCAGACACGCCGCTCCTCGGCGGTCTCCGACCGGAGGCTACCGAGCACCCTTCACGGAAGGCTGACCTCTGGAGCGGCGTGGACGGTGTCGTCGCCGGTGCCGGTGCCGCAGTCACTGCCGCTGGTCGTGGTCGAGGCGTGCGCCGGAAGACGCCGTACGGCGGGGACGCAGAGGAGCGCGAGCGCGGCGGGGACGGCGATGGCCGTCATCCCGTACAGCGTGGGGCGTACCCCGAGGGAATCGGACACCGGGCCGGTGAGCGCGAGGCCCAGCGGCATGAGTCCCGCCGACAGCAGATAGTCGTAGGAACTCACCCGGGACAGGGCGGCCTCGGGGATGTGTGTCTGCAGCGCGGTTTCCCAGGTGACGAAGAAGAGGGACACCGCGACGCCGGTGACCGCTTCGAGGACGGCGATCACGGCAACCGGTGCGCCGGACCCGATGATGACCGCCTGACAGGAGCCCACGGCGAGCGCCGCCGCGGCGAGTGCCATCGGCTGTCTGACCTTGAGCCGGTAGGCGCACACGTCTCCGACGATGGACCCGATACCGAAGCCCGCCGTCACGACCGACCAGGCGGCGGCTCCGCCCCACTCGTCCTGGGCCAGGACGGGTCCCAGCACGAACACCGAAGGCAGCACGACGACGTGGTAGACGGAGATGGCCCCCATACCGGACCACACCCATGTCCGGCTGCGTACCTGCGCCCAGCCGGCGCGCAGTTCCCCGAGGAACCTTCCTCCCGGGGTGGGCCGGGTCGTCTCGGATGTCATCTCGCGAGGTGCCAGCCGGGCCAGGAACGCGGCACTGACCGCGAAGGTGAGCGCGTCCACGGCCAAGGCGCCGCCGGGGCCCGCCAACGCCACCAGGCCTCCGGCCAGGGCCGGACCGACCACGAGCCCCGCCGACTGGACGAACCCGCGCAGGGCGTTCGCCTCCCGCAGCCGGTCGGCCCCGACGAGCAGGGGCATCAGACCTGTGGCCGCCGGCATGAAGAACGCGTCGGCCGTGCCGAACACGATCATCAGCAGCACGAGATGCCGGACCTCGGCGACGCCGGTCAACAGCAGGGCCGCGGCGAGCCCCTGGACGGCGAACCGCACCAGGTCCGACACCAGCATGATGCGGTGCCGCTGGAAACGGTCCGCCCACACCCCGCCCACCAGGGCGAACACCAGCATGGGCACCAGCCCCGCGGCCGCCAGCAGCCCCACGTCGGAGGCGGACCCGCCCACCGAGAGCACCGCGAAAGGCACGGCTATGAACGACACGCGGTCGCCCACCACCGACAGCGACTGCCCGATGAACAGACGGGCGAACTGCGGCTCATCACGCAGTACACCAGGAACCAAAGACTTCACGAGATGACCGATCAGGGACAGAGGGCATGAAGGGGAGCGCCCGATGGTAAGCGGGGCTGACCTCGCAGGTCACCTCCATTACCAGGCCAGGACCGCTGCGGCAGCTTCTCGCGGCACCGCGGAGCGCCCACCCCGCGAGTGCCGGCCTCCGTGGCACGACCCGGCGTCCCGCACCGTCATGCGGGGTCCGCGACGGTCGGTGAGCCGGGTGAGGTCGGTGAACCGGGTGAGCTGGGGTGCGGCAGGACGACGCCGGTGGGCGCGTACTGGGCCGCCTGGGCCGCGAACATCGCCGCGTAGCGCCCCCGGGCCGCCATGAGTTCGTCGTGACGGCCCTCCTCGACCAGTCGCCCCTGATGCAGGACGTAGATGCGGTCGGAGTGGCGGACACCGGACATGCGGTGGGTGACGAGGACGACGGCGCGGTGCGGGGCGGCGAGACCGCGGATACGGTCGAACGCCTCGATCTCCGCCTCCGGGTCCAGGGCGGAGGTGGGTTCGTCCACGATGAGGACACTGTCCGCCCGCGAGGTGGAGCTGCGCCAGTGCGTGCGGGCGAGGCCGACCTTCTGCCACTCACCACCGGACAGCTCGATGGCTCCGCGGAAGACGCGGGCCAGCAGACTCCGCAAGCCGTCGGGGAGTTTGGCGATGACCGGGCGCGCTCCCGCGAAGTCGACGGACGCCCCGAGCTGTTCGGGCGAGGCCTCGTGTTCGGGGCGGCCGATCCGGATGTTCATCGCGGCCGTCACGGGCCAGCGCTGGAAATCCTGGGTGAGCAGCGCGACGCGCTCGAAGACCTGGGAACGTTCCAGCCCGGCGACGTCCAGGTCGCCCCAGCGCACCGTCCCTCCCTGGGGGAGCAGCAGGCCGGAGAGGATCTTCATCAGGGTGCTCTTGCCGGAGCCGTTCTCGCCGACGACGGCCGTGACCGAGCCCATGGGGATGGTGAGCGTCACCCGGTCCAGCGCCGGAGCGTCGCGGTCGGGGTAGCGGTACGTGACCTCGTCGAGCGTGACCTGCTTGACGTGCTCCGGAACCGGGGCGCCTGTGGTCGGGATGGCACGTTCGGCCGCCTCGGCCAGGAAGCGCCCATGGTCGCGGACGTACAGGGACTCCTCGTGCAGGGTGTTGACGTTCATCACCAGAGCGCCCAGGCTCGCCGATCCCGACCGGACGGCGATCACCGCCGTGCCGGCCACCGCCAGACTCATGTGCCCGCTCATGATCAGCCAGATCATGGCTCCGTACGTGGCGGCCATCGCCAGTCCGGACAGCGCGGCGGCCACCCACTCGGTGATCGCCTTGCTGGAGGCCAGCCGTTCCTGCTCGGCCTCGGCGCTGCGCGCCATGCGCTTGTACCGGGTGAGGAGGAAGGGACCGACACCGTGAATACGTACTTCCTGGGCGGCGGTGCGTTCGGTGAGGAGGTCGCCGATCAGCCGGCTGGCCCGCAGATGCTCGATCCAGCTCATCACGGACACGTAGCGTTCCTGGGCCACGCGCATCGCGCCCCAGCCGCGCGGGGCGGCGATGAGGATGAGCATGGGCAGCAGTACCGGGTGCAGCACGGTCAGTACGCCCGCCGTGGCCAGCAGGGAGATGGTGCTGTTCAGCGCGGCCACACAGGCGCTGATCATGCGGCGGGCGGACGTGGGGCCGTACTGGGCGATGTCGATCAGCCGCCGGAAGTCCGGGTCGTCGATGGCCTCCAGCTCCACGGAGGCCGCGGCGGCCAGGTACTGGGTGGTGGCGATCCGCTCCACGAGCGGCTCCAGCCGGCCCGCCCGGGACGTGGACCAGACCGCCAGCCCGGAGTTCACGACGGCGATCGCGGCGGCGGCCAGCAGGCCCGGTATCAGAGCGTGCAGCCGCTCCAGGGCGGTGCCGGCACCGAGCAGGGCGTGCATGACCGCGTTGACGGCGAGGAGCGCGACGGCGGCCGCGACGCCCTGTCCGATCTCGCTGGCCCCGACGGCGATGAGGGCCCGTCGATCGGTGCTCCACGCCATCCGCAGGGTCGCTCCGACCAGGGTCGGCATCGACCGGAGTGCGGACAGCATGGTCAAGTCGAGCCGTGCGTGCTCGTGTTGGGACCAGCCCATGTCGTAACGCAACGGGCCGCCGAACAACTCGCGCTCCGCGTCGGACACCTCCGGCTCGGCGAGCCGGACCTTCCCGAAGAACCTCTTCACACCACGCCTCCCCACGTGTCGCGGTTCCGTGCCCCGGGCGCGGGCTCATGACGGAGCGTCAGCAAGAAGACATACCTGGGTGTTGGCACTCCGGGCCGGTAACCGCCATCGGTCGGACGTCACCATCTGAGGAGGCTGCCCAGCCGGCGCGTGGCCATGTCCCATACGTCGGTTATCGGCCTCCGGGGGAGTCGAAGCCGCCAGGACGGCCGGGCCCGAAAACCGGTGGAGCGTCACCCCCGCGGGCCCCTAACGTGCTGTCGAGTCCCAACGCCCAGGCAAGGACGTGCCGTTGTACACCCTGTGAGACCTCCCGAGCGCTGATCTGTCGCGCGTCGCACCTGCGCGCCGCGCTGCTTCTTGCTGCGGACTTCTCACTGAAAACGGTGTACTTCTGTGCTCAATAGCTGGGTGGTCATGCCCACCTGCCTGCCGACCGTTCTCCGCCGATGCCACGCCTGCGCGTCCGGGCGGTTCCGGGCCGACGGAAGGTTTCGCGTCAACGCGAACCACAAACTCCTCGACGCCTGGCTCCTCGTCCTGTGCGCCGGATGCGGGGACACGGCCAAAATCACGATCCTGGAGCGAGTCCATGTGCGCTCCGTCCGTCCCGAACTGCTGGACCGGATGCACGGCAACGACCCCGGCCTGGCGGCGGAGCTGCTCCAGGACCCGGTGGCGCGCCGTCGCAGTCGCATCGCCCTCGACTGGGAGGGCGCCTGGCGTCTCGACACCGGTGGATCGGATCACCTGGACCGTGAGGCGATCGACGTCTCGGTCCGTTTCGCGGCGCGGATCCCGGTCCGGCCGGTGCGTCTGATCGCCGAAGGCTGCGGTCTCTCGCGGGCCGAGGTCGAGAGACTGGCAGCGGAGGGGAAGGTCGTCTCGGCGGTCCGGCTGAGCGGCAAGGTGTCCGGCGACTTCACCTTCACGCTCAAGCGCTGAGCCCGTCCCAGGTCTGACGCGGGCCTGTCCGGCATGATCCGCCGGGCAGGCCCTTCAGAGTCCGGGCGCGGACTACCTGCGCGCCCGGCGGTGGGCGATCAGCAGCCCCAGGAGGATGCCGACCAGGAGGGTGACGGTCAGGACGATCCACAGCGGGAGGGTGACCTGGGGGATCCAGAGCCGGATGGTCACGGAGTTGGTGTTGGCTGCGATGAACCAGATCGTCAGGGCTGCCAGCACGAAGAATCCGATGCTGCGTAGCCGGTAGTCCCGCCCCTTGACCGTCACCTTCGACGGCCCGTGCGCCTTTGCGGTCTTCTGGGCCATATAGCCAGTATCCGGCTGTTCATCCGAGCGGGCGACTTGATCGGTCGCGACGGGCGCCCCGCGCTGTCGTCCGCTGGTGCTCGCCGTGCGTCCGCGAGGGCGTCCGTCGGGGCTGTCGGCGGCTTGTGTGGCCGTCCGCCGATCGCAGCCGGGGAGCCGGTCGGTAGCCTCGGCCCATGGACGCACTCATGCCCTTCGTCGTCATGTTCGGCGGCCTCGCCGCGGTCCTGGGGTTCTTCGTCTGGCTCGCGGCCCGCGTCCGCGCGCGAGGCCTGGCCGGCGGAGCCGTGAACGCGGCGCTCGCTTCGTACGAAGAGGCGTTCCGCGCGACGTCGTACGCGGCCCACGTCGAGATCCAGGTGCAGAAGGAACGCCGGGCGCCGATCCTTTCGCCCGACGACCACGGGGAGCGCGATCCCGGCGGGAGGAACCCGGCGGGCCTGACGAAGAGCCGGCGTCCGGCCCGCTCGCGCTTGCGTCGCTCGCGGAGGACTCTTCGTCGCTGGGCCGGTCGCTTCCGGGGCGAGCACTGAGCCACGCCATCCGGTCCAGCGGTACGGCCGCGGGCGCCTTCCGCGAGCCGGAGCAGGATCTCCTCCCGGTCCGGCTCAGGCCGCGGCCTCGTCCAGCGGGATGCCCAGCCGGCCGGCCACGGTGGCGAGGGCCGTGCCCAAGGGGAGCGCGACCCGGGTGAGGGCGTGCCGGTCGCCCCGGGTCGCATCCCGGTTGACGATCACCACCGGCTTCCCGGCATCGGCCGCCTGACGGACGAACCGCAGTCCGGACATGACCGTCAGAGAGGAGCCCAGGACCAGCAGCGACGTCGCCTCACGGACCAGCCGGCGGCAGTGCTCGACCCGTGGCGGCGGAACGGACTCGCCGAAGAAGACCACGTCCGGCTTGAGGATGCCGCCGCAGACCGTGCACGGGACCACATGAAAGTCCCCGACCTGCTCATCGGTGAGATCGGCGTCACCGTCCGGGTTGACGGCGGCGGCCACCGGATCGAAGCCCGGATTGGCCTCCTCCAGCCGCCGCGCGACCTCGCGGCGCGGGGTGTCGGCACCGCAGGAGAGACAGACGACCCGCTCCAGGCTGCCGTGGAGTTCCACGACGCCCTGACTGCCGACGGCCTGGTGCAGCCCGTCGACATTCTGTGTGATCACTCCCGAGAGCAGACCGTGCCGCCCGAACGCGGCCACGGCCCGGTGTCCGTCGTTGGGGCGAGCGCGGCCGAAGGTCCGCCAGCCGAGGTGGCTGCGTGCCCAGTACCGCCGCCGGGCCTGAGCCGTCGCGGTGAAGTCCTGGTAGGTCATCGGGGTGTGCCGACGCAGGCTCCCGCCCTCGCCGCGGTAGTCGGGGATGCCCGACTCCGTCGAGATGCCCGCCCCGCTGAGCACCAGCACACCACCGGTGCTCAGTGCGGCGGCGACCGGCTCCAGATCCGTGGTGCCCGGCGGGAGATCCGCGGAAGGTATCCAGCTCAGAGTGGGGCGCATGCGCATGCCCCCAGGGTACGGACACGACGACACCCTGTACGGGCCGGAGCGCACCGCGCCGATCTCCGGCCCGCCCCGCCGCGCGGCCAGCCGCGCGCCTCAGCTGACGCCCGGGCGTCGGAGCCGCGCGGAGAGATGGTGTTGCAGGGGCTGACCGACCGCCGCCAGGTCATGGAGGAAGTCCAGCGTGCCGGCGTCCGCGAAGGTGTAGCGGCGGCGGGTGGCGACCACCTCCTTGGCCGTGGGGGCCAGCGCCACCTGCTCGCTGGCCAGATCCACCGTGCCGTCGGCAGCCCGGCCGACCAGGATTTCCGCGATGCCGGTCGGCTGCGTGATCAACGCCTCCACCCGCCCGTCGGCCTGCAGCCGCCACCAGCCGCTCTCCCGGGCCGACGGGCGCAGCGGAGCGCCGTCCGAGTCCAGCAGCCAGGCGCGCGCCTCGTAGTGGAGGAACGGCCGCCCGTCGTGGCTGAACGTGACCTCCTGCGCGTAGACGAACTCCCCGTCGAGCGTCGGATACGTTCCGCGGCCCTGCCCGGCCCAGGTGCCGAGAAGCCCGATCACGGGTGTGAGCAGCGCGTGCGGCGCGGGCGTCTCGTCCGATCCGAGCGCATCGGGGTACGGGTGCTTCCCGACGGGGGCGACCATGGCATTCACTCCTGGATTGAGGCACCGGTACCGACCGGCAGCCTAGTGGCACACCACCCCGGGATCGTGCTCCTCCCGCCGGGGCGGCGTGCTCGACACCGGTCTGGATCGCCTTCCCGCGCGGGACCGTTGAGCGGTGTGGGGGAGGGGCGTGGCCGCGGTGCCGGGGTGGGGGTGTTCCGGCACCGCGGGCGGGGTGTCACTCCTCGTCGCGCAGCCGGGAGGCCAGGGCGGTCAGCGGTTCGGCCTCCGCGGGGTGGCCGAGGGCGGTCAGGCGGGACACCGCCGCGTCGAGGCGGGTGAGGGCGGGGGAGACACGCTCCAGGTAGATGCCCTCCATGGCACCCGCGAAGCGCACGCACTCGGCCCACTCACCGGCCCGCTCGTCCTCCGGTCCCGGCTCGCCGAGCAGGGCGAGGGCCTTCTCCACCGCGGCGAGGGCGTCCTCGTACGCACCGGCGTAGGCGTTGACCCGCCCGTGTTCGTAGGCCAGGGCCGATTCCAGGGAGCGGCCCTGCGCCTCGTGCTCGGCCTCGCGGGCCTCCTCGGCGATCCGGCCGGCGTCGGCGAGGAAGGCGAGGGCGTCCGGCAGGCCGTCCTCGCCCTGCTGCTGGGCCTGCTGGCGGGCGAGTTCGCGCAGGCAGCTGCTGAGCTGCTCGTAGCGCGGTGCCTGCTTGTGGGCGGCGAGAGCCTGGTCGACCGCTTCGCGGGCACGGTCGAACTCGCCGGACTCGCCGAGGAGAACAGCCGCCTCGGAGGCGATCATGGCGTGGCTGCCCGGGTCGTCGTCCCAGCCGGCCGACTCGGCGGCGAGGGCGACGAGTTCCGCCGTGGCGGCCTTGAGGTCCTCTCCCGTGTGCAGCGCCCGGGCCCGGGTCAGCCGCAGCTGAGCCAGGAGCCGGTCGTCCACCTCTCCCGCCGTGACGTCCGGTTCGGCCATCAGGGAGTCGAGCAGGGCGATGCAGTCCTCGACACGGCCCAGGTCGAGGCTGAGCTGGGCCGCGTTGCTGTAGGTGCAGAACGCCTCGGTGCGACTGCCGTGACGGAGGTCGAGCTCCGCCGAGCGCGTCAGGTGGCGCAGTGCCTCGTCCGGGCGGCCCAGGTGCATGCAGACCTCGGCCAGGTCACCGTGGAGGCGGCCGGTGTCGACCGCCACGGCCGGCCAGGCGGCGGCCAGTCGCAGGCCCTCGGCCAGGCTCGCGTGCGCGGCTTCCGGGTCCCGGAGGCCGAGCTGGAGCCGGCCCCGGAGTCCGAACGCCCGCGGCAGATGCCAGGCGGGGCCGTGGGCCTTCAGCCGGTCGACGAGGTCGTCGACCCCGGTGAGCGCGGCGGGGAGGTCCCCGGAGAGGGCGTGCGTGCCGGCCCGCAGCAGCAGCCCGCCGGAGATCTGCCCGACGACCTCGTGCCGGGTGGCGAACTCGAGAAGCAGGTCCACCTCGGCGAAGACCGGCGCGACGTCCTCCTCGTTCCCCGACTTCTGCAGGCGCAGACCGAGGGAGGTCGCCCGCAGCCGCAGCAGACGGGCCTCGTGCACCGGTGCGAGGTCCGGCGTCTCCTCGTGCAGGGCCACGATGGACGCGTGGGCGGCCGTCAGCGCGGCGGACTTCGCCTCGGCGTCGTCACCGGCGTCCTCCGCGGCGGCGAGCAGCGCGCAGGCGCGGGCCAGCGCCGCCTGGCCCGGCGCCGCGGCGTCCTCGTACAGGCCCGCGGCCTCCTCGTACAGGTCCTTGGCGACGGCGAAGTCGTCCTTGTCGCCCGCCCGGTTCGCCTCGTCGTCCAGCAGGTCCGCGCGCAGCCGTACGAGCGGGCCCACCTTCGGGTCGTCGGGGTGGATGTAGTCGCCGGCGGCCGCTAGCGTGCGGAGCCGTGCCCAGCAGGCCGGAGAATCCGGGTGCCCCTGGTCGTCCAACGCCCTTGCCTGGAGGATCATTTCGGCGATCGACTCGGGCACGGCGGCGGTGGTACGGGTGGGGGCCGCGGCAACCGGGACGGCGGCGGGTGCCAGGTCGTCGAGGCTGCGGGGGCGCAGGGTCAGCTCCAGCGCGTCCAGGAGCGGTGCACGTTCGACGCGGGCCCTGCGGCGGTCGCCGTGGGCGCCGGTTCCGTTGCGGGTGTCGAAACGCGTGGCGAGGTCGTCGGCGCGGACGCCCACCTCGGCGCGCAGGGCGGCCACCGTCCAGGCGCGGCCCGCGAATCCGGCCGCGGGCAGTTCGCCGTGGCCGAGCTGCTCGACCCGCCCCAGGAGAACCTCCACACCGGTGAGGAAGTCGAGCATGTCGCGCGGCGAGTCCACCTCGTCGAACAGCCCCCGGTTCTCGGCGAGCAGTTCAAGACCCCGTGCCTCGTTGCCGGTCAGCGCGCAGAACTCCAGGTGACGGCCGACCTCCCCGGCCATCGAGGGGTTGCGGCGGCAGGCGCGGTAGCCGGAGAGGTGCAGCTCGACGGCCCGCTCGACGGCGCCGGTGCGCAGCAGGGGCAGCAGCGCGTGCGAGATGGAACGGGCCGGCTCCTCCTGACAGGAGTCCTTCCCGGCCAGCACGGGCTCCCAGACGCGCAGAGCCCGCTCGTCGTCGCCCGTCGCGAGGTGGTACAGGGCCCGCTCGCAGATCTCGCAGGCCTCGCAGTCGCTGAGCCGGGTGCGGGGGCGGCCCGCCCACAGTTCGAAGGCGAGGGCGGTGTCCTCACCGATGTGGGCGGCGAGCTGGTACGCCTGTCCGTAGTACGGCTGGAGGCCGAGGCCGGCCTTCTCGTACCGGTCGCGCATCTCCGTCTGCCACTGGCGCAGGCTCGGCAGCGGTATCTCGGGCAGCGCGAGCAGGGCGTTGGCCACCCACTTGAACCGCCAGAACAGCATGTGACGCAGGCGCTCGTCGAAGACGTCGGGCTGCTCGTCGAACAGGGTGAGCAAGCGGGCGAAGACGACGGGCGACTTCCGGGGCTCGGAGCCGTAGGTGTACGCCTCCTGGAGTTCGAGGAGAGCGTGAATGAGCGGGACGGCCTCCGCGAACTGCTCGGCCGCCTCGACGAGTTCCTCGGCGGTGACGGTGCGGGTGCGGCCGTAGGGGCGCCGGTCGTTCTCCTGGAGCGCCTGGAGCAGCTCGTCGGTGGTCTGGGGTGCGGTCGGCATCGTCAGCTGTCCTTGCGGAGGGCGTGGGCGAGAAGGTCGAGGAAGGAGCGGTTGATGAGGCTCGACTCGGCGGGCCTGAGCGGACGCCGGGACAGCATCGCGGCCTGACCGTAGAGGGCTTCGGCGCTGGTGCGGGCCAGTTCGGGCTCGGTGATGGTCACGGCGGTACGGACCAGCGGGTTGAGCTGGTTGAGGATCAGCTGGGCCCGCGGAGCCTCTTGGCGCAGGGCACCGAGAATGTCGCCCCACACACCGCCTTCCTGCTCACGGGCGAGCTGGGAGCGGGTGCGCTCGTGCCGTGCCTCGCGGCTGTCGACGAGGAGGGCGGGGGCGGAGGCGGGCTGGAAGGAGCGCAGGGCGACATCGCAGTCGAACACGGCGAGGGCGTCGCGGGCCTGGGCGAGGTAGGCCGCGGCGGCCAGTTCCGTCTCCCGGTCGACGGGGTCGAGGTGGGCGGTCAGCGTCGCCGGGTCGAGGTCGGCGACGCTTGCCTCGGGCCTGATCTCCGGCAGCCGGTGGACGAGTTCACGGTCGTACGTGTAGCCGCCGTTGACGACGCCGAGCCCGGCGGCCGAGGCGATCGCGGCGACCTGGCGGAACTCCTCCACGCTCGATGTCACGAGCACCGTGCGGTGGGTGCGGGCGAACTCGTCGAGCGTGGCGTGCCCGTCGGTCGTCTCGAACGGCAGCCAGGGCAGCAGCATCCGCAGGATCTCGTCGTCGTGCACCGCGAGCGACTTGACGGCCAGGTGGTGCGCCTGGAGGAAGCGCGCGAGCAGGTCCGGGTCGCTGGCGGCGGCTCGCGCGATCCACTCCCGCAGCCGTCCGGCGAGGGCGTCGCGGACGGCGGCGAGGGTGTCGTCCTCGTACAGGGACTCGCGGGACGCCGTCGGCCGAAGGCTCTCGGCGTCGATGACGCAGCGGACGAAGAACGCCCACTCGGGCAGGATCTCCTCGGCCTGCTCGGACAGCAGCATGCCCTTGACGTGCACGCGGTGGCCGTGGCGGCGCCCGGCCGGCACCGTCTCGGGCAGCACGCAGGCGATGCCCTTGAGGCCCACGGCCGGCAGGTCCAGCTCGATCGTGTCCAGCGGCTTGAACCCGAGGACATCCTCGCCGTACGCGGCCAGCGCGCGCGAACGGGCTCCGGGCGTGGGATACGTACCCGCCCAGGGCGCCGGCTCGGGGTTGACCGGCGCGGGCGTGCCCCCCGTCCCGTCGGCGAAGGTCACCGGGTGGCGCAGCAGGGAGCCGAAGTGCCGGGCCAGCGCCTGGACCTGGACCGGCCGGGTCCACTCACCGGCGTCGGCGCGCGGGGTCAGGGTGACGGTGGTACCGGGCTTGGTGCGGGCGGACGCGGGCAGCACGCGGACGGTGTAGCTGCCGTCGCCGCGTCCCCGCCACTCCACGGTGGGCGCGTCGGGGGTGCGGGCGGAGCGGCTCAGGACGTGGATCTCGTCCGCGACCAGGAAGCAGGACAGCAGGCCGATACCGAACTGGCCGATGAAGTCGGCACGTTGCTCGGCGATGCGCTCGGCGCGCTTGCTGCTGCGGCCGATCGTGGCGAGGAAGGTGTGCACGTCGGCCTCGGTGAGACCGACACCGTCGTCCTCGACGCGTACCACCGAACCGTCGGCGTACAGGCGGATGCCGAAGGCGCCGGTCGCGGCGCCCGGTTCGAGGGAATGCCGGGCGGTCAGCGCGTCCACCGCGTTCTGCAGGAGTTCACGCAGATAGACGCGGGGGCTGGAGTAGAGGTGGTGGGAGAGGAGGTCGACGAGGCCACGCAGATCCACTTGGAAGGTGCGGTCGTCGCCCGCCGGGATCGCGGCGGTGTCGGGCAGTGTCATCGGGCAGTCCGGAGGGGGAGAGGAGACGGGTGGCGGGATCGGCGAGCGCTCAGGCGCGGCGGTGGTGGCGGGCGAACTGCTTCTCGGGCTCCGTGAAGTACGTCCAGGGCCAGTTGGTGTACGCGCCGTCGAGTGCCTGGAAGACACGCCGGGCCGTGTGACGCTCTCCGGCCAGCGACAGGGCCATGGCGAACACGTTGAAGTCGTGCTGCCAGCCCAGGTGTCGCGTGTAGTCGGGGTGCAGGATGCTGTGGTCGGCCGCCTTGCGCAACTCGTCCTGGATCTCCGGGGTTTCGAGAGAGTCCGCCCGTTCCGACTCGACCCAGTCCTCGATGTGCGCCATGGCGATCGCGCAGCCGATCCGGTGCCCCCGCGGGGCGCGGCCGACCGCTTCGCGGGCGAACGCCAGGGCCTCGCCGGCATCGCCGCCCCAACGGGGCTGCAACTGTGACACCCACTCGATGTGGGTCTCCAGATCCAGCGGGTCGCGGCGCAGAGCGGCGTCGAGCCGTGCCTCCTTCACGGAGGAGGCCAGCGACATACCCCGGGCGGAGGTGAGCAGGCGGCGCCACGGGGTGATCCACTCCGGCCGCAGCTCGGCGGCCTCCAGCAGGTGCTCCTCGCCGATGAGCAGCCGCTCGCGGAAGACACGCCACTGCTCCTGCTTGACGTTCACGGCGAGCGCGCTGGTACGCGCCTCCCAGCCCCAGCTGATGTGACGCGTCCCGGATATCAGCAGGGCCGTCGCCCGGTGCTCCTTGTCCTCCTCGACGGCCCGCCCGATCCAGTCCTGAACACCGTCCAGCTCGGCCAGTTCGGCGAGGACGCGGTGATCGCGGCCGAGATCGAACGGCGCCAGCGCGGCCTTGACCGCCTCCCATTCACCCGCCTCGGCCGCCTGGACCAGCGCGAGCACCCGTACGTCCCCGAGCGCGAGCAGCGTGTGCGTCCCGCTCCTGCCCTTGCGCACCACCGGGAGCGCGTACGGATCCGCCGCCGGTCGCTCCCCTTCCCTGCCGAACAGCCTGCCCCACATGCTGCGCCCTCCCCTGGTCCCTCATGATCGTCCGGTGCAGCATAAACGGCCCTGCTGACACCGTTGCCACTGAGTTTCGATCCCGTGCCCGGGCCGGATCGGGGGCCCCGGCCGCCAACCGGGGGAGGCGGTGGGGACCACGGCATGGTGCGCGGGCCCGAACGAGCCGGTGACCGGTAACTGGTGGCCCGGTGTCAGCCAGGAGCAGGAGTGAGCATGGACGACCGCAGCCGCCCGGGCTCGCAGGGCTCGGCGCCTCCCGGTGCGGACCGGGAGGCCGGCAACCGGGCAGGCGTGCTGAGCACCGCCCTCGCCGGTGTCCTCGCCTTCGCGCTCTCCTCCGGCTCGTGGCAGTGGTTCTCCACCTACCTCGGCGCCACACTGCTCGCGCTGATCCTCGCCTTCGCCCGGCCGCCGGCCCCCGATCCCGGCGCGCGGTCCCTGTACGCGCGGAACCTGGCGGCCTACTCACTGGTCGTCGGCCTGTGCGTGGCCCTCGCGGTGGCGCCCGCCATGCAGCGCTGGGACTGGTTCTTCCCGATGCCGGGAACCCGCGAGAAGTGCGCCCGGCTGGGCGACTACGCGGCGCTCCACGCACAGGCCGCCCTGGGCGACCTGGCCGGTCAGGACAGCGCCGCGCCGGCCTACACCCAGGGCGAACAGAGCGAGCGCGCGGTGAACGACTGCCTGGCATCCACGACGACGCTCCGGGTGCCGGTGTACGCGCTGGCCGCCGCCGCGCCGGCCACGGTCGGCGCCTGGCTGCTGGGCCGTGCCGACGCGAGACGGGCGACGGCCGGGAGACGGTGAGCGGTCGCCACGAGCCGTAGGCCGTCGGCGTCACCGTTCGACGGCATGGCCGGCGGTGGTGGTCAGGCTGTGACGCAGACAGCGCTGCTCGCACACCCCGCTCCGGGCGCGACGGAGGCCGTGACCGTTCAGCCGCGCCGGACCGCTTCCTCCGCCTCGCCCTCCTCGAATCCCCGCGGTCCGGGCGCCGCGGCCCGTTCCGGCTCGGGGTGCGCCTGGCGTACGCGCAGATCGGCGACGGCCAGCAGCAGGGCGATCACGCTCATCCCGACGGCGGTGAGCAGCCCGAGCTGAATGGCCGTCACGGAGTGGCCGTGGTCGGCCTGATACGCGAAGTACACCGCCCCCACCACGGCGATCCCGGCCGCCGAGCCGATGCGCTGCCCCGTCTGGAGCACCCCGCCGGCCGCACCGGCACGCTGCACGGGGACGCGGGTGAGGGTGAGCGTCGTATTGGGGGAGACCGTGAGGCCCGAACCGATCCCGCCGATGACCATGGGCAGGGCCGTGGCCCATCCGACACTCTCCAACGGCACGAGCTGCACCGCCACGACCACCCCGAGCAGCCCCACCACCACGGCGAGAAGGCCGAAGACGACCAGCTTGCGCCCGTGCCGCATCACCAGCCGGCCCCCGATGGCGGCGCCGACCGCGGACGCGGCCGCGAAGGGCAGCACCGAGACGCCCGCCGCCAGCGCGCTGTATCCGGCCGTGTTCTGCAGGAACAGGGAGTAGACGAAGAAGACGGTGGTGAAGCCCGCGAAGTAGGTCAGGCTGATCAGGGAGCCGAGTGTGAACGAGCGCAAGGAGAACAGGTCCAGATCGACCAGCGGAGCCCGCCCCCGCCGCTTCTGGAGCCGCTCCCACTCCCAGAACGCGATCAGCAGCAGCGCGGCCACCGGCAGCAGGGCCCACTTCAGCCGCCCGGTCCACTGCTGTTCCTGAACCAGCGGCAGCATGAGCGCGAGCACGGCGGCGCCGAGGAGCAGCACGCCGAACGGGTCGAACTCCTCCCGCTTGCCCGGTGACACCGGGAAGCGGGGCAGCAGCCGCAGTCCCGCGGCGAGCGCGGCCACGCCGATGGGCAGGTTGACGAAGAACACCCAGCGCCAGCCGTCGTCGGTGCCCACGGCGTCGATCAGCACGCCGCCCACCAGCGGGCCGGCCGCCGTCGAGATCCCGATGACGCTGCCCAGCAGTCCGAACGCCTTGGCCCGCTCGGCACCCTGGAACATCTGCTGGATCAGCCCCGACGTCTGCGGGGCCACCATGCCCGCCGCCGCGCCCTGGATCAGCCGGAACACCACCAGCCAGGAGGCGCTGGGCGCGAGGCCGCACGCTCCCGAGGCGATCGTGAACAGGGCCAGCCCCACCAGGAAGGACTGGCGCCGCCCTCGCATGTCACCCAGCCGGCCCGCCGGGACGAGGACCAGCCCGAAGGTCAGGGCGTACCCGGAGACCACCCAGGACTGGGCGGCCTCCGAGGCGGCCAGCCCGTGCTCCATCGAGGGCAGCGCCACGTTCACGATCGAGGTGTCGAGGAGCGAGATGAAGCCCGCCGTCAGACAGACGGCGAGCGCCTTCCACCGCCGGTGGTCGGGGGTGGGCGGGGCTTGGAGGGTGGTCATGGGGTCACGCTAAGCAGCCGCCCCGCCCAACGCAGGGAAGGAGCCCTTCCGCGCGCGTCGTGACCGCCAGGGCCGGTACGGCGCGCTCCGCGGCCCTCGCTCGCCGGGAGCGGGTGCCGCGGTGCCCACATGCCTCCGGTGTCTCTCACGGCAGGTGTACGGGCGACGGCCGCCGTTACGGGACGTTCCAGGCGGCGATGAACGGCTGGTCGTCCTCGGTGGCCAGGAAACTGAGCGTGCCGGGATGCGGGTGGCCGAGCAGGCGGGCGGCGGACGCGTCGAGGCCGAGCCAGCGCACGGTGAGCACCCGCGCCAGATGACCGTGGGCGACGACGGCCACGTCGCCGTCGCGCAGCAGTGGCCGGATCCGGTCGAGCACCGCGTCCGTGCGCGCGGCCACCTCCTGGATCCGCTCACCGGGATGGCCGGTGTCGCCGGGAACGACGCCGTCCCGCCACAGGTCCCAACCGGGCCGCAGCTCCCTGATCTGTGCCGCGGTCAGTCCTTCGTAGCCGCCGTAGTCCCATTCCAGGAGGTCGGGATCGGGCCTGACGTCGGTCAGGCCCGCCAGTTCGGCGGTCCGTGTGGCGCGGCTCAGCGGGCTGCTGAGGACGGCGGCCAGAGGGCGTCGGGCCAGCCTCGGGGCGAGCGCCTCGGCCGTCGCCTCACCCGCCTCGGTCAACGGAACGTCGGTACGGCCTGCGTGCCTGCCCGACAGGCTCCATTCGGTCTGGCCGTGTCTGATCACTATGAGTTCGCCCATGGCCGGGCACGCTAGCGGAGCGGGCGCGACGACCGTGTGCCTCCGGCCACGGGACGGTCACGTCGGTCCCGTGCGTCACGTCCCTCACGTCGGTCGAGTCCGTCATGTCCCTCACGTCAGGAAGAGGGCCGCCCCGTCCCGCCTGCTTCTCCGGGCCCGCAGACCGAGCACGGTGAGCGCCGCGGCCAGCCAGCACGCGCCGATCAGTGTCTCCCATCCGGCCAGTTGGGCGGTGTGCCCGCCGGCGTCGCCCGCCAGTACCTCCCGGATCGCCAGCAGTGCGTGGGTGAGGGGCAGCACCTGGCCGAACCCGGCGAGGACGGGGCCGACGGCGTCCGCCGGAACCTCCGGCCCGCAGACGATCAGCATCACCGTGAACGCCGCGTTCGACACGACGTTGCGCAGGTCGACGGCGGTCAGCACCAGGGATCCGAGGAAGAGGCCGAGGCAGTAGCTCGTCACGGCGACGAGGATCAGCAGGGCGGCGAGCAGAGCCACCGATGCCACGCTCAGAGGCAGTCCGGCCACCGGGCCGAGGATGAGCACGGCGCCCAGCCCGCAGGCCACCCCGTCCGGCAGCCAGAAGAGGCTCCGCCCGACCAGGACCAGCGCCGGGCTGCTCGGTGAGGCGACCAGGAGGGGGAGAGTGCCGTTCTGGAGCTCCCAGGTGGTGGAGGCGGTCGCGAACACGCCGTGCAGCGCGACGAGTGCCACCGCGTTGCCGACCAGGAGATAGCGGGCCTGTCCCGGCCCGAGCAGGTTGCCGATGGTGGCGAAGAAGAGGACCTGCGCGAGCATGCGGACGAACCAGCCGAGCAGCCAGGTCTTCCAGGTGAACACCGTGCCGTAGTCGGCGGCCCCGGCGCGTGCCGCCCAGCCCAGGACCCGCGTGCGGCGGCCCGTCCGGGTGTCGTCGGCGGTGCGGCTCACCGCAGTCCCACCGTCCCGTTCTCGCGGACGAGCCGTACGACCCTGCCGAGCAGGAGCCGTCCGCCGGCCCCGGTCAGGAGGCCGAGACCGAGGATGGCGCCGGTGCGCCACGGGACGGAGGTGACCGTGGCCGGGGCGAGTGCGTCGCGCAGCAGGTCGGAGCTCCAGGACAGATAGATGAGGCGGCCGACGGGGTGGGTCCACTCCGGCAGCCGGTCCAGGGGGGTGAAGACCCCGCCGAGCAGCAGGACGGGGTAGCTCAGGGAGTTCTGGAAGGTGCGGGCCGTCCGGGTCGCGACGAACAGGGCCGCCATCAGCGTGGCGGTGCCCGCGGTGGCGACGGCGGTGGCCAGGAGTCCCACGGCGAGGACGCCGGGATGCGGTACGCGGGGAACGGTGCCGAAGCCGAGGACCGCGACGGCGGCGACCTCCCCCACCGTCAGCAGGCTGATCGCGGTGGTCACCCAGACACGGCTGAGGACCACCCGGGCGAAGGCGACGGGCGCGGCGATCTGGAGCTCCAGCGTGCCGAGCCAGCGGTCGTTGTCCACGACCTCCCCGGAGATGAGCATGGCCATGCTCCACACCCCCATCAGTACGGGGGCGAGGAGGCCGTTGGCGAGGAGGTCGGGGCGTTCGTTGTGCCGGATCAGGAGCAGGAAGACCGCGGCGAGCAGCGGCGTACGCACGAGGTCGATGAGGTAGTCGCGATGGGTGAGTACCAGGCGTCCCTGGAACCGGCCGGCGGCCGCGAGCAGACTCACCGGTTCACCACGCTGCGCGTCTCGCCACGGTGCACGAGGTGCAGGTAGACCTCTTCGAGGCCGGGCAGTTCGGTGCGGACCTCGGTCACGCCCCGCTCGACGACGAAGGCGAGCACGCGGCCCACGGCCTCCTTGTTCTCCACCGTCACGAGCGTGGTCCCGTCGTCGGCGGGTTCCGTGCCGAGGACTCCCGGGAGTGCTCGCACCAGGTCCAGCAGGGGTTCCCCGGCGCGGACACGGACACGCTCCCGGTGTGAGACGAGCCGGGCGAGGGTCCTGGGCGCCTCCGCGGCGACCACCCTCCCGTGGTTGATCATGGTGACGCGGTCGCAGAGGACTTCGGCCTCGGCCAGGTCGTGCGTGGCGAGCAGTACGGTGCGCCCCTCGCCGGCCAGCCGCCGGATCAGTTCGCGCAACTGCCGTGCGGCCAGCGGGTCCAGGCCGTTGGTCGGCTCGTCGAGCAGCAGGACGCGGGGATCGCCGATGATGCCGCGAGCGAGGTGCAGACGCTGGCGCATACCCACGGAGAAGGTCTCCACCCGGTCGTCGGCGCGGTCGGCGAGCCCGAGTTCGTCGAGCAGCGCGTCGGTGCGGGCGATGCCGGCCCGGCTGGCCAGACCGTACAAGGCGGCCCAGTAGCGCAGATTCTGACGTGCTGTCAGGCGGGGGTAGAGTCCGCGTTCGCCGCCGAAGACGATGCCGAGCAGGGGCCGGATCCGGCGGTGTTCGGTCGCCAGGTCGTGGCCGAGCACCCGACCGGTTCCCGAGGTCGGCAGCAGTACCGTGGACAGGATCTTCATCAGGGTGCTCTTGCCCGCGCCGTTCGGACCGAGCAGCCCGTGCACCTCGCCCTGCTCCACGCTGACCGACACGTCGTCGAGCGCGACGACCGCCGGCCCGCGCCGTGTGCGGTACTCCCGCCGCAGCCCGTTCGTCTCGACGGCCGGTTCGCCGCCGCCGGGACGGGCACCGTCTTTCCCGCCGTTTCCGCTGTCCGTCATCAGGCTCCCGTTCCCGTCGGAGTCGTCGGACCCGTGTCCGCTGAGGGGCACAGGAGGATCACCTGCCGGGCTCCGCGTCGGCCCGCCCGCCCTCGGCCGCCTCGTCGAGCCACTCCCGCCGGGCGGCGCCCGACACCAGCAGGAACGAGCCCAGCGGAGTCCGCGCGACGAGATGACGCCCCACGTCGTGCAGGCACAGTCCGTCCGCCCGCTCGTCGTCCACGGGTACGCCGAACAGCGGCAGCCCCGCGCCGAGCAGCCGCCGGGCGCCGATGCCGCGGTGGGCGAGGTCGGAGGCGTATTCCGCGATACGGCCGCCCTCGCCCTCGATGCCCGCCTGGGCTACCAGCGCGGGCGCGCGGACGGGGC
The DNA here is from genome assembly GCF_043078065.1 of Streptomyces sp. NPDC015532. NCBI lineage: Bacteria > Bacillati > Actinomycetota > Actinomycetes > Kitasatosporales > Streptomycetaceae > Streptomyces > Streptomyces sp. NPDC015532. The sequence goes on along the minus strand of NZ_JBIBSY010000022.1, from coordinate 86,503 downwards.
TGCTCCAGCGTGCCGTCGCGCGGGCCGCCCGCAGCAGCCGGGCGCGTACCGCGGCCCTCCGGGTGCGCGGCAGCGTCACGGCGGGCCGCCAGCCCAGACGGGCCATGGCGCGCAGGGCTTCCCGCCACTCCGGCCACAGACCGGTCCTGGCGAGGTCGGTACGCAACTGCCGTACGCCCGTGTCGTCGAGGTGCTGGAGCAGCAGCGCCAGGTCGAGCAGGTCACGGCTGCGCAGGGGGCGCTCCCAGCGCTCCGCCACCAGTGCGACGGCGCAGGCGGCCAGTTCGGAGCGGGAGGGGCGGGTCAGCTGCCAGGCCGGGGCGTGCACCGCGGTCACGATCTCCGCGGTGAACAGGCCGACGGCGTAGGGGTCGGGGGACGGTTCGGGCGCCGGGTTGCGGAACTCGGCTCCCAGGTGCAGGGGCACGGAGTCGCCGGTCCTCGCGGGGCTGACGGTGAAGGCGGCGAGGTCCCAGCCGTTCGCGGTCAGGTGACGGGCGCAGTTCCACAGGTCCTCGTGGCCGGGGCAGACGACGTCGAGATCGCCGGCGGCGCGGAGCACCCCCGGCGGGTAGAGGCCGGCGATGGTCATTCCCTTGAGCAGGGAGACGCCGGGCGCGACCGTCCGCAACCGTGACCAGATCCGGCGGTAGTGGTCGACGCGGTCCCGGTGCAGGCGCAGTTCGGCCGTCTGTGCCTCGGTGAGGGTCTGGCCGTCCTCGGCCCACAGGCTCAGCAGCGTCGCGGCGAGTTTGTGGCGGCCCTCGCGTGCGGTTCGTAACACGGCCTCTCGCGACGCCGTGGGCCCCGCGTCGAGGAGGGCGAGGACGGTCGCGGCGGACACCGTCACGTCCGTCGCCGTTCCGGTCGGTGCGTCTGTCAACGCCGGCTCCGCCCCGGTGCGCGAAGGTGGACGGGGCCCCTGGTCCGGGGGACTCCGTGGTGGCCCAGGAAGAATGCGATCGGGACCGCTGGAGGGCGAACAGGCCCGGATCCGGATCCCGATCGCATTCGACGGTTGACTACTTGCCCGGCTTCGGGCGGACCTTGACCTGCTTGAAGGCGACACTCATGGGACCCTCCTTGATGTGGTCGGTCATGGAAAGTAGCCTCAGCGTATTGCCCTCGAATGGTGCATGACAATGAGGCAACTCGCTTTGCATACAGCCGACTTGACATACCGCGCGGATGCTCGGTCGAGCCCGGCGGACGAACCGAATGCCGGAGGAGCATGACGGTCGACGCGTGGTTGAGGGATCCCCTCACGTATGATCCGGAAAGACGCCGCACCTATCCCGACGACGTCTATTTCCGGGAAATGGCGGCCTTGCTGGACGGCTGGGAACCGGAAAGGGCCGACCGGGCCCTGCTGCTGTCGACGTTCGTGATGTTCAAACCGGACGCCGTCGTCGGCCGCCGCGTCGAACCCGCCCTCGCCTTCCTGGCCGCGCACGGATTCGAGGCCCTCGGCGCCCTGACCGTGCGGGTGGACAGGCGGGTGTGCCGGGAACTGTGGCGCTACCAGATCAACGCGGCGCCGCTGGCGGTCATCCGGGCCGTGGACATGATTCTCGAGTCCGGACCGCCCTGTGTCTTCGTCGCGCTCCGCGACACCCGGGGGTCCGACATCACCGGGACGAGCGCGGCGGAACGGCTCGCCGAGCTGAAGGGGTCGTCCAAGAACCGCTCGGTGGAAGGCGGTTCACTGCGCGGGGCGCTCGGATGCGAGCTGATGTGCCTCAACTTCGTGCACGCTCCCGACGATCCGGCCGACCTGATCCGCGAGGTGGGCGTCCTGCTGCCCGGCCGCCGGGCGGAGGCGCTGTCCCTGCTGGCCGCCGACGTGTCACCGCAGGGCGCGGCCGAACTGATGGCTGTAGTAAGCGAGTTGTACGCCGCTCACCCGGCCCACACCCTCACCCGGACACCGTCCGTGGCCACGTTCGCCCGGCCCGGGTCCTCGGACGCTTCCACCGGCCCCGCGTCTTCTGGCACGCCGGGCCGTCCGGCCGGCCCCCCGTCGCTGCTGGCGCGGGTGGAGGAGCTCGCCGCGGACGTGGACGGGCTTCCGCTGTGGGACCGGATCGTGATCGCCGCGGAGATGGTGGAGGGTCTGCCCTCCGAAGGCCGGCCGCTGATCGGGCCGCCTCCCGGCAAGCGTCCCACGCACCCTCGTACGGTCCGCCCCGCCGGACCCCCGGCCGCCGCCGCGGCTGACCGCTGACCGCGCGCCACCTCGACCGACCGCTGACCGCACCGGTCCCGCGCGACCGGGGAAGCCCCCGCTCACCAGGAGGAAGGCACCCATGGCCGACATCGACGTCGAACTGCACGGTCCCGCGAACGGGGAGGGACCGCCACGCCGGTACGGGCCGGCCGCCCGGGTCGCCGTGCTCTCCGACGTGCACGCCAACATCCCCGCCTTCGACGCGGTGCTCGCCGAACCGGACGTCGCCACGGCCGACTTCGTCGTCCTGTGCGGCGATCTGACGTGGGGACCGCAGCCGCAGGAGACGTACGAACGGATCGTCGCGCTGGGCGAACGCGCCCTGTGCCTGCGCGGCAACGCCGACCGCTACGCCGCACAGATCGGCACCGCCGCACGGACCCCCGACACCCCGCGTCAGGCGTGGATCGCCGCACAGCACTCGCCCGAGGCCATCGCCTTCCTCGACCGCCTGCCGTTCGGGGTCGTCGTCGAGATCGACGGACTCGGACCCGTGCACTTCTGCCACGGTTCGCCGCGCAGTGACCACGAACTGGTGACACCGGGGACACCCGAGGAGCGGTTCGCGGAGCTGTCCGCGAACATCGACGCGCGGGTCCTGGTCACCGGGCACTCACACCTCCAGTTCGACCGCGCCGTGGCGGGCCTGCGCAGCGTGAACCCGGGCAGCGTCGGGCTGCCGTACCACACGGGTGACCCGGGCACCGCCTACTGGGCGCTGCTGGGCCCCGACGTCCGGCTCAGGACCACTCGCTACGACGTGGAGGACGCCGTCGCGCGCGCCCGCCGCGCCGCCGACCCGGACGCGGACCGCTACGCGGACACCCTGTCGAACGCGCCCGATCCGGAAGAGATCGTCGCGGAGGCGGAGAAGCTGATCTTCGTCAATTGACCCCTGACCTTCGTCAATCGACCGTGTGCCGTGATCGCCGCCGGTGCCGGCGGCCGCGTCCGCCCTGCTCCAGGGTTTCTCGTACGCCTGGCTATATCGTCGCGGTGACGATAACGTGATGGCCGCAGGCGTCGCGGGCGTGGACCTCCGCGTACGCCGTCGACCACCCGTGTCCGAGAGGAAAACTCCCATGCCCTCCACCCGCCCTCGCCCGATCGGTTCAGGGGGCGGGAGCACGACGGTTCGGCTCGTCCCGCAGGACCCGACGTGGCTCTACGACTTCTACATGACCCACGACCTCGTGCTCGCGCCGTACCACGCGGCCTGGTCCATGCGCCGACGCCTCGTCGGCGAGGAGATCGACGTCGCCTACCCGCCCGGGCTGGAACACGTGCCCGAACTCGACGCCCCCACCTGCCTCGACGCCTGGAGCCGGATCCATCACGCGCTCCCTGCGGCGCTGCGCAGCAGATGGGCGGTGCACGACACGTCCCAGGACCCCACGCGGGACAGCGGCCTCTTCGCTCCGGACGGCAGGCCGCTGATCCCGCTGCATCCCGTGACCGTGGCGGAGGAGGACCTGCGCGCGCTCCAACGCGTTCGCCGGGCCGTACGCCTCGGCGCCGAGGCCCATCCGTCCCTGGCCGTGACCCGCCGGGCGGACGGTTCGGCGGACATCGAGAGCGTCGCCGGCCCCGGCGACTACCTCGGGACGATCGACCGCACGGTGGCGGTCCTCGCGCTCGCCCCCGACGAGGACGTCTGTGTCCTGGCCGCCGTCCTGGCCGCCGACCGGCCGGACGATGGTGCGCAGGGTGTCCGGCTGTCCGATCACGAATACGCGGCCTATGAGCGGTTCGCGGACCGGCTCGCGGCAGCGGCGATGACAGGAGAGTTCATCGGCGAGCGGGCTCTGTTCAGGGCCAGATACTGACGGCGCGGGCGCACGGCGGGTCGTGCCGCACCGGCTCCGCCGGCCGGGACACGGAGGCGCGTCCCGCCAGGGCGGAGCTTCCGCCTTCCGCCGGGGGCTGGGATTCCACGGGGCCGCGGTCCATCTCAAGTGGTGCGCCCCCTCCTCGCCCGCGTCGCCGATTTCGTCGTGGCGTATTGTTCGGGCGCCTCCGGCGCGGTACCGGGGCCCTCTGGCGCCATGCTCAAGCGTGATGCTCAGGTTGAGACGATCCAGGAGAATCAGGTGAGCACAAGCGGGGCTCAGGCGGCGGCCTTCTTCCGTGACATCGCTCGGACTCGTACCGTTTGGTGGGTTCGAGACGACGACGGCTGTCCGATCTCGGTCGCACGTTCTGGGCACGCGGCCTTCCCCTATTGGTCGTCGGCGACGCGTGCGCAGCGCGCCGTTCAGCTTTGGGGTCCTCAATTTCGAGCTGTTTCCATGCCGCTGGATCATTGGCGAAGCGCGGCTTTGCCGGACCTGGCCAAGGAAGACCTCCGGATAGGGATCAACTGGAGCGGGGAGCGCCTGACGGGATGGGACTTCACTGTCGGTGAAGTGCTCAATCGTCTCCTTCACGCGCTCGGCGAGCCGCCGTACGACCGGTAGATTCGGGCGAACCGGTTCATCAGCGGCGCGCGTTCTTGAAGGAGGGGCCGCTGTCGTTGTCGGTGGCTTCGTCGGCGGACTTGATCAGGGCGCGGTCGACGGAATTTATCGTTCCGTCAAATGCGGCAAATAATATACGAGTTGAGGGTCGTTTCGCGGCCCGGCGTTGACATGCGAGCACGCGATGTGCTGACCTGTGCATGCAAAATTGGCAAGTTGTTTGGCACGTTTCTCTGACACCGTTCCCGGCAGGAGGAATCCATGCAAACAGCTCTTCCCACCAAGAAATCCCCCACCGAGGTGACACGGACGTCGACCCCGGCGCCCGTGATGCTGCTGCCCCGCCTGGTCGAGCGCATGATCGCGGACCGGCAGGCCGCGCACATCGTCAAGTTCCGCACCACCTGCACCGACTGCGTGCCGAACTTCTGAGCACCAAGTCGCGCGTCGGCGGACAGTCGACAGCGTCCGCCGACCTGCGCGTGGTCACCGAAGTCGTCGCGCGCACCCTGCGCGCCGCCGCCCGGGGGGTGTGCGTCCTGGCGGTCGACGGCCTGTCCCTCGACGTGGCCGAGTCCGCGTTCCGCCACGCGCACGTCCGGCCACTGCGCTCCACCTTCCCCAGCACCTCGACGACGGCCTGGCTCACCGCGGTCACCGGCACCGGTCCCGGTGTCCACGGCGCCGTCGGCATGGTCCACCGCGCGCCCGGAGCCGACTGCGTCACCCACCTCGTCACCGGGGAGACGTACGCCTTCGGCCCGTCCCGCACCCCCGGAAAGGCGCTGCTGCACGCGGGACCGACCCTCTTCGACCGCGCGGCCGACTCGGGCCGGCCCGCCCTCGCGATCGGCGCGGAACTGGAACGGCTGACCGGTCCGTGGGTGAACGCCCTGCTGCACGGCGCCCGGATCGTGCCCTCACCGGCCGCCGCCGCGCCCCTGTCCACCGACCCGGTGAGCGTGGCCGAGCGGACCGTGCGCGAGGTCGAGGCCGTCCTCGCGCACGCTTTCGACACCCCGCCCCTGGTCTGGGCGTACGTGAACCTCGACGACCACATCCACCGGTCCGGCTACGACGCCCGGCTGCGCGAGGCACTGCTCCTGCTCGACACGGCGGCCGCCCGCTGGGCCGACGCCGGCTGGAGCGTCCTCGCCCACGCCGACCACGGCCAGGTGGAGGTGACCCCCAGCCAGGACCTCGCCGAAGCGTGGGCGCGCCTCGACGCCCCCGCCCACTGCCGCATGCCCGGCGGCGGCGCCGGCCGCGTCCGCTGGCTCCATCCGCTCCCCGGGCACGAGGAAACCGTGGCCGCCGCGCTGCGCGACACCCTGGGAGACCACGCCCTCGTCCTCACTCCGGACGAGCTCCACGCACGGGGACTGCTGTCCGCCACACCCGTCGTCCGCGCCCGCATCGGCGAGGTCGTCGCGCTGGCCACCTCCCCCCGCTTTCCCGTCCCCGACCCCGGTGCCGCCTGGGAGCACGGATCCGTCTCCGACGCCGAGACGCTCGTACCGCTGGCCGCCTGGAACCCCGCACCACAACCCGCCCTGCCCTGATCACCCGGAACCTCACGACACGATGGGAGAACCCGTGAGCACGGTCGTGTTCCGCAACAAGACCGGTGGTTCGGAGACCCTGCACGCGACACCGGGACAGCGCCTCCTGGACGTGCTGCGCCTCCACGGAATCCCGGCGAACGCCGTGCTCGCCCATCGCGACGGGGAGGTGATCCCCGAGGCGACGGCCGTCGTCGGCACCGACGACGTCATCGAGGTGCGCCAGGTGCGCCACTACGACCTCGACGTCCTGCGCCGGCCCAAGGAGCACGTGTACGCCGCGCCCGACCCCGTCTACACCAAATCCGTTCTCTTCGACCACGGCGGCACTCTGGAGCGGCGCACCGAACAGTTCACCGCAGAGACCTTCGTGACGTACGTGGAGGAGACGTTCGTCCAGAGCATCGCCGCCGGTGCCACCATGCGGGCGGGGGACCGGGTCGTCATCGGTCTGTCCGGCGGACGTGACAGTGTCGCCTACCTCAAGCTCCTCGAACGCACCCGCGGCCGGTGGCCCGAGGTCGACATGACCGCGGTGACCATCACCGGACTGCCCGACTGGGACGAGCCCGCCACCTTCCGGACCGCTCTGGACGCCTGCTCCGGACTCGGCGTGGACCACGTCATCGTCACCGCCGACGACGTGGCCGAGGTGTTCAAACTCCGCGAGCCCTTCGTGGACGTCATGAACAAGGTCGTCGCCGGCGAGCACCGCAACATGAACATGGTCATCGGCCACCAGGTGCTGCGCCGCATGCTCGAACAGGAAGCCGAACGCCGGGGCGCCCCCGTCGTCGCGTTCGGCTTCAACGCCGACGACCTGGTGGCCAGCATGGTCACCTGGTTCACCACCGGCTACCGCATGGGCGGCATCCCGGTCCGTGAACTCGGCTCCCTCCGTTACGTGTTCCCGCTGTACCGCATCACCAAGAAGGAACTCACCCTCTACCTGGAGCTCGTCGCACCCGGCCTCAACCGGCAGGGAGCCCCCGGCCGGTTCACCACCGGCTCCGACGAACGCTCCCTCGCCTACGCCGTGGCCGACCACCTCTACGACCTGTGGCCGGGCATCGACTACTACCTCTTCAACGCCTTCGAGAACGTCCAGCGCACGCTGCTGCCCCTGGTCGACGACCTCTGCCGCGTCTGCGGGGGCCGGTACGTGCTCCAGGAGGGCGTGGCCAACCCCGCGGGCCTGTGCGACGTGTGCGGATTCCTGCACCGACAGGAGGCGTTGCGGGCGGACGCCGTATGAGCGATGCCCGCCGCCAGGACGGTCCTCCTTGGTATCTCACCTTCTTCGGGGAGGACTTCTGGACCGTCGCGGACCATGAGTACACGCCCGAACGCACGGCGGCGGAGACCGGCTACCTCGCCGACGTCCTGGACGCCTCGGCTCCCGGCCGCCGCGTCCTCGACCTCGGCTGCGGCACCGGCCGACACGCTGTCGCCCTCGCCGCACGGGAGTTCAGCGTCACCGGCATCGACGCCGGTGAGTGGGCACTGGGGCGCGCCGCGGCCGAGGCCGCCGCCGCGGGTGTCCGGGTCGACTGGATACGCCTCGACCTGCTGCGCGAACTGCCGTGGCCCGTCGGTGAGTTCGACGCCGTCGTCTGCGTCCAGTCGTTCGGGTGGGGGAGCGACGCCCAGCAACTGCGACTGCTCCAGGAAGTCCGCCGGGTCCTCGTCCCGGGCGGACTGCTGATCCTCGACCACTCCAGCGTGCTGGCCATCGCCGGAAACTACGTACCGGAAGCCACCTTCGAGACAAAGGGACTGCGCGCCGACTTCCGCCGTGCCTACCGTGTGGCCTCCGGCCGCAGCACCGGTGAGATCGAGATACGGCGGGGCGACGCGGAGCCGGTGGTCGTCCACGACGACGTCCGGATGTACCAGCCGGCCGAGGTGCGCGACCTGCTGACCCGCGCCGGCTTCACCGTCGAGCGCGTCGACGCGGACTTCGCCGTCGGCCGCGAGCCCGCCCCGACGACGCGCTACGTCCAGTTCGTCGCCCGGAACGAGGGGGGCTCCGCGGGGGCGATCACCGCATGGGAGGGGAAGCGGGAACCCCACCCCTCGACGCTGGACCTGCGCTGGTCGCCGGACGAGTTCGCGTTCGTGCGACCGTGGGTCGACGGCGCCTTCCGGAGCGCGTACGACGACGGCGGCCTGGCCGAACTCGCGCGCGCCTACCCCCTGTCCGACCCCTACTCCGCGGACCTGGCCGCACCCGTACTCTCCGGGCACTTCGGGCTGGACCTCGCGCCCGGCATGGTGACCGCGGGGGCGGGTGCCACCGGTCTGCTGCACGCGTGCGCGGCACTGGCCGTGCCCGGACCGGTGCTGCGTCTGGCCGGCGGCCACCCGGACCTGCCGCGCTGGGCCGCCCGCCTCGGCGCCCGGACGATCACCACCCGGTTCGAGGACCTGACCGCCGACCTCGACCGCCATACCCCCTCGGTCCTCGTACTGGACCGGCCCACGATCACCGGTGACCTCTTCGGCAGGGAACGGCTGGAGGAGATCACCGAGGCCGCCCGCGCGTGCGGCACGACCGTCGTCCTGGACGAGGCGTACGCCGTGTACGCCGGACCGGACGCGAGCTGTGTCCCGGCGGTCGCCGGGCACCCCAACCTGATCGTGCTGCGCAGCATGTCGAAGGGGTACTGCTGTGGCGGATTGCGGGTCGGATTCGCCTTCGCCGCGACCGAGTTGACCCAGCGGCTGCGTGAGATCGCACCGCCCCTCGGCGCCGGCGGCGCGGGTCTCGCCGTCGCCGTACGTCTCCTGGCGCGGGGCGACATCTTCGCCGCGCTGCGGACCAGGATCGCCGAGGTGAAGCCGGTGGTGGCCAGGACACTGCGGCGGACCGGCCTCGAGGTCACCGAAGGGGCCGACTGTCTGCCGTGGGTGACGGTCGACGGGGACCCGGGCGCGAGCCTGGTGTGGGAGAAGCACGGGGTACGGGTGAAGGAGATCGGTGTCGGCGAGGCCGCGGTCGGCGGGAGGCCGGGTGAGGCTGCCGGCGTCGGCCGTCATGACAGCCCGCTGTACAAGATCGCCGTCCCCCTCTCCGAAGCCCGTCTGACCGCCTTCCGCGAGGCGTTCGCCGATGCCGGGTAGCCTCACCGACCTCGTCGCCGGGATCCATCACGGCATCGACGCCGACGAGGCGATGTGCTGGGTCGCCCGGCTCACCGAATGGGACCGCTACCAGGGGTCGACGGGCATCGCCGCCGCGGCCGACTTCGTGGCGGGCGAGGCCGAACGCGCCGGACTCGCCGGGGTGGAGATCCTGAACTTCCCCGCCGACGGCCGTACTTCGTGGTGGACGTTCACCGCGCCCATGTCGTGGACCCCGCGCTCCGCGAACCTGTCGGTCCCCGGCCGGACCGCCCTGGTCGACTATCCGGCCCAGCCGTACACCCTCGCCGCGCACTCGGCCGCCGCGCACGGTGAAGCACCCCTCGTGCGCGCGCAGGACGAGGGCTGGCCGCCGGGCGCGGTGGTCCTGGTCCCGTCGATGGCGTGCCTCGACGGGAGGCTGTTCGCCCGGATGGGGCACGAGCGGGCGAGCGGCTTCTGCGTGACGACCGGCTCCGACCGGCCGGACGGGGCGGGCCGCGTCGAACTGCCGGGCGACAGCGCCCTGTTCGGATTGAGCGTGGTGCCCAGTCAGATGGAGGCGCTGCTGCGTGCCCACCGCCGGGGCGAACGTGCCCGCGTCGACGTCGACGTCGACACCACCCCCGCGCGGATGCCGGTCGTCGTCGCCCGCACCCCGGCGGGACCTGGCTCCGCGCCGATGCCCGACGCCTGCCTGATCACCGCACACCTGTGCCACCCCGCCCCCGGCGCCAACGACAACGCCTCCGGAGTCGCGGCCGCCCTCGCGGCCGGGCGGGTCCTGGCCGCGCGGCCCCTGCGCCGCCCCGTCCGGTTCCTCTGGGCACCGGAGTTCGTGGGACTCGCCGCCTACGTCCACCGGCTCGTGGAGGAGGGCCGGGGACCGCTGCCCATGATGGCGGTCGATCTCGACATGGTCGGCCAGGACCAACGGCGCTGCGGGGGACCGCTGATCGTCGAGCACAGCCCGGAATACCTGCCCCACTTCGCCAGCGCGCTGGTCGAGGCATGCGTCCGCGCGCTGCCACCCGCCGCGCACTCCTACAGCGGGGCCGTCGGCTGTGACGTGTGGGCGTGGCGTACGACCCCGTTCGTCGGCGCCTCCGACCACGCGGTCCTCGCCGACCGGGCCATCGGCTGCCCCGCCGTCCAACTCGGCCACTGGCCCGACCGGTTCAACCACTCCGGCGCCGACACCCTCGACAAGGTCGACCCGCAGGAACTGCGACGGTCCGCCGCGATCGCCGCGTCCGCGGCCGCCGTCGTCGCGACAGCCGGTGCCCACGAAGCCGACCTGCTCGCCCCCCTCCTCACCCGCTGGACGGCGCGCCGGATGACCGCCTGCCTGCCGCCCGACGACGATCCGTTCGCCGCCGCTCTGCTGAGCCGCCGTTGGCGGTACGGACGCGACGCGCTGGACACCCTGCGGCCGCTCGGCGCCGACCGAGCCGTCCTCGCACGCCAGGCAGACCTCCTGGCCGATCTGCACCACACCCTGTCGAAGGCCTGGGACGAGGTTCCTGCGGCAGCCCATGGCGGGCCGAGCCTGCACAGGTCCTGGCCGGGCCCCTTCAACCTCCGTGCCCTGATGGGAGCCGTGGACGAGACCGACCGGCAGTGGTTCCAGCGCCGGCTCGCCGACGACCGAGGCCGCTTCTACGCCTCCGCGATGGCCCTGGCCCAGAGCGTCGACGGAGTGTCCGGCACGGCGGGGGTGGTCCGAACCGCCCAGCTCGACGCGGGAATCCGCTGGGATCCGGGTTTCGGAGAACGTTTCCTGGCCGCGATGACGGGAGCGGGCTGGATCAAGGAAAAGGAAGGAGACGGGGCAGCGGGAGGGGATCAGGGTTGAGCGCGCGGCACATCACGGTCGATGTCACCGACCGCATCGATGAGGTCGATATCGTCCAATGGGAACAGGTGGCCACGGAGGGCATCGCGCCCGTCCACTACACCCCCGCCTATCTGCGCGCCTATCAGACAAGCCCGCTGAGCCCGTTCCTCGCGGCCCGCTACGTGACGGCGACCGAAGCGGGCCGCACGCTGGCCGTGCTGCCGTGTTACCTCCAGAAGCAGGGCGATCCGTACGGCTTCCTGCGCGCCGTCGGCATCGAGGACGCCGACGGCCCGGCGCTCCTCGGGCACAACTGGTACTGCTACGACACCCGCGTACCCGTACGCTCGACCGGCCCCGGACAACGCGCACGCGTTCTCGGGGCCGTGCTGGACGCGCTACGAGACCTCGCCGCCGCCGACGGCGCCCGGACCGCGGGACTCGTCAGTGTCCCCGAGGGCGACCCGGTCCTCGACGTCGCGCGGGACAAGGGGTGGCGGGTGGCACAGATCGTCACCCGGTTCCAACTCCCGCTGCACACCGGGGCGGGGGACGACTTCGGCTCGTACGACTCCTATCTCGCCACCCTCGGCGCCCGCACCCGGCGCACGATCCGCCAGTACCTGCGGCGCGCGGCGGACGCGGGCGTCACCACCGCCGTCGAGGCACCCCGCCCCGACTTCCTGCGCACGGTGGGCGACCTCACCCGCCGCACGGCAGCCAAGTACGGCAGCGCCGGAATGTATCCCGAGAGTGCCTTCACCGACTTCGTCATGGCCCTGGGCGACCACGCCCGTGTGGTCCGCGTCGACCGAGGCGACCGGACGCTGGCCGCCGCGGTCGTCCTCCTCGACGAGGAGCGCCTGCACATGTGGGCGGGCGGCACCAGCCACGCCACCCTCGACGGCTTCAGCCCCAACTACCTTCTGTGGGCGACGGAGATCCGTACGGCCATCGAAGGAGGGAAGCACTGGGTGGAGGGCGGCCGCAGCAACGCGCCCATGAAGACCCGCCACGGCATGAGGCCGCTGCGCCTCTACGCCTGCGTCGCCCCCTCCGGGGCCTGACCGGCGGGTCACGGCGTCGGTGTCGAAGGACTTGCCCAGCACCGCCGGCGGGGATCAAGGCCGGCTCCGGCAGGCCCGTCCTCGCTCCCGGCCCCGCTGACGCCGCGTAAGGGCCTGCCGGGCAGGCTCGCTGACCGGAACGCTCACCTTTCGGAATGCACCTGCGCCCAGTACTGCGCACCAGCAGATTCCGTGCCCGCACGTGTGTGACCGTGTCCGGGACCAGAATCGGTACGGACAGCGCCCGATCCAGCCCCACGTCGGCTGTCACAGGAGTTCTCGACAGGACGATGCGGTCACGACGGCGGTTCGGTCCCGGCCCGCTCGCGCACCATGTACTCGGCGTACCAGTCCGGCCAGTTCGGGTCCTCCGCACCGATGCGTGCCTCATGCTCCCCGTGCGCGGCCGCGGCGCGGCGCAGTGTGCTCGCCAGGTCCTCGGCGGAGGCGAACGTCGTGGTCGCGGGGTCGAGGCGTCCCGGGAGCCGGGTGGTGATCTCCTGCAGGAGCCAGCCGTTGCCGTCCGGGTCGCTGAAGGACAGGAACGAGCCGTAGCTCGTGCGCTGCGGATCCGGCCCCGGCAGCCGGGCGTCCGTTCCGGCGTGGTGGAAGACGCCGCCGGCGTCGTGGAACACCTCGCTCGGCTCGGCGCCGAGCCGTTTCAGCTCATCGTATGCGGCGTTGATGTCGTCCACGATCAGTTGCAGGCCCTGAGCCGAGCCCGGCGGCTGGGACGTGAGCGAGGTGCCGAAGATGACCGATGCCGGTGAGCCCGGCGGCGTCATCTGCACCACCCGGAAGTTGTCGTCGGGGGCGATGTCCGCGTCCAGCCTCCAGCCCAAACGCGTGTAGAAGCCCTTGGCCCGGTCGACGTCGGACACCGGCACCACCACGACTTCGAGTTTCATGTCCATGACTGACACTTCCTGCGCTCGTACAAGATGGGCGTGATCGTGGGCTCACGATGCTTGAACGGCGGCCCGGGAGCGACCGCACCCCCATCGGCAGGGAGCCGTGGCGCGCAGGGGCATCGGCCCGTGGCCGGCAGGCGGCTCACGGTCTCCGGCCGACGCCGCCGACACCGAGTCGGCTGAGCAGCCAGAAGGCGATCGCGGTGCCGGTGCCGTAGGCGACGTGCGCGCCGAAATCCCAGGCCAGGACCTTGGCGTCGTACTGCCAGATCGGCTTGTAGAGCCCTGCGACCGGCAAGGCGACGTAGTCACCGGCGAACACCGCGGCACCGAAAGGCACGCCGTACACGGGGGAGGGCCTGGGCAGTGATCCGGCCAGGATGCCGTAGGCCGCGCCGGCCGCTGAACCGTAGCCCCAGTGAGCGATGGTGCTCGTGAGCCAGGCGGAATCATCAGGAAGCCGGCGCTGGGTGAAGCCCTCGGCCACCCGCTTCGCCAACTGCCCCGGATCAGGGGCCTTCTCCCAGCTCTCGACCGGCGCGAATTCCCAGGCGAGCGGGCTGTCCGTCCCGCCTGCGCGACGGTACTTCAGGTAATGGACGGCATCCAGGCACACTGTCCCCACCGCCCCCGCCAGCAGGCCGGCCGTCACCGCCTCGAGGGGAGTCAGCGGAGTCCTTTGGGAGCGCATGACGCAATCTCCTCATCGGTGGGGGCCAGGAAGGAAGTCCGATGTTCCTCAGCGTCCGGACTGCGGTCGGGAGGCATCGAGCCCCCATCGAGTATCCGGCGGCCAGGACGTGCGCGCACGAGGAGACAGTCCGCGGCAGGACTCGGCGCGCGTCATCGCCCTCTACCTGTTGCCCTGGAACCAAGCCCTTGCATGCGTCCATCGGAGGGACCAATGAACAGCTACCGAGTCGCACAGGTGACGGCCCCGGGCGGAACCTTCGAGATCGTCGAGCGAGAGGTGCCGCAGCCCGGCCCCGGACACGTCAGAATCGCCGTGGAAGCGTGCGGTGTCTGCCACAGCGACGCCAGTTTCGTCGAGGGTCACCTGCCTGGTGTCTCGTTCCCGGAGGTGCCTGGACACGAGATCGCCGGGCGTATCGAGGAGCTGGGCGACGGGGTGCACGAGCGGGGGTGGCAGGTGGGCGACCGAGTGGCGGTCGGCTGGTTCGGCGGTAGCTGCGGCCACTGCGCACGCTGCCGCCGAGGCGACTTCATCGTCTGCGACAATCTGAAAGTCCCTGGCTGGGCCTACGACGGCGGCTTCGGCGACAAGATGATCGCGCCCGCCGACGCGCTCGCCGAAATACCCGACGATCTCGCGGCAACCGACGCGGGGCCCATGGCATGTGCCGGTGTGACCACGTTCAACGGATTGCGACGCAGCCCGGCTGAGCCCGGAGACCTCGTCGCCGTCCTTGGTCTGGGCGGCCTGGGGCACCTCGGCGTCCAGTACGCGTTCGCCCTCGGCTTCGAGACCGTGGCGATCGCCCGCGGCGCCGAGAAGGCGGAGTTCGCCAAGCGGCTGGGTGCCCACCACTACATCGACAGCACCTCGGACGTCCCGGTCGCGGAGGCGCTGCAGGCCCTCGGCGGTGCGAGGACCGTGCTGGCCACTGCCGGAAATTCCCAGGCCATCAGTGCGACCGTGGAAGGCCTGACACCGCGAGGTGAGCTGGTGGTCATCGGAGCGGATCCCTCACCGATGAGCATCGCCCCCGCCCAATTGCTTCTCAGTGGCCGTGTCGTCCGCGGCCATCCGTCCGGCACTTCGCAGGACGTGGAAGACACCATGGCCTTCAGCGTCCTGCATGGCATCCGGCCGATGACCGAGACCGTACCGCTGGACCACGCCGATGAGGCTTTCCAGAAGATGCTCTCCGGAGCCGCCCGCTTCCGGATGGTGCTCACACCTGGCTGACTCCGCTCAGCGAGCGGGACGGTGGTGACCGGCGGCGCCGCAACGGTCTGATCCGTTGCCGCGCGCGGGGTGGATGGGTGGGAGATCCCTTTTCATCCGATCGGGTGGGTGGGCCAATCCGCCCGGTGGGCAGGACCGGATTCCCCATGTGAGGGATGAAGAGAGGGACCAGCGAGTACGGCCGGGCATGGCGCGTTCGGCGCTGGGCGCGCTGAGCGGGGCACTGGCCGCGTTCGCCGCACTGGCGGTGGCCGAACTGGCCGCCGCGGCGGTGCGTCCGCGGTCCAGTCCGGTCATCGCGGTGGGCGGCGCGTCCATCGACGCGACACCCGCTCCGGTGAAGGACTGGGCGATCCGCCACTTCGGTACCGACGACAAGCTCGTGCTGCAACTCGGCATCCTCGCCGTGCTGGCCGTCTCGGCTCTGACGCTGGGCGTGCTGGCGGTGCGGTTTCGGCGGGTCGGAACCGCCGGGGTCCTTCTCTTCGGGGTCGTGGGCGCGGCGGCGGCCGTCAGCCGGCCCGACTCGGCAGGCGTCACCGACGCGATCCCCTCCGTCCTGGGGGCCCTGGCAGGGGCCCTGCTCCTGAGTGTGCTGGTGAGCCGCCTGACCACGGTGAGAAGGTCACCGGCTCCGGCCGTGTCCGGGACCGAGGATGCGGGAGACAGCTCGCCCGCCGGCGAGGGATGGGACCGACGGGGCTTCGTCCTGGCGGCCGCGTCCGCCGCGGCGGCCTCGGCCGCGGTGGGCGTGGCCGGCAGGTCACTGAACACCTCGCGCGGCCGGGACGCGGTCGCCTCACGAGGGAGGGTCGTGCTGCCGGCCCCTCGGTCACCGGCGCGACCGGTACCCGCAGGCGCCGGACCGCGCGTCCCCGGCGTCAGTCCCTTCCTCACCCCGAACGACGACTTCTACCGGGTGGACACCGCGCTGGTGGTGCCCAAGGTGGACGCCACCGGCTGGCGGCTGCGTATCCACGGCAGGGGTGTGAGCCGTCCGGCCACGTACGCGTTCGACGACCTGCTGCGCAGGGAGCTCATCGAGCGGGACATCACCCTGACCTGTGTCTCCAACGAGGTCGGCGGCCCCTATGTGGGCAACGCCCGCTGGACCGGTGTACGTCTGGCCGACCTGCTGGCCGAATGCGGGGTCAGGCCCCCGTCCCGGGGAGGTCCGGGGGACCAGTTGGTGGCGCGCTCGGTGGACGGCATGACGATCGGCAGCCCGGTCGAGCAACTCATGGACGGCCGTGACGCGATGCTCGCCCTCGGCATGAACGGCGAACCGCTGCCCTTCGAGCACGGTTTCCCGGCGCGGATGGTGGTCCCGGGCCTCTACGGATTCGTCTCGGCCTGCAAGTGGATCGAGGACATCGAGATCACCACCTTCGCTTCCTACGACCCTTACTGGGTCAAGCGTGGCTGGGCCCGCAGGGCGCCGATCAAGACCGGGTCGCGTATCGACACGCCCAAGCCCTTCGCCCGGCCCAAGTCCGGCACGGTGATGATCGCCGGCGTCGCCTGGGCCCAGCACCGGGGCATCGACAAGGTCGAAGTCCGCGTCGACGACGGCCCCTGGCAGATGGCCCACCTGGCCGCGGAGGACACCCGCGACACCTGGCGCCAGTGGTCGATGCCCTGGCGGGCCACCCGGGGCGGCCACACCCTCACCGTCCGCGCGACCGACCGCACCGGCGCCGTGCAGACAGACAGACGCACCCGCACCCTTCCCGACGGCGCGAGCGGACGGCACTCCGTCGTCGTCACCGTCGAGTAAGCCACGCCCGCCCCATGACAGGGCGGTGTGCCCTTCCGAACCACTCTTCCGCGCAACCCGAACGCAGCCGCATCGTGCTGCATTTCCCACAGGAGAACATGATGAACACGCGTATCCGCCGTACCACCGGCCTTCTCGCCGCGGCGGCCGTACTGCCCCTGGCCCTGACCGCCTGCTCCAACGGCAGCAGTGACGCGGACACGTCCGATTCCGCCAGTACGGCGGCGGCTCCGGCGACAACGGGCAGTGACGACACGGCCGGCTCGGGCAGCAGCGCGAGCAGCATGGACCAGCCGTTCGGCCCGGCCTGCTTCGCCGTTCCGAAGGACGGCGCAGGCTCCTTCGACGGCATGGCGAAGGACCCGGTCGCCACCGCCGCCTCTCACAACCCGGCACTCTCCACGCTGGTGACGGCGGTGCAGAAGGCGGGCCTGGTCGACACTCTCAACAACGCGCAGAACATCACCGTGTTCGCGCCGACGAACGACGCCTTCGCCAAGATCCCGAAGGCGACTCTGGACAAGGTCCTCAACGACAAGGCCCAGCTGACGAAGATCCTCACCTACCACGTCGTCGGCCAGAAGCTGACGCCGAAGGACCTGGAGGACGGCTCCTTCACCACCCTGGAGAAGTCGAAGATCACGACGTCCGGTTCGGGCGAGTCCTACACGGTCAACGACTCCGCCAAGGTCGTCTGCGGCAACGTGAAAACCGCGAACGCCAACGTGTACATCATCGACACAGTCCTGATGCCCAAGGGCTGACCTGTGATCCTGTGGGCTGGTCCGCGGGCCTCAAGAGCCCCCGGACCAGCCCTCTCGGATCGCGTTCACGCGTCAGGGGAACAGGACTCGCCGGACCGCGTCCCGCGGGTCAACCGGCCGGGCGGTCCAGCGGGTTCGCCCGGACGCGCTCGGCGAGGCCGCCGCGGACCGCCGCGGCCGGAGAGCTCTGCGGCTTGCGGGCGGCCTGGTCGCGGAAACAGGCCAGGAACTCCTCCGAGAGCCCCGCGCGCGGGTACCGGGCCAGCACGTCCGCCTGGAACCCCGCGCTGAAGTCGTCCAGGTGCCGCCCCGAGATGTCCACGCCGGTGGCCCGCTCCAGCAGATGTCCCTCCGGATCCTCCCGCACGTCCACCGCGTCCCACATGTGCCGGACGATCACTTCCGACAGCCGCTGCCGGCGCTCCGCCGGCCACCCCGCGCCCGCCGCGAACACCCAGGCCACCTGCCCGCCGGCCACGTCGAAGTCGACCGTGTGACTGTCGAACTCCGCCACCAGCCCGATGTCGTGGAGCAGCGCGGACACGTACAGGAGCTCCGCATCGTGCTCGATGCCCCGCTGCGCCGCGTACGCGGAGGCCCACACATAGGACCGCGCCGAGTGATTGAGCAGTGCCGGGGAGCAGTACGCGGTGGCGACTTCGAGGGCGGCCGCGCACGCGGCGGTGTCGGGGGCGACGGGTACGGTCAGGCCGCCATGGGCGTGGTGAACAGTCATGCCGCCGAGTATGCCTCCGCGTCCGCTCCTCACCGCCCCCATCAGCGACTTCCGGGCACCCGGTGCCGTGGTCGGCTGCCGTATCGCTGCGCACTTCACGCAAGAACTTGCGCGAATTGCGCTCGCTTGCATTGCTGCTCCTCTTGGCCTGCCGAGCCTCATGAATTGCCCCATCCGTGGGTTCGGTGAGGGTCCTCGGCGGGTTCCTGCCGTTGATGCGCGGGTGTTGATGGTGAAACTTGTGGCGTCCTGACGGTAGACGCACTCTCAGTGCTCTGCAATATTGCGATGAAACAACGCAAGAAGCTGCGCACGAGTCCCCGTCGGGTATTTCGCATGCCCGTGCAGCCCACCCTTGCCGTTCGTCCCACCGCGCCACCGCTCTGCCCAGGAACGAGCCGACTCCGCCGCCCCTCCGGCGCGCGAACCTCCGCAGGGAGTGAACCCCGCATGACTCCACACAAGCCGAGATCCTGGAGAAGCCGCGCAGCGACCGCCGCGCTGGCTTCCCTCGTCATGGTTCTGGGCCTGCCCGCCGTCGGCGCCCACGCGGCCGGCGGCCCCAACGCCGCCGC
Source organism: Streptomyces sp. NPDC015532 (assembly GCF_043078065.1). Classification (NCBI taxonomy): domain Bacteria; kingdom Bacillati; phylum Actinomycetota; class Actinomycetes; order Kitasatosporales; family Streptomycetaceae; genus Streptomyces; species Streptomyces sp. NPDC015532. The sequence continues at coordinate 67,538 of NZ_JBIBSY010000022.1, read as the reverse complement.
GGACGCCGTCACCAGGGCCGGCAGCGCCCGCGGCGCCCACACGGCCGTCAAGGTCACCGACGGTGACGCCGACACCTATTGGCAGGCGGGAAAGAAGTCGGCCCAGTGGGTGCAGACCGACCTGGGGCGGACCAAGCGTGTCCGCCAGGTCGTCCTGCGGCTGCCCGAGCACTGGCAGACCCGCAAGCAGACGCTGGCCCTTCAGGGCAGCGCCGACGGAAAGAGCTTCGCCACGCTCAAGTCGTCGGCGCAGTACGTCTTCAGCCCCGGCAACGGCAACACGGTGAAGGTCTCCTTCCCCGCGACCCTCGCCCGGTACGTACGGGCCGACTTCAGCGGCAACTCGGTGGCGTCCACGGCCCAGCTCGCCGAGATGCAGGTCCTCACGGCCGCCGCCTCGACCCCCAACCTCGCGCAGGGCAAGCCCTTCAGCGAGAGCGGGCACGCCGATGTGTACCCCGCCGCCAACGCCGGTGACGGCAACCGGAACACCTACTGGGAATCCACCAACAACGCCTTCCCGCAGTGGCTCCAGGTCGACCTCGGCTCGTCGGTCAAGGTGAACCAGGTGACCCTGCGGCTGCCCTCCGGCTGGCCCGGCCGCAGCCAGACCCTGAAGGTCCAGGGCTCCACCGACAACCAGAACTTCACCGACCTGACGGCCTCGAAGGCGTACACCTTCGACAGCTCAGGCGACCAGTCGGCGACCATCGCCCTGGATACCGTCACGACGCGGTACGTGCGCGTGCTGTTCACCGCCAACACCGCCTGGCCCGCAGGACAGTTGTCCGAGCTGGAGGTCTACGGGCCGGCCACGGGCGACACCCAGGCGCCGACCGCGCCGTCGAACCTGGGCTACACCGAGCCGGCCACCGGGCAGATCAGGCTGACCTGGAGCGCGGCGAGCGACGACACGGCCGTCACCGGCTACGACATCTACGCCAACGGCCAGTTGCGGGCGAGCGTGGCCGGGAACGTCCTGACGTACACCGACACACAGCCGGCCGGCAGCGCCGTCACGTACTTCGTGCGGGCCAAGGACGCCGCGGGCAACGTCTCCTCCAACAGCAACAGCGTCACCCGCCCGGCGTCGGGCGGCGACACCCAGGCTCCCACGGCGCCCGGCAATCTCGCCTACACGCAGTCCGGCAGCGATGTGAAGCTCACCTGGCAGGCGTCGAGCGACAACGTGAAGGTCACCGGCTACGACGTCTACGCCAACGGCCAGCTCGCCCAGTCCGTGGCGGGCGACGTCACGACCTACACCGACACCCCGGCGGCGACGGCCACCGTCATCTACTACGTGAAGGCGAAGGACGCCGCCGGGAACGTGTCGGCGGCCAGTAACAGTGTCACCAGGACCGGCTCGACGGGCTCCGGATCCAACCTCGCCGAGGGCAAGCCCATCGAGGCGTCCTCCTCCACCTTCACCTATGTCGCCGCCAACGCCAACGACGGCCAGGTCGGCACCTATTGGGAGAGCGCGGGCGGTTCCTACCCGGCGACCCTCACCACCAAGCTGGGGGCCAACGCCGACCTCGGCCAGGTCGTCGTCAAGCTCAACCCGGACGCCGCCTGGTCGACCCGGACCCAGAACATCCAGGTGCTCGGCCGTGACCAGGACGCGACGGCCTTCACCAGCCTCGTCGCGGCGAAGGACTACACGTTCAACCCGGCCGGCGGCAACAGCGTGACCATCCCGGTCTCCGGCACCGCCGCCGACATCCAGCTCAGGTTCACGTCCAACTCCGGTGCCCCGGGCGCGCAGGTCGCCGAGTTCCAGGTGATCGGCACCCCGGCCGCCAACCCCGACCTCAAGGTCACCGGCATCACCAACACGCCCGCGGCCCCGGTCGAGTCGGACGCCATCAGCCTGACGGCGACCGTCACCAACAGCGGGACCAAGGCGTCCAAGGCCACCGACCTCGGCTTCACCCTCGGCGGCACCAAGGTCGCCACGGCCGATGTCCCGGCACTCGCGGCCGGTGAGACGAAGACGGTCACCGCGAGCATCGGGGCCCGGGACGCGGGCAGTTACCCGGTCGGCGCCGAGGTGGACCCGTCGAACAAGGTGATCGAGCAGAACGAGGCGAACAACACCTTCACCCGCTCCGACGCCCTCGTCGTCAAGCCCGTCTCCAGCTCCGACCTCCTGGCCGCACCGGTCTCCTGGAGCCCCTCCAGCGCCTCGGCGGGCGACGAGGTCAAGTTCACCGTCGCGATCAAGAACCAGGGCACGGTGGCCTCCGCCTCCGGCAGCCACGGCGTCACCCTCACGATCCAGGACTCCAAGGGCGCCACGGTCAAGACGCTCAGCGGCTCCTACGACGGTGCCATCACCGTGGGCCAGACGACGGCGCCGGTCGCCCTCGGCTCGTGGACGGCGGTCAACGGCAAGTACACCGTCAAGACGGTCATCGCCGACGACACCAACGAACTCCCGGTCAAGCGGACCAACAACACCACCACGCAGGCCCTGTTCGTCGGCCGCGGCGCCGACATGCCGTACGACATGTACGAGGCGGAGGACGGCACCCTCGGCGGCGGTGCCAAGGTCGTCGGACCGAACCGGACCGTCGGTGATGTCGCCGGCGAGGCGAGCGGCCGCAAGGCGGTGACCCTCAACGGGGCCGGCCAATACGTCGAATGGACCACCCGGGCGGCCACCAACACCCTGGTGACCCGCTTCTCGGTCCCCGACGGCACCACGACGACGCTCGACGTCTACGTGGACGGCCAGTTCCTCAAGGCGATCGACCTCACCTCCAAGTACGCCTGGCTCTACGGCAGTGAGACCGCGCCCGGCAACTCGCCCGGCTCCGGAGCGCCTCGGCACATCTACGACGAGGCGAGCCTGCAACTCGGCAGGACCGTCCCGGCCGGATCCAGGATCCGGCTCCAGAAGGACGCGGCCAACTCCTCCACGTACGCCATCGACTTCGTCAACACCGAGCAGGCGACGGCGGCCGCCAACCCGGACCCGGCCGCGTACGCGGTCCCGACCGGATTCACCCACCAGGACGTGCAGAACGCCCTCGACAAGGTCCGCATGGACACCACGGGTCAGCTGGCCGGGGTCTACCTGCCCGCCGGTGACTACGAGACGTCCAGCAAGTTCCAGGTCTACGGCAAGGCGGTCAAGGTCGTCGGGGCCGGGCCCTGGTTCACCCGCTTCCACGCCCCCGCCTCGCAGGAGAACACCGACATCGGGTTCCGGGCCGAGGCGAGCGCCAAGGGTTCGACCTTCGCCGGCTTCACCTACCTCGGCAACTACACGTCCCGGATCGACGGCCCGGGCAAGGTGTTCGACTTCTCCAACGTCTCCGACATCACCATCGACAACATCTGGGTCGAGCACATGGTGTGCCTCTACTGGGGTGCCAACACCGACGGCATGACCATCAAGAACGCCCGCATCCGTGACACCTTCGCCGACGGCATCAACATGACGAACGGCTCCACGGACAACCACGTCGTCAACAACGACGCGCGGGCCACGGGCGACGACAGCTTCGCCCTCTTCTCGGCGATCGACGCGGGAGGCGCCGACGAGAAGAACAACCTCTACGAGAACCTGACCTCGACGCTCACCTGGAGAGCGGCCGGTATCGCCGTCTACGGCGGCTACGACAACACCTTCCGCAACCTCCGCGTCGCCGACACCCTCGTCTACTCCGGCGTCACGATCTCCTCGCTCGACTTCGGCTACCCGATGAACGGCTTCGGGACCGAGCCCACGACCATCGAGAACGTGTCCCTGGAGAGGACGGGCGGCCACTTCTGGGGCTCGCAGGTCTTCCCCGCCATCTGGGCGTTCTCCGCCTCCAAGGTCTTCCAGGGCATCCGGGTCAACGACGTCGACATCGACGACTCCACCTACGGAGGCGTCATGTTCCAGACCAACTATGTAGGCGGCCAGGCGCAGTTCCCGGTGAAGGACACGATCTTCACCGACATCTCCATCACCAACTCCAAGAAGAGCGGAGACGCCTTCGACGCCAAGTCCGGATTCGGTATCTGGGCCAACGAGTTGCCGGAGCCCGGCCAGGGCCCGGCAGTCGGCGAAGCCACCTTCCGCAACCTGCGGATGAGCGGCAACGCCCAGGACGTCCGCAACACGACCAGCACCTTCAGGATCAATATCGAGTAGGCGCCGGACGACACCGAGCGGTACGGGGCCGCCCTCGATCGAGGGCGGCCCCTGCTTCACCCGAACGTCACTGTGTGGGCCGGGCGGCCTGCCGGTGCGGAGGAACGGGCCTGCCGGTGAAGGCGTCGAGGAGGATGCGGTCGCCGACCGGGCGGCGCAGCCTCACCGTCACCTTCTTGGCGAGCGACTGGCTGGTGCACGGTCCGTCGGAGGTGCCACGGATCGAGGCCGAGAGCACCACGCTGCCCTCGGTCTCGAGCACATCGACGGCCGGGCCGTCGTCGCACGCTCCGTGCTTGGCGAGCACGGTGAGCGTCCGGCCGTCCTGCGCGACGGTGTTCAGCCCGTGGAGCGGTACCAGTTCGTCCGTCTCCTGCTGTACGGCCCCGATCGGGGGGCGGGGCAGTTTCGGGGGGGTGACCGCGATGTGTTTGAGCGGGGTGTCGTAGCCCTTGACCGTGAAGAGCCAGGCGGGCACGGTCGCTTTTCCCCTGCTGGTCAGTACCGTCATGTCGCCGAGCCGGGCACCGGTCACGGTGAGTGCCGGGCCGGGGCTCTCGCCGCGGTCCAGCTTGTCGTAGGCCGCTCGCGCCGAGGTGAGGGGGAGGGTGAGGGCTTCGCCGTCGGTCCACCGGATCCTCCCCGGCTTCTTCGGAGCGTCGGGGAGGGGGGTGCGCAGGTCGAAGTTCCGGGTGGCGTACGCGCGTTTGTCGGCGTCGTTGTGAAAGGCGCCGTCCGGCAGCTGAACGGCGTCGCCGAGCAGGTAGTAGTCCCGCTGCCACGCGCGCGCCACCTCGGAACCCTCCCAGGCGGCGGCGACGCGGCGGGCGCGCTCGGCGGTGTCGTCGTCGCGGACGTGCCCACCGCCGGGCGCACTCAGGTCGCCGCATCCGACGACTGTGGCGGCGGCCAGGCCGAGGGTTACGAGTAGTTTGTAGGACCGCATGATGCCCCCATGGAAAGACGGTCGAACGGAGCCGGATCCGGTTCCGCACCTGTGACGCCCAGGGCATGCCGGACGTTCGGCTTCCCGCGTGAGCCGTGCATTTGCCGTCATCGCCGGGATGTCCCCATTCCCCTCCCTCGGCTGGTAACGACTGTTACCATGTCGGTATGGCCAAGACACAGCTGGGCGCGCGTGTGGACGAGGACGTCGCGGACCTCGCGAAGAAGCGAGCCGCCGACCTGGGGCTGAGTATCGGGGACTACCTCGCCAGGCTCGTGCAGGACGACACCAGCGGCCTCCGGGCCCGCGCGGTGGACGCGGCCGCCCGCTTCCTCACCGAACACCAGAGCGTGTTCGACGAGGCCGAACAGGCCCAGCAGACGGCTCGGGGAGCGCACGCGGCCTGATGGATCTGCACATCGACGTTCCCTGGATCCTTCAGGTCGCCGAGGCCGCCGGAGCCGACGATCCGGCCCCGGACGACTACGGCGTCCCCGCCTCGGCGGTCGCTCGCCACCGCGCCGAGCTGTTCGAGCAACCCGTCTACGAAGGCCCGTACGCCAAAGCCGCCGCCCTGGTGCACACCCTGGGCCGGTGCCGCTGGCTGGAGCGCTCCAATCTCGCCGTCGCCGCGGCCAGTGGCGTCATGTACCTCGAAGCCGCCGGGATCGGCGTCAAGCCCGTACGCGAGGACGCCGTCGCCCTCCGGGACCTGCTCCTCGACCCCACCTGCACCGCCGCGAGGATCGCCGCCCTGCTGCGCACCTGGCCCACCACCACCTGACGCCCACAGACTAGGCGCTGCTTTGCCCTCACCGATGAACTCACGTCGAACCACACGCGCCCGGGTCTTGGCGCTGACCATAGCGGTCGGCCTGCCCATGACGGCGTGCACGAGTGCCGACCCCGCTGAACCCGGGCGCAGCGCCAAGAGAACGGTGTACGGCCCCCCTCCGGCCAGTTGGTGTGCGAACGGCACGCCGAGCGCCTCGTCCGGTGCCGGCAAGCTCCACCGTGGAGCGCTCCATGACGACTTCAACGGCGACGGCTACTCCGATGTCGCTTTTCCCGCTCCGCGCGGCGACCTCAGCCGGAGCAAAGCCCGTCGAAAGCCCGGGTATGTGGCCGTCGTGTACGGCTCGTCCCACGGTCTGCGGATCTCGTCCAAGCAGATCTTCGACCAGGACAGGCCCGGCGTGCCGGGGGTCGGCGAACCGGGTGACTACTACGGCATTTCCGTGACCACCGCGGACCTCGACCAGGACGGGTACGCGGACCTGATCGTCGGGTCCCGCGAGAACAGTCACGACGAAGCGTACGGAATCGGTGGAGTGGATGACGGGAAACCCCGCCAGTATTACTGGCAGGGATCCCTCTCGGTCGTCTGGGGAGGCCGGCACGGGCTGTCCGGCTCGGTCACGCTGCCCAGCCGCGCCGCCTCCCACGACGGGGTCGGTTCGCTCACCGTGGCGGGGGACTTCGACGGCGACGGTGCGCCGGATGTGGCGACCCAGGCCCGGGGCGGCGACCTGCGCGTCCTGTCCGGTCCGTTCGGGCCGGACGGCACGCCGGCCGGCGGCGTGCACGACGTGAAGGGCCCGCGCAAGGCCGGGATGAGGGACCTGGCCACCGGGGACGTGAACGGCGACGGCATCACCGACCTGGTCTCCGTGGGTGAGACGGAGACCGGGAGCACGCGTCGAGGCGACGTCGTGTACTGGAAGGGCACCCCTGACGGCCTCACCGCAGGCGTCGCCCTGAGCGGTATCCACGGCCCTCAGGATGCCGGTCATGCGGTGGCCGTCGGGGATGTGAACGGCGACGGCTACGCCGACATCGTCACCAACGCCTTCTTCGCGTTCGTCTCCGTCGACAGCGGCGTCGGCGGCAGCGGGATGGAGGAACCGGAATACGCCAGGAAGTACCGTCTGCCGCACCTCAAGAGCGGGGCGGTCGTCTATCTGCCGGGTGGCAGGAGCGGCCCCGACGTCGAGAAGATGACGATGCTCAACCAGGACAGTCCTGGAATACCCGGCGTCGCCCACGAGGATTCCGGAGCCGACGAGGAGGGCGGGACCGACTACTTCGGCGCCGGCGTCTCGGTGGGCGACATCGACGGTGACGGGTACGCGGATGTGTCCGCCGGAATACCGCAGAAGGACGTCGGCGGCACGGACGGCGCGGGCAGTGTCGTCACGATGCGGGGAACCGCGCACGGCCTGACCGGAGAGGACGCGCAGCTCCTCACCCAGGACACCCGGGGTGTGCCCGGCACCGCTCAGGACGCCGACGTGTTCGGGACGGCGACCAAGATCGTGGACATCGACGCCGACGGCCATGCCGACCTGCTCGCCGGAGGTGAAGTCGCTCCGGACGGCACCCCGCACGGCGCTCGCGGCGGGGTCTGGGTGTTTCCGTCGACGGCGTGCGGGGTGACCCCGAAGGGCTCGGTCGTCATCGGGCCCAGCACCCTCGGTGCCCCCAGACAGTTCCACTCCGCGCTGGGTGCGGACTTCAACTCCTGACCGCCCATCTGCCTCCAGGCACCAGGCGCCGTTGAAGGCCGGGCGCTCAGGTCGGTTTCGCTTGTCCTCGGGGCGTGTGCAACTGGCGCTGTGCAGGCGCCAGTTGCACACGGGCGACGTCGTGGCAGCGCGGCTACAGCGACATCTCGTACGACCCCGACAGCGCCTCGACGAGCTGCCAGACGTGTGCCGAACGGCCCTCGTCCACGACCGGACGCCGGACCGTGCCGAGGGCCCAGCCCTGCTGCCGCTCGGTGGCGGAGTCCTTGCCGTGCAGTTCGACGCAGTGTCCGGAGAAGTCGCGGACCAGAACGGAGAACAACTCGTCGAGCACCGACTCGTCCAGGTCCGTCAGGCGCGCCTGCTCCAGGATGAGCTGTCCGTGCACCACCAGCGCGAACAACTGCCCCACGGAGAGGAGGAAGTCGAGGTCGCGGCCCTGCGCCTCGTCGGGGGCCATCGTGGTGACGAACTCGCACAGGGCGTCGGCCTGCTCGCGGAAGCGGGCGACGTTCGGGACCTCGGCGTACGCGTCGTAGGCGGCGCGCCAGTCGTGGAAGCGAACGGAACCCAGGCCGCGTGCCGGTCCCTGACGGAAGAGGAAGTCGTCGTCGGCCGCGTCGAGGCGGGTCGGCACGGCGGGCACGTCGATCGGGTCCAGCAGGTGGTTGCGCATGAACTTGAGGATCAGCGCGAGGTTGACGTGGACCGTGCCTTCCAGCTTGGGCAGGCCCCGGATCTCGATGGCGGCCTGCGAGAAGTAGTTGTCCTTCTCGAAGCCCTTGGCGGCGATGACGTCCCACATCAGGTCGATGACCTTCTCGCCCTCCGTGGTCACCTTCATCTTCGTCATCGGGTTGAAGAGAAGGTAACGGCGGTCCTCGGGACCGGCGGAGCGGAAGTAGTCGACGGCGCGGTCACTGAACAGCTTCATGCCGACGAGACGGACGTACGCCTCGGCCAACTCCCGGCGGACATGCGGGAAAGCGGTGACGGGACGGCCGTAGAGGATCCGGTTGCTCGCGTGGGTGACGGCCTCGTACATCGCGTGCTCGCAGATGCCGATCGAGGCGGTACAGAGGTTGAACTTGCCGACGTTGACGGTGTTGAGGGCGGCGTCGAAGGCGGCGCGGCCGGTGTGCAGGACGTCCTCGGGGGCGACCGGGTAGTCCTCCAGACGGAACTCGCTGACGAACTTGGAGGAGTCGACGACGTTCTTCACCAGGTGGTACGCCGGGTGGCGGCTGTCGGCCGCGAAGAAGACGTATCCGTCCGGGCCGTCGACGTCGGTGCGACGGCCGAACACGGAGACGAGGCCGGCGGCGTTGCCGTTGCCGATGTAGTACTTGGAGCCGCCGGCCCGGAAGCCGCCGTCGGCCTGGGGCTCCAGCAGCATGTCGGTGGAGTAGATGTCGGCGCCGTGGGCCTTCTCGGACAGACCGAAGGCGAAGACCTCGCCCTCGGACAGGAGGTCCGCGGCACGCGTGCGGGCCGTGGCGTTGTCGCTCTGCCAGACCGGGCCGAGACCGAGGATGGTCACCTGCCAGGCGTACCAGTAGTCGAGACCGTAGAACCCGAGGATCTCGTTCAGGGCGGCGATCCGGGCGGTGTCCCAGCGCTGGTCCTCGTCCGTGGCGGCGGAGGCCGGGGTGAGGAAGGTGGCGAACAGGCGCTCCTTCGCGGCGAAGGCGAGGAAGTCACCGAGCCAGGCGCGGGTGCGGTAGTCCTCGATCAGGCGGCGCTTGCCGCGCTCCTCGAACCAGTCGACGGTGGCGCGCAGCAGCCTGCGGGTCTCGGGGTCGAAGTGCGTCGGGTCGTAGGTGTGCGGATTGAACAGCGAGGGAGTGGTGGTCACAGGGTTTCGCCTTCCGAGGGATGAGGGTCGGAGATTGCCGTACGGGGACGGAAGCGGTGGGGCGGTTCAGGCCGACGGCCGCGGAGGGCCGCCCCGCGGGTCGCCGCCCGTGTCGTCGGCGGTCGTGCCGAGGGTGTGAAGCGTGGCGAGGACGTCGTCGAGCCAGGCGATCGTCATCCGCTCGTAGGCGATGCCACCGCGCAGCACGACGTGCTGGAGTTGCTGACCGGTGTCGAGCGGGGCGGGGGCGTCAGGCCCGGTGAAGTCGCGCAGCTCTCCGGTGAGGTAGCGCGCGAGTCGGTCGCTGTGGATCCGGTGGTGCCGCTCCACCTCGTCGACGAGCGCCGCCGGGTCGTCGAAGGCGGCGCCGCGGATCTTCACCGCCAGTTCGTGGCGGATGCTCTCCGGTTCGATCGGCTCGTGCAGCCACTGGGAGAGGGCGGCCCGGCCGGGGTCGGCGACCGAGTAGACCTTCTTGTCCGGACGACCCTGCTGCGGAACCTCCCGGACGGCGAGGACGCCCTCGCCCTCCATGCGCTTGAGCACGCGGTAGATCTGCTGGTGCGTGGCGGTCCAGAAGTAGCCGATGGAGCGTTCGAACCGCCGGGCCAGCTCATAGCCGGACCCCGGCTTTTCCAGCAGGGAGACGAGGATCGCGTGTTCGAGCGCCATACCGCACAGCTTTCTATGCAACTCGTTGCATAGACAAGCGCAGCCGCCCTTGTGAGACACGGCTCACCCGGGCAGCCGCACACACCGTGGCGCCCAGCGCGGCGATCACGGCGGCGTTGTCTGCATTCGACAGGAATTGGCCGGCTGAGCGGGCAGGGCAACGTCGGCGCCAACGACGAGAACGGAGCCCCCGTCCGGGACTGTTGACGTACCGTCCGGGCGTCCCGTGCCCGCCGCGGAGGCCGCGGGACGGATCAGAACCACGGAGTGAAAGGGCCCGTGGTCCTGATCCAGCGGCTCAGCAGTCTGACGATCTGCAGCATGGTCAGCGGCCACAGAACCGCGAAGCACCAGAGAAATGCGGCGTCCGACGTACAGACGCCGACCACCGCGAGGACCACCGAGCACGTGAACATCAACGCGACCGCGATGGGCAGCCGGCGCCCGCCGGAGGGGCGGCGCGGCGCCGGCGCGTGCTCCTGCCTCAGCCCCTCCTCGATCTCCGCCAGCACGGCACGTTCGCGCGCCGTGAGACGGACACCGTCCGCGTGATCCCTTTCGTCCACGGCGACGCACCTCCTGAGCGTTCTTCCACGGCTGCCGGTGGATGCGAGGATGCGAACCTCCGGCGGCGCCGCGACGGCGGGTCACGTCACACGAGGGCCGTCCTGCGGTTCCTCGTCCGGCTCGTCCGGCAGCCGCACGTCCCCGACGGCGACGTTCACCTCGACGACCTCCAGGCCGGTCATGCGCTCGACGGCGGTGATCACGGCGACGCGCATGTCCGAGATCACGTCCATGATCGGATACCCGTACTCGACGACGACGTCGAGATCCACCGCGGTCTGCCGTTCGCCGACCTCGACGCTCACCCCGCGGGTCTGACCGGGGCGCCCGGTGGGCACCCGGTCTCGGACGGACCCGAGGGCCCGGGTCATGCCGGTGCCGAGGCCGTGGATGCCGGGCACATCGCGTGCGGACGCCGCCGCGATCTTGGCCACCACGCCGTCGGCGATGGTGGTCCGTCCCTTGCCGCCCGGATCACCGGTGCCGGAGCGCCGGATCCCCGTGGCATCGCCCGTTTCGTTCTTGGTGGTCGCGGAGCGGGTGGTCAGGTCCGTCATCAGGACCTCCTCGGTCTTCCGTGCGGACACCTCGCGTGACACTCAAGGGGGACGGCCCTTGTCCTTCAGTCATCGTCACACGAATGGAGCAATTCGTGCGATCCGGGGTGAATGCCGCAACATCCGACCCGGGTCACTGTCACACCGCTCGCGTCGCGTGGGCCCGTACGTCAGCGTCCGCTGGACGGGACGGGAATCCCCGGCCTCGCGGCCGGGGACGATGTCACTTCTGCCAGCCGACCGTTTCGGGGAGCGGGTTGTAGAAGATGGTCGCGCCGACGTTGGCGAGGCCCTTCTTCACGGCGTACGTCGAGGGGCCGCTGAAGAGCGGGAGGAAGGCGTACTGCTGGAGCGCCTTCCGCTCGACCTTGTTGGCGGCCGCGGCCTGCTGGTCCAGGTCGGCGATGGTCGTGGTGGCGCGGACCTCCTCGTCGAGTGCGGCCGAACCCGCGCCCGTGATGTTGGAGGCGCGGTCCGAGCAGTAGAAGTCGCACAGGTAGCGGGCGCCGAACGGGTCCATGGAGCGGTTGCCCGAGAGGAACAGATCGAACTTGCGGTCGCTGAGGATGCTGGAGAACTCCGCCTCGTCGGCCTTCTTGATGACCAGCCGGATGCCGACCGGCTTCAGCATGGCGGCGAAGGCGCCGGCGGTGGCCTTGTCCAGCGGGTCGTCGCCGAGGAGGGTGTAGCCCACTTCGAGCTTCGTGCCGTTCTTCGCCCGGACGCCGTCGCCTCCGGGCTTCCAGCCGGCGGCGTCGAGTGCCTTCTTGGCCTCGTCGGGCGCGTACTTCAGTACGGCCGAGACGTTGTCCTCGTAGCCCTTCTGGAAGCTGTACAGCACGGCCGAACCGGGCAGCGGTTCCTTGTAGTCGAGGCCCTGGAACTGGATCTTCGCGATCTGCGAGCGGTCGATGCTCTCCTCCACGGCCTTGCGCACGTCCTTGTCGGCGAGGACGGGAGACTTCGTGTTGAAGTACAGCGAGTACTCGAAGGGGCTTCCGCCGCTGCGGATCTCCGTGCCCTTGAGCCCCTTGACCTGCTTCAGGCTCTCGGCGTCGACGGCCGAGACATAGTCGAGCTGGCCGTTCTTGAAGGCGTTGACCGCGGCGGTCGATTCCAGGTTCACGTAGACGCGCTGGTCGAGCCTGCCCTTCTTGCCCCACCACTTCGGATTGCGGATGAAGGTGATGTTGCCCGAGTGGGTGTCCCACCGGCCGACGGTGTACGGACCCGCGCCCCACTCCGGGTGAGCCTTCTTGACGTACGCCTTGTTGAAGTTGCCGACCGTGGCGGCCTTGGGATGCAGGAAGGTCGTGAACAGGCTCGACCAGGAGGCGTTGACGCCCTCGAAGGTGATGACCGCCTGCTTGGCGTTCGTGCCCTTCTCCACCGAGGTGATCCGGTCGTAGCCGTCCGTGGACGAGGCGGCGTACGCCTTGTCGGAACCGTTGTTGGCCTTCCACGTCGACTTGATCGCGGTCCAGTCGATCGGCGTGCCGTCGTTGAAGACGGCCTGGGGATTGATCGTCAGCGTCACCTTCTGGTTGCCGCCCTCGACGGACACCTTCACGTCGCTGTAGTAGTCCGGGTTGTACTGAACCTCGCCGGTCGGCGTGTAGGTGATCGCGTCGGCGTTGTACCAGGCCCAGACGCGAGCGGCCGTCAGTGTCGCATTGACGTTGAACGGGTTGCCCTGGTCGTCGAAGGTCCCGACCGTGGTGTAGGTGCCGCCGTCCTTGATCCTGTCGTACGGCGTGGGGTTGTAGTCGGCGCCGGCCGACGCGGCGGACGGGGCATCCTTCGCGTCAGGCCCCGCGGAATCCTTCCCGGAAGAGGACTGGCACGCGGTGGCGGCGACGGAAACGGCGGCGATGAGGGCGACGGGCAGGGCCAGTCGTGAGCGCATGGGGGGTGGATCCTTCTGGTCGGTGGTGGAGGTGGACGGGAACCCGGAGGTCGATGCCGGGCGCCCGGGTTCGGGAGAGTGCGGGTGGTCCTCGACGCGGCCCGGGCAGATGCTCAGACGCCGTGGCAGGCGTACAGATGGCCGGGCTGCCCGGTCACGGGGGTCGGCACAGGGCGTTCCTGGCGACAGCGGCGGCGGACGTCGTCATCGGAGCGGCGGTACAGCGGGCAGCGGTCGACGAAGACACAGCCCGCGGGCAGTCGCGCGGCGCTCGGCTGCTCGCCCTCCAGCACGACACGTTCGCGGGTGCGTTCCCGCAGCGGATCGGGCCTCGGGACGGCCGACAACAGCGCCCGGGTGTACGGGTGCTTCGGCTCGGTGAAGATCGTCTCGGTGTCGCCGGTCTCGACGATGTGCCCCAGGTACATCACCGCGATGCGGTCGGAGATGTAGCGGACCACGGCCAGATCGTGGGCGACCACGAGGTAGGCGAGCCCGAGTTCACGCTTGAGCCGTGCCAGCAGGTTGATCACCCCGGCCTGGACCGACACGTCCAGGGCGGACAGCGGCTCGTCGAGGGCCAGGAGCCTGGGCTCGGTCGCCAGGGCGCGTGCGATTCCGACCCGCTGGCGCTGACCGCCGGACAGGGCGGCCGGGAACCGGTCGCTCACGGCGTCGTCCAGACCGACGAGCCCGAGCAGTTCGCGCACACGGGAGCGGATCGACGCGCGGTCCCGTCCGATCGCCCGCAGGGGCTCGGCGAGCAGTTCGAAGACGGGCAGGCGCGGATCCAGGGCCCCCAGCGGATCCTGCATGACGATCTGGACGTCCTGCCTCAGCTCCCGTACCAGTGAGCGTGATCCGGCCGTCCCCACCTCGGTGCCGGCGATCTCGATCCGGCCGCCCTCGGGCTGCCTGAGCCGGAGGATCTCCATCAGCGTCGTGGTCTTTCCGCTGCCGGACTCACCCACCAGGCCCAGGGTCTCCCCGGCACGCAGTTCGAAGCTGACTCCGTTGACGGCGCGCAGGGTGCCGGTCCGGCGCTTGAGGAGCGCGCCCTTGGTGACCGGAAACGTCTTGACGAGCTCCTCGACCCGAAGCACCGTCTCGCCGGCCTCGGGCCGACCGGAAGCCGCCTCCCCGGCGACCGGCACGACATCGCCGCGCGGATCGAGAGATCCGTCGGCGATCTCCGTGGCACGCAGACAGGCCACCTGCCCGTGGCCGCCGACCTGGCTCAATTCGGGTTCGCCGGAGTGGCACGCGTCGAGGGCGACGGCGCACCGGCTCGCGAAGGCGCAGCCGTCCGGGAGGCCCACCAGGGCGGGTGGCTCTCCGCCGATCGGCACGAGCGGCCGCCGGACCCCGCCGTCCACGGTCGGCACCGCGGCGAGCAGCCGCGCGGTGTACGGCATCGTCGGCCGGCGGAAGAGTTCCTCGACGCCCGCCCGTTCCACGAAGCGCCCCGCGTACATCACGGCGACGTCGTCCGCGTGCCCGGCCACGACCCCGAGGTCGTGCGTGATGAGGACGAGACCGGCGCCGGTCTCCTGCTGCGCCCGTCGCAGCACGTCGAGGATCTGGGCCTGCACGGTGACGTCGAGCGCGGTGGTGGGCTCGTCCGCCACGAGTACGGACGGTCTGTTGGCGATGGCCAGGGCGATGACCACGCGCTGGCGCATGCCGCCGGAGAACTCGTGCGGGAAGGCTGTGGCCCGGTTCCGCGGGTCGGGGATGCCGACGAGATCGAGCAGTTCGACGGCTTGCTCCCAGGCAGCCCGCTTGGTCAGGTTCTGGTGGACCCGCAGGGCGTCGGAGAGCAGTCTGCCCACGGAGAAGATCGGTGTGAGCGCGGACAGCGGGTCCTGGAAGATCATGCCGATGGACTTGCCCCGTACCCGGGAGAGCGCCCGGTCATCGAGACCGATCAGGTTCTGTCCGCCGAGCAGCACCTCGCCGCGCAGCGAAGCGGAGGGCGGCAGCAGGCCCGTGATTCCCATGGCCGTGGCCGACTTGCCCGAGCCGGACTCGCCGACGATGCAGAGGGTACGGCCTGGCAGCAGGTCGAAGCTGACTCCGCGTACCGCCTCGACGGTGCCGGCCTCGGAGGGGAAGGAGATCCGCAGATCGTGCACGGACAGCACGGGCGCGGTCCCGGCGGGAGGCACCGCATCGAGCAGAGGGGTCGCGAGGGTCATCGTCGGCCTCCTGCCGAGCCGGTCACCGACGTGGGGTCGAGGGCGTCGCGCAGCCCGTCGCCGATGAAGGTCATCGACACCGTGAGCAGGACGACAAGACCCGCGGGGAAGGCGAAGAGCCAGGGCGCGCTCGTGACGCTGCTCGCCCCGTCCGCGAGCATCGTGCCGAGGGAGACGTCCGGGGTCTGGACGCCGAACCCGAGGAACGACAGGGCGGTTTCGCTGAGCACGGTCGCGACGACACCGAGGGTGAGGTTGACGATGAGCAAAGAGCCGAGGTTGGGGATGATGTGGCGCAGGACGATGCGCAGTGGGCTGACGCCCATGAACTCGGCCGCCGTCACGTAGTCCCGCTCGCGCAGCGAGGTCGAGACGGACCAGATCACCCGTGCGGTGGACATCCAGCCGAAGACGGTCAGCACGACGATGAGGACGCGCCAGTCGCCGGCCAGGCGGTGGGAGACCAGGGCCAGGATGAGGAACGAGGGGACGATCAGCAGGAAGTGGATGACGGCGAGTGTCACCCGCTCGACCCGGCCTCCGAAGTACGCGGCGCCGGAGCCGATCACCGCCGCGACGACGACGGTCAGCACGGACACGCTCACGGCGATGACCAGGGAACGCTGGAGGCCGTGCAGCGCACTGGCGTAGATGTCGTTGCCGCCCTGGTTGGTGCCGAACCAGTGCGCGGCGCTGGGAGGTTGGGTGAGCGCGGTGAAGTCGGCGTCGGTGAAGGCGTAGGACGTGAACAGACCGCCGACGGCCGCGAACAGCACCAGCAGCACGAAGATCGCCACACCGGCGACGGCGAGCCGGTTGCGCAGGAACCGTCGCAGATAGAGCCGGCCGAGGCCGAGGTTCGTCGTCCGGCGCGCGGAGTGAACCGTGTCCCGGACGGGTTCGGTTGCCGTCGTGCCACGGTCGGCGGCATCGGCCGTCGCTTCGGTGGCCATGTCAGCTCACCCTCACGCGCGGGTCGAGGAAGACCGTGGCGATGTCCGCCAGGATCGCGCCGACCGCGGTCAGGGCCGCGGCGAAGGCGGCCGTCGCGACGGTTCCGTGCACGTCGTTCTTGCTGATGGTCTGGATGAAGTAGCGGCCCATGCCGTTCCAGCCGAAGACCGTCTCGGTGATGACGGCACCGGTGAAGATGGCGGGGACGCTGAACGCCACGGAGGCCGCCGTCGGAATGAGCGCGGACCTCAGGGCGTGTCTGCGGACCGCCTGGGCGCGGGTGAGCCCCGTTGCCTGAGCCGTGCGGACGAAGTCGGCGTTGATCGTGTCCAGCAGCAGCGAACGCTGCGTCAGGTGGTAGCCCACGTAACCCATCAGTGTCAGTGTCAGCGTGGGCAGGACCAGGTGCAGGAGGCGGTCGCCGATGGTCGGGAGCAGCCCCTCGACGTCGGGTGAGTTCTCTCCGGCGACGTAGAGGAAGTGCAGTCCGGCGTGCTGGTTCAGCCAGATCGCGACGAAGACCACGGCGAGCGCGGCGACGGATGCCGGAACGTTGAACACCGCGATGGACACGGCCTGCGAGACCCGGTCGGCCCAGCCGTACTGCCGTGAGGCCGTGTACACACCGAGCGCGACGCCGATCACGACGGACAGGACGGTCGCGATGACGACCAACTCCGCACTGACGAGGGACCGGTAGCCCACCTCCTCGTTGACGGAGACCCCGGTGGGCGACCTGCCCCAGTCGAAGTGGAGGGCCACCGAGGTGAACCAGTCCCACCACCGGTGTACGAGCGGTACCCGCGGGTCGAGGTTGTACGGCGCGAGGGCCCGGTCGATCTGTGCTTCGCTGCGGACGGGCCGCAGCTCCTTGAAGTTCGACCGTGGGTCCAGAAACCAACTGGCCAGAAAATACGTGGCGTTGGTCGCGACCACGATCATCAGGAGCCAGCCGAGCGCCTTGCGCGTCACATGGCGCATCATGTGCGGCACCTCCTCACCACAGGAGAGGGGTGTGCCTCGGGCACGCGAGAGGGGCAGGACGAAGGCATGCGTGGGGGGAACTTTCTGGGGGGAAGAGGGCGTGAAGAACGAACGAGCGTCAGCTTGGTCCGTACTTCGCGGCGCACACCAGGCTGTTGGCCGTCCTGCCATGAGGCCGACATGTTGCCGTAGCAGACGATCCGGAATACCGGCCAATTCGGATGATCTTGGTGCGGTGCGGAGTGGACGCCCTCCCACCCTCCCCGGTGTGCTCAGTGGACCTCGTCGAGCCACACCGCTCGCGTCGCGTAGGCCCGTACGTCCGCGTCCGAGTCCGTCGTCGCCGTGGCCAGGGCCGCGCGGGCGTCCTCGGTGGCACGGTGGAGGGTCAGCGCGAGTACGGCCGCCTTGCGTACGTCGGCGTTCGGGTCGGCGAGAGCCCTGACCAGGGCGGGGACGGCCGTCGCGGGGTCCGCGGCCGACAGGGCCTTGGCGGAGCCGGCCCGGACCTGCCAGGCGGTGTCGGACAGGGCGGCCACGGCGAGGGCGTCCAGGGGCGCCGGGCAGCCGGTGGCCGCCAGCGCCTCGTAGGCGGCCGCTCGCACCAGGGCGTCCGGGTCGGCGACGAGCTCGGCCAGGACCGCGCGTGCCCGGGTCGGCCCGGAACCCGTCGGCGGCGTGTCGCCGAGCCGTCCGGCGGCGCCGGTGCCCAGCGCCCTGGCGATCGTGACGCGGACCTCGCGGGACGGGTCCCCGGCCGCACGGGCGACCTCGTCGGTGGCGTCGACCGACACGAGCGCCCGTACGGCCTCGATGCGGACGGCGATGCTGGAGTCGGACAGGGACCCCCTGAACAGTTCGGCGTCACCGAGGCGAAGGGCGCGCAGAACGTCGAGTGCCGCGGCGCGCACGACGGAGTCGTCCGCGGAGAGGGCGAAGGCGAGCCCCTCCCGCAGGGCTCCTTCGGCCGGCAGCGTCTCGACGAGTTCGCGCAGTGAGCCCGCCGCGGCCTCGCGCACGCCCGCGTCGGCGTCGACGAGCGCGGCGGCGAGGGCCGGTCCGGTGCCCGGCGGCACGGTTTCCGTCAGAACGGTGACGGCGGTCCTGCGGACGACGGGGTCGGAGTCGGTCAAGTAGGTTGCGACGGAAGCCAGTTCGGGTTCCTCCTCCGCGAGCGAGAGGAGCTGGAGCAGGCGAGGCGTGGCAGGTGCCCCGGTGGTGGCACCGTGGGGGAGGGCCGTGCCGGTCGGTGTGGTCTCGGGTCCCCTCGCCACCGGCGCCGCTTCCCGGGTCCCGGCCGTTGCCACCTGCTCCGGGTGCACCTCACCGAGGTGACGGGAAGGACCGCCGACCGGGCTGAAGCCGTCGACCGGTACCGCGTACGGAGCCACCGGACGGGCCGTGAACTCCATCGTCCCGGAAGGGGACTTGTACAGATCCAGGTGGTGGAACCAGGACGCGTCGTCGCGCCGAGGGTGGTCGAGGCGGTCGTGGTAGAGGCCCCAGCGGGACTCCGTACGGGCCAGGGATGCCCGCGCCGCCATCTCCGCGCAGTCGCGGATGAAGGTGACCTCGGCGCAGCGCATCAGCTCGTGCGGGGTACGGGCGCCCATCGAGGCGATGTCGGCCCGCATCCGCTCGAACGCCTCCAGGGCGAGGGACAGCCGGGCACCGGACTTCGGCGGGGCCACGTAGTCGTTCACGAAGCGGCGCAGTTTGTACTCGACCTGCGGCTGCGGGGGGCCGTCCGGGTTGCGCAGGGGCCGGTAGACCAGTTCGTGGGCCTCGCGCAGTTGCCCGGACGGCAACTCGCCTTCGTACGCCGTGTACTGGGCGGCGTCCGCACCCGCCAGGTCGCCGAACACGAACGCGCCGATCATGTAGTTGTGCGGTACGCAGGCCAGGTCACCGGCGGCGTACAGGCGCGGGACGGTCGTGCGGGCATGGTCGTCCACCCGTACCCCCGAGGCCGAATGGCCGCCGCACAGACCGATTTCGGAGATGTGCATCTCGACGTCGTGCGTACGGTAGTCGTGGCCGCGGCCGGAGTGGAACGTGCCCCGCGTCGGGCGCTCGGTCGAGTGCAGGATGGTCTCCAGGGCCGCGACCGACTCCTCCGGGAGGTGGCTCAGTTTCAAGTACACCGGGCCACGGTCGGACGCCACCTCGGCGGCGAACTCGGCCATCATCTGCCCGGACCAGTAGTCGGAGTCGACGAAGCGCTCTCCGTGCCGGTTGACCTGGTAGCCGCCGAAGGGATTGGCCACGTAGGCGCAGGCCGGACCGTTGTAGTCCTTGATCAGGGGGTTGATCTGGAAGCATTCGATACCGGTGAGTTCGGCGCCCGCGTGATACGCCATGGCGTAGCCGTCGCCCGCGTTGGTCGGGTTCTCGTACGTGCCGTACAGGTACCCGGAGGCGGGCAGACCGAGGCGGCCGCAGGCGCCGGTCGCCAGGATCACGGCGCCCGCGCGGACGGTGACGAACCGCCCCGTTCGGGTGTTGAACCCGGCCGCCCCCACGGCCTTGCCGCCCGCTGTCAGCACACGCACCGGCATCACCCGGTTCTCGATGCGGATCCGTTCCCGCATCTCCCGCCGCCGCAACTGCCGGTAGAGGACCTTCTTGACGTCCTTGCCCTCCGGCATCGGCAGCACGTAGGAACCGGAGCGGTGCACCTGGCGGACCGCGTACTCGCCGTGTTCGTCCTTCTCGAACTTCACCCCGTACGACTCCAGGCGCCGCACCATCGCGAAGCCGCGGGTGGCGGTCTGGCGGACGGTGGACTGGTCGACGATGCCGTCGTTGGCACGGGTGATCTCGGCGACGTAGTCGTCGGGCTCCGCGCGGCCCGGGACGACCGCGTTGTTCACGCCGTCCATGCCCATCGCGAGCGCGCCGGAGTGGCGGACGTGGGCCTTCTCCAACAGGAGGACGTCCGCGCCGTGTTCGGCGGCCGTCAGCGCCGCCATGGTGCCGGCGGTGCCGCCCCCGATGACGAGGACGTCGCAGCTCAGCTCCTCGGCGTCGCCGAGGGCGGGAATCTCCAGGAGGGTGTTCACGGAGGTGGTCACCGAAGTGCCTTTCAGGTACCGAGCGAGGAGAGGACTTCGCGTCGCAGCGCCACGCGCGCCGGGTCGTCGTGCGCGGCGCGCTCGCGGGGGCGCGGCACGTCGTGCAGCGCGGCGAGCCGGCCGGAGCCGAGCAGGGCCACGCGGTCGCCGAGGAACAGGGCCTCGTCGACGTCATGGGTCACGAACACGACGGTCGCGCCCGTCCCCCGCAACACCTCCACCAGCAGATCCTGCATGCCGGCGCGGGTCTGGGCGTCGAGGGCGCCGAAGGGTTCGTCCATGAGGACCGCGCGCGGCGCCGGCGCCAGGGCGCGGGCCAGTTGCGCGCGCTGGCGCTGGCCGCCGGACACCCGGTGGGGCAACTGCCCCGACTGCTCGGCGAGTCCGACCCGGGCGAGCCAGGAATCGGCCTGGGCACGGCGCTCGGAGTGCGGCAACCCCTGGATGGCGAGGGGCAGTTCGACGTTCGCGCGCAGGGTCCGCCAGGGCAGCAGGGCGTCCTCCTGGAAGATCAGGGCGCGGTCGGCGGAGGGGCTCGTCAGGGGGTGCCCGTCCTGGGTGACCTCTCCGGTGAGGGGAGACAGCAGTCCGGCGAGCGTGCGCAGCAGCGTCGACTTGCCGCAGCCGGAGGGGCCGACGACCGTGAGGATCCCGCCCGGGACGACGTCGAGGTCCACCCCGTGCAGCACGGGCGCGCCCGGGCGGCCGAGGGCGGCGTCGCGCAGGGCGAGGGCCGCCCCGGTGCGCGACGGGGAACGGACGTCAGACGAGCTGGTCATGGGGCACGTCCTTCTCGGTCCTGGGCACAGCCCGTACGGGGACGGTGGCGCCGCGCGCCCGCCGCGGCACCCGCGCGCCGGGCACGTACGACGTACGCGGCAGCCAGTGGGTCAGGCGACGGCCCAGGACCTCCACGGCCGTCGACGTGATCCAGCCGAGGACGCCGATCGTGACCATCCCCACGAACACGCCGGGATAGTTGACGATCGTGTAGTCCTGCCAGGTGCGGTATCCGACGCCGTACTGGCCGGAGATCATCTCGGCGGAGATGACACAGATCCACGAGACGCCGAGGCCGACCGACAGGCCGCCGAACACGCCGGGCAGCGCGCCCGGCAGGACGACCGAGCCGAGCACGCGCAGCCGTCCGGCGCCCATCGTGCGCACCGCCTCCTCCCACACCGGGGTCAGCGCCCGCACGGCGTGCCGGGTCGAGACGAGTACCGGGAAGAAGGCGGCGGTGAAGGTGATGAAGACGATGCCCTGTTCGTTGGAGGGGAACAGGAGGATCGCCACCGGGACCAGGGCGATGGCCGGGATGGGCCGGACGACTTCGAACAGCGGGCCGAGCAGGTCCTCGGCGAGGCGGGAGCGGGCCACGAGCACGCCCGTGGCCACGCCCAGGACGGCGGCGAGCAGGAAGCCGGTGAGGATGCGCGTGAGGCTGTCGGTGAGGTCCGTCCAGTAGTCGGGGCCGGACAGACGGTCGGCGAAGGCGCGCGCCACGTCGGCGACCGTCGGGAACTGTGAGAAGCGCAGCCACAGGTCGACGTCGAGGCCGGTCAGCAACTGCCAGACGCCGAGCGCGCCCGCCAGTGAACCGAGCCGCAGGGCGAACCGGCCCACCCGCCCCGGATATGGGGGCGTGAAGCGGGCGGCCTGTCGTCGGGCGCGGCTCATGACGCCCGCCGCAGTGCGTCGGCGTACGTGATGACACGGGCGCCGGTGTGCCCGGCCACGTACGCCTTCGCGGTCGCCGGTGCGACGAAGGGGAGCAGCCGGCCGCCGTCGGTCACCCAGACGGCCTTGTCGGCGAACCACAGGGTGCCGGTGGTGGCGTCGGGTACATAGGCGGCGCGGATCGAGGCCCTGTGTTCGGCGACATGACGCAGCAGTCGCGCCGGGGACGTGAAGGTACGGGTCCGCTGGGCGCCCTTGGGCCACACCTCGCCGGCGGTCGCCGCGGGCCTGGTGGCCAGGTGCTCGGCGTAGGTGGTTCCGAGGGCCTTCCTGACGTACTGGTCGTCGACGAAGGCGTCGACGTCCACGTCGCCGGTGAGCTTCGCGGCCTTGAGGATCTTCACGTCCTGCCTCAGGGCGGAGATGAGCCGCGGTTTGACCGCCGGGTCGAAGGTGGCGATGCCGTGGGCGCCGTTGTAGAGGTAGACGACCTCGGCGGGCAGTCCGGTGGCCTCGGCGACCTTTTCGGCGGCGGAGACGGGGTGGGCGTGCAGATAGTCCGTGGCCTCGGCCTGGGCCTTCAGGAAGGCACCCAGGACGGCGGGCCGCTTCTGGGCGAAGTCCTCGCGGGCGGTGACGCCGTGGAAGGTCGGCAGGTTGAGCTCGGCGCCGTCGTACAGGGCCTTCGCCTTGCCCTGGTAGGCGAGCAGGCCCGGCCAGGCGACGAACTGGGACAGCGCGTCCGCGCTGCCCGCGGAGAGGGCGGACGCTCCCACGGCGGGCTGCTGGTTGAGTTTCTGGATGCCCTTGTCGGGATCGATGCCGGCGCGTTGGAGGGCCCGTACGAGTGTGCCGTCGGCGGCCGAGCCGATGCTCGTCGAGACCTTCTTGCCCTTGAGGCCCGCGAGCGAGCCGATCGTGGAGTCGGGAGCCGTGACGATGGTGTTGAGGCCGCCGCGAAGGTTGTAGCCGGTGACCGATACGAGGCGCGTGGGGCGGTTGAGCTGCCTGCCCCGGGCGGCGTTGATGAGGAGGGGGAAGTCGCCCATCGAGCCGATGTCGATCTTGCCCGCGGTCATCTGGGCGGTGATGGGGGCGCCGGTGGCGTAGTCCTGCCAGTCGACCTTGTAGGTGTGGCCGTCGTGGAGGGCGTCGAGTTCCTTCTCGAAGGCGCCGAGCGAGCGCAGGAGGGTGCCCGCCGTGACGGTGTTGATGGTCTTGGACTGGTAGCCGACCGTGACGGTGACGGTGGAGCCGTCGCCTCCCGCCGCGGCGGTGCCGCCGCACGCCGTCAGGGGGAGGAGCAGGAGGAGGGTCGCGGCAACTGCTGTGCGTTTCATGGGAGTTCGAGACCTTTCGAGACCTGTCACCGGAGCAGGTAGGGCATGTTGACCGTGACGGCTCCGGTGGGACAGCGGGCCGCGCACGGGCCGCAGTACCAGCACTCGTCGACGTGCATGTACGCCTTGCCGTTGCTCTCGTCGATCGCGAGGGAGTCCAGCGGGCACATGTCCACACAGAGCGTGCAGCCGTCGATGCACTTCGACTGGTCGATGGTCACGGGCACGTCGGCCCGCTGGGGTGCCAAGGGCATGACTGTCTCCGGAAAGGTCGTGCGGAGGAAGGTGGTCGTGTCACTGAGAGCGGTGCAGGAGGCCGCTCATGGTGATGCGGTCGCCGCGGAAGCGGATGAACTCCAGGTCGACCGGGCGGCCGTCGGCGAGGTGCGTGAGCCGTTCCAGCATGAGGACGGCCGCGCCGCGCGGGGCTTCGAGCACGGCGGCTGAGTGCGCGTCCGCGGTGACCGCCTCCAGGGTGATCTCGGCGTGCCCCAGGGGCCGGCCGGTGATGGTCTCCAGGAGGCGGAAGACGTCGGTGTTCTCCAGATCGGCGCCGAGCAGGGCGGTGCCGATGTCGAGGGGGATGTAGGTGAGGTCGAGGGACAGCGGGAGGCTGGCCAGGCGGCGCAGGCGTTCGATGTAGAGGACGTCGGTGCCGGGCGGGACCCGGAGGCGTTCGGCGACCGGGGCCGGTGCCGGGGCGGGGCCCGCCGTACGGACCTCGTTGGTGACCCGGCCGTGCTCATGGAGGGTTTCGGCGAGGCCCATCAGGCGGTCGAGGCCATGACGGTACTTCCGGGCGACGACCACGGTGCCGACGCCCGGCTGGCGTTCGACGAGACCTTCGGCGCGCAGCAGGTCGAGGGCCTCGCGGACGGTGTTGCGAGAGGCGCGGTAGTCGCCGGCGAGGATCGACTCGTGAGGCAACGTGTCCGTGGGGGAGCCGCCGGTGAGGAGCTGGTGGCGGAGCAGATCGGCGAGCTGCCGGGCCCGGTCGGCGCGCAGCCGGCGCCGCGCACGGTGGGCGGCGACGGTGGTCGCGCCCTGGCCGGCGTGGTCTCGGACGCGGTCGGTGGGAGGCACGGATCGAACCCTACCGATCCGATCGGGAAAGCCGTGTTGCCGGAATGTTGCGCCACTTGGGGAGGGACCGGATGCGTGGCTGACCTGGGGTTTTCGGCGTGCGAGGGCCGGATGTGCCAGTGACCGGGGCCGTGGGAGCCCTCGCGCGCCGAGTGCGCCGCGCCGGCTCACGCCCTCAGATGTGCCAGGTCACGGTGTTGTCCGCGGCGGTGACCAAGGCCAGGACCACCAGGTCGGCGGCACCGAGCAGGATCCCGAGGTACGCGCGGTGTCGGTGCGTGGTGCCGCGGTGCAGCGCGAGCAGCCCGAGGACGATGGCGGTCGGTCCCAGGAACAGGTTGAAGACCAGAAGGCCGACCAGTCCGAGGATGAAGGACGCCGCGGCCAGGGTGTACGGGTCGCGGCGCGACGTCGTGCGTGCCGTGTCGGTCATGAGCGGGCTCACCGGGCCTCCTCGCCACGGTAGGAAACGTCCTGGCGTGCCGCGTCACCGTCAGGACGGTGTTTTCGCAGACCGTAGACGAGCAGCCAGCACCCGATGACGGCCGACGCGGCGAGCGTGACGGGCAGCGGCAGGTGCGCCGCGGCACCCACCACCACTCCGAGGAGCAGGAAAGCGGCGACGAGGAAGAGCATGTGTGTCCTTCCGGTTCGGGAGGTACGGGGCATCGCGGTCACGTGATCAACGGGGCCCGGGTGCCCTGGGGGTCATCCGGGAAACTCCGGCCGCTTCGCCGGCGGCGATGTCGGCCTGAACCGTGCGGACGGCCCGGCCGCTTCGGTCACGGAAGGGGCGATCCGGCCGAGCTGCGGAGAGGAATCGACGGCTCTGCCTCAGGGGGCGGCTGGGACTGCCGGACTCGCCGTGGAAGCTGAGCGGCCTCGTCGGCGCGGACGAGGGGACCCTGCTCGCGGACGGCCTCATCCACGCGGCCCGAGAGCGTCGGGGACCAGTGGGGCGCGGCGTCAGGGGTTTGCCCAGGCCCCGGGAGTGTCGGTCAACGCGCAGACATCAGGAGGGAGGTGGGCCGACGCGACGTCGGCGAGTGAGACGCCTTCGAGGATTTCGCGCACGTTGGACCGCAGGGCGATCCACAAGGGGAGCAGTGACTGGGCCGGGCCGGTGTAGGCGAGATCCGGGGGACGGACACCGCGCACCGAGACGAGTGGTCCGTCCACCGCGCGGATGACGTCGGCGATGCTGATGGCCTCGGCGGGCCTGGCCAGCCGGTAACCGCCGTTTCCGCCGCGCCGGCTGAGCACGAGACCGCCCCGGCGCATGTCGTTCAGGATGCCTTCGAGGAACTTGTGCGGAATGTCCTGCGCGTCGGCGATCGCCTCGGCCTTCACCGGCTCCTCGTCCTGCGTCGCGGCGAGCTGTAGTGCGGCACGTACCGCGTAGTCCGCCCGGGCTGAAATCCGCATGGGCGCATTATCCGGTACGGCTCGGGTCGGTTTCGACGCTCCCTCGTTCAGAGGGGCAGGACGAACGGAGGGTGCGCGCCGTTGAGGAAGTAGTCCCCGACGTCACGGAGCCGGGCACCGACGGGCTCGTGCAGGGTGAGGGTCCGCGCGTTGCGCCAGAAGCGGTCGAAGCCCAGCCGTGAGGACGTGGAGCGGGCGCCGACGACTTCGAGGGCACGGGTGGTGGACTCCTGTGCGGCCCTGGCCGCGGCGGCTTCGGCCATGGTCACGAGAACGGAGATCTCCGCGTACTCGTCGTAGCTCAGGGCCTCGCCGCGTGCCAGTCCCCCCAGGACGGCTCGCACCGCCTGCTCGTTGAGCGCCGAGGCGGAGCGGGTGAGGACGCTGAGTTCCCCGTGCAGCAGCAGCATCCGCGGGTCCGAGGGAGAGCCGACCGGCCAGCCGGGATGCCAGACCGAGTGGCCTGCCCGGCTGTATTCGCGTACTTCGGTGAGCACTCCCTCGGCGATGCCGAGAAGGAGCTGGACGGAGAGGAGACGTCCGACCGGCGAGGTGAAGGCCGTCGGAGGTGACAGGACGTCCTCGTCCGCGGACAGGGAGCCGAGCACGTTGCCGGCGGCGACCGGTACGGCGTCGAAATCCACGCTGCCGCCGGCCGCGAGCCGCTGGCCGAAGGTCTCCGAGTCGGCGTCGATCCGCACACCGGGATGGGCGGGATCGACGACGACGGCGAAGGGTTCGCCGGTGTCGGCCCGCTCGGCTCGTACGGCGAGGCGGTCGGCGACCAGTACCCCGGTGGCGTAGCTCTGCCGACCGTCCAGGACGTAGCCGCCGCCTTTTCTGGCCAGCCTGAGAGGCGGTTCCTGGCGGGCGAGACCACCAGCCCAGAGATAGGGCTTCTTCGTGGAGCGCTGGACGGTCTCGGTGGCGCGGGCGGAGGCGGCGAAGGCCAGCGCGCTCCACGACAAGAAGTAGTGACAGCCGAGCAGTTGACCGATCGCGGCGTCGGCGGCGGAGATCTCCCGGACGACGGCGTAGGCCGTCGTCCAGTCCGCGCCTCCTCCTCCGGCGCCGGCCGGTACGAGCAGCGTCAGCAGGCCCGTCTCGCACAGTCGCGAGACCTCGTCGAAGGGGGTTTTGCCCGCCTGCTCCCTGGTCACCGCGTCCGTGGCCAGGTCTTCCGCCGTCTCGCGGGCCGCCCGCAGCCAGTGTGCGTGGCCGGGTCCTGCCAGGTCGGGTCCGGCCAGGTCGGGTCCGGTCCGGTCGGCTTCGGCGGTGGGTTCCGGCGGCGCGGTGACAACGTCCATGATGACTGTTTCCTCAAAGTCGGGGGGCAAGGTGCCGTGTCGGGAAATCTCTTGCCGGTCGGGCACGCGCTGGGGGTCCACGCGCCGTCCGGTGACGATCCGGCGCCGGTGGGCACCGCCCGGGTTCGGCGTGCGCGGCATCGCCTGATCGCCCGGGCGGCAGAGGGGGTGGCGGCACGCGACGTGTCGGTGCCGCGCCCTAAGCGCTGCAACAGACGGCGCTGGCGACGCGACCGAAGTCGACGTGCCGACGGCGAACCAGTCGCTGCTGTGTGGGGGGCATGTACATCATCCTGCGCAGCCTCGGGACGTGCGGTCAATGATTTCCTAGTAAATCAATAGGAAATCAGGGGAGCGGTCCCACGGGTGGCGAGCTGACCCGACGGGTACCGGCCACGTCCGGTCGTCCGTCATGCGGACCGTAGTTGACGGGGAGCCAGACGCACTGCTCAATGAGTCGCATGAACGTCGAGCATCGCCTGGTCACCCGGGACCACATCGACTTCGGCCGGGTGTGGTCCGCCGCGTGTCGTCCCTGACGCGACAGCGGACCGTGTGAACGGCCCGTCCCCCCTTGGTGATCCCGTCGTGGGCCGACCTCTCCTTCGTGGCATCGTCACCCGCGTGCGCTGATCGCACGCCGAATCGGTGTACGGACGATCCCGCGAGGCCTGTCACGCGGCGCCGTCTTGCGGCCTGACCCGAGACGCGTGCCCCGTGTGCCGGTGCCATCGCACGACCTGGATCCCACTTCTCCGACGCATCGTCAATTCCGTGCCTCCACGGGGTGCTCGGCTCCGCCGCGCCCCGCCGTCCACGGCACGTCCCCCAGAACTTGAGAAGGGCCATCTCCATGCCAGTGGAGTTCCTTGGTATCGCCGCCACCCACGACGGCTCCGAGACCACCCCGCGCTCCGGTGCCGCCTTCGACAAGGAGTACACGCTCCGGCTCGCGCGGGCCCACGAGGAGAACGGCTGGGACCGGGTGTTGTTCGCCTACGGTTCCGGATCGCCGGACCCCGCCCCGGCCGCCGCCTACATCGCGAGCAGACTGGACCGCCTCCAGATCCTGCTCGCCCACCGGCCCAACGTCTCGTACCCGACCTTCGCCGCGAAAACCTTCGCCACCCTCGACCAGATCAGCGAGGGCCGGCTCGCCGTCCACTTCATCACCGGCGGCAACGACCACGAACAGGGCCGCGAGGGCGACACCCTGACGAAGGACGAACGGTACGCCCGCACCCGCGAGTACATCCGGATCGTCAAGAAGATCTGGACCACCCACGAGCCCTTCGATCACGAAGGCGAGTACTACCGTTTCCGTGATTTCGTGAGCGACGTCTTCCCGGTCCAGCAGCCCCGCCCCAACGTGTCGTTCGGCGGCTCTTCGCCCGCCGCGTACGCCGCCGGTGGCGCCGAGGCCGACATCTACTGCCTGTGGGGCGAGCCCTTGGAGAAGACCGCCGAGCAGATCGAGGCGGTCAAGGCCTCCGCGAAGGCGGCGGGCCGTACCGAACCGCCCCGCATCCAGGCGGCGTTCCGCCCCATCATCGCCCCGACCGAGGAACTGGCCTGGGAGAAGGCCCACCGCACCGTCGGCGCGATCAAGGCTCGCAAGGAGAAGGGCGAGTCGCTCAGCCGGCGGCACAACGGCCAGGGTCAGCCGCAGAACTCCGGGTCACAGCGGCTGATCGCCATCGCCGAGGCGGGGGAGCGGTACGACCGCGCCCTGTGGACCCCGACCGCCGCCGCGACCGGGGGCGCGGGCAACTCCAACGCCTTGGTCGGAACCCCGGAGACGGTCGCCCGTGCGCTGCTGGACTACTACGACCTGGGCGTCGACATTCTCTCCGCCCGCGGCTACGACCTGCTGGACGACGCGATCGACTTCGGCCGGTACGTGATCCCGATCGTGCGCGAGGAGGTCGCCAAGCGCGACGCCGAGCGGGCGACGCGCGGCACGCACCAGCTCGCGGCGGCACACGGCTGACGCCCCGGCCGGAGCGTCTCCTCCGGGCCGGTCCACGGGGCGTCGTCCGCGAAGTCACCCGCGGTGAGCGACGCAAGGGCCGCGGTGGTGGGAGTCGGGTGACGCCGGTCCTCAGCTCGTGATGGTCCCGGCGGCGGGGGAGGGAACCCGGCCGCCGGGGATCGCCGCGAGCAGCTCGCGGGTGTACTCGTGGCGAGGACGCGTGAAGAGGTCCTCCGGAGGACCCGTCTCCACGACGCGGCCGGCCCGCATCACCGCGACCTGGTGCGCGATCTGGCGCACGACGGCCAGGTCATGGGAGATGAAGAGGTAGGCCACCCCCGTGCCGGCCTGCAACTCGGCCAGCAACTCCAGCACTTGGGCCTGCACCGAGACATCGAGCGCGGACACCGGCTCGTCGCACACCACCAGGTCGGGGGAGAGGGCGAGCGCGCGGGCGATCGCCACGCGCTGACGCTGCCCGCCGGACAGCTCGGCCGGCTGGCGCTCCAGCGTGGCCGGGGGCAGCGCCACCCGGTCGAGCAGTTCGCGAGCCCGCGCGAGCCGCGAGGCACGGTCGCCGACCTTGAAGGCACGCAGCGGCTCGGTGATCACCTCACCGATGGAGAAACGCGGATCGAGGGACGCGTACGGGTTCTGGTAGACGAGCTGGGCACGGCGGCGCAGCCCTCTGGCACGGGCACCTCGGGAGGCGGTGACGTCGACGCCGTCGAACAGGACCTGCCCGGCGGTCGCGTCGGCGAGCCGGAGCACCAGCCGGGCCGTGGTGGACTTGCCCGAACCCGACTCACCCACCAGGGCGAGGGTCTGTCCGCGATGGACGGCGAAGCTGACGTCGTCCACCGCGCGCAGGGTCCGGGGGCCGTCCGCGGTGCGAGGCAGCCGGAACTCCTTCACCAGATGGCGCGCCTCCACCAGAGGAACCGTGTCCGCCGTGGCCTCGGGCGCGGACGGGCGGCGGCGGGCCGTGGTCATGCTCGGGGCGCTCGCCAGCAGATGCCGGGTGTACGTGTCCTGGGGATCGGCGAGGACGTCCTGGGTGGCACCCGCCTCCACCACCCGGCCCTGCGCCATGACCACCAGCCGCTGCGCCCGTTCGGCGGCGACCCCGAGGTCGTGGGTCACGAGCAGGATCGCCGTGCCCGACTCCTCGGCCAGGTGCTGGAGATGGTCGAGGATGACCCGCTGCACGGTGACGTCGAGCGCGCTGGTCGGCTCGTCTGCGATGATCAGCTCGGGTCGCGCGGCGATCGCGACGGCGATCAGGGCGCGTTGCCGCATGCCCCCGGAGAGTTCGTGCGGGTACTGCCGGGCCCTGACGGCGGCGTCGGGCAGTCCGGCCCGGCCCAGAACGCCGATCGCCTCGGCGGCGGCCGAGCGGCGGGTCGCGAGACCGTGGATGCGCAGCACCTCCGCGACCTGTTCGCCGATGCGCTTGACCGGGTTGAGCGACACGGTCGGGTCCTGCGGGACCAGCCCGATCCGTGCCCCGCGTACGGTGCGCAGTTCCGCCTCCGACAACGTGGCCAGGTCGTGCCGGCCGAAGCGCACCGCGCCCGCGTCGATGACGCCGTCGTCCGGGAGGAGACGGGTGATCGCGTGCGCGGTCGTGCTCTTGCCGGAGCCGGACTCACCGACCACCGCGGTCACCTGCCCCGGCCACACGTCGAGGTCCACGCCCCGCACGGCCGCCACAGTGCCGCCGTCACGGGTGCGGTACGAGACGGACAGGCCGCGGATCTCCAGCAGTGGTGCGCTCATGTTCTCACCGTTCTCGGCTTCGTCGGTCATCGCTGCCGGGACCATTCGCCGTCCAGGGCCCTCGCGACGCGGTTGGTGGCCAGTACGGTCGCGGCGATCGCCAGTCCGGGGAGCGCGGTCAGCCACCAGGCGTTGGCCAGGTAGTTGCGGCCCTCGGAGATCAACGTCCCCCATTCCGGGGCCGGCGGGGGAGCGCCGTAGCCGAGGAAGCTCAGCGCCGACACGGCCAGGATGGAGGCGCCGAAGTCGAGCGTGGCCAGGACGATCACCGGGCCCGCGGCGTTGGGCAGCACATGCCGGCCCAGCACCGAGTACCAGCGGGCCCCGCAGGAGCGCGATGCCTCCACGAACACCGCCTGACGCACCCGGAGCACCTCGGCGCGGGCGACCCGGGCGAAGGAGGCGACACTGGCGATGCCGACCGCGACGGCCACCTTCACCGTCCCGTATCCCAGCGCGGTCACCAGGGCCAGCGACAGGAACAGCGCGGGGATGGACAGCAGGACGTCGACGAAGCGCATCAGCACGTCGTCCACCCAGCGGCCGACGAACCCGGCGACCACGCCGAGCAGACCGCCCACCACGAACGCCACCAGCACCGCGATCAGCGTGGCCTTGAGGGACAGCTGCGCGCCGTGCACCACGCGGGAGAACACATCGCGTCCCAGCTCGTCCGTGCCGAACCAGTGCGCGCCGCTCGGGCCGCGGAAGTTCTGCGCCGGTACCCCCTTCAGCGGGTCGCGCGAGGTGAACAGCCGGGGCCGGAACGAGGCCAGCACCACCAGCACGAGGACGCCGACCGACAGCAGCAGGCCGGGGCGGCGCAGCACGAACCGCAGCACCGGCCGTCCGCGGACGCGGCGCCCCGGTGCGGGGTCCGGCGGTGTGCCCACCGGGCGAGCGAGACCGAGCGCGGCCTCGGCGGCGTCTTCGACAAGACTCTGGCTCATGCGATGCGTGCCCTTCCGGCCGAGGCCACCACGATCCGCGGGTCGAGCAGCGGATAGACCAGGTCGACGACGAGGTTCGTCGTCACGAAGATCAGTGCGCCGAACGCCACCACCCCCTGGACCACGGGGATGTCCTGGGCCGTGACGGCCGCCGCGGTCACACGGCCCAGGCCGTCACGGGAGAACACCGTCTCGACGACGACGGAACCGGCGATCAGCTGCCCCACCAGCAGTCCGGCGACCGTCAGCGCCGGCAAGGAGGCGTTGCGCAGCGCGTGCCGCAGATGGACCCGCCACCGGCTCGCGCCCTTGGCGCGGGCGGTCTCCACATACGCCTGGTCGAGCGCGGT
The DNA here is from genome assembly GCF_043078065.1 of Streptomyces sp. NPDC015532. Classification (NCBI taxonomy): domain Bacteria; kingdom Bacillati; phylum Actinomycetota; class Actinomycetes; order Kitasatosporales; family Streptomycetaceae; genus Streptomyces; species Streptomyces sp. NPDC015532. The sequence continues at coordinate 35,264 of NZ_JBIBSY010000022.1, read as the reverse complement.
GAGCAGACTCTTGGCCAGCACCTGCGCGATCAGAGCGCCGGTCGGGACCGCGAGGGTCAGTGCCGGCAGGACCAGCCCCTTCAGTCCGTCGTTGCCGAACGCGGGGAACCAGCGCAGCCGGAAGGAGAACGCCTCCACGAGCAGGAGTCCCACCCAGAACGTCGGGACGGAAACCCCCAGCGGCGGCAGCGACAGCAGAAGCTGCCGCAGCCAGCGCCGGGTGGTGTACGTGGCCGCCACTGCCAGACCGCCGCCGAGGACCACCGCGAACAGCAGTGCCGAAGCCGTCAGTTGGAGGGTCTGAGGCAACGCGTCGGCCACCGTCGAGGCGACCGGGCGGCCGGTGGCGACCGAGTCACCGAAGTCCCCGCGCACCGCCCGGCCGAGATACTCCGCGTACTGCGTGAGCACCGGCTTGTCGAAACCGTACTCGTGCCGCAGGGCGGCGATCTGCCGGGGATCGACCTGCCCCGAGTCCATTCCGGCACCGGCCATCGCCGTGACCGGGTCGCCCGGCAGGTAGTCCAGCACCAGGAACGACACGGTGTACGCCGCCCACAGCACCCCGACCGCCTGCGCGAGCCGCTTGACCACGTAGCCGCGCACGGATCAGCCGATCCAGGTGTCGTGCAACTGGATCCGGCTGGAGGCGTCGAAGGCCAGGCTGTGCACCTTCGTGGACAGGCCCAGCTGCGTCTGGAGCTCCACCACCGGCACGTTGTAGGCGTCGCGCACGATCGACCGCTGTGCCTGCGCCACCAGTTTGCTGCGCCCCGCCGGGTCGGTGGTCGCGGCCTGCGCCGACAGTGTCGTGTCCAGGCCGCTCGCCGGAACGCGGTAGAAGTTGGCCAGCTTCGTGGAGAAGGAGCTGCGCAGGATGTCGGGATCGGCGCGGGTGATGTTGCCCCACGTCGCGTCGAACGCGCCCGACTGCTGTGTCGGCGTCAGCTGGGTGAGCTGAAGCTGCTTGAGCGTCACCTGAACCCCGACAGCCTTAAGTTGCTGCTGTATCAGCTCCAACGCGGGCTGATTGGTGGCGGCGTTGGGAACCCAGTCGATCGTCAGGCTCAGCTTCCTGCCGCCCTTGGTGCGCGTGCCGTCGCCGGCCGCCTTCCAACCTGCCTGGTCCAGCAGGGACTTCGCCTTGGCCGCGTCGAAGGCCAGATCCGGGGCGAGGCTGGTGTAGTCGGGTGTGGTGTGGGCGAGGACGCTGGTCGCCGGCCGGGTGCCTGTGGGGAAGACGGTGTCGGCGATCTGCTTCCGGTCGATGGCCGACAGGATCGCCCGGCGGACCCTGGCGTCCTTCAGGAGGGGCCGCGCGTTGTTGAAGCCGAGTCCGAAGGCGATGCCGGGGTTGGCCCGCCGCTGGAGGGTGACCTGACCGCCCTTGAGCGCCGCCTCGTCGGCCCGGCCCACGCTGCCGATCGCGTCCACCTGGCCGGACCGGAGACTGCCGGCCCGTACGCCCGCTTCCGGCACGACCTTGAACACGAGCTTGTCCAGGTACGCCTCGCCCTTCTTGTCCCACCGTGAGGAGCCCCAGGCGTAGCCGTGGCGCTTGGCCAGGGTGAAGGACTGGTTCTGCACGTACTGCTTCAGCACGAAGGGCCCGGATCCGACCACCCCGTCACTGCACTTCTGCTGCGGTGACCGTTTCACGCTCGCCGAGGACTCGATCCCCAGGGAGTGGGTCGAAGTCGCCTGCAGGAACTGGGCGTTGGGCTGCTGGAAGGTGACCTTGACGGTGAGCGGGTCGACCACCGAGGTGCTCTTGACGCCGCTGAGGTAGCCCTCGGCCAGGGTGCCCAGGACACCGAGACGCGGAACCGCGTCGAAGTTGTCCTTGACGACCTGGGCGGTCAGCGGGGACCCGTCGCTGAAGGTGACACCCGAGCGCAGGTGGAAGGTGAACGCGGTCGCGTCGGTGCTGATGTCCCAGCTCTTCGCCAGCCACGGCACGATCTTGCCGGTCCTGGGATCCTGGTCCGTCAGGGAGTCCACGACCTGGCGCACCGAGTAGATCGTGTCGTTGCTGCCGACCTGCTGGGGGTCCACGCAGCCGGCGTCCGAACCCACGGCGAAGGTCAGGGTTCCGCCGGCCCGCGGCTTGCCGCCCCCGGCGCCGGAGCCGTCGGCCCCCGACCCGCAGGCCGTCAGCAGCACACTGGTGGTGAGAAGGGCGGCGAACGCCGCCCGACGGGGAGATCTGAAATCCGGACGTGCTCTCACGGAGGGTGCTCCTCTTTGTGTCGCCCGGCACGGGGCACGACCACGCACAGGCGTGCGGGCCCGGTCGGCGCGATGCCGTGACGGGGAATGCCCTGCGGGCAGGGGCCGGGCGGAAGGCGGATCAGAAGGATCAGGAAGAAGCGGGAGCCGGGCGGGGACACCTGCCCCGACGACTGGTCACGGACGTGGACCGTCGGTGGGCAAGCCCGTCAGCGCTCCGCTGCGGAAGGGGCCGTCAGGCCTGACAGAAGCAGCTGGTCGAGCGCTTCAGATCGATGTGGCGTCGGCGCGCCAGCCGGGAGAACACCATGGCGACGGAGAAGGAGGCACGAGGGTCATCACCGTGTCGCACAGCGGTCCTCCTCCCATCTCCGGCCCCGGTCATGGGGCCACGCGCTTGCGCGGATCGTCGCTGATCCCGCCGGGCTTTCACCTGGAGCACCCCACCGCGCGGGAGGGTTGCCGGTCAGCAAGCCAGGGCTTGACGCTGACACTCGATGCCGTTGGTGATCGTACGGAGCGGTTCTGACGTACGTCAATGGCGGCACCGGACTCCGCCGGTGAGCACGGGCCGGCCGCCCCCATGCCGGGGATACGGGGCCGGGGCGTCGCGGCCGCCCCGTCAACCGACCTGTCTGGAAGCCGGGTTCACCGGCACGAAGGCTCCGTTGACGCCTTCCGCCCCGTGTGCTTTCATCCCGCCATGCCGAAGTCGGAACCTCTGACCCGCCGCCGCGCCGTGGACCTCGTCCGTGTCGCCGCCGCGTTGTGTCGGACGACCGGCTGACCCCGCGCTTCCGCGAACTTCCGCTCCGGACAAGCCGGTCGAGCACATTCCGGTCGATCTCGCCTATGCCCGCGCCGACTTGCCGCCGAGCCCTCTCGTTCCTCTCGCCCCGTCATGACGAGGACCCGCCATGCCTTCGCCCACGCCCGCCGGCCGACGCTACGAAACCGAGTACGACCGCCGCAGACTGCGCCAGTGGCTCGCCGGTGAGGCCAGAGCGGAGGGGGTCACCCGCCGTCGGCTGCTCACCCTGCTCACCGCGGCCGCCGCCGGAAGCGCACTCGGCACTCCGCGGCCCGCCCACGCCGCCGACCGACCGATCGTCAAACCGCTGCCCCCCGAGTGGTTCATCGAGCGCGGCACCAACGCCGAGACCCGCTGGGAGGCGCTGCGCGGAACCGGCCACCACACCCCCAACGACCTGTTCTTCGTGCGGAACCACACCGCCACACCCGTCCTGAACGCCGACGACTGGCGGCTGCGGCTGTGGGGGAGCGGGTTGCGCGGCGACCGCGGCGAGGACCGTCCCGTGGAGTTCGGCTACGACGATCTGCGCGCACTGCCGGCCGTCACCCGGACCGCGTTCGTCGAATGCGCCGGGAACGGCCGCTCCTTCTACACGACGCAACAGGGGGAGACGGTCACCGGTACCGCCTGGACCCTGGGAGCGATCGGCGTCGCCCGCTGGCGCGGGGTGCGGCTCGGCGACGTGCTGCGCAGGGCAGGACTTTCCCCGCGCGCCGTGGACGTGCAGCCGCGCGGGCTCGACGCCGAGTACGTCAGCGGTGGCGAGAGCCTGGGCCGGGTCCGCCGCCCGCTGCCGCTGGCCAAGGCCCTGGACGACGTACTGCTCGCGTACGAGATGAATGGCGAGCCGCTCCCGTACGACCACGGCTATCCGGTGCGGGTCGTGGTGCCCTCCTGGGTGGGGATCGCGTCGATCAAGTGGGTCGGCGACATCGAGGTGTCCGCACAGCCGCTCTACTCACCCTGGAACACCACCTTCTACCGGCTGTTCGGCCCCGCCCACCCCGAGGGCGGCAGCGCTCCGCTCACCCGGCAGGCCACGAAGAGCGCCTTCGAGCTGGCGAGCGGGGCCACGTTCACGGCCGGCGACCGGCACGTCCTGCACGGACGCTCGTGGTCGGGGGCGGGAGCCGTCGACAAGGTCGACGTCTCCACCGACGGCGGGGCCAACTGGCGGCCCGCCCGGCTGCACGACCGGCCCCGGACCGGCACCTGGACCCGATGGTCCCTCGGCTGGCGGCCCGACACCCCCGGCGCCACCCACCTGCTGGCGCGCGCCACGGACACGGCCGACCGCACCCAGCCGGACATCGCCGTGCCGAACACTCAGGGGTACCTGTTCGGCGCGGTGGTACGGCATCCGGTCAGCGTGGTGTGACGGACGACTTGGACCGGAACGCACACGCACGCGTCTCCGCCGCCATCGCCTCCGACGCGTGCACCAGTCGCAGCGGCACGCCGCGGCGCAACGCCTCCCTGGCCGCCCGGTCGGCGGCGCCGAGACACTCCGGTGAACCGTCCAGTCCTACGACGACGGGTCTGAGCACCGCCGACACCTCCCGGATCGAAGCTGGCTCGGCGCCGCGGGGCACCGGGCCCCACATCTCCAGGGTCACTGACGGATTTCTCCGCGGTCAGGGCCGACCCGGTCGGGGACGGACCCGGTCGGCCCACAGCCGTCTCGTCCGGCTCGACTCGCCATGAGGTGTGGCTTCAGCCCACGACGAGCACTCCTGACACGGCGTCGGGGCGCACGTCCTGCGTCAGGACTTGGCGTGCCGTGCGACGTGGTGAGGACGGTCCCTGCGGGCCGTAGCCGAGGCGGAGCACCATCTGAGCGGATTCCCGCCGGCCCTCGACGAGCTGTTCGCGCAGGTCCGGCCACTCCAGCGCCTGGTGCAGGAGCGATGCCCGTACGCCGTGGGCGGTGGCCAGAAGCAGGACGCGTTCGAGTGCTTCGCCGGCGCGCAGCCAGTCCGTCCGGCGGTCGTGGAGCGTGGACAGTACGGCGATGAACGGCCGCTTCTCGAAGGTGCGGGCGAGGAGTTCCGAGGGGTGCGGGCGGGCGGTGAAATCGCGCATCGGGATCCTGTCCCGGAAGTCCTGCGGGCCGGCCACCGCCGGTGGCATTCCGAGGGACTCGTCGTTGGGCGGGTGAACCCAGCGGCGGCTCTCGGCGGACCGGTCGGCGTCCGCGGTGTTGCGGCGCTCCCCTTCCCGGGTCAGCCCCAGCAGCCTGTCGGTCTCCGCGGTGCCGGGGAATTCCAGCTTGGAGCCTTCCGCGTGGGCGGCTTCGGTGAGTTCCGTCAGGACGGAGACCGGAACCGGCCGGCCGGTGAACGGGAAACGGCTGCTGTGCCGCAGCCATAGAGCCTCGTACAGCCGCGGCGTCGCGGAGAGCCGAGTGGTTCCGGAGAGCTGGAGGGTGGCCAGCAGGTCCGGTTCGCCGGGGCGGGGGAGAAGCCTGGACACGGGTTCCCAGCCGTGGTGGGCGACCGCGACGCGCAGGTTGAACAGGGCGCAGCCGACGGAGACGTGCAGGGCGCGTCCGGACGGGTCGGCGTGCCGCAGGCCGCGTCGCACGACGGCTCGAATTTCCAGTGTGACCGTGTCCGGGTCGAGCCGGAACCGCCAGGGCTGGGTGTTGTGGATGGAGGGAGCGGTGACGGACGCCGCGACCAGCCGTTCCAGGGTCGGGACGTCGAGAGCCGTGATGGACATGGTGTCTCCTCCCGTGTCCGGCGTCGGAAGGCCCGCCGGGCTGTCCGCTGGTCCCGCCCAGCATGGTCCCGTCGGGAGGCCGTGGGGAGAGGCCACTCGGCCCTCGGTCCGGGCCCAGCGGTGCACTTGGGGGAGCCCCGCGGCATCCTCTGCCCCCGGGGGCCACCCGCGCTGGGGGGACCGACGTCCCCGCGCACGAGGACCCCCGGAGAACAACCAACCGGAGGCCGTATCCCCTGCCACAGGAGGCGCGCTGGTGCCGCGCTCGTGGTCAGGGTTTGCCGTACCCCGTGCCGCCCGGACGCAGGACGGCCAGACGGCTGCGGTACTCCTCCTCGTCGATCTCCCCGCGGGCGAAGCGTTCCGCGAGGATCTGCTCCGGCGTCAGGCCGGGGCGTGTCCCCGTCTTCGTTCCACCGTCGGACGACCGGGACACGGCCCGGAACAGCACGACGGCGAAGACGATCAGCAAGGCCCAGAAGAGAAGCATGCCGACCGACATGGTGAACCAGCCCCACCCACTCGGATCATGCCCGTACCAGAACATCACGGTCACCTGCTTCCTCGTGCCACCGGACCCCCGCGGAGCCGGTGCGTCATCGTCGGTGTCGCCCCTCGCCACCCAGCTGTCCCCACCCACCTGCCGTGAGCCGAGAGCCCGCGTCCAGGGGGACGGCCGGCCCCACGGCTCAGCGCTCCATCTCGATGTGAACCGACGGAGGGTCGTGAAGGGTGTTGTGGACGGTGCAGTGCGAGGCGACGGCGAGCAGGGCGGCCTGGCGTTGGGCCGGCAGTTCCGGCGGCGGCACGACGACCAGACGCAGGGACTCGACGCGAGCAGGCAGATCCGCAGCCATGGTGAACTCCGAACGGACCCGCAGCCCGTCGCGGGGCAGTCCGTGGCGCTGCAGGTAGCGGCCCGCGTAGAAGGCGACGCAGGTGGCCAGGGACGCGGCGAACAGTTCGACGGGGGTCGGCGCGATGTCCGTCCCGCCCGCGTCCACGGGCTGGTCGACCAGCAGCCGGTGTCCCCGGATGTCGACCTCGTACGCGTCACCGTCGACATGGGTGACGTCGAGCCGGTGTTCGACGGTGGGCCGTGGCTCTCGCGCGGCCGATGTGTCCTGTGCTGTGCTCGTCATGGCAGCCTCCTCGGCGACGTCCTGAGGCTCAGGAACCGTGCGTCTGGGGTCCTTCGGCGGTCTTCGGCTCGCTGGTGAGCCGCGGTTCGACGTCCACGACGCCCTCGATGGCGCGTACGAGGCGCACCGCGACGGAGATGAGTGAGGTGTCGCGTATGTGTCCGCGCAGGATGACGACGCCTTCGCGCACGCTCACGTGGATGGCATGGCTGAAGCCGGGGAAGAGGTAGGACACCACAGTGCGGCGGACCTCCTCCTCTATGTCCTCATCCGGGCGCAGGAACACTTTGAGCAGATCGGCGCGGCTGACGATGCCCTGGAGCATGCCGATGTCGTCGACCACGGGCAACCGCTTGATGTGCCGGACGGCCATGATCCGGGCCGCCTGCGCGAGCGTGGCGTCCGCGTGGACCGTGACGGCCGGGGTGCTCATGAGTTCCGCCGCCCTCGTCGCACCGGCCTTGGCGGCATCCGAGAGGCGCTCCCGCTGCTGGGAGAGGCCCGGTTCTTCGTCGCGGAACTCCTCCTTCGGCAGCAGGTCGGCCTCGGACACGACGCCGACCACGCGCCCCTCGCCCTCCAGCACGGGCATGGCGCTGACCTTCCACTGCTCCATGGTCCGCACGATCTCCTTGAACGGCGCGTCCCGTCCGACGGCCACGACCGTCTGGGTCATCACATCGCTCACGATGTGCGGAGTGCCGGTCATGTCCCAACACCTCGATTCGTTCTCGTCCTGTCCGGGCCGTGCCGACCCGGCAGGCGCACGTGGGGTCGCGGACGACCGGGCGGGACGATCGCGCGTGAGCCGCCCGGCTCCATGGCGTTCGGCTCCGGGATCGCTCACGTGGCCAGTCCGGCACGGCGCGACGCCTCGGGGCCCGGAGCCTCGGAGGTGTCGTCCAGATGGTGGTGCAGCTCCGCGGAGACATCGACCACTCCGTCCACGCTCTGACACAGGCGCACGACGACCGGGACGAGCGATCTGCGTTCGACGGTGCCCTTCAGCGACACCCGCCCGCCGACGACCCGCACGGTGATCGCGCCGGGAGCGACACCGAGGGTGTGCAGGAGCACCTCCCCGGAGATCTCCTCCCGAATGGCACTGTCGCCGCGCAGGAAGACACGCAGCAGGTCGGCCCGGCTGACCAGGCCTACCAGCCTGTCGGCCTCGTCGACCACCGGCAGCCGTTTGACGTGGTGGCGTTCCATGACCTGCGCGGCCTCGACCGCCGTCCACTGAGGCCTGGCCGTCACGGCCGGGCCGTTCATCAGTCCCTCGGCGGTCGTGGCCTCCGCCTTCGCGCGGTCGTCCGGTCCCGGGCGCAGCGTCGGCAACAGACCGGCCGGATCGAGCTGGGCGGCCTCCTTGCGCAGGAGATCCGCCTCCGAGACCACGCCGACGACGCGTTCGTCGTCGTCCACGACCGGTACGGCGGTGATGTCGTACTCGGCGAGCAGCTTGGCGATCTCCTTGAAACCGGTGTCCTGGCGCACCTTGACGACCGACGTGGTCATGAGGTCGCCCACCGTCCGATGCCTCATGGTTCCCGCCTCCTCGTGCCGTGTTGGTCCCTTCTCCAATCTCCGCCGGGCACGCTGAGACCGCATGGGCCGGACGGTCCAGTTCCCTGCCCCGGGAGGCCCTGGCGGCACCCGCCGGTTCCGCAGCCATGAGTGCGCCACCCGTCCCGCTCCCGGTCGGCGTAGAGCCCGATGACGACTGTGTCCCGCGTATGACGGAAGACCCAGGGCTGGGTGGTGTGCAGCGAAGGTGCCGCGACGGCGTCCGCCACGAGTGCCGTGACGGTGTTCGTCCGGACGATCTCGCCGTCGACGACTCCATGAAAGATCCTCGAAGCGCCGGTCCGGCAGGGGCCCTTGGCCCTGACAACGGGCCCGGTCGACCCTCCCGCGCGCGCCGGGACCGGTCATCCTGTGCCGGCGGGCGCCGACGATCACGGTCTCCCTTCCTGGGCGACCGTGGTCCTTTTGGGGCCGTTCGGCCCGGCCCTTGGGACGAACGGCCACTGCCCGGGGTTTCCAACACGGTGTCACGGTGGAATGACCCCGAACCTTGGAGGGATCATGCTTGCCTTGCACGGACCGGTCGTCGTGGGGGCGGATGGATCCGACAGTGCCACGGCGGCCGTGCGGTGGGCCGCCCTCGAGGCAGCGTCCAGGGATGCACCCCTGCACATCGTGTGTGCCACCTCGCTGGACACCCTGGCCGCGGACGTGCCTTCCGAATCCGTGACCCAGCACGTGCTCGACGCCGGCTCGGCCACCGTGGAGAGCGCTGTCGCGGTGGCGGAGGGCGAGGTTCCCGGCATCCGCGTCGTCCCTCTGGTCAGCCGTGAGGCTGCCGCGCAGGCGCTGCTCGAAGCAGCGGGCGACAACGGCCTCATCGTGGTGGGTACCCGCGGGATCGGCGGGTTCACCGCCCTTCTGGTCGGATCGGTCGGGCTCTCTGTGGCCGCTTACGCGGCAGGTCCCGTCGTCGTGGTGCGCGGTGAGCGCGATCACGTCACCACAGGAGTCGTTCTTGTCGCCCTGCGTGACGAGCGGGACGTCGGTGTCCTGCGCTTCGCGGCACAGACCGCCGTCCGGCACAAGGCTTCGCTGAGGGTGCTGAGCACGTACGCCTACTACCAGTACGCGGGAAGCATGGTTCCGGTGCTCGGTGACCTCGCCGAGGTTGCCGAGGAGCAGGCGAGTCATGCCAACCGCCTCGTAGAGCCCGTACGGGACGAGTTTCCCGGCTTGGCGGTGACCAGCGATCTGGTCCGGGCCCACTCCCCGGCCGGAGCTCTCGTCGACGCCTCCGCCCACGCCGACCTGGTCGTGGTCGGAGCCCGTCGATCCGCGCATGCCCCCGGGGCGCCGCTGGGACACGTCGTCCACGCCGTACTGCACCACGCGCACTGTCCCGTGGCCGTGGTCCCTCACGGTGAGCTTCACCGATCCGAGGCCTGACCGGCCCGCCGGCCGGCACCACGCGCAGCGGTGGCTCCTCGGACTCGCAACCGCTCCGAGGTCGTGGCGCGAGGCGCGAGCGGCGCCCGGATCTGACGGGCCGCGGCGGGCAGCGTGCCCAGATCCGCGGCGCGTCCGGCCCGGCAGTCCTCGCTCGGGGGCTGCCCGACGATGCGTCGGCGGTTCTCCGTCACCGTCTCCAGCAGCGCGGTACCGCCGTCCGGCGGCCGCTCGTCGGCGAGAGCGATCACGTCCGCGCAGCGGGACGGCGAACACTTGCTTGGGCCGGGCGCCGTGACCATCGCCGACGACAGCTTCATCACCGGGCGACCGTCGTACTCCACCGTCTTGCACTCGGAGTCCAGGTACGGGGCGCCGGCCGATACCCCGCCCCGCGTGCCGACGGCGTACATGTCGATCGGTGCCCCGGAGCGCACCAGGTCGTCCACGGCGTACTCGTCGAGCCCGCCGCCGGCGACGATCCGCGCGTCCCGCGGTCCGGCCCGGTCGAGGATCGCCTCTCCACCCATTGCGCCTGGAGAAGGGATGCCGTCACCTTGAGCAGTGGCTCGCCCGCGAGCACGACCCGTCCCTCGGGCACCGCCCGCACCCGGCCGGCGAACTCCAGGCCCGGCAGCGCAGGGGTGGTCATACCCTCCGCAAGGAGGACCGCGCCATCGTCACTTCGTACTGATCCGTGGTCGTCGCGTCTGTCATGAGCGCCACCTCCTCGGCCTGCGTCCGGTCACTGGCGGAATCGCGCGGACCACAGTGGCTCCGCCCGCTCCCACTCGATGCCCCACTGCCTGGACCTGTGCCGGTCCAGCAGCAGACGCGTGCCCGCCCAGACCCCGTAGACCCCGATGGCCGTGCCGAACGCCGCCGCGCCGCCCATCGCCCAACCCGTGGTCCTCGCGGTGAGGGCGCTCGTGGGCGGGTCGGTGACGGTTCCGTTCCGGTCCACCCACACACGTACGGCGGTGCCCTCGGGCGTTCCGGGCTTCACCAGGACCGCCGCGGTCCGTACGACTCCGTCGGCGCCGGTCCAGCGGACCTGTGCCCGCTGCTTCGCCACGTAGGTGTTGCGCTCCACGTCCTCGGCCAGCCGGGCGGAGACCTCGTGCCGTTGCCCCGCCTGGGCCCGGGCCGCGCTCATCGACGTCCCGTACGCAGCCATGCCCGCGCCGTAGGCCGCCAACGGCAGGCCGACGGCGAGGACGACCATCAGGAGACGCCGGAGCCACCACTCGAACACGTCGGATGGCCGCTTCAACGGATTCGCGCCCCTCGGCACGTGTTCGTTGCGCGGCGAGGGCGGACCGGACGTGTATGGCGAGCCTTTGGCGTTCATGGGCCGGCCTCCAGCGGTTGGCTGCTCGCTGTCCCCACTCCTGCCGTCAGTTTCGGACACAGGCGGGTTCGGGGCATGGGCCGAAGGTCCCTGGCGGACCGGTTTCCGGCCCGGGGAGCCGTGGCGTGCGCCGAGGCGAAGGTGTTGCGTCCCCGTCTCCGAGGGCCCTCGCGCCCGGGCCGCGGTCTGCGCGCCGTCCGTCCGGACCGGCCCGCCGCGTCCCGCCGTAGGAGCGGACCCGGTTGCCGGGGAGCTGGGCCGGAGCGACCGTGGAAGCAGGGGAGCGAGGGAGTGAGCACCGTGTGAGCGCTCGTCTACCACGGACCGGGACAGAGCTCCTGGGACACCGCCGCGGACCCCGTGATCGAGGAAGCGACCGAAGCGATCGTCCGCGTCGACGCCACCACCGTCTGCGGCACCGACCTGTGCGTCCTACGGGGCGACCTCCCGGGGGTCAAACCGGGCATGGTGCTCGGCCACGAGGCCGTCGGCGAGGTCCTGGAGGTGGGACCCGGCGTTCATCACCCGCGCCCCGGCAACCAGGTGATCGTGTCGGCCGTGTCGGCGTGCGGTCGCTGCGGGGAATGCCGTGACACCGCGAGGCCGAACGGCACGGCGGGCGTGGGCCGGTCGCCAGGGGCACTCAGGCCCTACCCGCCGCCGAGGACGGGGCCGGTCGGCCGCAACTCGCTCCCAGCCGCCTCGGCGAGAGCGCCCTCCATCAGACGTAGGGCCGAGGGCAGGTCATGAGAGCCTCCTTCAGATCGCCTCCAACCCTGGAACCGCGTGACGACTGCCGCGGATGCCCGGGGCCCGGGCCCTGGCTGAACGCTTCGCATGTCGCAGGGGGTAGGTCTTGGATCGATAATTCAGGCAGGGGCCGTGGGGCAGAGGGAAGGCCGCGACATGAGTGACAGCGGGAGAGACGCGGGGCGGATCGTGGTGGGTGTGGACGGCTCGGAGGCTTCCAAGGCGGCGTTGCGATGGGCGGTGGCACAGGCGCAGGCGTCCGGGGCGGTCGTCGAGGCGCTCGCGGCGTGGGAGGCGCCTGCTGACTGGTACGGCCTGGTGCCGAAGACCGACGACAAGACGGTGGCGGCGGAGGGCGTGGCGCAGCGGCTCGAAGCCATTGTCGCGGAAACGGTGGGCACGGAGCCGTCGGCCGAGGTTCGCACGACGGTCACCGAGGGGAACCCGGCGTCCGCTCTGGTGGACGCCGCGCACGACGCGCAGCTGCTGGTGGTCGGGAATCGTGGACATGGACGGTTCAGCGAAGCGCTCCTGGGATCGGTGAGCCTGCGCTGCGTGCAGCATGCGAGGGTCCCTGTCGTAGTCATCCCTGCGGCCGGGTAGTCCAGCCGTCCCGGAGTCTGCAGCCTCTTTGGCCTCTCTGGATTCCACCTTGGGCACCTGGTCACCCGACCGTCGCCCCTCCAGCACGGGGAGAGCGCTGACCTGTCACTGTTCCGTGCGCTCGATGATGTCCCTGAACAGGGCTTTGCGGCCCACCCGCGACGACGGCACCCGTCATCACGTCACTCACCCGATGCGGGCTGTTCCGCTAGGTCTTCTCCTCACCGGGCCACGTCGTCATGTCAGGCCGATGCTGCCGTGAGGGGCGTACAGGTCCAGCAGCCGGACACGGGAGGCGTGCAGCCGATGGGCGACCACCCGCCCGACCCAGACGGCGATCGCCCGGCCGAAGTCGGGGTCCCCGGCGCACAGCGCCCGAACGGCCTCGGCGTCGAACTCCCAGGTCCGTACCGGGCTCATCGCCTCGGCGCCCAGCTGCCAGATGTACGGCGGGAAGTGCCAGGACCAGCCGACGAGTTCGCCGTGGCCGAGTGTCTCGATCACGGCGGGCCGCCGACCGGGTACGTGGAGGTCGAGGGCGACGGTGCCGGTGCGCACGATCCAGAAGTGGTCGGCGCGCCTGCCTTCCTCGAACAGGCGCGCCCCTGCGTCGAAGGAGACCTCGCGGGCGAGCTGGATCAGGCGTTCGCGGTGCACGGCCTCAAGAGCCGTGTTCAGGGTGGTGGCGGAGGTCATTGCACCGGCTCCCTTCATGAGGGTGTGCTTCCAGCCTGGGCGCGTTCGGGTTCCGGCGCCACAGGCCGATCGGGCCTGGCCAGGGACCTTCGGCCCACATGCGCAGGGCCGAGGTCACGTCGCAGGACCTGCTTCAGCCGCGTTCCCGTCTTGTCAGTCGTCGCCGTGCTGCGTGGCCGTCTTCGAGTAGTTGTCGTGCCAGGCGGCCTTGGCGCCCGAGTCTCCGATCCGGTAGACGTCCACCACGGCGCCGACGGCGACGGCGACGGAAAGGACCGCGATCGCGCCCCGAACCAGTACCGGGAGGGGCAGTGAGGCAGCGGACGTGCCGTCCACCGCGGGCGCCGAGCGGCGGGCCGTCCACCAGACGACCGCCGAGATCACGAAGAGGCCGAGCGCCCAAGGCAGCAGGCCGTCGCCGAGTTCGGCGTGCTTGCGCACCAGCGGGTCGCTCCCGACGTGCTGTTCCAGCCACTCACCCGCGTGTGTGGACACCGGCACGGTCGCCAACGTCACAAGCGTCAGGACGGGCAGGATCAGGCCGAGCCGCCGGGCTGCGCGGGGCCAGATCGCGCACGCTATGAGTGCCAGGGCGCTCAGAGGCACGAGCACGATGACGAAGTGCACGAACAAGATGTGTGCGGGCAGTCCGTTGACGATCGTGAGACTCATGTGGGCTTGCTCCATGGAGGTGGTCGGACCGATGGCGTGGGTTGGATCTTCGGAGGAACCCGCGCACCCTTTCACAGGGACTTCTCAGTTCCCTCTGAGCTTCACCGGAATCACTGCCTCCTCGGGGCCCAGGCGGTCCGGATCAGGGAGCGAGTGAGAAGTAGCTCTCCTCCTCCTGGCTGAAGTGCAGCCGGAGAACGGAATGGAGCCCGTACAGACAGGCCCGCAGGTCGTCGATCTGTTCCGGCTTCAGTCCGCCCGCCTCGTCCGCCATGCGGAGGTGCGTCGTGATGCGGCGGGACAGGCGTGCGATCTCGGTGTGGGCGCGGCTCATGGTTTCGGTCGTTTCCGGTCCGCCGAGTTGTCTGTTCAGCGCGGGGTAGAGCTGGTGCTCCTCCGCGAGTTCGTGAGGGAGCAGCCGGGTGGTGAGCAGGTGGTCGACGTGGCGCACGGCGGCCAGCGATCCCGGACCGTCCTGCGCGGAGAGCAGTCCGGCGGCTTCACGGATGGCGTCCAGTGCGTCCCTGAGATCGTCGTGTTCGGCGGCGAAGCGGTGGATGAGGTCCTCGGCGTCCGGTTCGAGAGCGGAACGGGCGCTGCGAGCCGGCAGCAACGCGCGCAGGGCGTTGAGGATGACGGCGACGTCGATGGCCTCCTGGAGAAGGGCTCCGACGGCGGGCGGCAGCCATCCCAGGAGGGCCGCGATCATGGCGACCAGCGACAGCGCCATCCCGCCCGCGGCGCTCTGGACCGCGATCCGGCGGGCCCTGACGGCGATCTCCATGGCGTCGGCGAGACGGTCCACCCGGTCGGTCGTGAGGATGATGTCGGCGGCTTCGGAGGTCGCGGTGGAGCCGCGGGCGCCCATGGCCACGCCGATGTCGGCGGCGGCCAGGGCGGGTGCGTCGTTGACGCCGTCGCCGACCATGACGGTGACGGCCCGTGCGCGTTCGGCCCGTACCGCCGCCACTTTGTCGGCGGGAAGCTGACCGGCCCGGACATCGTCGAGGCCCAGCACCGCTCCCACCTCTTGGGCGGGCTCCGCGCGGTCGCCGGTGAGCATCAGCAGCCGGGTCAGCCCGGCCGATCGCAGCCTGCGGACGGTGCGTGGGGCGTCGTGGCGCAGCGGGTCCTGGAGCAGGACGGCACCGGCGAGGGCGTCGTCGACGGTGAGCCAGGCGACGGCGGCCCCGTCGAGAACGGCGCGGTTGTCCACGGCATGGGCCCAGTCGGGGAGTGCTGCCTGGGCGAGGCCGGACCTGCCCACGGCGAGGCGGAGGCCGTCCACGGTGCCGGCGGGTCCGCGCCCGGGTTCCTCCGTGACGTCGGCGGGCACGGACAGCGTGAGGTTCCGGATGCGTGCCTCGCGGACGATCGCGTCGGCCAGCACATGTGCCGAGACCTGGTCGAGCGAGGCGGCCAGCCGCAGCACCTCGGACGGGGAGCGCCCGGGGGCGGCGGCGACCCCCAGGACGCGGGGTCGGCCCGCGGTCAGGGTGCCGGTCTTGTCGATCACCAGGGTGCGCGCCCGGCCCAGCCGCTCCAGCGCCCCGCCGTCCCGGACGATGACACCGCGACGGGCCGCCCTCGACAGTCCGGAGACGACGGCGACCGGCGCGGCGAGCAGCAGCGGGCAGGGAGTCGCCACGACGAGGACGGCGACCGCGCGGTCGGCGGATCCGCTCAGCAGCCAGGCCAGGCCGGCCATTCCCAGCGACAGTGGCAGGAACCAGGCCGCGTAACGCTCGGCCAGCCGCACCGAAGGTGCCCGCTCCGCACCCGCGTGCTGAGCCATCCGTACGATCTCCGCGTACGTGCTGTCCTGCGCGGTGGCGGTCGCCCGGAGTTCGAAGACACCGCCCGCGTTGACGACGCCACTGCGTACGGGCTCGTGCGTGCCGCGCTCGACCTGGGCCGACTCGCCGGTCAGCACGGACTCGTCGAGTTCCGCCGTACCGGCCAGGACGCTGCCGTCGACGGGGACCACATCTCCGGGACCGACCACGAGCACGTCGCCGACGACGACATCGGCGAGCGGGACCACGGTCACCTTCCGGCCGGTCCGGCGGCGGGCCGAGCGGGGGGCGTGCTCCAGCAGGGCCCGCAGGTCGTGGGAGGCCCGGCGCTCGGCCGCGGCGTCCAGCGCCCGGCCGGTTGCCAGCATCAACGCGATCAGCGCGCCCGCCAGGTACTCGCCCACCGCGAGGGTCCCGACCAGCGCCAGCACGGCGATCAGGTCGACTCCGGCCCGTCCCTTCCGCAATGCGGCCACGACCCAGGCCACGGCGGGAACGACGGCCAGTACCGTGCCGGCCGCCCAGCAGGCGTCGGCGACGCTCTGGCTCCCGGCCGCCCAGGCGATGCCCCCGCTCAGCAGGGCGACCGCCGTCGCGACCAGCAACGCCGGTTCGAGCAGCCGACGGACATTCCGGGCCTTCGGCTCCCGACCGTCCCCGGTGTCTCTCCTGTTCGACACGGCAGCGACCCTCCGGCTTCTGCTCCCGACACGTCACTCCCCTCGGGCGCGACGGCGTCTCCGGGTGTCCATGGAACCGCGCGTACCGCGCCGCACGGCAGGGCCGAACGGTCCACAGAGAGGGGCCCACCGGCCAATCCGGGCACGGCCGGCGGAATCGTACGATGTCGGTGTGCTTGTTCTGGTGGTCGAGGACGACCCGGGGATCGCCGCTACCCTGGTGCTGGGCCTGGAGCGGGCCGGGTACCGGGCGCGCGGTGTCGGCACCGGACAGGAAGCCTTGGCGGCGGTCCCGGAGCCCGATGTGGTGCTTCTGGACCTGGGGCTGCCCGACCTGGACGGCATCGAGGTCTGCCGCCGGATACGGAGCCGCTCCGACGCGGCGATCATCGTGGTGACGGCGCGTGGCGAGGAAGGCGACCGGGTCGCGGCCCTGGACGAGGGCGCCGATGACTACCTGGTCAAACCGTTCGGCCTGGCGGAGCTGCTGGCACGGATCCGGGCCGTGCTGCGCCGCGTCCAGCCGTCCGGCTCCGAGCTGTTGCGGCACGGCCCCCTCACGGTGGACCCGCGGACCCGCAAAGTGACCGTCGAAGGCCACGAAGTCGGGCTCACACCGAAGGAGTTCGACATCCTGGAGTGTCTGGCCGCCGACCCTGGGCGGGTGATCACCCGGCAGGAGGTCCTGGAGCGCGCCTGGGATGCCCACTGGTACGGCCCCACCAAGGTGCTGGACGTGCACATCGCGGCGCTGCGCCGCAAGCTCGGCGTCCCCGGGCTGGTGGAGACCGTGTACGGCCGCGGATTCCGTCTCGGAGCACCCGGGCCGGGCCGGGACCCGGACGCCGGCGCGCGATGACCCGGCGGATCGCACTCACCTTCATGGCGCTGATCGTCCTGCTGCTGGTGCTGGCGGTGGTGCCGCTGGGGCTGTCCATGACACAGCGCGAGCAGACCTCGTTCCGGGACACGACCGAGGCGGCGAACCGGACGATCGCCGCCGCGGCCGAGGAGTACCTGTCGGACCAGCGCTCTCCCGCCGCCATGCGACGGCTCCTGGAACAGGCCGAGCGGGCAGGCGACTGCGCCGCGGTCTTCGACACGGCGGGACGTCCCGTGGCGGCCACCGCGTGCCCCGGACGAACGGGTGAGGGCGAGGAGGACGATCAGGCCGCCGGCTACTGGGGCGACCTGGCACACCAGGTGCTCGTCCACCCGGGAACGGCGGCGCGTGAGCGGGACGACCGGCTGGTCGTCGCGGAGCCGATCGGCGACACCACGCATCCGGTGGGGGTGGCCGTGCTGTCCCGGTCGGCGGAGAGCATGCACGACCGGATCGCCTCGATGTGGTGGCGACTGGCGCTGATCGGCGCCGGCGCCCTGGTGGCGGGCGTGCTGTTGTCGGTTGCGCTGGCCCGTTGGGTCGGGCGCCCGCTGCGGGCCGTTGACGCCGCCGCGCTGCGGCTCGGCGAGGGCGCCCTGGACGTACGGGCGCCGGGCGGGCGCGGGCCGCAGGAGGTGCGCAGGCTCGCCTCGACGTTCAACACCATGGCGGCACGCATGGAGGCCCTCATCCACGGGCACCGGGCGGTCGTCGCCGACGTCTCCCACCAGCTGCGTACGCCGTTGACGGCGCTGCGGCTGCGGCTCGACCTGCTGGCGGCAGCCGACGACGCCACGGCGGCGGAGTTCGCCGGAGCGCAGGAGGAGATCGCCCGGCTGTCCCGGCTGGTGGACGGGCTGCTGGCCGTGTCACGGGCGGAGAACGCGGTGCCCAGGCCGGTTCCGGTCCGGGTGGACCAGGTGGTGGACGACCGGGTCGTCGCGTGGGAGCCGGTGGCCCGTGAGCGGCGAGTGTCGCTCACCGGGCGCTGCGACGCCCGGCTGACGGCGTACCTGGGATCCGGCGATCTGGAGCAGGTGATCGACAACCTGGTGGCCAACGCCCTGGACGCCGTGGGGGAAGGCGCGGCGGTCCGAATCGAGGGCGACACGGCGCGTGGGCAGGCGCTGCTGCGCGTGGTGGACAACGGGCCCGGGATGAGCGAGGCGGCGCGCGAGGCGGCGTTTCGCAGGTTCGGCAATCCGGAGGCGTCCGGCAGCGGCCTGGGGCTGGCCATCGTGCACCGGCTGGTCACCGCCAACGGCGGCACCGTACGGCTGGAGGAGACGGCCGGCGGGGGGCTGACGGTGGTGCTGGAACTTCCCGCGCTGCCGCCGCAGGGGCCGTCGCGCGGCCCGCGGGCGGGATCTTAACTTCGTCTGAAGAACTCCTGAACCGGTTCCCGACGGGTCGCCAGGCAGCCTGGTCAGTAGGAATACCGGCCTTCCGGCGAGGAGTCTCTCCATGCCTTTTCCTGAGCAGCCCGCAGACTCGGACCGATCCGTCCATGACGCCGTCCGGCGTCGTGAACGAGGGCGGCGCCGTGTCAGCGCCACGACCCGCTGGGCGGCGGCCGCGGCCGTCGCGGGGACCGCCGTACTGGGCGCCGGCTACGCACACGTGATCCCCGGGATCGCCCAGACCGCCGCACCCGCCGGTCACGGCAGCGGCACGTCCACCGGCACGAGCGGTGGCCTGCGGCCCTCGGGTCGGGCGCCCACGCCGACCACACAAGCGCCGCAGACCCAGTCGGGTGCGTCGTGAACGCCACACCGGCGGGCACCGTCGGACGCGCCGCGAGCACCACGCTTCCGGCCGGAGCGGCTCACCACGCAACCCCTCGTCCGGCCCACGCCGAGCCCGCCACCGCCGTGTTCGCCGCGCTCGGCACCACGGCCGTGCTCCTCACAGCGGACCCGGCCCGCGCCGACGACGCGCTGCTGATCCTGCGGGCCGAGCTGGCCGCCATCGACGCGGCGTGCAGCCGGTTCCGTCCCGACTCCGAGCTGTCCCGCGCCAACGCCGCCGCCGGCACCTCACCGGTGCCGGTGAGCGCCCTGCTCGCCGAGGCCCTGGAGGCGGCCCTGCGTGCCGCCGAACTCACCGACGGTGCCGTCGACCCCACGGTGGGCCCGGCGGTCGCAGCCCTCGGCTACGACCGCACGTTCGCCGAGGTGGCCGCGCGACGGCCCGAGGACACCGGGCCCGCGACCGCGCCACGGCCGGCCTCGGGCTGGCGCGCCGTCCGCTGGGACCCGACGCTGCGCCTCCTGCGCCTTCCCGCCGGAACCGCACTCGACCTCGGCGCCACGGCCAAGGCCCTGGCCGCCGACCGGGCGGCCCACCGAGCGGCCGCGGCGGTGGGTTGCGGGGTCCTGGTCAATCTCGGCGGCGACCTGTCGGCGGCGGGCGAACCACCGCACGGCGGCTGGCGGGTCGCGATCGCCGACGACCACGCGGCCCCGGACGCGGGACCCGGGCGCCCTGTCATCTCGATTCGCGACGGCGGCCTTGCCACGTCCGGCACCGCCGTACGGTCCTGGCGGCGCGACGGCCGGACGCTCCACCACATCGTCGACCCGGCCACCGGCGACATTCCGCCGCCCGTCTGGCGCACCGTCAGCGTCGCCGCAGGCAACTGCGTGGACGCCAACACCGCCACGACCGCCGCCCTGGTCCTCGGCGAACGCGCCCCCTGCTGGCTGCGCGGCACCGGACTGCCGGCCCGCCTCGTCCGCACCGACGGAAGCGTGCTGTACCTGGGAGCCTGGCCCGCCGATGGAGCCGACCGATGAACGGCGCCGCCCTGCTCGCCTCGGGCCCGAGCCCGCTCTGGTATGCCACCCGGGCCGGCGGTACGGTGTCGCTGGTCCTGCTGACCGCGACGGTCGCGCTCGGCATCGCCGCGGCGGGACGGTACGCGCCGGTGCGCCTGGGGCGGTTCGAGGTGTCCGCGCTGCACCGCAATCTGTCGCTGCTCACCCTGGCCTTCCTGGCGCTGCACATCGTCACCGCGATCGCCGACAGCTACGCCCACCTCACCTGGCCGACGGCCTTCGTGCCGTTCATCGGCTCCTACCGTCCGCTGTGGGTGGGCCTGGGCGCGGTCGCCCTCGACCTCCTGCTGGCGGTCGCGCTCACCAGCGCGATCCGCGGGCGGCTGGGCCACCGCCGCTGGAAGGCGGTGCACTGGCTGGCGTACGCGGCATGGCCGGTGGCGCTCTTCCACGGGGCCGGAACCGGCACGGACACCCGCCTGAGTCCGCAACTGGCGCTGTACGCCGCTTGTCTGCTGACCGTCACGGCCGCCGTGTGGTGGCGGCTGGTGCGGGCCGGGACGCGGGCGGCCCCGGTCCGCAGGTGGGTGACGGCGGCCTTGCTGCTGGTGCCCGCGACGCTGGTCGCGTTCCTGGCTGTGGGGCCCTTGCGGCCCGGCTGGGCTCACCGTGCCGGTGGGGCGGCGCCCACGCCGGTGCCCGCCACTGCCCCGGCGGTCCCCCACCAGTCGCCGACGCCCCAGCAGCCCACCCAGGAAGACGAACACGAGGGAGACGACGGCGAATGAACCACGACACGGGGACCGTCCTCGCCGGAGAACATCCGGCGGCGCCCTGCGGCCCGCACGGCGAACGCCTGCTGTCCGGCTGGTACGACACCGGCCGGCCCGCCGACCTCACGGAACACCTCGCCCGCTACGGCCCTCCGCCGCTGTTGCAGGCACGCAGCCGCGGGAGCGCCATGCCGCTGGTGCGCGCCGTGGAGGAGGCCGGGCTCACCGGCCGGGGCGGTGGGGGCTTTCCGGCCGGCCGCAAGCTCCGGTCGGTCGCCGGGGCGAAGGGGCCGGCCGTGGTTGTCGCCAACGGGATGGAGAGCGAGCCGGCCAGCCACAAGGACGAGGTGCTGCTCTCCTTCGCCCCGCACCTCGTTCTGGACGGCGCGGCACTGGCCGCCGTCGCGGTCGGCGCGGAAGCGGTGCATCTGTGTCTGCCCCGCACCCGGGCGGCGCAGGTCGACCAGCTCACCGCGGCGGTCGCCGAGCGGCGCCGTGCCGGGATCGACCCGGCACGGGTACAGGTCCACGCGTTGCCTCATCACTTCGTCTCCAGCGAGGAGACGTCCCTGGTGAACTGGCTGAACGGCGGCGACGCCCGCCCTCGGTCCACCCCGCCGCGCCCCTTCGAGAAGGGCGTCGGGAAACGGCCCACTCTGATCGGCAACGTGGAGACCCTGGCCCACCTGGCGCTGATCGCCCGCTACGGCCCCGCATGGTTCCGCGAGAGCGGAAACTCAGGAGTACCGGGCACCACGCTGGTCACGGTCTCGGGCGTCGTGCATCGGCCGGGGGTGTACGAGATCCCGGCGGGAAGCCCGGTGACGGCGGCACTCAGCCGTGCCGGCGGCCCGCGGGGACGGCTCGGCGCCGTGCTCGTGGGCGGCTTCTTCGGCGGCTGGCTCCCGGTGCCGCTGAGCAGCACGGCTCCGGACCGGGGGGCGGGCGTCCTGGTGGCACTGCCCGAAGGCGCCTGTGGGCTGGCCGAGACGGCAGCCGCGCTCGGCTACCTGGCCGCGCAGAGCGCCCGCCAGTGCGGGCCGTGCCGGTTCGGCCTGCCGTCCGTCGCCGAGGACTTCGCCGCGCTCGCCCGGGGTCATGCGGACGCCCAGTTGCTGACGCGGCTGCACCACCGCCTCGGACTGCTCCCGCGACGCGGCGCGTGCAGCCATCCCGACGGCGCGGCGCGGCTCGCCGCCTCGGCGCTGCGGGTCTTCGCCGACGATGTCATCCGGCATGTACACACCGGACCGTGCGGAGCCGCGTTCGCCCCCCTCGTCCTGCCGGTGCCCGCGGCCCGGCCTCCGGAGGAGGGCGATTGGCGATGACCCGTACCCGGACCCACGTCCTGGCCGTCGATTTCGCCGCCTGTGACGGCCACGGTCTCTGCGCCGAACTGCTGCCCGAACTGATCGGCTCCGACGAATGGGGCTATCCCGTGCTCCGGGACTCCGCGGTCCCGCCGGACCTGCTCTCCCACGCCCGACGCGCGGTCGCCGCGTGCCCGGTGATGGCACTTCGTCTGGACCGCGTGCCCGCTCCCGCGTCCCACCAGCCCCCGGGACGCACCTCTCGGCCGGCAGGCTCTTGACGTCTCCCCGGGCGCGACGGTCACCGCTCGATCAGCCAGCATCACGCGAATGGCTGATTCCTCCGAGTCGGGCACACTGATCTCCAGCCGACCGCTCCGGCGTCGCACGCCGATGCCCCAGTGACCGCGATAGCGCCGTCGCACCGCCCGCTCGGCGCCGCTGCACGCCATCGTGACCGGCTACTGATCGGCCGGAGTGATACGGCGGCCCGTGAGGCTCGTGGGCCGGATCGACACCCACATGTCGCGCTCACCGCCCGCCCAGGGTGCGGTGTGCGCGTGCCGGGCGAGCCTGCTCACGGCCCCGGGGTCCGTCACCACACCGGCGAGGCCGACCGCGAGCACGCTCCAGCCCCGACTCAGAGCGTCGTCCACGTGGTCGACCTCGAACGCGACCTCGGCTCCTGCGGCGGCAGCGGTCACCGAACCGGGGGTGGTCCGGAAGGCGATGGCGTCGTCGACGACCTCGTAATTGACCGGGACGACCGCCGGGCGGCCGTCCGACGTCTGCACCGAGACGCGCCCCACGCCGTGTGTGGAGAGCAGGGCCCGGCATGCGTCCGGGCTGAGGTCCAGCAACTGAGGGTGAAGCAGTGCTTGGCCCTGCCCAGGCGGGAGATCGGTGCCTCCACCGCGTAGAGCGGGGACGGTGGTGCCCAGCGCGTCGGCCAGCCCGATGAGGGTCGCCAGGCTCGGGTCGGCGGGCCGTTCCTCCACGTAGGCGAGGTAGCCCGGTGACATGTGGGCCCGGCCGGCTGTCTCCTCCCGGCTGAGCCCCTGTCGCCGGCGTTCGGCGGCCACGCGTCGGCCGATGTCCCCAGGGTCGGGTGCCCGGGGCGCTGGGGTGGCAACAGAGCCGCCTCCCGCCTCACCTGTGCCCGGCTGCGCCTCGCGTGCGGTCATCGGCTCCTCATGCTCGAGATGGCGGACGTGGGCATCAGGTCCGGGAAAGACGAGCGTCACTTCGTCCGTGTCCGACCAGTGCACGTCGTACGGGGGCGTGCCGTCCTCGTGGTGGAGTCCGACGATCTCGCCGTCGCGTCTGGCGGCGCCGGTCGCCTGGCTTTCGATGACGAGTTGGTCGCCGAGGTGAGCTCGCATGATCGCCGCCCTCTCCTCAGAATGGGGTTGTATCCAACCTGCCACGCAGGACAGGACGCCGCATGGGCGGCACAGGTCCGCGCCGAGGCGGCGCCGATCAGTCACCATGCTCGTGTCGCCGCTCATCCCGGATCCCGCGCCTCCGCTCCTCCTTCGTGGCTCCACATGCGCCACGAAGGGGTTGGGGGCGATGCTGAGAGAACGCATCTCCCCGGTGCGCAGGCGACGCACGGATCAAGCTCGGGTCGCGGACTCGTTCACCATCATTTCCAGCTTCGTACGAGATGGAGACCGCCGCCATGCAACCAGCCGTCACCGTAGGCCTCGACGGATCGCCCGAGAGCCTGGCCGCCGCCCGCTGGGCCGCCGACGAAGCCGAGAAGCGCAAGCTCACCCTGCGCCTGCTGCACGCGTGGCCGATGCTGGCGCCGGAACCGCCCCGGGCCGCCGCTGAAGTCGATCAGAACTATTGGGCGAAGCGGCTGGTCCACACCGCGCAGGCAGAGCTCCAAGCCCGCCATCCGGGCCTGACCGTCGTCGGCAATCTGGTCGCCGACGACGCCCAGAGCGCCCTGCTCCAAGCGGCGTCGGAGTCCGAGATCACGGTGCTCGGTACGCGCGGCCTGGAGTCCGTCGAGAGCTATTTCCTGGGTGACATCAGCATGCCCGTCGTGGCACGCGCCGAACGGCCGGTGGTGCTGGTCCGCGCCGACCTCCGGGAGCGGAGAGCGCCCACCGCACCCGCGAGCCCCGTGGTCGTCGCGCTGAAGCTGCACGGGTCCTCCGACGACCTGCTCGCATTCGCGTTTCGGACCGCCGCGGCCAGAGGTGTACCTCTCCTGGCTGTCCACGGTCGCAGCGTGCCGCTCCACGCACATGTGCCCTGGGGCGTGGACCACGGGGTCACCGAAGAGATGACGCGCGAGGCCCATGAGGAGGTGAGCAAGGCGCTGTACCGGTGGCGCGAGAAGTACCCGCTGGTGGAGGTGGCCGACAGCATCCTTCTCGAAAGCCCTGCCAAGGCCGTCGTACGGTCCGCCGAGGGCGCCGCGCTGCTCGTGGTGGGCCGGCGCCGACACCGTCATGGTCTGGCGCCGCACCTGGGGCCGGTGGCGCAGGCCGCCATTCACCACGGGCGCTGCCCGGTCGCCGTCGTTCCTCATGAGTGAGCGAGGCCCCGACCGGACGCCGGGGCCTCACGTCGCCGCCTCGCCCCGATCGGGTGTCCGGCACGACGGTGACCCGCTGTCCCGCGCGGGTGTGTGTGAGACCCACACTGCGGTCTTGTTCTTCGTCGGCGACCGTGCCTACAAGCTCAAGAAGCCGGTCGATCTGGGCTTCCTGGACTACACCACGGTGACGGCGCGACGGGTCGCGTGCGAGCGGGAAGTCGCCCTCAATCGTCGGTTCGCCCCCGACGTCTACCTGGGCCTGGGAGAGTTTCGAGATCCAGACGCGTCGGCCGAACCGATCGTGGTGATGCGCCGCATGCCGGAGGACCGCCGCCTCTCCCGTCTCGTCGGCACAGGAGCGTACGTCGACGACATCCTGCGGGCCGTCGCCCGGCAGGTCGCCGCCTGGCACGCGAAGGCGCCGCGTGGGCGTGACGTGGCCGAGCAGGGTACCCGGGACGCCCTGTCGTCACGGTGGGAAGCCAGCTTCGCGCAGGTCCGCGGGTTGTGCGCCGACAGCTCCGTACCCGAGGACCTGGCGGAGGTCGAGACGTTGGTGCGCCGCTACCTTGCCGGCCGTGAGCGGCTGTTCGATACCCGCATCGAGCAGGGGCGCGTGGTCGACGGCCACGGTGACCTGCTCGCCGAGGACATCTTCTGCCTTGACGACGGTCCTCGGGTTCTGGACTGCCTGGAGTTCGACGACCGTCTGCGCTATGTCGACGGTCTGGATGACGCGGCCTTCCTCGCCATGGACCTCGAACAGCGCGCCGCCCCGGAGGCCGCGGCGTACTTCCTCGCCCGGTACGGTGAGTATTCCGCCGATCCCGCGCCCCCCTCCCTCTGGCACCATTACGTCGCCTACCGTGCGTTCGTCCGTGCCAAGGTCTCCCTCATCCAGGCCCGGCAGGGCGCCGTGGGCGCGGAGGCGGCGGCGCGGCGGTTCACCTCGGCGGCGCTGCGCCATCTGCGCACGTCCGCTGTCTGCCTCATCGCCGTCGGCGGACTGCCGGGCAGCGGGAAGTCCACCCTTTCCGGAGCTCTGGCCGACCGGCTGGGAGTGACCCTGCTCAGCAGCGACCGGATCCGCAAGGAACTCGCGGGCATCCCCGCCGAGCAGTCCGCGGCGGCCGGATACCGCGAGGGCCTGTACACGCCCGAGTGGACCATGAGGACGTACACAGCCCTGCTCGACCGCGCAGCCGCCCTGCTGTCTTCCGGAGAGTCCGTCGTCCTGGACGCCACCTGGACCGATGCCGCGCAGCGCGAAGCAGCTCTGCGCGTGGCCGAACGCACCAGTACGGACCTGGTGGCCCTGCACTGCCAGGTTCCGGGCGACGTATCGTCCACCCGCCTGAGCACACGTACGGCCGGTGTGTCCGACGCCGGCCCGGACATCGCCACCGCCCTGGCGGCCGCCGAACCGCCATGGCCCGAGGCGGTGCCGGTCGACACCAGCGGGGCGCTGGAGTCCGCGGTCGCCCGGGCAGTCGCCGCCGTGCGCCCGTGGGGCACCGGTCAGGCGCCGGTCTTCCGCCGCCCCTACATGGAGCCGGACTGACGCCGGCGCTGACCGTGTCGCCCCGGCGTGGAGACTTCCGCGAGGTGAAGGCGGTCCCGCCCACCACCCAGAACCGGACGGCCGTCGAGGAGGACGTGCCCAGGGCGGTCCAGGCGCGCCTGGACAGGAGGGGACCGCTGCTGACGATGAGGAGCTGACCCGCCTGCGCGACCGGGTCGTCCGCAATCACGATCCCCGCATCTCCTGCGCCGCCCTCTTCCTCGAACAGGGCCGAGGCGTTCCGAGGCCAGGGTGCTTTCCGGCTTCGGTCACTGGAAGGCCGCGTGGATCTCCTGCTCGGTCGCCTCGTGCGACACGAGCAGCAGTTCGTCGCCCGGCTGGAGTCGTACCCCGGGGTCGGGAACCGTGGGCCGGCCGTCGCGGACGACGGTGGCGACGACCGTGCCGGCGGGCAGAGGGATCTCGCTCAGTGTGTGGCCCGCGGCCCGGGACCCCTCGGTGATCGCGGTTTCGATGACTTCGACACCCGCCTTGCTCAGCCGCAGGAGTGCCACGGTGTCCGTGGCACCGGTGGCCTCCTCGATGAGGGAGATCAGTGGGGTGGCCGCGGGTACGGCCACGTCCACGCCCCACTGCTGGTCGAAGAGCCAGGCGTTCTCCGTGTCGTTGACGCGTGCGGCCACCCGTCCCACTCCGAACCGCCGCTTGGCGAGCAGGCTGATGACGAGGTTGTCCTCGTCACAGCCGGTCGCGGAGATGACGAGATCGCAGCTGGACGCTTCGGCGCGCTCCAGGAGGAAGGAGTCGCAGGCGTCGCCGGCCATCAGGCGCACGCGTGGCAGGGTCGCAAGCGCCGCAACGCGGTCGTCGTCCTGCTCCACGAGGATCACGTCGTTGTGCGCGGCGGAGAGCACCTGGGCGATCTGGGTGCCGAGACGGCCCGCGCCGACGATGAGGATCTTCACGTTCCCAGCTCCTTGTCGAGGAAACCGCGCAACCGGCCGAGCGCGGTCGCGGCGACGGCGAAGGTGACCAGGTCTCCCGGCTCGGCACAGACACCGTGAGCGGGCAGCAGCGAGCGGCCGGCGCGGGTGACCTCCACGACGCGGATCTCGCCGTCGACGTCGAATGCGGACAGCCGCCGCCCGGTGAGGTAGGCCGGCACCTGGGATCGGACCAGGCGGGTCTCGCCGTTGCCGAAGGTGAGTTCGGCGGTGAGGTGACGGTGCAGCAATGTCTGGTGGATACGGCTGACTGCCCAGCGGACGCTGGAGATGGCCGGGATGCCCAGCTCCCGGCAGAGGTCGGCACGTCGGGGATCGTGGATGCGGGCGAGGACGACCGGGACCCGGTAGGCCTCCTTCGCGGTTCGCGCACTGACGATGTTGCTGTTGTCCCCGGAAGTCACCGCGACCAGTGCGTCCGCGTCGACGATGCCGGCCTCTTCCAGCACGGAGCGACTGAAGCCGTTGCCCACGAGGAAGGCGCCGGGGAAGCCTGTGGGCAGAAGCCTGCGCGCCCTGGGATCACGGTCCACGAGACATACGCCGTGGCTCTCGGTGACGAGCTGCGTGGCGAGGGTCGAACCGACCTGCCCGCACCCGACAATGACCACTCTCATCGTGTTTCTCCCTTCCCGGACGTGCTCCGGTGCCGCAGCACCCACTTGCGGGCTTCTTCGGCGGCCAGGAGGAGCACACCGAATCCGGTGAGAACCGCCCAGTCGGTGAGGGTCAGCGGGGCGGTGTTGAAGACCGCCTGGAGCGGGGGCGCGTAACTGATGGCGGCCATCAGCGCGATGCCGAAACAGCCGGCGCCGATCAGCCATGGATTGCTCAGCAGTCCGGCCCGGAAGACGCTCTGCCGGTCGGTGCGGACCGCCAGCGCGTTGAAGAACTGGCTGACGACGATGCCGGCCTGGACCATGGTGATCGCCTCCCGGTAGACGGGTGTGTCCCTGGTGAAGTCCGCGTACGGGATTCCGGAGGCGTGGATGTGCCAGAAGAAGACGGCGCACACGCCGAGGGCCTGAACGCCGCCGAGGAAGAGAACGCGCCCCATGACAGCCGTCGAGAAGAGCCGCTCCCTGCGCGGTCGCGGCGGGCGGTCCATCACGTCGGGTTCCATCGGCTCCGCGCCGAGTGCCAGCGCGGGCAGGACGTCCGAACCGAGGTCGATGGCGAGGATCTGTACGGCCGTGATCGGCACCAGGGGGAACCCGACGAAGGTGGCCACGAGGATCGGCACGAGTTCGGCGATGTTGTGGCTGAAGAGGTAGATCAGGAACTTACGGATGTTCCGGTAGACCGAGCGGCCCAGTCCCACCGCGGTGGTGATGGAGGCGAAGGAGTCGTCGAGCAGCACCATCAACGCGGCCTCACGGGCGACATCGGTGCCGGAGGCGCCCATCGCCACGCCGATGTCCGCGTGTTTGAGCGCGGGGGCGTCGTTGGCGCCGTCCCCCGTGACGGCGACCACCTCGCCGCGCCGCTGGAAGGCCGTGACCACACGCATCTTGTGCTCGGGACTGACCCGGCACAGCAGCAGCTCGGTGGAACCGGCCAGCAGACCATCCAGCCCGCCGTCGTCGAGATCGTCCAGCTGAGCGCCGGTCACCACGGTAGGGGCCGGCTCGCGCACGATGCCGACGCGGCGGGCGACGGCCTCCGCGGTCAGGGGATGGTCGCCGGTGACCATGACGATGCGGATACCGGCCCGTCGGCACGCGTCCACCGCTTCCCGCACCTCGGGCCGAGGCGGGTCGTACATCCCAGCGAGACCCAGCAGAGTCAGCTCCGACTCGACGTCGCCGAGCGGTGGGTGGGGCCCGGCCGCCCGCCGCCGGGCGACCGCCAGGACCCGCAGCCCCTGCCCGGCCATGCCGTCCGCGGCCGCGGCCACGTCGGTGCGCGTGGCATCCGTCAGCGGTGTCTTCGTGTCCCCCTGGCTCATGGCATCGCAGCGGGAAAGCAGCTCGAGCGGTGCGCCCTTGACGTACACGAGGTACGTCCCGTCGCCGTCGCGGTGCACGGTGCTCATCAGCTTGCGGGAGGAGTCGAAGGGATATTCCGCCACCCGTGGTGTCCGGGCCTCCTCCTGAGCCGGGTCGAGTCCGGCCTTCGCAGCCGCCACCAGCAGGGCACCCTCGGTGGTGTCTCCGAGTACCCGCCACCCGTCCCGCCCGGTCGGCGGTACGAGCCTGGCGTTACTGCACAGGGCCGCGGCCCGCAGCAGCTCCCGTACCCGGCTCGCGTCGGTGACCTCGCCGACCGGGGCGTATCCCACGCCGGCCACCGCATACGACGCCCCGTCCGCCCACAGCCGTACGACAGTCATCTCGGCCTGCGTCAGCGTGCCCGTCTTGTCGGTGCACACCACGCTCGTCGAACCCAGCGCCTCCACCGCGAGCAGCTGCTTGACGAGCGCGTGACGACGGGCCATACGGCGGACACCGATCGCCAGCGACACGGACAGCGTGGCCGGCAGCCCCTCCGGCACGAGCGCGACCATCACGCCCAGTGAGAAGACGAAGGTGTCGACGAACGACTGCCCGCTGGGCAGGCGCACCGCGAACAGGATCGCGCCGGTGGCGAGTGCGACGCCCGCGACCCGGCGGGCCATGGCGGCGACCTGGAGTTGCAGCGGGGTCCGCTGCCTCGGGGCGGCGGCCGCGAGCCGGAAGATCCGTCCGAACTCGGTGTCGGTACCCGTCGCGAACACCACGGCCTTGCCCGTGCCCGCGACCAGGTCGGTGCCCATGAAGACGCAGTTGCGCGACTCCAGGGCCGGACCGGCCGGACCGGCCGCCGTGATCCGCGTGACGGGATCGCTCTCCCCGGTGAGCGCGGCGTTGTTGACGGCGGCCTCCTGGGCCTCGACCAGTCGGCAGTCGGCCGGCACCGCGTCCCCTGCCTCCAGAACCACCACGTCGCCCGCCACCAGATCTCGCGCGGGCAGCTCCCGCCGCTCCCCGTCGCGCAGCACGCGGCAGGTGTGCGGCACCATCGCCTGCAGAGACTCCGCCGTGCGTTCGGCGGAGTACTCCTGGGCGAAGCCGATGCCGGCGTTCAGGAGCACCACTCCGAGGATCGCCACGGCCAGTTGAAGGGTGGCCGGATCCCGGGGCTGTCCCAGGACGTACGCGAGGAAGGTGATCGCCGAGGCGACGAGCAGCACGACCGCGAAAAGGTCGGTGAACTGCGTGACCACTTGACGCCATACATGGCCATGGCTCACGCGGGGGAGCTCGTTGGGGCCGTAGCGGGCCTGCCGCTCGGCTGCCTCGGCCGGGGTGAGACCGCGCAGAGCACTGCCCATGGCGGCGAAGACATCGGGCACCGACAAAGAGGGGAGGGACGATGCGACATCCGGCCGCTCCAGAGGCGGCGCTGGTCGCACGGGCGGCCCGCCCTCGCGCAGAGCGGCCGTCCCATCCCCGGCCGACTGGTGGCTCATCCTGGTGATCCGGCCGACGGCGGCGGCTCTTTCAGGACGCTCCAGGCGACCGGGCCGAGCAGGTCGGAGAGCCTGCGGAAGACGTCGAGAAACAGGTCGTCGATCGTGAGCACGCCGACGACCCGGCCTGCCTCCAGGACCGGAAGCCGGCGGATTCCCGTGCGACGGAACGTCCGGTAGGCCACCTGGAGCTCGTCGGCGGCGTCGACCGTGGTGACGTTCGGCGACATGACCCTGTCCACCCGGGCGCTCCTGTCGAGACCCTCACCCAAGCCGCGCACGGCGAGGTCGCGGTCGGTGACTATGCCGTGCAGCGCTCCGTGATCGACCACGAGAACGGAGCCGACGGCGTGCTCGGCCATCTGTCTGGTCACCTCGCTCAGGGGAACGTCAGGTGCCACGCACACCGGAGGAGCAGTCATCACCTCCGAGATCTTCATGCGACTACTCCTTCCTCTCTGCGGTGTCCGCGTTATTGGACGTCAAGGAAATCGGCTGCCACAGGCCGCCGGGTCTCGCCGTACCCTCGGGGCCGCAGCCGATCCGGATCGCCATCTGGACGTGTGCCGTGGCCGAGAACATGTCGCGACGGCCCACCGGATCTGCGACCACTCCAGGGACTGGGGCGTCACCGAGGTGACCAGCGCGTCCCTGGTGGCCTGGAGCAGGACCCGGCCCTCCGGTCCCGCGGGCGCGGACACAGCCCTCGCCTCCCTGCGGCGGCGCGGGGAGTGCCGCCGCTGATTCCATGGAAGGCTTCGGCGGCGCAGTCCTGCCAGGGGCCATTGGTCCCCAAGGCGGTCCGGCTGACCCTCCGCCGCGGCGGGACCAGCCACCGTGTGCGGGCCGTGATCGCGGAGTAGCGGGAGAAGGTCGGTCGTGACGTCGGGCATGGCTCCTGAGGACATCGACGCCGTGATCAGCGACGGGGTGCTGACAGTCCAGGCCGAACGCACCGAACAGGACGTGGACAAGAACCACAGCGAGATCCGGTACGGCGCCATGAGCCGCGGTGTGACGCTGCCGCCCCGTGCGGGCCCGCCGTCGCCGGTCCACCGGCCTCACCTCACGCGATCCCTCCCCGGTGACTGACCTGACCCACTGCTCCGAGACACTCGGTATCACCGATCAGTGACTTGGCCTGCCGACCGGCCCTGCGTCGGCTCGTTCGGGGTGGTGATCTCTGCCCAGATCGTCTTCCCTCCGGGCAGGTGGCGCGTCCCCCAACGCTCGGCCAGTTGGGCGACCATCATCAGGCCGCGCCCGCCTTCGTCGAACATGCGGGCCCGGCGCATGTGCGGAGCGGTGCTGCTGCTGTCGGACACCTCGCAGATGAGCGCGGCGCCCCGGATCAGGCGCAACTGGACGGGAGGGGCACCGTAGCGGATCGCGTTGGTGACCAGCTCGCTCACGATCAACTCGGTCGTGAAGGTGATCTCGTCCAGTCCCCAGTCCGACAGTCGCTGGGAGACCTCGCTCCGCGCGTCGGCCACTGCCACTGGATCGGAGGGCAGGTCCCAGGTGGCGACCTGGCCCGAGTCGAGAGACTGGGTGCGTGCCAGCAGGAGAGCGACGTCGTCCGATGGCTGGGCGGGGAGCATCGTCTGGATCAGGTCGTCGCAGGCGGCGTCCAGCGAGTGCGAGGGCTGCTCCAGGCGTTGGAGCAAGAGAGCCATGCCCTGGTCGAGGTCGTGTTCCGGGACTTCGATGAGGCCGTCCGTGTACAGCGCCAGGAGGCTGCCTCGGGGCAGTTCCCGTTCGACGGCTTCGAAGGGGAGTCCGCCCATCCCCAGCGGCGGTCCGGCGGACAGTTCGA
The DNA here is from genome assembly GCF_043078065.1 of Streptomyces sp. NPDC015532. Taxonomy (NCBI): domain Bacteria; kingdom Bacillati; phylum Actinomycetota; class Actinomycetes; order Kitasatosporales; family Streptomycetaceae; genus Streptomyces; species Streptomyces sp. NPDC015532. The sequence goes on along the minus strand of NZ_JBIBSY010000022.1, from coordinate 2,744 downwards.
TGAATTCGGCCGTGCCGTCGGGCGTCACACAGACGGGTGGGGGATGGCCCGCGGCGGCGGCCCTGCACCGGCGCGAGATGGGGTCGTAGACCAGGTACAGACAGGTGGCGATGAGATCGGTGACCATGTCGCCCCCCGGATCCGAGGCCGTGCCCTCCTCGGTCCGGAGGCGGGTGACCAGGTCGTCGAGGTGGACGAGGAGTTCCTCGGGAGGCAGGTCGACGTCGGCCAGCGTGCGCACTGCGGTCCGCAGCCGTCCCATGGTCGCTGAGGCGCGCAGACCGTGGCCGACGACATCACCGACGACCAGGGCGACCCGTGCGCCGGACAGCGGGATCACGTCGAACCAGTCCCCGCCCAGCCCGGCCTGGGAGCGAGCCGGCAGATAGCGGTGAGCCACTTCCACGGCGTCCTGGGCGGCGACCCGCTGAGGCAGCAGACTGTGTTGCAGGGCCAGGGCGGTGGTCCGCTCGCGGGTGAAGCGGCGGGCATTGTCCACGGCGACGGCCGTGCGAGCGGCGATCTCCTCCGCGAGCAGCAGGTCGTCGTCGTCGAAGGGATGCCGGTGCCGGTGGCGCACGAGCACGGCCACCCCGAGCGTGATACCCCGGGCGCGCAGCGGGACGACCACGACCGAGTGCATTCCGAAGGATCGGACCTTCTCGGCGCGTTCGGGGTCGGCCGCCTGCCAACTCCCCACGGCTTCGTCCAGGGTGCGGTGCAGCGAGGACTCGCCGGTGATCAGGCAGCGGACGGGGGGTGAGGATTCCGGGTAGTAGTCGACATTTCCTGTCTGGACGACCGACTCCGGTACACCAGGCAGGACGGATTGTTGCGCGACGCGGCACAGACCGATGGAACCTTCGCCGGAGGGTCTGGGTTCGACGCCACGCAGCAGCGAGTCCAGTAGGTCGATGCTGACGAAGTCGGCGAGTCGGCCCACCGCTATGTCGGCCATTTCCTGTGCAGTGCGGATCACGTCAAGGGTGCTGCCCACCTGTGCGCTGATGTCGTTGAGCAGGGCCAGTCGCTCTCGTGCCCGGTGCCGTTCTGTGACGTCGAGCGCGATGAGCTGAACGTGGCGTATCTCGCCGGCCGGGTTTCTGACAGGGGACACGGTGACAGCCCAGTGGCGTCCGTGGGCTTCGGGACGCGGTCGGCCACGTACTTCGAAACGCTCCGGCTTCCCGGTCTCGAAGACTCTGCGCATCCCCGCTTCGACCTTGGTGCCGATGTGGGGAGGGAGAATGTCGGTCACACGTCGGCCGCGCACCTCTCGCTCGGAGAGCCCCAGCGCGCGGACCGCGCCGGCACTTCCGCGCAGGGCCCGCAATTCGGCGTCATAGATCATCACAGGCAGATGGCACTGGGCGAAGGCTTCTTCCGCTGTCGCCTCGGCCTCATACGGAAGTGACGCCGGACGCGGAGACGACTGCTGCGACGGCGTGGCCACGATGAGCCACTGTGTGCTCCCGTCGCGGTCGAGTGACGCGTAGGCCCGGAGCTCGGCTTCCGCGTCATGGCCGTCCCGGTGTCGCAGAGGGGGCGTCCCCCGCCATTCTCCGTCGGCTGACGAGAGATCCACAGGGACGTCGGCGTTCCGGCCGAGCAGACCGGAAGCCGGACGCCCGACGATATCCTCGGCCGGATACCCGAGAAGCTCCTGGGCACCGGTGCTCCACGCCGTCACGATCCCGCGCGCGTTCACGACCGCCGTGGCCGCGGTGACCGGATCCGGAAACCGGCCGTTTCCGAGGGACCCGGCGTTCTCCATGTTCATTGATCGCCCATCCTGCCCTCGGGTTCAGGGCCCGCAGGGGCACGGGTGCAGCCGCGGCGCGGCGTACGTGTTACTCCGGCGCGTCGGCCTCTCCCTCACTTGTATCCCCTCTTGCCCGTGAACGCAGGTCGGCGACTGAGGCGCGGGGAGACGCGGAGCCGAGAATGCTCCGGAGCCGACCTCCCCGAAGGGTGGCTGGCCGACCAGCTTTCGGACCGTACCGGTTCGTCCGCAGCGCATGCCCCGCCGGACCCGGCGGGGCAAGGGCCCTTCCCGCCTCAGTTCGCACCTTCTGGCTCATGTGCCCTGATTCCCGACGGAGTTGGCTGGAGCCGAAGGCAAACAAGGACGACTCGGAGGGAGTGAGAACAGTGGGTACGAGTCTCACACCGGAGTTCTGGACGATGTTCGCGGTACTCCTCGTCGCCGCCATGGGCGTCACGTTCGTCGCCACGGCGACGCTCGACGCGTTCGCCGTCCGGTTGCTGCGCCGTCACATGCACAGCGCACCGACGGTCGCGCCGTCACGATCAGCGAACAGGGACGACGGCGTGCCTGTCGGGCGAGACCGGCTTCACCGTTGACCTGGTGAGTGTCCGTACTCCTGTACAGCCGCTTGCGCCTGCACAGGGGGCGATGTTCACTGCGGTTCTCCCTGCGGAGCATGTCCTTCGAGCGCTCGACGTCGTCGCCGAGGAAGGCCTTGGTGGGGGTGTTCTGCGACGCCAGGTGATCCACTACATGCTTCACAAGGCCCAACAGCCTTTGACCAGAGGGCCGTTCGGCCCTCTGGTCGCGGACCTTCGGCATCCGTCGCCGACCGGCGTGCACGGTCAGAGTGAGGGGTGTCAGACACCGACCCGATCGCGCTCGAAGGGAATCCCGACCATGGCCGTGCACGAGCACCCTCACCGGAGCTCCGGCTTCCACCTGCCGTCGTTCCGCAGGAACCGGACCGCCTCCG
>NZ_JBIBSY010000021.1:0-144713 GCF_043078065.1 Streptomyces sp. NPDC015532 | reverse complement strand
GACACGATCCACGGCCGCGACTGACGTGTTCCCACGACCGGACCAACGACCACCCAAGCCGAAAGTCACATGATCAACAGCTTCTGTTAGGACCCCTTAGAGTGACCGGCAAATGGGTCACTTGAGGCGCCGAGTGGTGGGTCGGCTGTCCCAGCGGTAGTGGCTGGTCGCGCGTCGTATGAGCATGCGGAGCGTGACGAGTGCGGCGGCGAGGTGAAGGTAGAAGTCCACGGCATTTCCGTTCTTTTCGGTGCAGCGCCGCAGCTTGCTGTAAGCGTTCGTCCAGGAGTGCGTACGCTCGACCACCCAGCGTTTGCCGGCCTGGATCGGCGCCGGGACACCCTTGCGGGCGATCTCGACCGTAAAGCCCAACTCGTCAAGCAGGGCACGGAACTTGGTGCTGTCGTAGCCTCGGGCATCGCACCGATCTGGGTACGGGCCGCCTCCAGGGTCGGCGCGAGCAGGGGCGAATCGTGTCGGTTGGCTCCGCCGGAGACGATGCCGAGCGGAACGCCGCAGGCATCGGAGGCGACCGAACGTTTCAGTCCCTGCTTGCCCCGGTCCACCGGTGAGCGGCCTGCTTTCTCGCCGCCGGACGGGGCCTTGGTGATGCAGCCGTCGACCGAGATCTCGGCCGGCCCCAGGCCGATCATGCGGTCGTAGGCCTCAAGGACCAGAGCGTGCACTCTCTGCGCTATCCCCAGCTCGGCCCACTGTCTGACCCGGCGCCGGATGGTGCGGTCCGAACATCCCGGGCTCGCGATCCGTTCGTATCCCGAGCCGTGGACCAGAGCCAGAACGACATGCTCGAACACGACGCGATCCGGGACCCGGCGGCGATGGCACCGCAGGCACGGGTCCTCCGTGTGATCACTGAGCGTAGAGAACTTCCATGATCACGCAGAGTCCGTGCCTGTCTCACGTCGCCCCGCAGCCGACGAGCGGCCTCACCATTTGCCGGTCGGTCTAAGTCCCCGGTGGAACGAAGGTGGGTCTCAACGCAGTTGGCAGGTCGGACATCCTTCCGAACACGAGGACGTGTTCTGGGTTCATAGCGTCGTTCTCCAACGTTGCGATGATGCCCGCCGACAGCAGAATCTTGATCAGCGCACTCTGCATGTACTGCCCGATCGTTCCGGGGTAACGGACGGCCGGCGCATCAGGGCCACCGGTGGTAAGACTGTCCACAGCCGCCCGGACCATGCCCGGGTCGCATCTCCAGCCTACGGATACAGAAGCCGAAGCCGTTTCAGCGTCGGGATCTACACGGACTACAGCGCCCGACCGATCCGTTGTCCCGGCTTCTTCTTCGAGGAAGGCGGGCAGGCCGGCGCGCTGGAGCGCCCCAACCACCTGTCTCGCCAGCTCGTTCCGGACAACGAGAACCGTGTTGGGTGCGTGAGCAAAACCGTACTCGGACATGACCCTTCTTCTCTGTTCAGCGGGGTGTGGCAGGCATCGCAAGGACGACCGCCACACCCAACTACTTTCCTACTTTTCGTCGGACTGTTCTGCGGATCGAAGGAATGCCTTCCCCTCGAACCTCCTCATCATCTCCCACAGGAGGTCCCCGGAACCTGGTCCGTCAGGGATGGACCAGGTTATTGGGGTTCCCGGGGTGAGCACATCATCCAGCATGGGTCCGCACGCCGGACAGGGGGTTCGTTCGCTGTACAGCTCCGTAATCTGGGTCGGCTTGAAATTCTTGGCCGCCAACTGGTCCAGGATGTGGTTCTCCGAGTGGTAACCACCCCCCTTACTGAAGCCGACGACAAAGTCACCGGTTTTAGGGTTGTTCCACCCTGGAACCCTGGCGACCGCCACATTTCGGCCAGTGGTGATTCCGGCTGCCTTTCTGGCCTCGTATGCCATGTGGGCAATATCGGTACTTCCGTAAGAGATCATCCCCGCACAGGAATTGTTGCTGCTCGCGACCGCCGCGCGGAGAGGCTTCTTCTTGGTGCACCATTCGACGACCTCGTTGAGGATTTTCGCCCCGATGCCCTCGATGGCCTCTTCAGTCAAGGGGAGAGCGCGCAGGGCTTTCCACGCGTCGGCGAATCCGATGCCGGTCCTCGCAGCGGCGTCGGCTGCTTTGACGGCGTCGGCGATGGGTCTGATGATCTTGCCGGCGAACAGGCTTGCGACGTCCAAGGCGGCCCAGGCGCAGCCGCCCACGCTTCCTCTCTCACCACCGGGCATGAGCTGGGCGCACTTGATCCAGCTGCCGAAGAGGATGTCGACCGGATCGATGTTCGCCTGGAACTCCGCCATCGTGATGGTGTGTGTGACCTTCTGGGACAGTTCCTTGGTCCGCACCTCGCCGAGATACGTCGTGGCCTCGGTCGGACACATGAGCTTCTGCGGGTCGATGCCCTGGGCACTGCACAGATACAGGTCGACGACCTCTTTGTACTTGAGCTTCGAGGTGATCGTGCAGTCACCCTTGTAGAAGAGCTTGTCGATCCAGCCGTCGCAGCCGTCGGTCTTGCTGATGACCTCCGGATCGGCGGTCTTCTCGATGTGGTCGACGACGTAGAACACGTTGCCGATCAAGTGGCCGTTCTCGTCGGGAACGGTTCCGTCGTTGATCTGCTTCGCCTTCTCCGCCTTCTCGGCCCTATCGGCGGCCTCCTGCGCTTCCTTGGCGTACTTGTCGGCGTCCTTGGCCGCCTGTTCGGCCTCAGTGGCGGCCGTGTCGGCGCGGGTGGCGGCTGCTCGGGCGTCCTTGGCGTCCTGTTCGGCCTGGGCGGCCGCTGAGCGGGCGGCGGAGGCGTCGAGTTCGGCGGCGTCGGCGGAGTCGCGGGCGTCCTTGGCGTAGCCCTCGGCGTTACCGGCCGCCGTGTCGGCAGCTGCGGCGTCCGTGGTGGCCTGGTTGTCGTAGTCGACAGTGCGGGCCAGCGAGGCCGCGGCTGCGGAGGCTGCCTTGGCAGCGCCTGCGGCGTAGCCGAGGGCGTCCTTCGCGTACGTGCGGGCGTCCGACGCGTATCCGGCGGCGTTGGCCGCGTGCTGGTAGGCCTCCTTGGTGTCGCCCTTGGCCTGGTCGGTGAGGTTCTTTGCGGCCTGGGCCTCGGCGGCGGCGTTCGTGGCGTGCGCCTCGGCGACCGCCTGCTGCTGCTGGGCGATCGTCTTCGAGCCCTGGCCTGTCAGGACGACGAGGCCTGCGGCGGAATCGGTGTCGACGTAGGCGGAGCCGAGCTGGATGGCGTCGTTGGCCGGGTCGGCGACCCGTTTGGCGGCTGCGCCGGCGTCGACTGCGGCCTGGGCGGTGACGTGGGCGTAGCCGGCGGCTTTGGCAGACGCCGCGAGTGCCTTGGCCGCCTCCGTGCTGGCTGTGTTGGCCTGGGTCTTGGCGTCCTTGGCGTGCTGTTCGGCTTCGTCGGCGAGTTTGACCGCGGCCTTGGCCTCGGCGGAGGCGTCCTGGGAGGCCTTGATGGCGTCGGCGACCGCGCTGGTGGCGGTCTTGACGGCGGCGTCGGCCTTCAGCTTGTCGGCCTGGGCGGCGTCGGCGTCGGAGCGGGCGCGTTTGGCGGCGGCCTCGGCGCGGGTGGCCGCTGCGTCCGCGTCGGCTGCCGCCTTGGTGGCGGCATCCGCCTCGGAGCGGGCTTTGCCCGCGGCGGTTTCGGCGTCGTCGGCCGCCTGGTCCGCGTCGTTCGCAGCGGCGCGGGCCGCGGTCGCCGCGTCGCCGGAGTCCAGGGAGTCGGCGTAGGCGTCCTTGGCGTCGGCCTTGGCGCGGGCGGCGTCGGCCTTCTGCTCGGCGTCCCAGGCGTCGTCGCGCAGGGACTTGGCGTGGTCCTTCGCCTTGACCGCGTCGTCGCGCCGGTCCTCGGCGGTCTTCTCCGCGGTCTCCGCCTTGTCCTTGGCGTCCTTGGCCTTCGTCGCCTCGGACTCGGCGCTCTTTCTGTGCTTGGCGGCCTCGGCCCGCTTGACGGCGGCCGTCTCCTTCTCCGCCTTGGCCGTCTTCTCCTCGGCCTCCGCCGCAAGCCGCTTGGCGTGCGCGTCGGCGGCGGCCGCCTTGGCGTCGCCCTCGGCCTTCAGCGCGTCGGTGAGCTTGGCCTCCGCGGTCTCCTTGTCCTGCTTGGCGTTGTCCCGGTGCGCCTTCGCGGCGTCGGCCGCGGCCTTGGCCTGCAACTCGGCCGTCTCGGCGGCCTTCTTGCGGAACTCCGCCTTCGACTGAGCGGCCTGCGCCAGCGCCCGCTGCGCGAGGGTCGCGCTGTCGCCGGCGGAGGCACGGGTGGCCGCCTCTGCGGTCTCACCGGCCTTCTCCAGCGCCGCGAGCGCGGCGGCGGCACCCTTGGTGACCTGGTCCTTCTGCTGCCCGACCAGCAGACCACGGCCACGCGGCGCGCCGCTGGTGTCGGCGATGCCATAGGCGGCCTGGACGGCCGTGTCCGAGGTGGTCGAAGCCTTCTGCGCGGCGGCCAGCTGCGTCTTCAGAACGGCGAGCTGCTTCTTCGCGCCGGCCTGCGCGGCGGTGATGCCGGCCTTCGCCTTGGTGAACTGCGCCTTGTCCGGGTAGTCCAGCTGCCCGGTGCCGTTGTGGCCGGACGGCTTGATGTCGAACTGCTGCGCGGCGCTGTCGTTGCAGGTGTAGAGCTTGGCGTCGTTGCCGTTGTCGAAGGTGTGCAGGTCAAGGCACTTGCCCGTACCGACACTCTTCAGGCTGGTGGCGCCGCGCAGTTCGGACTCCCAGGTCTGCGACGTGGACTCCTTGCACGACGAGATCTGGATCTTCGTCCCGTTCGCCGTGTCGTTGCCGGCCACGTCCAGGCACTTGAGCGAGTTGACGTTCTGCAGGTGCAGCTTGTCCTCACTGCCCAACAGCACCCACTTCTGCGCCGCGGAGCCGTTGCAGGTGTACACTTGGACCGGCGTGCCGTTGTCCTTCTTGCCGCCCTGGACGTCGAGGCACTTGTCCTTCGCGGCGTGCACCTCGATGACGGTGGGGCTGTCGCCCACCCAGCCCAGACCGCCCGGCATCCAGTAGTCCTGCCACCGGGTGAGACGGTCGGCGGTCCAGGACTGGCCCAGCATGTCGCTCAGAGCCTTCGCGCCCTTGGAAAGGGCGTTGACCGCGTCCTTGTCCGCGTCCAGGATCTGGTTGCGCTGAGCGGCCTGCGACGTGACCTCCTGCTGCCACTCTCCGGCCGCCGCGGAGGTGATGTCGCCCAGCACGCCGTCCGGGTCGATCGGATCCCGCCAGCCACACGCGGCGAAGCGGGACTTCACGTCCTCGACGGCGATGCGGTACTCCGGCGTGCCCCGCTGCGGCGCGCTGTGCGGGAAGCCACCGGAGGACAGGAAGAGACGGGCGTCGTCCGCGCCGGCGTTCGATGCGGGGCCTCCGTGCATCCACTGGAAGGCGCTGCGCTCGGCGAGCGCGCGATTCCACTCCGCCTGCGTCGTCCCGGTGGGGTCGGGGTCCTTCCCGTAGAGGGGGTTGCCCACTTGGTCGACGGCCTTGAGGGTCTTGTCGTCGGCTTTCGGGGTGGCGTCGTCGTAGAAGTCGGAGTCGGTCTTCCAGAACCGGTCGGCGACCCAGGCGGACAGGCCGGTCTGGGAGTAGAAGCTCTTGTCGCCGTCGGGCGGCTGGTGGAAGTCGGTGTCGGTGAATCCGCCGGGGGTTGAAAGACCGTCCAGAGGCTTCTTCCACCCGTCGCGCTGAGCGGAAAGGGCGTCCATCTCCTTGCCCGCCGCGTCGCGGTCGTTGTTGTACGCGACGGCGAGCGGTGTCCGTTCCCAGTTCTTGCGGTCGGCCAGGACGTGGAGCTTGTCCGGCGTCTGGTTGAGGCCGTCCTGCGCGGTCGCGGCCATCGACGGGCCGCCGAGGCGCAGTACGTCGGCCATCAGGCACTGGTCCTGGCGCAGTTGCTCGGCAGTGGTGTCGTCGTACCAGGGGTAGGAGTCGGCCACCGGCTTGCTGTTGGGCTTGATCGAGCCGGGCTGTACCGCGAGAGCGGCCAGAACGGCCAGCGCGGCTGCCGAGGTGACGGCGGAGGTGCGCTTTCGCGATCTTCGTGCTGCGGGCAGCCGGAACCATGGTCTGGGGTGCAAGAAGGCATCCCTTTCGCGTTCACTGGGGGGACGAGCCCGAGGAACGGCCGAACAGCGGAGCATGGCGAGCTGCTTCTGAGGAGTGCTCAGGAGCACGCCGGACCAACCGCATCGCTACGCGTGCCGAGCCGGTATGACGGCATGGCGACGCGACCTCTCCCCGTGAGCGACGGTGTTCCCCCGGTCGCTGAATGACGTGCGCGAACGCGGAACTGGTCAGGTTCCGCGTCATGCGCGGCGCCACCTTATGCAGACATACCTGGATCCGTACAGAGATTCGATACGCCCACGAGGGCGCTGGCGTGAAACCTCCTGCCGCCCGACAGTCTGTGGTCGGGCGCCCTGGTGGCCCGGCGGCGCATGGATTTTCCGTGTGCTTCCTGTACCCGGGAGGTGGAGCACGGTTTGCTCCCGTCCGGCAAAATATGGCCGGTTTCCGACTCCGCCCGAGCGGCCTGCGTGGGGTGCAACCGCGCCCCATCGGCTGCGGCTGCCAGGCGAGGCAGGTTCCGGCGCCGGGGCGGTGAGCACGGCAGCATCCGCGGCAAGCAGGCACCCTCTACGCCTGGTTGAGCAACTCCGTCGCCCGAGCCAAGATCACCCACGCGCTCGCCGCCTGAGCCGGTGCGCACATCTCTCCGCCCTCGGATCAGGCCCCACCCGCTCCACCGACGGGTCACGGCGCCTGGCGGACAGTCAGACCTACTCCATGAACAGCACCCTCGACCTGGGGCGGCCCGAGTCCGGCGGCGACCAGACCGAGAGCAACCCCTTCTCGATGGTGTTCGCGGCGGGCTACGCCTCCCAGGCAGGCGCGGTGTCCTTCCGGTCGTCGTCGGTCAGCACCGTCTCGAGCCGGGATCTGGCGGGCAACTACCGGGATCCGAACCTCCTGCTGACCTACTGGAACATCGACTGGTCCGGCGGCGAGCTGGACGCGCGGCTCACGGATCCGCACGCGCGGGAAGCCGTCGTCCTGAACCTGCTCAACTGGCCGGGTCTGCTCGTCGCCTGCCGCTCCGACCTCGGCCAGATGCCCGGCGGCTTCCCGCACGCACTGGCCGCGGGCACGACGTCCGCGGGCCGCCTCGACAGCTCCGGGGCGTCACTCACCGCCCGGGGGAGCACCATCGACGGCGTGGTCGCGTTCAAGTTCACGTTCGACGGTACGGCTTCGTGAGGTCCGCCCCGTCACCGGTGCGGCTTTGACGGTCCGGCTGGACCTCATCAGGACCGCGACCGGGAGCACGCGGGCCGTGGCCGACCGCCGGGAGTTCACCTCGACGGCGACCACCGCGCGGCGCCTGTCGCTGACCTTGGGAAACGACGGGAAGTCCGGTCCGGACGAGCGGCCCCCGGTGGTCGGTACCCGCCGCGTCACCGTCCTGTCACAGGCCTGTGCGCGCGTGAACCACGGGAGCCGTCCGGCGATCTACAACGACGAGTGCCGGTGAACGTCCGGCACCTGAACATCGCAATCGGGGGACTTCATGCTGTACGGAACGCACTTCGGACCGCGTGTCCGCGGGGCCGCGCTGGCCATGGCGACCATGTCGGCGGCCGCACTTCTCATGACCGCGTGTCAGCCGGGCCCGGACAGCGCCGCCTCGCCGTCGGGCACGGGCAAGAAGCCGACGGCCACGTCCTCCAGCTCCCCGACGCCCGCCGCGCCGTCCGGCGGGACGGGAGCCTCGGCCGAACCCGCGGGCGACTCCACGGCCGAGGTCCCGGCTTCGGTCCCGGCCACCGCCACCGCGAAACCGGCGACGAAGACCAAGACGTGTGCGGCGGAGTCCTTGAAGGCGTTCATGTACCAGGCGGACGTACGGCCTCAGGGCACCGGAACCGGCGCGGCGATCGTCGAGTTCACCAACATGTCCGGAGCGACGTGCGCACTTCAGGGGTATCCGACCGTGGCGGGGGCGGCGAACGGCTCTCCTGAGAAGAACCACCCGCTGACCGTGACCCGGACGGGCACCTCGTCCAAGGTGACGCTCGCACCCGCCGCGAAGGCATGGGTCAAGATGACGTTCGTCCAGGTCCAGGGCGAGGCCGACGGCTACTGCGTGTCCGGGACCACTCCGGTCACCTACCCGACCCTGGTGGTGGGTCTGCCCTCCGGAGGAGCGCACCAACTCGCCCTCGAAGACGGTGTGCTGGCCGAGTGCGACAACAAGGTGACCGTCACCGCCGTCACCGCGACGAAGCCCTCCTGACCCTCACCGGCGCGCTGTCGCAGCCGCCGCGGGCCGCATCCGTGACCGGCGGCGGCAGCTACGGGCCGGGGGTGCGGTGACCAGGGGGCGCGGTGACCAGGGGGCGGCAGAGGGGGCGCTCCTTCGGCGCCGTCCATAGGCTGCCGGAGCGGTGCCGTGCCGGTCAGGGCCCTGTGGGCGGCGACCGGCGGCGCCCACAGGGCCCTGACCTATGGACCGGACCCGGCCTGGACCTGTGGAACGGGGACGCTCACGGCGACGCGGCCCGCAGCGCGGTGACCGCCACCGTCGTGTAGGGCATCGTGAAGCCGCCTCCCAGGCTGTCGATGGCGGCGCCCACCTCGTCGAGCACGGGGGCCAGGGCCTCCGCGGGGAGGCGGGTCAGGGCTCCCTGGGTCGGCATCATGTCCAGCCACGCCTCCCGGGTGTAGGACCACTCCCAGGTGAGGCTCCACTCCGCCGGTTCGTCGAAGCCGCCCACCGCGCGGAGTCCGTCGGCCACCTTGTCGAGCATCGGCCGGTACACGTCCGCCGCCGGTCGTGTCATCGCCTCGAAGTCGAACGGCGAGTCGGGTATCGCCCTCCGCAGGGCCACCGCAGAGGCCCGCGCCACCTCGGCCGGCAGCTGGAACACGTTCCAGAAGGCGGCGAACCGCCCGCGTGGCCGCAGCGCCCGCCTCGCCACGGCGGCGCCCGCGACCGGATCGACCCAGTGCCAGGACTGGGCGGCGACGACCGTGTCGAACGCGCGCCCGGCCGGGTCCCAGGCCTCGACGGTCGCCACCTCGACCTCCGTGCCGAGGCGCCGGGCCGTCTCCGCCATCCGCGCGTCGGGATCGACGCCGAGGACGGTGCAGCCGGCGGCCAGGAACTGCCGGGCGGCGATCCCGGTGCCGCACCCGACGTCCAGGACGCGGGGGCCGGGGCTGCCGGAGACGATCCGCTCCACGAGGCCTTCCGGATAACGCGGCCGTGTCCGGTCGTAGCGTTCCGCGTCGGAGCCGAACGACTCCGCCGCCCGCCGGTACTCATGAGGTTCGATCGCTGGGGGACGTGATCCCCCTGACGGCATAGTGGGCATGCGCCCACTATGAGTGGGCGTGCGCCCACTATGAGTGGGCGTGCGCCCACTATGAGTGGGCGTGCGCCCACTCGTCAACGAGTACGCGTTCCCGGGGAGGCGCCGGGCGGGCGCGTGGCCCTTTGTCCCTGGTGGCAGGATTCACGGGGAGACCGGTGACCGGTGAGCGGGGCCCGTACGAAAGGCGGATGGACGTATGCCGACTGGGGTGGCCCTGCGCGACGCCCGCGAGCAGCTCTTCGCCGCCGCCGAACGCGTCCTGCTGCGGGACGGGCCGAACGCGCTGACCAGCAGGGCGGTCACCGTCGAGGCGGGGTGCGCCAAGGGAGTCCTGCACCGGCACTTCGCCGACTTCGACGCCTTCCTGGCCGAGCTCGTACGGGACCGGATCGCGCGGCTGGACGTTCAGGGCGCCGCCCTGCGCGCGTCCGCCGGGACCGGCACCGTCGTCGGCATCCTCACGGCCGCGCTGGGCGAGGTGTTCGGGCCCCTCGCCCTGGGAATCCTCGGCCTCGTCGTCGCCCGGGACGCGCTGCGCGCCCGGCTGCGGGCCACGACCCCGGTCGGTCTTCCGCTGCTGACCGAGGCGGCGGCCGTGATCGGTTCCTATCTGCGCTCCGAGCGGGAGCTGGGGCGCCTTGAGCCGGACGCGGACGTCGACACGTTGGCGCTCACCCTGGTCGGGGCCGGGCACATGCTGTTCGCGGACCGGGAGAGCGCGCCGCCCGATCACGAAGCCGTCCGGCGGATGGTGAGCTCGGTCGTCGCCGGCGCCGTGCGCGAGGTGTAGCCGTCCCGCCCACGCCACGCCGTGTCGCACGCCACGTCCGGGGTCCGGGAATGCGGGCGCCAGGTGCGCTGTTACAGCTCACGTAACTGATTGGCATGCGCGAGTCAAGGCCCGTGCATGGTGGGCGAAGGAGGACCTCATGGCACGCAGCACCGCGCGCCCCGTCGTCACGCTGAGGTCGACGGCCGGGACCGGCGCCACGTATGTGACGCGCAAGAACCGCGGGAACGACCCCGACCGGTTGGTCCTGCGCAAGTACGACCCGCAGGCGGGCCGGCACGTCGCGTTCCGGGAGGAACGCTGACCGCACGCCGGGCGTACCCGGCGGACGCACCCGTCGCATCCGCGGACGCACCCGTCGTCTCCGCGGGCGAACCTGCCGTAACCGAGGAGGGAACCGCATGAGGCCCCACATCCACCCCGAATCCCGTCCGGTCGTCTTCCGGGACCGTGCCGCCGGTGTCGCGTTCCTGACGCGATCCACCGCCGACTCCGCCCGGACGATCGAATGGGAGGACGGCGCCGTCCATCCGGTCGTCGACGTGGAGATCTCGTCGGCGAGCCACCCGTTCTACACCGGGACCTCTCGGGTCCTGGACACCGCCGGCCGGGTGGAGCGCTTCGAGCGCCGCTACGGCCGTACGGCGTCGAACCGGCACTGACCGCCGGAGCGCGCCGAGTTCGGCAGAAGGAGGACAGAACCATGAAGGTACGTGCGTCACTGCGCTCACTGAAGTCCAAGCCCGGGGCCCAGGTGGTCCGCAGGCGTGGTGTGGTCTTCGTCGTGAACAAGAAGAACCCGCGTCTGAAGGCCCGCCAGGGCTGACCGCACAGCAGGCCGAGGACGACCGGTCCGGCGGACGCACCCACGTCCGCCGGACCGGCCACGTCTCCCCGGCCACGCGCCCGGACGCGATCACGAAGATCATCAGGCCGCGGCACGTCGTCAACCCGCGGGCGGAGCCCGCGGCTCACTGACGCACCGGTGTGCCGGGAGTTACGATCACGATCGTGACGTGCCCTTCCTTCGCGGACGACGGATCGCCCGCGGGGGGTGGCGCGGTGGACACGCTGGATCCGATGCGTGAGGGTCGCGCCGGGCGAAGTTCTCCGAAGGGAGCCGTTCGTGACCACGGCCAGGGACCTGTTCATCATCACGATGGACAAGGAGCCGGAACGTTCTGTGGGGCAGGGCGACCTGTCGCTCGCTCTCGCCGGAGCCGAGGTGATCGATCTTCTCGCCGGCGAGGTCATCACGCTGGACGGTGACCGGATGACACCGGCGAGGCAGCCCGCGACGGACGACCGTCTTCTGGGCGAGGCGGCGTCCTCGCTCGTGCGGCAGGTCCCGTACGAGAGGGTCGAGGACTGGCTTTGGCGCAGGGGACGCGATCTGGCCAAGGCCTATCAGACCGACCTCGAACAGGCGGGCCAGCTCACCCGGCAACGGCGGGGCCGACTGCCCTTCGGCCCCGACCGCATGGAGCTGGTGGACTCACCGGCCCGCAGCCGGGCGATGCATCGATGGGCGGCCGACGAACCCGTCCTCGCCGCGCTCGCCGACGTGGTCGGAATCCCCGCAGAGGAGAGCGACGACACCTCGTCGGTCGAGGACGAGGCGGTGACCACCGTCCTGGTCGCCGTGCACGACGCGGTGATGGAACTGGAAGCCGTCCGCCAGCGCCGGGCCATCGAGAACGCGGCCTTCGCCAACATCTGGCGCGGCGCCTGACGGAACCCGCGTCAGGGGCGCGCTCGTGGGGACAAGGGCGGCCTCGCCGACATGAGCGACCCGTCCGACGCCTACGAGCCGCCTGCCCCGGCAACGCGTGGGCCTGCCCCAGCAGTGTGTCGGCCCGCCCCGGTAGCGCGTGGCCTGCCCCGGCAGTGCGGGGGCCGGGGCCGACGCGACGAGCGCCGGGCGTGAACGGTGACAGGCGTGGAGCGCGGGGCGTGAACGGTGACGGGCGCGGGGGAGCGGCGGACCCGCCGTACCCCCGCGCCCGAGGTTACTCGGAAGCCTCGCGGGCCCGCCGCTCGCTCGCCCGTGCCTCCTGGAGGTGGGCGTCGACGCGTTGCGCCCTCCGGGGCAGCAGCGAGTCCGTGACGCGCTGAAGCGTCTTCGCCAGCGGGTGCTTGTCCTGCCCGGCGGCGGAAGACCGCGCGGCGGACGCCGCCTCGCGGTACTCGGCCATCTCCGAGAGCGCCGCGTGCGCGAGCTCGGTCGCCTCGCGGTACAGGTCGCGCGACTTCGTCATCGCGTCGAGGGCTTCGGAGTACGAGGCCACCAGAGCGCGTGCGTGGACGAGTTCCTCTTCGAGGGTCAGCAGACTCCACTCCTCGCGCAGCGCCGTGAAGGCCGCCGCCGCGTCGTCCGGCAGCGGCCAGGGAAGCGCCGCGAACTGCACGATTTTGTCGAGGAGTTCCGTCGGTTCGGAGCCGTCGAGGAAGACGCTGCGCACCCTGAACGCCTGCTCGTCGAACCCGGTCCGCGCGGGCGTGCCGGACAGGATGACGGCGCCGCCACGCGGTACGGACGTCCCCAGGTCGCCGAGCGCCCAGTTGACGGCGTGGAACTGCTCGGGCGTGGCCCGGTGTTCCACCACGCGATGCCGCAGTGCCGGCGGCAGCAGCCGGATCAGCGGGAGGCGGCCCTCGGCGTCGGGGGTCATGGCCTCGTGCACGACGACGTTGACGCTCCAGCTGTGCCGGGCGATGTCCTTGAGCAGGCGCCGCAGCGCCGCGTCGTCCTTCGGCAGCGGGTTGATGTCCTGGAACAGCAGTCCGGCCGCGGCGTCACGGTCCCAGGAGAGGTCGCTCCGCTCGGGCCAGAGCAGTGCGGCGGGGGAGGGCCACCCGGGATCCCAGGGCCGCTCCGCCTCGGCCGCGAGTGTCCAGCGCCGCTCGCCGTCCACCTGCGCCCGTCCGTCGGTGGTGAGCCGCGCCCGCACGGTCACGTCCTCGTCGACGAACCAGCGCGCCTCGAAGACGTGCCCGTCCGGCGTCGTGTCGTTCTCCTTCTCCAGGAAGTCCTGGATCCTTTCCCTGTTCTTCAGTTCGCGCAGGTGCTCCCGGAGAGCCGTCTGCGGCGCGGGGCCTGTATGGCGCCCGGCGGCCAGCCAGACCGTTTCCGGGGCGGTGAGACGCTCTGTGGAGGACTTCGACATGAGTCACTTTGCTGGTGGGGTGTGGTGTGCCCTCCCAGTATGGTCACCTTTGGCCAAGAGCCGGGAGGCGAGGCCCCCGGGGATCACAGACCTCCGCCATCGGGTGACTATGCGCGTTTCGTTGACGATTGACCGTATTGGGGTCATCGCGAAGCATTCGAGCGGCCCCCCCGGGGCGGGGGTGGCTCGCCGGTGAGGCCCGCGCCGCGGGGGTCGCGACGTGCGTGCCGGGGCGCGGAGGCGGCGGGCGTCCGGCGCGGTGGGGGTGCGGACCTGCGAGGACGCGGGACGGGCCGTGACCGGACGGAACTCGCCGACCGGCGGGCGCCGGTAGGGTTGCCGTCGGAGAAGGGGCGGACGCGGATGCGGCAGCGGGTGACGATGAGTGACGTGGCGCGGGCCGCGGGAGTCTCGTCCGCCACCGTCTCGTATGTGCTGAGCGGAAAACGGCCGGTCACGGAGGAAACGCGCAAAGCGGTCGAATCGGCCATCGAGCGGCTCGGCTTCACCCTCAACCCCGTTGCCCGGAGCCTTCGTACGGGCAAGTCCACGATGGTCGCCCTCGTCGTACCGGACATCGCGAACCCCTTCTACGCGCTGCTCGCCCGCTCGATCCAGGACGAGCTGCGCGGCGGGGGCTATCACGTGCTCGTGAGCAGTACGGGAGCGCGGCGGGACGAGGAGGAGGCGCTGCTGCGCGAAGCGGTGCAGCAGAGGTTCGCCGGTGTGGTGATGACGCCGTTCCGGCTGGCCACCGACGCCTTCGACGTGCTGCGCGCCGCCGGTGTCCCGGCGGTGGTCAGCGCCGACGTCCCGTTCGGTGACGTCGATCTGGTGACTCCCGACGCCGACGACGCGGTCCGTGCCGCGCTGGCGCACGTGGCGGCCACCGGCCGGCGGCGCATCGGTGTGATCGCCGGGCCGCTGGACGCCGCCGGCGGTGATCCGCGCCTGGAACGCGTCCGGGAGCACGCGGCCGAGGCGGGGCTGCGCATCGCCCGGGAGCACATCGTCCACGGCGAGCACACGCGCGAGGCGGGGGCGGAGGGCTTCGAACGGCTGATGCGGGCGCGGCTCCGGCCCGAAGCGGTGCTGTGCGGCAACGACATCACGGCCGTCGGCGCGATGGACACGGCCGAGCGCCTCGGGCTCGACATCCCCGGCGACGTGTCGCTGGTGGGGCACGACGACATCGAGTTCGCCTCGCTCGTCCGGCCGCGTCTGACGACCATCCGCTACCCGGCGCGCGAGGTGGGCCGCGTCGCGGCCGGACTCCTTCTGGAGCAGATCGACGGCCGGACGCGCCGAAGGACCGTACGGGTCACTGCCGCCTTCGTGGCGCGCGCGTCGGTCTGACATCGCGTCGGCACGGAGTTCGGGCCGACGCTGTCGCCGCCGTCGCGGCCCGGTGACCGCCCCTCCCGCCACGCCTGTTTCCGTTCCACGGCTTTGCCGGATCGATGTCGGGGGACCGTAGCGTAATCGATTACGTTGCGCGAGACTGGGCGGCGGACGAACGCCCGACCGGGGTGCACAGCCCCATGACCCGCCATCAGTCTGTCGCATTTGATAGGGAATGACCCGCACGTCGATGCGGGCTGCCTGTAAACAGAATCAACCAACTGCTGTTTGCTTTTGGGTAACCACGTCGCAAAAGCCAACACTGTTGATGCGGTCGGACCGCCCGCCGTTCGCCGGCTCGCGAACCGGGCAGGCGATGGGCCCGATGGCTCCCGCCCGGTGGTGCTCGCCCCTCTTTTCCGGCATCCATCGAGACTGTCGGCCCCAATGCCGGTGGTCCGTGACGTGTCGGTCACGTTTCGGGCAAGGCGAGTGCGAGGTCTTGACGCGATGCCGACATGAGGCTGTCATTACGCCCACGTTGTTCGTTCGAGTTGGTTTCTGATCGATTTCCGGCCTCCCCGCCGTCCGGCTCGACCGAACCCTGCCCTCAGGAGCCGTCATGCACCTTCCCCTCCCGGGTCTGTCCGCACCGACACCCAGCCGTCGCACCCTGATCCGCGGAATCGGCGGCGCGGTCGCCCTCGGCGCGGGTGTACCCCTGCTGAGCGCCTGTGGCGGCAGCGGCACGGCGTCGGACCCCAAGACGGTCACCGTCGGCTCCAACGCGTCCGACGCCGTGCCGAAGAAGGCCTTCGCCGACGTCTACGCGGACTTCAAGAAGCAGTCCGGCATCACGGTCGACGTCAACACGAAGGACCACAACACCTTCCAGGAGCAGATCAACTCGTACCTTCAGGGCACGCCTGACGACGTGTTCAACTGGTTCGCCGGGTACCGCATGCAGTTCTTCGCGGCCAAGAAGCTCGCCTCGCCGATCGACGACGTGTGGGCGAAGATCGGGGACAACTTCCCCGAGGCGATGAAGAAGCTCAGCAAGGGCGAGGACGGCAAGTACTACTTCGTCCCGATGACGACGTACCCGTGGGCGGTCTTCTACCGCAAGAGCGTCTTCCGGCAGCACGGCTACAAGGTCCCCACCACCTGGGACGAACTCATCGCCCTGTGCAAGCAGATGAAGAAGGACAAGCTCGTCCCCATCGCCTTCGGCGACAAGGACGCCTGGCCCGCGATGGGCACCTTCGACCAGATCAACTTCCGTCTCAACGGCTACGACTTCCACGTCCAGCTCATGGCGGGCAAGGCCTCCTGGACCGACGCCAAGGTCAAGGCCGCTTTCGACCACTGGGCCGAGCTCCTGCCCTACCACCAGGACGGCTTCATGGGCCGCACCTGGCAGGACGCCGCCCAGACGCTCGTGGCCAAGAAGGCCGGCATGTACCTCCTCGGCACCTTCGTGGCCCAGCAGTTCACCAACAAGGACGACCTGGACGACCTCGACTTCTTCCCCTTCCCGGAGATCAGCTCCGCGTACGGCCAGGACACCGTGGAGGCGCCCACCGACGGGCTCATGGTCAGCAAGGCCCCCAAGAACCACTCCGGGGTCGTCAAACTGCTGGAGTACATGGGCAGTCCCGCCGCGGAGGAGCTCTACCTCAAGGGCGACCCGAGCGTGGTGGCCGCCTCCGTCAAGGCCGACACCTCGGCGTACTCGGCGCTCCAGAAGAAGGCGTTCGACATGATCGCGGGCGCCAAGACCCTGACCCAGTTCATGGACCGCGACTCCCGGCCGGACTTCACCTCGACGGTGATGCAGCCCGGACTCCAGAAGTTCCTCCAGAACCCCAAGGACGTCGACAGCCTGCTGTCGTCGATCGAGCGCCAGAAGAAGCAGATCTTCGCGACCTCGTGAACGACATCATGACCACCGACACCACGACGAAGTCCCCGGAGGCGGCCGGCACGCCGCCTCCGGGCACTGCCTCCGCGCCGAAGCGGGCCCCACGCGGCAAGCGCCGCCTGCTGACCCGCCGTGACCGGTTCACGCTCGCCCTCATGGCGGGCGTGCCCACGGTCCTGCACGTGGCCCTGGTCTGGGTCACCGCCCTCGCCTCCATCGCCCTCGCCTTCACCACCTGGGACGGCATCCGGTTCGACTCGATCCGGTGGGTCGGCCTCCAGAACTTCAGGCAACTCTTCAACGACAACCCGCAGTTCTGGCCCGCCGTCCAGCACAACATCATCTGGTTCGTCGTCCTCATCCTGATCCCGACGCCCTTCGGCCTCTTCCTCGCCGTCCAGCTCGACAAGAGGATCCGCTTCAGCCGCGTCTACCAGACCGCGTTCTTCCTGCCGGTCGTCATCTCGATGGCGTGCATCGGCTTCGTCTGGCAACTCGTCTACAACCCGGACACGGGCCTCATCAACAGCCTCATCGGCGCCAACGAGCCCGGCCACTACATCGACTGGATCGGCGACCCCGACCTCAACCTGTGGGCCGTCCTCGTCGCGGCCTCCTGGCGGCACACCGGCTACATGATGATCCTGTACCTGGCCGGCCTCAAGGGCGTCGATCCCTCCCTCAGGGAGGCCTCCGCGCTGGACGGCGCCAACGAGTGGCAGACGTTCAAGAACGTCATCTTCCCCACGCTGCGCCCCACCAACACGGTCGTGCTGGTCGTCACCATCATCGAGGCCCTGCGCGCCTTCGACCTGGTCTTCGTCTTCAACAAGGGTGCCCAGGGGACCGAGTTGCTCTCCATCCTGGTGACCAACAACATCATCGGCGAGTCGAGCCGCATCGGTTACGGCTCGGCGATCGCCGTGGTCCTGCTGGTCATCTCGCTCGTCGTGATCGTCCCGTATCTGGTGGCCACCTTCCGGAAGGAGCGGCGACCGTGAGCGCCCCCACCCTCGCGGCGGGCGCGCGCAAGCAGCGCGCGCCCGTCCGCCCCGCCCGCGTGCTGCTGCACGTCTTCCTCGCCGGTACCGCCCTGGCCTGGCTCGCCCCGCTGCTGTGGGCGGTCTTCTCGGCCCTGCGCCCGTACGGCGAGACCAGCGACAAGGGCTATGTGTCCTGGCCGGACACCCTGAACCTCGACAACTTCACGAACGCGTTCGAACAGTCGGACATGACGCACTACTTCGTCAACACGCTGCTGATCGCGGTGCCGGCCGTGCTGCTCACGCTGTTCCTGTCGTCGATGGTCGCCTTCTACGTCAGCCGCTTCGACTTCCGTCTCAACCTCGCGCTGCTGCTGGTCTTCACCGCGGGCAACCTGCTTCCGCAGCAGGTCATCATCACCCCGCTGTACCGGATGTACCTGCTGACCGACCTGCCCGGCATCACGGAGAGCGGCAAGCTGTACGACTCCGCCCTCGGCCTGGTGCTGATCCACGTGGCCTTCCAGTCCGGGTTCTGCGCGTTCGTCCTGAGCAACTACATGCGCTCCCTGCCGGACGAGCTGACCGAGGCCGCGCTCGTGGACGGAGCCTCGGTGTGGCGGCTGTACTGGCAGATCACCCTGCCGCTGTGCAAGCCCGCGATGGCGGCCCTCGGGACCCTGCTGTCGATCTGGATCTACAACGACTTCTTCTGGGCCCTCGTCCTGATCTCGACCGGCGAGAACATGCCCATCACCTCGGCCCTGAACAACCTCTCCGGCCAGTTCTTCACGGACCCCAACCTGGTCGCCGCCGGCGCTCTGCTCACCGCGATTCCCACACTCGTCGTGTACTTCGCGCTCCAGCGGCAGTTCGTCAGCGGTCTGACCCTCGGCGCCAACAAGAGCTGAGACGACACCACCCGAAAGACTCAGGCGGCTTCACGTGAAAGAGACCGACGTGTCCCAAGCCTTCACCCCCGTAGCCTCCGTACCCGTGGACCCGCGCACCGCACGGGTCCACGAGGAGGGCTGGCAGTCCTGGAGCCCCAGTGGCTCCTACGCCCTCGACGACGCTCCGCACCGCCCGACGAACGCCAACTGGGCGACCGTCTGCTACCGGCCGGGCCGCACCGCGGCGCCCGCCGGCTTCCAGGGCGAGGGACTGCTCGCGCTGGACCCCGGCGACGGCTCCCCGGTCCGGCTGTGGGCGGCGCCCGACCCGGCCGTCTCGGTCCCCTCGATCCGGCTGACCGTCCACGACGGCCGGGCCGAGATCAGCGCCGACGGCCCGGTCACGGAGTCGTCCCACTCCGGACCCGACGGAGTCCAGGGCGCGCTCGCCGCCTGGGCCGACGCCCTCGCGACCCCCGCGCCACGGCCGGCACCCACGGTGTGGTGCTCCTGGTACGAGTACTTCACCGCCGTCACCGAGGACGACATCCACGAGAACCTCCGCGCCATGGACACCCTCGACCTCCCCGTCGACGTCGTCCAGATCGACGACGGCTACCAGAGCGCACTCGGCGACTGGCTCACCCTCTCCGGCCGCTTCCGCTCCCGAACGGCCCTCGCCGACGCCATCCGCGCGCGCGGCCGGCGCGCGGGAATCTGGACCGCGCCGTTCCTCGTGGCACCGCACAGCGAACTCGCCGGCCGGCACCCCGACTGGCTGGTCCGCGACCCGGCGGGCGCACCCCTGCACGCGGGCCACAACTGGAACCACGACCTGTACACCCTCGACGCCACGCACCCCGAGGCCGGGGCCTACCTGACCGACGTCTTCGGCACGCTGCGCGCCGAGGGATACGACTACTTCAAGACCGACTTCCTCTACGCGGGCGCCCTGGACGGCGTACGGCACTCCGGAGCCGACGCGCTGACCGCCTACCGCGCCGGAATCGCCCTGATCCGCGAAGCCATCGGCCCCGACGCCTACCTCCTCGGCTGCGGCGCCCCGGTCCTCCCGTCCATCGGCCTGTTCGACGCGATGCGGGTCAGCCCCGACACGGCACCGCACCGGCGGCCCGAGGCCGACGACTACAGCCAACCCGGCCAGGACGCGGCCGAGTTCACCGGCGCCGGCCGCCAATGGCAGCACCGGCGCCTGTGGACCAACGACCCCGACTGCCTGATGGCCCGGCCCGCCGTCGAGACCCGCGAACGCTGGGCGGCCCATGTCGAGGCCACCGACGGCCTGATGGTCTCCAGCGACCGACTGCTGTCCCTCGACGCCTGGGGCGTGGCCACCACCCGCCGCCTGCTGTCCTCGGGAGGGACCGCATGACCCCCGAACGCCCCCTGTCCGTCCCCGGCATCGTCTACGGCGGCGACTACAACCCCGAGCAGTGGCCCGAGGAGATCTGGGCCGAGGACATGCGTCTGATGCGCGAGGCCGGCGTCACCATGGTCAGCGTCGGCATCTTCTCGTGGGCCCTCATGGAACCCTCCGAGGGCCGGTACGACTTCACCCGCATGGACCGGCTCCTGGACCTCCTCCACGAGAACGGCATCGCCGCCGACCTGGCCACCCCCACCGCCGCTCCGCCCGCCTGGTTCTTCCGGGCACACCCCGAAGCGCTCCCGGTCGACCGCGACGGCCGTCCGCTGGCCTACGGCAGCAGACAGACGTTCTGCCCGAGCAGCCCCGCCTACCGCGAGGTCGCCCTGCGCGTCACGGCAGCCCTCGCCGAGCGCTACGCCGCCCACCCCGCCGTGGTGATGTGGCACATCCACAACGAGTACGGCTGCCACAACGCGGCCTGCTACTGCGACACCAGCGCCCGCTCCTTCCGCCACTGGCTGCGCACCCGCTACGACGACGACCTGGCGGCCCTCAACCACGCCTGGGGCACGACGTTCTGGAGCCAGTGGTACTACGACTGGGAGGAGATCCTGCCGCCCCGCGCCACCGGCGCCGTCCCCAACCCCACGCACCAGCTCGACTGGCGCCGCTTCTGCTCCGACGAACTCCTGTCGCTGTACACGGCGGAGCGGGACGTCCTGCGCGCGGCGGCCCCGTCGACACCGGCCACCACCAACTTCATGGTGATGGACACCTTCGACGCGCTCGACTACTGGAGGTGGGCCCCGGAACTCGACGTCGTCTCCAACGACCACTACCTCATGTCCACCGACCCGGCCTCCGAGATCGACGTCGCCCTCTGCGGCGACCTGACACGGTCACTGGCCGGCGGACCCTGGCTGCTCATGGAGCACTCCACCGGCGCCGTGAACTGGCAGCCCGTCAACAGGGCCAAAAAACCGGGGGAGATGCGCCGCAACGCCCTGGCCCACGTGGCCCACGGCGCCGACGGCATCGCCTACTTCCAGTGGCGGGCCGCGAGGGCGGGCGCCGAACAATGGCACTCGGCGATGCTCCCGCACGCGGGCACGGACAGCCGCATCTGGCAGGACGTCGTCCGCCTCGGCGCCGACCTCAGGGCCCTGGCCGAGGTACGCGGCAGCACCGGCACGGCCGAGGTCGCCATCGTCTCGGACTGGAACGCCCGTTGG
This sequence comes from Streptomyces sp. NPDC015532, assembly GCF_043078065.1. Lineage (NCBI taxonomy): Bacteria > Bacillati > Actinomycetota > Actinomycetes > Kitasatosporales > Streptomycetaceae > Streptomyces > Streptomyces sp. NPDC015532. The sequence continues at coordinate 123,645 of NZ_JBIBSY010000021.1, read as the reverse complement.
GCACTGGAGCTGCCCTCCCAGCCCAGCGGCGACCTCCGGTACAAGGATCTGGTCCGTGCCTGGTACGAGCCGCTGTGGCGATCCGGCACGGCCGTCGACTTCGTACGCCCGGACGCGGACCTCTCGGCCTACCGCCTGGTGCTCGCCCCGAGCCTCTACCTGGTGGACGAGGCGGGCGCGGCGAACCTGGCCGGCCACGTCGAGCGCGGCGGCACCCTCGCGGTCGGCTTCCACAGCGGCGCCGTCGACGAGAACTGTCACATCCGCCTGGGCGGTTACCCGGGAGCGTTCCGGGAGATCCTCGGCATCCGCGGCGACGAACTCTTCCCCCTGCTCCCCGGCGAGTCGGCCGGCCTGACCGGCCGGGTGCCCCCGGGCGCCACCGCCACCCTGTGGTCGGAACGGCTGCGCCTGAACGGCGCCGAGGCGGTCGCCACGTACACGGAGGGCCCCCTGGCGGGTGTCCCGGCGGTGACGAGGAACGCCCACGGACAGGGCACCGCCTGGTACGTGGCGACCCTCCCCGACCCGGACACGCTCACCGCCCTGCTGGACCGCATCCGCTCCGGGGCGGGCGTCACCGACGGCGGTGACACACCACCGGGAGTGGAGAGGGTCCGCCGGCGCGGCCGGGACGCCGACTACGTGTTCCTCATCGACCACGCGGGCCGGGGTGCGGAGATCCCCGTCCCGCCGGGCGCCACCGAACTCCTCACCGGCAAAGCCCTGTCGGGCTCGGTGAGGGTCGATCCCGGCGAGATCGCGGTGGTGCGGGAGCCACGCGTGGCAGGCGTGTAGCCCCTCGTCGGTGGGGGCGAATCCGGCCGCCCCCACCGCCCGTCACTCCCAGGATGACGCCGTGTGATGTCGCCGTCGGAGTCGAACCGGTGCCTGTCCAGGGGGAGTCGGGACGGTTCAGCTGAAGCTGTACGGAGGGAGCGGGCCGTTGAGCCGGAATTCGAATCCCTCGCCCATCTGGTGCGCGAGACTCAGTTCCGTGGTGAGGAAGAGCTCGTCCTGTTCGTCGCTCACCAGGAACGAGACGCTGAGGAAGTCCGTTCCGGTGGGCGGAGAGGAGTCGATCTCCCGGGCGAACGGGCGGAGCGCCTCGATCACGCCCGAGGCCAGTGCCTCCTGGCGGGCCCGCACCTCGTTGGCGACCAACTCGCCGAGCCGCACGGCCGCGTCGGGGGCTGCCGTGCCGTCGCGGATGTCGTCGTTGAGCCGCCGGGCCGTCTCCGACTGCGCGAGGATCTCCCGCAGCAGCATCTCCTCGTCCTGCGACGCCTTCAGGTTGTACTCGGCGCAGCCCTCCAACTGGCGCAGACGTTCGGCGTATTCGTCGCCGCGCTCCTCCAGCACCGCCCTGACCGCTTCCTCGTCCGGGGCGGTGTGGCCGAACCTGAGGGGCAGCACGGTGCCGTCCGCCAGCAGACGCTGCTGGATCTCCTGGTGCCGGCCGATGTCGCCGAGGCCGGGGGGCAGTTCCTCCGGCGCGTCACTCACGACCGCGCAGAGCGGGCCCGCGGTCACCGTGCGCAGTGGGGAGGGCGGAGCGCCGACTCCGTCGAGACCGTCGAGGCGCAGCGGATGGTCCTTGAACGTGATCGAGTAGATGTATACGGCCATGGCTCACTCCTCCGCGCGAGACGCGCTTATCTCCCGCCGGGAGGAGCTCCGGGCCGGCCGCCGTCGTCGCTCCACCGTCTCCTCCTCTTCTCCCCTCGGCTCGCTTGCGTCTCCGGCTCGTCCTCCTTGTCCGTCGCTGTCCGTGCCCGTCACTCCCCGGACGGTTCGCACTCCGACGCGAGCATGCATTTTCATCATATAGGGGTACTTGTTGGGTCAGGTGAAGACGGCTTTCCCCGCAGCCGCGCTGTGGAGCGGGTGGGCCCGGGAGAGGCGGGGCTGCGTGGTCCGAAGGGAAAAGGTTCATGAAGGCGACAACCAAGATTGCCCTGGCCGCGGCTGTAGCCGGCGGCTATGTCCTCGGACGGTTGAAGAAGGGGCGCCTCACGTTCGCCGTGGCCACCTATATCGCCGGGCGCCGATTCGGGCTCGATCCGCAGCAGTTGGCCACGGAAGGGCTGAAGCGGCTCTCGGACGTCCCGGGCGTCGCGGAGTTCCAGGAGCAGGTACGGGACGAACTGATCAACGCCGGCCTCCAGGCCCTCGCGGCCACGGCCCCGGCCGAGAAGACCGCCCCGGCGAAGAAGACGGCCGCCAGGACGCCACCGCCCCCGGTGAGGAAGACGGCGGCGAAGAAGACGGCGGCGAAGAAGACCGCCGCCAAGAAGACGGTGGCCAAGAGGTCCCCCGTGAAGAAGGCCACCGCGAAGAGATCTTCGTCCAGGGCGGCCAAGAGCACGTCCGGACGCCGGAGGCAGAGCCCTGGCCGGCAAGGAGCGTGAGAAGGCCGGACCCACGAGGAACGAGGAAGCGAGGAAGCGAGGAAACCGGAGCCCGTCAGGTCTCGTCCTCCATGCGGATCACCCTCCTGAGTTCCTCATGCGCCTTGCTGGAGGCGCCTTCCTGCGCCTCCAGCATTGCCGAGGCGATGGCGTCCAGCTTGCGCTGGATCGCCCGCTCGGACCGTAGCTCGGAGTTCTTCAGCAGTGCCAGGAGCAGCAGCGTCACCGCGGTCATCGCGTCGCCGGCGAGAAGGAGCCATTCCCCGGCGAGGCCGGCGATGTGGACGGCGACGGTCAGGGCGACCAGCCCGATGCAGAACGCGAAGAAGACGGGCGAGCTGGTGAACCTCGACCCGGACTCGGCGAAGCGCTCGAATCCGCCGCGTTCGTCGCCACCGCGGTCGGCGGGATGCTGTAGGGCCATGGTCAGTGCTTGGTCCACTGGCGCACCCGCGCCGTGGCCTTCTCCGTCATCTCCTGTGCCTTGCCCTGCAGTTGCTCACGCCGACCCGCCCTCTGGACCGACGTGTCGCCCAGCGCCTTCCCGACGGACTCCTTCACCTTGCCCTTGATCTGCTTGGCCTTCGCGTTGCCCTGGAACATCATCGCCACCGTCCTGTGGGTGTGCGCCGTACCGCGGCGCGGCGGGTCGCTCATCCCTTTCTCACCGTGTGACCTGGCGGGCGGTACCGCAAACCGGCCCGCCCTCCGCCCGTCGGCCACCTTCGTCGCGCCCGGCCCGTTTCCCCGCGCCGCTGAGGGGGACCCGATGCCGAGAGCCCGGAGCCAGAAGAAGGACCGGACCCGATGGGGCCGGACGCGGCGGAAGCCGGGACCGAACAGAGAGAGGACGAGAAGGAGCCATGACTGCCGACATCGGCACCAGGACCACCCAGCGGCCGGAGACGGGATGGGCGAAGGCACGTCGCCGGCGGCAGACCGGCCCGAGGACCTGCCTTCCGGCGACCGCCGGCGCGTCGGCCCGCCAGGACCGGACCGCCCCCGACTGGAACATCGTCAGGGGTGAGGACTGACCGGCCGTCACTTCCCCGTTCAGGGCCGCGCCGTCGCGGATGAGCCTCAGGAGGTGGAGTCCGTCGCGGAGCGCAGCCGGCGGATTTCGTCCTCCGGAGGACGGCGCTGGCCCTCGTCCACCAGGCGCTCGGGCATGTCGTCGTCCGGGATCAGGTGAACGGCCTCCTGCTCGGCGGGGTCGGAGCCGCCGTCGGCATCGACGTCCTCCTCGATCATGTCGTGCTCGGCGTCCTCGTGGGCGCCCACATCGAGGGCGAGGATCCTTTCCGCGGGATCCGTGCTCACCTCGTCGTCCAGGCGCCGGTCCTCGTCGGCCGCCAGTTCGTCCCCGCCGTCGTCCTCGCCGGGGTCCCGCAGGGCCGGATCCGTCCGTTCCTCGGCCAGTTTCTCGTCCAGGCTCTCCCCCTCGCGCTGTTCACGCGCCGTGGTGCCCAGATGGTCCACCGCGAGCGGGCGCTCGGGCGGCGACCACCCGTCGTCGAAGGGGTCCGAGCCCCCGTATTCCAGGGTGTCCTCCGGGTCGAGGATGCCTTCGTCCTCGCGTATGTCGGGACCTCCCGGCTGGTAGACCTCATCACTCATGACGTCGTCCTCGCTCTGGCTGCCCAAGATGGGCGCGACCTCCGGACGGATCGGAGTGTCATCGGCCCATGTCTCCAGGCTCACCCAGCACACCGGTTCCGGCATGCCGGAACCCCATGCGATCACAGAGAGTCACCGACGGCGGGGCGAATGATTCTCGATCTCCGTGTTTGGCACCCGCGGGACGGGTCACTCGATGCTTCGACACTCGAAGCCGATCGTGATGGGAAGTGAGACATCGTGAGTGGCGAGCAGAAGGCCAAGGCCAAGATGGAACAGGCCAAGGGCAAGACGAAGGAAGCGGCCGGGCGCGCCGTGGGCAACGAGCGGATGACCGCCGAGGGCCAGGCCGAGAAGGCCAAGGGCGACGCGCGGCAGGCCAAGGAGAAGACGAAGGACGTCTTCAAGGGCTGACAGGGCGGAGAGCGCTGACCGCCCGACCATCTGCGAGGGCCGGCAGCTCAGGTCTCAGGTCCAGGGGAGTCGGCGCGGCCGCCAGGCCGACCACGTGGGGCCCGTTCCGAGGAACGGGCCCCACGGGCATGCGCGCGTCCGGCACGGTCATGACCCCGCCGAGAGCCCGAGACGTTCAGTCGCCCCGGAGCGACCCGTAGGCCCGGCGACCGCGGCAGACGCCCCGGCCCCGGCGACCACAGCGACCCCCGCCCCGTCGCCGGCCCGTGCCCGCCCGCGGTCCTCGATCCGTGCCGCGCCCACCCGTCGTGCCGCGCCCACCCGCCGATCGGCCCGAACCGTGCCCACCGTCATCGACCCGGGCCGCGCTGACCTGTCGTGCCGCGCCCACCCATGATCGGTCCGAACCGCGCCCACCGTCCTCAGCCGGGGGCGCGTCGGCCAGGATCGGCCCGTGCCGCGCCCACCGTCTTCGATCCCCACCGCGTCCCCCACCCCGGCGAGGGTCCGACGCTCATGGCGACCGCCCGACCTCGTGTTGCCCCTCGCCCCCGCGGGCCGAAGATGGTGGGGGTGACGGAGAGGAGTCCCCGGCGTGGAACTGGACGCGCAGACGGACGGACGAGGGGGCCGCGGGCAAGGTCCGGCCGGGGGAGCCGATCCGCGGCGGTGGCGCGCCCTGTGGGTCACCCTGACCGCCGGGTTCATGAGCCTGCTCGACGTCACCATCGTCGCCGTCGCCCTGCCCTCCATGCAGCGCGCCCTGCACGCCTCCGCCCCGTCGATCCAATGGGTCGTCTCCGGTTACGCCCTCACCTTCGCGCTGGTTCTCGTGACGGCCGGACGCCTGGGCGACGCGATCGGCCGGCGGCGGATCTTCCTGCTCGCCCTCGCCGCCTTCGTCCTGTGCAGCGCCGCGGCCGGCGCCGCGCCGACGATCACGCTCCTCGTCGTGGCGCGACTGGCCCAGGGCGTGGCCGCGGGATGCCTGGCACCGCAGAATTCCGCCTTCATCCAGCAACTGTTCCGGGGAGCCGAGCGGGGGCGGGCGTTCGGGCTCTTCGGTGCCACCGTCGGCATCTCCAGCGCGGTGGGCCCGGTCATCGGCGGCCTGATCCTGATGCTCGCCGACGGGCCCCAGGGCTGGCGCTGGATCTTCTACGTGAACGTGCCGGTCGGAGCCGTCGCCTTCCTGCTGGGTCTGCGGCTGCTGCCCAAGGTCGCTCCGCGTCGCCGGGAACGCCTCGATCTGCGGGGCGTCCTGCTGCTCGGCTGCGGGGTGCTCGCCCTGATGCTTCCCCTGATCCTGGCCGAGTCCGGTGGCGTACGAAGGCTGTGGTGGCTCTTCCCGGCGGGGGCGGGCCTTCTCGCGGTGTTCGCCTGGTGGGAGCGGCGCCTGACAGCGGTCGGCGGGCAGCCGCTGCTCGATCCGCGCCTGGTGACGAGCACGCGAGGCTACGCGGCCGGAGCGGCCATCGCCGCCCTGTACTTCGTGGGGTTCAGCGGAGTGTGGCTGGTGTTCGCGCTGTACTTCCAGAACGGCGCGGGCTTCTCCCCGCTGCGCTCCGGGCTCGCGGTGACCCCCTTCGCCATCGGCTCGGCCGCGGCGGCCGTGGTGGCCGGACGGCTCGTCGAGCGGCTGGGCCGGCTCCTGACCGTGTGCGGTCTCGTCGCCGTCGCCCTGGGGCTGGGCGGTGCGGTGCTGATCCTGCGCCTGGCTCCCGGGGATCCGGCCGTGTGGTACTCGGCTCCGGCCCTGTTCCTCGGCGGCCTGGGCAGCGGCTGCGTCATCTCGCCGAACGTCACGATGACGCTCCGGGACGTACCGGTGCGGATGGCGGGCGCGGCCGGCGGCGCCCTGCAGACGGCCCAGCGGCTGGGCGGCGCGGTCGGCACGGCGGCGCTGCCGGGACTCTTCTACATGGTGCTCGGCACCGGACGGCACGACTTCCGCTCCGCCCTGGCCATCGCCGTGGGCTCCGGGATCGTGGCCATCCTGTGCGCCCTGGCCCTCGCTGTCCACGACTGGCTGCGCGATCATGAGCCCCGGCCACCGCGCCGCCCTTCCGGGACGCCGCACGAACACACCCACGTGAGCCGGCCCTGAGGCACATGCGCGGGACACCGGCCGCTGGAAGGCTGTGCGGTCGGCCATGCTCACAGGCATCGCACAGCGGCCGAAAAGATGTGACGGGCGCATGAACTCGCAGTAGGTAATGGCAAGTTCAAGCCGAAGTCTTGTCCGCTCCATGACAAGGTCATCGGGTCGATGTCACTCTGCTGTCGACCAGGCACGCTACGTGCCCACGCTGGTGCCCTCATCCCCTCCGGCTCATCCCCTCCGGCTCATCCCCTCCGGCTCATCCCCTCCGGCTCATCCCCTCCACATCGCCCCCTTCCAGCGCACCCGCACCCCGACGATTCACGCGCCGCCGACTCCGCGAGCGCCTTCGTGCGGCAGTCACTGCGGCGCTGCTCCCCGCCCGGCTCACCACGGACCGGCCGTACCCGGCGGTCGGCCCGCCCGGGTAACCCCCCTCGCAGATGGAGATGACCTTGAACCGGCAACCCCCTTCCGTCCGTCGGCGCAGACGCGTAACCGTCCTCGCTCTCACCGCCGCGAGCTCGTTACTGGCCCTCGCCGTCCGGCCCGCCTCCGCCGCCCCGGCGGACCTCGTTCCCGCCGGATCCGTCACCGGGATCGCGGCCTCCGGGAACCCGGTTCCCGCCCGGATCGTCGCCGAGCCCAGGTCCGGCGCCCGCCAGGTTCCGCTGTCGCCCGCCCGGCACGCCGCGCTGGTCAAGAGCGCGGGAATCGAGGCGGGCGCCACCGCGAAGCGGCTCGGCCTCGGTGCCCGGGAGCGACTCGTCGTCAAGGACGTCGCCCAGGACGCGGACGGCACGACCCATACGCGATACGAGCGCACCTACGCGGGACTGCCGGTGCTCGGCGGTGATCTGGTCGAGCACGTGCGGAGCGGCCGGAGCACCGTGTCCGAGGCGCACCGGGCCGCCGTCACCGTGCCGAGCCTCAGGCCCAGGATCTCCGCCGGTGACGCCGGGGCCAGAGCCCTCGCGGTGGGACGTGCGGCGGCCGTCCGGCGGGCGGGCGTCGACGGGGCACCCCGGCTCGTCGTCTGGGCCGCCGGCACCCGCCCGGTCCTGGCCTGGGAATCGGTGATCGACGGCGTCCAGCGCGACGGCACACCGAGCGAACTGCACGTCATCACCGACGCCGCCTCCGGCAAGGTCGCCTCCCGGTACCAGGGGGTCGACACGGGCACGGGGACGGGCCAGTACGCCGGGACGGTCCCGCTCTCCACGACCCTGTCCGGATCGTCGTACCAACTGGTCGACGGCGACCGTGCCGGCCATCGCACCTATGACCTCAACCAGGGAACCTCCGGCACCGGGACCCTGTTCACGGACGACAACGATGTCTGGGGCAGCGGCGCCCAGAGCGACCGGCAGACCGCCGGCGTCGACGTCGCCTACGGAGCGGCCGCGACCTGGGACTACTACAAGGACGTCTTCGGCCGCAACGGGATCCGCAACGACGGGGTCGCCGCCTACAGCCGGGCCCACTACGGCAACAATTACGTCAACGCCTTCTGGCAGGACAGCTGCTTCTGCATGACCTACGGCGACGGCGCGAGCAACACGCACCCCCTGACGGCCCTGGACGTCGCCGCCCACGAGATGAGCCACGGCGTGACCGCGGCCACCGCCAACCTCACCTACTCGGGAGAGTCCGGCGGTCTCAACGAGGCGACGTCGGACATCTTCGCCGCAGCCGTGGAGTTCCATTCGAACCTCGCGGCCGACGTGCCCGACTACCTGGTCGGCGAGAAGATCGACATCCGCGGCACCGGCGCGCCGCTGCGCTACATGGACAAGCCCTCCAGAGACGGTTCCTCCCGCGACTACTGGGACTCCTCGCTGGGCGGCATCGACGTCCACTACTCCTCGGGACCCGCGAACCACTTCTTCTACCTGCTCTCCGAGGGGAGCGGTGCCAAGACCGTCAACGGGGTGTCGTACGACAGCCCGACCCATGACGGCCTTCCGGTGGCGGGCATCGGCATCGAGAACGCCGCCGCGATCTGGTACCGCGCGCTGACGACCTACATGACGTCCACGACCGACTACGCCGGTGCCAGGACCGCGACCCTGCGTGCCGCGGGCGATCTCTTCGGGGCCTACAGCCCCACCTATCTCGCGGTCGCCGACGCCTGGGCGGGCATCAACGTCGGTGACCGCATCGCCCTGGGCGTCAACGTCTCCCCGGTCGCCGACCAGACCTCGGGGGTCGGCCAGGACGTGTCCCTTCAGGTGAACGCGTACACCACCAACACCGACGCGAGCCTCGCCTACACGGCCACCGGACTGCCGGAGGGCCTGTCCATCGGAGACACCGGACTGATCACCGGGATCCCCGTCACGCCAGGGACCAGCGACACGACGGTCACGGTGACCGACAGCACCGGCGCGGCCGTGTCGGTGGCCTTCCACTGGCGGATCGCGTACGTCTACGCCAACGGCACCCGGGTCGACATCCCCGACGTCGGCCCGGCGGTCGAGTCGCCCATCACGATCACGGGCCGGCCCGGCAACGCCTCGGCGACCACCGAGGTCCACGTCACCATCGTGCACACCTACCGCGGTGACCTGACGGTCGATCTGGTCGGCCCCGACGGCACCGTCTACTCGCTGCTGAACCGCAGCGGGGGCTCGGCCGACAACGTGGACCAGACGTTCACGGTGGACGCCTCCGCGCAGCCGGTCGACGGCACCTGGAAGCTGCGCGTCCGCGACCTCGCGTCGATCGACGTGGGATACATCCAGGAGTGGAGGATCACCCCCTGATCCCCGACTGACCCGCGCCCGTCCGGATCGCCTCGCGGTCCGGACGGGCGAGTTCTCCCGGCCGAGTGCCCGGGGGTGTCGCGCCGTTGTGACGGCGGACGCCCCCGGGCACTCGGCCTTTTGCCGTCCCCGACCGTGTTTCGCCTCGGTTTCTGTGCGCTCTCCGCGTGCTCCGCGCCTTCAAGGCTTGACGGATCAGGGCGGTCTCCCGGCCGTCCGCGTCGACGCCCATCCAGGTCAAACCCCGTGAAGTGGCCCATCAACAGGGGCCCAGCGCACACGAGTTGAAGAAACCCGTGTCACGGGACTTGCCACTCTGATGGTTCATTACTTAAATCAAATCGTGAACTAAGAGGGCCGTAAGGCCAGTTCACATCGATCCCGCCCACATGGCAGAGCTGTGTCCACAGCTCCCGATCCACTGTGTCCGCTCCGCTCGTCACCCCACCCGCATGGAGTCACGGCATGAAAATCAGAACCCTGGGTGTCGCGCTGGCCGCTATGGCCGCGCTCGTCACCCTGCCCTTGCAGAGACCGGCCGCCGCGGCCGATCTCCCGCTGTCCCAGGGCAAGACGGCCACGTCCTCGTCGGACGAGAACGGGGGCACTCCCGCCGCCTACGCCGTCGACGGCGACACCGCCACCCGGTGGTCCTCGGCCGCCACGGACGCCCAGTGGCTCCAGGTCGACCTCGGTGCCTCGGGCACGATCACCAAGGTCGTCCTCAACTGGGAGGCCGCGTACGGCAGCGACTACCGTATCCAGACGTCGCCGGACGGCAGCACCTGGACCGACATCAAGACGGTGACCGGCGGTGACGGGGGCACCGACACCCTCGACGTCTCCGGCCAGGGCCGCTACGTCCGGATGACCGGAGTCCACCGCGCGACCCCGTACGGCTACTCCCTCTGGGAGTTCCAGGTCTTCGGCACCGGCGGCACCAGCACCCCGACGACCTGCGACACCGCCAACGCGGCGCAGGGCAAGGCGGCAACCGCCTCCTCCACCGAGAACGCGGCCGGCGCCGCCTCGGCGGCCTTCGACGGCAACACCGCGACGCGCTGGTCCAGCGCCTTCTCCGACCCGCAGTGGGTCCAGGTCGACCTCGGTTCCTCCAGCGACCTGTGCCGGGTCGACCTCAACTGGGAGGCGGCGTACGGCAGGGCCTTCCAGATCCAGTCCTCCACGGACGGCCAGAACTGGACCGTCCTGAAGTCCGTCACCGACGGCACGGGCGGCACCGCCTCCTACGACGTCTCCGGCAAGGGCCGCTACGTACGGATCTACGGGACGACCCGGGGCACCGCGTACGGGTACTCGCTGTGGGAGGTCGCCGTGCACACCGGCACAGGGACCAGCGTCCCGCCCGTGCAGGGCGGCGGAGACCTCGGGCCCAACGTCATCGTCGTGGACCCCTCGACGCCCGATCTGCAGGGCAAGTTCGACCAGGTCTTCGCCCAGCAGGAGTCGAACCAGTTCGGTTCCGCCCGCTACCAGTTCCTGATGAAGCCGGGCACGTACAACGGCATCAACGCCCAAGTCGGCTTCTACACCTCGATCTCGGGCCTCGGCCTGAATCCCGACGACACCCACATCAACGGCGACATCACCGTGGACGCGGGCTGGTTCAACGGCAACGCCACCCAGAACTTCTGGCGTTCGGCGGAGAACCTGTCGATCACCCCGGTCAACGGCACGGACCGCTGGGCCGTGGCCCAGGCCGCGCCCTTCCGCCGCATCCACGTCCAGGGCGGTCTCAACCTCGCCCCGAACGGCTACGGCTGGGCCTCCGGCGGCTACATCGCCGACTCCAAGATCGACGGTACGGTCGGCCCGTACTCCCAGCAGCAGTGGTACACCCGTGACAGCTCCGTCGGCGGCTGGACCAACGGTGTCTGGAACATGACCTTCACGGGCGTCCAGGGAGCACCGGCGACGAACTTCGACTCCGGCCCGTACACCACCCTGGACACCACCCCGGTCTCCCGCGAGAAGCCCTACCTCTACCTGGACGGCAGCACCTACAAGGTGTTCGTGCCCTCCAAGCGCACCAACGCCCGCGGCGTCTCGTGGCCCAACACGGCCGGTACGTCGATCCCGCTCGACCAGTTCTACGTCGTCAAGGCCGGCGCGACCGCGCAGACCATCAACGCGGCGCTCGCCCAGGGCCTCAACCTGCTGTTCACCCCGGGTGTCTACCACCTCGACCAGACGATCAACGTGACCCGGGCGAACACCGTCGTCCTCGGTCTCGGGCTGGCGACCATCGTGCCGGACAACGGCATCGACGCGATGCACGTGGCGGACGTGGACGGCGTCAAGCTCGCCGGATTCCTCATCGACGCGGGCCGCTCCAAGTCCGACACCCTGCTGCAGATCGGCCCGTCGGGCGCCTCTGCCGACCACTCCGCCAACCCGACCACCATGCAGGACGTGTTCGTGCGGATCGGCGGCGCGGGCCCCGGCCTCGCCACCAACTCGGTCGTGGTCAACAGCGACGACGTCGTGATCGACCACACCTGGCTCTGGAGAGCCGACCACGGCGAAGGGGTCGGCTGGGACACCAACCGCGCCGACTACGGCCTCGTGGTCAACGGTGACGACGTCCTGGCGACCGGCCTGTTCGTCGAGCACTTCAACAAGTACGACGTGCTGTGGAACGGCGAGAACGGACGCACGATCTTCTTCCAGAACGAGAAGGCGTACGACGTGCCCAACGCCGCCGCCATCACCCATGACGGCATCGTCGGATACGCGGCCTACAAGGTCGCCGACTCCGTGTCCGTGCACGAGGCATGGGGGCTGGGAAGCTACTGCAACTTCACCACGGATTCGTCCATCGTCCAGGCGCACGGCTTCCAGGTCCCGGTGAAGACCGGGGTCAAGATGCACGACATCCTGGTGATCTCCCTGGGCGGCAAGGGTCAGTACGCCCACGTCGTCAACAACACCGGCGCACCCACGTCGGGGTCGGACACCGTCCCGTCCAAGATCACTCAGTTCCCGTGATCCTGAACGTCGCGGGCTGACAGGAAAGCGGGTGCCGGTGCTCCCCCCTGTTCGGGGGGGAGCACCGGCACCCGCGCGCGTCGCGCGTCACGCCCGGGGCGCGCCAGGTGGACCTTCCCGGCGGCCGGCCGGCGTCACCCTTGACGCCTTCGCGGCAGGGGTCACGACACGTCGGCGGCAGTCTCCTGGGCGGCGTCCTCGGACGCCGGGTGATCGGGACCGTCGGCCGGGGCGGCGGCGCGCAGTGCCGCTTCGACCCGGCGGTTGCTGGTCATGGATGCCGTGACGGCCGTCATCGCCAGGAGGAGGCCGGCGGCGGCGTAGAGCGGGGTGCGGATGTCGTAGGTGGTGGCCAGCCAGCCGCCGAGGAAGGCGCCGACGGGGGCGGCGCACATGGCCAGCATGCGGGAGGTGGAGGCGACCCGGCCCATGAGGTGGGCGGGGACGATCGCCTGCCGGAGGGAGGGCGCGAGCACCATCGTGGCGCCCATGCCGGCTCCGCAGACGGCGAGCGCGAGGCCGGCCACGTACGGGTTCGGGGCAGCGGCCAGGCCCAGGATGGCCAGCCCTTCGACGGCGGCCGTGCAGGTCAGCGCGGTGCCGGTGCCCAGTCGTCGGCCGAGGAAGGAGGCGATGCCCGCGCCGAGAAGACCGCCGGTGGCCTCCGCCGTGAGGAGCAGACCGAAACCGTAGGTGTCGATGCCGAGGCGGTCGTGCGCGAAGAGGGCGAGGACGGTCTCCACGGCGAGGAAGGAGATGTTCCCGACCGCCGGGCGGAGCGCGAGCCCGAGCAGCACCCGGTCCCGGAAGACGTACGAGGCCCCGGCACGCGCCTGGCGAAGCAGCGACTCGCGGACCTCCGGCACGGGCCGGGGCATGGCGGGCAGCGTACGGACGAGCAGGGCGGAGAGCAGGAAGGACACCGCGTCGGTGAGCAGCGGAACCGCCCGTCCGAGCGCGAGCAGCGCACTGCCCGCCGGCGGCCCCGCGAAGCCGGACATGGCGGTCTGGGCGCCACGCAAGCGGGAGTTGGCGCGCTCCAGGAGTGCGGGGTCGCGGCTGAGCAGATCCGGCAGATAGGCGGTGGCGGCCGTGTCGAAGAAGAGTCCGCCGATGCCGAGCAGGAAGGCGACGGCCGCGAGCAGGGGAATGCTCAGCGTGTCGAGCGCGGCCGCCGCGGCGGGTATCGCGAGCAGCACCGCACGGGCCGTGTCCGCGACCCACATCGTGCGCCGGCGGTCCCAGCGGTCCACCAGCGCACCGCCGAGCACCCCGAAGAGCAGCCACGGCAGCGTCCCCGCGGCCGTGACGACGGCGAGCGCCATCGGATCGCGCGTCAACGTCAACGCGATCAGCGGCAGCGCGGCGTGCGACACCCCGTCACCGAGCGAGGACACCGTCTGCGCGGTCCACAGCCGTCCGAACCCGGTCGGCAACTTCCGTATCTCTGAAGTCACTTGGTGCCCCCCTTGGTCTGCTCGCCCTGTGCCGGGTGGAAGAGTGCGAAGACGAGTGAGGAGTCCGGCAGCGACGGATCGGACAGCTTCCGGTACTCGTCCGCCAGTGCCCCCAGCCGCGCCCCCAGCTCCGCGAACTGCTCGTCGGTGAGCCGCAGATGCGCCATCCGCACGTGCCGCTCGCCATCCGCCGGCGACGCCTCCAGGTCCGCCACCGCGTGGCGCATCAGCACATCCGGCCCTCCCTCGCCCGGGTCCGGCAGCGCGATCGACCCGGCGGCCATGGCGTAGTACCGCTCGGTGACGCCCCGGACCTTCCGTGTCCGGACCACCTTGACCAGGCCGGCCCGCTCCAGCAGCCGCACGTGATAGCTGGAGCTTCCCTTCGCAAGGCCCACCCGCGCGGCGATCTGCGTGATCGTCGCGGGCTCGAAGCGGAGCACGGCCATGATCCGGTGACGCGTGAGATTGGAGACGGCGCGCAGTTGTTCGTCCGTCGTGACGTGAAACGTCTCGGGGAGATCATCGGTAGGCATGCAGCAATGGTCAACGATTCTTGACCATTGCGCAAGGGGTTTCGCGCGACTCGCCGGAAACCGCTGTTTCGGCGCGCGAGATCTTCCCGGGGACGTGACGACCACTCAGGAGGCCGCGTACCGCGCGGACATGCTCGTCGCCGACCCGCTCGCGCGCGCCGAGAAGTCGCGGACGGCGGTGATCGGTCCTGTGGTCCGGAGGTGGCTGAACGGTGCCGGCTTCGTCGACCCGGTGTCGGGGGCCGTCAAGGAAGACGCCTCACATGGCGGTGCGAAGGTGGCGACATGACGGATGGGAGGCGGGTGGACCAGCCGGTCCACCCGCCTCCCATCGCTGCCTTGGGCCTCGCCCACGCTTCCCGCGTGCCCGGACGGCGCTCAGGCGGAGCGGTGTCCTGGGCCGAGGGCCGTGGTGGCCCCCGTCGTGCCGCGGGGTGTGGTGAGCCGCATGTCATGGGCCCGGGGCGCTTCATGGTCGGGCGGCCCCGCCGGCTCCACCTCGGCGGCGTGCGCGAGGAGGCGACGGGCCAGTTCACGTGCCTCGGCGGGGGTGAGCGAGGCCCACACCCCGTGCTCGTCGCCCTGGTCAGGACCCACGTCCAGCGTCACCCGGCCGATCGGCCGGCCCGGCGTGGCCAGCCGCAGCTCCTTCACGAGGATCCTGCGGCCGCACGAGGTCACCAGGGGCAACTCGCCCGCCCCGGCCGCGCGTAGCCGCCGCTGTCCGGACGCCGTCATCGCTCTCACGCCTTTCCACGAGCAGAACCGCCGGTGGGTCCACCGCCCTCGGTGGAACTCCGCGCTCCGGCATCTGCCGGCCTGTTCAGGTCAGCGTCGAGTGGTACCGGTTTGTTCCCGGCCTCCGCGTGCCACGCCCCCTCGCGAGTGGACGCCACGAGCCGCCCGCCGGCCGCGCGGGACCCGAACACGGGGCGGTGTGCCCGTGGTTGGCGAATCCCGGCTCGGTACGGGGGTAGGGAGCGTCCGGCGGACCGAGCGGCCCGCGGCCGGTCCGCGTCAGCGCGGGGTGGAGCCCTTGGCGCGCAGCGCGCCGAGGCGTTCCAGGAGCAGGCCCTCCCGGGTGGACCAGGGAGAGACCTCCACACTCGTGGCCCGGCAGGCCTCCATCAGGGCTTCCGCGACGAGCGCCCCGGCCAGGGACTGTCCGGCCCGGTGACGTGAGATGCCGGGCAGGCGGCCGCGGCCCGCGGACCCGTTCTTGGCGAGAACGCCCACCGCGGCCCGTACCTCGTCGAGTGTCAGCCGCTGCGGGGTCCGGGAGCGGTCGCGGCCGGCGGTGGTGTAGCGGGCGAGCTGGGTGAAGGTCTTGGAGCAGGCGAGCACGCGCCCGTCCGGGTCGGCGCGCGGCAGGTCGGCCACCTCGGCGAGTCGGTCGCTGAGGTGGTCGCGCACCTCGGCGAGCCGCCGCTTCGAGGACACGGCCTCGTCCAGCTTCCAGGCGCGGGTGACCGTTCGGGCACCCAGCGGCAGGGAATGGGTCGTCCGGGGCTGCCTGGACGACCCGGACGCGACCTCCACGGTCCCGCCGCCGATGTCGAGCACCAGCAGGGAGCCGGTCCGTTCTTCCGCCCAGTGGCGTGCGGCCACGTAGGCCAGACGGGCCTCCTCCTCGCCGGTCATCACCCGCAGCCGGGTGCCCGTGGCGCTGGCCACCTGGGCGAGGACCTCGTCGCGATTGGGCGCGTCGCGAATCACCGACGTGGCGAACGCGTACACCTCCGGCAGGGCCCCCCGGCTCTCGGCGAGCGTCTCGGCCACCGCCCGCTGCACGCTTCGTACGCCCGATTTGTCCAGCCGTCCCGTGGCGTCCAGTGTCTCGTGCAACTGGAGCCGCACCTTTCGGGACAGCACCTCCTCCATCGCGACCCCGGCGCGGCGCCGCGCCACGGTGAGCAGAACGCTGTGGCACCCGACGTCCAGTACACCTGCCTGACGCACTGTGTTAACCACCCGTTTCCTGCCGAAGGGGACCCCGCGAACTCACCATTGTCCCGTAAGGCAGCCGTGGTGACGCGACACGATTTCGTTTCGGCTCGTCAGGGGCGTGCCGAGGACCGGCGGGGCGCCCCGGCGACGCCGGGCGGCCGTCCGAGGGGACTTCCCGCGCGCTGTCGTGCCCCCGCCGTCGCACCGGGGGCGGGGGACCGGTGTCAGGTGGCGGAGCGGCTCATGTCACTGTCCGGCGTGTCGGCCAACGTCACCACGGCGGTGATCCGTTTGCCGACGGGTTCCCGGTGCGCCTCGAAGGCGTGGCACACGGCCATGACGATCTCCAGCCCGTGCTGACCGACGCGGCCGGCGTCCGCCGCGCGGGCCACCGGAAGGGTCGGGTCGGAGTCCCACACGGTCGCCCGGACGGCGCCCTGGCCGACCTCCAGCGACAACAGGCACGGTCCGCCCGCGTACTTGACCGCGTTGGTCACCAGCTCGCTGACGACGAGAGGGACCATGCCCATCACCCGTCCGGAGACGGGCAGTCCGGCGACCGCCTGCACCCGCGTCAGGAAGTCGCGGGTGAACGCCCGCGCCTCGGCGATGCACGCGGAGTCACCGTCGTACGCGACTGAGGCCTCGATGAGCGCACCCCGCTGTTCCTGCTGTTCCGCTTCTCTCACCTGCTGACCCATACGATCCGTCCCGCGTTCGCCTCTTCGACGTTCGGCGTATGCCCCGGAAATCCGGCTTCACTCCACCCGGCCGCGCATTCGTCCGCGGAGCACCGCGACAGGGTGCCGGCGCGGTCAGGCGTCGGCGACCGTCACGGCGACGGGGGTGCCGGCCTCGATCGTGCGGCTGACCGTGCAGAGCCGGTCGTGCGAGGTCTTGACGGCGCGGGGGAGGATGGCACGGGCGCGGTCGCCCGGCTCGCCGTCCGGGAACGCCACGGAGAAGGTGACCGCGAGGTCGGTCATCCGGTTCCCGAGCTCGTCGCTGATCTTGTCGCCGGTCACGGTCAGGGTGAACGCCGTGGGCTCCACATGACGGCCGGTCGCGACGTCGACGTCGGCCGCGGTGCAGCCGCCGATGGCCGCGAGCAGCAGTTCGACCGGGGTGAACTCGTCCTCCCCGCCGGCTCCGGAGCCGGTCCCGAAGGCGATCGTCCCGCCGCGCGCGTTCGTCGCGGTGAAGTGTCCGGTGCCGGTCCGCTCGACGGTGACGCGGCGCAGGGTGTCGTCAGTCATACCGCCGAGCCTAAGGTCGCGCCGCGTCGCCCGCCTTGCACGTGCCCTCGGGCCGGTCGGGCGGGTTCGGCCGGACGACACCGAGGTCGTAGGCCAGGATGACCGCCTGGACACGGTCGCGGACGCCCACCTTCGACAGGACGCGGCCGACGTGCGTCTTGACCGTCGACTCCGCCACGACGAGGCGCCCGGCGATCTCGTTGTTGCTCCAGCCCTCGCCGATGGCGACGAAGATCTCGTACTCCCGCTCGGTGAGGGCTCGGAGGCGAGGGTCGTCCTGGGGCCCCGCGCCCGACGGATCGTGCGGGAGGTGCCGGGCGTAGGCGTCCAGGAGACGCCGGGTCAGGGCGGGGGCGATCACCGCGTCCCCCGCGGCGACCGCCCGGATCCCGGCCAGCAGTTCCTCCGGATGGGCGTCTTTGAGGAGGAACCCGCTGGCTCCCGCGCGCAAGGCGGCGTGGGCGTACTCGTCCAGGTCGAACGTGGTCAGGATCAGCACCCGGGACCGGCCGCCGGAGGCGACGACCCGGCGGGTGGCCTCGATGCCGTCCATCCCGGGCATCCGTACGTCCATGAGGATCACGTCCGGGCGCAGTTCGGCGGCCCTGCGGACGGCGTCGGCGCCGTGCGACGCCTCGCCGACGACCGCGGTGTCCGGTGTGCTCTCCAGGAGCATGCGGAAGCCCAGGCGTTGCAGTGGCTGGTCGTCGACGATGAGCACGCTGGTCACACGGCACCGCCCGTGACGGCCGGCCGAGCCAGATCGGTCCCGGCCGGAGGGGTGAGATCCAGGGTGGCCCGCAGTGTCCATCCGCCGTCGGGGCCGGGCCCCGCGACGACCGTTCCGTCGTAGAGGGCCGCGCGTTCTCTCATACCGGGGATGCCGTGTCCTTCGTCGTCGTGCGGCCGGGTGCGCCCGGTGCCGCTGCCCGGGCCGGTGTCGTGGACGTCGATGCGCAGCAGCGCCTCCTCGACGCCCACCGAGAGATCGACGCGGGTCCCGGGGCCCCCGTGCTTGAGGGCGTTGGTGAGAGCCTCCTGGACGATGCGGTACACGGCGAGCTGGACACCGCGGTCCAGGGTGCGCAGTTCGCCGCTGCTGCGGTGCACGACCACCGGACCGGCGGCCCGGATCCGCTCGCACAGGGCGTCGATGTCGCCGATCCCCGGCTGGGGACTCAGCTCGGGCGCGCTGGGAGTCGCGGGCTGCTCGCGCAGCACGCCGAGCATGCGGCGCAGTTCGCCGAGCGCCTGGCGTCCGGTGTCACCGATGAGCAGCAGGGCCTGCTTCCCGCGTTCCGGCGCGAGGTCGTTCGCGTACGCGCCGCCGTCGGCCAGGGTGATGATGACGGAGAGGTTGTGGCCGACGATGTCGTGCATCTCGCGGGCCACGCGGGTGCGTTCGGCGGCGGCGGCCAGTCTGCTGCGCTGGTCGCGCTCCACCTCCAGCCGGGTCGCGCGGTCCCGCAGAACGGCGAGCTGGCCGCGCCGGATCCGGACGGCGAGTCCGAGCGCGACGGCCGCGGTTATCGTGCTGAAGAGGAAGAACAGCGCGTCGAGCACATGGACGCCGGCCGGCAGTCGCACCGCGACCAGCCCCAGCGCACCGGCCGTGACCGCGCAGGCCAGGGGCAGCCGCCGCAGCTCTCCGTGCAGGACCAGGCTGTAGAGGGCGATCAGCACGGCGACGTCGGCGCGCAGCCAGACCCCCAGCGCCAGCTGGAGGATGAACACCGCCGTGATCACGGAGAAGGAGAGGAAGGGCCTCCTGCGCCGCCACAGCAGGGGCAGCACCAGCCCGGCCTGGAGCGCGAGCGTTCCCGGCAGGTTCAGGTGGGTGAACTCGGTGTCGAAGGGATGGTGCCGGCCGTCCCCGTCGTGCACCAGGTCCGGCAGGCAGAACAGGATCGCGACGGCGGCCGTCACCACGGCGTCGAGGATCCAGGGACGATTGCGGTCGCCCCGCTTGAGCCGGCGGCCGAGACGGGACAGCGCACGGGCCAGCGGGTGGTTCCACGGCAGTTCCGCCTCCGCGAAGGGCGGGTCGTCCGCCGGCGCGCGCGGGGCGGTGTCGTCGCTGTTCATGGGAGTCACTGGTCCGCGCTCATGGGTCTCACCTGTCCATTGTGGATCCGGACGCTGTGGGTCCGGCCGCGTCTCCGTACGCGCCCGCGGGCTTACTCGTACGGGCGTGACCGCGGGTCTTCGTACGCGCCTCAAGGGTTCCCCGTACGGGCGTGACCGCGGGTCCTTCGCGGTGCCCGTGCCGGGTGCCGGGGACCGGACGGCACGGCCCCCGACCGGGTGATCCGGCCGGGGCGCCGTGCCGGCCGCGATGCGTCGGGCGGGTGGCCGGTGCGGTGTGTCAGGCGTCCGTGCGGACGAGACGACAGGCGGCGCCCGCCAGCGCGAGCACGGTCCAGCCGAGGAAGACCACCAGCCCGGCGGCGGGTGACAGCGAGGTCGTGTCATGGGTCAGGGCGAACATCGACTCGCCCGCATTGCTCGGCAGGTACGGGCTGATGTCGTCCTGCCACGAACTGGGCAGCAGCGAGATCAGGCCGGGCACCAGCATCAGCGAGGCGACCAGGACCGAGATGCCGCCGGCGACCGAGCGGAGCAGAGCGCCCAGCGCGGTGCCGATCACGCCGACCAGACCGAGGTAGAGGCCCGCGCCCAGCAGGCCGCGGACCACGCCCGGGTGGGACAGCGTGAGGGCCGCGGGCGTGCCCGAGACCAGGCCGCTGTCGATCGTGAACGCGACGAAGACGCCGACGGTGGCGACGACCAGGGCGACCAGGCCGAACACCGAGGCCTTGGCCCACAGGACCGGCAGCCGGCGCGGTACGGCGGCCAGCGTGGAGCGGATCATGCCCGTCGAGTACTCGCCCGCGGTGATCAGGACGCCCAGCACACCGAGGGCGAGCTGCGCGAAGTTCGTACCGAAGACCGAGAGGCTGAGCGCGGTGGCCGCGACGTCGTCGCGGTGCAGGGGGCGGCCGGAGTTCAGCTCGGACTTGTAGTGCGCGGCGGCGATCACGCCGAACGCTACGAGGAAGAGCAGTCCGAGGCCGAGGGTGATCCAGGTGGAGCGCAGGGACCACAGCTTGGCCCACTCCGAGCGCAGCACCCGGCGCCCGGTGACCTTGTACGCCGGACGTGCCGCTCGTGCGGGCCCGGTCGCGGGGCTGTCGGTGACGGTGACGGTACTCATGCCGCTCTCCCGGGGGTCTCGACGGTGGCGCCGGCCTGGTACTCCACGGCGTCGCGGGTGAGTTCCATGAACGCCTCTTCGAGGGAGACGGTCCGGGAGGCGAGCTCGAACAGCGCGATGCCGTGCTCGGCGGCCTTGAGACCGATCTCCCGCGCGGACAGCCCCGTGACCTGGAGCTTCTCGGAACCGGCCGCGCCGGCGATCTCGACTCCGGGGCCGGCCAGCACCTCGCGCAGCCGGGCCGTCCGTTCGGACGCCACGGTGACGGTGTCACCGCCGGCCCGCTGGACCAGCTCCCGCACGGTGGTGTCCGCCAGCAGACGTCCCCGTCCCACGACGATCAGGTGGTCGGCGACCAGCGCCATCTCGCTCATCAGATGGGAGGAGACGAAGACCGTACGGCCGTCCGCCGCGAGCCCGGTCAGCAGGTTGCGGATCCACAGCACGCCCTCGGGGTCCAGTCCGTTGACCGGTTCGTCGAGCATGATCGTGGCCGGGTCGCCGAGGAGAGCCGCGGCGATGCCGAGGCGCTGGCCCATGCCGAGGGAGAAGGCGCCCGCGCGCTTCCTGGCCACGGACCGCAGACCCGTCTGTTCGATGACCTCCTCCACCCGGCGGCGCGGAATGCCGTGAGTGTGGGCCTGGGCCATGAGGTGGTCGAAGGCGGAACGGCCGGGGTGGATCGACCTGGCCTCCAGCAGCGCGCCGACCTCCTGGAGCGGGGCGGTGTGCTCCGCGTAGTGCTTGCCGTTGACCGTGACGCTGCCGCCGGACGGGGCGTCGAGACCGACGATCATGCGCATGGTGGTGGACTTGCCCGCGCCGTTGGGGCCCAGGAAGCCGGTGACGGTGCCGGGCTTCACGACGAAGTCCAGCCGGTCCACCGCCGTCTTCTCCCCGTACCGCTTCGTCAGCTGATGTGCCTCGATCATCGATGGTCCCTTGCTTTCGGGGGCAGGCCCCCCACCTGACTGCTGCTCACCCACCACGCTAGAAGCCCGCGGTCCCGGATCCGTGGTACCGGAGAGCCCGGTCGGGGCAGGCGCGTAGTACCGCGGTATCACTGCGGCTACGGCTCGCGGATGACAGGACACGGGCGGCGCGCCCGCCGGGCTCCGGTGGACGCCCAGATCCCGCGCCCGCCGAAATGGCAGGGCTGACAATTGACAGACCCGGCGCCGGTGGTGAGGGTGTCACCATGCCAGAGAGAACCGAAAGGCCCGGTCTGCGCGAGCGGAAGAAGGAAGAGACCCGGCGCGGACTGCGCGAGGCCGCCGGACGGCTCTTCGCGGAGCACGGTTTCGCGCAGACGACCGTGGCCGGCATCGCCGCGGAGGCGAACGTGTCGGAACGGACGTTCTTCCGCTACTTCGACAGCAAGGAAGCCCTGCTTCTCCCGGACGGGATCGAGCTCTTCGCGCGCATAGAGGAAGCCTTCCTGGCGCGGCCCGACAGCGACACCCCGCTCGAAGCGGCCTGCGGAGCCATCACCGACGCGGTCGCCTACTTCGCCACCAGCAGCCTGACCGCGCTCGCCCATCCGCTCGGCGAGATCCGCGAACAGGCGCGCGAGGGACTGTCCCGGCAGTTCCAGCAGTTCGAGGCACGTCTGACCGCACTCGTCCTGGAGCGCCTTCCGGAGGGGGCTCCGGACGCAGACCTCCAGGCCGCCGTGATCGCCAACTGCGCGCTCTCGGCCGCGCGCGCCGTCCTGCGGACCCTGCGCGACCGCCGTACGGCGGGCGTGCCCGTGGAACCCGACCGTCTGCTCCCGCAGGCGTTCACCTTTCTGACCATGATCGGAGCAACCCCCTCGTGAACCGTCGCCGTCGTCTCGCCGTCACCGCCGGATGTCTGACCGCCGTGATCGCGGCAGCCGTGACCACCGACCTCGTGGTGGAGCACAAGGTGCGGGGCCGGGTCGCGGAGAGCGCCGAGTGCCGTCTCGGCACGACCAAGGGGGTGCGGGTCGACCTCGACGACACCCTGGCCGGACTCAAGGCGCTCACCGGCACGGTCGGCGCCGTCCATGTCAGCGCCGAGGGAGTGCGCCGCCAGGGCACCGACATGGACGTCGACGCGCACCTGCGCGACGTGTCGACCGGCGGTGCCACCTCGGGCGGAACCGCCACCGCCACCATCGCCTACGACGCGTTGGACCGGAGCGCCGGTGTACGGGAAAGTGCCGGCGCCGACGGGCTGAGGACGGGAACCGACGGCAGGCGCCTGACCCTCACGGGCGCCGCGGGCGGTTCCGGGCTGCCCGTCACGGTCGTCACCACGCTGTCCACCACGTCCCACAGCCTGACCATCACCCCCGCGAGCGTCCTGGCCCTCGGCCGCGAGATACCGGTGGCGGCGCTCTCCGCGCTGCCGGGCGGCTCGGGGCTCGCCGGCAGGCTCAAGCCGCGCACCATCGACATTCCGGAGCTCCCCCGGGGCACCGCACTCGTCGGAGCCCACGCCGAGAGCGCCGGTCTCGTCCTGGACTTCAAGGTGGCTCCCACCGGTGCGGAGCGGGCGGTGAGGACGGCGAGCGCGGCGTCCGGGTGCGCGTCCGGGCGGGCGCAGGCCGACAGCTGACCCGCGGCCGCGTGGTCCGTCCGCGATGCCCTGGACCTCTTTTCGCGCCGCGCCGCGCCGCGTGGTCCCGTCCGCGAGGCGCGGGTCAAGGTCCAGGGCAGGGGATGCCAGAAAATGGCATGGATGACAATTGACGGCACTGTCACCTTCCCGGTTTAGTTGTGGCAGCCCTGTCACTTCTCTGGAGGCGCGGTGTCCCTTCCTCCTGCCCCCCTGTCCCTGGCGCCTCTTCCCGTCACGCCCCGGCCGTCCGCCCTGCACCGCACAGGCACCTTCTGTGCCCGGCGTCCCGTGTGGGTGATCACCGCCTGGCTGCTGGTGCTGGCCGCCGCGTTCGCGGGCCGGCACGCGGTCGGCGCGACCTTCGGCGACGAGGTGAGCCTTCCCGGCAGCGGGACGGCCATCGGCGCCGGCCTGCTGGAGAAGTCCGACCCGACGGCGGGCGCGGCCGGCGGGAAGGTCGTGTTCCACACGGACTCGGGCACGGTGTCCGACCACGCCGCCGCACTGGAGGCGACACTTCGGCGCTTGACCAGGCTGCCCCGTGTCACCGCCGTCGCCGCACCGGTGACCAGCACCGACGGCGCGACCGCGTACACCGCCGTGTCCTTCGACCGCAAGCTCAAGTCCCTCGGCCACGGCTACACCGAGCGGCTCGACGAGGCGACGGCTCCCGCCAGGGACGCCGGGATCGGTGTCGGCTACGGAGGGGACCTGCACGACATCGTGCGCGCCCCCGCCGACGACGCCGCCGCCGAGGCCACCGGTGTCGGCGCCGCGCTGATCGTGCTGCTGCTCGCCTTCGGCAGCGTCGCCGCCGCCCTCATGCCTCTGCTCACCGCCCTGATCAGCGTCGGCGTCGGCCTCGGCGTGGTCGGCATCGTGGCCGGCACGCTCACGTTCGCCACCTCGGCGCCGACCCTGGCCACGATGATCGGGCTCGGCGTGGGCATCGACTACGCGCTCTTCCTGATCACGCGGTTCCGTCAGTACGTGATCGACGGGGACGACCCCCGCACGGCGGTCGGCCGCACGACCGCCGTCAGCGGGAAGGCGGTCCTGGTCGCCGCCGGCACCGTGGCCGTGGCCCTGCTCAGCCTGTACGCCTGCGGACTCACGATGATCGGGCGGCTGGGGCTGGCCGCCACCGTCGCGGTGGTCGTCACGGCGGCCGCGGCGCTCACGCTGGTGCCCGCGGCGATGGGGCTCGTGGGCTCCCGCGTCGACGTACTCCGTGTCCGCCGCACGCCCGTCGCCGAGAGTTCCGGGGACCACGACGGATGGCACCGTTACGCACGCCTGGTCGCCCGCCACCCGTGGAGGTTCCTCTCCGCCGGACTCGCCCTCGTCGCCCTCTGCGCGATACCGCTGTTCTCGATGCGTCTCGGACACATCGACGACGGTGCGGATCCGGTGGGCAGCACCACCCGCGACGCCTACGACTGGACGGCCCATGCCGACGGTCCGGGATTCGGGCCGGGCGTCAACGGCTCGTTCACCCTGGTCGTCGACCTCGCCCACGCGACCGTGTCCTCCGACCGGATCGCGGACCGGGTCACCGACGGACTGAGCGGGACGGACGGGGTCGCCCGCGTCGCGCCACCGCGCCCCAGCCCGGACGGCAAGGTCCTCGTCACCACCGTAGTCCCCGCCACCGGACCTCAATCGGCCGGCACGGCGGCCCTGTTCGACACGCTCACCGGCACCGCCGTGCCCGCCGCGCTCGAAGGCACCGGCGCGACGGGGTACTTGACCGGCAGCACCGCGGGTCATCTCGAGTTCCGCGACACCGTCACCGAACGCCTGCCGCTCATCATCGGCATCGTGCTGGTCTCCGCGTTCCTGCTGCTCACGGTCGTCTTCCGCAGCCTGGTCATCCCCCTCAAGGCGGTCGCCCTGAACCTGCTCACGACCGGTGCGTCGTACGGCGTCCTGGTCGCCGTCTTCCAGTGGGGCTGGGGCGACGGCCTGCTCGGCCTGAGCGAGTCCGTGCCGATCGAGTCCTACGTCCCGATGATGATGTTCGCCATCGTCTTCGGCCTGTCGATGGACTACGAGATCTTCCTGCTCTCGCGCATCGCCGAGGAATGGCACGCGACCCAGGACAACGAGCGGTCGGTCGGCACCGGACTCGCCCTCACCGGACGGGTCATCACCTGCGCCGCGTTCATCATGACGGCCGTGTTCCTGTCCTTCACCGGCTCCCCGGCCGTCGTGGTGAAGATGCTCGCCCTCGGCCTCGCCGTCAGCGTCGTCCTCGACGCCACCGTCATCCGCCTGGTCCTGATGCCGTCGCTCATGTTCCTGATGGGGCGGGCCAACTGGTGGCTGCCGGGATGGCTGGACCGACGCCTGCCCCGCGCGACCGTCTGATCCGGAACGACGGCCCGCGGTGCCCGCGCCTCGGACCGGGAGCCGGACCGCTCCGCCGGGAAGCGCCGATGTCGGGTCGTGCCAGTGCGGCCGTTATCATCCGATAGTGTCGTTTTCTTAATATTTCTTTCCTGTGTGGCTTTTCCTCCGGGGTGGCCGATGTCCCGCAAGCTGCCGACGGGCGACGACGACGAGCTGCTCGCCAGGCTCGGATCGCTGACCGCCCAGGCACGTGAACGCGCGGAGTTCCAGCGCTCACAGGTCGAACTGGCCATCGCGCTGCAACGCGGCATGCTTCCGGGGGACCTGCCCTCCGCCCCGGGTTTCGACGTGGCCGTCCAGTACGCGCCCGCCTGCTACGGCCTCAACGTGGGCGGGGACTGGTACGACGCCTTCAGACTGCCCGACGGGCGCATCGGCCTGTCCATAGGCGACGTGCAGGGCCACAACATCGAGGCCGCCGCGTTCATGGGGCAGGTCAGGGTCGGCCTGCGCGCCCTCGCCTCCGTCACCAGCGAGCCCGGGGAACTGCTCGCCCGGACCAACGACCTCATTCTGTCCATCGGCTCCGACCTCTTCGCGACCTGCACCTTCATGCGGCTCGACCCGGTCACCGGCATGCTGGAGAGCGCGCGGGCCGGGCACATACCCTGCGTCTGGGCGTCGGCGGACGGGAAGTCCGGCATCACCGAGGACGAAGGCGGGCCGCCCCTCGGCGTCGAGGCCGGGACGCGGTACCCGGTGACCCGGCACCGCCTCACCACCGGCGGAGTCTTCGTCCTGCTGACCGACGGTGTCGTCGAGGGCCCGTCGATGAACGTGGACGAGGGTCTCGACCAGGTCGTACGGCTCGCCGGAGTCGCCGCCGTCGCGGGTCTGTCGGCCGGTTCGCTGGCCGCCGCGGTCATCAAGGGCGCCGAGCGTGTGGGCCACGAGGACGACGCGGCCGTACTCGTCGTCCGCCACGGCGCACCCGCGGCCCGGTTCCGGTGAAGCGGCCGTCGTCCGGTTCGCCTCGCCGACGGGGCCCCGACGGTGTCTGATGACTCTGTGGTGGCTGCACAGAAGATGCGCCGACCGGCCGTCGTCGCGCTTCAGACCCTGGGGATCGCCGCCTGCTACTACGGAGCAGGACGGCTGGGACTCATGCGGCGGCTCACTGTCGAAGGAGCGGTGTTCACACCCATCTGGCCGCCCACCGGCGTGGCCGTCGCCGCCCTGCTGCTCCTGGGGATCCGGGCGTGGCTCGGGATCGCGATCGGGGCCCTCCTGGTCGTCCTGTCCCTCTCCTCGTTCACCTCGCTCCAGCTCTCCGCGGCAGGCATCGTCGCGGGCAACACCGTTGCTCCGGTCTGCGCCTACCTCCTGTTGCGCGCCGTCCACTTCCGCGCCGATCTCAGCCGGTTCCGCGACGGTCTCGCCCTGGTGTTCCTGGCGGCCCTGGGCGCCATGACGATCAGCGCGACCGTGGACGTCGGCCTGCTGGTGGTCACGGACAAACTCGCCCTGGGCGACTTCTGGCCGGTCTGGCTGGCCTGGTGGGTGGGCGACGCGATGGGCGTCCTGATCGTCACCCCGGTCATCCTGATGCTGTACGCCCTGCGAGCCCCGCTGAGACTGACCCGGTGGAAGGAGGCCGCCGTGATCCTCGTCGCGGCCGCCGTCATGGTGCCGGTCGCCACCCGCAGTTCCATCAGCATGCTGTTCCTGATCTATCCGCTGCTGATCTGGGCGGCCCTGCGATTCGAGCTCCCGGGCAGTGTGGTGTGCGCCCTGTTCGCCTCGGTCATGGCCACCGTCGCGGCCACGCAGGAGGTGGGCCCGTTCTACCGGCTGAGCCACACCGAGGTCATGATCAAGCTCCAGGCCTTCAACGGAACCATGGCCCTGACGGCCCTCCTCCTGTCCGCCGTCATCACCGAACAGCGCAACACCAGACGCTCCGTGGAACGGGCCTGCCAGGAACTGGTGGAGGTCCTCGAACACCTGACCGCAGGGAATCCCTCGCCCCGACCGCCTCCCCTGGAGGAGGACGGCCACGCCTGACGGCGGCACGGTTGCGTCGTCCGGCCCGGTGCCGCCGTCGGGCCCGGTGGGGAAAGATGAGACCACCAGCGAAGAACCACCGATGCGGAGGTGCGGGCACATGCAGCACGAGCGAGCGGGCCGTCCGGCCGGTCCCGAGGATCTCGTCGACGTGGCCCGGTTGGTCACCGCGTACTACGCGCTCCACCCCGACCCGGCCGAACCCGGCCAGCGCGTCTCCTTCGGCACGTCCGGACACCGCGGTTCGTCCCTGGCGACCGCGTTCAACGAGGACCACATCGCCGCGACGAGCCAGGCCATCTGCGAGTACCGCGACGGCCGGGGCATCGACGGCCCGCTCTTCCTGGGCATCGACAGCCACGCGCTCTCGGAACCCGCGAAGGTCACCGCCCTGGAGGTGTTCGCGGCCAACGACGTGACCGTGCTCCTCGACAGCGCGGACGGCTACACACCCACCCCGGCGGTGTCGCACGCCATCCTCACGCACAACCGCGGCCGCTCCAAGGGCCTCGCGGACGGTGTGGTGGTCACCCCTTCCCACAATCCGCCCGCCGACGGCGGCTTCAAGTACAACCCGCCGAACGGAGGCCCGGCGGGCTCCGAGGCGACCTCCTGGATCCAGGACCGGGCCAACGAACTCATCAGGGACGGCCTCAAGGACGTACGCCGCATCCCCTACGCCAGAGCGCTCGCCGCTCCCGGCACCGGTCGCCACGACTTCCTCGGCACCTATGTGGCCGATCTGCCGCAGGTGCTGGACCTGGACGCGATCCGCACGGCCGGGGTCCGCATCGGCGCCGACCCGCTGGGCGGGGCCTCGGTCGCCTACTGGGGCCGTATCGCCGAGCAGCACGCGCTCGATCTGACCGTCGTCAACCCGCTCACCGATCCCACCTGGCGGTTCATGACGCTGGACTGGGACGGCAAGATCCGGATGGACTGCTCCTCGCCGTACGCGATGGCCTCCCTCATCGAGCGGCGCGACCGTTTCCAGATCTCGACGGGCAACGACGCCGACGCCGACCGCCACGGGATCGTCACCCCGGACGGCGGCCTCATGAACCCCAACCACTATCTCGCCGCCGCCATCGCCTACCTCTACTCCCACCGCGAGCGGTGGCCGGCCGGGACGGGGATCGGCAAGACCCTGGTGTCCTCCGGAATGATCGACCGGGTCGCCGCCGATCTCGGCCGCCGGCTGGTCGAGGTGCCCGTCGGATTCAAATGGTTCGTGGACGGGTTGGTCGACGGCTCGCTCGGGTTCGGCGGGGAGGAGTCGGCGGGCGCCTCCTTCCTGCGCCGTGACGGCTCGGTGTGGACCACCGACAAGGACGGCATCATCCTGGCCCTGCTCGCCTCGGAGATCACGGGAGTCACCGGGAAGACGCCCTCCGAGCACTACGCCGGACTCACCTCGCGCTTCGGGGAGCCCGCCTACGAGCGCATCGACGCCCCGGCGTCGCGGGAGGAGAAGGCCCTCCTCGCCAAGCTGTCGCCCGCGCAGATCACGACCGACGCGCTCGCCGGGGAGGCCGTCACCGCGGTGCTCACCGAGGCGCCGGGCAACGGCGCGCCCATCGGCGGCATCAAGGTGACCACCGAGAACGCCTGGTTCGCGGCCCGTCCGTCGGGCACGGAGGACGTCTACAAGATCTACGCGGAGTCGTTCCTCGGAACCGATCACCTGCGCCGGGTGCAGGACGAGGCGAGGGCGGTGGTCTCGGCGGCCCTGTCCGGCTGACACCACGCTTCGGGCCGAAGGCGCCGTGGCCACCGCGACGCCTTCGGGCCCAGGGCGCCGTGGGTCACCGCGGCACGGCGCCCTCAGCCGTACATCGCCACCCGGTACAGGGCCGCGAGGGCCTCGTCGATGGGACGGGGCTGCGGCAGGCCGGAGGAGTCGAGCCTGTCGGCGAGGCCGCTGGTGTGGTTGAGCAGCATGCGGACCGTGATCGCCTCGCCGCGTCCGCCGGGAACCAGCGCCGGACGGATCGCGGTCCTCGTCTCCGCGCTGATCGCGTCCGAGGCCGGGGTCCGCACGGTGAGCCCCGAAGAGCGTGAACAGGGCCTGGAGCTGTTCCGCGTGGCGGTGCTCGGCGCCGACCCCGAGCGCTTCCCGGCGCTGGCCCCCTTCGCCCGTGACCTCCGCCCGCTCGGGACGGACCGCCGCGCCGAGTTCGAGGAGATCCTCACCGCCCAGCTCGACCAGATCGAAGCCGCG
This sequence comes from Streptomyces sp. NPDC015532, assembly GCF_043078065.1. NCBI lineage: Bacteria > Bacillati > Actinomycetota > Actinomycetes > Kitasatosporales > Streptomycetaceae > Streptomyces > Streptomyces sp. NPDC015532. The sequence continues at coordinate 93,695 of NZ_JBIBSY010000021.1, read as the reverse complement.
GTCCGTCCGGGCCGGCATCCGCTCGGTCCGCGGGAGCCGGCCGACGGCTGAGCCGCCGCGGGCGTGGCCGGTACCCCCGGGCGATTCGGCGGCATGATGGCCCGTATGCACATCCGTATCGACGCCGTCGACCTCCCCGGCCTCCGTTGCCCGGCCCCCGAAGGCCGCGGCACCGTCCCGGCGTACGACAACATCCACGTGGCGGTGCAACGCCGTGACCGTCCGGCCGAACTGCTCGATCCGCAGCCGGGCGACGGCACCTTCGCGACCTGGACCCTCCCGTGCACGGCCGCGCCCTCGCCGACGGGGATCGAACTGAAGGGCCCCTACGTGCAGGACCGGCTGGGGCACCGGTTCATCTATCTGTCGTGGGGCACGGTCGACGGGGCGGGCGTCTTCAGCATGTTCCGCCGCGCCAAGCTCATGCTCGACGCGGTCCCCGCGGAGGTGCTCGACGCGGCAGCGCGCGAGGGTCTCCTCGTCGGGCGGCTGGGGCTGACCGACGCGCTCGGAGGCCCGCGGTGCGCCCGTGTCGCGCCGCCGGACATCGAGTGGACGGCCGAATCGCCCGGGTGATCTCCGCGCGCACCCGAGGTGGTGGCGCGCCCGACGGGTCCGGCGGCTCTCCGAGTTAGAACCTCTAACGAAAACTCTTGACGCTCACACTCCTTCGTTATAGCTTCTAACTAAAGCGATAGCAGATAACTCGCACGGAGCGCAGTGGAGGTCGTCATGAACGCCGAAGGACTCGTCGAGGTCGTCCTGCCGGGCAAGGTGGAGCCGGAGGGGCTGGAGATCCGGCACGGCGCCGTGCCGGTCGCGGGCCCCGGCCAGGTCGTCGTACGGATGGAGGCGACCGGCGTCTCCTTCGCCGAACAGCAGATGCGCCGCGGGCGGTACTACGACCAGCCGCCGTTCCCCTTCGTTCCCGGCTACGACCTGGTCGGCACGGTTCTCACCACGGGCGACGGCGTCGACCCGGGCCTGACCGGCACCCGGGTCGCCGCGCTGGTCAAGGTCGGCGGCTGGGCCAGTCATGTGCGGGTGGAGGCGGCCGACGTCGTCCCGGTGCCCGACGGCATCGGGGCGGCCGAGGCGGAGACCGTGGTCGTCAACGGCATCACGGCCTGGCAGATGCTGCACCGCAAGGCACGGATCGGCGCGGGCCGGACCGTTCTCGTGCACGGCGCCAACGGCGGCGTCGGTTCGGTCCTGGTCCAGCTCGCCCGCGCCGCCGGCGCCCAGGTGATCGGTACGGCCTCGGCACGTCACCACGACTCCCTGCGCGAACAGGGCGTCACCCCCGTCGACTACCGCACCGAGGACGTCGCGGCGCGCGTCCGCGAGCTCGCGCCCGGCGGGGTCGACGCCGTGTTCGACCATGTCGGCGGTCGCAGCGCCGTCGACTCGTGGCGCCTGCTGGCTCCCGGCGGCACGCTCGTCTCGTACGGCAGCGCCTCCACCCGGGACGACACGGGGTCCAAGCAGTGGCCCGTGCTCAAGCTGCTCGGCCGTGTCTGGCTGTGGAACGCCCTGCCCAACGGCCGCCACGCGTACTTCTTCAACATCTGGGCCGGGCGCGCCCTGTCCCGGACCCGGTTCCGCGCCCGGCTGCGCGCCGACCTCACCCAGGTCTTCGGCGCCCTCCAGCGCGGTGAGGTCACCGCCCGGATCGCCGCGCAGCTGCCGCTCAGCGAGGCCGCCGCGGCCCTGCGCCTGGCGGAGTCCGGCACCGTCGCCGGAAAGGTCGTCCTCAATCCGTAGGCCGGGACCGCCGCTCGGAGCCGCGGCGGCCGTCGGGCAGGCCCTAAGACGGCTCCTCGACGGTCATCTCGCCCAGGAGGGACCAGTCGTCCTGGGGGATCTTCATGTTCACGATGCGCGGTGTCGTGGTCAGGTGGCGAGGCAGGGCCTGCTGGGCCGCCTTGAAGTGCGCGGACTGGACGTGCGACGCCCCGGCCTCGTCGTCCCGGAAGGCCTCGACCAGGACGTACTCCGTCGGATCGTCGAGACTCCGGGACCAGTCGAACCACAGGCAGCCGGGCTCGGCGCGGGTGGCCGCCGTGAAGTCGGCCGTGATCTCCGGCCACTTCTCCGCGTCCTCGGGGCGGACGCTGAACTTGACGGTGATGAAGATCATGAGGGCTCCTCGGATCGGTGTCGAGCCATTCTGTGCCGTCCCCGGCAGGTGAACACCAGGGACCTGTGGGCCGATCGGCGGAACCTCCCCGCGCCGTGGCGCGATGCTCCGGCAGGACCTGGTCGTACGACCGCCCGTCACCTGACTCCCGGGGCCTCGGCTTCGGGCCGCTCCTCGGTGAGTTCGGGTTCCAGACCTTCCCCGATGTCGGCGTGGGGCCTGCCCGTGTCGGCCCGCCAGGCCTCGAACGCCCAGGCGGTGAGGGCGACGACGGTCAGACCGAGCAGCCAGCCGCCCAGCACATCACTGAACCAGTGAACGCCCAGCGCGACGCGGGTGAAGCCGACGCCGACGACCGAGACCACGGCGGCCACCCAGCACAGCGCGCGCCAGGAGCGCGGCACCATGGGCAGCAGAACCAGCAGCAGGACGGCGAACGAGGTGGTGGCGGTCATCGCGTGGCCCGAGGGGAAGGAGAACCCGGGCGCCCGGGCCACCGGATCCTCCAGCGACGGACGTGCCCGCTCGACGACCGTCTTCACCAGGAGCCCGATGAACCCGCCGGCCACCGCTGTCACCGCCGACCACGCGGCCAGACGCCAGGCCCGGCGGTACACCAGCCAGAGGGTCAGCAGCGCGACAGCCGTACGCAGGGTCACCGGATCCCAGACCCGGTCGGAGAGGAAACGCAGCGTGCCCGTCCAGGCGGGATGCTCCAGGGCGACCTCGTGCAGCCGGCGGGCAGCGCCCGCGTCCAGCCGGCGCAGGGGACGCCACTGGCCCTCGACCAGGACGAGGAGCAGGCCGAACGGCACCGCCGCGACCGCGGCCACCGCGGCCGAGCCGAGCAGCCGGGCGCCGAACCGCCGGTCGGCCACCCGGCGGCGTTCCCTCAGGTTCCGGACCGTTGTGCGCGCCATTCAGACTCCTGGGTCGGGCTGGACCGGACCGGGGCGCCGCGCGCGTGAGGCCTCCAGCTGGGCGGCGAAGGACAGTCCGAGGAACAGGGCGATCGATGTCAGGTAGGCCCACAGCAGCAGCGACATGAAGGCGCTGAGAGGGCCGTAGACCGTGTCGAAGCTGCCGCTGACCCCGAGATAGAGGCTCAACAGCCAGGTCAGCGTCGTCCACAGCACCAGGTACACGGCGGCACCGAAGGCCAGCCAGGTGTAGCCGGGCTGGCGACGACGGGGCGAGCGGCGGAAGATCGCGCTGGCCGAGATGAGGGCGAGGATCAGGCCGAAGGGCCAACGCAGGATGTCCCAGGCGGTCTTGGCGGCTCCGTCGAGGTGGTAGACCGTCACGACGGCGGACGCCAGATCGCCGCCTGCCACCATCAGGACGAAACCGAGGCCGAGCGGGATGCCCGCGCTCAGCGACATGACCAGGCCGCGCAGATACTTCCGGTGGAACACGCGGTCGCGTTCGTTCCCGTAGATCCGGTTGGCACCGCGCTCGATCTGGCACATCGCGGTGGTCACGTTGACCAGGGAGAAGGCCAGCCCGAACCACAGGGCGACCTGCCCCCCGTCGCCCGCCGTGTGCCGGCTGCGGCGCAGCGCGTCGTCCACGACCTCGGCGCTCGGGCCCGCGGCGATCCGGCGGATCGTCAGTTCGGCGACGCTGCCGATGTTCTCGGAGTGCACGACCGAGGACAGACCCACGAACGCGATGGCGAGCGGGACCAGGGCCAGGACCGTCTGGAGGGCGAGCGCACGGGAATGGCTGAACCCGTCGGCGTAGCGGAACCGGATGAACGCGTCGCGCAGCAGGGGCCAGCCGCCGTACCGGCGCAGCGACGCCAGGGCCTCGTCGGCGGAGAGTTCGTCGCCGGCCATGACATGGGTCTCCGGGACCTTCGTCGCGGTCCCCATTCACTTCTCCTGGGAGGGCAGCAGGACGGTCAGGGCGCCGGGGCGGACCTCGGCGGTGAGGCGCCGGCCGGGGCTGACCGGATCCCCGTCGAGCTCCCTGGACTGCGGCGCGTCGAAGGTGAGTTCGGCCCGCCGGAAGGTGAAGAACTCCACGGGGAGCCCGTGGTGGTCGTCGCCCTCGGCGGTGAGCGCGCGTACGGGGGACGGCCGCCGGGGTGTGGCGCGTCCGCGCAGCAGGGTCCGCAGGGCCCGCAGCCAGCCGCCGGGTCCGCGCGGGTCGAGGACCAGGAGGTCGAGCAGTCCGTCGTCGGGACGGGCGTCGGGCAGCAGGGTGACCCCGCCCTGGACGGTGCCCACGTTGGCGACGAGCACCATGCGGGCCGTGCGGCGGAATTCGGGGGATCCGTCCAGCCGGATCGTCACCCGCATACGGGGCGTGCGCAGTGTTGCGAACCCGGCCAGCGCGTAGGCGGGCCAGCCGAGGGTGGCCTTGGCGCGCGGATCGGTGTGCTCCATCATCGCGGCGTCGAGCCCGGCCCCGGCCATGGCGGCGAACCGGGTGGCGGGCAGGCCGTCGCCCTCGATGCCCGCGAGGTCGAGCCGGTGCGGAGCGCCGCCCAGCGCGGCTTCGAGCGCGGCGACGGGGGAGAGCGGCAGACCGAGATTGCGGGCCAGCAGATTGCCGGTGCCGCAGGGGACGACGGCCAGGGGAACGCCGCTGTCGGCCAGGGCGTCGGCGACCGCGCGGACCGTTCCGTCCCCGCCGCAGACGACGACGAGTGTCGCTCCCTCGCGGACCGCGCGGGCGCTCTGTCCGGCCCCGGGATCGTCCGCTGTGGTCTCCAGGAACACGGGGTCGCGGTGGCCGTGGCGTTCAAGGGTCTGCCGCAGTTCGTGACGCTGGGACTCGTCGGTCACCGTGGGGTTGAGGATCACGGCGGTCGTACCGGTCGTACCGGTCGTACCGGTCGGACGCTCGGCGACGGTCCGTGCGGAGGGGGTGCCGCCCGTGGACGGCACGGCGGTCACCGAGCGGTCGACCAGCAGGGCGCGCCCCACGATCAGCAGGGACAGCCCGCCGTTGACGAGGCCGCCCAGGACGTCCGTGGGGTGGTGCATGCCCCGGTAGAGCCTGGCAGCGCCCACGAGCAGCGGCAGGAGCAGCAGCAGTCCGGCCACGACCCTGCGCCAGGGCCCGCGGACCCGCGACAGCACGAGAACCGCCAGACCCGCGTAGAGCGCGGTCGCCGCCCCGGTGTGCCCGGAGGTGTAACTCGACGTGGGCGGCGACGCGTCGAGGCGGTCCACGTCCGGCCGGTGACGGTCCACCGACTCGGTGATGGCCAGGAAGACCAGCGACTGGAGCGAGACGGCGACGGAGAGGAAGATCGCCTGCCGCCACATCGGGAGGCGGGGTATCAGGAGCAGCCCCAGGCAGGTCAGAAGCGTGAGGGCGACGATCGTGAGGGTGTTGCCGGCCTCCGAGGCGATGGACGACACGGTGGTGAGGGTGCCCGTGCGGACCTGTTCGAGGCGCTCGTTCACGGTGTCCTCGGCCGTCAGCGGCCACCATCCGCGGGCGGGACCGGTGATCAGCAGTCCGAAGCCGACCATCGACGCCGCCTGGCACGCGGTCAGTGCGGCGATGCGGGCGGTGGTCCGGCCGGTGCCCCGGGGCAGGGCGAACGAGCGGGTGGAGCCCGCGGCTTCGGTGTGGCCGCCGGTCACGTCGGCGGCTCCGTCCGGTACGGCGGTCGGCATCGGGGACTCCCAAGGGGCAGGCGCGGTGTGGCCGGTTTCCGCCCGGGAGGCGCTTCCTCCCGGGTCCACCGCCGTTTGCCCCGGATCGCCTCGGACAGGCCTGGCACGGCGTGGATCCGGACGAAAGCCCCCGGTCGTCGCGGTCGTCCCGCCCCGGACGGAGCGATCGCGTCGCGCCGGGGGAACGGCTCCGCCCCGGGCGGAACGACCATGAGGTCGTTCCGCCCGGGGCGGTGGGTTCCGGGCGGACGGTGCCCGGCGGCCTGCGAGGACCGGTCAGCGGCCCCCGGTGCTCGGCTCAGCCGTGGTACGAGACGTAGCCGTTGCCGTCACGGTCGTTGGCCGACTTGGAGTACGCGTGGGAGTCGGCGTGGGCTCCGGACGACTTGTACAGGTAGATGCTGTCCTTGTCGTTGTTCCAGATGAAGTTGCAGTTCTGGCGGTAGACGACGTTGCCGGCGTCCGAGTCCGTACCGTGGCCGCCGCGGAGCTTGATGTAGTCCCCGGGCTCCAGGTAGTGGTTCGCCGGGAAGGTGAACTTGTTGCCCGTCGCGTCCTTGACGACGTAACCCCTCAGGTTGACGGTCGTGCCGGACGAGTAGTTCTTGATCGTCAGGTACTCGTTCTTCGTGTTGCCGCTGGAGCAGCTGTTGGAGTCCCGGCCGGGCGCGTCGTACTGGACGCCCTTGATCTTCAGCGCGGACGAGTACTCCGTGGCCTGGGCCGGAGCCGTGGCGATGGCGGCGAGCGTGCCGGCAGCGGCGGCGGTGACGGCCAGGGCAGTGCGGATACGCATGAGGAATCCCCCCTCAGTGGTGCGGATGGAGCTCCAGGAGCATACCGATGGTGTGATCAATGGATGACGGAGATGTGTGGAACTCGTGAGCGTCCGCCCGCCTCGGGCCCGCTGTGACTTCTCCCACCTCCTCTTGTCCCGGCAAGAAAGGCATACCTAAGTTCTCTCCCATGGCCCCACAGAACCCCTCGCTCCCCACCGGCCCCGATTCCGGGCCGGTCGAGTTCTCCGTCGACCTCACCGCCCACGAGGTGCTGCGGCAGGCCCAGGTCCTGGCCGCTCTCGGCCCCGACTGGGACCCCATGGAGGTGATGCGCCAGGAGGAGGCCGCGTACGCACTCCTGTACTCCGGTCTCGACGAGCGGCAGCAGCGCGTCTACGACGAGCTCGTCGCGGCCGGCGTGCTTCCCCGTCGCGGAGACGGCCGTGCTGCCGCTTGACCCGCAGGCGGACATCGGGCGGCGCGCCTGGGTGACCTGCCCGAACTGCGCCGACAGCCGCGGATGCGCCTCCTGCGAGCAGCGGAGGTCGTGCTCGGCCCACTGGCGCTACCTGCTCTCCACCACCGGAAGCCTGCTCCACCTCCAGTGCCCCTCGTGCACCCATGTCTGGGCCCACGAGACCGGATTCGGCGCCACCCGCTCCTGGTGGAGCCGCGTCACGGGCGGCCGCCCCGGGCACTGACCCGGCGGGCGGGTATCGCGGGCGCGGGATGCGCGCACCCCTGATGACCCGCATGTCACGGCGGGGTTATCCTCAGGGCCCCAGGCGGGTCGAACTCGTCCGACGCGCCGCTGTGGGAAGATCGCAACCCCGCACGGCAGCAGTCCGGGCCCGCGCACGCCATCGCTCGTATATTCGAGGACGTTCGCGCGGCCCACCGGTGAATGACGGACCGGCCCGCGCGGGTAAAGAAACTCCATGCGCGTCTGCGCGAACATCCCACTGCCGAAGGACTGCCGGTCTTGGACCTCCCACACTCAGAATCTCCTGCCGCGCGACGTCCGGGACGCTCGTGGACCGTCCGCATCTCCGGCCACAGCGACCGCACCGCGTCGGTCACGTGCTCCTCTCCCTGCGCCATGCCGCCGCGGTCCCGTGACCTCGCCGCGCTGCGCCGCTTCGCCGAGGCCCATGTCGGGGCCCACGCCCGCGCGGCCACCGTGCACGCGGACGCCGCCTGCGCCTGCCGCCAGGCGCAGTGCGCCGCCCACGAGGGCAGCCAGACGCACTGCATGGGCAGTGTGCTGCTCGTTCTGCGCCATGATCCGGCCATTGGCCAGGTGTGGAACCTGATGGAAGTCTGCGCCGCCTGCGCCCCGTTGATGACACACACCCGCGTCGTGGGGCGCGCGGTGCCGCGCACCCGTACGCCGTCCACGCCTCCCGCGCCGACGGCCGCCGCCGGTGCCCCCGCGGTCGCTCCGGCGGTCCCCGGCGGATTCAGCGCCCCGAGCGGCCCCGGCTTCAACAGCGCGGACGCGCCCCCGGCACCGTCACGTCGCCGTGCCGGCGGACATGGCCGCCCGCAGCCCCGGCAGGGCCGACGGGACCAGGGCAGATCTCGGGGCTGACCACCCGGCCGCCCGCACCGGGCCGACCCGCGGTCCCACCGCCACCGGGCCGGCCCCGCGCACAGGTCCTACCGGAGGGGGGCACAAGGCCCGGGTCGGGACATTTCCGTGAACAGCACCTGTTCGGTTGAGAGTTCATCATCGACTGAAAGAGGTTGCATGACTTTGCGCAATTCTTGCAGGCGTTGCAAGGTGGCACGCGCCGCGGCTCCACGGCCGCCGCTCCCGCCGACATGAAGGACGCCTCCATGGTCACCACCAGTCGCCCCATCCATCCGCGCGGGCTCAGGACGGCTCTGGGTCTGTCCGTCGCGATTCTGGGCCTGCTCGGTGCCGCCCAGGTGCCCGCCGCCGCGCGAGACGCCGGGCAGGGGGTCCTCGCGGGCGACGCCGTCGACGCGTCACCCGTCCCGGACTGCGTGCACTACTACAGCGACTGGCGCTACACGACCGTCGTCAACGACTGCGGCACCACCGTGGACGTCACCGTCCAGTACACCGACGGCCAGGGCGCCCCGTGCCGCACCGTGCTTCCCGGCGCGATCGCCACCTTCGCCGGCTACGGCCCCCAGCTCAACTACGTCACCGGTCTGAGCGCCTGTACTCCGTCGAGCGTGTGACGTCCCCGCACACCCGGCCGGCCCGGGTCAGGTCAGGGGCACTGGTAGGTGAGCTTCGTCGACACCGTGCGGCGCACCGGTGACAGCAGGTGCAGCTCGGCGCGTGCCGCGTAACTGCCGTTGCCCTGGAACGTCCACAGCAGGTGCAGTCGCGCCCGCTTCTGGTGACGCGTCAGATCCTCGTGCAGGACGCCCGAGGAGGTGCCGTCGCTGCGGACCCAGCGGTACGTGATCTCGCCGGGGCTGCCGTTGGTGGTGACCGTGCCCGTGATGTCGGCGGTCTCGTCGCATCCGGGCGAGGGGGTCACGGCCGCCACGGTGATGCCCTCCACCCCGAGGGACGGCGCGGGGCGATGCCACAGGAGCAGGGCGACGACGGCCAGCAGCACCACGGCCGGCAGCGCGTGCCGCCGCCAGGTCCTACGGCGTACCGGCACGGCCGGAGGAGTCACGGCCACGCGGCGCATGGTGTCGGCGTTCACGCCGGGTCCGAAGCGCAGCAGGGTGCCCTCGACCCGGTCGGGCGCGACGGCCCCGGCCGCCGTTCCCGACAGCGCAACCGTCGGCGAACTCCCGGTGAGGGAAAGCGTGTCGGAGGAGTCAGGACGCTGGATCCAGTGGCTGGCCAGCACGGTCGCGCTGTAGTCGTCGTCGGGGGAGTGGGCGCCCGGGGCGCCGGAGTCGTCGTTCATCGCAGGGAGCACCGCCGGGTCAGGAGCTGTTGCCAGGCACCGCCGTCGGCGGAGGCCGGCTGGGTGTCGGCCCGGACACCCCAGTAGCAGCCCGCTGCCTGGAACGTGTGGTCGAGGGCGATGGTGTACTGGGTCGAACCGCTGCGCCGGTACGTCTCCGCCGCCCCGTCCTGGGTTCCGGCCTGGCCGCTGACCTCACCGGTGAACCACGCGACCGTGAGGGTGACCGGCCCGGTGCCGTCGGTGGTGATGGTCGCCGTCGCCGCCGCGGTCGCCGTGCCCGTCTGCCGGAATTCGCCGAAGGCGACGGACTTGACCTTGACGCCGAGCGTGGGCGAAGGGGACGTCGTGGCGGGCTCGGACGTCGTCGTGGCCGGTGGCGTCGGAGGCGCCGCGGTGGCCGACGCGGACGCCGGACCGGACACCGACGCGGACGGCTGCGCGGTGACGTCCGTGGCCGAACCGGAGGGCGAGGGCGGAGCCGACACGGAGGCCGAGGAGGACGGCGTCGGTGAGCCGGGGTCCGCCGTCGCCGTGGGGCCGCTGTCACCGGCCGGCTGCGCGCTGGTGGTGGCCAGTGCCTCCGCGGCCCTTCGGGGCGTGCCGAAGTCCGGGGCGTGCCGGTCGACGCCGTACGTCAGCAGGAGGGCCGCGACGAGCGCGGCCCCGGACACGAGCAGCGCGCGGAGACTCGGCTGCCAGGCCCGGATCCAGTCGGGTGCCCCGCCGAGGACCGTGCGCGCCGCGTCCGTGGCGTGGCGCGGAACGGAGGGGGCGGAGGGGAGCAACAGAAGGCACAGGGCCGCGAGCGCCGCGAGTCGCCGGCGGCCGCGCTCCTCCCAGTCCGGACCGTACGCGCCGCCGGCCGTGGCCTCTAGTTCCGCGACGAAGTCCTCTGCGTGGGCGGGCCGTTGACCGGGAGCCTTGGCGAGACCGCGCTGGACGAGGGAGCGGACCGGCGCGGGGACCTCGTCGGCGGGAATGGCCCCGTCCACGTGCTGGAGGGCGAGTTCGGCCAGGTTCTCGCCCGTGTAGGGCTTGCGGCCGGTCAGGCACTCGAAGAACGTCGCGGTCGCGGCGTACACGTCGGCGGCGGGGGAGGCGGGCGCGCCGGTCCACTGCTCGGGAGCCATGTACGACGGCGTGCCCGCGATACCAGCCGTGGTGCCGTCGGTGGCGGCGATCCCGAAGTCGACGAGCTTCGACGTGCCGTCGAGGCGGACGAGGACGTTCTCCGGCTTGTAGTCACGGTGGACGACGCCGATGCGGTGGGCGTCGGCGAGGCCGAGCAGCGAGCCCTTGAGGAGGACGAGGGCGGCTTCCGGATCGAGCGGGGCCTGCCGGCCGAGCAGGGCCCGCAGACACACCCCGTCGACGAGTTCCATGACGATGGCCGCGCCCTCGGGCCCCTCCACGTACTCGTAGAGACCGGCCACATGGTCGCTGCGCAGCCCGCCGAGCAGCCGCGCCTCCGCCCGGAACTCCTGCACGAAGCCCGGACGGGTGCGCAGCGACTCGCTGAGGTACTTGACCGCGACCGGATGGCCGGTCTCCTCGTGCACGGCCAGCGCGACGCGTCCGCTCGCCCCCGAACCGAGCTCGCGGGACTCGGTGTAGCCCGGTACCGCCCAACCGCTCATGACCCATGCCTCCCCGGGACGTGGGGCCCGTGAGGCATTCCGGTGCCCACGCGCTCCAGTCGTGTGCTGTGAGACACGATCGGGGCCGCTTCGGTTGCAGGCGGCGCGGAACGGATCGCCGGGTGCCCGCTACCCCAGTTCGGCGAGGTCCTCCGCGGTCAGTTCGAGCGCTCCGGCGGCGATGTTCTCCTCCAGGTGTGCCAGGGAGCCGGTGCCGGGGATGAGCAGGATGTTGGGCGACCGGGCCAGCAGCCAGGCCAGGGCGACCTGGGGTGTGGTCGCCCGGTGGCGGGAGGCCACGGCCTCCAGGTGCTCGGCGGTGACCGGCTGGAAGCCGCCGACCGGGAAGAAGGGGACGAAGGCGACGCCGGCCTCCGCGCACGCGTCGACCAGGGGATCGTCCCCGCGCTGGGACAGGTTGTAGAGGTTCTGGACACAGGAGATCGGCGCGACCTTGCGGGCCTCGGCGAACTGGTCGGCCGAGATGTTGGAGACGCCCAGATGCCGGATCAGTCCCTCGTCCCGCAGCGCCAGCAGCGCTTCCAGCGGCTCGGCCAGGGAGGCGGTGCCGGCTTCGCCGACATCACCCATCCGGAGGTTCACCACGTCCATCCGGTCCAGGCCGAGCGAGCGGAGGTTCGCCTCGACACCGCGGCGCAGATTGTCGGCGGTCAGGCCCGTCTTCTCGTCCGCGGGCAGGGTGATGTCGGCGCCCTCCACCAGGGCGCCCACCTTGGTCACGATCACCAGGTCGTCCGGATAGGGGTGCAGCGCCTCCCGGATCAGCTCGTTCGCCGACACCCCGTCACGCGCGTAGTAGTACGAGGTGTCGATGTGGTTCACCCCGAGCTCCACGGCGCGGCGCAGAATGCCCAGCGAGGTGTCCCGGTCCGGCCGCTCACCCCTCGGCCAGCCGGTCAGTTTCATCGCGCCGTATCCGATACGCGCGACGCCCAAGTCGCCGCCGAGTTCCCATCGTTCAGTCGTCACGATCACCACCCTACGGGTCACGGGGCGCGGGTCGCGGGTCGTACGCGTTCGCATGAGGGCGCACGGCACGCGTCCCACCGCGTACGTCCCGCATCCGCACGGGGCGCGACACTCCGGTGCGCGCCCTGTGTGAGGCGCTCCAGTGAGTCGGTCGAGGACAAGCCGGGGCATACGGGAGACGCTGCCCCTGAGCACCCTGCGGACCCGACCACCGAGTCAGCTCCGTTTCCCGGCCCGCACCCCCGCGGCCCCGCACCAAGGAGTCACCCGTGACCGAGTCACCGTCGACCTCGGCAACCGACGACGCGTACCGCTTCGAGGACCTGCGCGCCCTGTTCATCAACTGCACCCTCAAGCCGGCACCCCAGCTGAGCCACACCGAAGGGCTGGTCGACAAGAGCAGCGCGATCATGGAGGCGCAGGGAGTCACGACCGAGGTCGTCCGCGCCGTCGACCACGACATCGCCCCGGGTGTCTACCCGGACATGACCGAACACGGATTCGCCACGGACGACTGGCCCGCCATTCAGGAGCGGGTGATGGCCGCCGACATCCTCGTCCTCGCCGGGCCGATCTGGCTCGGTGACAACAGCTCGGTCACCAAGCAGGTCGTCGAGCGGCTCTACAGCGGCTCGGGACTGCTCAACTCCGCGGGTCAGTACGCCTACTACGGGCGCGTCGGCGGCTGTCTGATCACCGGCAACGAGGACGGTGTGAAGCACTGCGCGATGAATCTCCTCTACAGCCTCCAGCACCTCGGCTACACCATCCCGCCGCAGGCCGACGCCGGCTGGATCGGGCCGGCGGGACCCGGCCCGTCGTATCTCGACCCGGGTTCGGGCGGCCCCGAGAACGACTTCACCAATCGCAACACCACCTTCATGACCTGGAACCTGATGCACATGGCGGCCCTGCTGAAGCGGTCCGGCGGTATTCCCGCCCACGGCAACCAGCGTTCGCGATGGGACGCGGGCTGCCGTCCGGACGCCCCGAACCCCGACTACCGCTGAGTCACAGATCCCGTGCGGGCCAGTCCAGCAGCCGGGCGCCGATGACCGCGGTCTGGAGCGTGTAGCGGTGCGCGGGGCCGGTGGGGTCGGCGCCGGTGAGCTGGTGGATGCGTTCGAGGCGGTAGGTCAGGGCGCGCACGCTCAACGAGAGCCGGCGGGCCGCGGCCGCGGCGACGCAGCCCGTGTCGAAGTACGCGGTGAGGGTGTCCAGGAGCGGCTGGGCACCCCCGCGGGCCGCGGTGAGCGGTCCGAGCGTGACGAGGACCAGGTCGGCCATCGCCTGGCGGTCCCGGGTCAGCACCGGGTACACGAGCAGGTCGGCGGCGCGCAGTACGGGCGTGTCCAGGCCGAGCCGCTCGGCGAGTTCGAGGGCGTTCAGCGCCTCCTCGTAGGACTGCACGACCCCGCCGGGGCCGGGCCGGGGCCGGCCGACGGCCACCTGTCCGCCGGCGGTGGCCGCGTGCGCCTGCTGGGCGAAGTGGGTGAGGATGTCGTCCTGTTCGCCGGGCGCGATGCACAGCATCCTGCCGTCCTTCGTGGTGAACAGGATGCTGCGGTCGCCGAAGCGGGCGATGAGCGCCCGCTCCACCTGGCGGGGTACGGGCGCCGATTCGTCGTAGGCCGTCGGTCCCTGCGCGACGGCGACGGCGTGCGTGGGGGAGAGCCGCAGACCGAAGCGCTCCGCGCGCTCGGCCAGACGGCCCAGGTCGCTGCGCCCGTAGAGGAGGTCGTCGATGAACTCGCGCCGGGCGGCCTCCTCCTTGCGCACGGCGAGGAGCTGGGCCCGGCCGTACCCCTCGGTGAAGGCGTCGATGACCTGCTGGACCGCGGCGAGTGCGCTGTCGGCCGAACCGGGCGAGGCGGGCCAGGCGGCACGGGCGGCGGACAGGTGGGCGCTGACGAGGGCGGGCAGGCCGTGGCCGGCGTCGGCGGCCTCTTCGCCCAGGCAGCGCCGGGACTCGATCTCGTCGCGGGTCAGGCGCCTGCCGGTGGCGGAGACATCCGTCAGTATCCGGGCGTAACCCTCCAGGTACCGCTCCGGTATCCGCCGGTCCATCAGTTCGCCCCCGGTTTCTTGACGGCCCGGTGTCGACTTCTTGACGGTGACCGGCACGCAGAGCCTAGGCAACACTGCCGGGAACCGGCAATGCGCCTGCCGCGCACGGCGATGGACGATGGCGGCAGGGGAGCACGGCGGATGGTCCTGTGCCGGACACCGGCAGCGTCGACGGCTGTCCGGCACGGGACCGGGAAGCGCGTGCTGTCGGTGCCGCGGGCCGGCGGAGCGCCGGGCTCAGGGCGCGGGCCAGTTGCGCAACAGGGCGTCGAGGGCGTCCAGGACGCGCGCCCAGCTTTCCGCCGAGTCGGGGGCGCTGTGGCTGAAGCCCCCACTCGACTCCAGGCTCACATAGCCGTGGAACACGCTGCCCAGCATCCGGACCGCGTGTGTCTCATCCGGTTCCGTGAGGTCGTAGCCCCGCAGGATCGCCCGCATCATCCGCGCGTGCTTGACGCCCGCGCTCGCCGCCGCGGTCTCGGGGTCGAGCCTGAGCTGTGCGGCGGCGTAGCGGCCGGGGTGCTCCCTGGCGTAGTCGCGGTAGACGTTCGCGAAGGCGGTCAGCGCGTCCCGGCCGGCCCGGCCCGCCAGCGCGGCGGCGCCCCTCTCGGCGAGTTCGTCCAGGGCGAGCAGGGCGATGCGGGTCTTGAGGTCCTGCGAGCTTTTCACGTGCGAGTACAGGCTCGCCACCTTGACGTCGAACCGCCTGGCCAGCGCCGAGACGGTCACCTGGTCGAAGCCGACCTCGTCGGCCAGCTCCGCCCCCGCCCGTGTCAGGCGTTCGGCGTTCAGTCCCGCGCGACCCATGTCCTTCCTCTCCCTCGACGTAACCGATTATGCATTTGCCTAAAGCCTTTAGGCAAATTACCGTGAGCCTTATGAAGCCGTTGACCGAGCAAGAGATCCGTGCCGCGTTCGTGAACTGCACCAAGGGCGAGGCGAAGCGTCTCTCCGTCCCGCGCGACCTGGCGGAGCGGCCCTGGGACGACCTGGACTACCTCGGCTGGCGGGACCCCCAGGCGCCCGATCGCGCCTACGTCGTGGCCGAGTCGGGAGACGGCCCGAAGGGCATCGTGCTGCGCTGCCCCAGCACGACGGCGGGGCAGTTGCGGCGCAGCATGTGCTCGGTGTGCGTGACCACCCACACCGGAGGCGTCTCCCTGATGGTCGCGCCCAAGGCGGGGAAGGCCGGGCAGCAGGGCAACTCGGTCGGTGCCTACCTGTGCAGCGACCTCGCCTGTTCGCTGTATGTGCGGGGCAAGCGGGACGCGGGCGTCGGAGGGCGGCTGCACGAGTCGCTGACGCCGGAGGAGAAGATCCAGCGGACCGTGGCGAACCTCGCGGCGTTCATCGCCAAGGTGACGGCCTGACCCGTGCCTCGGCCGGCGGCGGGCCGCGGCGCGAACGCCGCGGCCGCGGCACCGGACTTCACCGGCTCCCGCGGGACCTCGTCAGGTCCTCGGGGCGGCGCCGAACGCCTCAGGGAGAGAGCGCGTCAAGTGGTGTGGTGTGTGGTCGCGCGGGACACATGTCGAGGGTCCTCGCGAGCTCCGGACTGTTCGCCCGTAGCGCCCGTAAGCCCGTAGCGCCCGCGAGGCCGCGTGGATGGGCAAGTCCCGCACGGTTGACCGGGGTAGACCTGGTCAGTCGCTGTCCTTCTTCGCCTCTGCCTTGACCTTCGTCTCCGCCTTCACCGGCTGTTCCGCGGCGGGCGACGGCTCGTCGGCGTCGACGGCCGTGTAGAACACGGAAGTGCCCTGCTTGGCGCGGTGGGCATGGCTCTTGGCCACAAGGTTCTCCAGCGTGGTCCGGACGACGTTGGTCTGGATGCGCCGCTCGGGGTGGATCTGGACCAGCGCCGTGGAGACCTCGGCGGCGGAGCGCGGTTCCCGCTGCTCCGTGAGGTAGCGGCGGATGAGTTCGATGAGGGTGGGCTGCGTCGAGACGGCCTCGGCCACGGGCTTCTTGGCCGCGGACGTCCGCGCCGTGGCCTTCGCGCTGTCGGCCTTCTTGGTCCGTGCGCGCTTGCCCTCGGCGGACTTGCCGGCAGACTTCTGACGGGGCACAGAGGTCGTCGCCGCCGGCTCGGGGCCGGTCTCGACGGGCGCGGCTGCGTCTCCCAGCGCCTGACGCAGGTTGGTCAGGACGGTGTGGTCGTGGCGCAGAGCGTCCAACTGCTCCTGAAGCGCCTCCATTTCCCCACTGATCCGCTCCTGCTCCTTGGCGTTGCGCTCCAGGTCGGCGACGACCTGGGCCGTGTACTGCGATGTCAGTTCGGTGGGAGTCTTGGTGTCGGGCACGATGGGACCTCTCTTCGACGCGCGGTCGCACATGAACACACCGGGAAGGTGCCGTGGGGCAGGGCGTGTTGGTGTCGACCGGGCTGCATGGCTGGGCGACCGCACGTGGTGCGTATGCCCCGGCTTACAGATAGTACGGACAGTGTTGGCCCGTTGTTCCTTTCGCGTGCGGGTTCGCCCCAAAGGGGAGTTCGGGTCGTTCCTCGGGACGGGCTCCCTCCCCGTCGTCCGGGCTCCGTTCCGGGCACATGAGTGCCCTGCCCGAACTCCTCGGCGGCGCCGGCGTGGAGGGCCCCCGCGATGCGCGGGAAGGATCGGTGGTGGTGCTGACTGTACGCATGGCTCGCGGGTACACGACCGTACGAGAGGACACGGACGACACCAGCGGAAGCGAGGACGGGCCATGGCGGTCAAGGCGATGGGCTGGGCGCACTCGTTCCCGGCCTCCGGAGGGGTGAGCGCCGGTCGGCGCTGGACCCGTGGGCACCTGGAGTCCCTGGCGTGGACGGCGGAGGAGCCCGAGACGGTGGACGCCGTGGTGCTGACGGTGTCCGAGCTGCTCACCAACGCCCACATCCACGCCCGGAGCGACGCGCATCTCGTTCTCACCTGGGACGGCGACTGCCTGCACGTGAGTGTCCACGACGAGGACTCCACCCTGCCGCTCCAGCGTGACCCGGAGCCGGGAGCGCTGTCCGGCCGCGGGGTGGGCATCGTGCGGATGCTCGCCGACGAGTGGGGCATGAAGTGCCAGCGGCACGGGAAGACGGTCACGGCGTGTTTCCGCCCGTCCGGCGCCCGGCAGCGCGGTGACGGCGGCTGAGGCCCGCTTCCTCCCCGCCGCCGGACGCACTGCTTGCGAGTCCGCCCGGACGGCCCACCCGTCGGGCAGGGGCGTGGCCCGCCGCCTATCGTGAACGGGTGAGTGGCTCCAGCGTTCCGCCCGACGGCGGGGATGACGCACACCGGTCGGCACATCACCGGACCGACTACGCGGGCGCCATCTACGGCTCCATCCTGGCCGCCTCCGTGGTGGCCACGGCCGGAACGACAGGGGACTACCCGCGCCTCCAGGCGGTCGTGCTGCTGGTGGTCAGCGGCCTGGTGTTCTGGGCGACCCATGTCTACGCGCAGATCGCCGGGGAACGCATCGTCGGCCAGCGCTGGTCGCTGCGCCAGATCCGCCGGATCGGCACGCACGAGTGGTCCATCGTCGAGGCGGCCACCCTTCCCGCCGCCGCGGTGGCCCTCAGCGCCCCCTTCGGGACGAGTGTGGGCACGGGCCTGTGGATCGCGCTGGGCATCGCGGTGGCCCAGCAGGTCATGTGGGCATGCCTCGGAGCCGTCCGCGCCGGCGCCTCCCGCGGGCTGGTCGTCGCGGAGGGCTTCGTCAACCTGGCCCTGGGCCTGATCATCGTCGCCGCCAAGGTGGTCCTGCACTGAGCACCCGAGAACGCCCGTGACCCCGGACGACTCGTTAGCCTGGAGCGGAGGGGGAGGCTCGGGTAAGGGCCCAGAGGAGGCCGGTATGGCCGGTACGGCGGACATGAACTCCGGGGTCGGAGCCGACGGCGCCACCCGTGGCGCGCCCGGCAGCGCGTACGGCACGGGCACCCACCGCTACCTGCCCATCGCCGACCACGGGCTGATCGGGGACCTGCGCAGCGCGGCCCTGGTCGGCACCGACGGCACCATCGACTGGTACTGCTGCCCGCGCTTCGACGCGCCCAGTGTCTTCGCCTCGATCCTGGACGCCGACCGGGGCGGCTGCTTCGAACTCGCCGCGGACGTTCCGGCACGGACGAAGCAGTTCTACTTCCCGGACACGAATGTGCTGATCACCCGGTTCTTCGCGGACGACGGGGTCGGGGAGATCCAGGACTTCATGCCGGTCGTCGACGACTCGCGCGAGGCCGACCGGCACCGCCTGATCCGCCGGGTGGTGTGCGTCCGGGGCACCCTGCCCTTCCGCGCGCGCGTCGCCCCCCGTTTCGACTACGGGACGGTCCCGCACACCGTGCACGTCGACGTCGGCCAGGCCGTCTTCACCACACCCGCGCTCAAGCTGGCCCTGACGTCCACGGTGCCCGTCGAGGTCGCGGGGCAGGACGTGTGGTCGCTGTTCAAGCTGCGCGAGGGCGAGACCGCGGTCTTCGCCCTCGACCGGATCACCGACGAGGTGGCTCCGCGGTTCTGCGCCGTGACGGAGGCGGAGCGGGACTTCAAGGCCACCGTGCGCTACTGGCGGCACTGGCTGTCGCAGTCGCGCTACCGGGGCAGATGGCGGGAGATGGTGCACCGCTCGGCCCTCACCCTGAAGTTGCTCACGTACGCCCCCACCGGCGCCATCATCGCCGCGCCGACGACCAGCCTGCCCGAGCGGATCGGCGGTGAGCGCAACTGGGACTACCGCTACGTGTGGATCCGCGACGCCGCGTTCTGCGTGTACGCGCTCCTGCGCCTGGGATTCACCGACGAGGCCGAGGCCTTCATGGGTTTCCTGTCCGAGCACGTCCAGGGCGGCGTCCCGGAGAACGTCGGCCCCGACGGCCCGCTACAGATCATGTACGGCATCGACGGGCGTCGTGACCTGCCCGAACGCGAGCTGACCCATCTTGAGGGCTATCGCGGGTCCGCGCCCGTACGCGTCGGCAACGGCGCCGTCGGCCAGCTCCAGCTGGACATCTACGGCGCCCTCGTCGACTGCCTCTACCTCTACGACAAGTGGGGGCAGCCCCTCTCCAGCGCGCACTGGGACAGCATCCGCGGACTGGTCGACTGGGTGTGCGCGAACTGGGACCAGCCCGACGAGGGAGTGTGGGAGACCCGCGGAGGCCGTAAGCCCTTCCTCTACTCGCGTGTCATGTGCTGGGTGGCCATCGAACGTGCCATGCGGCTGGCCCGGCACCGTGGCCTGCCCGCCGACGTGCTGCGCTGGGGTGAAGCCCGCGACGCGATCTACCAGCGGATCATGAGCCAGGGCTGGTCCAGCAGCCGCAACGCCTTCACCCAGTGCGAGAACAGCGACATCCTCGACGCGTCGCTGCTGATGATGCCGCTCGGGAAGTTCATCTCCCCCACCGACCCCAAATGGCTCGCCACCCTCGACGCCCTGGGCGAGGACCTGGTGTCCGACTCCCTGGTCTACCGCTACGACCCGCAGACGAGCCCCGACGGTCTCCAGGGCGACGAAGGCACCTTCTCGATCTGCTCGTTCTGGTACGTGGAGGCACTCACCAGGGCGGGCCGTCTCGACGAGGCCCGGCTCGCCTTCGAGAAAATGCTCACCTACGCCAACCACCTCGGCCTCTACGCGGAGGAGATCGGCCACACCGGCGAACAGTGCGGCAACTTCCCCCAGGCCTTCACCCACCTCGCCCTCATCAGCGCCGCCTTCAACCTCGACCGCAGGCTCGGCTGACCCCTCGCGGAGCCGTCGCCGAGCGCGGGCCGGTGCGGGGCGGTGCGCTCAGGGCGCGGTGAAGAGGCCGGGGAAGCGGGGCGCGAGCCAAGGCTTGCGGCCACGGACGAGGATGCGGCCGCGGAGGATGGGGCTCACCTGTCCCTGGCGGCCGAGTGCCATCAGGAGGAAGGTGACCGGCTCGATGGAGATGGTGCAGTCCGGTCCCGCCGGTGGCCGCTCGTCGACGCTCACCACGCCGTCGGCCAGCGTCACGCCGAACGCGCC
Organism: Streptomyces sp. NPDC015532; assembly: GCF_043078065.1. NCBI lineage: Bacteria > Bacillati > Actinomycetota > Actinomycetes > Kitasatosporales > Streptomycetaceae > Streptomyces > Streptomyces sp. NPDC015532. The sequence goes on along the minus strand of NZ_JBIBSY010000021.1, from coordinate 73,553 downwards.
GCCGCCCCACAGCCGTATGGCGTAGCGGGCGTTCATGCCGGCGGTGTTGCGCGGTTCGGCCACCCGCGGCATCGCCGTGAGCAGGAACGGCAGGGTCAGCTCCACCCGGTCCCGGTCGAGCATGTGGGGCCGCCCCAGCGCGCGGGCGAGGTCGTAGCCGTGGCCGAGCATGTGTGTGAGCAGATACGAACCCAGGTCCTGTGGGCTCATCGAGCCCAGCGGAGTGACCACGGTCCCGTCCGCCGCGCCCTCCTCCAACGCCGTCACGCAGGCGTCGGCGTGCGTGACGATCATCGCCGCCAGCGGTTCCGCCGCCCGCTCCCCGAACTCCGCCAGTGACCGTTCGTTGGCCGCGGCCAGGCTCTGCGGAGTGCCGTCCCCGTAGGGGCGCGCATGTCCTTCCGCGAGCGCGGCCATCAGCTCGTTGGCCAGTGCCAGATGTGCGGCCGCCTCGCCGACACTCCACGTGGCGCCGGGGATCCGGCGATCCATGTCGGCATCGGAACGCAGCAGTGCGGCGATGTCCTCGGCGGTCTCGCGTATCGCCGTACCCAGCCCCTCGGGCAGCGACCTCCGCACGTCCTGCCCAGCCACTGGGTCCACGTCCTCGCCTTTCCTGCCGGCCTCGCCTCACCCGGGCCGCGGGCGGACCTGATGAGGTGAGGCGCCATGTGCTCACCGGGCGTACAGAAGATCAGGCATCGGCGGCAGCTACAAGACCCTGAACAGGGAGAACGCACTTCAGAGACGGACCTTCGGCGGAAAAGCGGTCATTTGTGCCGTCGTCGTCCCGCGACCGTGGCGGCGGGCGGCCGTCTCGGGTCGCTTACCTCCCGGGTAATCGACTCCTGCGGGCGCGGCTGCCAGGGTCGGTCGGGTACGGATCCCGAGAGGCCGGAGGACACCATGACCGCGTACGCCATAGCTCATCTGCGGGAAGCCGCACCGCACCCGGACATCGCCGAGTACATCGAGCGGATCGGCCCGACCTTCGAACCGTACGACGGCCGCTTTTTGGTGCATGCCACGCGGCACGAGGTGGTGGAGGGCGGCTGGCCCGGCCATGTCGTCGTGATCGGCTTCCCCGGCATGGCCGAGGCGCGTGCCTGGTGGGACTCACCGGCGTACCAGGACATCGCTCCGCTGCGTTCGCGGCACATCGAGGGGGACATCATCCTGGTCCCGGGTGTGCCCGAGGGCTACGACCCGACGGCCACCGCGAAGGTGATGAGGGAGGCGCTGCGTGCCGGCCCCGAGGCCGCGCGGTGAGGGGGCGGCGCCGCCCGGATCCCGGGTGACGCCGCCCCCTCGGCGCGGCAGCCCTGCGAAGCCGGACGGAGCGCCCGTGGGCGCACCCCGTCCGGAGCCGATCAGGTGGTCAGCAGGTGCCTTCGTCCTGCCACGGACCCCACTCGGCGCCGGTCGGCGTCTCGTTCTGGGTCCACCACTTGGCCTTCCAGTTGTGGTGGTTGTACGAGGCCTCGTCGCCGGCTGTGTAGACGGTCCCCGCGTTCCAGGCCGTCTTGCAGGCGCTGCTCGGCGGCGTGGGAGTCGGGGTCGGCGTGGGCGTCGGGGTGGGGGTGCCGGTGGGCGGGGTCGCGCCGGCGAACTTCACCGAATACTTCGCGAAGTCCCAGGAGTTCTGGGCCACGCTGGAGCAAGTACCCGACGTACGGCCGCCGTTGTCGGCGGGGGAGCACTGACGGTCGCGGTTGAGGGACCAGAAGGTGAAACGGTCCATCTTGTGGCTCGTGGCGAAGTCCAGCACCGTCTGGAAGTCGGCCTGGGAGAAGAACTCGCCGGTGTCACTACGCCCGTTCATGCCGGAGAAGCCCTCATGGGCGTAGGCGGTCGCCTGGTCCCAGCCGAAGGTCGACTGGAGGATCGTGTTGAAGTTGGCGAGCGCGCTGGTCTGGGACGCGGCGCCGTTGAAGCCGCCGTCGAAGGGCATGATGGAGAAGTTGTTCGGGGTGAAGCCCTGCGCCTTCGCCTCCAGCAGCATCTGCTTGCCGAACCAGCCCGTTCCGTCCGCCGTGCCGGCGGTGGTGACGGACACGTACAGGCCCGGGTTGTTCTGCTGAAGGATCTTGGCGGCGCCGATCTCGTTCTTGATGGCCGCCGTGTTCTCGTACTCCGGCTCCTCGAGGTCGAAGTCGACCGCGTGCAGGCCGTACTTGGTGATGACCTGCTGGTACGCGGCGGCGGTGGAGGCCGCGTCCGAGCAGGTCTGCCCGAGCTTGGTGCCGCCGTAGCCGCCGATCGAGATGGAGACGTCGCCGCCCTTGGCGCGGATGGTGTTGATGACCGACTGCACGGCGGTGTCCGAGGACACCGCTGCCGTTCCGCCCCAAGTGGGCGAGCAGCCACCGCCGTTGGGGGCGAGGACGAAGGCGAGCTGGAACGCCTTGAGACCGGTCGCGTCCATGATGGCGCCCGCGTCCGGCGGATCGTTGTCCAGCGGCATCAGGTAAGGGGCGGCGGCGTACCAGCGGTTGTTGAGCGCGGTGGTCGCGCCCGAGGCGCTGCCCGCGACGAGCGCGGTCGTGCCGACCGCGGCCAGGCTCACGGCGGCGGCCGCGCCCAGACATGCGCGAAGACGTCTCACTGTGCCTCCAGAGGGGTGGGGGAGTCCCCAGCTTCCGGGCTCTGTCGCGATCACGTCAATACGTTGGACTAGACCAAGCGGGCCTTTGGACTAGACCAGACGAACTCTTTACTCAACCGCCGTTCGCGCATGGCTAGCACACCGCTCTCATGCGGCTCGCGCACGGCTCGTACGCCGCTCACATGCGGCTCGCGCAGGAGCCGCATGTGGCTCGCCCGCGGTCCGTGGCTCCGGCTTGTGTGTCCTGACGGACCGTCGCCGGTGTCAGTACGGCAGGCCCTCCGACGCCGCGCGCAGTGCCGCGTGCATGCAGGCGGCGAGGTCCTCCTCCGACGCCTGTGCCTCGTCGGCGAAACGTACGGCGAAGTCCTCCGCCGCCGCGCGCAGCGCGCCGTTGACGGTGGCCGCGTGCACCTTCACCCGTAGATCGTCGGTGCTCCCGCCGGAACGCCGGGCGAGGACTTCGGTGAGGACGGGGAGCGCGTCGTCGTGGGCCTGGAGCCAGACGGCGCGCAGTGCGGGCTCGGTGGGTGTCATGCGGATCAGGTCGAGGACCGCGGGGTCGGCGGACGGCAGCGTCCCGTGGCGGCAGGAGCGCGTGAGGAAGTCCAGCAGGCCGGTCTCCGGTGGCCAGTGCCGCAGCTGATCCGTCGCGGCGTCGAGTCCCGCCGTCAGTAACGGGCGTACGCAGCTCTCCTTGGTGGGGAAGTGGCGCCACAGGGTGCGGGTCGAGACGCCCACCGCCTCCGCGATCTGGTCCCCGGTGGTGCTCGTGACGCCCTGGGAGACGAACAGGCGCACGGCCTCACGGGCTATGTCCAGACGGAGAGCCTCCTTGCGTCGTTCGCCCAGTGACGGCCGCGCGGCCGGCGCGGCCTTCGTGGCCCGGTCTGCGGGTGCCGCTTCGCGCACCGTCGCCCCACCACCCCTGTCTGTCCGACCGGAGGCAGCATAGCGAGGCGCTCAGAAATGACGCACGCAGACATCTTGTCACTGAGTGACATCCGCTCCTACTCTCCTGATGTGACTCGGGAGTAACTAGCGGGCGTCGAAAGGGACTTCGACCTCCGCCGCTGCCGGGAACCGATACAGGCACAAGGCGGCACGGGACAGCGAAGGACAGACAGCACGGAACGGCGGAGCCGCAGCCACGAGCCCCCGGGCTCCGCCGAACACGACCCCCGAGCCCTGCCGCCTCGCCCGGCGTCGTACGACGCGCGGGTGGACGCCGCACCACACGCCGCCCGGCCGACGGCGCGTCGGCGGTGTCCTTGTCCTGTCCACCTCCGCGATGCGGCCGGGCGGGGTCCCGTCCTGCCCTCTTCCGCGTCCCGGCACAGCTCTTCCCCCCTCACCGATCCGTGACCGTCACCGGCAGTCCCGCCGTGGCGGCCCCGGCCGGCATCCCCAGCCGCACCAGCCACACCCGGCGTCACGCCATTGACGCCGTCGGCCGCCCGCACGACCCCCACGTTTTGACGAAGCAGGGAGTGAGCCGCATGGAACGACCCCACAACACCCATCAGCCGCGTCCGGCGTCCGGCCGGCGCCCGGAGCGGGCTCTGCCCTCCGCGCACCCCGGAATCTCCACGCGCCCCGGGCCCTCCTCACGCCCCGGGCTCGCCGCACGGAACCGCGGCCGCCTCCTCGCCACCGCACTCGCGGTTCTCGCCTGTCTGAGCGTCCAGGCGATCCCCGCGGCGGCGGCCGGTGCCGGCGACGTGGTGTCCCGTGGCGTGACCATCCCCGCGTTCTACACGCCGCCCGCGAACCTCCCCGCGGCCAACGGCGCCCTGATCCGCAGCGAACCGCTCCCCCTCGCCCTCAGCCTGCCCGGCCTCGACGGTCCGCTCCCCGGCACCGCGACCCGCCTGATGTACAAGTCGACCGACTCCAACGGGCGGCCCGTCGCCGTGACCGGCGCCTACATCGAGCCCTCGGCCCGCTGGAAGGGCGACGGCCCGCGCCCCCTGGTGGCCGTGGCCCCCGGCACCATGGGCCAGGGCGACCAGTGCGCGGCCTCCATGGGGCTCGAACACCCGATCAGCCTGAACGACGAGACGGTTTCGGTCGGTTACGAGGACCTCGCGATCTACCGGCTGCTGGCCTCCGGCGTGGCGGTGGTCGTCACCGACTACGTCGGGCTCGGCGCGACCGACCGGCTCCACACGTACGTCGACCGCCTCGACGGCGGCCACGCGCTGCTCGACGCGGTCCGCGCGGCCCGCGCGCTGGCCGGAACGTCGGTCACCTCCGCCTCGCCCGTCGGCCTCTTCGGCTACAGCCAGGGCGGCGGCGCCAGCGCGTCGGCGGCCGAACTCCAGCCCTCCTACGCCCCGGACATCACCCTGGCCGGCACCTACTCCGGCGCGCCGCCCGCCAATCTCACCGAGGTGATCAAGGGCATCGACGGAAGCGCCCTCGCCGGCGCCCTGGGCTGGTCCCTCAACGGCTTCCTCCAGTCCGACCCCGACCTTCAGGGTTTCGCGGACGCCCACATCAACGCCGCCGGGAAGGCCGCGCTGAACGACCTCTCCACCATGTGCGTCGGCGACGCGATCCTCGGATACGCGTTCAAGAAGAGCACCTCCTGGACGACGGACGGCCGCTCCGTCAGCGACCTCGTCGCGAGCACACCCGCCCTCCAGGCCACGCTCGCCGACCAGCGCATCGGCAATCTGAAGCCGACCAGTCCGGTACGCCTGGTCACCGGCGTCCAGGACGACATCGTTCCGCACGCCCAGGCACGTCAACTCGCCGTCGACTGGTGCCGCAAGGGCGCCGACATCACGTACGACGCCGTCGTGCTGCCGAACCTCGGCGACGGACTTCTCCTCAACCATGTCGCGCCCCTCCTCACCGACCAGGGCGACGCCATCTCCTGGCTCACCGACCGCCTCTCCGGCAGGCGCGCCACCTCCAACTGCTGGACGATGCCCCTCCAGCCCTGACCTGCCCCGTGCGGGCCCCGGCGTCGATCCCCGGCGCCGGGGCCCGCGTGTGTCCGGCCGCCCCGTCAGGCGCACCCTCCTTCGCGTCGGAATGCTCGACTCCTCTTCCCTCCAAGGGAGTTGAGAGGCAAAAACACCGCTGGTGCGAGGCAACCCTTCGGCCTCCTCGTCCGTCCTCGTGGGACGGGGGAGCCCTTCGGGACCGATGTGGCGACGGGGGCGCATGCCGACCAGGAGGAGAAGAACCTTGTTCCGAGTCCGGCGAATAGGGGTCGTCGCTGCGCTGTTACTCGCAGCGGTCGCGGGATCGCCAGGATCGACCCAGGCACAGCACAACACCGCCGGCTCCGCGCGGTCCACGGGATCGGCCCCGGCGGAGAACGCCGACGGCGGACTTCCCGCCGGGTGGAGCGTCACCGGAGGGGGAGCGGCGCGACAGCTGGTCTGGCGCTCGGCCGAGCCGGTGCCCATCAGCGACTCGGGCGTCGCGTTCTATTCCGGGGACCGGTTCCTCGGCCGTCCCCTCGGCGCGCCGGACGGCCGCTCGTTCCGGCTCGCGCTGGGCCCGGCACAGGTGGGGAAGCCGTCCGACCTCCAGGCGCGGGCCGGCGAACGGCGTCTGGACGCGGCGGGCGCCGGGCGCAACCGGTCCGCCGGGCCGAAGGAGCCCGGAGAACGCTCCGGCCTGTCGGCCCAGCCGTCGGCCCGGGTGCCGGTGAACACCGTCGACCCTGGCAGGCCGGGTTCCTACCGGACGGCCACCGGTGACTACAAGCTCCCCTCGGTCCGCCTGCCCGGCCTGGCCGAGCGCGTGGAGATGCGTGCCGTGGTGGTCGCGCCCACGAACGCCCCGGGACACCGGCCGCTGGCCCTGTTCCTGCACGGCCGCCACGCCACCTGCTACACCACCCGCGGCCACGACCCCAGCGGAGAATGGCCCTGCCCGGCGGGCAGCAAGCCCATTCCGAGCTACCGGGGTTACCTCGCCGACCAGAAGCTGCTGGCCTCGCAGGGATATGTGACCGTGTCCATCGCCGCCAACGGCATCAACGGACAGGACTACGCGGCGGAGGACGGCGGCGCGCAGGCCCGGTCGTCGCTGGTGCGGCAGCACTTGGCCCGTTGGGCGAGCTGGTCCGAGCACCCGGCCTCCGCGCCCCCGGTCGTACGGCGGGCGGCTCCCGCGGACCTGTCACGCGTCCTGCTGGTCGGCCACTCGCGCGGTGGCGAGGGCGTGAACCGGGCGGCCATGGACAGCCTGTACGGTGCCCCGGCCGACCAGGACGGCTATCACGGGCCGGTGCGCTGGCACATCCGCGGCACCGTCCTCATCGGCCCCACGATCTTCGGGCAGAACCCGGCGCCCGACGTCCCCTCCGCGACGATCCTGCCCGGCTGCGACGGAGATGTGTCCGACCTCCAGGGCGAGATGTACGCGGACGCGACCCGCGGAGTGAGCCGCGGTGCCGCTCTGCACAGCGCCGTCTACATCGTCGGCGCCAACCACAACTTCTTCAACAGTGAGTGGACACCGGGCCAGGCCCAGGCGCCGGCGGAGGACGACTTCTGGAACGGGGACGAGCGCGACCGGGTGTGCTCGCCCGGCACCGCCACGAGGCTGACCGCCCGTCAGCAGCACACCGCCGGCTCGACCTACATCGCCGCCGCCGCGCGGCTGTTCGTCGCCGGTGACGACCGTGTACGGCCGCTGCTCGACGGCACGGGTCGGCGCGCGCCCTCCGCCGGTCCCGTCCGGGTTCTCACCCACGCGGTCGGCGGCCGCCGGACTCCGGCGTTCCTTCCGGACGGACACGTCTCCGTCGACGGCGGCAGGCTGTGCCAGCAGGTGACCGAGACCGTGTCGGAGGCCTGCCTCGGCTCCGGCAGGAGCGGTGTCTCGCCGCACTTCGCCACCTGGGCGGCGTCGCAGGAGCCGGGCCGGCGGGCCGTGGCACTGCGATGGACGTCCGCCGGTCACGCGGTCCGGGTGACGTCGGCGAGGCCGGTCTCGATCGCCGGCTCCCGGGACCTGGCGCTGCGTCTGATCGTTCCGCCGAACACCAGGGACGCCCGGTTCGACATCGGACTGACCGACACCTCGGGCCACCGGGCGACCCTGGGGCAGGTTCGTCTCGACGGCCTGCCCGGAACCGACCGCACCGCCTCGTTCTGGGGCCAGGAGGTCCGGCTGCCGCTGGCCGCCGCCATCCGTGCGGGGGTCGATCCCCACCGGGTGAAGTCCCTGGAGATCGTCCCGCGCACCGGCTCCGGGCAGGCGTGGCTCGTCGACTCGTGGGGATGGCGCGCCGGAACCCCCGCGGTCCCGGCGACGGACCTGGTACGCGTCGACATCGGCCGGCTGACCGTCGACGAGGGCGGCCCGGGCGTGCGGACCTACCACGTGCCGGTGAAGGTCACCGGCCGGGGGAAGGGCACGCTCCGGCTGTTCGTCGCCGATCCGGAAACGGGCCGGACCATCTCGCGCGAGGTGACCGTGGGGCCCGGTCAGAGCCCCGAGGTGCCGGTCGAGGTCCGGGGCAACACGCGCTACGGCTACGACGTGTCCCACGACATCTTCGTCAAGGCGGTCCACGGCGCCGTGACCGGTGCCTACCGGGGTGGTGTCACCGCGCGGAACGACGATCCGGCGCCCACCGTCGCGGTGACCCCGGCCGCCGCCAGTGCCGTCGAGGGCGGGAGCCTGACCTGGCGGATGTCGCTCTCCGAGGCTGCCGACGTGGAGGTCGGCGCCGACGTCGTCATCCTGCCCGTCGCCTCGGGCGCCGAACTGTCCACCACCGACGTCGATCCCGAGTGGCTGCGGAACAACACCGGCGAGGCACCACTGCCGTCACGGCCCCTGTCCCGGCTGCGCGGACTCTTCCTGTACCCCGACATCCCGCCCGGCCGGACGAGCGCCGAGATCACCATTCCCGTCGTCGCTGACACGGTGACCGAACCGGCGGAGACGGTACGGCTGCGTCTGCGGCTCTACGACGAGGAGAACGGCACACAGCACGAAGGCCCGGAGTTCACCGGCACGGTGCACGACCGCGCCTAGCCCACCCCCGCCCCGCACGCCGACCGGATCCGGCCCCCCGGAACTCCGGCCGGCGCGCGGGGCGGGTGCTCAAGTGCCGACTCAAGTGCCGATGACGCATCGAGGACTTGAGTCGCTGAGCCCTTGCGGGCCCTAGAACTCCTCGTGTGTCGTGGGGTCGCCGCCGAGGCGTCGGCGGGGGCGGTCGGTGACGGCCGTCATCTCGGCGGGGGTCAGCTCGAACCCGAAGATGTCGAGGTTCTCCCGCTGCCGCCCGGGGTCGGCGGACTTGGGGATGGGCACGGCTCCGAGCTGTGTGTGCCAGCGCAGCACCACCTGACCGGGCGTCACGCCGTGGGTCTCGGCGATCTTCCCGAGCCCGGGGTCGTCCAGGAGGGCGGAGCCGCGGCCCAGGGGGCTCCAGCTCTCCGTGACGATGCCCCTGTCGTCGTGGAAGGCGCGCAACTCGTCCTGGGGAAGCGAGGGATGGAGCTCGATCTGGTTCACCGAGGGCAGCACCCCGGTCTCCGCCTCCAGCCGGGTGAGGTGTTCGGCCGTGAAGTTCGAGACGCCGATCGCCCGCACCAGACCCGCCGCGCGGAGCTCGATCATCGCCTTCCAGGAGTCCACGTACTTGTCGACCCGGGGCAGCGGCCAGTGGATGAGGTAGAGATCGATGGAGGCGAGTCCGAGACGGCTCCGTGACTCCTCGAAGGAGGCGAGCGTCTCCTCGTAACCGTGGTGCCTGCCGGGCAGTTTGGTGGTGACGACGATCTCCTCGCGAGGGACGCCCGAGCGGGCGACGCCCCGTCCGGTGCCGGTCTCGTTGCGGTAGTTGGTCGCCGTGTCGACGAGCCGGTAACCCATGCCGAGCGCGTGGCTCACGGCGTCCTCGGCCTGCGCGTCGTCCATCGGCCAGGTGCCGAGGCCGACGGCCGGGAGCTTCGTACCGTCGTGGGCCGTGCGGCCCGGGATGCTGATCACGAGGAGCCCTTCCGAAGCTGCGAGAGGTACCCGCCCATCGTGCACGGCTGCCGCCGCCGTGGCGACGCGGGCGCGCCGCCACCGACAGGACCGCCGGCAGTGCCGGTGCCCCGTCGGGCAACGCTCGCCCCCGTCGCGACGCCCGGCACGCTCCGCCGAGCCCTTCGAGCCGGGGAGCCCCGCGCCATGGCCTGCCCGCGTGAACCTGGACCGGATCGGCGTGGCGCCTTGCGTTCTTACCGGGCGCCGGGAGCAGCCGGCAGCCGGGCGCCGGGAGCAGTCATGAGCCGGGAGCCCGGCCGAAGGGCGCCGCGCCGCGCGTCCTGGACGACGTACGGGTGCACCGGCCCGCTCGACGGACGAGCGGGCCGGTGCGGTCGGGTCAGGCCGTGTGCAGCCGGAGCCCGTAGCGGTTCAGAATCTCGTTCACGGGCTGGTACCAGGTCTCGCCTCCGCTGGTGCAGTTGCCCCAGCCGCCGGAGGTGACGCCCTGTGCCTGGTCACCGCTGATGAACGAGCCGCCCGAGTCGCCGGGTTCGGCGCAGACACTCGTCTTGGTCATCTGGTGCACCGCGCCCTGGCTGTAGTTGACGGTCTCGTTCTTCGCGAGGACGGTGCCGCAGTGCCAGTGGGACGTCGAGCCGGAGCGGCAGATCGACGCTCCGACGGGCGCCTCGCCCGAGCCGCGGACGAGCTGGTCGGAGACGGTGCCCCAGCCGAGGACGACGGGTACCGTCCACCACCCGCTGCCCACGTTGACCCAGGCGTAGTCGTTGTCCGGGAACGAGGAGCCCTGGAAGTTGCCGATGTAGCTGTTGTCCCAGCCGCGCACGGAGGCGCCCGGCTGGGCGCAGTGCCCGGCGGTGACGAAGCCGCCGTACACGGAGAAGCCTATGGAGCAGCGGACGTTGCCGGTGTAGTAGGGGTCACCGCCCACCGTGCCGGCCGCGAAGGTGCTCGGCGCCTTGTCCGTCTGCCGTACGACGACGGGACCGGCCGCCCGGGCACGGGCGACGAAGGACCGGACATCGTTGTCATTCTTGTGTGCGGACACCACGTCGACGACGACGGAGCCGGCCCGGGGGTCGACGTGCCAGCTGCCCACACCGGCCGGGGCGTCGAGCGCGTCGATGCGTGCCTTGGTGGCGTCGAGCTGTCGTTGACTGTGTCTGACGAGGGTGACGCGCGCGCCCGTCGCCTCCACGGCATCCCGGGAGGCGGCTTCGGTGACGGCCACGACGAGCTTGCCGCTCTTCGCGTCGAACCAGGAGCCCCCGTAGGCGGCGCCGGCCACGCGCCGGGCGGTGGTCTCGACGCCGCGTGCGGCGGTTTCCTGGGCGAGTCGGGCGGTCGCCTGCCGTTTGGTGAGTCCGAGGTCGTGCTGCATGGCGGAGACGAGGGCCGAGGAGGCGGGTGCCCGGGATGTCGTGGCGGTGAGGGGGGCCTCGTCGGCCGCGGCCTGGGTGAGTCCGAGTGTCGCGGCGCTGACGAGCAGGCCGGCGGATGAGACGATGCGCAGAACTGTGGTGCGTCTCACGGGAGTTGCCTTTCGTCGATCCGATGGTCGGTGAGTGGGGCGAAGGGCAGGAGAGAGCGCTCTCAGAGTTGCGTGAACGAGGGTAGTGGGAGGCTCTCACCAGGTCCATACCAATGCACGGACCGCTCATCCGGATCGGCCCGAAGTGCGGGGCTTCAGGTGCGTACGGCCGCCGGGGCCGCTTCCCGGGGCCGGCGTCGGACTGCCCCCGGGGTGGTTCTCGGAGTCACTTTCCGTCAGAGTCCGGTGGCGCAGTGATCGGTTCTCCGTGATCTTGAGGCCTAGGGTGAACAGCGTCTGATCACCGTCGTGTTGGCAGTAGGCTCACCCTGTTGCGGCGCCCCGATGATCACTCATGCTCGGCAGGGAATCGACCCGTGGCGATCGACGAAATCCCAACGGCGTGAGGATGAAGCACAAGTGCTGATAGCGGGGCGGTATCGGCTGCAGGCCACTCTCGGGCGGGGCGCGATGGGGGAGGTGTGGCGGGCCTACGACGAGATGATCGGCCGGTCCGTGGCCGTGAAGCTGCTTCTCTCCCAGGACGCCGACCCGACGGCCGCGGCCCGGTTCCGCCTGGAGGCCCAGACCGCCGGCCTGCTCAACCATCGCCATGTGGTGGGTGTTCTGGACTTCGGGGCCTACGACAACCGGCTGTTCCTCGTGATGGAGCTGGTCGAGGGCGACAGCCTCGCCGGTGTCCTCACCGACGCCGGGAGGCTCCCCGCCGACCGGGTCGCGCGGATCGCGGCCGAGGCCGCCGCGGGGCTGGCCGCCGCGCATCAACAGGGGATCGTGCACCGGGACATCAAGCCGGGCAACCTGCTCCTGGACGCCGAGGGAAGCCTCAAGATCGGCGACTTCGGGATCGCCCGCTTCATGGACGATCCGGCGGGCGGTCTGACGGCGACCGGGCAGATCGTCGGCACCAGCCTGTACCTGGCTCCCGAACGGGCCCTGGGCAAGACCGCCGGGCCGCCCTCCGACATGTACTCGCTGGGCTGTGTCCTGTACCAACTCCTCACCGGACGACCGCCGTTCCAGGCGGCCAGCCCTGTCGCGGTCCTCCACCACCATCTCGACAGCGCCCCCACTCCGCCGCGCGAGCTCGGCGCCGATCTGCCGCCCGCCTTCGAGAACCATCTGCTCGGCCTTCTCGCGAAGCAGCCCGAGGACCGGCCCACCGCGCTGGAGGCGGCCGCCTGGTACAGCTCGGGCTCCTGGCAGGGGCGTGCCGAGCCGCTCCCGGCGGTGATGCCGGAGCCGGGGCGCCACCGTCAGGCCGTCAGGGCCGCGAGCCCCGCGACCACCTACGCTCTGCCGTCCGTGCCGAGGGACACCGCGGGCGGCGGACACCGGTCGCGCCGACGCCAGCGCTCGGGGGTCGGCGAACTCCTCGCCGACCGGCGAAGAGTCGTGGGCGCGGCCGCCGGAGCCGTGGTCTTCCTGCTGGCGGTGCTCGTGGGGGTGGCGGTGTTCTCGCCCGACAGCAGCTCCGCGGAGACCCCGGAGCCAGGCTCGACCGTCGGGGTCACCACGTCCGCTCCCGCCGCCACGGATCCGTCAGGCCCACCCGCCGGCTCATGACCGGCCGGGGGTGCCTCCCGGTGAGGTTGCGTGGGCTTTCCGGTGTCCGGGAGGGTGTGCGGGCGGGTCGTGACCCGGCCGGTCCAAGGGTGCGGTGAATGAGATAACTCCCCTGTATTTGTGGGGAGTTCTTCGATCTGGCACATGTGAGACGTGGCGCTTTCGTGCCATCGCCCGCTGTTCCCTCCGCAGGTCCGGGGCCGGTAGAAAACGGTCCATGATCTTCCGCATACCTCCCAGCCGCAGTGGCCGAAGGCCACTCGCGGCAGCGGTCGGCACCTTGGCCGTTCTGACGTCCCTGGCCGGGCCACCTCCCCTCGCGGTGGCCGACGATTCATCAGCGACCGGCGCGGCGAAACCCGTTGCGGCCTCCGGATCGGGGCAGCACACCGTCACTCTTCTCACCGGTGATGTCGTACGCGTCACCGGCCTCTCCGGCGGCCCGCAGACCGCCGACGTGACCCGTCCGCCCGGCGCTCTCGGAGGCGTACGCACCGAGACCGTCGGCGGGGATCTCTACGTCTACCCGGACGAGGTGCTGCCCTATCTGGCCGCGAACCGGCTGGACCGGCGGCTGTTCGACGTCACCGCCCTGATCGAGCAGGGCTACGACGACGCCCACAGCGAAGGCATCCCGCTGATCCTGGGCTACGGATCCAAGACCCCGTCCTCCGCGCAGGGCACGCCCAGCGGCGCCACTCGCGTGCGCGACCTGCCCGCGATCCACGCGACGTCCGTACGCGCGGCCAAGAAGCAGGCCCGGAAGCTGTGGCGGTCCGTCGCGCCCGCGGCCTCCGCAGGCGGCGCCTCCGCGGAAGCCCTGAACGGATCGGCGTCCGGTACTCCCAAGCTCCGTGAGGGGCTGTCCAAGATCTGGCTGGACGGCCGGGTCAAGGCCACCCTGAAGGACAGCACCGCGCAGATCGGCGCGCCCGACGCCTGGGGCAAGGGCCTCGACGGCAAGGGCGTCAAGGTCGCCGTGCTGGACACCGGCGCCGACTCCCACCACCCCGACCTCGCCGACCGGATCACCGGGTCGCAGAGCTTCGTCCCCGACGAGACCACCGAGGACGGCCACGGCCACGGCACCCACACCGCCTCCACCGTCGGCGGCAGCGGCGCCGCCTCGGACGGCGCCGAGCAGGGTGTGGCACCCGGCGCCGACCTGCTGATCGGCAAGGTGCTCTCCGACGCCGGCTACGGCCAGGACTCCTGGATCATCGCCGGCATGGAGTGGGCCGTCGACCAGGGCGCCAAGGTGATCAGCATGAGCCTGGGCTCCTCGACGCCGTCCGACGGCACCGACCCGATGAGCCAGGCGGTGAACCGGCTCACCGACGACAGCGGCGCCCTGTTCGTGATCGCGGCCGGCAACTCCGGCGGTGAGGCGAGCATGGGCAGTCCCGGCGCCGCCGACGAGGCGCTGACCGTCGCGGCCGTGGACTCCGCCGACAAGCGGGCGTCCTTCTCCTCGCAGGGCCCGCGCCTGAACGACTACGCCCTCAAGCCCGACATCTCCGCGCCCGGCGTCGCCGTCCTGGCCGCCAAGGCGGGCGGCAGCGCCGCGACCGGCTGGTACCAGTCGATGAGCGGTACCTCGATGGCGACGCCGCACGTCGCGGGCGCCGCCGCGATCCTCGCCCAGGAGCACCCGGACTGGACGGCGCGGCAGCTCAAGGACGCGCTGATGAGCACGTCCAAGGAACTGTCCGCCTACACCGCCTACCAGGTGGGATCGGGCCGCGCCGACCTCGGCGCCGCCACCGCCGCGACGGTCACCGCGACCGGCTCCGCCTACTTCGGCATCGACGCCTGGCCGCACGACGGCGCGAACTCCGTCGACCGGACCGTCACCTACACCAACACCGGCGACTCCCCGGCAGAGTTGCACCTCGCGCTGAACGCCACCGTCGCCGGCGGCCCGTACGACACCGACCCGACCGCCGACAAGGGCAAGCCCGCCCCCGACGGGATGTTCACCCTCTCCGCCGACACCGTGACCGTGCCCGCCCACGGCACCGCGACGGTCACCGCCACCGCCAAGCCGGGCCTGGGCGCCGACGGCCGCCGCTACCTCGGCCGGATCACCGCCGCCGACGCCTCCTCCGGCGCGACGCTCACCCGTACCCAGGTGGGCCTGTACCGCGAGGACGCCCGCCACACCCTGCACGTCACCCTGAAGGACCGTTCCGGCAAGCCCACTGCGGGCTGGGTCGAGATCCAGCGCTTCGGGGCCGACGAAGACCCGTACTCCCAGACCATCGATGACAGCGGCACGCTCGACCTGCGGCTGCGCGAGGGCACCTACAGCCTGGTGACCTACCTGGACGTGCCCGGCAGCCACGGCCCGGACTCGGTCGGCATGGCGCTGATGGGCGACCCCGAGGTCGTCCTCGACCAGGACCGTGACGTGGTCCTCGACGCGAGCCGCACCCGCGAGGTCACCGCGGAGGTCCCGCGCAGGACCGAGGACCGGGTGCTGTCCATGAACTGGTACCGCGCCGACGGCTCGGACCTCAACCAGTACGGGCTGGGCATCCTGGAGGTGCAGTACCTGCTGGCCGCCAAGTACGACAGCATGTTCGTGCTGCCCACCCGCAAGGCGACGACGGGCACCTTCGAGTACGAGACCCGCTGGCGCAAGGCGGTCCCGTTCCTCACCCTCACCCACGACGGCCGTGAGCTCCGGCCGATGGGCCAGGGCGGCTCCGCGCTGTACGACGGTCACCAGCGTCTGGACGTCGTGTACGCCGGTACCGGCACCGCCGCCGAGTACGCGAAGCTGAGCGTCAAGGGCAAGGTGGCGCTGGTGACCCGTTCGGACGTCATCTCCGCCGCCGACCGGGCACAGGCCGCGGCCGATGCCGGGGCCGCGCTGCTGATCGTCGTCAACGACCGGCCGGGCAAGCTGCTGGAGTACGTCGGCACCGCGGGCAGCCAGTACAGCGCCGTGCCGGTGTTCTCCCTCACCGCGCGCGACGGCGCGGCCCTGATCGCCGACGCCAAGCGCGGCCGGGGGCGACTGGACGTCGAGGGTGTGCCCAACTCCCCGTACGTGTACGACCTCTCCGACGCCCACCCGGGACAGATCCCGTCCACCGGGCTGACCTACCGGCCCCGTTCGTCCGATCTGGCCACCGTGGACATGCGCTTCCACGGCACCACCACCACGCCCAGCGGCGAGTACCGGTCGGGCTTCCGTCCGTACCGCAAGTACGGCTCCGGGTTCCTGCAGCGCTTGGACATCCCCGGCACGCGCACCGACTACGTGTCGACGCAGCCGGGCGCGCGGTGGGTGGAGAACCTGGCCACCGGGCCGGGCATGGTGCTCTCCTCGCAGAGCGTGCGGAACGCGTACAAGCCGGGATCGCGGCAGGTCCGTGACTTCTTCGGGGCGGTGACGCGGCCCGCCAACGGCGGCACCTACTGGTGGTCGCAGCGGCAGAAGGCCCAGATCGCCTTCAACGTCCAGCCCTGGGCCGACAGCAGTGCGGGACAGCACGCCGGCGTCATGCAGAGCACTGACAAGAAGAGCCTGAAGGTCTATCAGGACGGCACTCTGATCAAGACCAGCGCCTCGCAGGCCGCCACGATCTACCCCGCGCCGACGACCCCGTCGGTCTACACCCTCGACCTCACCGCCGAGCGGGACGCGGACACCTACCGGCTGTCCACCCGCACCCACACGGTCTGGCAGGTGAAGTCCGACCCGGTCACCGACCCGACGAAGATCGAACACATGGCCGTGCTCCAGATGGACTACGGCGTCGCCACCGACCTCGCGAACGACGCCCGCGGCGGCCGTCAGACGCTCACGCTGACGCCTCGCCACATCGAGGACGCGGTGGGCACCGGGAAGATCCAGGGCGCCGCGCTGTCGGTCTCGTACGACGACGGCATCACGTGGAAGCCGGTCAAGGTCACGGGCAAGTCCGGTACCTGGACGGCCTGTTACGACGCCCCGCACCACGGCTACGTCTCGCTGAAGGCCGAGGGCTGGGACGACGCGGGCAACCGCATCACCCAGGAGGTGATCCGCGCCTACGGTCTGAAGTAGTCCGCGAACGGAGGCTGTCGCCCCGGACCGTCGGCCGCCCCGCCGGCGGCCGAGCGGCGACAGCCTCCGTACGCATGGGCGATCGCGCCTGTGTTCCCACCGGAACGACAGACCGTGTCCGCGCTCGGTGGGCAACCAATAGGGGTGTCCGGCTGTCCTTTGGACGAGGATCCCGGAAGGGGGTGCCGATGGGGCTGGTGCGTGTCCTGCTGCCGTTGCCGCGCGCGGCGGCCCGGCTCGGCCCCGGCGCCGGGCGCCGGCTGCTCGGCGCCGCGCTGACACACTGCGTGGCCCCCGGCTGGGTGCTGCTGCGGCCGCCCCCGCCGCGGCGTCGGCTGGCCTGGGCCGAGGAGGCGACGGCCGTGTACCGGGCGCTGGCCGCGAGGGAGCGGGCCCGCCCGCGCGACCGCGATCTGCTGGCCCGCAGTCTTGTCTGGCACGCCTACACGCTGGTGCTCGTCGGCCGCTGCGAGCAGGCCTGCACGGTGCTGGACGCCGCTTCGGCCGTACCGGGCGCGCGGTGGGGGCCGGCGCAGCGGGCCCTCCATCTGCATCTGCGGGCGCAGGCCCGGTTCGGCCTGGCGCGACCGGGCGACGCGCTGGTCGCGGCGGAGGAGTGCGTGGCCGCCTACCGGCGTCTCGTCCTCACCCGCCGGGACCGGACCCTGGGCACCCTGCCGGGCGCGTTGCGCACCTACGCCCTGGTGCTGGCGGCCCTGGACCGCACGGAGGAGTCCGTCGCCGCCTACGAGGAATGCGTCGGGCTGTTGCGGGACATGTCGTTGCGCGAGGCGAGCCACGTGATCCTGGTGCGTGTACGCGCACTGTGCGAACTCACCGCGGGGCTGGTGGTGTCGGGCCGGTACGAGGAGGCGCTGTCCGTCGGCAGGGAGGCCCGGGACGCCGCCGACCCGATCATGCTGCGGGTCGCGCCCGAGGTCGTACGGCCGCTGAGGGTGAGGCTCTTCACGGACCTGGCCCGTTGCCTGGCGGCCACCGGGGACCGGTCCGCCGCGCGCGCGACCGCGGAGGAGTCCGTCGCCGAGGCGCGGAGCCTGGTGGACCGGGACCGGACGACCGGTGTACCTCTGCTCGTCCTGGCGCTGGACTGCCTTGCCGACCGGCTCGGTGAACTGGAGCGCCGCGCAGCCGAGTCGACCTGCCGACGGGAGGCGGTCGACCTGTGCGTCACGCTCGTCGCCGAACGCCCGGACGCCTATGACTCTCTCCTCGCCGTGTGTTGCGAGCGGCTGGCCGACTGCCACACGGCGGCGGGCGACCGCGCTGACGCGGTCCGGGCCGGCGAACGTGCCGTGGCCGCCCACCGGCGTGCGGTGGAACTCGACCGGATGGCACAGGAGCCGCAGCTCGCCCGTGCGTTGGCGGACTTGAGCAAGCTGCGGCTGGACGACGGCGACCTCGACGGCGCGGTCGGGGCCGCACGGGAGGCGGTCGCTCTCACCCGCCGCCCCGCCGAGTCGGACCGGCCGGCCCGCCCCGCCGTGACGGCCGGCCGTCTGCGGGTGCTCGGCCGCGCCCTCCGCCGCGCAGGCGACCACGGGGCGGCCGTCGCGTGCTACGCGGAGTCGGAGTCCCTCCTCGTCGACGAGGAGGCGGGCCCCGGGGCCGGTCCGTACGCGGCCTCCCTGGCCGCCGCCCGTTCCGGTCTCGCCCTGGCGCTCGACGAGGAGGCGCGCGCCCACCTGGCCGACGGCCGGGCCGACGACGCCGTCACGGCGCTGCGCGCTCTGCTCTCCCTCACCCGCCGCACCGGCCAGTCATCCGTCCACGCCCGCTGCGTCACGGCGTTCACCGACGCCCGCGCGGAGTACCCGGACACGCTTGTCTCCGCCTGGACACGAGCGACCGGGCAGGACTTTCCGACGTTCGTGTACCGCTTGTCCGGCACCCTGGGCGGGGAGCGGCCGCCGGGCGGGAACTGATCGCGGCGGCCGGTCCGGCCGGTGCGCGCCCCCGGTGCGGATCGCCTGATCGCCGGACCGCCGAGCCGCACCGGCGCTCCGGTCGCGCGTCGCCGGTGAGCGAATATGGTGGAACTCTGACAAAACGGAATGTATAGGTGGTCAACTGACTACGGAAGTGTCATGGGTGCATCGCTGGGCGGACATGGCCGACCGGACGCGGAGCTGGACAAGGCCGTTCTCGGAGCGCTCTTCTCCGAGTCGACCGTGGGTCTGCACGTCCTCGACACACAGCTTCGCCTGGTGCGCTTCAACACGGCGGCCCGCTACGTCAAGGCGTTCGCCCTGGAGAAGGCGCTGGGGCGTCACCCGAGGGAGTGGGGTGGTGACTTCTACGCCGGAAACTACGAGTCGACACTGCTCGCGGTGCTGGAGACGGGTGTGCCCGCGCTGGACGTGGAGGTGCGCGGCCATCTGAGTTCCGACCAGGCCGAGATCGTGCTGTCGGTCTCGTGCTTCCGGCTGGAGGACGCCACCGGCGCGGTCCTGGGTGTGGCGACAGCGGTCGTGGACATCACCGAGCGCAAGCGGGCGGCGGCACGACTGGCCCTGCTGGAGCGGGCGGGCGGGCGCATCGGCACGACGCTGGACATCTTCCGTACGGCGCAGGAGTTCGCCGACGAGATGGTTCCCGCGCTGGCCGACACGGTCGTGGTCGAGGTCCTGGACTCCGTCCTGCGGGGCGAGGCCGGCGCCCCGGGGACCCTCTTCGAGTACGGGGCCCTGCGATGCACGAGCCGTCGTGCCTCCGCCATGGACGCCGAGCGGTACCTGCCCTCCATCGGCGAGGCGATCGGTCTGTCCGTGGCCACGCCCTTCGCGCAGTGCCTGTCCGACCTCAGGCCCCGCATCGTCCAGCGGCTGACCCCGGACGCCGACTGGATGGACCGGGAGCCGGTGCGAGGGAGGCGCCTCACCGAGGCGGGGGCGCATTCGCTGCTCGTGCTGCCGCTCATCGCCCGCGGATCCGTGATCGGGCTGGCCCACTGCTACCGGGACAGGACCCCGCACGCCTTCGACGACGGCGACCTCGCGCTGGCCGCCGAACTCGCCGACCGGGTGGCCCTGTGCCTGGACAACGCCCGGCTGTACGCGCGGGAGCGTTCGGCCGGGCGGGTTCTCCAGCTCAGTCTGCGGCCGGCCCGGGTCCTCGGCCACGACGCGGTCGAGACCGCGTACAGCTACTGCCCGCTGGGCGCGGGCGGCGACTGGTTCGACGTGATCCCGCTGTCCGGTTCGCGGGTGGCCCTGGTGACCGGTGACACGGTGGGCCGGGGCCTGGAGGCCGCCGCCACCATGGGCGAGGTGAGGGCCGCGATCAGCGCGCTGGCCGTCCTGGACCTGGCCCCCGAAGAGGTCCTGGAACGGCTGCACGCCCTGGTGACCCGACTCCACGGAGAACGGCCGCGGCGCCCGGACGCCGCGGTGGACGCGGAGCGCCAGGACACCACGTGTCTCTACCTCGTCTACAGCCCCGTGACCCGCCGCTGCGCGGTCGCCAGCGCGGGGCACCCGCCTCCGGTGGTCGCCATGCCCGACGGCACCGTCGAATACGCCGTGGTGCCCTCGGGGCCGCCGCTGGGACGCGGGCTGGCGAAGTACGGCACCGCCGAGTTCGACCTCGCCGAGGGCAGCATCCTCCTGCTGGCCAACACCGCCATGCTGCGTGCCGTCTCGGACGACCCGGAGGAACAACTGGAGCGTATCGGCAGTGCGCTCCAGCCCGTCGACCGGCCGCTTCAGGAGACCTGCGACGAGGTGCTCTACAAGCTGGCACCGGAACAGATGGAGAACGACGCCGTCCTGCTGCTGGCGCGTACCCGGGGTCTGGGACCCGACCAGGTCGCCTCCTGGACGCTGCCCAACCACCCCGCGTCCGTCGGCGAGGCACGCTCCCGCGCCGAGCGCGCGCTGGCGGACTGGGGCCTGGAACAGCACGCCTTCACCGTCACCCTGGTGGTCAGCGAACTCGTCACCAACGCGGTCCGGTACTCGGACGGCCCCATCTCCGTGCGCCTCATTCTCGACGGCTCCGCGGTCGCCTGCGAGGTGACCGACGACAGCAGCACCGTGCCGCACCTGCGGCACGCCGAGGAGGTCGACGAGGGCGGCCGGGGCCTCTACCTCACCTGGCAGGTCAGCCGGCGCTGGGGGACCCGGCCCGAGTCCCGCGGGAAGACGATCTGGGCCGAGATCGCCCTGTCCGAGGAGGAGTGAGAGCGCCGAGGGCCCTCGCGGCCCCGCGGGACCGCCGGCCCGGTGTGCCCGCACGGGCCGGCGTGCCGTGTCGGCCGTCCCCGCCGGGCCGGCCGGCCGTTACGCTCGCAGCGCCATACCGGGCCCGATGACATGGAGGACAGGACGGCGGGGATCAATCGCGAGCGTGCCGTCAGGACCTTGACGTTCTGGCTGCGTCCGGCGTTCGCGCTGCGCGTCGTCGGCCGGTTCCAGAAGATCGTGGGCTTCGACCGCTCGATGGCCCTGGCGTCCAGCGCGCTCACCGCGCTGATCCCGCTCACGATTCTCATGGGCGCCGTGCTGAGCAGCTTCTCGGACTACGACGCCGCCGACCGGATCGTCCAGCGCTACGGCCTCACCGGGCAGGGCGCCGAGGCGGTCAAGTCGCTCCTGGCCCCCGCCGAGAGCACCAGCGCGAGCGTGGGCGTGTTCGGGAGCCTGTTCCTGATCATCTCCGTACTGAGCTTCGCGCGCGCCTCGCAGCGGCTGTTCGAGCAGACCTGGGAACTGACCCCGCTGAGTGTCCGCAACACGAGGAACGGCCTGTGGTGGATCCTCGGGCTCGCCGGCTACGCGGCCGTCACCGGGTGGATGCACGCGGTTCTCGGGGGGAGCAAGCTGGGCGTGGTGGCCTCGGTGTGCGAGATCCCGGTGAGCGTCGCCTTCCTCGTCTGGAGCGGCTGGGCGCTGTCCGCGAAGCGGATCCCCTGGCGCGACCTGATGCCCTTCGGCGTCACGGCGGGTGCGGCGACCGCGCTCTACTCGGTGGGCGCGACCGTCTATCTGCCGCGCCTGTTCAACTCCTACGCCGCCCGCTACGGGGCGGTGGGCGCCGTCTTCGCGATGATCTCGGCGCTGTTCGCCGCGATGTTCGTCATCGTCGCGTCGGCTGCGCTCGGGCACGAGATGCGCGATGAACTCGTCCGGATCCGCGCGGGCGACCGGCCCTCCGACGACGAGGTCCGCCGCGAGTGGGACAGGGTGGTCGGTCAGGCCCGGTCGCGGTGGCGCACCACGCGCGAGCAGGTCTCCTCCCGCCGGCGCTCCAAGGACACGAAGAAGGGGTAGGGCTGCTTCGCACGGGCTCCTTCGCACGGGCTCCTTCGCACGGGCTATTTCGCGCGGGCGACGAGCAGGGCGACGTCGTCGTGGTCGTCGGAGTTGCGCAGTCCGTACAGGAGGAGGTCGCAGATCTCCTCCAGCGGCCTGTCCGCTTCGTCGAGGAAGGAGAGCAGGACGTTCAGGCGGTCGTCGATGGGATGCAGCCTGGTCTCGACGAGACCGTCCGTGTAGAGGACGAGCAGATCATTCGGGTTGAGTTCGATCGTGGTGGTCTCGAAGGGGACGCCACCGACGCCGAGGGGGGCGCCCGAGGGCAGGTCCAGCAGTTCGGGGGCGGCGCCGGAGCGCGCCAGCGCGGGCGGCATGTGTCCGGCGTTGGCGATGCGGCACCGCTTGCTGTGGGGGTCGTACACGGCGTAGATGCACGTCACGATGTAGTGCTCCAGATCGCACGTGATCTTGTCGAGGTGCTGGAGCACCTCGCCGGGGTCGAGGTCGAGGTCGGCGTAGGCGCAGGTGGCGGTGCGCAGCCGGCCCATGGTGGCGGCGGCGTCGATTCCGTTGCCCATGACGTCGCCCACGACCAGCGCGGTCCGGTCGTCGGCCAGCGGTATCACGTCGTACCAGTCGCCGCCGACCTCGCTGGTGGCCTGCGCCGGCTGATAGCGGGACGCGACCTCCAGACCGGTGAGATGCGGTGGATGCTCGGGCAGCAGGCTGCGCTGGAGCGTGACGGCGGTGTTGCGCACGCTCTGGAACCAGCGGGCGTTGTCGATGGCCACGGCGGCGCGGGTGGCCAGCTCACCGGCGAGCACCACGTCGTCCTCGTCGAAGGGGAGCGGATTGCGGGTGCGCTTGAGATCGAGGGCGCCGAGCACCTCGCCGTGCGCGATCAGCGGGACCGCGAGGTAGGAGTGGACGCCGGCCTGTGCCAGCAGGGCCGTGCCCTCGGCGTCGCGGGCGATGCGCGGCAGATCGCGCTCGCCCACGTGCCGCACCAGGACCGGCCTGCCGGTGTGCACGCACAGGGTCACCAGGCGGTCACCGTCGTACGTCGCCAGGTCGCCGGGAGAGTCGGCGGCGCGCAGGGCCACGGTGGGGTGCGAGGCCTTGAGGGCGAGGGCGCGGAAGAACTCCGGGCCGCTGTCCGGCCTGCGCTTGCGGCGGCAGGCGAGGACGGAGTCGAGAACGTCCACGGCGACCACGTCGGCCAGTTCGGGGGCGGCGATGTCGGCCAGTTCGCGGGCCGTCTGCTCCACCTCCAGGGTCGTGCCGACCCGGGTGGAGGCGCTGGCGACGAGCGCGAGACGACGCCGCGCGCGGTCGGCCTCGGCGGCCGCGCGATGGCGTTCGGTGACGTCGACGACCGAGGCGGCCGCGCCCAGGATGCGTCCGCCCGGGTCCTCCAGCCGGTAGAAGGAGAGGGACCAGGCGTGTTCGTGGTCGGGATCGGAGGGCGGGCGGCCCACGTGGTACTGGTCGAGCAGCGGTGTGCCGGTGGTGAGCACCTGACGCAGCGCCGACTCGACGGTGTCCACGTCGGGGAACGGCAGCGTCTCCCGCAGATGACGGCCGACATGGTCCTCGGCGGGGATGCCGTCGATCCGTTCCAGCGCCGGGTTGACCATGAGATACCGCAGGTCGGGGTCCATCAGGGCCAGCCCGATGGGTGACTGGTTGATCAGCTGCTCGCACAGGGCCAGGTCGGTCTCGACGCGCTGGAGCAACGTGTGGTCGGCCGCGATGCCCAGGGCGTAGACGTCCCCGAGATCGTCCAGGAGCCGCATGTTGCGGAACTCCATGAGGCGGGTGCTGCCGTCCTTGTGCCGGATGGGGAACGCGCCCGCCCAGCTGCGTCCCGTCTCCAGGACATCGGCGAACAGTTCGCTGACGGACTGCATGTGCTCGGGGTGGATGATCAGGCGCGCCGCGTACTTGCCGAGGGCCTCCTCCGCCGTGTACCCGATCAGCTCCTCGGCCTGCGGGGTCCAGAACACGATGCGTCCGTCGGCGTCGAGGACCAGCGCGCCCACGTTCAGGACGTCCAGCAGGCCGGTCGGCCGGGACCGCCCGGGTTGTTCGGGACCGCCCGCACCGTCGGACTGCGTGGACTCGGCTGTCATCCCTGGCCCTCCTCCACCGGCCGGCGTGATGTGCCGGGCTCCGTGGCCGAGGCCGGGCACGTGTGTGCCGACTCCGGCCCTTCCATGCTGCGCCCTGCCCCCGGCCTTGCCCACTCCAGAGCCGTCCATTGGCATGTTCAAGCCGAGACTTCGGGGCCGTGTGACGCCGTGCCGGAGGGCGATCGGCCGGTGGGCCTGCACATCCGGCGGACAAGCAGGAACATGGTCGTGTAGAGGATGAGAGCTTCATGGTTTCTTCGCAGGAAGGTTCCGGCGCGCCCGTGTCCGAAGGACCGGGCGATCCCCTTGACGCGTCCTCCGACGCGGCGGCGGTGGTGTCCGGCGAGGGGCTGGTGACGGCCTGGACCAAGGGGGCCGAAGCCCTGCTCGGCCATCCGGCGGCCGAGATGGTCGGCTCCTCGGCCGCGCGTCTGCTCGCCCTGCCCAGGGACCCCTCACGGGTGGCGGCGGTCGCGGAGCGCTGCCGCGGCGGAACGGGCTGGAGCGGACACATCCCCCTGCGGCACCGCGACGGCCGGCGGGTCGACGCCGACCTGCGCGTCTCCGCGTCGTTCCAGATGGGCGGGAACGAGTGCTTCCTGATCTCGGCACGGGACCGCAGACGGCCGTGGACCGTGGGCCCGGCCTTCCTCGACGGGTTCCTGACCCGGTCGCCGGTCGGCATGGCGGTGCTCGATCTGCAACTGCGCTACGTCTGGATGAACGACACCCTGGAACACCTGGGCGGTGTGCCCCGCGGGCAGCGGCTCGGACGGCGGCTGACCGAACTGCTGCCGGGGCTCCAGGCGGAGACCATCGAGGGACTGATGCGCAAGGTCCTGGCGACCGGCGAGCCGATGATCGACTACGAGTACCTGGGATGGAGCTGGGCCGACCCCCACCGCCGGCACGCCTACTCCTCCTCCTTCTTCCCGCTCCTCGCCGCCGACAAGTCCTACACCGGCGTCTGCTACACCGTCCTGGACGTCACCGACCGATGGAACGCCCGGCAGATCCTGTCGCTGGTCAACGAAGCCGGGACCACCATCGGCGGGACCCTCGACGTCATGCGCACGGCCCAGGAGATCGCCGACTTCGCCGTTCCGCGGTTCGCCGACTTCGTCATCGTCGACCTCCTGGAATCCGTCCTCAGCACCGAGGGCCACGGAGCCTGGCTGTCGGACGCGGGACCCGCTCCCGTCAAGCCGATGATGCGGCGCGCGGGCATGAGCTCGGTGCGGGAGGGATGCCCGGAGGCCGTGGCCCGGATCGGCGACCGGGCGGACTTCCTGCCGCCGCCCCACGACGTGCACCTGCTCACCAGCAGCGAGCCCGTCCTCATCCAGGTCCTCGACCCGGACGACGACCTGTGGATCGCCGAGGAGCCCGAGAGGGCGGCCAGCATCCGCCGGTACGGGCTGCACTCCCTCATCTCCGTGCCGATGCGGGCGCGCAACACCGCCCTCGGACTCACCACGTTCCTGCGCTCGCTCAATCCGGTCTCGTTCCAGCCCGACGACGTCCTGCTGGCACGCGAGGTGGTGGCCCGCGCGGCCCTGTGCGTCGACAACGCCCGCCGCTACACCCGCGAACACACGGCGGCGGTCACCCTTCAGCGCAGTCTGCTGCCCCACGCCCTGTCGGGGGGAACAGCCCTCGAAGTGGCTTCCTCCTATCTGCCGGCGGACCCGAGCGGCGGGGTCGGCGGCGACTGGTTCGACGTCATCCCGCTGTCCGGCGCCCGGGTCGGCCTGGTCGTCGGCGACGTGGTCGGCCACGGCATCACGGCGGCGGCCACCATGGGCCGGCTGCGCACCGCGGTGCAGACCCTCGCCGACATGGAGCTGCCCCCCGACGAACTGCTGGCACACCTCGACGACCTCGTGCTCCGGCTCAGCGAGGAACGCGGCCAGGAACAGCGCGCCGACCTGAGCACCAGCGAACAGGACGCCGACCGGAACACCACCGCGTCCTTCCTCGGAGCGACCTGCCTCTACGCCGTCTACGATCCCGTCACCAGGCGCTGCACGATGGCCCGGGCCGGACATCCGCCCCCCGTGTTCGTCGCCCCCGACGGGGGCGTCTCCTTTCCCGAGCTGCCCGCCGGTCCACCGCTCGGCCTCGGCGGGATGGCCTTCGAGAGCCGGGAGATCGAGCTCGACGAGAACAGCCTGATCGGCCTGTTCACCGACGGCCTCGTGGCGGGCGCGCACTACGACATGGAGCTCGGTATGGCGCAGCTCGGAGAGCTGCTCGCCCGGCCCGATCCCGACCTCGAAGCGCTGTGCTCGTCCGCGGTGCGGCACCTCGTGCCCGTACCGCAGCCCGATGACATCGCCCTGCTCCTGGCCCGCACCCACGCCCTGGGGGACGACCATGTCGTCTCGTGGGAGGTGCCGGTGGACCCGGCCGCCGTCTCCGAGATGCGGGCCCGCGCCACCCACGCCATCGAGGCGTGGGGCCTCGGGGAACTGACCATGACCACCGAGCTCATCGTGAGCGAACTCGTCACCAACGCGATCCGCTACGGCGTCCCGCCCATCCGGCTGCGGCTGCTCTGCGACACCCGGCTGACCTGTGAGGTCTCCGACGCCAGCAGTACCGCCCCGCGGCTCAGACACGCCCGGAGCACCGACGAGGGCGGCCGGGGCCTGTTCCTGGTGGCCCAGCTCTCCCACCGCTGGGGTGCCCGTTACACGGCGGAGGGAAAGATCATCTGGGCCGAACAGGAGATCCCCTGAGGACTCCCGGCCCGCCGGGGCCTAGAGCTGGGGACCACCGTCCTCGTCGCCCGGATCAACGCCGTGGGCTTGGCACCAGGAACGGTAGGCGGCGACCGCCGTCGGCAGGGTGGGGAACATCCGCTCCTCGCCCACGGACGCGCTCAGCCCGTAGGCGTCCAGATCGTCGCGCAGATCCTGCTTGACCCGGGCCATCGCGAACTCGACGCCCCGCTGCCCGAGTTCCCGGCGCAGCTCGTCCAGCGAGTCCAGGGCGGTGATGTCCACCTCCACATTGGCCTCCGCGTTGAGGACGAACCACCTGACGGGGACCTCCTGTTCGGCCACCGCGACGAGGGCGCTGCGCCGGAAGTCCTCCGCGTTCGCGAAGAACAGCGGGGAGTCGTAGCGGTAGACCAGCAGACCCGGGATCACCCGGGCCTCGGGGAAGTCGTCGACGTCGTGCATGCCCGCGAGGCCCGGCACCAGCCCCTGGACCGCGTCGTGCGGGCGCGCCACCCTGCTCAGCAGCTCGGCCACCGACAGACCCACGGCCACCAGCACCCCGTAGAGGATGTCGAGAGCGAGGACGCCGACGAGACAGCCGAGGGCCAGCAGGAGTTCCCGGAGCCGGAAGCCCGCCAGCCGCCGGAAGCCCGCCAGGTCGATCATCCGGATCGCGGCGTAGACGACCAAGGCGCCGAGGACGGCCGTGGGCGTGTCGGTGAGCAGGGGACTGAGGAACAACAGCACGGCCAGCACGAAGACCCCGGCCGTGAGCCCGTACACCTGGGTGCGCGCGCCCGCGGACTGCGCGAGGGCCGTACGGCTCGCGCTGCTGCTCACCGGGAACCCCTGAAGGGTGCCCGCGCCGAGGTTCGCGGCGCCCAGGGCCAGCAGTTCCTGGTTCGCGTCCATCCCCGTACCGTCGTCGTCGGTCGTGAAGGCACGCGCGGTGAGGATGAAGTCGGTGTACCCCACGAGCAGCACGCCGACCGCGGGCAGCAGCAGCTGGGGCAGGACGTCGAGAGGGGGGAGGTCCGGGCGGGGCAGCCCGGCCGGGATCTCCCCGATCACCGCGAGGCCGTGGTCCTGGAGGCCGAAGGCCGCGACCACGGCCGTACCCGCGACCAGGACCAGCAGCGGCCCCGGGACGCGCCAGCGCCAACGCGTGGCCACGTACAGGACGACCAGCGTCGCCGCGCTGAAGACGACCGTGGCGGGATGGACCTCGTCCAGGTTCCCGAAGAAGGAGGCCAGTTTCGGGAAGAACCCCGAACCGTCCGTCGGCACACCGGTGAGCTTCGTGAGCTGATCCACCATCATGATCAGTGCCACGCCCGCCAGATACCCGATCAGCACGGGCCGGGAGAGCAGATCGGCCACGAAGCCCAGCCGCGCCGCCCAGGCCACCAGACACATCAGCCCCACGGCGACCGCGAGCGCCGAGGCCAGCACCGCGTACCGCTGCGGATCGCCGCCGGCGAGCGGTCCCACGACCGTCGCGGTCATCAGCGCCGTCGTCGACTCGGGCCCCACCGACAGAAGCCGGGACGAACCCACGAGGGCGTAGAGCACGATGGCGGGCAGGATCGCCCACAGACCCACGACGGGCGGCAGCCCCGCGACACTGGCGTACGCCATCACCTGCGGCACCAGATAGGCCGCCACCGTCACCCCGGCCAGCAGGTCTCCGCGCAGCCGACTCCGCCGGTAGTGCCTGAGCACCGGGAGACCGGGCAGCACCGGAACAGGGGGGCGCCACCCTCCGCTCGGGGTGCCGTGATGCTTCGACACGGGCCAGTCCTTCGGATCGCGCCGGCGGGCTCATGGACAGGGCCCGCGTGGTCACTCGGTGCGCCGCGCCCTGCGGGCCAGGAGCTTACCCACCTCCCACACGACCAGGAACGCGACGGCGGACAGCAGGGCCCAGCCGAACTGGCGCAGGTCGATCTCCGTGGTGCCGAGGATGCGGCGGAACCCGTCCATCTGCGTCACCAGGACCGCGAGGACGAACTGCGCCAGTGCCGTCCAGTTCATCTGCTTGCTGTCGAAGGTGCTCGGCGTCAGCACCGAGTCCGTCTCGCTGCGGCATTCGAAGGCGGCCACGATCAGACACAGCGCGAACGCGGTGAACGCGATCGAACTGCCGATCTGGAGGCTGTCGTAACGGATTTCGCCCAGCTTGATCAGCCCGAGCAGGATCAGGGTGATCGCCAGCCCGCTGAGCCCGACCGTCACCATCACGGGCCGGGTCAGCACCGACTCGCCCCGGGGGCGCGGCCTGCGCCGCATGAGCCCCGCGCTCTCCTTGTCGAAGCCCAGCGCGAAGCCGAACGAGGCGTTGACGACGAAGTGGATCCACAGCACCTGCGGCGGGGTGAAGGGTTCACCGGCCGCGATGTTGAAAATCGTCGCCCCGAGGAAGGTCAGGACGAACGTGACCAGCAACAGCAGCACGAAGCGGATGTACTTGGTGAGGTTGTCGTAGAGCTTGCGGCCCTGTTCCACCGCGTAGACGATCGTCGTGAAGTTGTCGTCGGACAGGATCATCCGTGCCGCGTTCTTCGCCACGTCCGTACCGCTGCCCATGGCGATGCCGATGTCGGCGGACTTGATCGCGGGGGCGTCGTTGACTCCGTCGCCGGTCATCGCGACGACGGCACCCGTCTTCTTGAGCGTGTCCGCGAGCATCACCTTGTGTTCGGGGGCGACCCGCCCCACCACACCGATGCCGTCGATCCGGGCCAGTCGCTCGCTCTCCGGCAGCGCGGCGAAGTCGGCCCCGAGGACGGCCTCGCCGGGAATCCCGAGCTGACGGGCGATGGCGGCGCCCGTGGTCACGTCGTCCCCGGTCACCATGCGGACCCGGATGTGAGCCGCCTGGGCACTGGCCACGGCCGCCTTGGACTCCTCACGCGGCGGGTCGACCATCCCGACCAGACTCGTCATCCGCAGCTCGGTGACGTAATCGAGCAGGTCGCCGCCGGGATCGAAGTCGGCCGGGTCCAGGTCCCGGGTGGCCGCCGCCATCACCCGGCGTCCCTCCCCGCCCATGCGCTCGCCCTGCTGGTCGGCGCGCCGGGCGAGCTCCTCGTCCCACGGGACGGTCGCGCCGTCCGACAGCGCGGTCGTCGCGCGGGCCGTCACCGCCGGAGCCGCGCCCTTGACGAAGCAGCGCACCACGGGACGCCCGGCCGCGTCCGTCGTGGAGTTGAAGGTGGCCATGAGCTTGTAGCCGGGGTCGAAGGGCAGCGTGGCGAGCCGGGGGAGCCGCTCGCGGGTGGCCTCGATGTCCAGCCCGGCCTTGTGGGCCAGCACCAGGAACGCGCCCTCGGTGGGATCGCCCACGACCTCGCCGTCCACCAGCTTGCCGTCGTTCGCCACGAGGTACGGCAGGATCGCCTCCTCGATGCCCGCGGAGGAGCCCGCGGCATGGTGGATCCTGCCTTCGAGGCCGTACCCCGTGCCCGAGACGGTGTAGCGGTCGGCGGGCGTCACCACCTCGACCGCCGTCATCTGGTTCATGGTCAGGGTGCCGGTCTTGTCCGAGTTGATCGCCGACGTGAATGCCAGGGTCTCCACGGACGGGAGCTCCTTCACGATCGCGTTGCGCTTCGCCAGATTGAGGCTGCCGACGGACAGGATCGCCTGGGTCACCGTGGGCAGGGCCTCGGGAATGGCGGCGATGGCCAGCGAGACCGCGCTGACGAACAGGGCGTCCCACGCCTGGTCGCGGCTGCGCCCCAGCGCGAACATCACGATCATGGTCAGGCCCGCAGCGGCCGTGATCCACAGGGTCAGCGTGTCGAGTTCCTTGGTGAGGGGCGCCTCCTCCTTCTCGGTCGCCGACAGCATCTCCGAGATCTTGCCCAGCTCGGTGCCCTCACCCGTCCCGGTGACGATCACGAGACCGCTGCCGTGGGTGACCGGGGTGTGCATGAACGCCATGTTCGACTGGTCCCCCGGCCCCAGCATGACCTTCGGCAGGGTCGTGGCGTCCTTCGACGCGGGAACGCTCTCACCGGTGAGGGCCGACTCGTCGATCTGGAGCGCGTGAGCCTCGATGATCCGCCCGTCCGCCGGAACCTGGTCCCCGGCGGAGATGTGCAGGACATCGCCGACGACCACCCGCTCCGCCGGGATCTCCGACTCGGTCCCGTCACGCCTCACCCGGGCCGTCGCCGTGAGCATGGACTGGAGCGCGTTCATCGCGCTCTCGGCCTTTCCCTCCTGCCGCAGCCCCACGATCGCGTTCAGCAGGGTCAGCAGGATGAGCAGGATGGCCGTGCTCCACTCGGCGATCGCCAGCGAGACGACAGCGGCCACCACGAGGACGATCTGCATGTAGCTGCGGTACTGCTCGGCGAACCGCAGCCACGGCGGCTTCGCCTTCTCCTCCGGCAGCGCGTTCGGCCCGTTCTCGGCCAGCAGTTCGGCGACCCGGGCGGCGCTGAGTCCGGACGCGGGGTCGACACCGAAGGCCGACGCGACGTCCTGTGGATCACGCGCGTACCAGAGCTCCGGAGCGACGCGCTCCGGAGCCTTCGGGCCGCTCGACTGCATCGCCATCTCAGCACTCCGATCTGGATCCGGTCCGCCGTCCCTGCCCCGGGGAGGTCAGGGCTCACTTCCGCTGATGCTTGCCGGTCCGATGACGGGCCGCGTACGGATCGGCCGGCGCACCCCTGGGAGCGTCGGCCTCCAGTTCCCGCCTCGCGGCCCGGAGATCCTCGCGGGCCTCCTTGCCGACCACCGGGTAGGCGGGGTCGATGTCCATGAGCGTGTGCACCAGTACCGCCGCCGTGGCGATCCGCGCGAACCACTTACGGTCCGCGGGGACGACGTACCAGGGCGCCCACGGCGTGCTGGTACGCGAGAGCATCTCGGAGAACGCCCGCTGGTAGTCGTCCCACCGCCGGCGCTCCCGGACATCGGCGGCGGAGAACTTCCAGTTCCGTTCCGGCACGTCGAGCCGCTTCATGAAGCGGGTGCGCTGCTCCTCCTTGGACAGGTTCAGGAAGATCTTCACGACCTTGAACCCGTTGTCGGTGAGGTAGCGCTCCCAGTCGTTGACGGCCCGGTAGCGGCGGTCCCAGATGTCCGGCCCGCGCGCGTCCGGCGGCAGCCGCTGCCGGTCGAGGACCTCCGGATGGACCCGGACGACCAGCACCTCCTCGTAGTGCGAACGGTTGAAGATCGCGATGTCGCCGCGGGCGGGCAGCTTGGCGGCGTACCGCCACAGGTAGTCGTGGTCCAGCTCCTCGGTGGAGGGCTGTTTGAAGCTGCTGACCTTGACGCCCTGCGGGTTCACCCCGCTCATGACGTGCCGGATCGTGCCGTCCTTGCCCCCGGCGTCGAGAGCCTGGAGACAGAGCAGGACGCCGTACGTGTCCTGGGCCGCCAGCCGTTCCTGGTACTCGGCGAGCAGGGACACGCCCGTGCGCAGCAGCTCCACCCCCTGCTTCTTCTTCAGGCCGCCCTTGTACCGGGGGTCGAAGTCCTTGCCCAGGTTCACCCGTGACCCCGGCTCGACCCGCAGCGGCTCGATGAGCCGCGCGACGCGTTCGGCCCTGTCATCCGTCATGACGACCCGCCCCTTCTTCTGTCACGGTGAGCACCGCGCGGTCATGGGCCCTCACCGGCACCGCCCAGGTCGGACACGGACGCGGGCCGCAGCCGGGCGGGTATCAGCCGGTCCAGCAGGGGAGAGCGGCGCGGGCGCTCGGCGGACCGCTCCAGCGTCGCCGCGGTCCGCGGGCCCCCGTCACCCGCGTCGCCGACGGCCGCCGGCGCGGGGGCGGCCTCTTCCGTGCCGAGGCCGGCGAGCAGCGCGCGGACCCGGCGCTCGATCAGAATGGGGACGTACGTCCTGACCTTCGCCTGCCGGAAGGACCCGCGGGCCGTCGCGAGAACCTGGTCGACGACGGACGGGTCGACCGAGGGGTACGCGGCCTTCAGGCTCGCGGCCAGACGGCGGAGGGCGACCGTCTCGTCGCGGCGGACGTCCTCGGGGGCCGCCGGGTCCGCTGTCGCGGCGGTGTCGGCGGGCGGGGCGGGAACGCGACTCGCCCCGCGTGATGCTCTGCTCTCGTCGGCCGTGGCTTCCGGTTCGTCCGTCTTCATCGTTCGACCACCCGCGCGCTCGCAAGTCCCGAGCCTCAAGGGGCGGAGACCGCAAGGCCAACGGTCACGATCCGGCTGCCCCGAGACGGCTCGACGGCCGGGTACGAGGCCGTCCCACTCATTCTGAGTCCGCCCGGTCGAAACCGCCTCACGGACGATCCGCCCGCCTCGCCGCGGCCCGTGACAGGCCGGCCGGCCCCACCCGCGGTGGGCTGGGGCGTGCGGTGCGCGCGTGACCGCGCCACCCGACCCGCGCCCACAGCCATGGTGCGCCCCCGCGTGGTCCGGTGGACGCCGCGGGAACGAGGGCATGACTGTGGAGGAGGGGACGGGTGGCACGGGTCGGCCCGGAGCCTTGGCCGGCAGCGGCCGCCATGACGGATCGAGAACCACGATCCATCACCAAGGTTCACACAGAAGGGAGTTGGCCGGAATCACGTCAACGCGGGGGCGGACACATGTCATCAACGGCTCGCATCATGTGTGTTTCCCCGCGTGAGGGCCGGGCGTCAGCCGAAGGCCTTGACCGCCTGGTAGTAGGTCCACGCGGTGCTGTTGCACGTGGTCTTCGTCGCGCCGCTGTAGTTGGCGCAGACTCGCTGCAGATCCGCGTAGAGCATGCTGTCGAGCCGGGACTTGTTGGCATCGAAGGAGCCGGCGGCCTTGTAGTTGCGATAGCCGAAGTCGTGGCGGGCGCATGAGGTGGCGAAGGGGAAGCCGAGGGGGTTGTCCGGCGACGTGGAGCAGTAGTCGGTGGACCAGTCGAAGGCGTACGCCGACCAGGCCGACTGGTTGGCGCGGGCGGCCACCCAGGTGTTGTAGCTCGACGCGGTGGTCTGGGTCCAGTTGGACAGGACTTGGGGCTTGTCGGCGGGGGCGGCGCTAGCGGCTGTAGCGGTCGCCGTGACGGCCACCAGGGCCATGACCGAGGCCGCGAGGCCGGTGGCGAGTCTTTGGTGCATCCCAACACCTCCATGAGGCTGCGACCCGCCCATCGGGCTGCAGGTTCATGACACGAATGATCGGCATCGCGACCCTCCTTGCATAGGGCTTTGACTCCAACAATCAATTAACTCGGGGGAGTTGGGGGGTCATGTTTCATGCCTGCGACCACCATGGCCGACTATGGCTGGATGTGTTACTTGGGGTTAGGGGTGTCCTGATCGGATCCCATTGGCTCCCGACGAACGAGGCGGGGCCGAGGAGGTCGACAGCGTCCTCGCCGTGCTGGACGCCGCCGGGCTCGTCACCGGGAGCCGGGGGGGCGGGAGGTGCGGGGGCATGTCCCCGGCTCGGGGCGGTGGGGGAACCATGTGCCCGGCGCGGCGGGGGAACCATGTCCCCCGTTCTCCCGTGTTCACGTCGGTCCCATGTCCTCGTGCGTTCCTGTCCGTCCCCCTGGTACATGTGGGTGGCGCCCCATGTTCATGTGCCCGCCGGGCGTGACCAGATCGGTCCGCTCCCGGACCCGATGAGGTCTGTCCCCGTGACACGCACCCCGGTCAGAGTGGAGACATGACCCGAGCACTGATCGTCATCGACGTCCAGGAATCCTTCCGTGCCCACCCCCTGTGGGAGACCATCTCCGACCCGAAGATCACCGACCAGGTGGACCGGCTCGTCCGCCTGGCCCGCCGTGCCGGCGACACGGTGGTGTGGGTGCTGCACTCGGAGCCCGGCAGCGGCGGCGTCTTCGACCCCGCCCTCGGCCATGTCCGGCTGATGGACGAGCTCGAGCGCCAGGACGGGGAACCGCTGATCCACAAGACCGCGCACAACGCCTTCACCACCACCAACCTCCAGCAGCTCCTCACCGGACGCGGTGTACGCGAGCTCACGGTCTGCGGTATCCGCACCGAGCAGTGCGTGGAGACCACCGCCCGCCTCGCCAGCGACCTCGGCTACGAGGTCACCTTCGTCTCCGACGCCACCGCCACCAACCCCGTCCCGCACCGTGACGCCCCCGACGGGCAGAGCGTGGCGGAACTGCTGGCGGACCCCCGCACCCTCAGCGCCGAGGACGTCATCGAGCGCACCGAGTACGCCCTGGCCGGGCGCTTCGCCACCATTGCCACGGTCGACGAGCTGGAGACTTCCGCCGCGACTCGGGCATGATGACCGGATCGTGAGCCACATCGTCTTCTTCCTGGTGCCCGGAGTCCATCTGCTGGACCTGGCCGGCCCCGCGCAGGTCTTCTCCACGGCCGGCGACTTCGGGCACCCCTACACCCTCGGCTACGTCGCCGAGCAGCCACAGGTCGTCACCGCCCAGGGGCTGCCCCTGGTGACCCGGACCGACTGGCCCGCACTCGGCCCCGGGGACCTGATCGTCGTGCCCGGCTGGCGCGCGCTCACTCTCGGCGACGGCCCCGCCATCGGTGAGGCGGTCCTGCGGGTCCTGCGGGACCACCACGCTCGGGGCGGCACCGTCGCCAGTGTCTGCGCCGGAGCCGACGCGCTCGGCCGGGCCGGACTGCTCGACGGACGACGGTGCACCACCCACCACGACGTCCAGGACGAACTCGCCCGCCGCTACCCCAGGGCGGCCGTGGTCCGCGACGTCCTCTACACACAGGACGACCGGGTCGTCACCTCGGCGGGCATCGCCAGCGGGATCGATCTCGCCCTGCACCTGATCGCCGCCCGGCACGGCCCGGCGGTCGGCGCGCAGGTGGCCCGGGACATGGTCGTCTACGCACGGCGCAACGGCCACGAACCCCAGGCCAGCGCGATGCTCCGGCACCGGTCCCACCTCGACGACACCGTCCACCGGGCCCAGGACCTGCTCGACGCCCGCTTCGACCGGCCGGTGCTCCTGCCGGAACTGGCCGCGGCCGTCGGCGTCAGCGAACGCACCCTCACCCGCCTGTTCGCCCGCGCGACACAGGGCCTCACACCGCTGCGCTACCAGCAGTCCCTGCGGCTGGAGCGCGCCGAGCACCTCATCAGCCACGGCACCACCGTCGACGCCGCCGCCCGCGCCGTGGGCTTCGAGGACGCCCGCATGCTGCGCCGCCTGCGAGCCCGCGCCGCCTGAACCGGGCCCGGCGGTCCTCAGGACTCCTGGCCCGCACCGGTGAGCGTCGTCCGCTGGCGCGCGGCGCGCACGGCCGCCGTCAACGAGGCGATGTCGTAGGCGCCGTGGTGACGGCGGCCGTTGACGAAGAACGTCGGCGTGCCCGAGACACCGCTGAGATCGGCCGACTCCACGTCCATGGCCACCCGGGCCGCGCCCGCCCCGCTCCTCAGGTCCTCGCGGAAGCGGCCGCTGTCCAGGCCGAGCCGGGCGGCGTACCGGAACAGGTCCTTCGGCCCCAGGTCGCCCTGGTGTCCCATGAGGAGGTCGTGCATCTCCCAGTAGTGGTCCTGGCGGGCCGCGGCCTCGGCGGCCTGCGCGGCGAGCTGGGCGTTGGGGTGCACATCGGTGAGCGGCAGATGACGCCACACATAGCGGACGTCCCCGAAGTCGGCGAGCAGTTCGCGCACCACGGACTCGGCCAGACCGCAGTACGGACACTCGAAGTCCCCGTACTCCACGAGAGTCACCGGCGCGTCGAGCGGCCCGCGCACATGGTCGCGCTCCACGTCGACGGGCTCGCTCAGATCGACGATCGTCCGGCCGGTACCGAGGAGGGCCCGCGCGCGGGAGCGCGCGCCGAGCGTACCGATCACCAGGGTGACGACCCAGGTGAGGAGGAACGAGCCCGCGACCGCGGCCAGAATGCCGATCTTCGCCTGCTCCAGCCGGTCGCCGTCGAAGGCCAGCGACGCGATCAGCAGCGCCACGGTGAAACCCACGCCGGCCAGCGTGCCGCCCGCGGTGATGGCGCCCCAGCCCACGGGCGGGTGCAGCCGTCCCCGGCCGGCGCGCGTGGTGAGCCAGGTGCCGCCGATGATGCCCAGGGGCTTGCCCAGCAGGTAGCCGAAGAAGATGCCGAGAGTGACCGGTGAGGTGAAGGCGTCGGCCAGCTGACCGGCGCTCAGGCTGATGCCGGCGTTGGCCAGGGCGAAGAGCGGCACGATCACGTAACTGGTCCAGGGATGGAACATCTGCTGGAGCCGTTCGTTGGGCGAGAGCGTCGAGGCGAGGCCACGGCGCACCGTGCGCTCCAGCTCCGGGGTCGGCTGTTCGCGAAAACGCCGGAACAGCCGGCTGGCGTGCTCCAGATCGCTGCGCTCGGCCGCGTAGGCGTAGGTCAGCATGCCCATCGCGAGCCCCGTCACCACGGGGTCGACGCCCGACTTCAGGAGCGCCACCCAGATCGCCACGCCCAGTACGCCGTACAGGGACGGAATCCGTGCGCCGATCGTGCGCCGCAGCAGAAGGACGACCGCGAACAGGGCCAGCGCCGTCAGCAGCGCGGGCACCTTGATGGTGTCGCTGTAGGCGAAGACGACCACGGCCAGGGCGAGGAAGTCGTCCACCACGGCGATGGCGAGCATGAAGACCCGAAGACTGCCGGGCAGACGGGAGCCGAAGACGGCGAGCATGCCCAGGGCGAAGGCGGTGTCCGTCGACATGGCGGCACCCCAGCCGTGCGCCGCCGAGCCATGACCCGAGGTGATGGCCAGGTACACGACGACGGGGACGACCATGCCGCAGAGCCCCGCCAGGAGCGGCAGGGTGACCCGGCGCCGCTCGCGCAGCTCGCCCAGGTCGAACTCGCGCCGTGCCTCCAGACCGACGACGAAGAAGAACAGCGTCATCAGTCCGCTGTTCACCCACTCGCGCAGGTCCAGTGACACGCCGCCCGACCCGACGCGGATCGACAGCTCCGTGCTCCACACCGTCTCGTACGTGTCAGGACCGATGTTGGCCCAGGCCAGCGCCAGCAGGGCGGCGGCGAGCAGCACGGCGGCGCTGCCGGTCTCCGTCCGCAGGAACGCGTGCAGCGGACTGCGGGCGCGGTTGCCGCACTGCGTCCGGCCTGACATGGGCGATGTGTCGGAAGGCATGGTCACTCTCCGATTCTCGCCCCGGACCCCGTACTTCCCCAGACGACCGCCCGCCCGACCGGTCAGGATTCGAGAAGCGCCGACGGCCCCGCCTCACCTAGCGTGGCGCGTGGAGGCCGGAGGGAGTCGGCGAAGGCGGACCCGGCGTGCCGCGCGAAGCTGGTTGGATCGAGGCAGGCGATGCCGGCGGAGACCGCGAAGGCGGTTCCGCCCGACAGATGGAGACACGATGAGCAAGGCCACGAGGACGGACCCGCGGCCGTCCGCGCCGCATGGTGCCGACAGCCACGATCTGATCCGTGTGCTCGGCGCGCGCGAGAACAATCTCAAGGACGTCAGCATCGAGATCCCGAAGCGCCGGCTGACGGTGTTCACCGGCGTGTCCGGCTCGGGCAAGAGCTCTCTGGTGTTCAACACGATCGCCGCCGAGTCGCAGCGGCTGATCAACGAGACCTACAGCAGCTTCGTGCAGGGTTTCATGCCCACGCTCGCGCGGCCCGAGGTCGACGTCCTCGAAGGTCTGACCACCGCGATCATCGTCGACCAGCAGCGGATGGGGGCCGACCCGCGGTCCACGGTCGGCACCGCCACCGACGCCAACGCGATGCTGCGCATCCTGTTCAGCAGGCTCGGCAAGCCGCACATCGGGCCGCCCAGCGCGTACGCCTTCAACGTCCCCTCGGTGAGCGCGAGCGGTGCCATCACGGTGGAGCGCGGTGCCAAGAAGGCGGTCAAGGCGACGTTCAACCGCACCGGCGGCATGTGCCCGCGCTGCGAGGGCCGCGGCGCGGTCTCCGACATCGACCTCACCCAGCTCTACGACGACTCCAAATCCCTCAACGAGGGTGCCATCACGATCCCCGGCTACGGCTCGGACGGCTGGAACATGCGGCTCTACAAGGAGTCGGGCTTCGTCGACCCGGACAAGCCGATCAGCAAGTACACCAAGAGGGAGCTGCACGACTTCCTCCATCACGAGCCGACCCGGATGAAGATCGCGGGCATCAACATGACCTACGAGGGGCTGGTCCCGCGGATCCAGAAGTCCATGCTCTCCAAGGACAAGGAGGCGATGCAGCCGCACATCCGGGCGTTCGTGGACCGGGCCGTCACCTTCGCCGCCTGCCCCGAGTGCGAGGGCACGAGGCTCAGCGAGGGCGCCCGTTCGTCGAAGATCAGGCGGATCAGCATCGCCGACGCCTGCGCGATGCAGATCAGCGATCTGGCCGACTGGGTCCGCGGCCTCGACGAGCCCTCGGTCGCGCCCCTGCTCTCCGCGCTCCAGCAGACCCTCGACTCGTTCGTGGAGATCGGCCTCGGCTACCTCGCTCTGAACCGGCCCGCGGGCACGCTGTCCGGCGGCGAGGCGCAGCGCGTCAAGATGATCCGCCACCTCGGCTCCTCGCTCACCGACGTCACCTACGTCTTCGACGAGCCCACGGCGGGCCTGCACCCCCATGACATCCAGCGGATGAACGACCTCCTGCTGCGGCTGCGGGACAAGGGCAACACGGTGCTCGTCGTGG
Source organism: Streptomyces sp. NPDC015532 (assembly GCF_043078065.1). NCBI lineage: Bacteria > Bacillati > Actinomycetota > Actinomycetes > Kitasatosporales > Streptomycetaceae > Streptomyces > Streptomyces sp. NPDC015532. Next base: position 34,059 of record NZ_JBIBSY010000021.1, on the reverse strand, counting down.
AGCACAAGCCGGAGACCATCGTGATCGCCGACCACATCGTCGACCTCGGCCCCGGAGCCGGTACGGGCGGCGGCTCCGTCTGCTTCGAGGGCACGGTGGAGGAGCTGCGGAAGGGCGACACCGTCACCGGCCGCCACTTCGACGACCGGGCCCAGGTCAAGGAGACCTCGCGCGAGCCCACCGGAACGCTGGAGATCCGTGGCGCGTCGGCGAACAACCTGCGGGACGTGGACGTCGACATCCCGCTCGGAGTGCTGGTCGTCATCACCGGGGTCGCGGGCTCCGGCAAGAGTTCCCTGGTGCACGGGTCGATCCCGGCCGACGAGGGTGTGGTGTCGGTCGACCAGGCACCGATCCGCGGTTCACGGCGGAGCAACCCGGCGACGTACACGGGTCTGCTCGACCCGATCCGCAAGGCCTTCGCGAAGGCCAACGACGTGAAGCCGGCGCTGTTCAGCGCCAACTCCGAGGGTGCCTGCCCCACCTGCAACGGTGCCGGCGTCATCTACACGGACCTGGCCATGATGGCCGGAGTCGCCACCACCTGCGAGGACTGCGAGGGCAAGCGGTTCGACGCCTCGGTCCTGGAGTACCACCTCGGCGGCCGGGACATCAGTGAGGTCCTCGCGATGTCGGTGGACGAGGCCGTGGAGTTCCTCGGCGCCGGTGAGGCGCACACGCCGGCCGCGCAGCGGATCCTCGCGCGGCTCGCCGACGTCGGACTCGGCTATCTCACCCTCGGCCAGCCGCTCACCACCCTGTCCGGCGGCGAGCGGCAGCGGCTCAAGCTCGCCACGCACATGGCGGACAAGGGCGGCGTGTACGTCCTCGACGAGCCGACCACAGGCCTGCACCTGGCCGACGTGGAGCAGTTGCTCGGACTGCTCGACCGGATCGTCGACTCGGGCAAGTCGGTCATCGTCGTCGAGCACCACCAGGCGGTCATGGCACACGCCGACTGGATCATCGACCTCGGCCCGGGAGCCGGTCACGACGGCGGCCGGCTCGTGTTCGAGGGCACCCCGGCCGACCTCGTCGCCGCCCGCGCCACCCTCACCGGCGAACACCTGGCGGCATACGTCGGCGCCTGACGCACTCCGCACCGACGCGTGGGACGAGCTCCGGCAGCGGCCGGGACTCGTCCCATGCGGTCGACGGTCAGGGACGTTCCACGGCTGTGTCGATGGTGGTCCGATGGGCGCCGGAGGCCGAACGGCACCTGCGGCGACCGCGGGTGGCAGCCCGTCCGGCCGGGGAGGCGCGGAGCCGGGAGCGTGTAGGTCCGGCCGGGGAGGCGCGGAGCCGGGAGCGTGCCGGTCCGGTCGTGACGGGCGCGACCGGCCCCGGCGGCTCCGCGCGCGCCCGGCCCGGATCGCACCTACGGTTGACGCACACAGTGGCGCCCGGGGACAGCGACTCCCTCGGCCCTCGGCGCACCGTCACCGCATCAGGAGGCCGGCCCCCCATGAGCACAGCATCCGACACCCCCGTCCTGGACACCATCGCCGCCATGACCGTCGACTCCGTCGAGCGGTGCGAACTGCCCCCGGACCAGCTCCTCCTCACGCGCATCGCCGCGCTCGCGGCCTCGGACGCGCCTCCGATCTCCTACCTCGCGCACATCGAGCCCGCCATCCAGGCCGATCTGAGCATGGCTCAGGTGCAGGACGTCCTGGTGGCCATCGCGCCCATCGTGGGTACGGCCCGTGTCATGACGGCGGCCGGCAACATCGCCGCCGCGTTCGGCATGGCGATCGCGGTGGCCGAACGGGAGGTCGAGGCGGACAACTAGGACCTGTCCGGTCGATCACGGTGGAGGATGCCGACGGCCCCTGGTGGCCGCAGATGTGCGTGCCACACCCCGCGTCTCCGCCGTGATCGACCGGACGGCGCTCCTAGGGGCTGTTGTCCGGATCAGGCGGCACCGAGGTGTGGTGTCCCCACTCTGTAGGCACACCACGTGGTCGCCGGGATGACGGTGTCTTCTTCAGGGCACGACGACCGCGCCGCATCGCCCGTGGGGCACGGGCGATGCGGCGCGGCGTGCGGGATCCGCTAGATGCCGTTCTCGTCGACCTGCGGCAGCCCGTACCGCAGTGCGATGGGATTCCACAGGTCGACGAAGTCCCGCTTGGCCTCGGTCGCCTCGGCGTCGTGGGCCCTGGGCAGGTCATCGGTGTAGCGCGTTTCGCTGTGCCCGCACGCTGTGACGCCGAACTCGTCGAGCCAGTCGGCGGTTTGCGACACCCACGAGGCGTAGCCCCGGTCCGCCTTCGCCGATGCCGTCCAGGCTCGCGACAGGTCGCCCAGAGCCTCGGCGAGGTCTCCTTCCGCCCGGGGCGTGAGCAGATCGACCCGCCGGGCGAGGTCGTCGCGTTTCGCCGCCACGTCCAGCAGGTCGTCCTGCGCGTCCTCGACGGGCTTCTTGCCGTGCGAGCAGCTACCGCCCGCGGTGAGGGCCTTGGCCACCCGTCCGCGCTGCGGCGCGTTCTCCTCCAACAGGGTCTGCACCTGAGTGGCGATGTCCGCCTCTGCCGAGTCCGAGGCGGAGGGCGGTACGCCGGTGCCGGACGGCGTGGTGGGCGCCACCGAGGCCGGTGCCGACGAAGGTGAAGGCGCGCCGGCTCCCGGCGGCACGGCGTCGTCGGTGGCGCGAGCCGTGTGCGACGGGGGCGCCGACCGGTCGGAGGTCAGCCAGATCGCGGCCGCCGTGGCGCCACCGGCGAGCACCGCGCTCGCCACGAGGGTCGCCGTGATGACGCCCCAGCCGATCCGCCGCTGTACCGGTCGGGGCTGCTCCGGGGCGTGAATGACCTCATGCGGCGACCCGGGATGCGCCAGGCTGCCGGTCGGCAGACCGGCGAAGACGGCGGCGTGGGTTTCCGCTCCGGCGGGCGCGGTCCGAGGCCGCGCATCGGGGTGTCCCGTGGCGGGTGTCTTGGGGAGACCTGCCACGGGGGCGGGCGCCGGGGGTGCCGGGGGAGTCGCCGGAGGCGTGTCGACCGGGACGACGACCGCGGTGGGCGTCGGCTCGGCGGCAGGTTCGTCCTCCGGTTGCGACGGTTCTTCCGCCGGCTCGGTCTGCTCGGCGGTGGGTTCCGCCGGTGCGTCCTCCGGTTCCGCCTCCCCGGTCGGCTCGGTGGATTCGGCCGGGTCGGCGTTCGGCTCCGGTCGGTCGAGGGCGGCCTCGTCCACCGTTGCCTCGACGGGCCGGTCGACGGCGGCTTCGAGAGGTTCGGGATCCGGTTCCGGTTCCGATTCCGTGTCTGCCGGGTTGTCGATGCCGCCCGGGTCCGTCGGAGGAGTGGGCTCATCGGTGCCGTGCGGCGCCACAGGGGCGGGCGGGACGTCAGGGACCTGCGGCGACACCGGCGCGGCGACGGGCAGAGCGGGGGCGGCGGGAACGGGAACGGGGACGGGGGAGGAAGCCGGAGCGGGGCCGGGGACCGGGACGGGGACGGTGGTCAGGGTGGGCGCCGTGTACCGGGCCCGACCGGGCAGACGTCCGAGGAAGGCCGCGAGTCCGGGCACGTCCTCGATACGGGTGATGCCGAGCCGGCGAGCCGCCGCCGGTACGCCGAACGCGCCGAGGGCCGCCCACACCGTCGCCGCGAACAGCACGCCCGGGATGGCCGGTCCGGCCGTGAGCGCGCCGCCGTCCGTCGGGGAAATGTCCAGAGACCCGCTGAGCGCCATGGCCAGGGACGACGAATCGTCGATGTCCGAGGACAGTTCGAGCCCCACTCCCGCCATGACGGCCAGCAGCAGGAACCCCGAGACGAAGCACACCACGGCGCGTACGGCGGCGGCCGGGCGGGCCGACTCGCGGAGCACACCCGCGCCCAGAATCACGGCGGCCACCACACCGAGCAGCACGGACGCCCAGACCCATCCGCTGAGATCGTGGAGGTCGAACAGGGAAACCGCCGACGACGCCACCGAGCCGTCGCCGTCCTCGCTCCAGGACGAGGAGTCCTGAAGAGCGAGCGTGTTGGTGAACTCGACAGAAGCTCCGCAGGCCAGGCTCAGGAAGGTCGCGGCCAGGTTGGGGGCGAGCAGCAGCGCCGGTATCAGCGCGGAGAGCCCTGCCTGGGACACCACGTAGACCACGGTGCCGAGTCCGGCCACTGAGAGGGGTACGGCCAGCGCGACGCCCGCCCGGCGGGCCGCGCGGAGCCATGCGCCGAGCCCCGGACGCCGGGCGGTCCAGTCTGACATCGATGTCCGGAACAGGGTGGGGAAGAGGACCGCGGACGCCAGCAGCAGGGTCCACCAGGCCGCGCGCAACGGGGAGCAGGTCACGGACACCGTGACGTCCGACAGGTCCAGGACACGGGCCACGTACACGGCCGACGGGTCGGAGGCCTCCGAGGACGTGAGTGCCACGGAGGTACCGGCCGTCCAGGCCAGCAGTACGGACCCGAGCACGGCCGACAGCACGCTGCGCACGCCCAGGAACATGGTCTCCGTGGTGCTGAGCGGCCGGCCGGCGGCGGCCGCGCCCCGCAGATGCAGGCGGGCACCGAACCACAGGGCGGCCGCCCACAGCAACGTCAGACCGAGGGGCATGAAGGAGAGGTCGAGCGACGCCATTGAGGCCGGCTCCCGCTCCGTCAGTTCGACTCCCGGGTGGGCGCCGAGGGCGGACAGGACGACGGCGAGCATGGTGAAGAAGGCGCCGCCGAAGGGGGCGTCCTCGGCCACCGCGGTCGCCGCCAGGGCCAGGGACACCAGCAGCAGGAGAGCCGTAGGCAGGGCGGCGATGCGGGCGGGCGCGATCCAGTCGCCGGCCAGCAGGCGGTTCAGCGCCGTGGCCGCGGCGGACGGAGCCTGCGCTGTGCCCGGAACGGTGGGCGGCGATGAGGGAGGCGGCGGCATCGCAGGGGACGGAGCGGGCACCGGGGCGGCGCTGGGCCGGCCGCACGAAGCGCAGAAGCGGGCCTCGTCGGTCACGGCACCGCCGCAGTGCGGGCAGAAGGCAGGCATGCGTTCCCTTGTCGAAAGCGGGCGAAGAGAGGTGAAGGGTGATGAGAAGAGAAGCGGGATGCGGCCTCCCTGTGGGGAGGCGAAGGCAGAAGAGCGCCCGTCGGTGATGGGACGGGCCTTCTCCCGCGTGTCCGGAGGGGTCTTCCGGCCGGGACGGGCGGGGGACTTCCCGCTACGGAGAGGGAGTGAAGGGACCTGGAACGGCGGCGGCCGGCGTTAACCGTGCCGCGCGGGAAAGACAGGTCGTCAAAGGCTCTCTCAAGTAGTCGGCATGTGAAGATCGCGTGAGGAAGATGTGATCATGAATATCAGGGCGCGGCTTCATGATCAAGAGATCGAGGGCATGTAGCTGTAGGCCGCACGAATCGCCTGAGGCGCCCTTGCCGCGGGTGGAGGGGCGGGGGAGTGGCGTGACGGTCTCAACTCGTCTCATCCGCAGGCGACTTGGTGTGAAGCGGTGCCCGCCCTACGCGCTTCCGCTCGCCGGGATCTCGGGGGACCGGCGCCGGCCTCCGGTTCGGCGGCCGGACGTGCGAAGACCCCGCCACCGGCTGTCGTGCCGGGGCGGGGTCTTGGTCGCGGGGGTCAGGCCGTCTTGATCGTGACCTCGATGTCGCCCCGGGTCACCTTGGAGTAGGGGCAGATCTCGTCGGCCTTCTCCACCAGGGTCTTGGCCGTGGCCTCGTCGACCGAGGGGAGGTGGGCGGTGAGCTCGGCGACGATGCCGAACCCGGCGTCGTTGCGGCCGATGCCGACGCGGGCCGTCACGCTGGAACCGGTGATGTCGATCTTCTGCATCTGGGCGATGATCCCGATCGAGGCGTGGAAACACGCGCTGTAACACGCGGCGAAGAGCTGCTCGGGGTTGGTGCCGCCGCCCGTGCCGCCCAGTTCCTTGGGCTGGCTGACGACGATGTCGAGCTTGCCGTCCTCAGTGGAGACACGGCCCTCTCGCCCGCCCTCGGCGGTGGCGACTGCGGTGTAGAGAGCTTCACTGGTCTTGATGGGCATTTCTTGCGTACCTTCCGTCGGTTTTTCGTTGCCTGGAGCGGATGGACGGCGACCCGAGGGGCGGTGACCGGTGCGTGCCGCCCCCCGGGGGTCAGTGGGTGCCCGGTTTCGCCTCGGCCGGCTGGGTGGCACCGGACGCGGCGCTCTGGGCGGCCTGCGCCTGGGCCGCGGCGGGCGGAGCCTTGATGACGAGCCCGAGGCCCGCGAGCCCGGACAGGGCCGTGGCGATGGAGCAGAAGAGCAGGACGTGCCCGTAGTCGGCCGCGTCGGTGCTCGCCTTGCTGAGCAGCGTGGCCAGCGTCGCGATACCGAAGGCGCCGCCGACCTGACGGGCCGTCTGGTTCAGTCCGGTCGCCGCCGCGAAGCGCAGCGGGGAGACCGAGAGGGCGGCGGCGGTCGACGTTCCCGTGGTGATCGCGCCCATCCCCGCGCCCGCCAGGATGCCGGTGGGCAGCCAGTAGCCGAGGAAGTTGGGCTCGTCCGGCAGGGTGAAGGCGAGGAAGAACCCGGTGCCCGCGAGGACGGCCGCGCCGGCCACCACGACGGCCCGCGGGCCGTACTTCGTCTGGATCTTGCCCGAGTACAGGGCCACCAGCGTCGCCGCGAAGGCGCCCGGGGTCACCGCGAGGCCCGCCTTCAGTTCCGACCAGTGCCAGACCGTGGTGACGTACAGGACGCCGACGAGGAGCCAGGCGAACAGGCAGGCACCGTAGAAGAAGACGGACAGGTTCGCCAGGGCGAAGGTCCGGCTGCGCCAGAGGCCGGTCTCCACGGCGGGGGCCTCGTGGGTCCGCGAGCGCAGCAGGGTGATCGCCATGGCGACGACCCCTCCGGCCAGGCAGCCCACCGTCGCCGCGTCGCCCCAGCCCCAGTCCTCGCCCTTGGAGATGCCGAGGCTGAGCAGGCCGATACCGAGCCCGAGCAGGGCCGTTCCGATCAGGTCCGGCACCTTGCTGCCCTCCGGGCGGGAAGCCCGGGGAATGATGTGCGCGCGGAACAGGAGCAGCAGACCGAACGGCACGTTGATCAGGAACAGTGACCGCCAGCCGAGGGTGTCGACGAGGATTCCGCCGATCGACGGGCCCACCGCGGCGGCGAACGCGGAGGCCGCGCTCCACTTGCCGATCGCGGCCCGGCGTTCCTCGGGCGGCGTGTCCATCAGGACGATGGCGAGAGACGCCGGGATCATCGCGGCGGCTCCGGCGCCCTGAAAGGCCCGGGCGGTCAGCAGGACGGGGAGATTCGGAGCCAGCGCGCACATCAGGGACATCGCGGTGAAGACGGCGATCCCCGCGGTGAACAGGGAACGCCGGCCGATCACATCCGCGAGCCGGCCCGCCGGCGCCAGCAGGGCGGCGAACACCGTGGCGTACACGGTGATCACCCAGGACAGGTCCGCCAGGGCGGAACCCTCGAAGTCCTTGTGCAGATCTGGGATGGCCAGATTGACGATCGTCACGTCGAGGACGGCCAGGAAGGTCGCACTCGACGCGAGGAGCAGCAGGGGCATGTACCCCCGCTTGGCCGCCGCTTCAGCGGGCCCAGCGCTCATCGCTTAACACCTCCAACATACCGATGGTTGGAATGTATCTGTGTGAGTGCTCAGCCGTCAATCGGGTTGTCACCGAGCGCAGCCGACTCGTCGCACATCTCCCCGGTCGCGCCCTTCACCTCAGGCCGTCCCGCCGGTTCCCGGCGTGCTCCCGGTGTCTGACGAGCCGTCGGCCCCCGCCGCCACGGCCGCGTCCACCTCGGCGACGCGGGCGGCCAGTTCGCGGTCCTCACGCTCGCGCTCCTCGCGGCGCTCCCGGTCCAGCAGTTCGGCCTGCGCCTCGTCCGAGGCCATCAGGGCCAGCAGATCGCTCTTGGCCATGTCGAGGACACCCATGTCCTCGTAGGCCTTCTTGACCGCCGGGCCCCACAGTCCGATGTCCTTCACGCAGGGGACGATCCGGGTGAACAGCCGTGAGCGGAACGCCTGCATACGGGGGCCCTTGTCCATGTACTCCATGCACTCGGCCATGTCGAAGCCGAGGTTCTCCCAGACCTCCTGCATGCGGAAGCGGTCCCGCATGAGGTAGCAGCCCTCGACGACGAACTCCTCGCGCTCCGCCCGCTCCCTGGACGTCAACTGCGCGTAGTAGTCCCGCAGGGCGAGCCGCCCGAACGCGACGTGGCGGGCCTCGTCCTGCATGACGTACGCGAGGATCTGCTTCGGCAGCGGCTTGTTCGTCTTGTCCCGCAGAATTCCGAAGGCGGCCAGCGCCAGACCCTCGATCAGCACCTGCATTCCGAGATACGGCATGTCCCAGCGCGAGTCCGAGAGGGAATCGCCGAGCAGGCTCTGCAAATGAGAGTTGATCGGGTATTCCATGCCGATCTTCTCCTTCAGGAAACGGGAGAAGATCTCGGCGTGCCGTGCCTCGTCCATCACCTGGGTCGAGGCATAGAACTTCGCATCGAGATCGGGGACCGATTCCACGATCCGCGCCGAGCAGATCATCGCCCCCTGTTCACCGTGCAGGAACTGGCTGAATTCCCAGGACGCCATGTGCCGGCGCATTTCCTGCCGCTCGCGTTCGTTGAGTTTCGCGTACTGCCGTGAGCCGTACAGGGCGAGCGTGTTCTCCGGAGTGCCGAGCGCGTCGTACGGGTCGACCTCGGTCTCCCACGCGATGCGCGCCGTGCTGTCCCACTGCTTGTCCTTGCCCTTCTGGTACAGGCTCAGCAGCCGGTCCCGGCCCTCGTCGTAGTTCCAGGTGAAGTAGGTGTCGCCGGCCGTGGGCAGCACCCACCGGTCGTCGGCGGTGCGCTCGGCGCCGTGCATGAGGGTCTCCTCCGTATCCGGGGACCGCCGCGCCCATCCGGGCTCACGCCTGGTGCGGCGGTGCGAGAAACGGCAGGACGCCGGCCAGGAGGCCCACTGTGCAGCGGGCCCGTTCCCCGGTGGCCATCTCGCCGTCGTACTCCAGGGACAGGGGCGCGCCGTCGGTGCGCTCCACGACGAAGTGCCGGCCCCGGGTGTAGATCACCCCGGGGCGTTCGACGTGCCGTCCCTCACGGGTCAGGTTCAGCAGTTCGATCAGGTCGCAGGTGCCGTCGAAGACGCACAGGTCGAGCAGTCCGTCGTCGAGCACGGAGTGCGGCATCAGCCGGAACTGCCCGGCCCGGTACCGGCCGCCGCCGATGTTGGTGAGCTGGACGGCGCCCTCGTGCACCACCGCGCCGTCCACCGTGATCCGTGTGGGGTACGGGGTGTGCGCCGCCACGACATCGGCCACCGCCTGGCGGTAGCGGTCGCGGCCCGCCAGACCGGTGAGACGGTTCGCCGTCGCGAGGACATCCGCGACGACACCGGTGCCCGTGCCGAGCAGGGCGTAGGTGTCGCTCTCCTGGATGTGCGCCATGTCGATGTGCCGCACCCGGCGGGCGGGCCCGGACAGCGCCTCGGTCAGCGTCCGCTGCCACGGGCGGTCCGACCAGAGCTCGCGGTAGAAGGAGTTGGCGGTGCCTGCCGGCACACAGAACAGTGCCGGCAGGGCGGCCCCGGGCCGTTCCAGGGAGGCGCGGACGAGCCCCGAGGCCACCTCGCGGGTGGTGCCGTCGCCGCCGGCCACGATCACCAGGTCGGCCCCGTCGGCGACGGCCTTGCCGGCGATCTCCTCGGCGTGACCGCGGTCGCGGGTGCCGATCGCCGTCAGGTCCCCGACCAGTTCCGCGCACCGCCGGGTCAGGGTGCCGGCGTCGACGACGTCGGCACGTCCCGCCCCGGCGACCGGGTTGGTGATCAGTACACCGGAGTCCGCCCACCGGCCTGGCTGCATTCCTGCTCTCCTGGTATCTCGACGGGCAGACGACCGGAACCTGACACGAAGGGGCGGAGAGAGCAGGATTCGAACCTGCGAGGGCGGTGAAGCCCGGATCCGGGATGCTTCCCGGACCCCCGTTGGGCCGCTACGGGAATCTCTCCTCGTACACCGAAGCGCTTGCCTCGAAGGCTTGCGGTCCGGTGCACATCTCCAAGGTGCCAGGGCGTTCTGAGATCTCTCTGACACGGCCCTCTCAGTGGCTGTGCCGCGCCGCCAGATGCGCGCCGAGCTGCTCGAACACCGCTGACGCCAGGACCGCGTGGCCGCGCATCGAGGCGTGCAGCATGTCCGCGCTGAAGACGCTTCGGGAGCCGCTGGCGGGGTGGGCCCACATGTCGATGACCAGAGCGCCGTGCCGGTCGGCCACCTTGCGCACCTGGTCGTTGAAGATCTGGATGCGACCCCTCAGGCCTCCGCCGCCGAGCTGTTCGGGGAAGACCTTGGTGATGTCCTGGATGGTGAAGACGAAGACGTCGGCGCCGCCCTCGCGCAACGGCCGTACCATCGCGTCGAGTTCGGCCTCCACCGCGCCCGCCGAGAAGTCGCGGGCGAGCATGTCGTTGCCGCCGCACACCACCGAGGCGAGGTCGGGACGGAAGTCCAGCGCCTCCTTGAGCTGTCCCGTGCGCACCTCGGCCGCCTTGAGATGGCGCACACCCAGGTTCAGGTACTCCACGCCGGGGCCGACCCGCCGCAGCGCCTCCAGGACCCGCTCCGCCCAGGGCAGGTCCGTATAGCCGGGCGAGGACTCCCCGAGCCCTTCGGCGAGGCTGTCCCCGATGACCGCGAAGCGGGTCCAGGGGGCGCCCTTCAGCAACCGGTCGGCGTCCTCGGGGGACAGGACGTGCTCGTCGGTCTGCTCGGCGGTGGGTCCTTCGGTCGTGGTCATGCTGCGTCTCCGTTCTCCTGCGCGGCGCGCTCGGCCGCGATCAGGCCCATGAAGTCGTCGTCCTTGCAGTAGGGGTCGGCCCCTCCGTAGCGCCGTACGAGCTCGGGGACCCGTACCTCCTCGGTCGGCCAGAAGCCCGCGGAACGCACGGCCGCGGAGGCCGTCTCCGGAGTCATCCCGGTGACGTACGGCTCGCCCTGCGCGCCCACCTTGCGGGCCATCGACAGGGCGCCCTCGTAGGGGGTGGTGCCGTCGATGACGCTCTCGTCCATGTAGTCGAAGACGAGGCTGCTGCCCGGCGCGCACAGGTCCGTGAGGTGGTGCAGGGTGCGCTCGAAGGCGTCGCGGCGCAGGAAGAAGGTGACGCCGAGCCAGCCCACGACACAAGGGCTGCCGGACTGGAAACCCGCGCCGTCGAGGGCTTTCGCGAGGGAGTCGCCGGCCTCGAAGTCGACGGGTACGTACGTGACCGACGGTGCGTCGACCGCCGCGTCCACCAGCGTCTCCAGCTTGGCGCGCTGCGTGGCCGGGTGGTCCACCTCGAAGTAGCGCAGCCGGTCGTATCCGGGCATCCGCAGCGCGGTGGTGTCGTAGCCCGCGCCGAGCAGCACCACCTGGCGGATGCCGGTGGCGACCGCGCGTATCAGCTGGTCCTCGAAGAACCGCTGGCGCAGCAGGATCTCGGCGATGAAACCGCCGTGCGCGGAGTCCATCGCGGTCAGCCGGGCGAGCGCCTCCTCGGACGTCCGGGGCAGCGGGGGCTCGGTGACGAACAGCGAGGCGAAGCGGTCGTCGAGCAGCCGGCGCGCGGGTTCGACGACCGCGTCGGCGGCGCGGGCCCGCGCGGTGAGATACGCGGTGTCGCTGGGCAGACCCGATTGCATTCGGGTGGGCTGGTGCGGTGTCAGCATGGTGATTCCTTTCCGGGAATCCGGCTCGTGGCAGGCGCGGCAAGAGGCCGGCGAGCGAGGAGAACTCGCGTGCCGAATGTCTTACGCGTCCACTTCGGCGCGCCCCTGAGTAACAGCGCGTTCCGTTTTCCGGGCCCGGATATTCCCGTCGTTTGCGAGGGTTCTCGGCCCTCGCGGCGTAACCAGAAAGAAGCAGGGCGGCGCATCAGGACCGCCGTAGGTGCCGATTCGTGAAACGGCCGCCGTGAAGGAGAACGATGACCCTCACCGAAGAACTCGCGGAATGGGCCCACGCCCTGCGGTTCGAGGACATACCGCCGGATGTCGTGGACATAGCGAAGCTGCAGATACTGTCCCAGTGCGCGGCCATGCGCATCGGCGCGACGCATCCCCTGGGCCGGAAACTGGCCGAGGCCTTCGGACCGCCGTTGCAGCCCGATCCCCGGCGCGCGGCCTTCGTGCTCGCCGGGCTCGGATCGTGGCTGCACTTCGACGACACCGCGTTCGCCGGGCATCTGTCCAACTCGACGGTGGCCGTGCCCATGGCGTACGCGCAGAGCCAGGAGCTGGACGGGCGCGCGCTGCTGACCTCGGTGATCGTGGCCAACGAGTGCGCCGCGCGCGTCACCGCCTCGGCCACCCTGGGGCCCTTCCGCGGGCAGAGCGCCACCTTCACCCATGTCGTCGGCGCCGTCGCGGGGCGGCTGCGCGGGGAGAACGCCCCCGCGCGGCGCTGGGCCGACGCGCTCGGTCTCGGCCTGGGGCTGCCGCCGCGTACCGTGCCGATCGGGTTCCTCGGCGGTGACGCCAAGGTCTTCAGCGCCTCGACGCCCGTGTCCGTGGGACTGGACGCGTGCGACGCCGCGGCGGCCGGCTTCGAGGGCAGCCGGGAGATCCTGGAGCATCCGGAGGGATTCCTGTCCCGCTTCGCGGCCGTACCGCTGCCCGCGGCGGTGACCGCCGGGCTCGGGCGCCGCTGGCACACGCACACGACGTCGTTCAAGGTGCACCCCGGCGGTCCCGGCATGGACGCGGCGGTCGACTGCGGACTCGAACTCCACCGGGAGCTGGGGCCGGTCCGGGCGCGGGACGTCACCGGGATCACCGTGGACACCTCGCTGTACACGGTGCTGGTGGACGCCCAGGCGGGGGCGCATCTGCGGGGCGCCGACTCGCCGGTGAGCGCGCTCGTCTTCGCCCTGCCGTACCTGCTGGCGACCGTCCTGCTCACCGGTGACCTGACGACGGAGGACTTCGCCGCGCCCGGGGTCGCGGACGAGGAGCGATGGCGCCTCGCCGGGCTGGTGAGCACACGCCTCGACGACGCCATGACCTACGACCTGTTCCACAGCGAGGTTCCCTTCGGGGAGGCGCTTCGGCAGGCCGGTCCCCGGGCCGCCGAGTGGCTGCGGCCCTTCGGCGCGCGCCTGAAGGGCGACGGGCAGTGGCTCGTGGACCTGGTGGGCGAACTGGAGCCGCCGAGCGAGGACTTCCGGTCCGCACGGAAGGTGACGGGAGCCCGCGTGACTGTCGGCTTCCGCGACGGCCGCTCGGTGAGCCGGCGGGTGGACATCCCCGTGGGGGCGGTGGGAGGACCCCCGGCCGCCTCCCTGGTGCGCGAGAAGTTCCTCGGCACCGGAGGGAGCGCGGACACGGCGGACGCGCTGGCCGCCCTGGAGTCGGCCTCCGCCCAGGAGGTCACGAAGCTGCTGAACGCCGCCCTGGAGCGGACGACCACATGAACCGCCCGCAGGCCGGGACATCTCGGGCCCGCGGCCCCGCGCGCCACACGGGCGCCCGGGGCTGGAGCCGTCCCGTCCGTAGCCGTCCTGCCTGGGGCCGTCCTGTCCGGAGTTGTCCCGGCCTGGGCCGCGCCTGCGGCCGTCCTGCCCGGGGCCGGAGATGTCCCGTCGGGAGCCGGGCCGTCCGGGGCTGTGCCCGTGGTTGTCCTGCCCGGCGCCGTCCCGTCCTGAGGTGTCCCGTCCAGCGCCGTCCTGTCCGGAGTTGTCCCGGCCGGGGCGGTGCGGCGAGGGGATGTCCGGCTGGGGGAGGACTGGCCGGGCTCGGGACGGCTGCCGCTTTCCGGGCGGGTGGTCGCGGTCCCTCCAGCCGTCCGTCTGCCGGTCCGTGTCCATCGTCTCGCCGTCCCGCCTGTCGTGATCGCGTCCGCCGCGGCCCGGTCGGCCGGATACCGGCGGTGCCCGGGTTCCGTCCGGTCGTGCCCTTCGCCCCTCAGCCCGTCAGCGCCTCCTCGTACCAGCGGCGCAGCCTGGCCCGGGCCTTGGTGAAGGCGCTCTCGGCCGCCTTGAGGGAGATACCGCGCCGGCTGGCGAACTCGCGGGTGCTGATCCCGTTGAGCCGGGCCACGATCACCTGGTGCTCCCGCCCGGCGAGCCGGTCGACCTGCTCCAGCGCCCAGGCCTCCTCCTGGGCGGCGCAGATCAGCTCCTCCGGGCTCGCCATGACCTCGGCCCAGGGACCGCGCAGCAGCCGGCGGGCGCGTTCGTCGCGACGGTGGATGTCGGTGCAGAGCCGCAGCGTCACCGTGGTGAGGAAGGGGCCGACCCGGCTCTCGTCCAGGTCGCGGAAGGTCGCCGCGCGGATCAGGGCCTCCTGCGCGCAGTCCTCGGCCTCCTGGTCCCCGGACAGGCGGGACCGCGCGAGCCGGTGGATGCGCTCCCGGTGCGGGAGCAGCAGTTCCCACCGGTCCGCGGGGACCTGTACGCCGGAAAGTGCGGGGCTGTGCATGGCTGATGACCTCCTTGCCGGATACGGCCAGAGGGGCTGGGGACATGCCGCGGGCCTGGACTCGGGGTTGGCGCCCTGCGGCCGTGATGTTACATTCCAACCGATGGTATGTCTATGAGATCCGGGTTCGGTGAACTCTCGGTACGAGGGGGAGGCGCTAAGATCGAACGGTGGATGTTTTCGGGGGGTCAGGAGGGCGGGTCGGATCCATGGGCAGTCAGCAGCGAGTGCGCCGATCGCAGGAAGAGCGTTCGCGGACGACGACGAACGAACTCCTCTCCGCCGCTCGTAAGCTCTTCGCCAGAGACGGGTACACCGCGACCTCGCTCGACGCGATCTGCGAGGAGATCGGGGCGAGCAAGGGCGCGCTCTACCACCACTTCAAGAACAAGCGGGACCTGTTCCGCGCCGTCTACGAGGCGGAGGAGAACCGGCTGTCGAGCGCGATCGCGCAGACGTTCACCCTCCACGAGGACCCCTGGGACGGTCTGTACGAGGGCATGCGCGAATTCCTCGTCATGTCGATGGAGCCGAGCACACAGCGGATCACCCTCATCGACGCGCCCGGGGCACTGGGCTGGGCGGAGATGCGGGCGATCCGTTCCGACTGCCGGCGCATGATCGCCTACGGTCTCGGTCAGCTCCTCGGCAGGGACCGTCCCCGCGCCGACGTGACCGCCGTCGCCTCGATGGTGCACGGCGCCGCCTGCGAGAGCGCGGTCGCGCTGGCCCACGCCGACGGTGAGGCGGACGAACTGCTCGAAGCCACGCTGCGACAGTTCCGCCGGCTCTTCACTTCCATCGCCTCTTCCGTCACCGAGGCCTGAAGGCACTCCCGCCCGACGGGCCGGGTGGGAGAACCTTCCTGCCTGTGAGGCCGGGTGGGAGAACCTCCCTGCCCGACGGGCCCGGTGGGAGAACCGTGCCGGCCGGAGGGCCGGGTCCCGGGTGGCTCCCACCGGTGGAACCGGCCGAAGGCTCACCGGCACGCGTCACCGGCGCCGGTGAGATGGGCGCCGAGGCCCTGGATCACCGAGGCGGCGGCGATGGCATGGCCCCGCATGGTGGGGGCGCTGCCGTCGGCCCCGAACACATCCCGGTCCGCGGCCGCCGGATGCTCGGCGAGATTGACGTAGATCGCGCCGTGCCGGAGGGCCACCGCCTGCTTGCGTTCGGCCAGTTCGCGCAGCCGGATCCGCAGACGCTCGGTCTCCTCGCTCGACCGGGGGCTGAAGCGGGTGATGTCGAACCAGTTCACCAGCAGTACGTCGCCCCCGCTGTCGCGCAGTGGTGCGACGACCCGGTCGAACTCCGCCTCCACGCTGTCGGCGTCGAACGGTTCGCGTACCAGTTCGGCTCCGCAGCATGTCAGTGCCGTCAGATCCGGCTTGAACTCCAGGACGCGGCCGAGTTGTCGCGACCGTATCTCGGCCGCGAGCCGGCCCTTCCTTCCGAGGTTGAGATACGCCAGGCCGGGCTGGATCCGGCGCAGCGAGGCCGCCACCCGATCCGCCCAGCCGTCGTGGCCGTAGCCCTCCGCGGGCTCACCCCGGCCGTCGGCCACCTCGTCGCCGATCACCAGGAAGCGCCGCCAGGGCGCCCCCGTCAGTAACGTCTCCGCCTGCGCGGTGCTCAGACAGAACCGATCACCGTTCTCGCGCCGCAGCGCCGTCTCCGTGCACATGTCTTCCCCCGTGTGTCGCACTCTGTGGTTCGGCGAGTGCACACCGTACTCCCTGAATTCGAGCGTCCGTCCGGCGCTTTCGCGCCGTACGGCCCGTCGTACGGCTTTCGTGGTGCTGTCTCCGCCTCACACCGATTTGGTGACCCGCAGGACCTGCCAGATGGCCCCGAAGCTGGCGCCGCGCTCGAAGGCCAGATATTCGGGAAGCACCACCTGCGGACCCCACTTCTCCTTGTACGCGAGCTGGGTCGAGGCCGGGTAGACCGCGTGGCCGTGCTCGGCCAGCAGCCGCATGAACCGGCCCGTCAGCCCGCTCGCCCCCTCCGGCTCGTGCCGCGGGTCGAGGCCGGTGAACGGGGTGAAGCCGAAGTGCAGCCAGCCCGCGCCCTCCTGGATGAAGGTCTCCGTCGCGTGCAGGTTGACGGCCTCCATCACTCCCGGCGGGGCGTCCGGCAGCCGCCTGCTGAGATCGTGCAGCCAGCCGGGCCTGCTGCCGTGCGCGGGGCTGTACGAGATGTACGAGACCGGCCCGGAGTCCAGCGTGCCGACGAACAGCCGGCGGTGCTTCTGCGCGGGGCCGCCGAGCTGGCCGACCAGGAACTCGATCTCCTTGACGTGCCGCCCCTTGGAACGCAGCCAGGCCTTGTCGATGTGCTCGATGTCGCGCGCGCACGTCTCCCAGTCCGTCTCGGCGACCGTCAGACCGCTGCGCCGCGCGCGCGAGATCTTGTTGCGCAGTTTCACGAACTTCGATCCGCGCAGGCTGAACGCGGAGAGGTCGAGGGAATACGACGAGCCCACCTGGTTGATGGTGAACCCCTCCGCGCGGAACAGGTCGATGTCGTCACGCTGCAGCTGGATCCCGACGATCGTGCAGCGTTGTTCGCGCGCGAAGGAGCGGAACGCGCGCAGGAGGGACGCCTGTTGCTCGGGGGCGGCGAACACGCCGCCGAACTGGACGAGATGACGGCCGGAACGCCGGTAGACGACGAAACCGTCGCCGCCGTCCTCACGGAAATACTGGTTCCCCTCGTTGAGCGCGAGGAACGCGCTCGGATTGTCTGCGTGCTTCTCCACGGCCGACAGCAACCGGGGGAGCACATCGCCGTTCGTGTCCGCCGTGGGCGTCGCCGTCCGCCGTGTCCGTGATCGATTCACCGCACCGCCCTCCAGAGATCTACAGGAACGCACGGAACTCTTTCAGCGGGGTCGTGAAGGCGGCTGAAACAACCGTCTCAGAACCGTCTCAGCTCTATCTCAGAGGCCTTGGCGAAGGTTGCCGACGAATCGAAGTCGCTCTACAGAAGGCGGGGGACCTGGGGTGACCAGCGTTCAGTTGTCCGCTCCGGCCGGCCGGCGGCGCGGCGGGATGCCCGCACGCCGGCTGCGTACGTACCGGTCCTATGTGAACGGAGAATGCCTGGACGGCGGCGAGTGGGTCTATGTCGTCGGCGCCGACGCGCTGCTCGACGACGCGTTCGCGAGCCTGAGCCTCAAACGGAAGCTGGAGCGCGGGCTGGCGGAGCCGGCCGAACTGCCCGGCAGCATCGTCGCCAAGGTGGCCAAGGCCGACCGCGCGACCGTCGAGTCGGCTGTGGAGGCCGCCGCCGAGGCCGCGCCGCGGTGGGCGGCGTTCCCCCTCGACGTGCGGCTCACCGAGCTGGGCCGCCAGATCCACCGGCGCATCGTGGAGCGCGCCCAGGAGATCGTCGACGTGCTGGTGGAGGAGGGGCATCCGCTGCCGCTGGCCCGCTGGCAGGTGTCGGGCATGCTCGACTGCTTCGGGCCGCAGTCCCTGGGTTTCTACCGGTCGCAGATGCTCCAGGAGTTCCGGCAGGGCGACAGGCAACTGGCGGTGCGCAGGCTCCCGGACGGCGTGGTGTGTCTCAACCCGCCGCAGAACGCGCCGCTTTCCAGCACCCTGCTGGGCGCCACCGCGATCATGGCGGGCAACGCGCTGGTGGTCCGCGCGCCGCGCAGCGCCCCGCTCGGGGCGATGTACGTCCTGCACGAGATCGTGATCCCGGCACTGGAGGAGATCGGCGCCCCGCCCGGCACGCTGAACGTGGTGTGCGGCGACCCGGCGCCCATGCTCGCCGCCTGGCTGCGCAGCCCGAAGGTCGACGACATCATGTATTTCGGGAGCAGCGAGAACGGCATCACCTTCGAGGAGAAATGCGTCACCGCCGGCAAGAAGCCCATTCTCGAACTGGCCGGAAACGACGCCGTGGTGGTGTGGAAGGACGCCGATCTCGAACTCGCGGCGGAGGCGATCACGGAAAGCTTCTTCGGTTCGGGACAGCTCTGCATGATCCCGAATCAGGTGCTGGTGCACCCTGAGGTCGCCGATCGGCTCATCGCGAACATCGTCCGCCTGGCCGGCCATATCCGTCCCGGATACGCCTGGGAGGAGGACGTCCTCCTGACACCGGTCCTGCGGAACGAGAAATTCTTCTCCTGTCTGCGGGACGCGGTGGACAACGGCGCGGAGATCGCCTGCGGCGGGCACGCCATGCAGATCGACGAGACCCGCGACGCGGCCGGAATCTTCCTGGAGCCCACGGTGGTCGTGGTCCGCGGTCTGAAGGACGCCCGGGAAACAGACGCCGTGCGCGACGAGACGTTCTTCCCGCTGATCCCGGTCGTGGTCGCGGATCCCGCCCCGGACGGCGAACTCATCGACAGCTTCATCGAATTCGTCAACACGAACGCCTACGGTCTGCGGAATTCCGTGTGGGCCACCGACCGTGCGGTCGTCGACGCGTTCGTCACCCGGATCACCGTCGGCGGAATCCTGAAGGTGAACGACTCGCACATCGGCTTCCTCCCCTATCTGCCGACGCACGGCGGTACGGGTCTGACCGGAGGAGTCTTCGGCGAGGCCAACTACCCGATCCTGCGCACCTCGCACGTCCAGGGGCTCAGCGTCAGCACCGGATCGCGTCCCCGCGACGCGGTGTTCGGCGCCTGGCGGGCCATGGACCGGCGAGAGTCCTGAACACCCCGTCCGCGCACTACGAGAGAGCTGCCATGCGCCCACTGGATGCCGCGCGCGAGACGTGCGAGAAATTCATGCCCGGACTGCTCGCCGAACTGGGCGAGTTCCCGCTGACCGAACTGGAGTCCCCGGACTCTCCCGCCATCGCGCTGTTCCGCGGCCACGGAGGACCCCAACTGGTCATCCCCAAGACCTACGCCGGCTCCGGCGCGGGTCCCCGGGAGGCGCTTCAGGTCACCCGTGCCCTGGCCGCGGCGGCGCCCTCGCTGGCGGTCGCCACGACCATGCACCACTTCTCCGTGGCCACCCTGTTCACCCTGGCCGACAGCCTCCAGGCCAGTGGCGCGGAGTGGGCCCTGCTGGAGGGGATCGCGGAACAGAACCTGCTGGTCGCCTCCGGCTTCGCGGAGGGCCGCACCGGACAGGGCATCCTGACCCCCTCGATGCGGGCCACGGTCGTCGAGGGCGGCTACCGGATCAACGGTGCGAAGAAGCCGTGCAGTCTGTCGCACTCGATGGATCTGCTCACCGCGAGCGTGTCCGTGCCCGGTGACGACAACTCGGCCGTCCTGCTGATCCCCAAGGGCGTCGAGGGACTGAGCGTGCATCCCTTCTGGGGGAACCCGGTCCTCGCGGGCGCGGAGAGCGACGAACTCCGGCTGGAGGACGTGTTCATCAGCGAGCAGCAGCTCATGCGGACCGAGGACGCCGAGCCCGGCGCCATGGACAGCCTCCAGACGGTCGGCTTCATCTGGTTCGAACTGCTCATCTCCGGTTCGTATCTCGGCATGGCGAGCGCCCTCGCCGAACGGGTCGTGGAGCGCGGCCGGGGCACCGACTCCGAGCGCGCCCGGCTGCTGTGCCGGCTGGAGGGCGCGGCCCTGCTGCTGGAGGGCATGGCGCGGATGATCGAGCAGGAGGAGACCGGCGACGAGGCGCTCGCGAAGTCCCTCATCGCGCGGTACGCGGCGCAGGACGCCCTGGCGGAGTCGGTGCACCAGGCCGTCGAACTGCTCGGCGGGATGGCGTTCATCGGCTCGCCGGACGTGGCCTACCTCGCGGCGGCCTCGCACGGCCTGTCCTTCCACCCGCCGTCCAGGTCGAGCATCGCCGGACCGCTCCTGGAGCATCTGGCCGGCAAGACGCTGCGGATCGCGTGAGGCCCCCGATGACCCTCACTCCGGCAGCCGCCGCCACGCCCGCACCGTCACCCTCGCCGGCCGCGCCTCCGGTGTCGCCCTCGCCCACCGCGCCCGAGGTCACCGCGGCCTCGGCGGGGAACCCGGCCTCCGCGGGCACCCCCGGCACGGCCCCCGCCCCCGCCTCCTCCCCCTCACCCTTGACCCGTGAAGAACTCGGCCGGCTCTACCGGCGCCGTCTCAACAAGGGCCGGGCCGTCCTGGGGGAGATGTTCGGCGGGCACATCGAGACCGAGTCGCTCGGCGCCTGGGTGTTCACCGCGGAGGGCCGCCGGTTCCTCAACTGCGGTGGCTACGGCGTGCTGTTGACGGGGGCCAGGCACCCCACCGTGGTGCGGCACGTGTCCGAGCAGCTGAACCGGCACCCCGTCGCGACCCGGGTGTTCCTCGAACCGCAGGCCGCGCTGGCCGCCGAGGCCCTGGTGGAGGTCTGCCCGCCCGGCCTGGAGCGGGTGCACTTCGCGGGCTCGGGCGCCGAGGCCGTCGAGTGCGCGATCAAAATGGCCCGCACGCACGGCAGACGGCACCTCGTCGCCACCGTGGGCGGCTATCACGGCAAGACCATGGGAGCCCTCAGCCTGACCGGCCGTGACGTCTTCCGCGAACCCTTCCGCCCCCTGCTGCCGGACGTGGAGCACGTCGCCTACGGCGACGCCACGGCCCTGGAGGAGGTGCTGCTCCGCCACCCGGGCGACTGCTGTGTCGTGATCGAACCCGTCCAGGGCGAGGCCGGCGTGATCCTCCCGCCGGACGGCTATCTCACCCGGGTACAGGAACTGTGCCGCCTGCACGGGGCGTTCTTCGTGCTCGACGAGGTGCAGACCGGACTCGGCCGGCTCGGCGCCTGGTGGGGCGCCGACCGGGAGGGCGTCACCCCGGACGCGCTGCTCGTGGGCAAGGGGCTCAGCGGCGGGATCGTCCCGGTCTCGGCGGTGGTCGCCACCCCCGCGGCCTTCAAGGTCTTCGACCGGGACCCCTATCTGCACACCTCGACCTTTTCCGGGGCACCGCTGGCGATGGCGGCGGCCCGGGGCGCGCTCGCCGCGCTCCACGAGGACGGACTCGTCGAACGGGCCCGGGTCCTCGGCGACGAACTGCTCGTCGGGCTCGGGGAGATCGCCCGCGGACACTACGGCGACGGCCTGCGCGAGGTACGCGGCCGGGGCCTGCTCATCGGCTTCGAGTTCGCCCGGCCCGGCGCGGCCGGAGACCTCCTGATCGAGGTGGCGGAACAGGGCGTCATCGCCAACCACTCGCTCAACTCGGACCACGTCCTGCGGCTCACCCCGCCGGCCGTGCTGTCCCGCTCCGACATCGACTTCCTGTACGAGGCCTTCGACCGCGCGTGCGGCAGGCAGGCCTCCGCGTACGCAATCTCATCGGAAGGTGGCATCGGCCATGCGTAGTGCTCATGTGACCCTCGGCGTACCGGGGGTGACTCCCCAGGCCGCCTTCGCCCGGGTCAAGGACTTCGCGGCGTACCCGGATCTCGTCGACGTCGTACGGTCCGTGACGGTCCGTCGGACGAGCGACACGCACGAGTCCAGCGACTGGGAGGTGTACTTCCGCAACGGCATCCTGCGCTGGACGGAGACCGACCGGCTCGACGCGGCGGACCTGACCATCGAATTCGCCCAGACCGAGGGAGACTTCGACGAATTCTCCGGAACCTGGGCGATCACCGCCGACGGCGACGGCTGCCGGATCGCCTTCGACACCGCGTTCGACTTCGGCATCCCCTCGCTCGCAGGGATCCTCGACCCGGTGGCGGAACGGGTGTTCAAGGAGACCATCGCCCGCGTGGTCCGGGGACTGTTCCCGAACGCCGAGGTGATCGGCGACGAGGCCGTCGCCAGGGCGCTCGCCGCGGTGCTGGAAGCGGCCGCGGCGGCGGGAGGAGCGCGCTGATGGACGCCAAGAACCTCTTCGAGACGCCCGCCACCTACAGGCTGCACCGCGCCGAGTACGCGCTCGGACTGGTCGTGAGCGGCGTGCTGTTCTTCACCCACCTGGGAGACGTCTCCTGGGCCCCCTTCGTCGGCCTGTTCCTCTACATCGACCTGATCGGCTACATCCCCGGCGCGATCGCCTACCACCGCAGTACGACCAAGGACATCTCCAAGGTCTACTACGTGCTCTACAACACGATGCACAGCCTCGTCACCCAGGGACTGGTGGCCCTGGTGTGGATCTGGGCGTTCGGCGCCGAGTGGGCGCTGCTCGCCCTGCCGATCCATCTCTTCGGCGACCGGGCGCTGTTCGGGAACTTCCTCAAGAGCTTCAGGCTGCCCTTCGAGCCGGTCGAGGACCCCGGATACCTCCGCTTCCGGGCCGAGTTCGAGGGCCGGGGCGCCCGGCCGGCCCCGGTGGCCGCACACCTGGATGCGAGGACCTCATGAGGGAGGCCCTCGCCGCCGGGCGCCGCGGCGGCCCGGCGGGCACCCAGCAGACCCGGTCCACGGTCCGCCGGCTGGCCACCGGCGTCGCGGTGCTGACCTGCGGCGACCCCGAGACCGTCGAAGGGGTCACGGTGAGCACCGTGGCGCTCGCCTCGATGGAGCCGCCGATCATCTCCGTCGCCCTGCGGGAGGACAGCAGGGGACTGCGCACCCTCCTGGCCCACGACGGCTTCGTCGTCAACGGGCTCGCCGCCGGACAGGCCTTCCTCGCCGACCACTTCGCCTCGAAGAAGCGCGGACGCGGCCTGGCCCAGCTCCCCGCCGACACCTGGGCGGGCCTCAGCTCGCACGGGGTGCCCCGGCTCAAGGACGCCGTCGTCTGGCTGGAGTGCCACATCGTCCGCAGCACCGCCGTCGGCGACCACCGGGTCGTCTTCGCCGGTGTGGCACGCGGCTCACAGGGCGCCGGGACTCCTCTGGTCAACTTCGCCGACGAGCTGCGGCCCGGCCGTGCCGCCATCCGACCGCTGTCCGTGGAAAGGGATCGATGACCGTGTCCACCACACCCTCCGAAGCCGACTGGGAGCACGCTCCCTCGCTCGTCGACGGCGCCATGAACCTGGAACTGACCGCGGACTCCTGCGACCTGCGCTACTGGCTGCGCTCCGTCCCGCAGGGCACCCTGCGCGGTCACGCCCTCGGCCACGCAGACGACGTACGCCCGTTGCCGGTGATGTCCGAGCCGGGCCCCCTGAACAGCGCGCTCAGCCAGGAACTGGCCTTCCGCTCCATCGCGGAGGAGAAGGCCACCCGGGCCATCGCCCACATGGTGGCGCTCGCCCCCGACAACGCCTCGCTGGAGTTCTACTCGACGCAACTGCTCGACGAGGCACGGCACGCCATGGTCTTCCGCCGCCATCTCCTGTCGCTCGGCATCGCCGAGGACGACCTGTGGACGGCGATCGACCGGCTGGCCGGGGCCGACAGCGAGCGCGTCCTCGTACCCCTGGAGGAGTTCGGCCTGCGCGCGCTGCGCGACCGTCGGGACTTCATCGGCGGCGTCGTCATCCTCACGGTGCTCGTCGAAGGCGTGCTCGCCCCCTCCGCGGAGCTGAGCGAGCGCAAGTGGCGGGTGTTCGACCCGGCCGCCGCCGACATCGAGCGCGGCGCCGGCATCGACGAGATCCGCCACCTCACCGTCGGCAGCTCCATCGCCCGGGAGCACCTGCTGCGCCACCCCGAGGACAAGCCGCGGATCCTGGAACTGATCCAGGAGGGCTACGGCCTGTGGGAGAAGCTGCCCTCGCAGGACCTCGTGATGCGCCGCGAGGAACTGTTCCAGCAGGGCCTGGAGCGGCACGGCGACCTGGTCGGCGACTACGAGGCCTGGCCCGGCCGCCGGCTGATCGACACCACGGCCGAGGAACGGGCCGGGACGGCGCACGAGTGGGCCGACAAGATGCAGCGCGCGCGGCTGGCGTACATGGGTCTCGAGGACGCCCTGTGACCGCTCGGGCCGCGGTCGTGTGCGGGCTGGGTTCCTGGCTGCCGCCCAAGGTGGTGACCAACGACGAACTCGCCCGGGAACTCGACACCTCGGACGCCTGGATCCGGGCCCGCACCGGCATCGGCGCCCGGCACATCCTCGACGACGACCTCGCCACCTCGGACCTCGCCGTCGAGGCCGGGGCACGAGCCCTGAAGTCCGCGTCGGACATCGCCGTGGACGCGGTGGTGCTGGCCACGGCGACCCCCGACCACCCCCTGCCGGCGACCGCCCCGCGGGTCGCCGCCCGGCTCGGACTGGGCCCCGTACCGGCCTTCGACGTGGCCGCCGTCTGCACGGGCTTCCTGTACGGGCTGGCCACCGCGGCCGGATTCATCGCCGCCGGGTCGGCCGACTCCGTCCTGGTCATCGGCGCGGACGCGTTCTCCCGCATCCTCGACCCGGCGGACCGCTCCACCCGGGCCATCTTCGGCGACGGCGCCGGAGCGGTCGTCCTGCGGGCGGGCCGCCCGGACGAGCCCGGCGCGCTCGGCCCGATCCGGCTGGGCTCCGACGGCTCGGCGGACCACCTGATCCAGGTGCCCTCCGGGGGCTCCCGTGACCCGCTGCGGCCGGCCACGGCCGGGCAGGGCGACCCCTACTTCAGGATGGCCGGCCAGGCCGTGTTCCGGCATGCCGTGGAATCCATGGCCGAGTCCTCCGAACAGGCCCTGCACGACGCGGGCTGGACGGTGAAGGACGTCGACCTGCTCGTCGCCCACCAGGCCAACGTACGGATCATGCACGCCCTGGCCGACTGGATGGGCCTGGACCGGGACCGGTGCGCGATCCATCTCGACCGTGTCGGCAACACCTCGGCCGCCTCCGTGCCGCTGGCCCTGGCGGACGCCGTCGCCAACGGCACGCTGCGCCCCGGCCGGCGCGTGCTGATGACCGCGTTCGGCGGCGGCCTCACCTGGGGCGCCTGCACGCTCCGCTGGCCGGCCGTCGAGGCGTACTGACCGCCACCACCCGTAGCCCACCCACCACCTCGCACACCACGACGAACGGAACGAGGAGAGACATCCCATGAGTGACACCAGCGATCGTCTGGTCGCCCTGCTGGTACGGGTCTGCGGCCTGGAAGCCGACGAGATCGCGCCCGACGTGACCTTCCGCAAGCTCGAAGTGGACTCGCTCGCCCTGGTCGAACTCGGCCTGGCCGCCCAGCAGGAGTTCGGCGTCCCGGTCAAGGACGACGATCTGGAGCTGGACGCCACGGTGGCCGACGCGACGGCGATGCTCGACAAGAAGCTGGCCGGGCAGCCGGGAGTGACGGGCTGATGCCGGACGTCAGGCCGCCGTTCTCCGCCGCGGTCACCGGGATCGGCATGGTGACCGCGGCGGGCATCGGCACCGACGCCTCCTGGACGCGCATCCTGCGGGGCGAGACGACGGAAGCGAGCGAGGTGCCCGCGCTCGCGGGCACCCGCGCCGGCTTCGGCTGCCATGTGCCCGACTTCGACCCCGCGAAGGCGCTGGGCCGGCGCAAGGCGTTGCGCCTGGACCGGAGCAGCCAGCTCGCGCTGGCCGCCGCGGCCGAGGCGCTGGCCGACTCGGGCCTGGACACGGCCGGATGGGACGGCGCCCGGGTCGGCGTGGTCATCGGCAGCGGCATCGGGGGAGCGGCCACCTGGGAGAAGCAGCACCACGTGCTGCTCGACCAGGGCTTCGACCAGGTCTCCCCGATGCTGATTCCGATGCTCGCGGTGAACATGACCGCCGGATACATCGCCATGGAGTTCGGGGCCAGGGGCCCCAACCTGGTGACCGCCACGGCCTGCGCCTCGGGCACCACCGCCATCGGCACGGCACGCGAGCTCCTGCGCGCGGGCACCTGCGACGTCGTCGTCACCGGCGGCACCGAGGCCTGCCTGATCCCCTCGATCGTCTCCGGCTTCAGCCAGATGGGCGCCCTCTCCGCCCGCCGCGACGCACCGGCGAACGCCTCACGCCCCTTCGACGTGGACCGGGACGGTTTCGTACCCGCCGAGGGAGCGACCGTACTCGTCCTGGAGCGTCCGCGGGACGCCCGGGCACGCGGCGCGTCGGTGCACGCGGTGATCAGCGGATACGGCGCCAGCGCCGACGCCCACCACGCGACCGCTCCCGATCCGGAGGGCCGCGGCGCCGAACTGGCGCTCCGTACGGCGCTGGCGGACGCGGGAGTCGGCGCCGACGAGATCGATCACGTCAACGCCCATGGCACGTCCACCCCCCTCAACGACGTGACGGAGGCCCGGACGCTGCGCCGAGTGCTCGGCGACCGTCCCGCGGTCACGTCCGTCAAGGGCGTGGTCGGTCACTCCCTGGGCGCGGCCGGCGCCATCGAGGCCGCCATCACCGCGCTCACCCTCGAACACCGGCTCGTGCCGCCGACCGCGAACCTGCACAGTCTGGATCCGGAGGTCGAGATCGACGTCGTGGCCAAGGGCCCCCGCGACCTGACGGGCGAGCTGGCGGTGAGCACCTCGTTCGGGTTCGGCGGCCAGAACGCGGTGCTGGTCCTCGGGCGTGCCTGAGGCCGGGCGCCCGCCACGCTCGACCGCCCACGGAACCGGAGGGGGATCGGAGGGAATCGGAGGTCACGTCTGGGAGAGGATCTCGCGGAACACCCTCCTGAGCTGGGGAGAGGGCTCGATGCCCAGTTCCCGCACGAGGCGTTGACGGGTACGGCTGTACACGTTGATCGCCTCTCCCTGACGGCCCGAGCGGCACAGCGCGGCCATCAGCTGCCGGCAGAAGTGCTCGCGCAGGGGATAGCGCATGTGCAGGCGCTCGGCCTCGGGGATGACCGCCTGGTGGAGACCGAGATCGAGCTGCGCGTCGATCTTGCGCTCGTGCGCGATCAGCCGGCTCTCCTCCAGGTGGGTGTAGGCCATCCGGCAGATCATCCCCTGGCCGGTGTCGAACAGGGCGGGCCCCCGCCACAGGGCGAGGGCGCTGTTCAGCGTGCGGATGACCGCGCCGGGGTCCTCTTCGAGGAGTGGCGCCGCGGATTCCACCAGGGCGGTGAAGCGCAGGGCGTCGATGTGGTCGGCGGGGAGCTGGAGCCGGTAGCCGGCGGGCGTGGTCTGCACGACCCCGCGCAGGTGTTCCCTGCCGATCCGGGTCACGAGAATGCGCCGCAGCCGCGCGATGTGCCCCTGAAGCGAGTTCACCGCGTCCCTGGGGGGCCTCTCCGCCCAGAGTTCGTCGATCAGTTCGTCCCGGGAGACGACTTTCCCGCCGGCCAGGGCGAGCGCCGCGACAATGGTGCGCAGTTTCTCGCCCGGTATGCGGAAGCGGATGTCGTCCTCGTCGATGATTTCCAGCGGTCCCAGCAGTTCGATCCGCACGGCCCGTCCTTTCTCTGTGCAAGAGTTGGGATTGTTCAGGTGCGGTTCCCGGCCTTTCGGTGTTCACCTCGGCCGGATGCCGAGGTGAACACCTGGAATCCCGTCTACTTCAGTTCGTCCTCTGTGGCGCGTGCCGTCCACTCGGCGAATGTCTCCGCCGCGTTCTTCCGGCCCGCCAGATAGGCGCGGGTCACGCGCTCGACGTAGTCGGGCAGTTCGGCCGCCGTGGTCCTCAGGCCGCGCAGCTTCCTGCCGAAGCGGCCGTCCTCCCCCTCCCGCAGGGCGAGACCCCCGCCGAGGTGCACCTGGAATCCCTCGGTCTGGGTGCCGTCGGCGCCGGTCACGAGCTGTCCCTTGAGCCCGATGTCGGCGACCTGGGTCCGCGCGCAGGCGTTCGGGCAGCCGTTCACGTTGACCTTGATGTCCAACGCCTCACCGGCGAGCCGTCGTTCGAGCTCGCCGATCAGGGTGGCCGCGCGCTCCTTGGTCTCGACGATCGCCAGCTTGCAGTACTCGATGCCGGTGCAGGCCATGGTGTCGCGCCGCCAGGAGGACGGCTCCGCCTCCAGGCCGACGGTGCGCAACGCCTCGACGAGCGGGGCCGGATCGGTCACGTCGAGCACCACGATCTTCTGGTACGGGGTGAGCCGGACCCGTGCCGAGCCGTGGGCCTCGGCGAGGTCCGCGAGGCGGGCCAGCGCGTCGCCGGAGAGCCGTCCGGCCACCGGGGCGGCACCCACGAAGTACCGCCCGTCGCGCTGCCGGTGGACCCCGATGTGGTCGAGGGGAGCGGCCGGCAGCACCGGGGCCGGACCGTCCACGAGCGGGCGGTTCAGGTACTCGTCCTCCAGCACCTTGCGGAAGCGCTCCACGCCCCAGTCGGCCACCAGGTACTTCAGCCGCGCGCGGCCGCGCAGCCGGCGGTAGCCGTAGTCCCTGAACAGCCGGGTCACGCCCACCCACACCTCGGGCACGTCCTCCAGCGCCACCCAGGCGCCCAGCCGCTCGGCGAGCCGCGGGGAGGTGGACAGGCCGCCGCCCACCCAGGGGTCGAACCCCGGGCCGTGGTCGGGATGGACGCTCCCGAGGAACGCCAGATCGTTGATCTCGTACGGTATGTCGGGGAGCCAACTCACCGCCGTCTTGTACTTGCGCGGCAGGTTGGACAGCGTGGAGTCGCCGATCCAGCGGGCGGTGATCTCCTCGATCGCCGGGGTGGCGTCGAGGAGTTCGTCCGCCGAGACGCCCGCGACCGGGCTGCCGACGACGACGCGCGGGCAGTCACCGCACGCCTCGGTGGTGGACAGTCCCACCTCTTCGAGCCGGCGCCAGATCTCGGGGACGTCCTCGATCCGTACCCAGTGCAACTGGATGTTCTGCCGGTCGGTGATGTCCGCGGTGCCCCGGGCCCACCGGACCGAGATGTCCGCGACGGTGCGCAGCTGCCGCAGATCGAGGCGTCCGCCGTCGATGCGGACGCGCAGCATGAAGTACGTGTCCTCCAGCTCCTCCGGGGCGAGAACGGCGGTGCGTCCGCCGTCGATACCGGGGCGGCGCTGGGTGTACAGCCCCCACCAGCGCAGACGGGAGCGCAGATCGTCCGGGTCGATGGAGGCGAAGCCGTGATGCGCGTAGACCTGTTCGACGCGCTCCCGCACCCGCAGCGGGTCCTCGTCCTTCTTGATCTCCTCGTTCTGGTTGAGGGGCTCGCGCCGCCCGTGGGCCCACTGGCCCTCGTCGCGCGAGCCCTCGCGCCTCGCCCGCAGTGCGGGCGACGCCGGCGCCGTGTCCGTCATGGTGTGCTGCCCTTCTCCGGCCTCTTGCCGGCCGCGGATCGCGGGCCGGCCTCGGATCGTCATGGCCCGGGCTGCCTCAGCGGTCCCGAGACGGCGGTGATCATTCCGCTATTGAGCCAGTCCGCGCCCCGGTGCTCGTGCGCGGGCATGCCCGGGATGTACACCTCGGCCGCCGCGTACATCAGGGCCGGGGCGAAGTCGCCACCCAACTGCCGCTGCCAGGCCTCGTATCCGGCGGCGCTGGGCACCTCGCCGGGGAACCGCCTCGACAGCGCCGACAGATAACGCTCGGCGGCGGGGCCCCGCGGGTCGTAGCGCAGCGGGATGATCTGGCCCGCGCTGGGACCGAGTACGGGCGGCGAGAGCAGCCAGGGCGCCAGGTAGGTGCCCTCGGCCTTGACCCGGCCCGTCCCGACGTCCTTGACCTGGGCCCCGGCGAGCGCCCAGCCCGTGACCACGATCAGCGGAGGCGCGCCGCCCTCGCCGGGTGCCACCACGGTCAGCCGCTCGCGGGCCGCGGCCTCGCGGACCACGGCCGCGGCGGCCCGGTCACGGGGCGAGGCGTCCGCGCGCAGGGCGACGGTCCGTGCCCCGCGCGCCGCCAGGAAGCGCACGGTGGACCGCAGCAGGCCGGCGTCGGCGGTAGCGAGACGGTCGGCGGGACAGGAGGACCAGGGCCGTGCGCTGCCGGCGAGCAGGGCCCCCAGGGCCGCGGACGCGCACTCGGGTCCGTCGGTGCCGCGCAGCGTGGCGGACGCGGCGGACGGCTCGTGGCCCGTGTCGACGTCCAGCGAGGCCGGGGAACCGTTCACGGAGAGATACAACCGCTGGTCACCGGACTTCAGGGTGACTCCCACCCAGGTCCGCTCGGAACCGCCGTACCGCCGGCCGGCGGTGAGCCGGGCGGGATCGGTGCCGGCGGAGGCGTTGTCCGCGGCGATGCCCACCAGGTTGAACCCGGGACGGTTCGGAACGACGAGGACCGGTACACGCTGCGCCCCCGCCTCGGCTGTACGCAGCAGGGGTACGCCCGGTGCGCCCGCTTCGGGCCGCCCCGCGTCGTGCGACACCGTCATGCCCACCAGGACCGAGGTGATCACGATGACGGCGAAGGAGGCGAGCACGGTGCGTCGGCGGCGCATCCGCCCGTACCGCAGTTGCAGCATGATCAGGCCGATACCGCAGGTCAGGACGAGCGCGCCCAGCAGGATGCCGTACAACGGACGGAAGTCCTGCGCGGCTTGGGCCAGGTGCCCGCGGCGGCCGGCGGCCGCCGCGGACAACTGGATCGAGAAGGTGTTGCTCACCGCAGTGCGCCGTCGCTCACGACGAACAGCACACCGTGGGGACGGGCGTCACCGGTGTCGCCGTGCGGCCACGACGTCCGGTTGAAGCTGACGCAGGTGTCCCCGGTGACCTCGTCACGGAACCGCTTGTCGAGGGAGATGCCCGCCTTCCCGCCCAGGTCGAACATGCACACCCGGTGGTCGCCGTCGCCGCCGAAGGCGCCGGCCAGGAAGTAGTTGGCGGTGGCGACCCGCTTGACCTGGGTGGCCTCGCGGTAGTCGCCGTCCTTCCCCTTGGTGAAGTTGTCCATCGCGCCCCAGTGAGGACCGCCGTCGGTCGTGTCCCGGATCGGGACGGTGCCGACCAGGCCGGGACAGTCGCTCTCGTCGCCGCCCTTGTAGACCTCGTCGAGTTTGTCGATGGAGCACCGCGGGTCGTCGCCCGACGCGAGCAGCTTCCGGATGTCCAGCACGTAGACCATGCCGGTCGTCCGGTCCAGCGGCTTCCCGTAGGGCTTCGACGCGCCCATCACCGTGTGGAACAGGTAGCGGTCGTCCGGACTGACCGCCAGCCAGCTGGAGTTGTCGCCGCCACCGGTCACCGAGCCGTCGGGGGCGAAGGTCTGGTACGGCGTCGTGTCGTCCAGCACCTCCTTCCACTTCGGCTTGGAGGACGTGATGTCCGGCGTGTAGTAGACGGCGCCGCCGGTCATCGAGGAGACGAACGCGCCCTTGTGGCCACGCTTGTTGGGCAGCGCCGTCTCCATGAGGACCCGGGACTCGCCGAAGATCGGATCCGACTCCTGGGCGAGCCTCGGCCCGTCCGCCATCTTGGACACGGACTTCAGCTTCGGGTCGGCCCGGTTGCTGATGTCCCAGACGCGGACCGTCTGCCGGGCGAGGTCCTCACGCAGTTCGACCTCGGGAGTCACGAAGTTGCGTGCCTCGACGAAGTCACTGGCGACCATGATGTTCATGTCCTCGCGCACGGCGATGCCGTGCGGGTTGGCGCAGCTCGCCTCCGTCAGCACCGGTACGTTGCCGCACTGGACCGGGTCCTCGCCGCCCTTGACGGCCGCGGGGATCTCGGAGATGGTCCTGCCGTCCTTGCCGAAGTAGACGATCTCGCCGGGCGAGCCGGCGGCACCGTTGCCCTCACGCACCTCACCGTTGGTGTACGTGCACGGCCCCGTGACGTTGGGTCCGCCCATGTACGTGCCGTACGCGGTGCCGTCGCGCAGCACCTGGTAGGCGTCCGGCAGCGTGCCGCACGGGGTGTCCGTGGGGACGTTCACGCCGACGAGCTTCACGGCCGGCAGGGCCTTCGTGTCGAACACGAACGTCGTGTCGGTGAGGATGCCGCCCGCGAACAGCCGGGCGCCCTTGTGCCAGAGGTACTGCATGTGATGGGGCTCGTTGCCCTTGCCCGGCCCCATCGTCACCGTGTTGACGACGTCCCCGTAATGCGGTGAGTCGGGCGTCGCGTCGATGACGGTGAGGAAGTCGGGCGTCGTGTGGTCCACCGGACCCGCCCAGGCGAGCAGCCACTCACGCCCGTGTCCGCCCGCCGTGGGAAGCAGATGGTTGGTGGCGGTGTAGGTGGTTCCGTTGGTTGCGGTGAACCGGGAGGTCCACGAGGTGGCGGCCTCCGGTGATGCCTGACCGGCTCCACCGAGCAGGGCGGTGGTCAGCCCTAAGGTCAGAAGAACCACGGACAAACGCCGTGGGAACCCTGTTCTTCGGAGCCTGGATAGTCTCATCGTGCAAATGCCCCTCTTCTGGAACTTGCGGTTCGGGTCCCCCGGTCGCAGACATGCGCATTGGCCCCGGACCGAGGGGCTCTGGGCAAGAGATTTCTCCGGATCATCGTGGTTCGCTGCCCGTGATCCCGCAGCGGACCGCGAAATCCATCCGTGACTATCTCAAACCCCGCTGACCGGGCGCTGACACGGCGCTTGCGAGGCCGGACTCCGGAACATGTCAGCGCCGTGTCAGTGGCCTATCCGCGGCCGTTGCTAGGGTGACCGGCACTGTCGAACTCCGGAAAAGGGAATTTCTCCCCGGGTCTTTATCCGTCGCCCGAAGAACCCTTTGTCAAAGTGCTTCCGGACAGGAGAAATCGATGAATGAACGCGAGTTGCTCCACCCCTGCCCGTACTGCGAGTACAAGGGGCTCTTCAGAGCCGGTGAGGGGCACGACACCTGGGAATGCGGCGCTTGCGAGCGCGCGTTCAGCTTTTCGTTCCTCCGGCTGCTCGGCCTCGTGGCGCTGGGCGTCGGCCAGGGAGCCACACATGAAGGGCGCTGATACGGGCGGGTCCACCGAGCTGCGACTGCTCGCCGAGCGTGCGGGGCGCGACCTGGAGGACGCGTCCGCGCTGGAGATCCTGCGCTGGGCCGCGGACACCTTCGGCGAGGGGTTCTGTGTCACGTCTTCGATGGAGGACGCGGTGGTCGTCCATCTCGCCTCCCGCGCCAGGCCGGGTGTGGACGTGGTGTTCCTCGACACCGGCTATCACTTCCCGGAGACCATGGGCACCCGTGACGCGGTCGAGGCGGTGATGGACGTCCATGTCATCACGCTCACCCCGCGCCGCACGGTCGCCGAGCAGGACGCCGAGTTCGGGCCGCAGCTGCACGACCGCGACCCGGATCGGTGCTGCGCGATGCGCAAGGTCCAGCCCCTCGAAGAGGGCCTGACCGCGTACGACGCGTGGGCGACCGGGCTGCGCCGCGACGAGTCGGAGACCCGGGCGAACACCCCGGTCGTCGGCTGGGACGAGAAGCGCCGCAAGGTCAAGATCTCCCCCATCGCCCGCTGGACGCAGGCGGATGTCGACGCGTATGTCGCCGAGCACGGGGTCCTCACCAACCCGCTGCTGGCGGACGGTTACGCCTCCGTGGGCTGTGCGCCGTGTACGCGGCGGGTGCTGCCGGGTGAGGACGCGCGGGCCGGCCGCTGGGCGGGCCGCTCGAAGACCGAGTGCGGGCTGCACGGATGACGCCGACCACGAAGGCCGCGTCCGTCTCGGACCCCACGATTTCCCAGGAGCGGCAAGTGACGACCGGTGCCACGATCTGGCTCACGGGTCTGCCGAGTGCCGGCAAGACCACCATCGCCTGCGAACTGACGGGGCTGACCGGCGTCGACGATCCCTATGAGGCGCCCGAGTCGCCCGACCTGCGCATCGAGTCGCACACCCAGACCGTGCGGGAGTCCGCCGCCGCGCTGCACGCGCTGCTCGTGGAACGGGGGCTGGTGTGAGCGCGCCCGCCGCTGAAATCACTCTGTTCCTCTCCCACTTGGACGCGTTGGAGTCGGAGGCTGTGCATATCTTCCGTGAGGTGGCGGGGGAGTTCGAGCGGCCGGTGATCCTGTTCTCCGGTGGCAAGGACTCC
>NZ_JBIBSY010000020.1:73588-150509 GCF_043078065.1 Streptomyces sp. NPDC015532 | reverse complement strand
CGCGGGAGGGGCGGGGGGGGGGGCGCGGGGGGCCGCGCCCGGGCGAGCGCGCCCGCCGCCCGGCCCCCCCCCCACCACCACCCCCCCCCCCCCCGGCGCCCCCGGGTGCCCCCCCCCCCCCCCCCCCCCCCCCCCGCGGGGCCCCCCCCGGCCCCCCCCCCCCCCCGCCCCCCCCCCCCCCGGGGCCCCTCACCGGCGGCGCGCCGGACGTGAGGGACCGGTAACCACGCGGCAACACGCGGGACACGGCCGCGACCCACCCCGCGCCTAATTTCTGTCGCGCGACAGAAATGACCGAGGAGCCGGAGGACCCGCGATGGCGACAGCGACCACCCACGGAGCACGCGATCACGCCCGCGCCCAGCAGGGAACCCGCGCCGAGGCCATGCCCGTGGTCCCCGCGGACGACTGGCCGGCCCCACCGCGCGAGGCGGGCCCGCTCGTCTGGGCCGAGACCGTGGCGGGCGGCAACTACACGCACAAGGTGCTGGCCCGCGGCACCGAACTGCGCCTGACCGACCTCACCGGCGACGCCTGCGCCCACCTCCTGCTGTACGTGGCCGACCGGCCGTGGGAGCGCCTGAACGTCGCCGACACCGTCAAGGTCCAGTGGAACGCCTACCTGGGCGCGGAGCGGCTGCTCCTGTCCGACCAGGGCCGGGTGCTGGCCTCGGTGGTCGCCGACACCTCCGGACGGCACGACGCCCTGTGCGGCACCTCCACACTCGTCCGCAACACCGAACGCTACGGGGACGGGACCCCCCAGTCCGCGTCCCCGGCCGGCCGCGAGCTGTTCAAACTGGCCGCCGCGAAGAACGGGCTCACACCCCGCGATCTGCCGCCCTCGCTCTCCTTCTTCCAGGGTGTGGAGATACGCGACGACGGCTCGCCGGACTTCACCGGCTCGGCCGGACCCGGCGCCGCCGTCACCCTGCGCGCCGAACAGGACGTCACCGTGCTGATCGCGAACGTGCCGCACCCGGCCGACCCGCGCCCCGACTACACGAGCACCCCGCTGGAGGTGCTGGCCTGGCGCGCACGGGCGACCCAGGCGGGCGACCCGCTGTGGGAAGCCACACCCGAGGGCCGCCGCGCCTTCCTCAACACCGCCGAATTCCTTGCCACGAGGGGGCTCGCATGACGCACGTCACCGTTCCGGCCCGGGCCGCCTGGTCCGCCGTCGTCCGCGCCGGCCAGACGCTCACCGTCACCGACCTGCACGGCAACCAGGCCGTCGACTTCCTGGTGTACGACGCCGCGGACACCGCCGTCCGCTACAGCGCGCCCGACACGATCCAGGCCCAGGGCAACATCTTCCTGACCACGGGCAGCGTGCTGATGTCGAACGAGCACACGCCGCTGATGACCGTCGTCGAGGACGAGGTCGGCCGGCACGACACGGTCGGCGGCGCCTGCTCCAAGGAGTCGAACACCCTGCGCTACGGGCACCACACCTATGCCCAGCACGCCTGCGTCGACAACTTCCTCGCCGAGGGCGCCCGTTACGGCCTCGGCAAGCGCGACCTCGTGTCCAACATCAACTGGTACATGAACGTGCCCGTCGAGAAGGACGGCACCCTCGGCATCGTCGACGGCATCTCCGCCCCCGGACTGCGGCTGACCCTGCGCGCCGAACGCGACGTGATCGTGCTGGTCTCCAACTGCCCCCAGATCAACAACCCGTGCAACGGCTTCGAGCCGACCGCGGTCGCCATGACGATCGGGGTCTCCGCATGAGCTTCGACACCCTCCTGGTCGCCAACCGCGGCGAGATCGCCGTCCGGATCATCCGCACCGCCCGCGAACTGGGCCTGCGCACCGTCGCCGTGTACTCCGACGCCGACCGCGCGGCGCCCCACGTCCGCCTCGCCGACGAGGCCGTACGGCTCGGCCCCGCCCCCGCGAAGGAGTCCTACCTCGACGGCGACCTGGTCCTGAAGGCCGCCAAGGACACCGGGGCCGGAGCCATCCACCCCGGATACGGCTTCCTGTCCGAGGACGCGGCGTTCGCCCGGCGCTGCGAGGACGCCGGGATCGTGTTCGTCGGGCCGACACCGGAGCAGCTGGAGCTGTTCGGCGCCAAGCACACCGCGCGCGCGGCGGCCGAGGCGGCCGGGGTGCCACTGGCGCCGGGCACGGGACTCCTGTCCGGTCTCCCCGAGGCACTCGACGCGGCCGGCCGCATCGGCTATCCCGTCATGCTCAAGGCCACCGGCGGTGGCGGCGGCATCGGCATGTCGGCATGTCGATCCGCCGACGAACTGGCCGAGGCCTGGGACCGGGTGCAGCGCGTCGCGGCGGCCTCCTTCTCCTCGGCCGGGGTCTTCCTGGAGCGCCTGGTCGAACA
The DNA here is from genome assembly GCF_043078065.1 of Streptomyces sp. NPDC015532. Lineage (NCBI taxonomy): Bacteria > Bacillati > Actinomycetota > Actinomycetes > Kitasatosporales > Streptomycetaceae > Streptomyces > Streptomyces sp. NPDC015532. Next base: position 148,162 of record NZ_JBIBSY010000020.1, on the reverse strand, counting down.
CGCCCGCCATGTGGAGGTGCAGGTCTTCGGCGACGGCCGGGGCCGTGTCGTCACCTTCGGCGACCGCGACTGCTCGCTCCAGCGCCGCAACCAGAAGGTCCTGGAGGAGGCGCCCGCCCCCGGCCTGCCCTCCCGCGTACGCGCCGAACTCGCCTCCGCCGCACGCGAACTGTGCGCCTCGGTCGGCTACCGCTCGGCCGGGACCGTCGAGTTCGTCTACGACGCCGCCCGCGAGGAGGCGTACTTCCTTGAGGTCAACACCCGCCTCCAGGTGGAACACCCGGTCACCGAGGAGATCTACGGCGTCGACCTCGTCGCCTGGATGCTGCGCCTGGCCCGGGGAGAGTCCGATGTCGTACGGGCCCCGGGAACACCGCGGGGTCACGCCGTCGAGGCACGGATCTACGCCGAGGACCCCTCGCGCGAACACCGGCCCAGCGCGGGCCTGTTGACACGGGTCGAGTTCCCCGCCGGGGTCCGGGTGGACGGCTGGGTCGAGACGGGCACCGAGGTGACCACCTCGTACGACCCGATGCTCGCGAAGGTCATCGCGTACGGGACGGACCGGGCCGAGGCCCTGGAACGCCTCGACGAGGCCCTCGCCGGGACCCGGGTGGACGGGATCGAGACGAACCTCGGTCTGGTGCGGGCCGCGCTCGCCGAACCGTCCTTCCGGCGGGCGGCGCACTCCACGGCCACGCTGGCGGGCGTGAGCGATCCCACCCCGCGCGTCGAGGTCGTGTCCGGCGGCACGCTCACCACCGTGCAGGACTGGCCCGGACGCACCGGCCACTGGCAGGTCGGGGTACCGCCGTGCGGCCCCATGGACGACCTCTCCTTCCGGCTCGGCAACCGCGCACTCGGCAACCCCGAGGGCGCACCGGGCCTCGAATGCACCTTGCAGGGACCGGCGTTGAGGTTCACCCACGCCACGACGGTGTGTGTCACGGGCGCACCCGCGCCGGTCACCGTGGACGGGTCCGCCGTCGCCCAGTGGGAGCCGGTGACCGTACCGGCCGGAGCCCTGCTGGAGGTCGCGGCGCCCGCCGGGCACGGCCTGCGCACCTACGTGCTGTTCGCGGGCGGCGGCCTCGACGTGCCCGCCTTCCTCGGCAGCGCCTCCACCTTCACGCTCGGCCGGTTCGGCGGCCACGGCGGCCGCGCCCTGCGGACCGGTGACGTCCTGCACGGCGGAACGGTCACCGGGCTCGGGACACCCGTGCCAGCCGCCGAACGGCCCGGCTTCACCGCCGAGTGGCGGATCGGCGCCCTCGAAGGACCGCACGCGGCACCGGAGTTCTTCACCGAGGACGACATCCACGACTTCTACGCCGCCGACTGGAAGGTCCACTTCAACTCGGCCCGCACCGGCGTGCGGCTGATCGGTCCCCAGCCCCGCTGGGCCCGCACCGACGGCGGCGAGGCCGGACTGCACCCGTCCAACATCCACGACACCCCCTACTCGGTCGGCGCCGTCGACTACACCGGCGACATGCCGGTGCTGCTCGGTCCGGACGGCCCCTCGCTGGGCGGCTTCGTGTGCCCGGCGACCGTCGTCAGTACGGAACGCTGGAAGCTCGGCCAGCTCCGCCCCGGCGACACCGTGCGCTTCGCGCCGCTCGCCGACGACGGTTCGGCGCGGCCGGCGATCGTCGACGGCGGGGTGCTCGCCCGGGACGGCGACGTGACGTACCGCCGCAGCGGCGACGACAACCTGCTGGTCGAGTTCGGTCCCATGCAACTGGACCTCGCCCTGCGGATGCGGGTCCACGCGCTGATGGAGGCGGTGGCGGCCGCGGATCTCGACGGCGTCACCGACCTGACGCCGGGCATCCGCTCGCTCCAGATCCAGGCGGACCCGCGCCGGCTCCCCCAGCGCGAACTCCTGGACACCGTACGGCGCACGGTCCGGGACCTCCCCCCGAGCGACCAGCTCGTCGTCCCGTCCCGCACCGTCCATCTCCCGCTGTCCTGGGACGACCCGGCCACCCGCGAGGCCATCGCCCGCTACATGGCCGGCGTCCGCGACGACGCTCCCTGGTGCCCCTGGAACATCGAGTTCATCCGCCGGGTCAACGGCCTGGACTCGGTGGACGACGTCTACCGCACCGTCTTCGACGCCGAGTACCTGGTCCTCGGCCTGGGCGACGTCTACCTGGGCGCGCCGGTCGCCACCCCGCTCGACCCGCGCCACCGGCTGGTCACCACCAAGTACAACCCCGCCCGCACCTGGACCGCCGAGAACTCGGTCGGGATCGGCGGCGCCTACCTCTGCGTCTACGGCATGGAGGGCCCCGGCGGCTACCAGTTCGTCGGCCGTACGACCCAGGTGTGGTCCGGGTGGCAGCAGCGCGGCGCGTTCGAGCCGGGCTCGCCCTGGCTGCTGCGCTTCTTCGACCGGATCAAGTGGTACCCGGTGGAGGCGGACGAACTCCTGGAGCTGCGGGCCGACATCATCTCCGGCCGCTTCGTACCGCGCGTCGAGGAGGGCACCTTCTCGCTCGCCGCGTACGAGGCCTTCCTCGCCGAGAACGCCGAGTCGATCGCGGAGTTCCGGGGCCGGCAGGGCGGCGCGTTCAACGCCGAACGCGACGCCTGGGAGGCCGCGGGCGAGTTCACCCGCGCCGAGGCGGCCACGGCCCCACCGACTCCGGCCGCCGCGGTGAACGTCCCGGAGGGCGGCCGGCTGATCGAGGCCGAGTTCGCCGCGTCGGTGTGGCAGGTGAACGTGGAGCCGGGTCAGACGGTGACGGCGGGGCAACCGTTGCTCGCCCTGGAGGCGATGAAGATGGAGTCGCGCGTCCCCGCCCCGGTCGACGGTGTGGTCCAGCAGATCCTCGCCGGACCGGGCGACCAGGTGGAGGCGGGCACGGCGCTGCTGGTCCTCGCCCCCCTGCCACCGCCGGCGTCCTGACTTCCCCACCACCCGCCCCTCCCCGCGTCCACCGGCCCGGCCCGGCATCCGCCGGCCCGGCCCCCTGTCCGCCGCCCTCGCCCCGTCTCCGCCGACCCGGCCCCCTGTCCGCCGGCCCCGACCCCGCATCCACCGCCCCGGCCCCGTCTCCACCCGCGCACGAGCCCCGCCTCCCACCGCCCGGCCGCTCCCGTCACACCGTGGGCCGGGCCCTGCCCTCCCTGCCCTGCCCTGCCCCGCAACCGTCCGCCCGGCCCCAACCCACCCCTCCGCCGTCCGCACCTGCCAGGTCCGCCGTCGCGTCCCGTCCGGCCGGGCAGGAATCCGGAGCGGTCCGGGGTGCGCGCCACGACCGCCGGATCGCCGGCGGGGGCGCCCTCCCAGCACAAGGAGTTCCGATGTCCGCCCTCACCCGAGTCCGCCTGGCGTACGCCCGTATCGAGGCCGTGGACCGCCCCGAGATCTGGATCGACCTGCGCCCCCGGGCGGAGGCCGAGCGCGAGGCCCGTGCCGTGGACGAGCGGGTCGCCGCCGGAGAACGCCTCCCGCTCGCCGGCAGGCTCCTGGCCGTGAAGGGCAACATCGACGTGGCCGGCCTGCCCACCACCGCCGGCTGCCCGGCCTACGCCTACACAGCGCAGGCCGACGCACCCGCGGTCGCCCGCCTCCGCGCGGCCGGAGCCGTCGTGCTCGGCACCACCAACCTGGACCAGTTCGCCACCGGCCTGGTCGGCACCCGCTCGCCGCACGGCGCCGTCCGGGGCGCCCTGGACCCGGAAAGGATCAGCGGCGGCTCCAGCTCGGGATCGGCGGTGGCGGTGGCCCTGGGCATCGTCGACCTGGCCCTCGGCACGGACACCGCCGGCTCCGGCCGCGTGCCCGCCGCGTTCAACGGCATCGTCGGCCTGAAGCCGACCCGCGGCCTGGTGCCGACGACCGGCGTCGTCCCGGCCTGCGCGTCCCTGGACTGCGTGACCGTGTTCGCCCGCACCCTCCCGGAGGCCGAACAGGCTCTCGCCCACCTGGCCTCCCCCTCCGGCCGCGAGCTGCCGCCCCTGGCACAGCGCGCGCCCGGCCCGTGGCGCGTCGCCGTCCCGCCGACGGCACAGCTCGGCGAACTGGACGAGGGCTGGGCCCAGGCCTACGAGGAGACGGTGCACCGGCTCATCGCGGCCGGGGCACAGGTGCGCACCCTCGACCTCACCCCGTTCACCGAGGCCGCCGCGATGCTCTACGAGGGCGCCTTCGTCGCCGAGCGCTACACGGCGGTGGGGAGCTTTGTCGACAAGCTGATCTCCGAGGGGGGTGCCGGGCTCGACCCGACCGTCGCGGGGATCATCACCCGCGCGCGGGACATCCCGGCCCACCAGCTCTACGCGGACCAGGAGCGCCTGGCCTCCCTGCGTGCCCGGGCCCTCGCGGAACTGGCCGACGCCGACGCGCTGCTCCTGCCCACCGCGCCCGGCCATCCCACGCTCGCCGAGGTCGCCGCCGACCCGCTGGGCGCCAACGCCCGCCTGGGCCGCTTCACCAACTCCACGAACCTGTTCGACCTGGCGGCGGTCGCCGTGCCGGCCGGGCGGACACCCTTGGGAGGGCCTTTCGGCGTGATGCTGATCGGACCCGCTTTCACCGACGAGCGGCTCGCGCGGATCGCCCGCCTCCTGGAACCGGAGACCCGCCTCGCCGTGGTGGGGGCGCATCTGTCCGGCCAGCCGCTCAATGCCCAGCTGCTCTCCCTGGGCGCCCGTCTCGAACGGACGACGACCACCGCCGCCGTGTACCGGCTGCACGCCCTGGCGACCAGTCCGCCGAAGCCGGGTCTCGTCCATGTCGGCGCGGGCGGCGCCGCGGTCGAGGCCGAGGTGTGGAGTCTGCCCGCGGACGGCCTGGGACGGCTGCTGGCGGCACTCCCCCGCCCGATGACGCTGGGCGGCGTCGAGCTGGCCGACGGCACCCAGGTGCCCGGATTCCTGTGCGAACCCGGCGCACTGGCCCAAGCGCCCGACATCACGTCCTACGGCGGCTGGCGCGCGTATCTCGGCCGCGAACAGGACCGGTGACCCGAGCGGGCCACGCAGGCCCTACGCAAATCACGCACACCACGTAAGCCACGCACGCCGCATGAGCCGCCCGAGCCGCCCACTGCACCCGGCACCCGGCACCCGCTGGAGCGGACCGGCGGAAAGGCTCCTGCCCCACACCGGCCGGACCAGGGCCCGGCCGGGCCGCCCGCCGGTGTTCCTGAGACGGACGCGGCCGGTGGCGTGCCCTTCCCCGGGGGAAGACGGCACACCACCGGCCGTGCCGGCTCCGGCACGGCCGGACCGGCTCCGCGAGCGCCGGCCCGCGGCTCGTCAGCCCACCGACGAGTAGGCCACCACTCCGCGCAGCAGCTCTTCGACCGCCTTGCGGGCGTTCTTGGAGACCGTCGACCTCTCGCCGCCCGAGACGGGCGCGGCGGCCGCGATCTGGCCGAGGACGTCGATGACCTGCTTGCACCAGCGCACGAAGTCACCGGCGGGCATCTCGGCCTCGCGCAGCACCTCGTCCAGGCCCTTGCCCGACGCCCACTCGTGGGCGGCCCAGGCGAAGCCGAGGTCCGGCTCGCGCTGGCCCACACCCTCGGTCTGGTTGATCCGGAAGTCCTCCTCCAGAGCGTCCAGACGGCCCCAGATGCGCACCATCTCGGCGAGCGCGGCCTTGGCCTTGCCGGACGGCACCTTCGGCGCCATCGCGTCGTCGGCGACCCGGGACTCGTACACCAACGCCGAGACGCAGGCGGCCAGTTCGGCCGGAGAGAGTCCGTCCCAGACTCCGGCGCGCAGACATTCGCTGGCCAGCAGGTCGAGTTCGCCGTACAGGCGGGCGAGCCGCTTGCCGTGCTCGGTGACCTCGTCGCCGCGCAGGTAGTCCAGCTCGGTGAGCAGGGCGACGATCCGGTCGAAGGTACGGGCGATGGTGTTCGTCCGGCCCTCGATCCGGCGCTCCAGCTGCGAGGTGTCACGCTGGAGCCGGTGATACCGCTCGGCCCAACGGGCGTGATCCTCACGGTCGTTGCACCCGTGGCAGGGATGTGCGCGGATCGCCGTGCGCAGCCGGGCGATCTCACGGTCGTCGGCGGCCTCGGCACGCTTCTTGCGGTGCCGGTCCGGGACGATGTGCCCGGCCTTGGTGCGCAGGGCGGAGGCGAGGTCCCGACGGGACTGCGGGGAGCGCGGGTTGAACGACTTGGGGATCCGCATCCGGTCGAGCGCCTCGACCGGCACCGGGAAGTCCATCGAGGCCAGCCGCTTCACCTGGCGCTCGGCGGTCAGCACCAGCGGACGCGGTCCGTCGTGCTGCTCGAAGCCCCGGTGGCCGTTCGACCGGCCGGCGGGCAGCCCGGGGTCCAGCACCAGCGCCAGTCCCGCGTACTTGCCGGTCGGCACATGGATCACGTCACCCGGCTTCAGCTTCTCCAGGGCGACGGCCGCCTCGGCACGGCGCTCCGTCATGCCCCGCCGGGCCAGCTCGGTCTCGCGGTCCTTGAGTTCCCGGCGCAGCGCCATGTACGCGTCGAAATCACCGAGATGGCAGGTCATCGACTCCTTGTAGCCTTCGAGACCCTCCTCGTTGCGCTGCACCTGCCGGGAGATCCCGACGACCGACTTGTCGGCCTGGAACTGCGCGAACGACGTCTCCAGCAGTTCGCGCGAGCGGTGCCGGCCGAACTGCTCGACCAGGTTCACCGCCATGTTGTACGACGGCTTGAAGCTGGAACGCAGCGGATAGGTGCGGGTGCCCGCGAGTCCCGCGAGATGCTCGGGACTGAAGCCGCGCTGCCACAGCACGACCGCGTGGCCCTCGACATCGATGCCGCGGCGGCCGGCACGGCCGGTGAGCTGGGTGTACTCGCCGGGCGTGATGTCGGCGTGCTGCTCGCCGTTCCACTTGACGAGCTTCTCCAGCACCACCGAGCGGGCCGGCATGTTGATGCCCAGCGCGAGGGTCTCCGTCGCGAAGACCGCCTTGACGAGGCCGCGGACGAAGAGCTCCTCGACGACCTCCTTGAACGTGGGCAGCATGCCCGCGTGGTGGGCCGCGATGCCGCGCTCCAGGCCCTCCAGCCATTCGAAGTAGCCGAGGACGTGCAGGTCCTCGTCCGGGATGGAGGCCGTTCGCTCCTCGACAAGCTCACGCACGCGCGCACGCGCCGCGTCGTCGTTCAGCCGCAGACCGGCGTACAGGCACTGCTGCACGGCGGCCTCGCACGCCGCGCGGCTGAAGATGAACGTGATGGCGGGCAGCAGCCCTTCGGCGTCGAGCCGCTCGATGACCTCGGGGCGGCCCGGCGTCCAGATCCGCGAGCGCTGTCTGCGCTCCCGTTCCCGGTCGGCCTCGCGCATCGCGCGGCCCCGCCTGCGGTCCTGGTACGACGGACGGCTCGCCTCCATGCGCGCCATGCGCGTGAGGTCGGGGTTGACGGCCTTGCGCTGGCCCTCGCCCTCCTCGAAGAGGTCGTACATCCGCCGTCCGGCCAGCACATGCTGGAACAGCGGGACGGGCCGGTGCTCGGAGACGATCACCTGGGTGTCGCCGCGCACGGTGTCCAGCCAGTCACCGAACTCCTCCGCGTTCGACACGGTCGCCGACAGCGACACCAGGGTCACCGACTCGGGGAGGTGGATGATCACTTCCTCCCAGACGGCGCCGCGGAAGCGGTCGGAGAGGTAGTGCACCTCGTCCATCACCACATGACCGAGACCGAGGAGGGTCTGTGAGCCCGCGTACAGCATGTTCCGCAGGACCTCGGTGGTCATGACGACCACCGGAGCCTCGGAGTTGACGCTGTTGTCGCCGGTGAGCAGGCCGACCTTGTCCGCGCCGTACCGGCGGCACAGGTCGGCGTACTTCTGGTTGGAGAGCGCCTTGATCGGCGTGGTGTAGAAGCACTTCTTGCCCTGCTGGAGGGCGAGGTGGACGGCGAACTCGCCGACGATCGTCTTGCCCGAACCGGTGGGCGCGGCCACCAGCACACCCTTGCCCGCTTCGAGCGCCTGGCAGGCCTCGATCTGGAAGGGGTCGAGGCCGAAGTCGTACATCTCGCGGAAGGAGGCGAGCGCGGTGGCCTGCTCGGCAGCGCGCCTGCGTGCTGCCGCATACCGCTCGGCCGGTGAGAGGTCCTCTGTCATCGTGCTTTCGAGACTACCGGGAGGCACTGACACAAGGACGATCATTATCCGGATCAGCGGCTGTGAAACCCCGGGTCCCCGCAGCTCAGGGAAGTGCGACGCGCACAGCGGCCCGTATGCACTCCGCCGTGAGCGGCAGCGGGCCCAGCGGCTCGCCGTCCGCGTACCCGGTGACGCCCTCGGCGAGGAGTTCGACCCGGGCCGCCCGGTGCACGCTCACCACGGGATGGCCGACGTGGGTGCCCCGGTAGACCCGCGGGAAGATCTTGAGCAGCGTCGAGCGCGAGCAGTCCCCGACCACCGTGATGTCGAACAGCCCGTCGCCGAGGCTCGCACCGGGACAGATCCTCATGCCGCCGCCGTACGACGAGCCGTTGCCGACGGCGACCAGCGTCGCCTCGGTCTCCAGCGTCTCGCCGCCGTCCAGCGTGATGCGGTACCCGACGGGCCGGAAGGCGGCCAGCTCGGCGACCATGGCGACGTCGTACTTGAAACGGCCGACGGGCAGGCTCATCCGGTTCCCGCGGTCGTTGACCCGGGAGTCGAACCCGGAGGCGAGGACGGTGCCGAACCAGGTGCCGTTCACCCGGCCCAGGTCGACCTCGCGCAGCCTCTCGCCCCTCAGCGCCTCGGCGATCATCCGTCCCGCCGCCGCGGGGTCGCCCACGGGCAGGCCGAGGGCGCGCGCGAAGTCGTTGCCGGTCCCGGCGGCCACCAGACCGAAGGGGGTACGGGTCCCGGCGACGGCCTGCAGGGCCAGGTTCGCCATGCCGTCGCCGCCGACCGCGACGAGGGCGCCGGTGCCGCCGGCGACCGCCTCGCGCGCCCGCGCGAGGGCGTCCGCCGGGTCCTCGCCCTGAACCGTCTCGACGGAGAATCCCGCGGCACGCAAAGCGGAAGCGGCCGGCAGCGCCGCTCGGGCGCCCCGGCCGCGGCCCGCGGTGGGGTTGACGAAGAGGGTGATCTCGCTGGTCACAGGCTGACCCTACGAGGTCACGGACTCCGTCAGGTCACGTCGTCATAACCGTTGACCCGGTCCGTGGTGGCCTGCTCCGGAAGGTTCGGGCGGGTCGTCACGTCCTCGATGCCGCCGATGTCCTCGGGCGTGAGGTCGAGGTCGGACGCCTCGTCGTCGGCCGGCCCGGACTCATCGCGCCGACGCTTGCGCCGGTCGTTGAACAGCGAGAAGACGACGGCGCCGAAGTACAGGATCCAGATCGGCCCGGCGAGCGCCAGCATGGTCAGCGGGTCGGTGCTGGGAGTGGCGATCGCCGCGAAGACCGTGATGCCGATGATCATGCCGCGCCACCAGCCGAGCATGCGCCGGCCCGTGATGATGCCCGTCAGATTGAGCATCACCAGCAGCAGGGGCAGCTCGAAGGAGAGGCCGAACACGACCACCATGCGCGTGACCAGGTCGAGCAGGTCGTCCAGCGGCAGCAGGTTGCTGACGCCGTCCGGCGTGAACTCCATCAGGACCTTCGCCGTGGTGGGAAGCACCTTGTAGGCGAAGAACGCGCCACCGAAGAACAGCGGGACGCCGGTGCCGACGAACGCGTACGCGTACTTCTTCTCGCTCCTGTGCAGACCCGGGGCGACGAACGCCCAGAGCTGGTAGAGCCAGACCGGAGAGGCGAGCACGACGCCCGCCATCAGCGAGACCTTCAGCGCCAGGGTGAACGGCGCGAGCAGACCGTTGATGGTGATCTGCGCGCACTGGTGGTTCTTGGGCTGCTTCGCGAGTTCGGCGAAGGTCTCAGGACACCCGACGGAGTCCAGGACCGGCTTGGTGAAGAAGTTGATGATGTCGTTGTAGTAGAAGGCCGCGACGATCGTCACGAGGACGATCGCCAGCACCGCCTTCGCGAGCCGGTTGCGTAGCTCGCGAAGATGGTCCGCGAGGGGCATGCGCCCCTCGGGGTCCTTCTCCGTGTTGCGGGCAGACTTGAGCAACCCACATCCTCATCTCATGCGGCGGGCCGGATGTCACCGGCCCTGCGTCAGCGCTGGGTCGTGTCCGTCGGCTCGTTGACCGGGCGCGAGCTGGTCACGTCGCCGGGGGCCGCCTGGATGGTGCGCTGAGCCGGGGTCTGCTCGTCGGTGCTCGGCGGACCGGCCGGGGCCGGGGTGCTGCCGCCGTCTTCCTTCATCGCCTTCGCCTCGCTCTTGAGGATCCGGGCGGACTTGCCGAGGGAGCGCGCCATGTCCGGAAGCTTCTTCGCGCCGAACAGCAGGATGATGACGACGAGGATGAGAATGATCTCGGGAGCTCCGAGCCTTCCGAACATAAGTCTTTACCTTCTCACCGAGGCTGCATGGTCGGGGTGCTGGCCGATCGATCGGACGTGTGTCCGATCATCGTGATGTCAGCGATCGTAACGCTCAGGGGTAAACGCGGGGCAATCCCTGTGCGTACTCCCAGTTCGCGGCCCGCGCCTCATTCTCCGGGCCGCGCCCCTGAGCGTACCTGGCCCCCGTGCCAAGTCGACAGGCTGGCGTGACGCATTACGCATCCATGGAACGACTCATACCGCGTCCATGGAGTGCGCCGCCGCCACCGTGGCCCTTTCCAGGTCCTCGGAGGCCGAGCTGATACGGCGCGCGGAATCGGCGACCTGGCGGCCCAGACGCTCCGCTTCCAGGAAGACACGGACGGCGAGAACCCCGAGAACCGTGATTCCCAGGAAACCCGCGGCGATCGCAAACATCGGCCAGAACATGACGACGACCCTAGAGGGTGGAGTGCAGCCGCAGTGTGCGGACCCCGCCCCCGGTGAGGAGTTCTACGATGCGTTCCCCGGCGGGCTTGCGGACGGCGGAACCGCACGCGGGGCAGGTGAACGAGTAGAACGTGGTGCGGCTGCTGGCGCCGATGGCCAGGCGCAGGGCCCCGGGCGTGAGCTCGAAGCCGGCCCGGCAGTCGGGGCAGGCGGCCTTGAACATCACCTCGACCACCCGGCGCATCCCGGCGAAGGCCGTCCCCACCGACATCTCCGACGTGCCCGGGGCCGACCCGGCCCGGCCCGCCGCCGTGCCCGTGACCGACGCGGCGCGTCCCGGCGCACCCGCCCGCCTGACGGAACCCGGCTTCTCCGGGCTCCCCGGCCTTCCCTGCGCACCCGACACCGACGACGTCCTCAAAGCCCCTGCTCCCGCCCCTCGTACGGCCTGTCCCGGACCGCCCCGAGCTCGTCGTAGGCGGCGAGCGCCTCACGGGCCGCGGCGCGGGCGCTGTCCGCGACGGTCTGCGGCGAGACGATCCGGCCGTCACCGCCGAGACGCAGGGCCAGCCGCCGCAGCGACGTGGGATCGGGGGTCCGCAGAGTGATACGCAGCCCACCGTCCGGCAGCTCATCCGCGCTGTCGTGCGGGTAGTACTCGGCGACCCAGCGCCCGCCGGGACCCACCTCGACGACCACCTCCGGATCCTCGGCCGCGGGCTGGACCAGCCCCTCGGACAGGTCCCGCAGCTCGATCTCCGGCGGCGCGGACGGCTCGTCCAGGATGCGGATCTCGGCGACCCGGTCGAGCCGGAAGGTACGGCGCGCCTCGGAGCGGCGGCACCAGGCCTCGACATAGGTGTGACCGACGCTGACCAGGCGGATCGGGTCGATCTCGCGTTCGCTCAGCTCGTCCCGCGAGGGCGAGTAGTAGCGGATCCACAGCCGGCGCCGCTCGGAGATCGCCCGGTCCACGTCGGCGAAGACGCCGCCCTCGGACTCGAAGGTCACCGACAGCCGGGAACTGGCCCCCGCCGCCTCGCCCGAGGCGGCCTCCACCTTGGCGGTGGCCCGCAGCAGCGCCTGCCGGTCGCCCTCGCGCAGGCCGGGCAGGGTGGACACCGCGCGGGCGGCCACCAGCAGCGCGGTCGCCTCGTCGGCGGCGATCCGCAGCGGTTCGGCGACGTCGTCCGGGTTGTGCCACCAGATCCGGTCGCCGTCGGTGTCGATGTCGAGCAGATCCCCGCCGCGGAAACTGGTCCCGCACAGCGGCAGCACGTCGAGGTCGGAGATCAGCTCGTCCTCGGTGATCCCGAAGGCGCGGGCGACGTCACCGACATGGGCGCCGGGGCGCTCGCGCAGATACGTCACCAGCGAGAGCATCCGCCGGGTCTGGTCGATCGCGTTCGTGGGCCTGGCCGGTTTTCCTGCCACTTTCTTACTTTCCCCTCAGCCCTTGGCCACGGCGCGCAGCCGGTCGACCACATCGGCCCGCAGTTCGGCGGGCTCCACGACCACCACGTCCGGCCCGAACTCGACGAGCCAGGCGTCCAGACCGTGCCCGTACGGAATCTCCAACTCGTCCCAGCCGTCGCCCAGTTCCCGTACGGAGACGGCCTTGGCGCGCAGCGGGTAGCCGGCGCCGGAACGCAGCCGGATCAGCGCCGAACGGTCGGTGATCTCCCCCGCCCAGCCGGCCACCGTCTCGCGCACGGTCACGACGTCGGGGACCTCGGCGGTGTAGCGGCCGGCACGCGCGCGGACCTTGCCGGTGATCCGGGAGAGCCTGAAGACGCGCTCGGCGCCGCGGTCACGGTCCCAGCCCGCGAGATACCAGTGGCCGCGCCAGCACTCCAGGGCCCAGGGCTCGACATGCCGGGTCCCGGGTTGCGCGGCGTTGCCCTTGCGGTAGTCGAAGACGACCGGGCGACGGTCGCGGCAGGCGAGCATCAGGGGCTCGAAGGCCGCCTCGTGGACGGGGATGTGCGGTTCCAGGGCGCCGTGGGATCCGTAGGGGTCCACGTCCTCGGGCAGACCCGCGGCGCGCAGCTTCTGGAGCGCGCCGCTCGCGGCCCCGGCCAGCCGTGCCTGCTGCCAGACCTTGGCGGCCAGCCCGAGGGCGGCGGCCTCCTCGGCGTCGAGGGTGATCGGCGGCAGGCGGTTGCTGTCGCGGCGGGCGAGGTAGCCGACTTCGCCGTCGAGGTTCTCCACCGTCTCGATGACCAGGCCGAGTTCGCGCAGATCATCCTTGTCCCGCTCGAACATCCGGTTGAAGGAGTCGTCCGATCCGGCTTCGAGATAGGCCTCGATGGACTCGCGGAGTTCGCGCTTGCTGAGCGGCCGCCGGGTCCCGAGCAGACACAGTGCGAGGTTCATCAGCCGCTCGGCCTTGGCAATGGCCATCGACGCCCTTCCTATGGTGCTTCCGACCGATGACCGTACCGCTCCGGAGTGTCGCGGCAAAAGCCGAGGGCCCATGCCCGGACGGGCATGGGCCCCAGATGATCGGATCCGGATCGGATCCGGTCCGCTGTGATCAGACCGCGATCAGGTCGACCACGAAGATCAGCGTCTCACCGGGCTTGATCGCCGGGGTCGGGCTCTGGTCGCCGTAGGCGAGGTGGGCGGGGATGGTCAGCTGGCGACGGCCGCCGACCTTCATGCCCTGCACGCCGCGGTCCCAGCCCTTGATGACACGGCCGCCGCCGAGCGGGAAGCGGAACGGAGAGTTCCGGTTCCAGCTCGCGTCGAACTCCTCGCCCGTGCTGAACGCCACACCCACGTAGTGCACCGTGACGTTCTGACCCGACTCGGCCTCGGGGCCGTCGCCCTCCCAGATGTCCTTGATCTCAAGGTCCGCCGGCGGCTGGCCCTCAGGAAAATCGATCTCGGGCTTCTCGATGCTCACGTCTTTGCTCCTGCTTGTGTACGTAAGGACAACACGGACAGTCTTACATCTCCGAAGGGTTACATCTTCGCCAGGATGTCGACCGAGAAGACGAGCGTGGAGTCCTTCTTGATACCGCTGCCGGCCGGCGGGTTGTCGCCGTAGCCCAGAGCCGGCGGAATCACGATGAGCACACGGCTGCCCACCTTCTTGCCCGTCAGCCCCTGCGCCCAGCCCTTGACGACCTGCTGAAGCGAGAACGACGTCAGCTGACCCCGCTTGTACGTCGAGTCGAACTCCTTGCCGCTGTCCCAGAGCACACCCTCGTACTGCACCAGGACCGTGCTGTCGGCCTTCACCTCGTCGCCGTCACCCTCGATCACGTAGTTCGCCACGAGCTTCGTGGGAGCGGCCTTCTTCGGCACCGTGATCTTGGGAGCGGCGCCGTCCGTGTTCGTGCCGACCGTCGGCAGCGAGGCGTCCTTCTGCTCCACGTTCTTGCCCTTGGCGGAACTCTTGGAGTTGAACGTGTCCTCGATGTCCACCACGAACACCAGCGTGTCCGTGCCCTTGATGCCCGCCTGCGCGTTGCCCTCCGAGCCGTAGCCCCAGGTCGGCGGAACGGACATCTCGACACGGCTGCCGGTCTTCTTGCCGACCAGGCCATAACGCCAGCCGTCGATGATGCCGCCCTGCGCCAGCTGGATGACCAGCGGCGTCCCCCGGTCGTAGGAGTTGTCGAACACCTTCGCCGTGGCCCAGATCTGACCCAGGTAATTGGCCTGGATGTAGTCGTTCTCCGCGACCGTCTTGCCGTTGCCCGCGATCACCGTCCTGACCGCGAGATCCTTCGACGGCTCCCCCGTGCCCTTGGCCACCGTCGGCTTCTCACCGAACTTCGTACCGGCCGTGATCGCCGGCAGCGGACCGTCGACGATCTTCGGCGGGGGCGGGGCCGACGCCGCCGCGGAAGCCGAGGGCGACGGGCTGTTGCTGGACTTCGCCGTGTCTGACTTGCCGTCGTCACCGCATCCGGCGAGTGTGACCAGTCCAGCGGGTACGGAGAGAAGGAGTGAGCGTCGGCGCACGGTGGGGGCCTCGTATCGGTCGATCTTGGTGGATGGCGTGCGCGCAACTCTACGACGTGAGAAGGGCGCCGTACGGAAAACGTACGGCGCCCCGCGTTGCGTTCCGCTTCACCCACGGAACGCCCGGCTCACATTCCGGCGATCAGCTTCTCCACCCGGTCGTCCACCGAACGGAACGGGTCCTTGCACAACACCGTGCGCTGTGCCTGATCGTTGAGCTTCAGGTGCACCCAGTCGACGGTGAAGTCCCGCCGCTGCTCCTGCGCCCGCCGGATGAAGTCACCGCGCAGACGCGCCCGAGTGGTCTGCGGCGGTACCGACTTGCCCTCGAAGATCTTCAAGTCGTTGCAGATCCGAGCGGCTTGCCCCTTCCTCTCCAGCAGGTAGTACAGGCCACGACGGCGGTGGATGTCGTGGTAGGCGAGGTCTATCTGCGCGACCCGCGGGTGCGACATGGTCATGTTGTGCTTCGCCCGGTACCGCTCGATGAGCTGGTACTTCATCACCCAGTCGATCTCGGTACCGATCCGGTCGAGGTCCTCGGCCTCGATCGAGTCCAGCACCCGGCCCCACAGCTCCAGCACCTGGTCGACGGTTCCGGTACGGATACCGCGGCGCTCGACGAAGTCCACGGCCTTCTCGTAGTACTCGCGCTGCACCTCCAGCGCGGAGGCCTCACGGCCGCTGGCCAGGCGCACCTTCCGACGGCCCGTGATGTCATGACTGACCTCGCGGATCGCCCGGATGGGGTTCTCCAGAGTCAGGTCGCGCATGACGGTGCCCGCCTCGATCATGCGCAGCACGAGGTCCGTGGCACCGACCTTGAGGAGCATCGTCGTCTC
Organism: Streptomyces sp. NPDC015532; assembly: GCF_043078065.1. Classification (NCBI taxonomy): domain Bacteria; kingdom Bacillati; phylum Actinomycetota; class Actinomycetes; order Kitasatosporales; family Streptomycetaceae; genus Streptomyces; species Streptomyces sp. NPDC015532. The sequence goes on along the minus strand of NZ_JBIBSY010000020.1, from coordinate 132,537 downwards.
GGACATGTTCGAGTCGCCGACGATCACATGCAGCCGGCGATAGCGCTCGGCGTCCGCGTGCGGCTCGTCACGCGTGTTGATGATGGGCCGGGAGCGGGTCGTCGCCGAGCTGACGCCCTCCCAGATGTGCTCCGCCCGCTGGCTGACGCAGTACACGGCACCGCGCGGAGTCTGCAGCACCTTGCCCGCACCGCACAGCAACTGCCTCGTGACGAGGAACGGAATGAGAATGTCCGCGAGCCGGGAGAACTCCCCGTGCCGGGCCACCAGATAGTTCTCGTGGCACCCGTAGGAGTTGCCTGCCGAGTCGGTGTTGTTCTTGAACAGATAGACGTCGCCCGCGATCCCTTCCTCGTGCAGGCGTCGTTCGGCGTCCACCAGGAGACCTTCGAGAATGCGCTCGCCGGCCTTGTCGTGGGTGACGAGCTCCGTCACGTTGTCACATTCGGGTGTCGCATATTCCGGATGTGATCCCACGTCGAGATAAAGGCGGGCACCGTTCCGCAGAAAGACATTGCTGCTGCGGCCCCATGACACGACACGGCGGAAGAGGTACCGCGCCACCTCGTCGGGAGACAGCCGGCGCTGTCCCCTGAACGTACACGTGACGCCGTACTCGTTCTCCAGCCCGAAAATGCGGCGGTCCATGACTGAACATTACGCCCGATCCCCTGTGCTGAAACGGGGTTCGACGGCTCGGTTTGGATCATTTTCCGATGAGACCGCAACAACCTCGCCCCTCCCGGTAGCTGCGAGGACCCGGCCCGTGGCCAGCAGAACCACCAGCGCGGCGGCCCCCGCGACCCCCGGAACGGCGAAGCCCCGCCCCGCTCCGCCCCATTCCACGACCGGCCCCGCGACACCCGTTCCCACCGAAGCGCCCACGGTGAACGTCGTCACGAGCCAGGAAAAGGCCTCGGTGACCGTACCGGTGGGCGCGTGCCGGTCCACCAGCACGAAGGCACACGCGATGCTCGGCGCGAGGAACACGCCCGCGAGCGTCGCCAGCCCGGTCATCGCCACCGGACCCGGCACGAGCACCAGCGGGACGTAACACACCGCCAGAAGGGCCACCAGCAACCGCAGTCGCCGCTCCGGCGCCCCGCCCCACCGGCGCGCGCCGTAGACCACACCGCCCAGCAGCGCACCGAGACCGATGCCCGCCATCAGCCAGCCGTACACCGCGTCCCCACCGTGCGCGTCGGCGTACGACACCGCCGCCACCGTGATCGAACCGAGCGCGATCCCGATGAACAGGAACGCCCCGAGCAGGGCCAGCAGCCCCGGCGAACGCAGAGCGCCCAGCCAGTGCGCCTCACGCGGAGCCGAACGCCACGCGCGCGAGGGCTCCGAGACGACCACGGAGAGGGCGCCCAGGACACCGATGACGCCCAGGATCAGCAGGGCGGCCTGCGCGGACCAGAGCGACACGCACAGCGTCACCAGCAACGGTCCGACGGTGAACATGATCTCCTGCGCCACCGCGTCCATCGCGTACGCGGTGTGCACCTGCTCCTCCTTGCCCAGCACGGAGGGCCACAGCGCCCGCAGGCCGCCCTCCAGCGGAGGCGTGAAGAGCCCGGCCACCGCCATCGCGGCACAGGCGAGCGCCACCGGCTCCGTTCCGGCCAGGGCGAAGACGCCCATGCCGAGCGCCGAGACGACGGCGGCGGGCAGCTGCACCCGGGGCTGGCCGTACAGGTCCACGAGCCGGCCCAGCAGCGGCTGCCCGACCGCGTTGGCCACCCCGTACACGGCCGCGAGGGCGCCCGCCAGGCTGTACGTGCCGCCCCCGGCCCGCACGAAAAGCACGACGGCGATGGCCGCCGTGGCGTTCGGCAGCCGTCCCACCAGCGTCCCCGCGAGCAGCCTGGCGGCATGCCTCGCCCTGAGGATCTCCAGGTATCCCGCGGCCATGGCGTGCCCTTCCGGTAGCGCGTGACGTCCAAGTGTTACGTATAACGTCCTCCTCAATACGTACCATGTGCGCTGACCGGGAGTCCAGACGAAGGAGCAGGCCCACGGTGGCAAGAGGTAGCACGCGCCCCACCAGCCGGGACGTCGCCGAGGCCGCCGGGGTCTCCCAGGCGGCCGTCTCCCTCGTCCTCGGCGACAAGTGGCGCGGCCGCGTCTCCGCCGCGACCGCCGACCGCGTCCGCGACGCGGCCCAGGAACTCGGCTACCGCCCCAACCTCGCCGCCCGCAACCTCCGCCTCGGCCGCACCCGCACCGTCCTGCTGGTCGTCCCCGCCCTCACCACCGAATTCTTCGCGGGCGTCTACACCGGCGCCGCCCGCGTGGCCGCCCAGCACGGCTTCGGAGTCGTCCTCTACCCCTCCCCCGAAGGAATCGGCCCCGCCCGCGACCCCTTCGGCTCCGCCCAGGCCGCCCTCGACGGCGTCATCGCCTCCTCCATGGCGGCCGACGCCCTCACCGCGATCCGCGGCGACCAGCTCCCCCTCGTCATGCTCGACAGCGACCCCGCCGGCAGCCAGGGCGCCGCCACCGTCAACCTCGACATCGCCGACGGCATACGCCAGGTCACCGACCACCTCCTGGAACTCGGCCACCGCCGCTTCCTGCACCTCGCGGCCGACATCCCCTCCTGGACCTTCGAGGTCCGCGCCCGCGAACTGGCCTCCTGCCTCGTCGAAGTCCCCGGCACCAGCCTGCGCGTCGCCCGCGCCCCCATCTCCTTCGAGGACGCCCTGGCCGCCGCCCAGACCGCACTCTCCACCCCGGGACCCCGCCCCACCGCGATCATCTGCGACGACGACAAACTCGCCGCCGGCGCCTACAAAGCCGCCCGCCGCCTCGGCCTGCGCATCCCCGACGACATCTCCGTCACCGGACTCGACGACCTCGCCCTGGCCCGCGCCCTCGACCCCGAACTCACCACCGTCCGCCTGGACGCCGAACGATTCGGCGAACAGGGCATGAAAGCCCTCCTGGCCGTCCTGGACGGCCGCACGCCCCCACAGGAGGACATCCCCGTCGAACTTGTCGTACGGGGCTCCACGGCCCCACCGGGCCCGTAGAACAGCCCTCGCCTCCCGGCGCACACGGAAGGGGCCGCACCGGTCTGCACCGGCACGGCCCCTTCCGTACGGACACCAGGTCCGACCACGAACTCACTCGTCGTCGGCGTCCTCGGCCTCCGTCGCCGTCTCCGCGCCCCCGGCCTCCAGCAACCGGGACAGCTGACGGCCCACGATCCGCTTGAACTTCCGCTTCTGCGGCCGCGACCGGTCCAGCACCGCGACCTCCAGCCGCTCCGCCGGAATCTCCCGCTCGCCACCGTTCGGCTCCCGGGACAACGACTGGACGGCCAGCTTCAGCGCCTCGGCCAGCGACATGCCGTCCTGGTGCTGCGTATCCAGATACGTACTGATCTGCTCGGCGTTACCACCGACAGCGACCGAACCGTGCTCGTCCACGATCGAACCGTCGTGCGGCAGCCGGTAGATCTGGTCGCCGTCCGGCGTCTCCCCGACCTCGGCGACCACCAGCTCCACCTCGTACGGCTTCTCCGCCGCCGACGAGAAGATCGTGCCCAGCGTCTGGGCGTACACGTTCGCCAGACCACGGGCGGTCACATCGGCACGGTCGTACGTGTAGCCGCGCAGATCGGCGTAACGCACACCGCCGATCCGCAGGTTCTCGTACTCGTTGTACTTGCCGGCGGCCGCGAAGCCGATCCGGTCGTAGATCTCGCTGAACTTGTGCAGCGCGCGGGACGGGTTCTCGCCGACGAACACGATGCCGTCGGCATACTGCAGCACGACCAGGCTGCGGCCACGGGCGATGCCCTTGCGGGCGTACTCCGCCCGGTCGGCCATCGCCTGCTGGGGTGAGACATAGAACGGCGTCGACACCGGCTATCCGTCCCTTTCTGTCGAAGTCACTGGATCACCTGGGAAAAGAGGCCGGACTCAGAGCAGCGCGGCGCGCGGGCCGTCGGGCTGCTCCAGTCGCCGCTCCAGGATCGTGCGGGCGATCTCGGAGGACTCCTCGTCGGTGAGCCGGCGGAAACCGCTCTCGGTGATCACGGTGACGATCGGGTAGATCCGGCGCGCGACATCGGGACCACCGGTCGCCGAGTCGTCGTCGGCCGCGTCGTAGAGAGCCTGGATGACCAGCGTCGTCGCCTGGTCCTCCGTCAGATCCCTGGCGTAGAGCTTCTTCATGGCACCGCGCGCGAAGAGCGAGCCGGAGCCCGTGGCCGCGTAGCCGTGCTCCTCGGAGCGGCCGCCGGTGACGTCGTAGGAGAAGATGCGGCCCTTGCCGCGGTCCACGTCGAAGCCCGCGAACAGGGGGACCACGGCCAGGCCCTGCATGGCCATGCCGAGGTTGGAACGGATCATCGTGGACAGGCGGTTCGCCTTGCCCTCCAGGGAGAGCTGCGCGCCCTCCACCTTCTCGAAGTGCTCCAGCTCCAGCTGGAACAGCTTCACCATCTCCACGGCCAGGCCCGCCGTGCCGGCGATGCCCACCGCCGAGTACTCGTCGGCCGGGAAGACCTTCTCGATGTCGCGCTGGGCGATGACGTTCCCCATCGTGGCCCGCCGGTCACCGGCGAGGACGACTCCCCCCGGGAACGTGACGGCGACGATCGTCGTGCCGTGCGGGGCCTCGATCACACCCTGGACGGGCGGCAGTTGCCGCTTGCCCGGGAGCATCTCCGGCTGGTGCTCGGACAGGAAGTCCATGAAGGACGACGACCCGGGCGTCAGGAAGGCAGCCGGTAGACGCCCGGTGCTACGAGTGTTGGCTTCCACGCGTTTCCTTCCAGGTATGTCGCAGCCCGCCTCATGACATCGGGCCGATCCTTGAACTGCCCCAGCGCAGCGTTGCAGCTGAAGCACAGTACGCCTCGGACCCTACCCGTCTGATGGCAGTGATCCACATGTTCGGCAGGGGCGGTTAGGCAGATACAGCAGATTCCCCGCTGCTCCGCGACCATCGCGTCCAACTCGGCCGGAGTGAGGCCGTACTTGCGCTGGAAATAGCTGACCCGGTTCCGCCCCGCACGACACTCACGGCAATAGCTGGCCCAGCCGTCCGAGGAGGACTTGTTGCGCTCCCATTCGGAGTGCGGTTTCACGGCCTCGCACTGCGGACAACGCTTGTGACCGCGAGGTACAGGCACCTTGACGCGCACGGTGCTGCCCTTGGCCTCCTGACGCTGCCGGTAGTACTCCGCGGAGCACTCCCGGCAATACGCCTGGAGGCTGTCAGGCATGGACCTGTTGCTCGCGAAGGCCGCCCGCGGCTTGTTCTGCTTACACCGCGAGCAGCTCCGCTCTCCCAGTTCCTCAGCCACACTCGACCCGAACCTACGATTCGATGGAAAAGGCGGCTTACTGCCCGCCCTTCTGAACGAAGGACCTCACGAAATCCTCGGCGTTCTCTTCCAAGACATCGTCGATCTCGTCCAGAACCGAGTCGACGTCGTCGCTCAGCTTTTCCTGGCGTTCCTTGAGGTCGTCGGTCGCCTGCGCGTCCTGTGTCTGCTCCTCGGCCTCCTCGGTGGAACGCGTCGCCTTCTGCTGTCCGCCGCCGGTGTCCTTGGTCGCCATAACCCTCACCCCGCTCGGTTCGACGTTCTTGATCAGACCCTACAAGCAGGGTCCGACATCGGCCCCGCAGTTGCTTCAACGTACGGGGACCACCTCGATGATTCCCGTAACGCCGTGTGTTCCACCCTGTCCGGCCGGTGCCGTCCCGGGGGAATCTCAGTTGCCCGACAGCACCCTGACCAGGTCCTCGGCCGTACGGCAGCGGTCCAGGAGCTCCTTGACGTGATTACGCGTTCCGCGAAGCGGCTCCAGGGTTGGGACGCGCTGGAGCGAGTCCCGGCCGGGCAGGTCGAAGATCACCGAGTCCCAGGAGGCCGCCGCCACGTCGTCCGCGTACTGCTCCAGGCAGCGTCCGCGGAAGTAGGCGCGGGTGTCCTCCGGTGGTGTCGTGCGGGCCCGCTCGACCTCTCCCTCGTCCAGCAGGCGCTTGATCTTGCCCCGGGCGGCCAGCCGGTTGTAGAGGCCCTTCTCGGCCCGTACGTCGGCGTACTGGAGGTCGACCAGGTGCAGCCGGGCGGCGTCCCAGTCGAGGTCGTCGCGGCGCCGGTAGCCCTCCATGAGCTCCCGCTTGGCGACCCAGTCGAGCTCTCCGGCGAGGCTCATCGGGTCGTTCTCCAGGCGGTTCAGGGTGTCCTCCCAGCGCAGGAGGACGTCCTTGGTCTGTTCGTCGGCGTCCGCCCCGAACCGCTCCTCCACGTACTTGCGCGACAGCTCGAAGTACTCCATCTGCAGCTGCACGGCGGTGAGCGTGCGGCCGCTGCGGAGCGTGACCAGGCGCTTGAGGGTCGGGTCGTGGGAGACCTGGTGGAGGGTGCGCACGGGCTGGTCGACGGCCAGGTCGACGGCGATGAAGCCGTCCTCGATCATGGAGAGGACCAGTGCCGTCGTGCCGAGCTTGAGGTAGGTCGAGATCTCGGAGAGGTTGGCGTCTCCGATGATCACGTGCAGCCGGCGGTACTTCTCGGCGTCGGCGTGCGGTTCGTCGCGGGTGTTGATGATGGGGCGCTTGAGGGTGGTCTCCAGGCCGACCTCGACCTCGAAGTAGTCGGCGCGCTGGCTGAGCTGGAAGCCGTGCTCGTGTCCGTCCTGGCCGATGCCGACGCGGCCCGCTCCGGTGACGACCTGGCGTGAGACGAAGAACGGCGTGAGGTGCCGCACGATGTCCGAGAAGGGGGTCTCCCGCTTCATCAGGTAGTTCTCGTGCGTGCCGTAGGAGGCGCCCTTGTTGTCGGTGTTGTTCTTGTAGAGGTGGATCGGCTGCGCGCCGGGAAGCTGGGCGGCGCGCTCCGCGGCCTCGGCCATGATGCGCTCGCCGGCCTTGTCCCACAGGACCGCGTCCCGCGGGTTGGTGACTTCGGGGGAGCTGTATTCCGGGTGTGCGTGGTCGACGTACAGCCGTGCACCGTTGGTGAGGATGACATTGGCCAGGCCGATGTCCTCGTCGGTGAGCTGGCTGGTGTCGGCGGCCTCCCGGGCGAGGTCGAAGCCTCGCGCGTCCCGCAGCGGGTTCTCCTCCTCGAAGTCCCAGCGGGCGCGGCGCGCCCGGTGCATCGCCGCCGCGTAGGCGTTGACGATCTGGGACGAGGTGAGCATGGCATTGGCGTTGGGGTGACCGGGGACGGAGATCCCGTACTCCGTCTCGATGCCCATTACTCGCCGTACGGTCATGCGGCCCTCCTAGCCCGGCGGCGCCCTCGGTCGGGGGCGCTGCTCAAGTACCGCTGGCGCTCCGGTGCGTGTGCGGTGCCCGTCCCCGCACTGCGCGACTCGGCGGTACGAAAGAGCCTAGAACGCCTCTGCGCTGGTGGGGAGATCATTTGCGTCATTGCTGTACTCCGGCCTTGTCCTGAAAAACAGTCGGCTGCGGGTACCCGTCGAGGGCACCCGCAGCCGCCCTGTCTTTTACAGGTACTGACCGGTGTTGGCCACCGTGTCGATGGAGCGTCCGGTGTCCGCGCCCTGCTTTCCGGTGATGAGCGTACGGATGTAGACGATCCGTTCGCCCTTCTTTCCGGAGATCCTGGCCCAGTCGTCCGGGTTGGTGGTGTTGGGCAGGTCCTCGTTCTCCTTGAACTCGTCCACGCAGGCCTGGAGGAGGTGGGAGACCCGGAGGCCCTTCTGGCTGTGTTCCAAGAAGTCCTTGATGGCCATCTTCTTGGCGCGGCCCACGATGTTCTCGATCATGGCGCCGGAATTGAAGTCCTTGAAGTAGAGGACTTCCTTGTCACCGTTGGCGTAGGTGACCTCCAGGAAGCGGTTCTCCTCCGATTCGGCGTACATCTGCTCCACGGCTGTCTGGATCATGCCGTGGACGGTGGCCGCCCTGTCGCCGCCGTGCTCTCCGACGTCCTCGGAGTGCAGGGGGAGACGCTCGGTGAGGTACTTCTGGAAGATGTCCTTCGCCGCCTCGGCGTCGGGGCGCTCGATCTTGATCTTCACGTCGAGCCGGCCGGGTCGCAGGATGGCGGGGTCGATCATGTCCTCGCGGTTCGAGGCGCCGATGACGACCACGTTCTGCAGGCCTTCCACGCCGTCGATCTCGGCGAGCAGCTGCGGGACGATGGTGTTCTCCACGTCCGAGCTGACGCCCGATCCACGGGTGCGGAAGAGGGATTCCATCTCGTCGAAGAAGACGATGACGGGGGTGCCCTCGCTGGCCTTCTCCCGGGCACGCTGGAAGACGAGGCGGATCTGCCGCTCGGTCTCGCCGACGTACTTGTTCAGGAGCTCGGGGCCCTTGATGTTGAGGAAGAAGCTCTTGCCGGTGGCCTGTCCGGTCACTTCGGCGACCTTCTTGGCCAGTGAGTTGGCCACGGCCTTGGCGATGAGCGTCTTTCCGCATCCGGGGGGTCCGTAGAGCAGGACTCCCTTCGGCGGACGCAGTTCGTGTTCCTTGAAGAGGTCGGGGTAGAGGTACGGGAGCTCGACCGCGTCGCGGATCATCTCGATCTGGCCGCCCAGACCGCCGATCTGCTCGTAGCCGATGTCCGGGACCTCTTCGAGGACGAGTTCCTCGACCTCGCTCTTGGGAACGATCTCGTAGACGTAGCCGGAACGGGGTTCGAGGAGGAGGGCGTCTCCGGGACGGATATTGACGTCCAGGAGTGGTTCGGCGAGCCGTACCACCCGTTCCTCGTCGGTGTGCCCCTGTACGAGGGCGCGCTCGCCGTCCTCCAGGATCTCCTTGAGGGTGACGATGTCGCCGACGCTCTCGTACTCCATGGCCTCGACCACGTTGAGGGCTTCGTTGAGCATCACTTCCTGGCCGCGCCGGAGCTCGTCGAGCTCGACGCTGGGGCTGACGTTCACCCGGAGCTTGCGGCCCCCGGTGAAGATGTCGGCGGTGCCGTCCTCGTTCGCCGTGAGGAAGACACCGAAGCCGGCCGGCGGCTGTGCGAGCCGGTCGACTTCCTCTTTGAGGGCCACGATCTGGTCGCGGGCCTCACGGAGCGTGTTCGCCAGTCGTTCGTTCTGTGCGGACACGCCTGCCAGGTTGGTCTGCAACTCGACGATCCGCTCTTCGAGAATCCTCGTGTGTCGCGGAGAGTCGGCGAGCTTGCGTCGCAGGACGGCGATCTCCTGCTCAAGGTAGGCAATCTGCCCGGCGGGGTCATCGGACCCTCTTCCCGGGCGGATGCCGCGGTTCATGTCGTCGTCGTGGGCTGCCACGGTCCTCACCTCCTCCAAGGGGAGCTGGACGCTTCCAGACCCTACCTGGGTGGGTGTCGATTGAAACCCCTAGATCACAAAGACTGTCGGGGTGTGTCCGATCTTCACCCTTGCGCTCTCCCTCACGCCAGGGGAATACCCACCGAACATGATTGGGAAGCGGGCGGAGGTAGGGTCGAAGTGTTCAACACCCGTCAGAGCTGGCCCGATTCCCCAGTCTTCGGTTCGCTCGACGCAGAAAATGGCAGGAGAAATGACCGTGCAGCAGGAGGCCGGAGTCGACGGCGAGGCGCTTGAGGTCTGGATCGACCAGGATCTCTGTACCGGCGACGGGATCTGTGTCCAGTACGCGCCCGAGGTCTTTGAGCTGGACATTGACGGCCTGGCCTATGTGAAGGGCGCCGAGGACGAGCTTCTGCAGGCCGTGGGGGCCACAACGCCCGTGCCCCTGCCGCTTCTGCGCGATGTGGCGGACTCGGCGAAGGAGTGTCCGGGGGACTGCATCCATGTCCGTCGCGTTTCGGACAAGGTCGAGATCTTCGGGCCGGACGCGGAGTGACCTCCCGGGTACCCCGCGTCACCGGGTGACCGGTTCCTCACACCCTCCGCGTCGCGGAGGGTGTCGTCTTTTGTTCGGGTCTTGCGCCGGGGGCGCGTTCAGGCGCCGCGTGCTTCGGGCGGTGTCGAGCGGATGAACGCGCCGTTCTTCCACTGCCACTTGGCGGTCTGTCTCAGGTCCGGGCAGCAACTCGGTACGTCGGCCGAGGAGTAGCCCAGCAGCGTGGCGGTGACGTCTCCGTCGCGGACCGCGAAGTCCGTGACGCTGAGGCGGTCCTTGGGATCGATCAGGGTCGCGACGATCCGGGGCCGCTGTGCTTCCTCGGCCTGGGTGAGGACGTAGACGCCGTTGGGCGGGGTGCCGGAGCCGGCGTCGCAGCGGACGACGGCCACGGTCTCCGGGCGGCCGTCGCCGTCCAGGTCGCCGGAGGCCTTCTTCTGGACGAGGACCTTCACGGGGCCGCAGTCGATCGGGTAGTCCACGCCGGCCGGGTCGGGGGCTTTCGCCGGGGCCGCCGGGGCCGCCGCCGCGCTGGGGCCCTTGCCGGACTGGGCCGCCGTCGCCGGATCGGGCTGGACGAGGGAGGACAGCGCCACGACTCCGGCGATGGCGGTGGCCGTGGCGACCCACTGGATGGGGCTTGTCTGTGTATGCGCCAGTTCCGGGACAACGGATTGCTGCACTTGGAGTGTCTCCCGCGAGGGCTGTGCCGGTGGGGTGGGTGTCCCGCATGGTGCCACACGTCACAGGCTGGTGGAACGGCGGGGTCCGGACTTTTGAGGGGTTCCCGCGCGCCCTCCGGCGGGGCTCCCGCACGGCTCCGGCGAAGACTCCGGGAGGGGTCAGGAGGGGTGCGCGGTCTGCCGAGTCCCGGCGGGCCGTGCCGCTGAGGTCAGGGCATGGCGGGACGGTCCCGGGGTTCGTCCGCGACGCGGTCCGCGGACGCGCGGGTGAGAGGCGTGAGCGGGGCGTCGGCGGCCGCCGACGGCCCGGGGCCGGCGGCGCTGTGCCCGGCCGGCCGGGACGGCCCCGGGAGGTCGGTCGCCGCGGCTTCGGCGGTGCTTCCACCGGTTACTGGTGGCGGGTCAGCGGGTCGGCGGGTCGGCGGGTCAGCGGGTCAGCGGGTCAGCGGGTCAGCGGGTCAGCGGGTCAGCGGGTCAGCGGGTCAGCGGGTCAGCGGGTCAGCGGGTGGGTCAACGCGAAAGCACTGTGGCCGAGTTCCCGGAGGGTTCCGGGAACTCGGCCACAGGCGTGGTGCGTTGGGTACGTCAGCGGGCAGCGCCGCCGTCGGCGTTGGGACCGGAGTAGTCCTCGCCGTACGCGCCCTTGGCGGGGCGGCGGCGGCGCATGGGCGGCTCGACGCCGTCCGCGAGGCGGCGGGCGGTGAGCAGGAAGCCGGTGTGGCCGATCATGCGGTGGTCCGGGCGGACTGCCAGGCCCTCGATGTGCCAGTTGCGGATCATCGATTCCCAGGCGGTCGGCTCGTTGAAGCAGCCGATCTCGCGGATGGACTCGACGGTCCGCGCGAGCTGGGTGGTCGTCGCCACGTAGCAGCAGAGGATGCCGCCGGGGACGAGTGCCTTGGAGACGGCCTCCAGGCACTCCCAGGGAGCGAGCATGTCGAGGATGACCCGGTCGACGTCGGCGTCGCTCAGGTTGTCCTGGAGGTCGCCGACGGTGAGCTGCCAGGCGGGGTGGGGGCCGCCGAAGTAGCGCTCCACGTTCTGCTGGGCGATCTCGGCGAAGTCCTCGCGGCGCTCGTAGGAGTGCAGCATGCCCTGGTCGCCGATGGCGCGCAGCAGGAAGCTGCTCAGCGAGCCGGAGCCGACTCCCGCTTCCACGACGCGGGCGCCGGGGAAGATGTCGGCGAAGGCCAGGATCTGCCCCGCGTCCTTGGGGTAGACCACGGCGGCGCCGCGGGGCATGGACAGGACGTAGTCGGGGAGCAGGGGGCGCAGCGCGAGATAGGCGACGTTTCCCGTGGTGCGGACAACGCTGCCCTCGGGAGCGCCGATCAGCTCGTCGTGGGGGAAGGAACCCTTGTGGGTGTGGAAGTTCTTCCCGGCCTCGAGCGTGAACGTGTAGTGGCGGCCCTTGGGGTCGGTCAGCTGAACCTGGTCCCCGACCTTGAAGGGCCCGCGCCTGCGGGCGGCACCGGTCGGTTCGGACATGTGAACAGCCTACCGGTCCCCGGCGGGGCCGCCGACCACGGTCAGGAGGGGCGTGCCATGGCCTTCACGAAGGCGCGTTCCACGTCGGCGGCGGACAGGACGCCGTAGATCTCGCCGGAGTCCTCGACGACGAGGTATTCGGTGGCGGGGCTGGCGCGCAGGACGTCAAGGAGGTCTTCTCCGGCGAGTTCGGCGGAGACCCGCATGCCGTCGGTGAGGTCCTGGGCGAGGCCGCCGACGGCGACCCAGGGGCGGCGGTGTTCGGGGACGCCGACGATGGCGGCTTCGCGGACCAGGGAGAGGGGTTCGCCGTCGGCGTCGACGACGACGAGGGCGCGGGCGCCGACGTCGTTGGCGCGGCGCAGTGCCTCGGAGAGAGGGGTGGCGGTCTCGACGGGGACGGCGCGGCGGGTGAGGGAGCGGGCGCGCAGTTCCGGCAGGTGTTCGCGCAGGCGGGCCATGCGGAGGCTGTTGCCGGCGCCGGTCCAGATGATCGCCGCGAGGATGGCGGCGAGGAGGGCGTCGGTGATGGTGTCCATGCTGCCGACGTTCTCGGGGGCGGCGCCGAGTGCCTCGGACTGGGTCAGGAGGGGCAGTCCGACGAGTACGGAGACGGCGAGGGCGCGGCCGACCCAGGCGGCGGCGACGGTGCCGCTCATGGCTCTGCCGGTGATCTTCCAGACGACGGCGCGGAGCATGCGGCCGCCGTCGAGGGGGAGGCCGGGGAGGAGGTTGAAGGCGGCGACGATGAGGTTGGAGATCATCAGGCCGGCCAGCAGGACGCCGGGGACGGTGCCGGGCTCGACGGGCAGCATGGCGAGGTAGAAGAGGCCGGACAGGACGAGGGAGAGGAGGGGGCCGACGAAGGCGAGGACGAATTCGCGGCCGGGGGTCTCGGCTTCCTTCTCGATCTCGGAGACGCCGCCGAAGAACTGGAGCTGGATGCGGCGGACCGGGAGTTTGAAGCGGAGGGCGGCGACGGTGTGGGCGAGTTCGTGGACGAGTACGGAGGCGTAGAAGGCGACGGCGAAGAAGAGGGAGACGAGGTAGCGGGCGGCGCCGAGTTCGGGCAGGACGCGGTCGAGCTGGCCGCCGAAGACCCAGGTGATCAGGGCGGCGACGAGGAACCAGCTGGGTGCGACGTACACGGGTACGCCGAAGGGGCGGCCCATGAGGAGTCCGCCGCCGGGGTCCTTGGGCCGGCGCGGGGGGCGTCCTTTGGTGGTGCCGGTGCGGCGGGCGGTGCGTCCGTCGTGGTCCTCGCCCTGGGCCTGGCCGTAGGCCGGCCGGGAGGGATCAGCGGGCTCGGAGGGTTCGCCGTGGGGGGCGGTCTCCTCGGTGCGCCCGGTGGAGGCGGGTGCCTTCGCCAGGGGGTCGCGGGCCGGTGCGGGGTGGGCCGCGGGCTCGGGTCGGGGCACGGGGGGCGTCTCGGATCCGGGCACGGGGGGCGTCTCGGGTCCGGGCACGGGGGGTGTCTCGGGTCCGGGTCGGCCGCGATCCGTGGTGGCGTCGTGGGGGCCGGTCTCCGGCTGGTGAGGGGTCTCCCCGCCCGGGCGGGGGGTGTCCTCGGATGGTGCGGTGGGCTCGCTCCCGGCCCGGGGACCGGCGTCCGTGCCGGACCGCGTCCGGGTCCGGGATTCGTGATCGGGGGCCGTGGGCTTCGGCCCGGTGGTCTCGGGGCCTGCCGGTCCGGGGTGCGCGCCGGAGGCCGGGCCGGTGGAGGCCGAGGGCCTCTCGTGGCGCTCGGTCGCCTCGCCCGTGCCGGACCGCGGCTGCCCGCTCCCGCCGCTCTCGTCCACGATGTCCCCTCGTTCGAAGCGTCCCCCGCCCCCGGTTCCTGCGGAGCGGGAGGGTCTGGGTCGATGGTATGCGGCCGTCGCGGCGCGTTCCGCCCCGGCACCCCTTCTCTTTTCCGCGCCGCCGGGCCCGCCGGGACCGGTTCGCTGTCGGTGGCGGGCCGTATGGTCTGTTGTCATGGAAACCAGCACCGAGGGCGCCGTGCCCGAAGAAGCGGCCGTGGCGGGCGGAGCCGTCGCCGACGGTCCGGCTCCCGTCCTCGCGCGCGCACCCGCCTCGCTGTCGCCCTCGCGTGCCAGTGACTTCATGCAGTGTCCGCTGCTGTACCGGTTCCGGGTGATCGACAAGCTGCCGGAGAAGCCGAGTGAGGCGGCGACCAGGGGGACGCTGGTGCACGCGGTCCTGGAGCGGCTGTTCGACGCGCCGGCCGTGGACCGGACGGCACCGCGTGCCAAGTCGTTGATCCCCGCTCAGTGGGACCGGCTGCGGGAGACGAAGCCGGAGGTCGTGGAGCTGTTCGCGGACGACCCGGAGGGCGAGCGGCTGGCCCGCTGGCTGTCCGAGGCGGAGCGGCTGGTGGAGCGCTGGTTCACGCTGGAGGACCCGACGCGGCTGGAGCCGGCCGAGCGGGAGTTGTTCGTGGAGGCGCGGCTGGATTCCGGGCTGACGCTGCGCGGGATCATCGACCGGGTCGATGTGGCGCCGTCGGGCGAGGTCCGGATCGTGGACTACAAGACGGGGAAGGCGCCGCGGCCGGAGTACGCCGAGGGTGCTCTGTTCCAGATGAAGTTCTACGCGCTGGTGGTGTGGCGGCTGAAGCGGGTGGTTCCGCGCCGTCTTCAGCTGGTCTATCTGGGCAGCGGTGACGTGCTGACGTACGACCCCGAGATCGGGGATCTGGAGCGGGTCGAGCGCAAGCTGCTCGCGCTGTGGGACGCGATCCGGGAGGCGACGGAGACGGGCGAGTGGCGGCCGCGTCCCACGAAGCTCTGCGGCTGGTGTGATCACCAGGCGGTGTGTCCGGAATTCGGTGGTACTCCCCCGGCATATCCGCTCCCGGTCAGGGCGCCCGGGTCGGGCACCGGCCGGCAGGGCATGATGGGGCCGGACTAGCGAAGGAGACTTACGTGGCCATCCGCGTCCTACTGGTCGACGACCAGCCGCTGCTGCGCACCGGCTTCCGGATGATTCTGGAGGCGGAGCCGGATCTCGCGGTCGTCGGCGAGGCCGGTGACGGTCTCCAGGCGCTCGATCAGGTTCGTGCCCTGCAGCCCGATGTGGTTCTGATGGACATCCGTATGCCGCGGATGGACGGTGTGGAGGCGACGCGGCAGATCACCGGCCCCGGGCGGGACGGTCCGGCGAAGGTTCTGGTGCTGACGACGTTCGACCTCGACGAGTACGTGGTGGAGGCGCTTCGGGCGGGTGCCAGCGGTTTCCTCCTCAAGGACGCGCCGGCCAATGAGCTGGTGCAGGCGATCCGGGTGGTCGCGGCGGGCGAGGCGATGCTCGCGCCGAGCATCACGCGTCGGCTGCTGGACAAGTACGCGGGTCATCTGCCGTCCGGGGACGAGCCTGTTCCGGACACGCTGCACACGCTGACCGACCGTGAGGTCGAGGTGCTGAAGCTGGTGGCGCGTGGTCTGTCGAACGCGGAGATCGCGGCCGATCTGTTCGTCAGCGAGACGACGGTCAAGACGCATGTGGGGCATGTCCTGACGAAGCTGGGGCTGCGCGACCGGGTGCAGGCCGCGGTGTACGCGTACGAGAGCGGGCTGGTGCGTCCCGGGGCGCAGTAGCGCCGGCCGGTACCGGTCTGTAGGCAGCGCGAAGGGCGCCCGTTCCCCTGGGGAACGGGCGCCCTTCGTGTGCGTGGATCGGGTGCGGCGCACCGCGGGACCGCGGGCGGTCCCGCGGGGCGCGCCCGGGCCGTGCCCCGGCGTGAACGGCGGTACCTGCCACGGCGTGGGTGCGGGCGCGTTCCGCGTCCTGGAACCCGAAAGACCCGGGACCGTCGGGTCCCGGGTCGGGCCCGGGGCTTCACAGCCCCGGGTCGGATGCTTGGGTCACTCGCTGACGCCGCGGCTCAGCTCCCACAGCTGCAGGGTGGAGGAGGAGTTGAGCGCCCACTCCGAGCCCGTGATGTCGTCACGCGCGGCGATGTACTGCTTGCCCTGCCAGAGCGGGATGATCGGGACATCGTCGGCCACGATGTTCTGGATCTCCGTGAGGCTCTTGGACGCGGTGAGGCGGTCGGCCTCACGGCGGGAGTCCGGGATCAGGGTGTTGTTGATCTTGGTGTTCACGTACGGCGAGCCAAGGAAGTTGTCCTTGTCGAGGAACGGCGCCAGGTAGTTGTCGGCGTCGGGGAAGTCGGGGAACCAACCCATGCCGTAGACGTCGTAGGCGCCCTTCTGCTCCGCCGGGCGGAACTTGGCCCAGGGCGTGCCCTTGATGTCGACGTTGAAGAGGCCGCTCTTGTTGAGCTGGCTCTTCAGGACCTGGAACTCCTGCTCGGTGACCGTTCCGTAGTGGTCGGTCGTGTAGTGCAGGGTCATCTTGACCGGGGTGGTGATACCGGCCTTGGTGAGCAGCGTCTGGGCCCTGCTGACGCTCGGGTCGCCGTACTTGTTGAAGAAGGCGTTGGCGTGGCCCGTGATGGTCGCCGGGACGAGCGAGTAGAGCGGCTCGGCCTGGGAACCGTAGACCTTGGAGACGAGCTCGCCGCGGTTGATGACCTGGGCCATGGCCTGGCGGACGGCCGCCGACTTCACCGACGTGGCGTTGGTGTTGAAGGCCAGGTAGCGGATTTCGAGGCCGGGCATCTCGTTCAGGTTGACGTTGCCGCCCGAGGCGTTGTCCAGCTTGTTGATCTGGTCCGGCGTCATCGAGCGCGTCATCAGGTCGATGTCGCCCTTCTCGAGGGCCGCGCCCATGGTGTCGGCGTCCGCGAAGGAGCGCATCTCGACCTGGGAGTTCTTGACCTTCAGCTGACCCGTGTAACGGGAGTTCTTCGTGAAGACGGCCTTGGTGACGGTGTCGTCCTTGGACTCGATCTTCACGGTGTACGGGCCGGAGCCGTCCACGGAGAAGCCGTCGCGCAGCTTGTCCTTCTCGTAGTCGTTCGGGTTCACGATGCCGGCGACCGGGGTCGACAGCTTGAACGGGAAGGTCGCGTCGGCGATCTTGAGGTGGAAGATCACCTCGCGGTCACCGCGGGTCTCGACGGTGTCGATGGTGGACAGCAGGGCGGCCACACCACTGTCGGCCTTGATGCCCCGCGCACGGTCGATCGAGTACTTGACGTCCTTCGCGGTGATCGAGTCACCGTTGGAGAACTCCAGGCCCTCGCGCAGGGTGCACGAGTAGCGCTCGTTCCCGCTGTCGGTGAACCCGCACTTCTCGGCCGCCTCGGGCTGGGGCTCGCCGTCACCACGCGGCTGGACCATCAGCGTCTGCACGGTCTGGCGCAGGACGTTCCAGGTGCCGACGTCGTACGCGTAGGCCGGGTCGAACGGCGCCGGGGCCTCCTTGGAGGCGGTGAACTGGTCCGTGGTACCGACAACGATGGCATCGCCGCTGTCGCCCCCGCTGGCGGACCCGCCGCACGCGGCGAGCACTGGGGCGAGCAGGCCGACCACGGCCGGCATCACCAAAGTCTTGCGGTTCATGCTCGTGTTTCTCCAGAGCTGTAGGTTCCGCGAACCGGCATGCAGGGGTGGCGCGGCGGGTCACGGGGTTACGGCGATGTTCTCGCGATGACATTAGTCCGCACCACAGGGTCGGCAATCCGAAACGGGAGCGGTCTTCCGCTCACGCTGCGAAACGGGGCGTGGACGCACCGATAACCCGACACGGGAAGGATTAGTGCAGGGTTTCACCAATCGGGACACAAGGGCACGTCGAGGCCTCACGAAAGGGGGGTGCGGGCACAAGTCGGTCCCGCTGTCGACCCTCCGTCACGTGGCGAACGTCACACAGTAAAATTGATTGAGGCTTCCGGAATTAGTCGTTCCGCCCCGATATGCATTCCACCGGACCCTCGCCCGCGCTTACCACACGCGACGGCCGAGCCCTTTTCGCGCATTCGGCTCGGCACGCTGCGTGATGAATCCGGCGACGTTCGGTGATCGCGTCAGTGCGCTTTTGTCATCAGACGATGCAGAAAGGGCAGGTCGACCTCTTCGAGGGAATTCACGACGGTGCGACGGGCGGCCGGGGCGATGGGCGCGACCGAGGGCACCGCGATCACCTGACAGCCCGCGGCCTCGGCGGAGGCGACCCCCGTCGAGGTGTCCTCGATGACCGCGCAGCGTGCCGGTTCGGCGCCGAGCCGGGCGGCCGCGAGGAGGTACGGGTCGGGGAACGGCTTGGTCCGCTCCACCTCGTCGCCCGCGACGGTCAGGGCGAAGAAGTGCGAGCCGAGCGCCCCCAGGACGCGGTCGATGATCCGCCGGTGGGAGGCGGAGACGAGCGCGGTGGGGATCTCGTGCGCCGCGAGTTCGGCGAGCAGTCGGGCGGCACCCGGCATCAGCGGCAGGGAGCGGCCGATGCGCTCCTCGAAACCGTCGTTGAGCAGCACGGACACCTCGGGCAGCGTGATGTCGGCGCCGGTGGCCTCGATGAGGAAACCCACGCTGCGGGTCATCGGGCCGCCGACCACCACATGGCGCCAGGAGTCGTCCAGCGCGTGCCCGAGTGCCGCGAAGACCGCGACCTCCACGTCCCACCAGAAACCCTCGGTGTCCACCAGGGTTCCGTCCATGTCGAGGAGTACGGCCTGCAGGGCTGAGCCTTCGGCCGTACGGATTCCGAGCGCGGGGACCGTACTGGTCATCCTGGCGCACCTCCTTGAGGGACGACCAGGCCGGTCGCTCCCTGGAGCGCCAGGGGACAACCGGCCTGCGATGGACCGATAAGTGTACGACTTATCCGATCAGCGTGCGCCATGGCGCGTGCCCGCGGCGCGTCGGACCCTCACCGTGCGTTGAAGTACTTGGCCTCGGGGTGGTGGATCACGATGGCGTCGGTCGACTGCTCGGGGTGGAGCTGGAACTCCTCGGAGAGGTGGACGCCGATGCGCTCGGGCTCCAGGAGCCGCGCGATCTTGGCGCGGTCCTCCAGGTTCGGGCAGGCGCCGTAGCCGAGGGAGAAGCGGGCCCCGCGGTACTTGAGGGAGAACATGTCGGCGATCTCGGAGGGGTCCTCCCCCGCGAAGCCGAGCTCGGAGCGCACGCGGGCGTGCCAGTACTCGGCGAGGGCCTCGGCGAGCTGCACGGACAGGCCGTGCAGTTCGAGGTAGTCGCGGTAGGCGTTGGCCTCGAAGAGCTTGGCGGTCTCCTCGCCGATCCGGGAGCCGACGGTGACGACCTGGAGGCCGACCACGTCGGTCTCCCCCGACTCCTCGGGGCGGAAGAAGTCGGCGAGGCACAGCCGGCGGCCGCGGCTCTGGCGGGGGAAGGTGAAGCGGGTCCGCTCGTTGCCCTGGTCGTCGAGGATGATCAGGTCGTCGTCCTTGGAGACGCAGGGGAAGTAGCCGTAGACCACGGCGGCTTCCAGCAGGTTGTCGGTCTGGAGCCGGTCGAGCAGCCCGCGCAGTCGCGGCCGGCCCTCGGTCTCTACGAGTTCCTCGTAGGTCGGGCCGTCGCCGGCCCGGGCCTGCTTGAGGCCCCACTGGCCCTTGAAGAGGGCGCCCTCGTCCAGCCAGGAGGCGTACTCCTTGAGCTGGATGCCCTTGATCACGCGGGTGCCGGTGAAGGGAGTCTTCGGTACGGGGTTGTCGGTGGAGATGTCGGAGCGGACGTGTCCCTCCTGCGGGCGCTCCTCGGCCTCGGTGGAGGCGGTGGCACGCACCCGGCGCTGCTTGAGTTCGGGCAGGACCGCGCCGGGCACTCCGCGCTTGACGCCGATCAGCGCGTCCATGAGACGCAGGCCCTCGAAGGCGTCGCGGGCGTAGCGGACCTCGCCCTGGTAGATCTCGTGGAGGTCCTGTTCGACGTAGGCGCGGGTCAGGGCCGCGCCGCCGAGGATGACGGGGTAGTCGGCGGACATGCCCCGCTGGTTCAGCTCCTCCAGGTTCTCCTTCATGATCACCGTGGACTTGACCAGGAGCCCGGACATGCCGATGACATCCGCCCGGTGCTCCTGTGCGGCGTCCAGGATCGCGGAGACCGGCTGCTTGATGCCGAGGTTGACGACGTTGTAGCCGTTGTTGGACAGGATGATGTCGACGAGGTTCTTGCCGATGTCGTGGACGTCGCCGCGCACGGTGGCCAGCACGATGGTGCCCTTGCCCTCCGCGTCCGACTTCTCCATGTGGGGTTCGAGGTAGGCGACGGCCGTCTTCATGACCTCGGCGGACTGGAGCACGAAGGGCAGCTGCATCTGGCCGGAGCCGAAGAGTTCGCCGACGACCTTCATGCCGTCGAGCAGGGTCTCGTTGACGATGTCGAGGGCCGGCCGGTCCTGGAGTGCGTCGGCGAGGTCCTTCTCCAGGCCGTTCTTCTCGCCGTCGATGATCCGCCGCTTCAGGCGCTCGTCCAGGGGCAGCGCGGCCAGTTCCTCGGCCTTGCCCGCCTTCAGGGACTTGGTGGTGGCGCCCTCGAACAGGGCCATGAGCTTCTGCAGCGGGTCGTAGCCCTCGGCGCGGCGGTCGTGGATGAGGTCGAGGGCGGTGGTGACCTCTTCCTCGCTGAAGCGGGCGATCGGCAGGATCTTGGAGGCGTGCACGATCGCCGAGTCGAGGCCCGCCTTGACGCATTCGTCGAGGAAGACGGAGTTGAGCAGGATGCGGGCGGCCGGGTTGAGGCCGAAGGAGATGTTGGACAGGCCGAGGGTGGTCTGCACGTCGGGGCGGCGGCGCTTGAGCTCACGGATCGCCTCGATCGTGGCGATGCCGTCCTTGCGGGACTCCTCCTGGCCCGTACAGATCGTGAAGGTCAGGGTGTCGATGAGGATGTCGGCCTCGTGGATGCCCCAGTTCGTGGTGAGGTCCTCGATGAGCCGTTCGGCGATGGCGACCTTGGTCTCGACGGTGCGGGCCTGGCCCTCCTCGTCGATGGTCAGGGCGATCAGCGCGGCGCCGTGCTCGCGGGCGAGCTGGGTGACCTTCGCGAACCGGGACTCGGGTCCGTCGCCGTCCTCGTAGTTGACGGAGTTGAGGACCGCGCGCCCGCCGAGGCGCTCGAGGCCCGCGCGCAGGACCTCGACCTCGGTGGAGTCGAGCACGATCGGCAGGGTGGAGGCGGTGGCGAAGCGGCCGGCCAGCTCGTCCATGTCGGCGACGCCGTCGCGGCCGACGTAGTCGACGCACAGGTCGAGCATGTGGGCGCCCTCGCGGATCTGGTCGCGGGCCATTTCCACGCAGTCGTCCCAGCGGGCCTCCAGCATGGCCTCGCGGAACTTCTTGGAGCCGTTGGCGTTCGTGCGTTCGCCGATCGCCATGTAGGCGGTGTCCTGGCGGAACGAGACCGTCTGGTAGAGGGAGGCGGCACCGGGCTCGGGCTGCGGGCTGCGCTCGGGGGGCGTGAGGCCGTTCACCCGCTCCACCACCTGGCGCAGGTGCTCCGGGGTCGTGCCGCAGCAGCCGCCGATGAGAGAGAGGCCGTAGTCCCGTACGAAGTTCTCCTGGGCGTCGGCCAGGCCCTCGGCGTCGAGCGGGAAGTGGGCGCCGTTCTTCGTCAGGACCGGCAGACCGGCGTTCGGCATGCACAGCAGCGGGATGCGGGAGTGCCGGGTGAGGTAGCGCAGGTGTTCGCTCATCTCGGCGGGGCCGGTCGAGCAGTTCAGGCCGATCATGTCGATGCCGAGCGGCTCCAGCGCGGTCAGCGCGGCGCCGATCTCGGAGCCGAGCAGCATGGTGCCGGTGGTCTCGAAGGCCATCGAGACCAGCAGGGGCACCCGGACGCCGGTCGCCTCCATGGCGCGGTGCGCGCCGAGGACGGAGGACTTCGTCTGCAACAGGTCCTGGGTGGTCTCGACGATCAGTGCGTCGGCGCCGCCGGCGAGCAGACCCTCGGCGTTGGCCTGGAAGCCGTCGCGCAGGGTGCCGTAGGAGACGTGACCGAGCGTCGGCAGCTTCGTGCCGGGGCCGATCGAGCCCAGCACCCAGCGCTGGCGGCCGTCGCGGGCGCCGAAGGAGTCGGCGACCTCGCGGGCGATCCTGGCGCCGGCCTCGGAGAGTTCGTGGACGCGGTCCGCGATGTCGTACTCGGCCATCGCCGAGTGGTTCGCCCCGAAGGTGTTCGTCTCGACGCAGTCGACGCCGACCTCGAAGTACGCCTCGTGGACGGAGCGCACGATGTCGGGACGGGTGATGTTGAGGATCTCGTTGCAGCCTTCGAGGTTCTCGAAGTCGTCCAGCGTCGGGTCCTGCGCCTGAAGCATCGTGCCCATCGCGCCGTCGGCCACCACGACACGGGTGGCGAGCGCTTCTCGGAGTGCGTCGGTTCGCTGCCGGCCTTCGGAAGGGCCGGACGAAAGGGACGGGTTCGGCAACGAGGCCATGAAGGTGCTCCCTGGAGTGCGACGGCTGTCGGCTTTGCGCTTCCCATGGAAGGCGCACGCCGTCAGGGTATCCGGAGCACCGCGGATCAGGCATGGGCGTCCACGACGCGGACGGGCGTGGCGTGGGTGACGGCGGTGTGGAGACAGACGGAACGTGGGGCGACCACCCATTGGCGGGAGCTCGGTGACGACCGGTAGTGTTCGACATTGCCGAACGGCTGCGGCTCGTCGCGCCGGCGGTCGAAGGGGACGGAGGCAGCACGGCGATGGCACGGAACATCCAGTCGCTCGAACGGGCAGCGGCGATGCTGCGGCTGCTCGCGGGCGGCGAGCGACAGCTCGGTCTGTCGGACATCGCCTCCTCGCTGGACCTGGCCAAGGGTACGGCCCACGGCATCCTGCGCACCCTCCAGCAGGAGGGGTTCGTCGAGCAGGACACGGTCTCCGGGCGCTATCAGCTGGGCGCCGAACTGCTGCGTCTGGGCACCACCTATCTCGACGTCCACGAACTGCGGGCGCGCGCCCTGGTGTGGACCGACGACCTGGCCCGCTCCAGCGGCGAGAGCGTCTATCTGGGCGTGCTGCACCAGCAGGGCGTCCTGATCGTGCACCACGTGTTCCGGCCGGACGACAGCCGGCAGGTCCTGGAGGTGGGGGCGATGCAGCCGCTGCACTCCACGGCCCTGGGCAAGGTGCTGTCGGCGTACGACCCGGTGGCGCACAGCGAGGTCCTGGAGGTCGACCGCAAGGCGTTCACCCCGCGGACGATCAGCGAACTGGACGACTTCGAGGGCGTCCTCGACGTGACCCGCGCGCGGGGGTACGCGGACGACGTCGAGGAGACGTGGACGGGGGTCGCCTCGGTCGCGGCCCCGATCCACAACCGGCGGCGCATGCCGGTCGGCGCGGTGGGCATCACCGGGGCCGTGGAGCGGGTGTGCAAGGACGGGGAGCTGCGTCCGGAGCTGATCGCCGCGGTGCGCGACTGTGCCCGCGCGGTGTCGCGTGACCTGGGCGCCGGGCGGTTCTGACGCGAACACCGTTCGCCGGGCCGTCCCGCCGCCCGTCGGACCGCACACCGTCCGCCGGACCATGACGCCCGACGGCTGAGCCTGACGACTCACGGCTCACCGCACACGGCTGACGGTACGAACACTGTTCGCCCGGCGGCCCCGACCGCGTACACCGTCCGCCGGGCGGTCCCGGCGCGCACGCCGTTCGCGGAACCGTTCCGGGCCGCACGCCGTCGCGGGCCCTCGCGGCGCGCGTGCCGGTTTTCGGCAGACGCCGCTCCCGGTTTCGTACGAGGGCGAGGTCCGCGTTTCACAGCGGCCGCGACCGGGATTCACAGGAGCCGAGGCCGGGAAGCGGAATGCTTCCCGGCCCCCTTCGTATGCCCTCGGACGAGCGACGACGCACCGATAGCACACATCAATCAATAACGATCGCGTTTTCGATAACCGAACCCTTGACGAGGCGACGAAGCGAGAGCAAGACTCCCGTCCATCGGTCGGCATTGTCGAACACCTACCGGCAATAGACGCTAGGGTGTGGCAATGCCGGGGCCGACATCGCTCTCACTCCCCGAGAGCACGAACCACCGGTGGGACCCGGGGTTCGGCTTCCCCTGGACGAAGGACAAAGGAGTCGCGGGTGTCCAGCTCCGACATCTTCATCGGCGAGACCATCGGTACCGCCGTTCTCATCCTGCTGGGCGGTGGCGTGTGCGCCGCCGTCACACTGAAGGCCTCCAAGGCGCGGGGCGCCGGATGGCTCGCCATCGCCTTCGGGTGGGGCTTCGCGGTCATGACCGCGGTCTACATCTCGGCGCCGCTCTCCGGCGCTCACCTCAACCCGGCCGTGAGTCTCGCCCTCGCGATCAAGGACGACGACTACAGCAACCTCGCCACCTACTGGGGCGGGCAGCTGTTCGGCGCCATGATCGGCGCGGCACTGGTCTGGGTCGCCTACTACGGCCAGTTCCTCGCGCACCTCACCGACCCCGAGATCGTCGGTGGCCCCGAGGAGCAGGCCGTGAAGGCCGTCGAGGCCGAGGAGGCGGGCGCCGGCCCGGTGCTCGGTGTCTTCTCCACCGGCCCCGAGATCCGCAACGTCGCGCAGAACCTCGCCACGGAGATCATCGGCACCGTGGTGCTGATCCTCGCGATCCTCACGCAGGGACTGAACAACGACGGCGACGGCCTCGGGGTCCTCGGCGCCCTGATCACCGCCTTCGTGGTGGTGAGCATCGGTCTCTCCCTCGGTGGCCCCACCGGCTACGCGATCAACCCGGCCCGTGACCTCGGTCCGCGCATCGTGCACGCCCTGCTCCCCCTGCCCAACAAGGGTGGTTCCGACTGGAGCTACGCCTGGATACCGGTCGTCGGCCCGCTCATCGGCGGCGCGATCGCAGCAGGCATATACAACGTCGCCTTCGCCTAGGAGCCCCCGCTCCAGCACGCTTGGAAGCCGCGCCCCATGCACCATGAGCCGCACAGCACCGCTTTGAAGCACCGCGCCGTAGACAGCCCCTCTCCCACGGACACCAGGAGCACACCGTGACCGACGCACACACCGCCGGCCCCTTCATCGCCGCCATCGACCAGGGCACCACCTCGTCGCGCTGCATCGTCTTCGACCGCGACGGACGCATCGTCTCCGTCGACCAGAAGGAGCACGAGCAGATCTTCCCGAAGCCGGGCTGGGTCGAGCACGACGCCGCCGAGATCTGGACCAACGTCCAGGAGGTCGTCGCCGGAGCCATCTCCAAGGCCGGCATCACCCGTGACGACATCAAGGCCATCGGCATCACCAACCAGCGTGAGACCACGCTGCTGTGGGACAAGAACACCGGTGAGCCCGTCCACAACGCGCTCGTCTGGCAGGACACCCGCACCGACGCCCTGTGCCGGGAGCTCGGCCGCAACGTCGGCCAGGACCGCTTCCGCCGCGAGACGGGCCTGCCCCTCGCGTCGTACTTCGCGGGGCCCAAGGCCCGCTGGCTGCTCGACAACGTCGAGGGCCTGCGCGAGCGCGCCGAGGCCGGGGACATCCTCTTCGGCACCATGGACACCTGGGTCATCTGGAACCTGACCGGCGGTGTCGACGGCGGCAAGCACGTCACCGACGTCACCAACGCCTCCCGCACCATGCTGATGAACCTGCACACCCTGGCGTGGGACGAGAAGATCGCCGAGTCGATCGGCGTCCCGCTGGCCATGCTGCCCGAGATCCGCTCCTCGGCCGAGGTGTACGGCGAGGTCACCGGCGGCCCGCTCGGCGAGCTGCTCGGCGGCATCCCGGTCGCCTCCGCGCTCGGCGACCAGCAGGCGGCCCTGTTCGGCCAGACCTGTTTCTCCGAGGGCGAGGCCAAGTCCACCTACGGCACCGGCACCTTCATGCTGATGAACACCGGTGACAAGATCATCAACTCGTACTCGGGCCTGCTGACCACGGTCGGCTACCGGATCGGCGACCAGAAGCCGGTCTACGCCCTGGAAGGCTCCATCGCCGTCACCGGTTCGCTGGTGCAGTGGATGCGCGACCAGATGGGCCTGATCCAGTCCGCCGCCGAGATCGAGACGCTCGCGTCCTCGGTCGAGGACAACGGCGGCGCCTACTTCGTGCCGGCCTTCTCCGGCCTGTTCGCCCCGTACTGGCGTCCCGACGCCCGCGGTGTGATCACCGGACTGACCCGGTACGTCACCAAGGCGCACATCGCGCGCGCCGTCCTGGAGGCCACCGCCTGGCAGACCCGTGAGATCAGCGACGCCATGACCAAGGACTCCGGCGTCGAGCTCACGGCGCTCAAGGTCGACGGCGGCATGACCTCCAACAACCTGCTGATGCAGACCCTGGCCGACGTCCTGGACGCCCCCGTGGTGCGCCCGATGGTCGCCGAGACCACCTGCCTCGGCGCCGCCTACGCCGCCGGCCTCGCCGTCGGCTTCTGGACCAACACCGAGGACCTGCGCGCCAACTGGCGCCGTGCCGCGGAATGGACCCCCAACATGGACGCGGATGTCCGCGACCGTGAGTACAAGAGCTGGCTCAAGGCCGTCGAGCGGACCATGGGCTGGATCGAAGACGAGAACTGACGAGGAGTAAGAACCCGCAATGACCAGCCAGTCCACCCTGCAGTCCGTGCCTGCCCTCGGTACGCGCCCGGCCTCCGGCTCCAACCCGAGCCGCGCCGAGACCCGGGAGCAGCTCTCCAAGGCGACGTACGACCTTCTCGTCATCGGCGGCGGCATCCTGGGCATCTCCACCGCCTGGCACGCCGCGCAGTCCGGGCTGCGGGTGGCTCTGGTCGACGCCGGTGACTTCGCCGGCGCCACCTCCTCCGCGTCCTCCAAGCTTCTCCACGGCGGTCTGCGCTACCTGCAGACCGGCGCGGTGAAGCTGGTGGCGGAGAACCACTTCGAGCGCCGTGCGGTCTCCCGCCAGGTGGCCCCCCACCTGGCGAATCCGCTCACGTTCTACCTCCCCGTGTACAAGGGCGGGCCGCACGGCGCGGCGAAGCTCGGAGCGGGCGTGTTCGCCTACTCCGCCCTGTCGGCGTTCGGTGACGGCGTGGGACATCTGCTCAGCCCCTCCAAGGCCGCGCAGGACGTTCCCGAGCTGCGCACCGCCAACCTCAAGGCCGTGGCCGTGTACGGCGACGACCAGATGAACGACTCCCGTATGGCCCTCATGACGGTCCGCGCGGCCGTCGAGTCGGGGGCCGCCGTCCTGAACCACGCCGAGGTCACGGGACTGCGCTTCACCCGGGGCCGGGTGACGGGCGCGGAGCTGCGGGACCGGCTGTCCGGCGACGAGTTCGGCGTGAACGCCCGGCTCGTGCTGAACGCGACCGGCCCGTGGGTCGATCACCTGCGCAAGCTGGAGGACCCGAACGCGGCCCCCTCCATTCGCCTTTCCAAGGGCGCGCACCTGGTCCTGAAGCGGACCTCTCCGTGGAAGGCCGCGCTGGCCACCCCGATCGACAAGTACCGCATCACCTTCGCCCTCCCCTGGGAGGACATGCTGCTGCTCGGCACCACCGACGAGGAGTACGAGGGTGACCCGGCGGACGTGTCGGTCACCGAGAAGGACACCGCCCAGATACTCGACGAGGCCGCGTTCTCCATACGCGACCAGCAGCTCTCGCGTGACCTGATCACGTACTCCTTCGCCGGTCTGCGGGTGCTGCCGGGCGGCCCCGGCGACACCTCGAAGGCCAAGCGCGAGACGGTCGTCACGGAGGGCCGGGGCGGCATGCTGTCCGTCGCGGGCGGCAAGTGGACCACCTTCCGGCACATCGGCCGTACGGTCATGAAGAAGCTGGAGTCGCTGCCGGGCCACCCCCTGGGCGAGGACTTCGAGCCGATCTCCGAACTGCCGAAGAGGATGCCGCTCCCCGGCGTCGCCAACCCGCGCGCGGTCGCCCACCGCCTGCTGGTGGACGGCCCGGCGCCCGGCCCGCGTATGGCCGCCGACACGGCCAGGCATCTGTCCACCCACTACGGCTCGCTGGCCTTCGACATCGCCCGGCTGGCGAACGAGAACCCGGCGCTCGGCGAGCGGGTCCACCCGGACGCCCCGGAGATCTGGGCGCAGGTCGTCTACGCCCGGGACAACGAGTGGGCCGAGACGGCGGACGACGTGCTGCGCCGCCGTACGACGCTGACGATCCGCGGTCTCGCCACGGACGAGGTCCGCGGCAAGGTGCAGGATCTGCTCGACGGCAAGTAGACGCCCACACCCGGTTGCGGGGCGGCTCCCACGGGGGGTGCCGCCCCGCAGCGGGGTGAGGGACGGCTGCGAGCAGGAGCCCACGGCGGGGTCAGGGGCGGCATCCACGGGGGAGGTGCCGCCCCTCACCCCGGGTGCGGGTGCCGGGTGCTTCCTGGCGACTTCCCGCGTGGCAACCCTCACGGTTCCCCGGTGAGTTGACCGGGGAGGGCCCGGACGGGCGCGGAGGGGTGGCTGCTCGCGTGTTTCCCGGCCTTCGACGGGGCAGTGATCCGTTCACTCCCCCGTGCAAGGGGGCTGCGGAGGTCCCCTCGGCACGCCGTAAGGTTGAGGCGTACGCGAGGACACATCGGAAGGAGGCGCTGGGTGATCGAGCTGGAGGGGGTTCCCGAGCTGATCGACCCAGTCATGGTGGCCGCGTTCGAGGGCTGGAACGACGCCGGCGACGCCGCCTCCGCCGCGGTCGCGCATCTGGACCGGGAATGGAAGGGCGAGGTCTTCGCGGCGCTGGACGCCGAGGACTACTACGACTTCCAGGTGAACCGCCCGACCGTGTGGCTGGACAATGGCGTACGCAAGATCACCTGGCCGACCACGCGTCTGTCGGTGGTCCGGATCGGCGGCGAGAAGCCGCGCGATCTGGTGCTGGTCCGCGGCATAGAGCCGTCGATGCGCTGGCGCTCGTTCTGCAACGAACTGCTCGGTTTCGCGCACGAACTGGGCGTGGAGCTGGTGGTGATCCTGGGCGCGCTGCTCGGCGACACCCCGCACACCCGTCCGGTGCCGGTCAGCGGTGTCACCTCCGACGCCGACCTGGCCCGCACGATGGATCTGGAGGAGACCAAGTACGAGGGCCCCACGGGCATCGTCGGCATCCTCCAGGAGGCGTGCACGCACGCGGGCGTCCCGGCCGTGTCCCTGTGGGCGGCCGTACCGCACTACGTGTCGCAGCCGCCCAACCCGAAGGCGACCCTGGCGCTGCTCAACCGCCTCGAAGACCTCATCGACCTGCGCATTCCCCTGGGCGAGCTGCCCGAGGACGCGCGTGCCTGGCAGCTGGGCGTCGACCAGCTCGCCGCCGAGGACAGCGAGGTCGCCGAGTACGTGCAGACGCTGGAGGAGGCCCGGGACACCGCCGAGCTGCCGGAGGCGTCCGGCGAGGCGATCGCCCGCGAGTTCGAGCGTTATCTGCGCCGCAGGGACGGCGGCGGTCCGACGGCGGGGCCCCCGGGCCACGCGTCGGAGAGCGGCGAGCCGGCCTCGTACCTCCGCGACACTCCCGGCGGCCGCACCCGGCCGCCGCTGACCCAGCGCCCCGAGTCCGGCAACGGACAGGACGCCGGCCCGGACGAGGAGTCGGCGAAGGACGGGGAGCCGGAGCGCGCCGGCGGCGGCACCGTGCCGGACGCCCCCGGCCGCCCGTCCGGTTCCGGGGACACCTCGGGCACGCCGGACGCGCCGGAGTCCACGGACACACCGGATTCCTCCGGCTCCTCCCGCTCTTCCGAAGCGGACGACTCCTCCGAGGACTGACAGGCCCGGAAGGGGCGGTGCGCGCCACGCGCACCGCCCCTTCCGGCTGTCCGGGCCCCTTGCCGCGGCCCCGCCGCACGCCCCAGGAGTGCCGTCCGGGCGCACCACCGGCGGTCAACCACCGCTGCCGCCCCGCCGCATGACATCCGCCTCGATGGCCTTCGGCCTGAATTCGGCGTGACATCTGTTTCAGGACGGATTGCACAGGTTGCCCAATTCAACTTGTTCCCAAACCAAGTTGGCGAATTCGGGGTGGACGGGACGCCGTGGGCGTGCCAGGTTGTGCCTCGAAGGCGCCGCACCGCCAAGGGACATGGCGCCCGCCGCCGGCCGGAGGACAGCGCACGGCACGGCGTACGGCACGCACATCGAACGGCACACGCAGGGACCGGCACCCCAGGGATCGAAGGGAGCGGTACGCGATGACCGACCAGGTACAGCCGGCGCAGGGCCCGGGAACGACCGGGCCGGGGCCCGACGGAGCGGGATTCACCTACCGAGGAGCCGAGCGGGAACTGATCGTCGTCGCCCGTCCGGAAGCCAGGCTGCGCGCACGGGCCGAGGGCGTCCGCTCGGCGGCGGGCGCCGACGTCTCGGCCCTCGACATGTTCCTCAGTGACGAACAGCTCGTCCTGGAGCCGCTGTTCGGCAGCGAGGAACGCCTCCGGCAGCCCGCGGCGGCGGGCGCCGGGAGCGGTCCCGACCTCGCGCTCTTCTACCGGCTGCGCGGCGCGGGCGGCCGCGCCCAGGAACTGCGGGCTCGGATCGCCGCGTTGCCGGGCATCGACGCGGCGTACGTGAAGCCCGGCGCCGTTCCCGCGGCGCCGGAACCGGGGCCGTGGACCGGCGGGAGCTCCGAGGACGGCCGGCGGCTGAAGGAGGGGGCGCCGGTCACCCCCGACTTCACCAGCAGGCAGGGCTACTTGCGCCCGGCGCCCGAGGGTGTCGACGCGTACTGGGCGTGGCAGCGGCCGGGCGGTTCGGGCCGGGGCGTCACCGTGATCGACGTGGAGGGCGCCTGGCAGCTCGGACACGAGGATCTGGCGTCGAAGCTCGCCGGCGTCGTCGTCGGCACTCCGCACACGGACCTCGCCTGGCGCAACCACGGAACGGCCGCCATCGGCGTGATCGGCGGCGACCGCGACGAGCACGGGATCACCGGGATCGCGCCGGACGCCGTGACCGCGGCCGCGTCCGTCCGGGGCATCGGGACGGCCGCCGCGATCCACGCGGCGGCGGAACGGCTGGCCCCCGGTGACATCATCCTGGTCGAACTGCACGCTCCGGGGCCCCGGTTCGACTTCGAGGAGCGCGACAGCCAGGCGGGCTACATCGCGCTCGAATGGTGGCCCGACGACTTCGCCGCCATCCAGGACGCGACCTCCCGGGGCATCCTCGTGGTGGCGGCGGCGGGCAACGGCGGCGAGTCGCTGGACGACGCGCTCTACGAGCGGCGCCCGCCGGAGTTCCCGGAGTGGTGGCGCAATCCCTTCAACCCCTCGCATCCGTCCTCCGGGGCGATCCTGGTCGGCGCGGGCGCACCACCGCCCGGCACCCACGGCCGCGATCACGGGCCGGACCGTTCACGGCTCGCGTTCTCCAACCACGGCGCGCGCGTGGACGCGCAGGGCTGGGGACGCGAGGTCACGACCACCGGTGGTTTCTGGGACCGGCCCGGCGATCTGCAGGGCGGGGCCGAGGAGATCGCCTGGTACACGGACACGTTCTCCGGGACCTCTGCCGCCTCCCCGGTGGTGGTCGGCGCCCTGGCGGCCCTTCAGGGCATGCTCAAGGCCGCGGGCCGGCCGCCGATGTCCTCGGAACGTGCGCGCGTCCTGCTGCGGTCCACGGGTTCCCCGCAGCAGGACGCGCCGGACCGGCCCGCGTCCCAGCGGATCGGCAGCCGGCCCGACATCAAGGCGGCGGTCACCCGTCTGCTGCCGGAGGCGGTCGGCTCGGGCCAGGCCGAACGGTACTGGGACGAGTTGCTGCCGTATCCGCGCGAACTCCCGCCGAGGCTCCGGCTGTAC
This sequence comes from Streptomyces sp. NPDC015532, assembly GCF_043078065.1. Classification (NCBI taxonomy): domain Bacteria; kingdom Bacillati; phylum Actinomycetota; class Actinomycetes; order Kitasatosporales; family Streptomycetaceae; genus Streptomyces; species Streptomyces sp. NPDC015532. Next base: position 100,961 of record NZ_JBIBSY010000020.1, on the reverse strand, counting down.
GTGTCCGGTGCCTGGCGCAACCTCGACCACCCGTCCCCCGAGATCCGTCAGGCGGTGCGCTCCGCCTTCGCGGGGGGACGGCCCGATGTACGGGTCTGGTTCTCGGACGACGAGATCGTCGGCCTGGTCGTCACGGGCTGAGGACGTGGTCCCACCGGACCGAGACGGAACGCAACCAACCATGGATGGAAGGTGGCACCCCGCATGAGCACGATCCCGCAGATGAGCCAGCAGGGACAGCAGGGACAGCAGCAGTTCCCGAGCACGTCGCCCTACCAGCAGCAGGGCATCGCCCAGCAGCAGCCGTTCGGACAGCCGATGCCCTTCGGACAGCAGATGACCGGGCAGCAGACGCCCATGGGGCAGCAGGCGCCGATGGGGCAGCAGGCTCAGCAGCCCTTCGGCCGGCACGAGACCGGGCAGCAGGTCCCGCAGTACCTCCAGCAGCAGCTCCAGCAGCTCGGCCAGCAGCAGCCGTTCCAGCAGCTGCTCCAGCAGCTCGGCGGACAGCAGCACCAGCAACAGCACCAGCAGATCCAGCAGGGTGAGCCGCTGATCCTGCCGAGCGCCGTCGAGACCCGGACCCTGGCCATCGGCACGGCCCAGCACTTCCAGGACGTCGTGACGCCGCTTCCCGGCCAGCCGCAGGCCCTGTACCTGTTCATCGACAACGGCTGGCGCAGGCTCGTCCACCCCGACCCGGTGACCCACGACGTGGTCCAGAAGGCCTTCGCCTACGGGCAGCAGGTCTACGGGGTCTACGACACCGGCACCGGCGCCCTCCAGTCCGTCATCGTGAGCAGGTAGAAACGGAGGTTCCGGAACATGGCGAGTGCCGGGCGGGGATTCCCCGCCCGGCACTCGCGTGTCCCGCCGCGCTCGGTGGAGTGCGGCGGGACGGGGTCCTACAGGGCGACGCCGAGAAGGGCGTCGACGGCCCGCGAGACGATGCCGGGGGCACCCTCGTCCGTGCCGCCCGTCGCGTGCTGGAGCGCCGCCCAGCGGTCGACCGCGGCGAGCGCGGCCGGTGCGTCCAGGTCCTCGGCGAGCGCGGCGCGGATCTCCTCGACGAGCGCGTCGGCGGGCGGCCCGTCGGGACGGGACACCGCGGCCCGCCAGTCGTCCAGGCGCGCGACGGCCTCGTCGAGAACGGTGTCCGTCCATTCCCAGTCGGACCGGTAGTGGTGGGCGAGCAGGGACAGCCGGATGGCGGCGGGGTCGACCCCGTCACGCCGCAGCCGGGACACGAAGACGAGGTTGCCCTTGGACTTCGACATCTTCTCGCCGTCCAGCGCGACCATGCCGGCGTGGACGTACGCCTTGGCCATGGGGAACTCGCCGGTCAGCACCTGGGCGTGCGAGGCGCCCATCTCGTGGTGGGGGAAGGCGAGGTCGGAGCCGCCGCCCTGGACGTCGAAGCTCATGCCCAGGTGGTCGAGGGCGATGGCGACGCACTCGATGTGCCAGCCGGGCCGGCCGCGGCCCAGCGAGCCGCCGTCCCAGCTCGGCTCGCCGTCGCGGGCGGCCATCCACAGCATCGGGTCGAGGGGGTTCTTCTTGCCGGGCCGGTCCGGGTCGCCGCCGCGCTCGGCGGAGAGCAGGCGCATCGTCGCGGCGTCCAGGTTGGACACCCTGCCGAAGTCGGGGTCGGTCTCGACGGAGAAGTAGACGTCGCCTTCGAGCTCGTAGGCGGCTCCGGCGTCCCGCAGCCGCTCGACGAGCGGCACGATGCCGGGTATCGCCTCGACGGCGCCTATGTAGTGGCGCGGCGGCAGCATCCGCAGGGCCGTCATGTCCTCGCGGAAGAGGGCGGTCTCCTTCTCGGCGAGTCCCACCCAGTCGACGCCGTCGCGCTCGGCCCGCTCCAGCAGCGGGTCGTCGACGTCCGTCACGTTCTGGACGTAGTGAACCTGCCGCTTGGTGTCGAGCCACACGCGCTGCACCAGGTCGAACGCGTTGTAGGTCGCCGCGTGTCCCATGTGGGTGGCGTCGTACGGCGTGATGCCGCAGACATAGATTCGGGCGACGGGACCGGGGTCGAGGGTGACGAGTCCCCCGGTCGCGGTGTCGTGGATCCGGAGGTCGCGGCCCTCACCAGGCAGGGCGGGGACCTCAGAAGCGGGCCAGGCATACATGTCATGAGCCTAACCGGACGGGACTTCCGTATACGAACCGGGCAGCACCTGGGGGCCGCGGGACGGGCGTGCCCGGGCCCGCGCGGCGCGAAAGCGGCGCCGCGCTACACCGGGGGCCAGGGAATCGCGGGCCAGTCCCCGCTCGGTTCCGGGTGCTTTCCGGAGGCGAGCATGGCCTCGACCCGCGCGCGCGTGGCCTCGATCTCGACGGCGGAGACGAGTTCGGCCAGGCGGGTGGCCAGGGGCGCGCCCTGCGCCAGGCCCTCGCGCAGGGAGGCCAGGACCTCCAGGGCCTCGTCCGTGAGCGGCTCCCCCGCCCATCCCCACAGCAGGGTGCGCAGCTTGTTCTCGGCGTTGAAGGTGACCCCGTGGTCGATGCCGTAGAGGCGGCCCTCCTGGGCGGGGAGCAGATGGCCGCCCTTGCGGTCGGCGTTGTTGATCACGGCGTCGAGGACGGCGAGCCGCCGCAGCCGGGCGTCGTCGGCGTGCACGAGCAGGGCCGTCGCTCCCTCGCCGACGTCGGCGAAACCGATCGCCTTCCAGCCCTCGGCGGGCTCCTCGCCCTCCACGAGGGCGAGCAGTCCGTCACCGTCCTCGGTCGCGGACGGCTCGATCCACATCTGGCACATGCCCTCGCCGTACGGCCCGTCACGCAGCACGGTGGTGGGCACGAGCCCCCAGCCGGTCGCCTCGGAGACCTCGTAGGCCGCGACCTCGCGCTGGGCGAGGGTGCCGTCGGGGAAGTCCCACAGCGGCCGCTCCCCGGCGACGGGCTTGTAGACGCAGAAGGCCTCGCGGCCCTCGTAGGACACGGAGCAGTAGAGCACCGCGTTCGAGGCCTCACGGATCTGGCCGCGTACCTTCAGCTCGCCCCGGGCGAGCAGCTCGGCGGTCGTCACGCTCCGCGGCGGTATCCGTTCTGGCGCGGACATACGTGTCCTTCCGGGTCGAGCGGGAGGCTGCACAGCGGGCAGGGGGGCCGGCCGGCGTTGACGACGTCGAGTGCGCGCTTGGCGAAGGCCCTGGCCTGCGCGCCGGTGAGCCGGACCCGGAGCATGGGCGGGCCGTTCTCCTCGTCCTGGAGCAGCCGTTCCTCGGCCTCGGCGAGGTCCTCGTCGGACTCCGCCTCGACCTCCACCAGGGCCTGCGCCTCGACGATCATGCGCTGTTCCTCACCGTCCCAGGCCAGCGCCATGGTGCCGACCCGGAACTCCTCCTCCACGGGGGTGTCGAGGGGGGCGGTGTCGGACACCTCGGTCGAGGCCATCGCCGGGACCGGGGCACTGCCCCCGGTGCGCCGGACGACCTCGTCGAGGAGTTCGTCCATCCGCTCGGCGAGTGCGGCGACCTGGGTCTTCTCCAGGGCCACACTCGTCACCCGGGGGCCGGAGGTTGCCTGAAGGAAGAAGGTACGACGTCCGGGCAACCCGACCGTGCCGGCCACGAAGCGGTCCGGGGGGTCGTAGAGGAACACCTGACGTGACACGTCCTGTCTCCATTGAATCGGCATGGGGGCCGGCAGACGGCGCCGGCCCGCATCGGCTGAGAACGGGTTGACAACTGCTGTGCTGGTTCGACCGCTTCACCCTACTGCGGCCGACGATCACGGTGCGCCCGCACCGCCCCCGACCGGTGCGTCGCCGCCCGCCGGTTCCTCGCGCGGGGCCAGGGAGGCGAGATCACCGGTGTCCCCGAGACGCACGAGAAAAGGCCTCAGCCGGGTGTAACGGATCGCTGTGATGGAACACGGTTCGACAGAGATCCGTTGAAAGAGGTCGAGATGAAGTCCGAGTGCGTCGGCGACGAGCGACTTGATGATGTCGCCGTGCGAACACATGAGGTAGACCGCGTCACCGCCGTGGTCGCGCTCCACGCGCGCGTTCCACTCGCGTACCGCCTCGGCGGCGCGGGTCTGCATGGCGCGCATCGATTCGCCGCCCGGGAACGCGGCCGCGGACGGGTGCGCCTGGACGACGTCCATCAGCGGCTCGTCCTTGAGTTCGGCGAGCTTGCGGCCCGACCAGTCGCCGTAGTGGGCCTCCCCGATCCGTTCCTCGGTGTGCACGGGGACGTCGGGGCGGGCTTCCAGCAGCGGCTGGACGGTCTCCCGGCAGCGCTGGAGGGGGCTGGTGACGACCTCGGCGATCGGCAGTCCGGCCAGCCGGCCGGGGAGGGCGGCGGCCTGCTGCGTACCGCGCTCGTCGAGCGCGACGCCGGGCGTCCAGCCGGCGAGCAGTCCCGCGGTGTTGGCGGTGGAACGTCCGTGCCGGACGAGGATCAGGGTGGGCATGCGGCCCAGCGTAAACGGAGGGCGCGGGAAGGCGGCGGGCCCTGTGGAAAGCGGCCCCCGGTGTGCGGTGGGGCCCCGGCGGCGGGAGAATCCTCACCGTGATCGTCGACTGCGCCATCTACCGTGACGGCCGGCGGACCGAGGGCCGGGGGGATCTCTCCGACGCCCTGGCACAGTGCCGCGCCGGGGGCGACGCCTTCGTGTGGATCGGTCTGTACGAGCCCACGGAGAACGAGTTCGAGCTGGTCACGGAGGAGTTCGCGCTCCATCCGCTGGCGGTCGAGGACGCGCTCAAGGCCCATCAGCGCCCCAAGCTGGAGGTGTACGAGGATTCGCTCTTCGTCGTCCTCAAGCCGGTGGCGTACGAGCCGAAGAGCGACACGGTCACCTCCGGCGAGGTCATGGTGTTCGTCGGCGACTCGTTCGTGGTGACCGTCCGGCACGGCGAGGAGTCGCCGCTCAAGACGGTCCGGGAGCGTCTGGAGTCGGATCCCGAGACGCTGCGGCACGGGCCGACGGCGGTGCTGTACGCGATCGCCGACGCGACGGTGGACCACTATCTGGAGGTGGCGACCGAGCTCGGCACCGACCTGGAGCAGTTGGAGGCGGAGGTGTTCTCTCCGCAGGCCGGAGGCTCGCGGAACACCGCGTCGCGGATCTACGCGTTCAAGCGGCAGGTCCAGGAGTTCCGCAGGGCGACGGTCCCGCTGTCGGTGCCGCTGGCCCGGCTCTCGGGCTCGGGCCCGAAGGCGACGGACGTGCCGTTCGTGAACGAGAAGGCGCAGCCGTTCTTCCGTGACGTCAACGACCACCTGCTGCGGGTCAACGAGTCGGTGGAGGGTCTGGACCGGCTCGTGTCGGACATCCTGTCGGCGCATCTGGCGCAGATGAGCGTGCGGCAGAACGACGACATGCGGAAGATCTCCGCGTGGGCGGCCATGGCGGCGGTCCCCACGATGGTCGCGGGGATCTACGGCATGAACTTCGACCACATGCCCGAGCTGCACTGGCGGTGGTCGTATCCGGTGGTGATCGGGGGCCTGGTCGTCCTGGAGTTCCTGCTGTTCCGGCTCTTCAAGCGGCGGGGCTGGCTGTAGGCCCGGCCGGTCAGGCGAATTCCGGTGCGGTCGCGGCGGGGCCGTCGAGCGCGCCGCGCCGCTCGGGCGCCTTCAGGGTGACCATGCGGCGCCAGCCGGCGGCCCGCTCGTAGGCGTACACGGCGTGGATGCCCGCGGCGAGGACGGCCGCCCTGGCCCTGGACCAGCCGAGGACGCGGCCCATGCGGGCCATCACGGCGAGGCTGACGTCCCGGTAGATGCGGATCTCGGCGAGCGCGCACTCGCGCAGGGCCCGCTGGATGGCGCGGCCGTGTCCGGCGTGGGCGAAGCGCAGCAGTTCCTCGTGGCAGTAGGCGAGGTGGTTGTCCTCGTCGGCCGCGATCATCCGCACCGCGCGGCCGATGTCGGGGTGGTCGGCGAAGTGCCTGCGCAGCAGGTCCATCTGCTCGGAGGCACGCTGTTCGGTGACCCGGCTGTGGGCCAGATAGGTGACGATGTCCCGCACGGTGAGGGGCTGGTCGCCCTTGAGCCTGTCGTGTGCGAGGCCGATGCCGTGCCGCTCCAGGAGCATCGTGTAGTCGGTGTCGGACGGTACCTCGACGGGTTCGAGGCCGCGCTTCCTCATGAGGGCGTTGAAGATCCGGCCGTGCTTGTCCTCGTCGGCGCCGTGCCGGGCGATCTTGGGGGCGAGGGCGCGTTCGTCCGCCGGGACCAGTGCGGCGATCCGGGCGTTCTCCCAGCCGCCCTGCGACTCCCCGCTGGCGGCGATGGAACAGAAGAGGCGGTACGACTCGTCGTTGTCGAGGATTTCCTCGAACAGGCTCTTGGCGGACAGCATCATTGACACCCTCTCTGCAGAGTTGTGCAGAAAACGAGTCAAATGGGTTGTCTGTGACCTGGCAACCGATGTGTCCGACAAATCCGCCGAACGATGGACGGCCAGGTGGTCCGGGCGCGTAACCAAGCGGCCGTCGGCGCGTTGTTCCCCGTGACGGCCGTGGCGGGGAAGACCCCCGAGCCCCCACCACGGCCGCAGAACTCTCCCGGCGGGGTTACGCGAGTCCGGCCCGCTCCAGGGCCTCGGAGCCGGCCCGCAGCGAGGCGATCCGGTCCTCCAGCGTGAAGCCCGCGGGGGCCAGCGTGAGCGTGGTGACACCGACGGCGGCATAGGCCTTCATGCGGTCGGCGATGCGGTCCACCGAGCCGAGCAGCGTCGTCTGGTCGATCAGCGTGTGCGGAATCGCGGCGGCCGCCCCGTCCTTGTCGCCGGACAGGTACTTGGTCTGGATCTCGGCGGCTTCCTTCTCGTAGCCCATGCGCTGGGCGAGCTGGTTGTAGAAGTTCTGCTTGAAGCTGCCCATGCCGCCGACGTACAGCGCGGTGTACGGGCGGAACATGTCGGCGAGCGCGGGAACGTCCTTGTCGGCGCCGACGGCGAGCGGCACGGTCGGACAGACGTCGAACCCTTCCATCGTCTTCCCGGCCTTCTCGCGGCCCGCGCGCAGGTTACGGATCGCGGTGTCCTCCAGGTGCTCGGCCGAGGGGAAGATGAGCAGCGCGCCGTCGGCGATCTCGCCGGTCTGCTCTAGGTTCTTCGGGCCGATCGCGGCGATGTACAGCGGGATGTGCTCGCGCTCCGGGTGCACGGTCAGCTTGAGCGGCTTGCCCGGACCGCCGGGCAGCGGCAGGGTCCAGTGCTCGCCGTCGTGGGACAGCCGCTCGCGCGTCATGGCCTTGCGCACGATCTCCACGTACTCGCGGGTGCGGGCGAGCGGCTTGTCGAACTTGACGCCGTACCAGCCCTCGGAGACCTGCGGGCCGGAGACGCCGAGGCCGAGGCGGAAGCGGCCTCCCGACAGCGAGTCGAGGGTCGCGGCGGTCATCGCGGTCATCGCGGGCTGACGGGCCGGGATCTGGAAGATGGCCGAACCGACGTCGATGCGCTCGGTCTGGGCGGCGACCCAGCTGAGCACGGTGGCCGCGTCGGAGCCGTACGCCTCCGCCGCCCAGCAGACGGCGTATCCGAGCCGGTCGGCCTCCTGGGCGACGGCGAGGTTGTCCGCGTCCATTCCGGCGCCCCAGTAGCCGAGATTGATGCCGAGCTGCATGGCCGATCTCCTTACCGATCAGTAACGTCCCTTGTGCCCGAGACCCTAGCGTGCGGGTGCCCCGGCGGGGAGCGGCACGTTCCCGGTGCGGCCGCGGCGCTCCGCCACGGGCGCCCGTGCCCGGCGCCCGGCGGCCCCTCGCGTCCGTCCGGCGCCGCCCTCGCGCGCGCCCGCGTACGCCGGTGACGGCCGCCGCCTCGTGCCACCGGCCGTCCCGGGCTGCCTTTCCCGGGATTTCCGTTGTCCACAGGCCCCCACACCGCCGGTGCCGGACAGTAATCTCGGCGTCCATGGAGCAGAGGCATCTCGGCCGTACCGGCCTGCGTGTTTCCCGGATCGGACTCGGCACCCTCACCTGGGGGCGGGACACCGACGAGCATGACGCCGCGGACCTCTTGAAGACGTTCTGGGAAGCGGGCGGGAACCTCGTCGACACGGCGGACGTGTACGGCGACGGGGAGGCCGAGTATCTCCTCGGGCAGCTGATGGAAGGGCTCGTTCCGCGCCGGGACCTGATCATCTCGACGAAGGCGGGCAGCGTGCGCGAGCCGGACCGCCGCTTCGACGGCTCGCGCAGTCATCTCCTGTCGGCCCTGGACGCCTCGCTCGCCCGCCTGGGCACCGACTACGTGGACGTGTGGCACGTGCACGCCTACGACCCCCGGACACCGCTCGACGAGACCCTCCAGGCCCTCGACCTGGCCGTCAGCAGCGGCCGCGCGCGCTACGCGGGGGTGTCCAACTTCTGCGGCTGGCAGCTCGCCAAGGCCGCCACCTGGCAGCTCGCGGCACCCGGTATACGCACCCGGCTGGCCAGTACGCAGATGGAGTACTCCCTGTTGCAGCGCGGCATCGAGCGGGAGGTGCTGCCCGCCGCCCTCGACCTGGGCGTCGGCCTGCTGCCCTCCTCGCCGCTCGGGCGCGGTGTGCTCACCGGCAAGTACCGGGGCGGGACGCCGGCCGACTCCCGGGGCGGTTCGGAACATCTGGCGCCCTTCGTGGCGCCGTATCTCGACGACACGGCAGCCGGTGTCGTGGAGGCCGTGACGACCGCGGCGGACGGTCTCGCCGTGACCGCGCTCCAGGTGGCGCTCGCCTGGGTCCGCGACCGGCCGGGGGTCGTCGCCCCCATCGTCGGCGCGCGCAACGCGCAGCAGCTCACGGCCGCGTTGTCAGTGGAGACGCTTAGTCTTCCTGACGAGATCTGCCGGGCGCTCGACGACGTGTCGGCCCCGGTGCACCACTATCCCGATCACGACTGGAGCACGCTGTGAGCACGGAGCCCGAGACCACTCAGGACGCGGAGCCGGGGACGCCGGGCGCGGACACCGCCGCCGACGCCCCTGAGCCGACGGGCGAGCACGTGGACCGGGCGGACGCGCGCCCCGGGGACGGCGACGGGGACGGCTCCGGGGACGGGAACGACTCCGGGGACGAGGGCACCGAACCGGGCGACGGGAAGACCGCCGAGGGCACGGAACCGGGCGACGGCACGGCCGCCGAGGGAACCGGGTCCGCCGAAGGCGCCGCGCAGGTGTCCGAGGCGGCGGCCGAGTTGGCGGCCCAGCGTCTGGAACGGGAGCGGATCGAGCGCCGGAAGGCGGAGAAGCAGGCGCCGATCGAGGCCGGGGGCAAGCTCAGCGGCACGGCCGCCGACCTGCTCGCGGCGGTGCGCGCCGTGGAGAGCGGCGAGAAGCCCGTGGCCACCGCCTTCCGCGAGCCGGATCCCGCGCCGCGCAGGACCGCCCTGGAGCCCGCACGGCGGCCGCAGCCGATCGCGGCACAGGCCGCACCGGCACCCGGAGCGGCGCCGGAGGCGGTCGCCGCCGTCCGCGCCCTGCTGGCCGGGGCCGGCGCCCCCGAGACGCTCGCGGCGCAGGTCGTCGCGGTTCTGGGCGAGGGCGCCGACGACCGGCTCCGTGAGGACCCCTGGCAGTTGCTGCGGGTGCCCGGAGTGCGCCCCGAGCAGGCCGACGGGTTCGCCCGGGCGCTGCTCGGCGCGGAGTGCGGCCCCGACGACGAGCGCCGGGGCACGGCGCTGACCGTGTGGCTGCTGGAACAGGCGGCCGTCGCCGGGCACACCGCGCTGGACGCCTCGGCCCTCGTCGCCGCGCTCTCCCAGCGCTCGGTGCCGGACCCGGACGCGGCCGTGCAGAGCGCTCTCGCGGAGGGCGAGGCCCTGGTCTTCCAGGACGCGCTGGACACCGCTCCCCCGGCCCCGGCGGCGCCGGACGACACGGAGGAGCCGCAGGAGCGCCCGGTACGGATCCTGATCGGCCTTGAGCGGTACGCGCTGGCCGAGGAGAGCCTCGCCGACGGACTCGCCCGGCTGATGAACTCGGTGCCGAAGCAGGACGGTTCGGCCGACGCGTGGGAGCGGGCCGCGGCCTCGGCACCCCGCTCCGCCGGGGAGCTGATCCGGGCGGCCGCCGCTCACGGCCTCGTGCTGCACACCGGCGGCGAGGCCTCGCGGTCCGAGGCGGCGGCGCTGCTGCACGCGGCACGCGCGCTCGGTCTGCGCGGCTGGGCCGCCGCGCACACCGCGGGCGGGCGCGACGGCTTCGCGGCCGGGCACGAGCCGGCGGACGGCGCCGCGGAGCACCCCACGGACGGCCCGGCGACGGAGGCCGCCACGGTCGCCGGACTCCTCTCCGGCTCCGAGGGACCGGGCCGGGACGCGGACGGCGCCCTGGACCTGGACGTCCTGGTCGTCCTGGACGCTCCGCAGCTCGACGTCGAGACGGCGGCGATGCTCGTGGAGTCGCTGCCGGACGGGGCGCGGCTCGTGCTGAGCGGTGATCCGGGCGTGCTGTGGTCGGCCGGCCCCGGCCGGGTCTTCGCGGACCTGATCGCCGCCCGTGCCTGCCCGCAGGTGGCCTCGCGGACCCCTGACCCCGGGCCCATCGGCGAACTGGTCTCCGGGATCGGCATCGGCGAGCTCAACCAGGTCGAGGCGCCGGGCAAGGAGGTCGTGATCGTCCCGGTGCGCGACGCGGGCGAGGCGGTCCACCGGACCGTTCAGCTCGTCGCGGACTCGGTGCCGCGCGCGATCGGTATCCCGGCCGAACAGACGCAGGTCATCACCCCGGGGCACGGTGGCGCGGTCGGCACCCGCGCGCTGAACACCGCGCTCAAGGAGCGGCTGAACCCCGGTCCCGGGCGCTTCGGCGGCTTCGACCCGGGCGACCGGATCGTGTACTCCCCCGCACCGGGCCGGGCGCTGCCGGGCCGCGTGGTGAAGGCCGACGCCGAGGGGCTGCACCTGGACTGCTCGGGCACGCCCGTGGTCGTACCGAAGGAGCGGGTGGAGCAGACCGTGCGGCACGGCTGGGCGCTCACCGCGCACCAGGCGGTGGGTCTGCGCTGGCCCGCCGCGGTCGTGGTGCTCCCGGGCGACGCCGCGGCGGCCCTGACCCGCCCCTGGGTCTACACGGCCTTCGGGCGGGCCGAGCGTCATCTCTCCGTCGTGCACGGGGTGGAGCAGGCCTTGCCGCACGCGGTGGCCGAGGTCCCGCAGAAGCCGCGCACCACCCGCCTCCAGGCCCTGCTGAGGGCGCAGACACCGACGGCGGGCTGATCGGCACCGGGCTCCCGCGGCCCCCGAGAAACACCAGTGGCGGTCACCGGAATCCGGTGACCGCCACTGGCGTGGGCCGGTCCGTGCCGGGCAGGCTCAGCGATCCGCGTCCAGCGGGTCCGGGGAGCCGGTCTCCCCTTCGGAGCCGAGGTCGGTGTCCAGATCGTCGTCCAGGTCGTCGTCCGACTCCTCGTCGAACACCGCGCTGACGTCGAAGCGGCAGACGACACGCTGCGGGTCGATCGACTCGAAGGGTGTCTCCAGCCATTCACCGGGCTCGGCCGGTTCGTCGGCGGCGGTCACCCAGAGCGTGGAGTCGCCCTCCTCCAGTCCGAATTCCTTGTGCCGGGAGGCGATCTCGTCGGGCTCGAACTCTCCGAAGAGAACCCCGAGCGCGCCGTGAACGGTGCCGGACGCCGCGTCGAAGCCCTCGTCGGCGGTGGCGCCGTCCTCCTCCACCGCCTCCACCCGCTGAGCCTGCGCCAGCAGCCGCTGCGGCTCCACCACCGCGTAGTCCCGGCGGATCACCACGCTCAGCGCGTTCGGCTCCTCGGGTCCGGTGTACGGAGGCAGCGTGTCGTCACCGCCGGGGATCTCGAAGGGCGTGACCTCGTCGTAGCGGTCGTAGAGGAGCTCGTCATACTCCTCGGCCGCCGCGGCGAGCTCGTTGAAAGCCTCGTAGACGTCCGGGTCGTCATCGCCCGTCCTGCGCTCGACCGCGGCCAGGTGGCGGTCGAGTGCGGTCTTGACCGCCTCTGCGGCGGCGCGTACCTCGGCAGCGGTGGGCTGCACAGCATCAGACATAGTGCAGACGCTATCCGTACAGGGCCTCTGCCCGCACAATAGATGCGATGCCGGAATACGAATTTGTCGACGTGTACGTACCTCGCGGGGTCTCCCGCAAGGACACGACACGTCTGCTGACGGACCATGCCGAGTACGGACACTGGGAGTTGGACCGCCTGAGCCTGCTCCGTGACGGCAGCCGCAGAGTGCGGTTGCGCCGGCGGATCATCCGCCAGGTACGCGCCACGTGGTGACAGAAGGCCGCTGAACGGGAGCGGGCCCCGTCATCACGGGGCCCGCACCGTCACTCCTGTCACGGGGAAGGCCGTGGCACCCCGGTCGTGCCGCGCGGCGATCGGGCCTGCGCGCCGGGTGATGTCCACGCCTCACTCCCCGATGCGATCATCACATCGGCATCGCGTCAGGCCCCTGCTTCACGCCGCAGCGCGCGCCCGGCGGTAGAGCACGGCGCCGGCCAGCAGCGCGGCGGCTCCCGCCGGTACGGCCGCTCCGATCGGCAGCTCACTGCCCGTGTGGGCCAACTGGGGCGCACCGGCCGTGGCGGGCGTCCGCACCGCGGCCTCCGAGCCGGGCAGGCCCACCGGCACGGCGTCGGCGCGGTGCTTGCCGCCGCCCGGGGTGGACGTACCCGGGTGACCCGGGGTTCCGGGGTGACCCGGGGTTCCGGGGTTGCCCGGGGTTCCGGGGTTGCCCGGGGTTCCGGGGTTGCCCGGGTGGCTGGGGGTTCCGGGGTGGCTGGGGGTTCCGGGGTGGCTGGGGTGGCCCGGAGTGCCCGGAGTTCCGGGGTGGCTGGGGTGGCCAGGGGTTCCGGGGTTGCCCGGGTGTCCGGGGTGACCCGGGTGCTCACAGTGACCGTCGTGGCCCGGGTGGCCGGGCTGACCAGGGTGGCCCGGGTGACTCGGATGTCCGGGCTGACCAGGGTGCCCAGGGTGACTCGGGTGACCGGGGTGTCCCGGATGCCCGGGGTGGTGTGCCTGGTGGCCGCCGGTGGATCCGCCGTTCTCGCAGCTGTCGCCCGCCGCCGCGTTGCCGATCCCCACCACGTTCACGCTGTTGCCGCAGACGTTCACCGGGGCGTCGACCGGCACCTGTACGTGATTGCCGGAGGCCACCCCCGGCGAGTGAGCCGCCTGGCCGGCGGCCCGCGAACCGCCGCCGGAGTGGGTCTCCCGGCCGGCGTGACCGCCCTGACCGCTGTGACCGCCCCGGCCTTCGGACGAGCCGCCGTGGTTGACGCAGGTGTTGCCCATCGCCGGGTTGAGCAGCCCGACCACGTTCACGGTGTTTCCGCAGACGTTGACCGGCACGTGCACTGGCGCCTGCACGGTGTTGCCCGACAGCACGCCGGGAGAGTCCGACGCGGAGCCGATCGCCCCCGAGTCGGCGTGCGCGGAGACGCCGGTGACCGCGAGCACACCACCGGCCGCCGCCACGGTCATCAGGCCCTTGCGGGTGACCTGTCGCATAGCTGAAATCCCTGCCTTCAGTCCTTGGGACGTGGACCGACAGTCCTTGAGACGTGGACCGTCGAGAGCACGCGCACGCCACAGGACGTGCGCGGGAAGCCGGTCGGCCCCGGAGCGCATGGCGCGCACTCCGGGGCCGACGGGCTCAGACCTTCACGAAGTGACCCTCATGAGGTGACCCACGGGATCCCCCCACAGAGCAAGAGGCGCAACGTCAGTGGTTGAAGCAGGTGTTGCCGAAGGCGGGGTTCAGCAGCCCGATCACGGAGACCGTGTTGCCGCAGACGTTGACCGGGACGTGGACGGGCACCTGAATGACGTTGCCGGAGGCGACGCCCGGGGACTGCACAGCGGCACCCTGGGCGCCCGAGTCGGCGACGGCCAGACCCGCACCCGCGAGAACCAGACCACCCGTGGCAGCAGCGGCGGCGACGATCTTCTTGATCATTATTCCTCCTGATAGGCAAACGCGGTCCAAAGCAGCGGATCGCAACACCTGTAACGAGGAGGGAGTAGTAGGGCTATGGGCTTATGGTCGCATTCACCCGTCCCGGGCGATTGCCGCACAGACGGGCGAATGCCGGCGTCAACACCTCGCACCTCCACGGCGGCGCGGCAGGTCAGCCCGCCGGCACCGTGCCGGGGCGTGCCGCCGGCGGTACGTCACGACGCGTCGATGAATCGGTCCAGTACACGAACGCCGAACTGGAGCGCGTCCACCGGCACCCGCTCGTCGACACCGTGGAACATGCCTGCGAAGTCCAGCTCGGGGGGCAGCTTCAGCGGGGCGAACCCGAAGCAGCGGATGCCGAGATCGGCGAAGGACTTGGCGTCGGTGCCGGCCGAGAGCATGTAGGGAACGGCACGCGCGATCGGGTCCTCGGCCGAGAGCGCGGTCTGCATGGCGTCGACGAGGGCCCCGTCGAAGCCGGTCTCCAGCGCCTTGTCCGCGTGCACGTCCTCGCGCTTGACCCGGGGGCCGAGGATCCGGTCGAGGTCGGCCAGGAACTCCTCCTCGTAGCCCGGCAGGTAGCGGCCGTCGACGTGGGCCGTGGCCTGCCCCGGAATCACGTTGACCTTGTAACCGGCGCCCAGCTGGGTCGGGTTGGCGGTGTTCTGCAGCGAGGCGCCGATGAGCTTGGCCATGCCGCCGAGCTTGGCGAGCGTCTCGTCCATGTTCTCCGGGTCGAGCTCGGTGCCCAGGGCGTCACCGAGCTCGTCGAGGAAGTGCCGCAGGGTCTTCGTCACCCGCACCGGGAACGTGTGGCGGCCGAGCCGCCCGACGGCCTCGGAGAGCTCGGTGATCGCGTTGTCCTTGTGGATCATCGACCCGTGTCCGGCGGTGCCGTCCACGGTCAGTTTCATCCAGTGCATGCCCTTCTGCGCGGTCTCGATCAGGTACAGCCGCAGCTTCTCGTTGACCGTGAAGGAGAACCCGCCGACCTCGCCGATCGCCTCCGTGACGCCCTCGAAGAGGTCCGGGTGCTTGTCGACGAGATGCCGGGCGCCCCACGTGCCGCCCGCCTCCTCGTCGGCGAGGAAGGCGAGGACGATGTCGCGCGGGGGCTTGCGGCCGGTGCGCATCCGCTCCCGTACGACCGCCAGGGTCATGGCGTCCATGTCCTTCATGTCGACCGCGCCGCGGCCCCAGACCATCCCGTCGGCGATCTCCCCCGAGAAGGGGTCGTGGGTCCAGTCCGCCGCGTTGGCCGGTACGACATCGGTGTGGCCGTGGATGAGGAGCGCGGGCCGCGAGGGGTCCTCCCCCTCGATACGGGCCACGGTGGAGGCACGCCCCTTGTGCGACTCGAAGACGCGCGGCTCCAGGCCGACCTCGGCGAGTTTCTCGGCGACGTACTCCGCGGCCTTGCGCTCGCCGGGGCCCGAGTGGTCCCCGTAGTTGCTGGTGTCGATCCGGATCAGCTCACGACAGAGGTCCACGACCTCGTCCTCGCCCGTGACGTTCCTGGTCGTGCCGCTCTCGCTCACGCTGCTTCCTCCCGCTGTCGCCGCTGGTGGTCCCCCTCATCCTCTCTCCGACCCGCCTTCCCGCCCAAGGGCGGCCCCCACCCGTCACACGCAGTTCACGCCGCGACGGGGGGTGATCGGGGACTCTCGAAAGCCTGGTAATGTTTCACCTGTCGCCGCGAGGGAAACCCGCGCGACAAACACCTTGTCCGGGTGGCGGAATGGCAGACGCGCTAGCTTGAGGTGCTAGTGCCCTTTATCGGGCGTGGGGGTTCAAGTCCCCCCTCGGACACCAGCGAGGACCCCACTTGATGTGGGGTCTTTTTGCATGTCCGGACCCCCTTCGCACCGCACCGGCGTCTCCGGCTCCGCCGCGCCCCACCGGACGGTCGGCCGATTCTTCGAAACTTTCGAAAAATCCGTGACCCTATCCGATCTTGGTCGATACGCACCCGACGGACAGCCACTTCAGAGCAAACCCTTCGATGCAGCTGAACAGGCATGACGCCATCTCTCGCCATTGCCAGCTCGGACGAATGTTTCGGCTTGAGTGTCGAAAGTATTGACAGTTGACAGGGCCGGTTCAAAACTGTCGGCGATTCACAGCGCTCCACCTCACACGAACGAGGAGGAAACACGCACATGATCGACGCACCCGCACCCCCTCCGGGCCGCCGCGGCGGCCGCTCAGGGGCGTTCCGTCACCTCAGGCTGCTCATCACCGGTGTCTGCACCATGCTGCTGGTCGCCGTGGCCGCCATGACGCTGCCCGGCACCGCCCAGGCCGACACGGTCATCAGCTCGAACCAGACCGGCACCAACAACGGGTACTACTACTCGTTCTGGACCGACAGCAGCGGCACGGTGTCCATGAACCTGGGCTCCGGCGGCAACTACAGCACCTCGTGGAGCAACACCGGGAACTTCGTCGCCGGCAAGGGCTGGACCAACGGCGGACGCAGGAGTGTGACCTACTCGGGCACCTTCAACCCGTCCGGCAACGCCTACCTGGCCGTCTACGGGTGGACCGCCAATCCGCTCGTCGAGTACTACATCGTCGACAACTGGGGCACCTACCGGCCCACGGGAACGTTCAAGGGCACGGTCACCACCGACGGTGGCACGTACGACATCTACAAGACGACGCGGACCAACGCGCCGTCCGTCGAGGGCACCCGCACCTTCGACCAGTACTGGAGCGTCCGGCAGTCGAAGCGGACGGGCGGGACCATCACCACCGGCAACCACTTCGACGCATGGGCCCGCGCCGGAATGAACCTAGGCAGCTTCAACTACTACATGATCCTCGCCACCGAGGGTTACCAGAGCAGCGGCAACTCCAACATCACGGTGGGTGACACCGGATCGGGCGGCGGAACCGGGGGCGGCTCCGGCGGCGGAACCGGCGGATGCGCCGCGGCCCTGTCCGCGGGCCAGCAGTGGAACGACCGCTACAACCTCAATGTCGCGGTCACCGGTTCCAGCAACTGGACCGTGACGATGAACGTGCCGGCGCCGGCGAAGATCCTCTCGACCTGGAACATCAGCGCCGGCTACCCCAGCGCCCAGGTCCTGACGGCCAAACCCAACGGCAGCGGCAACACCTTCGGCGTCACCGTCCAGGCCAACGGCAACTGGACCTGGCCCACGGTCTCCTGCAGCGCGAGCTGACCCCTCCCCCCGACCCCCGAGGCTGAAGGACCATCGCATGACCTTCCGCACGAGAGTCCGGACGACGTCCGGACCACCGCGCTCGTTACGCTCGCTGATCACGGGGCTGGCCGTCGTCGTGACGGCCGTCGTGAGCCCCCTCGCCCTCGACGCCGCACCCGCGCACGCCGCCACCTGCGGCGGGTACGTCGGACTCACCTTCGACGACGGACCGTCGAGCAGCACGGGGAGCCTGCTCGCCGCCCTGAAGCAGAACGGCCTGCGGGCCACGATGTTCAACGAGGGCCAGTACGCGGCGTCCAGCCCCGCGCAGGTACGGGCCCAGGTCGACGCCGGCATGTGGGTGGGCAACCACAGCTACACCCACCCGCACCTCGTCCAGCAGAGCCAGGCGCAGATCGACTCGGAGATCTCCCGGACCCAGCAGGCGATCTCCGGCGCCGGCGGCGGCACGCCGAAACTGTTCCGTCCGCCGTACGGAGAGACCAACGCGACGGTGAAGGCGGTCGAGGCCAAGTACGGGCTGACCGAGATCATCTGGGACGTCGACTCGCAGGACTGGAACGGCGCGAGCACCGACGCGATCGTCCAGGCGGCCGGCCGGCTCACCAACGGCCAGGTCATCCTCATGCACGACTGGCCGGCCAACACGATCGCCGCGATCCCGCGCATCGCGCAGGGACTGGCCTCGCGCGGCCTGTGCGCCGGGATGATCTCCCCGGCGACCGGCCGGGCCGTGGCTCCCGACGGCGGCGGCACAGGTGGCGGCGGAGGCGGTGGCGGCGGGTGCACCGCCACCCTGTCCGCCGGCCAGCAGTGGAGCGACCGCTACAACCTCAACGTCACGGTCACCGGTTCCGGCAACTGGACCGTGACGATGAACGTGCCCGCGCCCGAGAAGATCCTCTCGACCTGGAACATCACCGCCGGCTACCCCAGCGCCCAGGTCCTGACGGCCAAACCCAACGGCAGCGGCAACACCTTCGGCGTCACCGTTCAGACCAACGGCACCTGGACGTGGCCCACGGTCTCCTGCGCCGTGGGCTGACCCGGCCGGACCGCACCGAGGAACAGCGCGCCCGGCGTGGCGGCCCGAGCCGCCGCGCCGCCCCGCCGCACCTGGCACAGCGAGGGCCCCGGTCATCCGATCGGGGCCCTCGCTCACTGTGTCCGCGATGTCACGCAAAGATGTGGGGCAGATCTCGTCACGCTGACATGTCCCCACGTCACAGCGCTGGAGCGAGGGCCCGGACGAGCCTCTGGGGGACGCCTCGCATCGCTGATCCCCAGGTCCGAAGCTAGCGTCGTACTAAAATTGCAGGCTTGTTCGGAGCTGGACCGGAATATCCCCAGGCGTACCTGCGGGCCCACCGGCTCCCCGGAGTATCCGGGAACAACACGTGAGGACCCGATGGCAGCCCTCCAGCAAGGCCCCGCACTCGCGTTGTCCGACGACGACGTGCGTGCGGAGTTCGGCGACCAGGCGCGCTTCTCCGCCGGTTCGGCCGCCTCGCCGCGCACGCTCGTCGACATCCTCGACGCCTCGGTACGGGCGTACCCCGACGAGCCCGCTCTCGACGACGGCCGGCGCGCCCTCACCTACCGCGCCCTGGCCGCCGAGGTCGAGGCCGTGCGGTGGCGGCTCGCGGAGGCCGGGGTCGGTCTCGGCGACCGGGTCGGCATACGGGTCCCGTCCGGTACGAACGAGCTGTACGTGGCGATCCTCGCCGTCCTCGCGGCCGGGGCCGCCTATGTCCCGGTGGACGCCGAGGACCCGGACGAGCGGGCCGAGCTGGTCTTCGGCGAGGCCGGCGTGCGCGCGGTCGTGGGCGCCGGGCTCGAACTGACCGTCGACGGACGTTCGGACATCCCCGCCGGGCGGCCCGGTGTCGAGGACGACGCGTGGATCATCTTCACCTCGGGTTCCACCGGCAGGCCCAAGGGCGTGGCCGTGAGCCACCGCAGCGCCGCGGCCTTCGTCGACGCGGAGGCGGACCTCTTCCTGGCCGAGGAGCCGATCGGCCCCGGCGACCGGGTCATGGCGGGCCTGTCCGTGGCCTTCGACGCCTCCTGCGAGGAGATGTGGCTGGCGTGGCGGTACGGAGCCTGCCTGGTGCCCGTACCGCGCTCCCAGGTGCGCAGCGGCGCCGACCTCGGACCCTGGCTGGTCGAGCAGGAGATCACCGTCGTCTCCACCGTGCCCACCCTCGCCGCCCTGTGGGAGCCCGAGACCCTCAACGAGGTCCGGCTGCTGATCTTCGGCGGCGAGGCCTGCCCGCCCGAGCTGACGCAGCGCCTGGTGACCGAGGGCCGGGAGGTGTGGAACACGTACGGGCCGACCGAGGCGACCGTCGTGGCCTGTGCCTCGCTGCTGACCGGCGACGAGCCCATCCGTATCGGACTGCCGCTCAACGGCTGGGAGCTGGCGGTCGTCGACGAGGCGGGCGAGCCGGTGCCGATGGGCGGCAGCGGCCAGCTCGTGATCGGCGGGGTCGGGCTCGCCCGCTATCTCGACGCGGAGAAGGACGCCGAGAAGTACGCGCCGCTCACCTCGCTGGGCTGGCAGCGGGCGTACCGCAGCGGTGACCTGGTCAAGGCGGAACCCGAGGGGCTGATCTTCCTCGGCCGGGCCGACGAGCAGATCAAGCTCGGCGGACGCCGGATCGAGCTGGGCGAGGTGGACGCGGCGCTCCAGGCGCTGCCCGGGGTCGCGGGCGCCGCGGCCGCCGTGCGGACCGCGCGGGGCGGCAATCAGCTCCTGGTCGGCTATGTCGTCACCCAGGACGGCTGGGACCAGGCGGCCGCCGTCGAGAAGCTGCGCGCCGAGCTGCCCGCCGCGCTGGTCCCGCTGATCGCGCCGGTCGAGGACCTGCCGACCCGGACGTCGGGCAAGGTCGACCGGAACGCGCTGCCCTGGCCGCTGGAGGGCCTGGAGACGGCCGGCGCCCAGGAGGAGCTGTACGGCACCGAGGCCTGGCTCGCCGAGCAGTGGGGCGAGGTGCTGGGCATCCCCGTCGGGGCCGCCGCCGCCGACTTCTTCGCGATCGGCGGCAGCAGTCTGGCGGCCGCCCAGCTCACGACGCGACTGCGCGCCCGCTACCCGAACGCCGCCGTGCTCGACATCTACCAGCAGCCCGTGCTGCGCAAGCTGGCCCGGCATCTGGAGAAGTCCCGCCAGGACGACGGTGCCGAGCGGGTCGTCGCGCCGGTCCCGCTGCGCGCCAAGCTGGTCCAGTTGCTCGTCCTGATCCCGCTGTTCGGCCTGCTCGGGCTGCGCTGGACCGTGGCGCTGGCCGCGCTCGGCAACGTACTGCACTGGTTCGGTCCGTATCCGTGGGCGCCCGGCACCTCGTGGTGGCTGGTGGGCGCCGGTGCGCTCGTGCTCTTCAGCCCACCGGGGCGGCTCGCCGTCGCCGCGGGCGGCGCGCGGCTGCTGCTGCGCGGGGTGAAGGCCGGCCGGTATCCGCGCGGTGGGAGCGTTCATCTGCGGCTGTGGACGGCCGAGCGGCTCGCCGGGTTCAGCGGCGCGACCTCGCTGACCGGGTCCTGGCTGGAGCGGTACGCCCGTGCGCTGGGCGCCAGGATCGGCCCGGACGTGGATCTTCACTCGCTGCCTCCGGTGACCGGCATGCTCAAGCTGGGCCGGGGTGCCGCCGTCGAGTCCGAGGTGGACCTGTCGGGGTACTGGCTGGACGGTGACCGGCTGGAGATCGGCGCGGTGAAGGTGGGCGCCGGTGCCGTCGTCGGGACGCGCAGCATCCTCTTCCCGGGCGCCCGGGTCGGCAAGCGTGCCGAGGTGGCGCCTGGTTCGGCCGTGGCGGGGCAGGTTCCGACCGGGCAGCGCTGGGCCGGCGCGCCCGCGGTCAAGCTCGGCAAGGCGAAGCGCGCGTGGCCCAAGGACCGGCCGCGGCGCGGCACGTCCTGGCGGGCGATGTACGGCGCGAGCGGGTTCGCGCTGAGCGCGCTGCCGGCGCCGGCCGCCGTCGCCGCGCTGCTGGTGGCCCGGGTGTTCGTGAGCGCGGACGCCGGGCTCGGCGCTGCGTTGCGCGGTGCGGCCCTCGCCCTGGTTCCGGCGACGCTCGCGTTCGGTCTCGCGTACGCGCTGCTGCTCCTGGTCGCCGTACGGCTGCTGAGCCTCGGGCTGCACGAGGGCACGCATCCCACGCACAGCCGGATCGGCTGGCAGGCCTGGACGGTCACGCAGCTGATGGACCGCTCCCGGGAGACGCTGTTCCCGCTGTACGCGGGGCTGATCACGCCGGTGTGGCTGCGGCTGCTCGGCATGCGGATCGGACGGGGCGCCGAGGTGTCGACCGTTCTGGCGCTGCCGAGTCTGACGACGGTCGGCGACGGCGCGTTCCTCGCCGACGACACGCTGACGGCGCCGTACGAGCTCGGTGGCGGCTGGATGCGCATCGGGCGGGCCGAGATCGGCCGGCGGGCCTTCCTCGGCAATTCCGGGATGACCGCTCCGGGCCGCAGCGTGCCGGACGGCGGTCTGGTCGGGGTGCTGTCGGCGACGCCGAAGAAGGCGAAGAAGGGCAGTTCGTATCTGGGGCTGCCGCCGATGAAGCTGCCGCGGGCGGCGCAGGGCGGCGATCAGAGCCGTACGTACGAGCCGCCGGCCCGGCTGCTGTGGGCGCGCGGTCTGGTGGAGCTGTGCCGGCTGGTGCCGGTGTTCTGCTCGGCGGCGCTGGCCGTGCTGACGGTCGCGGCGCTGTGCGCGTTGGGACCGTGGGCGTGGGTGTTCTCGGGGGCCGTGCTGCTCGCGGTGGGCGTCCTCGGGTGCCTGGTCTCCATCGTGGCGAAGTGGCTGCTGGTGGGCCGGCACCGCGCCGGTGAGCACCCGCTGTGGAGCGGTTTCGTGTGGCGCAACGAGCTGGCCGACACCTTCGTCGAGGTCGTCGCGGTGCCGTGGCTGGCGGGATCCGTGCCCGGTACGCCGCTGATGACCGGGTGGCTGCGGGGGCTCGGCGCCAAGATCGGCAAGGGCGCGTGGATCGAGAGCTACTGGCTGCCCGAGACGGACCTCGTGACGCTCGGGGACGCGACCACGGTCAATCGGGGCTGTGTCCTGCAGACCCACCTCTTCCACGACCGGATCTTGCGGACGGATACTGTGGTCCTCCGTGAGGGCGCCACTCTGGGTCCGGGCGGAATCGTCCTGCCCGGCAGCACCGTCGGGGCCCGCTCCACTCTGGGTCCCGCGTCGCTGGTGATGGCGGCGGAGTCCGTTCCCGACGACACCCGCTGGCTGGGCAACCCGATCGAGGCCTGGCGTTCGTAGCAGAATTGACCTGATCGGACACCGAAGGGCGGTACAGCGGCACGTCGAGCACAGGGCAGGGAGCAGTCGCGGCAGTGAGCGTTCAGCAGACAGCGGGACCGGACCCCTATTTCCCGGCCAACGGCGATTCCCGTTACCGGGTGCACCGGTACGAGCTCGCGCTGGACTACCGCCCCGGCCCGAACCGGCTCTCCGGCACCGCGCGGATCAACGCCATAGCGGGCCGTTCCGCGCTGACCGAGTTCCAGCTGAACCTGGCCGACTTCCGGATCGGCCGGGTGCGTGTCGACGGCAAGACCCCGCACTACACGCACCGGGGCGGCAGGCTGCGCATCCGTCCGCCGAAGCCGGTGCGGGCCGGTGCCGCGTTCACCGTCGAGGTGCACTGGTCGGGCAACCCCAAGCCGGTCGGCAGTCCCTGGGGCGGACTCGGCTGGGAGGAGCTGGAGGACGGGGCGCTGGTGGCGAGCCAGCCGGTCGGTTCGCCGTCCTGGTATCCGTGCAACGACCGGCCGGCCGACAAGGCCGCGTACCAGATCTCGGTCACCACGCCGTCCGCGTACGCGGTGGTGGCCGGCGGGCGTCTGCTGACGCGGACGACGAAGGCGTCGACCACCACCTGGGTGTACGAGCAGGCGGCGCCGACCTCCAGCTATCTGGTGGGCCTGTCGATCGGCAAGTACCAGACGGTGCTGCTCGGCGACCCGGGGCTCGGGGGCGTACCGCAGTCCGGGCATCTGCCCGCGCAGCTCCTCCCGGAGTTCTCCCGCGACTTCGCTCGGCAGCCCGCGATGATGGAGCTGTTCCAGGGCCTCTTCGGGCCGTATCCGTTCGGTGAGTACGCCGTGGTGGTGACCGAGGAGGAGCTCGACGTCCCGGTCGAGGCGCAGGGTCTGTCGCTGTTCGGCGCCAATCATGTGGACGGGGCGCGGGGTTCGGAGCGGCTGATAGCGCACGAGCTGGCGCATCAGTGGTTCGGCAACAGCGTGACGATCGCGGACTGGCGGCACATCTGGCTGAACGAGGGGCTCGCGAAGTACGCCGAGTGGCTGTGGTCGGAGCGCTCGGGCGGGCGCCCGGCGCGTCAGCTCGCCGCCGCCGCGCACCGGAAGCTGTCCGCGCTGCCGCAGGACCTGCTGCTGTCCGACCCGGGCCGCAAGCTGATGTTCGACGACCGGCTCTACCAGCGTGGCGGGCTCACGGTGCACGCGATCCGGTGCGCGATGGGTGACGAGGCCTTCTTCCGCATGCTGCGCGGCTGGGCGACGCTGCACCGGGGCGGCACGGTCACCACGTCCGTCTTCACCGCGCACGTCTCGCGTTACGCGGCCGAGCCGCTGGACGATCTCTTCACGGCGTGGCTGTACGGGACGGCGCTGCCACCGTTGCCGGAGGCCACCCCGCAGGTTCCCGCCCGGCCCGCCCATCCGCCCGCCTATCCGCCCACGAACGCGGACTCGGCCCGGGTCCGGGGAGAATGACGCGATGACCAGCCGTTCCTGTCCTTGCGGGCTCGCCGAGCCCTACGCGCGCTGCTGCGGGCGCTTCCATCGCGGCGAGGCCGCGGCGCCGAGTGCCGAGGCGCTCATGCGGTCGCGCTACTGCGCCTTCGTGAAGGAGGACGAGGGGTATCTGCTGCGGACCTGGCATCCGCGCACGCGGCCGGCCCGGTTGGACTTCGACCCGGGCATGCGGTGGACCGGCCTGGAGATCCTGGACACGGGTCAGGGTTCGGCGTTCCACACCACGGGGACCGTGACCTTCCGGGCCTCCTACCGGGGCGGTTCGCTGCACGAGCGGAGCCGGTTCGAGCGGGTGGACGGGGCCTGGGTGTACGTGGACGGGGAGTTCCTGGACTGACGGACCAGGACCGACCCGGGGCGCGCCGTCAGGGTGCCAGGACGTCCAGTTCCTGGAGTGCGCCGACCGTGATCTCGCGGGTGAGCCGCTCGGCACGGACGGCGTCGCCCTCGCGGACGGCCTCGGCGAGCTGGACGTGCAGGGTGACGGCGGCGGGGTCGGGGTCCTCGAACATGACGTCGTGATGGGTGCGCCCGGACAGGACCTCCGCGACGACGTCTCCGAGGCGGGCGAACATCTCGTTGCCCGACGCCCTGAGGATCACCCGGTGGAAGGCGACGTCATGGACGAGATACCCCTCCAGCTGGTGTCCGCGTGAGGTGGCGACCATGCCGAGCGCGCACTCGGTGAGCTCCGCGCACTGCTCCGCGGTGGCGTGCCGGGCGGCCAGTCCCGCGGCGACGGGTTCGATCGCCGAGCGCAGGACGGTGAGGGAACGCAGCTGGTGGGGACGGTCGGCGCCGGCCAGCCGCCAGCGGATGACCTGGGGGTCGTAGACGTTCCACTCGGCCTTGGGGCGGACCGTCACGCCCACGCGGCGGCGGGACTCGACCAGGTGCATGGATTCGAGCACCCGGACCGCCTCACGCATCACGGAGCGGGACACCTCGAAGCGCTGAGCGAGTTCGTCGGTGCGCAGCACGCTTCCCGGCGGGTAGTCGCCCGCCGTGATCGCCGGCCCGAGGGTCTCCAGTACGTGCCCGTGCAGACCCCGGCCCCGTGTGCTCATGGGGTCAGGGTACGAGGCCGACGCCAGGAACAAAAAGTCAGACTTATATGTCACACACCCTTGAATTAGTCGTACCTAATGCGTTTCAGTATCGTCGACATCAGATGTCGACGAAGACAGCGAGAGCGCGATGCAGCACAGCCCCACCCCCCATGTCGTCGTGATCATGGGCGTCGCAGGCACCGGGAAGACCACCATCGGCCCATTGCTCGCGGCCCGGCTCGGCGTGCCGTACGCCGAGGGCGACGACTTCCACCCGCCGGCCAACATCGCCAAGATGACGGCCGGGACGCCGCTGACGGACGACGACCGGTGGCCCTGGCTGGACTCCATCGGACAGTGGGCGCACGAGCGCGCCGGGCTCGGCGGTGTGGTCAGCGGCTCGGCGCTCAAGCGTGCCTACCGGGACCGGCTGCGGGCGGCGGCGCCCGGGATCGTCTTCGTCCATCTGACCGGCACCCGCGAGCTCATCGAGGACCGGATGTCGCACCGCACGGGGCACTTCATGCCCCCGGCGCTCCTGGACTCGCAGTTCGCCACGCTCCAGCCCCTGGCGGCGGACGAGGCGGGCGTCGAGGTGGACGTGTCCGGCGGCCCCGCCGAGATCACCGAGCGGGCCGTGACGGCGCTCGACGCTCTCTAGTAGCCGAGAGGCGACGCCCCTCGCGACGTCCGCCCCTGCGGTAGCGCCGCACCCCCCGCCCCCATGACAACGCTGTCTCCCTGACGGCGGCTGTTCCGTCACCCGCGCCGCCGTCTCACCCGCGCCCTCCCACCGGAAGGCGCCGCCGCGCCGCCTTCCGGACGGAAGGTTCTCCCCCGCACCCCTCCCCGCGTCCTCTTATCAAGCAAGGGAACAACCGTGACCAGACTCAGTGTCGAGATGCTGGCAGCGGACACCGTCGAACCGATCACCTCGGCGGGCCACGCTCAACTGGGCATAGCAGTGCTGGCGGGCATAGCCGTCATCGTCCTGCTCATCACCAGGTTCAAGCTGCACGCCTTTCTCGCCCTGACCATCGGCTCGCTGGCACTCGGCGCGTTCGCCGGCGCCCCGCTCGACAAGACCATCGTCAGCTTCACCACCGGGCTCGGCTCGACCGTGGCCGGTGTGGGTGTCCTGATCGCCCTCGGCGCGATCCTCGGCAAGCTGCTCGCCGACTCGGGCGGCGCCGACCAGATCGTCGACACCATCCTCGCCAGGGCGGGCGGGCGTGCCATGCCGTGGGCGATGGTGCTGATCGCCTCGGTGATCGGACTGCCGCTGTTCTTCGAGGTCGGCATCGTGCTGCTGATCCCGGTGGTCCTGATGGTCGCCAAGCGCGGCAACTACTCGCTGATGCGCATCGGCATCCCGGCGCTCGCGGGCCTGTCGGTGATGCACGGTCTCATTCCGCCGCACCCCGGTCCGCTGGTCGCGATCGACGCGGTGCACGCGAACCTCGGCATCACCCTCGCCCTCGGCGTCCTCGTCGCCGTCCCGACGGTGATCGTCGCCGGCCCGGTGTTCTCGCGGTACGCGGCCCGCTGGGTGGACGTCCAGGCCCCCGACCGCATGGTCCCGACGCGTGCCTCGGAGGACCTGGAGAAGCGTCCGAGCTTCGGCGCCACCCTCGCCACCATGCTGCTCCCGGTGGTGCTGATGCTGGCCAAGGCGCTGGTGGACATCGTCGTCGACGACCCGACGGACATGACGCAGCGCGTCTTCGACGTCGTCGGAGCGCCGCTGATCGCGCTGCTCGCGGCCGTGATCGTGGGCATGTTCACGCTGGGCCGGGCGGCGGGCTTCACCAAGGACCGCATCGCGACGACCGTCGAGAAGTCCCTCGCGCCCATCGCCGGCATCCTGCTCATCGTCGGCGCGGGCGGCGGTTTCAAGCAGACGCTGATCGACTCCGGTGTGGGGCAGATGATCCTGGAGATCTCCAAGGACTGGTCGATCCCCGCGCTGCTGCTGGCCTGGCTGATCGCCGTGGCGATCCGGCTCGCGACGGGTTCGGCGACCGTGGCCACCATCTCGGCGGCCGGCCTGGTCGCGCCCCTCGCGGCCGACATGTCGACCACCCACACCTCCCTGCTCGTCCTCGCGATCGGCGCGGGCTCGCTCTTCTTCAGCCATGTCAACGACGCCGGCTTCTGGCTGGTGAAGGAGTACTTCGGCCTGAACGTCGGCCAGACCGTGAAGACCTGGTCCGTCATGGAGACGATCATCTCGGTGGTGGCCGGGGGCCTGGTGCTGCTGCTGTCGCTCGTCATCTAGGCGGCCGTTCCGCCGGATCGTGGCGGGGCCGCGGGCGGGGGGGGGGGGGGGGGGCCGGCCCGGGGGGGGCCCCGGCCCCCGGGGGGGGGGGGGGGGGGGGGGGGGGGGGCCCCCGCCCGCGGGGGGGGGGGGGGCGGCCCCCCCCGGGGGGACCCC
>NZ_JBIBSY010000020.1:0-73578 GCF_043078065.1 Streptomyces sp. NPDC015532 | reverse complement strand
GGGGGGGGGGGGGGGGGGGGTGGGGGGGGGGGCTCTTATTCGGGGCGCGGGCCCCGGGGGGGGGGGGGGGGCCGGCGCGGGGGGGGGGGGCACCCCGGGCGCGGGTCCCCCCCGCGGCCCGTTCGTCGTTCTCAGCGGGTGTTCACGGCCGCCAGAGCGGATGTTCGCGGTCGGCCCACGCCCGGCTCACCGATCCCGTGCGCAGGCCCCGCCGCGCCTCCGGGTCGCCCAGCGCCATACCGATGTGGCCCGCGAGGACGATACCGACGGTGAGGGCCAGCCAGTCGTGGACGAAGGTCGCCGAGGTGCGCCACATCAGCGGGGTGAGGTGGGTGAACCACATCAGCAGACCGGTGCCCAGCATCACCAGGGTCGCCCCCGCGATCCAGGCCGCGTAGACCTTCTGCCCCGCGTTGAACTTGCCCGCCGGACGGGACTCCGGGTCCTTGTCGCGGCGCAGTGCCGCCCGCAGCCACACCCGGTCGTGCGGGCCGAAGCGGTTCAGGAACCCCAGGTCGCGGCGGAACGCCCGGGAGACGAGGCCCGCGAGGACCGGGACCGGCAGCGTCAGGCCGGCCCATTCGTGGACCCGGACGACGAGTTCGCGGCGGCCGACGAGTTCGGCGAACTGCGGGATGTACAGGCAGGCCGCGGTGGCCACGCACACACCCATCAGCACGGCGGTGACCCGGTGCACCCAGTGCTCGGCCCGGGTGAAGCGCCGTACGTGGGAGGAGCGCACGGCCCCGGCCGGGGGCGTGTCAGCTCGTGGGTTCATCGTCGCGTCCGTTCGAACGGCCGACCCAGGCGTCGACGTCGTACCCCCGGTCCTCCCAGTACCCGGGACGGACGTCCTTGGTGACCGTGATGCCGGAGAGCCACTTGGCGGATTTGTAGAAGTACATCGGGGCCACATAGAGACGGACGGGGCCGCCGTGGTTGTGGCCGACGGGCTTGTCCTGCATGCGCAGGGCCACCAGGACGTCCGGGCGCCGGGCCTGACGCAGGGTGAGGCTCTCCGTGTACGTCCCGTCGAAGCAGGTGAAGCGGATGGCGCCGGCCGAATGGTGCACCCCTGCGGCGTCCAGCAGGTGCGACAGGCGTACGCCCTCGAAGGGGGTGCCCGGAACCCGCCAGCCGGTGACGCACTGGACGTCGTGCACCAGCCGGGTCTGGGGCAGGGCGCGCAGGTCGGCGAGGGTGTAGCTGGTGGGACGGTCGACCAGTCCGTCGACGGTGAGCCGGTAGTTCGTCTCGTTCTTGTGGGGGACGGACGCCGCCACCGAGTAGTAGCGGAAGCCGCCGCCGTTGGGCAGCAGCCCCGTCAGGCCGGTGGGGTCCTTCTGGGAGGCACCGGCGAGGAAGGCGTCCATCGCGCGCTGGAGCGTGGGAGCGGTCACCAGGCCGAGGGCGCCGAGTCCGAGTGTGCCGAGGAGCACCCGGCGGCCGATGGGCCTGCCGCGCTCCGCGGACGCCTCGTGCTCCTCGCGGTCTTCCTCGTGTTCCCGGCGGTCCCCGTGTCCCGCGCGGACGTCACCGGCCTCGCGGACTCCGCGGTCGTCGCGAGCCTCGTTCTCCTCGCGGTCTTCCGGTTCCCGTGGTTCGGGGCGCTCCGGCTCGCGGGGCTCCGGCCGCTCGGGTTCCCGTGGCCTCGGTCGCTCCGGGTCCGGTTCCCCGGGCCTTTCAGTGTTCACCCCTTGATTCGAGCACCCGCCACCCCCAAAAAGCCAGCGGTGGCGGGTGCTCGTCAGCGTTCCGTCATCTCTTGTCACCCGTGGACCGTGAACATCGGCCCCGCGCAGGACGGCAGGGCCTCATCAGGTGGTGGACTCGGCCGCCTTGTCCAACTGGAACGCCTCGTTGCCGAGCCCGATCCGGGCGTGCGCCTCGGGCTTGCGGGAGCGCAGCAGCAGCCCCTGGACGAGTCCGGCGACCAGCGCGACCCCGATGACGGCCGGCAGCAGCACGTTCAGGACGGAGTCCGGACCCGAGCCGACGAGGACGTCGAAGTCCTTGACCGTGTACACCGCGATGACCAGCAGGGCGAGGCCCGCGATCGCGGAGGTGACCAGACGCCAGGACTGGGCGCGGGCCGCGCCCCGGCGGACGAAGAACACGATGACCGAGAGCGAGGCGGCCGCCATCAGGAGGGTGACGCCGAGCGCTCCGACGTTGCCGCCCCAGGTGAAGAGCTGGAGCACAGGCGCCGTCGGGTCTCCGGCCGGCCTGTCGTCGGACAGGGCGAAGCCGCCCACCACGATCAGGGAGACCACGGTGTGCAGGAGCGAGCCGGTACCGGGGGCTCCGCTGGACTCGGAGGTGCGGCCGAAGGCGGCGGGCAGCAGCCCCTCGCGGCCCATGGCGAAGGCGTACCGCGCGACGACGTTGTGGAAGCTGAGCAGCGCCGCGAACATGCCGGTCACGAAGAGCACGTGCAGGACGTCGGTGAACGTGGAGCCGAGGCGTGAGTCGGTGAGGAAGAACAGCAGCCCGGCGCTCTGCTTCTGGGACGTACCCACGATCGCGGAGGGTCCGGTGGCGACGGTGAGCGCCCAGGAGCTGATCGCGAAGAAGACGGCGACGAAACCGATCGCGAGGAACATGACGCGGGGCACGAGGATGTGCGGCCGGCTGGTCTCCTCGGCGTAGACCGGGGCCTGTTCGAAGCCGGTGAAGGCGGCGATGCAGAAGCACAGCGCGGTGCCGACGCCCGCTCCGGTGAGGGTGTCGGGGTTGAAGGCGTGCAGCGACAGGCCCGCCTTGGCGGGATCGCCGACGGCCGCGACATCGAAGACGACGACGAGCGTCACTTCGATGACCAGCAGGACGCCGAGCACCCAGGCGTTGACGTCGATCTTCAGCCAGGCCAGCGCCCCCACGACGAGCACGGCGGCCAACGCCGGTATCCACCAGGCGACTTCGGTGTCGAGATAGGTGGCGAACAGCCCGGAGACCTCGAAGCCGAAGAGGCCGTAGATCCCGACCTGGAGCGCGCTGTAGGCGACGAGGGCGACCGCGGCGGCGCCCGCGCCCGGGGTGCCGCCGAGCCCGCGCGAGATGTACGCGTAGAAGGCGCCCGCGTTGTGGACGTGCCGGCTCATCTCGGCGTACCCGATGCTGAAGAGCACCAGGACGATGCCGAGGATGACGAAGAGCAGCGGCTGCCCGACGATGCCCATCACCGCGAATGTAGTGGGCATGACACCCGCAACCACCATAAGGGGGGCGGTGGCCGCGAGAACGGACAGCAGCAGACCCGCCGTGCCCAGCCGGCCGGCGCGCAGGGCCCGGTCCTGTCCCTTGAACGTGCTGATGCCGGCGCCGTCGGCGTCGGGTCTTCCCGTGCTCGACGTACTCGGCGTGCTCGAACTGTCCGTCGTCATCGCGGGGGCGTCCTTTCGGATGTCAGGTCTTCGGGGGCGTTCACACCGTGCCGAGCACGCGGTCGCGCGCGGCGCGGAAGGCTTGGTGTCCGTCGCGGTCCGGGTACGACCACGGAGCCGCGGCCGGGTGGTCCGCGATCCGCAGGAACAGGGCGGCGGCCTCGCCGTCCCGGCCCTCGCAGATCTTGGCGTGGGCGAGGAAGTTGAGGTCGACGAGACGGCGCGGGTGGTCACCGTGCTCCCACTCCAGCCACCAGTCGAACGCGGCCTTCATCACCTGGCGGGCCCGGCGCCCGGCCCAGTGCCCGGAGGTGACCGGGTCGGCGGGCTCGCTCCCGGCGCCGGCGAGCACCCGGAAGCGCTCGGCGTGCGCGACGACCGGAAGGATCGCGAGCGGCGAGTCGGCGGGCGCCTGCTCGGCCGACCAGTTGGCGAAGTCGTACACCTCGTGGAGCGGGTCCTGGCCCGCCGCGGCGCGGCGCTCGGCGAGCCGGGCGACCATCAGGTGATGCGCGTGGTGATGGACGGCGTGCCGGTGGCGCACCTCGTCGAAGAGACGGACCACGTCGTCCTCGGCTCCGAGCGAGCGCTCCAGGAGGAGGAGTCCGAGCCAGGGGGTGGGGTCGTCGGGGACGAGCGCCGCCGCCCGCCGGCAGGCCTCGCGGGCACTGTCGGGGCGTTCCTTGCCGTGCAGGGCGCGTTCCACGGCGGCGCAGCCGAGGAGGACGGCGGCGTCGGCGGATTCCGGTTCGGCGAGCTGCCAGTCGCGGGCCCAGGCGAGCGTCGCCGACTCCTGCGCGAGGACGGTGACCCGGTGCCCGCGGCGGTCCCAGTCGTCGCCCGTCGCCGCGAGCAGTTCCCGGACGTCGGTCCACCGCCCCTGGTTCAACGCGGCGCGTGCGGTCACGAGTTCGGCGTCGTCGAGGGCGGCGTCGAAGGCCTGGGACGCCCGCTTGCGGCCGCGACCCAGGGGAGGTGGGGGTGGTGACACCGCTGCTCAACCTCACAGGCGCGGTTCGTCAAAGTGTGATCACGCACAGCAAACCCGGAGCCACCGGTTCAAGTCAAGCGCGGGCCGTGTCACTACACGTGTCAACTGCCCGTATGTATAGACCAGTTACCTTCACTGCTCCCACAAAGTCCTGAACAGGCGCCTTGTCCGCCCGACTTGGACGGCCTTCATCCCGCCGAGCCGGGGACGGCCGCCCCTGTCCTGATGACAACGGCCGCCCGGGGCGGGCGACTTGGACCGAGCCCCCGGCCGCGAGGGCCGGGGACCACGAGGACCGTCCGAGGGTGATCGGCTCAGCCCGCGGGCCGCCCGCCAGGCTGCGGGATCAGCCCGCGGGCCGCCCCCCAAACTGCCGGCTCAACCCCCGGGCCGCGCGGGACACGATCGCCTGGGCCCGCCGATCGCCCGGGAGGTGATCACTTCACCGCCTCGGCCGCCGCCCGGCCCGCCGTGCGGCCGGAGAAGAGGCAGCCGCCGAGGAAGGTGCCCTCCAGCGAGCGGTAGCCGTGGACTCCGCCGCCGCCGAAACCGGCCGCCTCACCGGCGGCGTACACACCCTCCAGCGGGTCGCCGCCCTCGGCCAGGACCCGCGAGGAGAGGTCCGTCTCCAGTCCGCCGAGGGTCTTGCGGGTCAGGATGTTGAGGCGCACCGCGATCAGCGGGCCGGCCGCGGGGTCGAGGATGCGGTGCGGGCTCGCCGTGCGGATCAGCTTGTCGCCGAGGTAGTTGCGGGCCCCGCGGATCGACATGACCTGGAGGTCCTTGGTGAAGGGGTTGGCGATCTCCCGGTCCCGCGCGACGATCTCGTGGCGCAGCGCCGCCTCGTCGATGAGGGGCTTCTCGGTGAGCGCGTTCATCCCGCGCACCAGCGCGCCGAGATCCTTCTCCACGACGAAGTCGACACCGTTGTCCATGAAGGCCTTGACCGGTCCGGGCACGTCCGCGCGGGCCCGGCCGAGGACGCCGCGGATCGACTTGCCGGTCAGGTCGGGGTTCTGCTCCGAGCCGGAGAGCGCGAACTCCTTGCCGATGATCTTCTGGTCGAGCACGAACCAGGTGTAGTCGTACCCGGTCTTCATGATGTGTTCGAGGGTGCCGAGCGTGTCGAAGCCCGGGAAGAGCGGTACGGGCAGCCGGCTGCCGCGCGCGTCCAGCCAGAGGGAGGAGGGGCCCGGCAGGATGCGGATGCCGTGCTTGTCCCAGATGGGGTTCCAGTTCTGGATGCCCTCGGTGTAGTGCCACATGCGGTCGCGGTTGATGAGGCGGGCGCCGGCCTCCTCCGTGATCCCGAGCATGGCCCCGTCGACATGGGCGGGGACACCGGAGATCATCCGCTCGGGCGGGGTGCCCAGCCGCTCCGGCCAGTTGGCGCGCACGAGGTCGTGGTTGCCGCCGATGCCGCCGGAGGTCACGATCACGGCCTGGGCCCTGAGCTCGAAGGCACCGGTGACCGTACGGCTGCTGGCCTGGCCGCGCTCGATGCCCGACGGCTCCAGGACCTCCCCGGTGACGGTGTCGACGGAGCCCGCGCTGCGGGACAGGCCGGTGACCCGGTGCCGGAACCGCAGCTCGACCAGTCCGCGGGCGACCCCTTCCCGCACCCGGCGCTCGAAGGGCGCGACGAGGCCGGGCCCGGTCCCCCAGGTGATGTGGAAGCGCGGCACCGAGTTGCCGTGCCCGTTGGCGTCGTAGCCGCCGCGCTCGGCCCAGCCCACCACGGGGAAGAAGCGCACGCCCTGCGCGTGCAGCCAGGGCCGCTTCTCGCCGGCCGCGAAGTCGACGTACGCCTCGGCCCAGCGGCGCGGCCAGTGGTCCTCCGGCCGGTCGAAGCCGGCCGTGCCCATCCAGTCCTGGAGGGCCAGCTCGTGCGTGTCCTTGATCCGCATGCGGCGCTGTTCGGGCGAGTCGACGAAGAAGAGCCCGCCGAAGGACCAGTGCGCCTGGCCGCCGATCGACTGCTCGGGCTCCTGGTCGAGGAGGATCACCTTGCGGCCGGCGTCGACGAGCTCCGCGGTCGCCGCGAGCCCCGCGAGGCCCGCTCCGATGACGATCACATCTGCGTCGTAGGCCATGGGCCCGTCCTCTCGGCAAAATCCGACGGGTCCGACCGGGCCGGCGTCACGAGGACGACTTGATGACGTTTGTCACGAACCGATCGGCGTCGTCGCTGGTTGGTGAGACATTGGTGGTGGTCGACCACGCGGCCGGCCAGCACGTGTCACTGATCGGTCCGAATCCTCGGCAAGAAAGGTGACCGAGTCAACTGCCCGGTTCCGGTTGTTCCCGGGGGCGGGTCCACGGCCCATGGCACTACAGTCGGCGGGATACGCAACACTGGCCCGCCCCGACTTCTGACGCATCGAGGTACCCAGCGTGTCGGTACTGGTTCTGGTCCTCGCCGTGAGCGCGGCCTGCTGCCTGGGATTCGGCTTCGTGCTCCAGCAGAACGCCGCCTCGCACGCCCCGCTCAGCGACTTCCTCTCGCCGCGCATCCTGCTCGACCTCATCCGGGTCCCCCGCTGGCTGGGCGGTATCGGGCTCATGGTGTGCGGCATGGTCCTCGGGGCGGTCGCGCTCGGCAACGGCGAGGTCTCGCTGGTGGAACCGCTCCTCGCCACCAACCTGCTCTTCGCGCTCGCGCTCTCCCGCCATCAGACCAAACAGCCGCTGGGCCGGCAGGGCTGGGCCGGGCTGCTGCTGCTCGCCGGCGGTGTCTCGGCGTTCATCATCGCCGGGCAGCCGCAGGGCGGCGAGGCCGTCGACGACCCGCTGCGGCACTGGCTGATCATCGGGATCGTGGTCGGGCTCGCCCTGCTGCTCACCACCTGTGCGAAACGGTC
Organism: Streptomyces sp. NPDC015532; assembly: GCF_043078065.1. NCBI lineage: Bacteria > Bacillati > Actinomycetota > Actinomycetes > Kitasatosporales > Streptomycetaceae > Streptomyces > Streptomyces sp. NPDC015532. The sequence continues at coordinate 66,343 of NZ_JBIBSY010000020.1, read as the reverse complement.
CCGGCTGAGCGCCGGACCCGTGCTGCTCGCCACCGCCGCCGGCCTGCTGTACGGCCTTCAGGACGCGCTCACCCGGGTCAGCGGCCAGCGGTTCAGTGCCGACGGGCTGGCCGAACTGCTCACCAGCTGGCAGCCGTACGCGGTGCTCGTCCTCGGCGTGACCGGGCTGATCCTCGTCCAGAGCGCCTTCGAGACCGCGCCCCTGCGGATGTCGCTGCCCGCGCTCACCGCCGCCCAGCCGCTGGCGGGCATCGTCTGCGGGGTGGGCTTCCTCGGTGACCAGCTGCGCACCGACGCGGGCGCCCTCGCCTGGCAGGCGGCCGGGCTCGCCGGCATCGTGACGGGGATCGTCCTGCTGGGCATGCACCCGGCGATGCCCTCGGGCACCGCGGAACCGGAACACTCGCGGGACCTCCAGCCGCACTGAGCGAGCCGCCCACCCCCGGACCGCCCGGCCCCGCGGCACCGCACCCGGCCGCCGTCGCGGCACCGCCCCGCGCCTGGCCCCGCGCACCACGCCGTCCGGCCCACGCCCCGGCCGACGGGCCGCCTCACCACCCCGACGGCCCCGCACACCACCCCGACGGCCGCGAGCACCGCCACCGCGGGGCCCGGAGCTGCTTGGATGGAACCCATGAACGCCGCTGACGAGATCCTCGACATCGTGGACGAGAACGACGAGATCATCGGACAGTCCCCGCGCGGGGAGGCGTACGCGCGCGGGCTGCGCCACCGGTGCGTGTTCATCGAGGCGCGGGACGCCCGGGGGCGGCTCTTCGTCCATCGGCGCACCCCTACGAAGCTGGTGTTCCCCTCGTTCTACGACATGTTCGTGGGCGGGGTCGTCGGCACGGGCGAGTCCTACGACGACGCGGCGCTCCGCGAGGCCGAGGAGGAACTCGGCGTCTCCGGGCTCCCCCGGCCGACTCCGCTGTTCAAGTTCCTGTACGACGACGGGGCCGGCGCGACCTGGTGGTCGGCCGTGTACGAGGTCCGCTGCGAGCTTCCGGTGAACCCGCAGGCGGAGGAGGTCGCCTGGCACGACTTCCTCACCGAGGACGAGGTGGAGCGCCGGCTGGAGGAGTGGACGTGGGTGCCGGACGGGCTGGCGGCGTACGAGCGGCTCACGGACTACCGGGCGATGGACTGATCCGTCCGGCCGAACGCGGCCGGGACGGCACCGGAGGAGCCCCGCGCGAGGCTCCCCGGTAGTGTCCTGGACGTGATCGAACTCGTGCGCAATGTCCGGTTGTGGTTCGCGCCGCAGGAGATCCGGTCCGAGGGCGCGACCCCGGACTACCGGTTCTCGCTGGCCAACGAGCGGACCTTTCTGGCCTGGCTGCGCACCGCGCTCGCGCTCATCGGCGGCGGCTTCGCCGTGGACCAGTTCCTGCCGGACCTGCGCTGGGCCTGGCGGGCGGGCCTGGCCCTGGCGCTGCTGGCGGCGGGCGTGCTCTGCGCGCTGCGGGCCGTCAATCACTGGATCCGCTGCGAGCGGGCGATGCGGCGGGGCGAGGACCTGCCGGTGTCGCGCTTCCCGGCACTGCTGAGCATCGTCGTGGCGGTCGTGGCGGTCGCGATGGTCGTCGTCGTCCTCGTCGGCTGGGCGGGATGACCACCCCTCTCCGCGAGGAGCGCGACCCGGGCCTCCAGCCGGAACGCACGCGGCTGGCCTGGCGCCGTACGACCCTCTCCTGCACCGTCGCCGCCGTGCTGGCGGCCAAGGCGGCGCTGCACGAGCGCGACTCGGCCGCCGGGATCATGGCGTTCGCGCTCTGCTGTGCCGCCTGGCTCGCGTTCCTGGCCCTCGCCCACCGCCGCATCCGGACCCTGGCGGCCGCGGGCCCGGCGGGACCGTACGCACTCGCGCCCCGGCACGCGTCGGCGACGGCGCTGTGCACGGTGGCGCTGGCCGTGTTCGCCGTGGCGCTGGTGTTCTAGGTGCCGGGTGCTCCTGGTGCCGGGTGTTCCTGGTGCCGTCTCCCCCTGAGCAGTCCTCGTCCGGGTGCCGGGTGCTCCGGGTCCCGTCTCCCCGGGAGCGCCCCTCGTCCGGGGGAGACGCCGATCACGTTTGGCGCAGCGGCTGGACGACATACCGACTGGTCGGCATCATGGTCATGTCCCGATTCCCGTGTGCTGAGGAGCGACAGATGAGCCCGGACCACCCGCCAGGTCTCGATCTCGACCGGCTGCGCGGCCTGCTCGACCGTGAGCGGCCCGGACTGGTGAACGGCCCGCTGAGCGGCCGGCTGATCGAGGGCGGACGGTCGAACCTCACCTACGCGGTCACCGACGGCACCGCCCGGTGGGTCGTACGAAGGCCTCCGCTGGGCCATGTGCTGGCCACGGCGCACGACATGAGGCGTGAGCACCGCGTGATCAGCGCGCTGCACCCGACGGCCGTGCCGGTCCCGGACCCCGTGCTGCTGTGCGAGGACGAGTCGGTGCTCGGCGCCCCGTTCTACGTCATGGAGTTCGTGGAGGGCACCCCGTTCCGCACGGCCGACCAGCTCGCCCCGCTCGGCCCGCAGCGCACCCGCGACGCCGTGCTCGGCCTGGTGGACACCCTGGTCGAACTGCACGCGGTGGACCCGGCCGCGGTCGGTCTCGCCGACTTCGGCCGACCCGAGGGCTTCCTCGACCGGCAACTGCGGCGCTGGGGCAAGCAGTTGGCCGCCTCCCGCAACCGCGAGCTGGCCGGCATCGACGAACTGCACGCGGCCCTGGGCCGCGAACTGCCCACCTCGCCCGCGCCCACCGTCGTGCACGGCGACTACCGGCTCGACAACGTGCTGATCGGACCCGACGACCGGATCAGGGCGATCCTGGACTGGGAGATGTCCACGCTCGGCGACCCGCTCACCGACCTCGGACTGCTGGTCATGTACAGCACGCGCCTGGAGCTGCCCGACTCCCCCATCAGCACGACCGCGTCGGCCGCCGGACACCCCCCGGCGAGCGAGATCGTCGAGCGGTACGCCGCGCGCTCGGGGCGCGACGTCTCCGCGGTCTCCTGGTACACGGCCTTCGCCTGGTTCAAGCTGGCCGTGATCCTGGAGGGCATCCACTACCGCTACACCAAGGGCCAGACGGTCGGAGCGGGCTTCGACCGCATCGGCGAGCTGGTTCCCGTCTTCATCGAACACGGCCTGACCACCCTTCAGGAAGGCTGATCCGTCATGGACTTCGCATTCGACGCGCGCACCGAAGAGCTGCGCGGGAAGCTGCTCGCCTTCATGGACGAGTACGTGTACCCGGCGGAGGCCGTCGCGGAGGAGCAGCGCGCCCTGCTGGCCTCGCCGTGGGACACGCCCGCCGTGGTCGGCGAGCTGAAGGCCGAGGCCCGCAGGCAGGGTCTGTGGAACCTCTTCCTGCCGGACTCCGAGTACGGCGCCGGGCTGACCAACCTTCAGTACGCGCCGCTCGCCGAAATCACCGGCCGCAGCCCGCACTTGGCGCCCACCGCGCTGAACTGCGCCGCTCCGGACACCGGGAACATGGAGGTGCTCACCCAGTTCGGTGACGAGTCCCAGCGCAAGCAGTGGCTGGAGCCGCTGCTGGCCGGGGAGATCCGTTCCGCGTTCGCGATGACGGAGCCCGAGGTCGCCTCCTCGGACGCGACGAACATCACCACGCTCATCGAGCGGGACGGCGACGAGTACGTCATCACGGGCCGCAAGTGGTACATCTCCGGGGCGATGAACCCCGACTGCAAGATCTTCATCGTGATGGGCAAGACGGACCCGGACGGGGCCGACATCCGCCGCCAGCAGTCGATGGTCCTGGTCCCGCGCGACACACCGGGCCTGGACGTCCGGCGCGCGATGCAGGTGTACGGCTACGAGGACCACTCCCACGGCGGGCACGCGGAGGTCGTCTTCGATCACGTCCGCGTCCCGGCGAGCAACCTGATCGGCGAGGAGGGCGGCGGGTTCGCCATCGCGCAGGCGCGGCTCGGTCCCGGCCGGATCCACCACTGCATGAGGCTGATCGGCATGGCCGAGCGGGCCATCGAGCTGATGTGCCGCCGGGCGGTGTCCCGTACGGCGTTCGGCAAGCCGCTGGCCCAGCAGGGTGTCGTGCAGAACTGGATCGCCGACGCCCGGGTCACCGTCGAGCAGCTTCGTCTGCTGGTCCTGAAGACCGCCTGGATGATGGACACCGTCGGCAACAAGGGCGCCCACACCGAGATCCAGGCCATCAAGATCGCCACTCCGCGCGCGGTCGTGGACATCCTGGACAAGGCGGTCCAGCTGCACGGCGCCGGAGGCGTCAGCCAGGACTTCCCGCTGGCCGAACTGTGGGCCGCCGCGCGGACGCTGAAGCTCGCCGACGGTCCCGACGAGGTCCACCAGCGCTCGCTGGCGTACCGGGAGATCAAGAAGTACGCGTGACGCCGACCGGCCCCGCCGGTCCCGTACCCGGGGGCGCCGCCCCCGGGCCCCCGCTGCTCGAACGCCGGAGGGGCTGATTCTTCAGCCCCTCCGGCGTTCGAGGACGAGACGTCGTCAGGGGCGCAATGCGCGCAGGAGCAGGTCCGCCAGGTGGTCGGCGACCTCCTGGGGGGCCAGGGGGCCGTCGGGGCGGTACCAGGTGGACAGGTGGTGGACCGAGCCGAAGTGGTAGTCGACGACCAGGTCGGCGGGGGTGGCCGTGGAGAAGACGCCCTTCTTCTGGCCCTCCTCCACCAGGGCACGGAAGCGCTCGTGGTAGCGGCGCCGCTCGGACCGCACCTGCTTGAGCTTCTCGGGGCCCAGCTGGTGCATCGACCGGAAGAAGATCGAGGCGTCGTCGAGATTGTCGATGGTCGTGACGACCACGTCGGCCGCCGCACGCCGCAGCCGCTCCTCGACCGGCGCGTCGGCGTCCGCGAAGGCGTCCAGCCGCTCCTGCTGGAGGCGCAGCACGCGCGCGTAGACCTCGTGCAGGAGGTCGTCCTTGGAGCCGAAGTAGTGGTACAGCGCGCCCTTGGTGACGCCCGCCGCCTCGACGATCTCCTGCACCGAGGTGCGGTCGTAGCCCTGCTCCGCGAAGAGCCGGGTGGCGGCGGCCAGCAGCCGCTGCGGGACGGGCGTACCGTCACCGTCCGTCGTCCTGGGCACTGCCGCCACCTGCCTTCCGTGCGTTCACATCGATGTCCGTCGTGTGCGAGGAGTCCTGGAGACTACTGGGAGTCCTGGGACCGGGAACGCAGTTCCCGACGAAGGATCTTCCCACTCGCCGTCTTCGGCAGTTCGGGCAGGATCTCCACCCGCCGCGGATACTTGTAGGCGGCCAGTCTCTCCTTGCAGTACGCGGCCAGCGCGTCGGGGTCCTCGGCGGCCCCGGGGCGCAGGCTGATGTACGCCATGATGGTCTCCCCGCGGTAGCCGTCCGGGATCCCGACGACGGCCGCCTCGCGGACCGCCGGGTGGGTGTGCAGGACGTCCTCGACCTCGCGCGGCCAGACCTTGAAGCCGGACGCGTTGATCATGTCCTTCTTCCGGTCGACCACGTAGAGCCAGCCGTTCTCGTCCATGAAGCCGATGTCGCCGGTGTGCAGTTCACCGTCCGGGAAGGTCTCGGCGGTGGCTTCGGGACGACGCCAGTAACCGGGCACCACCTGCGGACCGCGGACGAGGATCTCGCCCTGCTCTCCGAAGGGGACCTCCTGGCCGAGGTCGTCGACGATACGTACGACCGAGTCCGGTCCGGGCACGCCCACGGCGAGGGTCCCGGAGGCCGGGTCCACCGGCGCCTCCAGCCCCGGCGGCACGGAGGCGCAGGGCGCGGTGCACTCGGTGAGCCCGTACCCGTTGCGGATGTACGGCCCGAAGCCGGCCCGGAACCGCTCGACGAGGGCGGGCGGCAGCGGGGCCCCGCCGGAGGAGATGTTCACGAAGGAGGAGAAGTGGTCCGGCGTGACGTCCGGGTGGGCGGCCAGCGCCATGAAGGCGGTCGAGGGGCCGACGGTGTAGAGCGGCCGGTGCTCGGCGAAGGCGTCGAGGACGACCCCGGCCTCGAAGCGGTAGGCGAGGACCAGCGTGCCCGCGCTGTTCAGGCAGGCGGCGAGCTGGCAGACCATCCCGGTGATGTGGAACAGAGGCGCCATCGCGAAGTACACGGGCGCCTCGGGCAGCGCGAGGCCGGTCCGCTGCCGCTCGGCGTTGTACATGATGTTGCCGTGCGTGTTGGTGGCTCCCTTGGGGGTGCCGCTGGTGCCCGAGGTGTAGCTGATCAGCGCGATGTCGGACGGGCCGAGGACGCGGTCGCCGGGTGCCTTGTGGCCGTGCCGGGCGACGGCGAGGAGGTCCTCGGCCGCCTCGTCCACGGGCAGTCTCGCGAAGGCCAGCACGCGTTCGTCGTCGCGGGTCTGGAGATCCCGTTCGCAGGCCGTCAGGACGGCCCGTACCGGCGAGTCGGCGGCGGTCTCGCGCAGGTACGCGTCCCAGGCGCGGTCGGAGCAGACGAGGGCGATCACCTCGGCGTCGTGCAGGACGTGCCGGACCTCGCCGGACTTGTACATCGGGTTGACCGGCACGACCGTCGCGCCGGCCTTCCACGCGCCGAGGAGGGCGATCACGAAGTGCGGGGAGTTCTGGAGCATGATCGCCACGCGGTCGCCCCGTTCCACCCCCCGCGCGGCGAGGTGCCCGGCCACGGAGTCGCTCAGCTCGTCGAGCTCGCGGTAGCTCAGCCGCCCGTCGAAGTAGGCGAGCGCGGTGCGGTCCGGGGTGTGCGCGGACACGTCGGCGAGGGCGTGCACCAGGGTGTCGGCGGGGTTCACCGGCCCGCGCTGCGCCTCGCTGAGCAGGGCCGTCCAGGGCTTGTCGGCGTAGCGGGTCACTCGGCGGTCTCCCACTTCTGCTGGAGGTGGTTCATGTTCGTCATCCAGCGGTCGGGGTCGGCGGCCCGTGCCTGGTAGTACCCGGCGACCTCGGGGTGCGGCAGGACCAGGAAGCGGTCCTCCGCGATGCCCTTCATGAGCGCGTCGGCGACGGCCTCGGGCTCGATGGCGGTGGGCTGGAGCACCAGGTCGCCCGCGCTGCCGGTGGCCTCCAGCATGTCGGTGCGCACGCCCTGGGGGCAGATCGCGTGCACCTTCACCCCGCGGTGGCGGTACGTCAGGGACAGCCACTCGGCGAACGCGTACGCGCCGTGCTTGGTGACGCTGTACGGCGCGGCGCCGATCATCGTGAGCAGGCCCGCGGCCGAGACGGTCGAGACGAACCGGCCGCTGCCGCGCTCCAGCCAGTCCGGGAGCAGCGCGTGGGCGGCGCGCACGTGGGCCATCACGTTGACGTCCCAGGCCAGGGCCCACACGCTCTCGTCGGCCGCCTCGGAGCCGCCCGAGGCGACTCCCGCGTTCGCGCAGTAGACGTCGACGGTGCCGTCGAGGGCGTCACGGGCCTCGGTCACGATCGCGGAGGCGTCGCCCACGACCGCGATGCCGCCGATCTCGTCGGCCACGGCCTTCACCCGGGCCGCGTCGAGGTCGTTGACCACGACCCGTGCTCCCTCGGCGGCGAAACGGCGGGCCAGCGCGGCCCCGATCCCGCCCCCCGCTCCGGTGACGACGACTCCCGCACCCTGCATGGCTTCCACCACGGGTCTCCTTCGACGCGACGTGACACGGCTCTGCTGCGACGCCAGACTAACCGGTCGGTATGTAGCAAGGGAAGGGTTCCCGGCCACCGGGCGGACAGTGCCGTGACGAGCCACGACAGGCCGGTCGGGTCCGTGGCCTACGAAGTTCCCCCGGAAGCCCTTAGCGTGCCTGTGCCAGCCTTCCGCGATCACGGAGGTCCCACCATGCGCATGTCCCGACGGTCACTGCTCGCGGCCGGCACCGCCGCGGCCGCCCTGACTCCCCTGCCCGCCGACGCGGCGGCGCGTACCGCGAGCCCCGGCTCCCGGCTGCGCACCGGCTTCGAGCGTCTGGCCGGGGACGGGTACGCCCTCCTCGGCGGCGGGCGCGTCGGCATGGTCACCAACCCCACGGGCGTCACCCGCGACGTCCGGCACGTCGTCGACGTCATGCACGCCGACGACCGGGTGGACCTGACCGCCGTCTTCGGCCCCGAGCACGGTTTCCGGGGCACCGCGCAGGCGGGCGGGTCCGAGGGACGCTACGACGACCCGGCGACCGGACTGCCCGTCTACGACACCTACTTGAAGAGCGGTCAGCCACTCGCGGACATCTTCGCCGCGTCCGGCGTGGACACCGTCGTCTTCGACATCCAGGACGTGGGGGCGCGCTTCTACACGTACATCTGGACGCTGTACGACTGCATGGAGGCGGCGCGGCTGGCCGGCAAGCGGTTCGTCGTGCTGGACCGGCCGAACCCGGGAACCGGCCGGTCGGCCCAAGGGCCGGTCCTGCACAAGGAGTTCGCGACGTTCGTCGGACGGCAGCCTATCGCGCAGGCGCACGGGATGACGGTGGCGGAGCTGGCCCGGCTCTTCAACGGGGAGTTCCTGGCGGCACCCGTGGAACTGGACACGGTGCTCATGTCGGGCTGGAGGCGCGACCGGTTCTACGACGCGTCGGGGCTGCCCTGGGTGCCGCCGAGCCCGAACATGCCGACACCGGACACAGCGCTGGTGTACTCCGGGACCTGTCTCTTCGAGGGGACGAACCTGTCGGAGGGGCGGGGTACGACCCGCCCCTTCGAACTGCTCGGCGCGGAGGACCTCGACGGGCGCTGGGCCGCGGCGGCCGGTGAACTGGGGCTGCCCGGCGTGCACTTCAGAGAGGCCTACTTCGCTCCCACGTTCTCCAAGTTCCAGGGAAAGACCATCGGGGGCGTCCAGATCCATGTGCACGACCGGGCGGCGTTCGAGCCCGTCCGCACCGGGATCGCCCTGCTGGTGACCGCGAAGAAGGTGTGGAGCGGCTTCGCGTGGCGCTCCGACAACTGGATCGACAAGCTGACGGGCTCGACGCTGGTGCGCACGATGATCGACGCGGGTGCCGGCACCGACGACGTCGTGGCGGCCTGGCAGGACGAGCTGGAGGCCTTCCGCAGGGTCCGGAAGCACTACCTCCTCTACAAGTAGGACAAGCCCGCTGCCACGAACGAGTGAGTCCGCGTGACGGATAGGTCGTCATGTATGGCCAACTCTCCCCGCCGGGTGGACGATGCGCCCATATCGCACCACCCGCGGGGTCAGGGGGCCTGACATGACGGAACCGGCAGTGAGCGTTTCTCCCTACTGGGAGCTGGTCTTCGACGCGGACGGGGACGTGGACGGCCGGGAACGGGACCGGTGGATCGAGGAGGTGCCGCGGCGACGGGTCCGCGACCTGATCGTCTTCGCGCACGGCTGGAACAGCGACCGCTCGGCGGCCACCCGCATGTTCGGCCAGTTCTTCGAACCCGTCCCCGCGCTCGCGCCGGCCGCACGCCTCGGATTCGTGGGCGTGGTCTGGCCCTCGATGCGGTTCTCGGACGAACCGATCCCGGACTTCTCCCCGTCCGTGGCCCCCGATGTCACCGGGGACAGCGCCTCACCGCTCGGCAAGAACACCCGGCACGCCCTTCTGGAGGTGTTCCCCGGCCGCGCCACCGTCGTCGAGCAGATCGCCCGGCTGCTCGAACAACAACCCGACGACGGAGCCTCGTTGGAGGAGTTCGGCCGGCTTGTACGGCTGCTCGTGGAGGTCCGGCCAGGGGGTCCGCAGGCCTCCTTCGCGGCGGACACCCTCGCGGAGGGCGTCCCGGAGAGCGATCCCGAGATGCTCTTCGGGGACACCGCGACGGTGTGCGGCGAGTTCGCGCGGGCGCTCGCCGGGGCCGGGACCCCCGGTGCCGGGACGTTCGCGCCGCCCCGGTTGTGGGACGGAGCGCTCGAACTGCTGCGCCAGGCGACGTACTACGCCATGAAGAGACGCGCGGGCACGGTCGGCGAACGCGGGCTCGGCCGGGCGGTCGGTCAGCTCGCGGCGGCGGCGCCCGACGTGCGGGTGCATCTGGTCGGGCACAGTTTCGGCGCCCGGCTGGTCTCCTTCGCGCTGCGCGGGCTGCCGCCCGGAGTGCGGGCGGTGAAGTCGGTGACGCTGCTCCAAGGCGCCTTCTCGCACTACGCGTTCGCCTCGCGGCTGCCCCACGATCCGCGCGCGAGCGGTGTGCTGGACGGCCAGTACCACCGCATCGACGGCCCGCTGGTGTGCTGCTACTCCCGTTTCGACTCGGCGCTCGGCACGGTCTACCCGCTGGCCTCACGGATGGCGGGGGACAACCGGTCCGTCGTGGCGGACTTGGGCATCGGCCGTGCGCTCGGCGCGCAGTGGGGTGCGATGGGGCACGACGGGGTGCAGGCGGTGCCCGGGACGACGTCGTTCACGCTGGCCGAGGCGCTGCGCACCCGGCTTCCGGTCTCGGGGTGCGTGAACGTCGACGCCGCCTCGGTGGTGTGCCGGGGTGGCGCCCCGGCGGGTGCGCACAGCGACATCTGTCATCGCGAGCTGGCACAGGTGGTGCTGGCGGCGGGCCGCGTCAGGTGACCCGCCGCCGTTCAGGGCCTGTCCGGCGGATCACTCCGGACAGGCCCTGAGCGCCGATCGCCCCTAGGGGCGGCCGTGACGGCGCCGCCGCGCGTTCATCGGTGCGAGGTGTACTCGACGACCTGCTGGAAGGTCGGCCGGTTCTGCCAGGTGATCTTGCCGTGCTTGATCCCGCCGAGCGTCCGCTGGACGATCGAGTCGGCGCACCACTGGTCGCCCGCCGAGCACTGGTCGTCGCCCGGGTACACGGTCGACGCGCTCTTGCCGGCCGCCTCCTTCAGTGAGCTGATCAGGGCGTCCCGGCAGGCGGTGAGGCTGCCCCCGCCGCAGTACGTCTGCGGCAGGCCGCCCTGCACGGACTCCCCGAGCACCGCCCGGATGTCCTTGTCGACATAGCTCCACCAGCCGTACTGGAAGGAGCTTCCGGCGTGCGAGCCGGTCGGTCCGTGTCCGGCGGACGGCGCCTCGTCGACAGGGAGGTTGTTGCCGAACGCGGTGTACAGGTCGCTGCCGAGTCCCGGCTGGAACTCCGCCTTCACCAGCAGCGGCCACCAGGCGTCCAGGAGACGGATCGCGTCGGCGTTGGCGTAGGTGTGCGAACCCGACGACGTCTCCGTGCGCTTGGCACCCGCCGTCACCCACGCGGACAACTTGCTCACGGCCGCGGCGGCCGTGGAGTCCGTGACCGGGGAGCTGTTGACGACCTTGAGCAGGTCGGGGAGCACGTCCTCGGCGCGCAGATCGGCGAGTGCCGCGTCGGCCATCGCCTTCACCAGCGCGGACCTGGTGACTCCGCCGGCCGCGACCAGCTTGGACACCCGGTCCTCCAGCAGGTCCCCGCGGTGCACCGAGCCGTCCCCCCAGGAGGCCGTGGTGTAGTCCTTGGCCTGCTTGTTGTTCCAGGAGATGTAGTAGTCCTGGTCCACCGAGTTGGGATGCGCGGACGCCGGAGTGTAGGAGGCGGTGTTCGTGGCCGGGTCCCAGTTCCGCCACTCGTACCCGGCCTGCGCCCACACCGGGAACTCCGCGTCGACGCCGCTCGCCCGCACCGGGTTGTCACCGCTGTTGTAGTAGGCGGTGTGCGCCGAGTCGGCGTAGAACCAGTTGAAGGTGTAGTTGATGTTCTGCGCCGCGCTCTGGAAGGTGGCCGGACTCTTCACGAAGTCGGGGTCGTTGAGCATCTGGAAGCCGATGATCGAGTCGGCCTCGTGCATGAAGGAGGTGCGCAGGGTGGTGTACGCGACCTTCTTGCCGCCCACCGTCGCGCGGTACTCCACGGGCCCGTACTTGGTGCGGTAGACCTGCATCCGGTACGACCCGGCGGCGGTGCCGTCGGCGGTGGTCGGCTTCCAGGAGTTGGTCCGCTCGATCTTGTCCATCGCCGTGCAGGTGCCGTGGTACAGGTAGTGGTAGTCGTCCTGGCACAGTTCGACGGCGTAGGTGTCGATGATGTCCTGGCCGGAGGTCGTCGCGCTCCAGGAGTAGTCCTGGCCGCGGCCGAGTTCGACGTACATGCTCAGGCCCGCGAAGGAGGCGCCGCGGGCGCTGATCCCGGGCCCCTGGATCTCCTGGAGCATGAGGAGCTGTGGCGCGAAGTAGCCGGTCTGCGGGCCGAAGACGGCGATCGGGTGGCCGCTCGCGGTGTGGTTGCCGCTGACCACGAGGGCGTTGGACATCCCGCGCTTGGCGGAGGTGAGCGCGGTCGTGGCCGCCGTGGCCGAGGCACCGGTCGCGCTCGCGCCGGCCGCGCTGCCGGTGCGGTCGTAGACCAGCGGTTCCTGGCTCACCGAGCCGGTGTCGGGCAGTGCCTGGCCCTGCGCGCTGTCGGGCTTGGCGGCGTAGGGGAAGCTCTCGCCGTTGTGCACGGTGAGCGCGGCTTCCGGGTCGTTGCGCTCGCGGAAGGACTCCCAGACCTTGGTGCCCTCGGTGACGCCGTACTTGGACTGGGCGGCGAGCAGGGAGAGGGCGTTGTTGACCTCGCCGCCGCCTCCGGAACCGAAGAGCGAGCCGATGACGGAGGCCAGCGCGACCAGGTCGGTGAGTTTGAAGTGGTCGATGGTCCCGGCGTTGGTGATGGAGTCCTTGTGGCCGGTCAGGACGTATTCGCCGGGGAAGTAGCGGCCGCTGTCGGAGGCGTCGATGTAGGCGTTGACGCCGTCGATGTAGGCGTTGGCGTCGGCGAGGGCCTGGACCCCGCGGGCTCCGGCCTTGCTGGTCGCACTGTCGATCTGGGCCTGCAGATCCGCCTCGGTGTAGGGCGCGTTGCGCCAGAACTCCTGCTCCAGTCCCTGGTTGGAGGGCGCGCCGCCGGCGAAGCTGGTGAGCTGGCCGCGTCCGACGTGCCGGAAGACGTCCATGAGCCACAGCCGGTCCTGGGCCGCCGCGAACCCGGCGCCGTACTCGGTGCCGTAGCGGGTGGTGCCGGTGATGTGCGGCACGCCCGTCCTCTTGTCGCGGACGATCGTCACGTCGGTGCGGCCGCCGGGCTTGGTGGTCGACTCCACCTGGCCCGAGGCGACGCCGAAGGAGGCGTCGTTGAAGAAGTCGTTGATCTTGGCGTCGGTGAGCGTGGAGGAGCCGGAGGGCAGGTTGCCGTAGAGGCCGAGCTGGTCCTCGGCGTGACCGGGCTGGGTTCCGAAGACCTGGTTGAGCAGGATCTGGGCGAGGGTGGCGTTGCCGTTCTCACCGGGCGGCAGGATGTCGGAGCACTGACCGCCGCAGTAGTCGTTCGCGGCGACCGCCGCCGAGGTGTCCGCGGCGGCCGCCGGGGAAAGCGGCGACAAAAGACCGGCAATGAGCACGCATAGGGATGCCGCCTTGAGGAACTTGGGGAATCTGCGGGGAGTTCTCAGTCTGTCCAAGGTGGTGCGTGGGGTGCTCGGTGGCATGTCAGCTCCTACCGACGGGGGGTGGGCCGGACGTTACCGCCGGTATCCCCGAGTTTGAAGATGAACATGCGTCAGTTTTTGGGATTCACAGCGAGCGAGGGCGCACAGGAGGTCCGGCACACGGCCGGCCGACGGCGACGGAAGGCGGGGTCAGGACACTCGGCGGGTGGCTCGCGGGGGTCGTCGAAAAATTGGATGGAGCCGAATCGCTTGTCGATACGTCTACTCGACGACGTCCGTACGGGACGGCGCCGAAGTGACCGGAGTACAGGTGCAGGTGTGACGGAGGTGCAGGACGATGGCCGGTTTCCGGAGTCTGGCGAGACAGGCGCGAGATCCGAGGTGTGATCTGGCGCTGCGGCGGTACTCACTGCGCAAGTGCCTGGAGCGGTTCGCCCCTTACGGGCATCGGGCGACCTGGGACCATCTGTGTTCCCGGGCCGGATTCGACCCCGAGGACCGCTCCCCCGATCCGGCGCGGCTCGTGGCCGCACTGGACGAACTGGAGGAGGCCCGCTCCGTCTGGCTCGCCTACGAGGTCGCGTTCGCGCAGCGTCGCAAGAAGGAGAAGCACGACGGGCTGCGCAGGCCGGGCAGTGTCGACGACTGGCACCGGCTCACCTGGGGCGGCTTCGGTGTCGCCTGGTGCGACGACCCCCGTGTCCACCCCCATGAACCCCTGGCCGAGGTGCTGCGCCGGCTGATCGCGGCACTGGAGCGCGAACCGGGCACCGTCTGCCCCGTGTGCGCCGGTGAGCGCCTTGTCTGGATGTACGAACTGGCCCACGAACCGTCGTCGGGTCCCGTCTGCACGAGCTGCGGCATCGTGGTGCCGCGGCCCGTCCTGACCCCGGAAGCGCTGGCCGGCGCGAGGCGCGTCCGGCTGCTCGTGTCCGCGTGAGTTCCCCGTCCGGCCGAGCGCGGCCGGGCAGCGGACCCAGGGGGTGAGCCGTCGGCCGCGGAAGGCCCGTGGCCGGGCGCGTACGTGTGACACCGGGTCGGTCGGGGACTGTCCCGCGCCGACGGGGGACTCGGTGCGGCTCCGTGCGGACGGAGCCCGGATCGGCACGGCGGCCCCGTCGTGCCGATGACGCCCGAACGACGGTGAGGCCGGCGGCCGATGCCTGTCGCGGCGCCGCCCATCCGGGCCGTGGCCGAGGCGGCGGTCCGCCCTCGCGGCGGGCGTGCGCCGGGATCGCGGTCGGTGACGGTACCAGCCGTTAATCCGCTGGCTCCAGCCGTTTCTCCCACGGACAGTTGGGGGCGATGAAGAACCGCTGAGCACTCCTGGAGTCCCCCATGTCGACACTGCGCGTCACCGCCGAAACGCTGACCATCCACGAGCATCCCAACGCCGACGCGCTCGAACTGGCCCAGGTGGGTCTGTATCGGGCCGTGGTCGCCAAAGGCGCGTACCGCACCGGCGAGTGGGCGCTCTACATCCCGGAGCAGTCCGTGCTGCCGGCCCCGCTGATCGAGGAGCTGGGGCTGACCGGGCGTCTGGCGGGCAGTTCGTCGGACCGGGTCAGGGCGGTGCGGCTGCGCGGCGAGCTGTCGCAGGGGATCGTGTGCCGCCCGAAGGCGCTGGCGGACGTGGACCTGGCGCGGGCCGCCGAGGAGGGCACGGACTTCGCGGAGTTCCTCGGGATCGTGAAGTGGGTGCCGCCGATCCCGCCCACGATGAACGGCGATGTCGAGGCGGCGCCCGATCTGCTGCCCTGGGTCGACATCGAGAACATCCAGCGGTACCCGGACATCTTCACGCCGGGCGAGCCCGTCGTCGTGACGGAGAAGCTGCACGGTTCGGCCTGTCTGCTGACCTACCTCGCCGACGAGGGCCGCGTCCACGTGTCCTCGAAGGGCTTCGGCTCCAAGTCCCTGGCGCTGAAGGAGGATCCGCGCAATCTGTACTGGCGCGCGGTGCGCGGACACGGCGTCGCGGAGGCGGCCGCCGGGATCGCCGAGCGGCTGGGCGCACGCCGTGTCGGCATCTTCGGCGAGGTGTACGGAGCCGGTGTGCAGGACCTGTCGTACGGCGCCGACGGCCGCCGCGAGGCGATCGGCTACGCCGTGTTCGACGTGTCCGCGGAGATCGACGGCGAGGTCCGCTGGCTGGACGCGCAGGAGCTGCTGGCGGGCGAACTCCCCCTCGTACCAAGGCTGTACGAGGGCCCGTACGACGTCGAGCGCGTCCTGGAGACCGCCTCCGGCCGGGAGACCGTGTCCGGTCGCGGGCTGCATCTGCGCGAGGGTGTCGTGATCCGCCCCGGGGCTCCGGCTCCCGGCGGACCGGAGGGGACCTTCGTCGCCGCCGAGCGGTACAGCCCGGTGACGGGCGGACGGGCGATAGCGAAGGCGGTCAGCCCGGCCTACCTGACCCGCAAGGGCGGCACGGAGTACGAGTGACGCGCTCGCGGGCGGGGCGGCTGACGCGTCGGGGGCGGGGCTGTCGAGGGCCACGCGTCAGCGGCAGTCCCCCGCCGCCGGGTCCCGGCGCGGCCCGGGCTCGCACGCGGCCGCCGGACCCCGCTCCTGGGGTGCCGGCGCCGGCCGCGCGCCGGCCTGTTCCACCAGGAGGCGGGAGCCGGCCCGGCGCTCGCCGAGGACGTCGTCGGGGTTGGAGAGCACACAGGTCTCCAGGGAGAGGCAGCCGCAGCCGATGCAGTCCGTGAGGTGGTCGCGCAGCCGGCCGAGCTGTTTGATGCGCTCGTCGAGTTCGGAGCGCCAGGCCCGGGAGAGCCGGGCCCAGTCCTCCCGCGTCGGGGTGCGCTCCTCGGGGAGCTCGGCGAGCGCCTCCCGGATGGTGGCGAGCGGGATGCCGACGCGCTGGGCGGCCCGGACGAAGGCGACGCGGCGCAGCGCGTCACGGTGGTAGCGGCGCTGGTTGCCCGAGGTGCGGCGGCTGCTGATCAGGCCCTTGGACTCGTAGAAGTGCAGGGCGGAGACGGCCGCGCCACTGCGGGCCGACAACTGTCCGACGGTCAGCTCGTGGACCTTCTCGGGGATCTGGGGCACCCCTCCAACCTACCTACCGCGCCACGCGTCCGGTCCGTTGACATGCGCCGCCCGGCCGACCATGCTAAGCAGTCGCTTAGACTATGAGATGCGGGAGGCCAGGGACATGGCAGAGCCGAGGACGTTCGCGACGGTCGACGAACTGCGGGGCGCCGTGGGCGAGCAGCTGGGACACACGGACTGGGTCGAGATCGAGCAGAAGCGGATCGACCTCTTCGCGGAGGCCACCGGCGACCACCAGTGGATCCACGTCGACCCCGAGAAGGCCGCGGCGGGTCCGTTCGGCACCACGATCGCGCACGGCTATCTGACCCTGTCGCTGCTGCCGCTCTTCGGTCCGCAGCTGATCAGCGTCGAAGGCGTGAGGATGGGCGTCAACTACGGGACGAACAAGGTCCGTTTCCCCGCTCCGGTTCCGGTCGGCTCGCGGCTGCGCGCCACCGGGACGATCACCGCGGTGGACGACGTGCCCGGTGGCGTGCAGGTCTCCCTGGCCTTCACCGTGGAGCGCGAGGGCGGCGACAAGCCGGTCTGCGTCGCGGAGTCGGTCTCCCGCTACTACCTCTGAACCGCACCCGGGCCCGGCACCGGCACGTGCCGGCCGGGCCGCCCTACTCCTTGAATCCCACCATCCGCCGGACGAGGTCGGCGTAGAGCGTGCCGACCTCGTCCGGTGTGCGGGGGCCTTCGACGTTGAACCAGCGGGCCACGTCGATGCACAGGGACAGCACGGCGACGGTGGTCCCGGGAACGTCCGGGACGTCGAACTCGCCGGTCGCGACACCGTCCTGGATGATGCCGCGGACCTCCGCGTCGACCTGCCTGCGCAGCGCGATGATCTCCGCGCGGGCGTCCGGCCCGAGGGCCTCCAGCTCGTACTGGACCACG
Organism: Streptomyces sp. NPDC015532; assembly: GCF_043078065.1. NCBI lineage: Bacteria > Bacillati > Actinomycetota > Actinomycetes > Kitasatosporales > Streptomycetaceae > Streptomyces > Streptomyces sp. NPDC015532. The sequence goes on along the minus strand of NZ_JBIBSY010000020.1, from coordinate 49,066 downwards.
CGGGCCGTGGTGTGCTGGCCCGCGTGCCACCGTACGAAGGAGCGCACGGCGTCGGAGAGCCGTTCGGCCGCCGTGCCCTCGGCCTCGGCGGCGGTGCGCACGATGTCGAGCGCCTTGTCGTGGCCGATCCGGCTGATCCGGTGGAGCAGCTCTTCCTTGGTCTTGTAGTGGATGTACAGCGCGGCCGGGCTCATGCCCGCGCGGCCCGCGATGTCCCGGGTCGTCGTCGCGTGGTACCCGCGCTCGGCGAAGGCCTCCACTGCGGCGATCAGCAGCCGCCGCGCCGCGTCCGGGGTCACCTCGGCCCACGGCTGCATCTCGCCGCCGGGCGTCTCCTGCGCCGTACTCATCGCTGTTCGCCCCTTCTCGACTGACAGGGTGAACACCATACCCCCGAAGCTGAGCGGGCGCTTAGCGTCTTCGGCCAGGTCATGGCCGCGCGGGGGTCAGAGCTTCTCGAACGGGTCGTACACCCGGGCGCCGGGACGGCCGCCGTCCTGGCGGTCACGGATCACTTTGGCGAGCGTGAAGGAGGACGTCACCAGATAGAGGACGGCGATGGCCAGGAAGCCCCGCACCCACGCGTCGGCCTGGAGCTTGAAGATGCCGAGCGCGGTGGCGGCCATCGCGACGGAGAAGGAGGCCACGGCCTGTCCGTAGAAGGCGGCCGTGTTCTGCTGCTTGACGGGTGTCTCGCTCATGGGACAAGGATCGGCGGACGTGGCCGCCGCCACATCCGCCGTCGTACTCAGGGACGTACTCAGAGTCAGAACGCCGAGACACCCGTCAGAGCGCGCCCGATGACCAGCTTCTGTATCTGGCTGGTGCCTTCGTACAGGGTCATCACCCGGGCGTCGCGCAGGAGTTTGCCGACCGGGTACTCGTCGATGTAGCCGTAGCCGCCGTAGACCTGGAGGGCGTTGTTCGCCGCGCGCACGGCGGCCTCGGAGGCGAAGAGCTTGGCCTTGGAGGACTCGGTCGCGAACGGCAGCCCGCGGTCCACGAGATCGGCGACCCGCCAGGTCAGCAGCCGCGCCGCGTCCACGTCGACGGCGATGTCGCTGAGGAGTTCCTGGACGAGCTGGTGGTGGGCGATCGTCTTCCCGAACTGCTCCCGCTCGGTCGCGTACGCCACGGCCGCGTCCAGGGCGGCCTGGGCGATGCCGACGCAGCCCGCGGCCACCGACATCCGGCCCTTCGCGAGCGCCGACATGGCCACCGTGAAGCCCTTGCCCTCGGGCGCCAGCATGGCGCTCGCCGGCACGCGTACGTCCTCGAAGGCGAGTTCGGCGGTGGCCTGGCCGCGCAGCCCCAGCTTGCCGTGGATGGTGCGGCGGGTCAGACCGGGGGTGTCGGTGGGCACCAGGAAGGCGGAGACGCCCTTGTGGCCCGGGGCGTCGGTGGAGCGGGCGAAGAGCAGCACGACATCGGCCCAGGTGCCGTTCGTGATGAACATCTTGCTGCCGTTGATCACATAGTCGTCGCCGTCGCGCACGGCCCGCGTCGACAACCGGCCCGCGTCGGAGCCGGTGCCGGGCTCGGTGAGGCCGAAGCAGCCGACGTACTCGCCCGCGGTCAGCCCCGGCAGCCAGCGCCGCTTCTGCTCCTCGCTCCCCCAGGCGGCGATCGACTTGGCGACGAGCCCGAGCGAGACGGAGACGATCCCGCGCACGGAGGAGTCACCGCGCCCGAGCTCCTCGGTGACCAGGCAGTACGCGAGATGGTCGCCGCCGCTGCCGCCGTACTCCTCGTCGATGGTGAGGCCGAGGAAGCCGACCTCGCCGAGCTTCTTCACGATGGACCGGTCCACGTCCTCGGCGCGGTCCCACGCGACGACGTGCGGGGCGATCTCACGGTGCACGAAGTCCTTGGCGAGCTGCCGGACGGCGGTCTGCTCATCGCTGAGCCCAAGGTTCATGCCGGGTCACCCCACAGATAGCTGACGTTGAAAGCCGTAGATTTAAATTAGCACTGCTAGTTTCATGGTGCAGCCCTACTATGTGCGCCATGGCCCGACCGCGCAAGCCCCTCCTCAGCACCGACCGCATCGTCGAGACGGCACGGACGCTGGTGGACGCCGAGGGCCTCGCGGCCGTCTCGACGCGCCGGCTCGCGGCGGAACTCGGAGTGAGCGGGCCCTCCCTCTACAACCACTTCCGCACCAAGGACCAGATCCTGGAGGCGGTCGCGGACTCGGTGAGCGCGCAGGTCGACCTGTCGATGTTCCAGGGCGGCCGCGACTGGCGGACCGCGCTGCACGACTGGGCCGTCTCCTACCGCGCCGCCCTGCGCGACCACCCGAACATCGTCCCGGTCCTCGCGCGCGGACCGGGCCGCAGGCCGGCCGGACTCCGGCTCGCCGACGCCGTCTTCGGCGCCATGGTCGACGCCGGCTGGCCGCCGGCCCAGGCCACCTCGATCGGGGCGCTGATGCGGTACTTCATCATGGGGTCCGCGCTGGGTTCCTTCGCCGGCGGATTCGTGGACGACGAGAGCGCGTACGACCCGGACGACTATCCGCATCTGGGGCAGGCGCACCTCCTCGCCGAACAGCAGGAGAAGATCGACGAGCGGGCCTTCGAGACGGGACTCGGCGCGCTGCTGGACGGCCTCGCCGTGCAGTACGCGAGGCTGGCCCGGGAGGACTGAGCGAGGCGGTCCCCGGCAGTCACCGGTCACGGCTCGGCACCGGGCTCGGCTCCCGGCAGGGAACCGGTCACGGCTCCCGGCAGGCAGGGCAGTGGACTCGGCTCCGCGCCCGGCACGGGGCTCCTCGGTTCCACACCCGGCACGGGCCCGGCTCCACACCCGGCACGGGCTCGGCTCCACACCCGGCACCGGGCCCGGACGTGCGTCGACCTGGGCGTCCGAAATCCGCGCGACCCGCGGCCTCGGCCCGCCTAGCCTCGGGGCATGACGAACACCTCCCCTGTCACGTCCCCTGTCGCGCCGCCCGGTCGGCGGGCGCGGTTGCTCGCCGCCGGTGCGGCGACCGTCACCGTCGGCCTGTGGGCCTCCGCGTTCGTCGCGATCCGCAGCGCGGGCGCCGCGTACTCGCCGGGCGCGCTGGCGCTCGGACGGCTGCTGGCGGGAGCTCTGGTGCTCGGTGGCGTCTGCGTCGTGCGCGGTGAGGGGCTGCCGCCGCGCGGTGCCTGGCGCGGCATCGCACTGTCGGGGGTGCTGTGGTTCGGGCTCTACATGGTCGCCCTGAACTGGGGCGAGCGGCAGGTGGACGCCGGTACGGCGGCGCTCGTGGTGAACATCGGCCCGATCCTGATCGCCCTGCTCGGCGCCCGGCTGCTGGGGGACGCGATGCCGCCGCGGCTGCTGGCCGGTATGGCGGTGTCGTTCGCGGGAGCGGTCGCGGTGGGGCTGTCGATGTCCGGTGGCGGTGGTTCCTCGGTGCTCGGGGTCGTGCTGTGTCTGCTCGCCGCCGTCGCGTACGCCGCGGGGGTCGTCGCGCAGAAGCCGGCGCTCGGGCGCGCGAGCGTGCTCCAGGTGACGACGTTCGGCTGTCTGGTCGGGGCCGTGATGTGCCTGCCGTTCGCGGGACAGCTCGTCCACGACGCCGCCGCCGCTCCCCTGTCGGCCACGCTCGACATGGTCTATCTGGGTGTCTTCCCTACCGCGCTTGCCTTCACGACCTGGGGGTACGCCCTCGCCCGGACGAGCGCCAGTCGCATGGGCGCGACGACGTACGCGGTGCCCGCCCTGGTGGTGCTGATGTCCTGGCTGTTCCTGGAGGAGGTCCCGGGGCCGCTGACACTGGCGGGCGGGGTGCTGTGTCTGGCCGGCGTGGCGGTGTCGCGCTCCCGGCCGCGCCGGGGCCATGCGTCGGCGGAGCCGCCCGTCCCGGGTGCCGCCGGACCGGCCGCCGCACCCGAGGCGGCATCCGCCCCGACGGCCCCGACCACGGCTCCGGCTCCGGCCCCGGCGGGTGCTCCGGCGCCCACGACGGCCCCCGGGACGGGAGACCGGACCGGCCAGGCCTGACACAGGCCTGGCATGGGGCCGCCTCGGGGACGCGGATTCTCGCGTCCCCGAGGCGGCCCGGAGATGTCGATGGCAGACGTGGGCTCTAGAAGAGCACCAGGGCCCGGCCCCCCTTGCCCGCGATCATGTTGTCGAAGGCCGCGGGGATGCCGTCCAGGGCGATGCGGTCGGTGACCAGGCCCCCGAGGTCGAGCCGGCCCGCGCGTACGTGCTCGGCGAGCACCGGGAGATCGCGTGCCGGGTCGGAGTTGCCGTAGACGCAGCCGGCGAGGGTCCTGCCCCAGTGGAAGATCTCCAGGGCGTTGAAGGTGACCTGCTGGTCCTTGCCGCCGATGCCGACGACGGTGGTGCGGCCACCGCGCCGGGTCGACTCCCAGGCCGTACGGATGGTGACGGCTCGGCCGACGCACTCGACGGCGACGTCGACGCCCTGCTTGCCGGTGAGGCCGCGGATCTCGCGGGCGGTGGTGTCGGAGGCGACGACGTAGTCGGTGGCCCCGGCCTCACGGGCGAGCTGCTCCTTCTCGGGCGAGACGTCCACCGCGACGATCTTCGAGGCGCCCGCGATCCGGGCGGCCTGGAGAGCGGCGAGCCCGACCCCGCCGGCCCCGAACACGGCGACGGTCTCGCCGGGCCTGACCTTCGCGGAGTGGTGGACGGCGCCGTACCCGGTGAGGACGGCGCAGCCGAGCAGGGCGGCCTCGGTGAGCGGGATGCCGTCCGGGGCGGGCAGGAGACAGGACACCGGGACGACCGTCTCCTCGGCGAACGCGGCGACGTTCAGGCCGGGGTACAGATCGCTCCCGTCGGAGGCGCGGCGGGCGTACACGTTACCGGCGCCGGTCAGCGCGTCGGCGCACAGCCACACCTCGCCCAGCGAGCAGGCGTGACACCTCCCGCAGGAGGGAGCCCAGTTGAGGACGACCCGGGAGCCGGGGGCGACCTGGGTGACCCCCTCGCCGACGGCGACGACGGTGCCGGCGCCCTCATGGCCGAGCACGGCGGGCACCGGCACCCGCATGGTGCCGTTGGACAGGGACAGGTCGGAGTGGCAGACCCCGGCGGCGGCGAGTCTCACCCGGACCTGGCCCGGTCCGGGGTCGGGGAGTTCGATCTCGGCGATCTCCAGCGGGGCACCCACGGCGGGAAGGACAGCGGCGCGAACCACGTGAACGCTCCTAGAACTGGAGGGACTTGGTCTGGAGATACTCGGACAGTCCATGGGCGCCGAGTTCGCGCCCCACGCCCGACTGCTTGTAACCACCGAAGGGCGCCAGGGGGTTGAAGCGTCCCCCGTTGATGTCGACCTGGCCGGTGTCGAGCCGCCGGGCGAAGGCGACCGCCTCGGACTCCTCGCCCGCCCACACCGCGCCCGCGAGCCCGTACACGGTCCCGTTGGCGATCCGCAGGGCGTCCTCGGTGTCCTCGTAGCGCAGGATCGACAGGACCGGGCCGAAGATCTCCTCCTGGGCGATCGTCATCCGCTCGGTGACGTCGGCGAAGACGGTGGGGCTGACGAAGTAGCCCTGTTCACGCGGGGATTCGGGCCCGCCCACGACGATCCGCGCGCCCTCGGCGACGCCCTTCTCGATGTAACCGCGCACCCGGTCCCGCTGCTTGGCGTTGACGACGGGGCCGATGCGGTCGCCGTACTTCGCGGCGGCGGCCGCGGCGAGCTCGACCGCCTCGTCGTAACGCTCGGCGGGGACCAGCATGCGGGTCCACGCGCTGCACGTCTGGCCGGAGTTGGACATCACGTTGGCGACGCCGACGCTCACGGCCTTGGCGAGGTCGGCGCTCGGCAGGATGACGTTCGCGGACTTGCCGCCGAGTTCGAGGGCCACCCGCTTGACCGCGGCGCCCGCGGTGGCGCCGATCCGCCGGCCGACCGCCGTGGAGCCGGTGAAGGAGACCAGGTCGACGTCCGGGTGCTCGGCGAGCGCCTGGCCCGCGACCGGGCCGAGGCCGGTGACGAGGTTGAAGACACCGGCCGGCACGCCCGCCTCGGCCACGGCCTCGGCGAAGAGCTGGGCGGTGAGCGGGGTGTCCTCGGCGGGCTTCAGCACCACCGTGCAGCCGGCGGCGAGCGCGGGGGCGACCTTGGCGACGATCTGGTGCAGCGGGTAGTTCCAGGGCGTGATCGCGCCGACGACGCCGACGGGCTCCTGGTAGACGGTCGAGTTGCCGACCTTCTCCTCGAAGGCGTACGTCGCCGCCAGCTCGGCGTAGGAGCCGGCGACCAGCACCGGGACACCCGCGTGCACCGCCTGGGAGAACGCGAGCGGCGCTCCCAGCTCGGCGGTGACGGTCTCGGCGATCTCGTCCTTGCGGGCGGCCAGCACGTCCCTCAGGGCGGACAGGCGGGCGGCGCGTTCGGCGGGCGCGGTCGCGGCCCAGCCGGGGAACGCGGCGCGGGCGGAGCGTACGGCGGCGTCGACGTCCTCGGCCGTGCCCGCCGGGACCTGGCCGATCACCTGCTCGTCGACCGGGTTCACGACCTCGATCGTGTCCCGTCCGGCGGCGGGGCGCCACGCTCCGTCGATGTACATGCCGTCATGTGCCTTCATCGTGTTCCTCCCGGGCGGGGCAGCGTCGTCCGGACCCTAAACTAGCGGTGATAGTTTTGCGGCGCCAGGGTGACCTGCCGCACGACGGGTCCCCGGTCCCGCGCGGAGTCCGTGCCCCACGCCCCGGGACGTCACTCCTCCAGGTCGGGCAGGCGCTCCGGTGCCGGGCAGATCCGCTCGCCGCTCCGGTCGAAGACGAACAGGTGGGCGAGGTCCACGAGGAGCGGGATCTGCATGCCGTGGCGGAGTTCGAGGTCGGGCGTGGTGCGGACGACGAGATCGCCGGGCAGCCGCCCCTCGGGCGGTGTCTGCCCGGGGTGATCGCCCTCGTCGTCCGCCGCGTGGTCGAGGACGACGACCGGTCCGGCCCGCAGCGCCCCGGCGCGCCCGCGCAGCCGGTCCAGCACGGTCCCGGCGTCACGGCGCCGTCGCCGCACCGGGCGGGACGGACGCGGCGACTCCAGGTCGGGCACGAAGGCCGGCCGCGAGCCCGTGTTGAAGTGGACGAGGACCTCGTGCCCCTGGAACTCCACATGCTCGACCAGACCGGTGATCGCCACCTCGCCCGGCCGGGCGTCGGACGCCCTGGCGAGCCGTATGGCCTCGGAGCGCAGCCCGACGATCACCTCGCGGCCCTGCTGCACCCGGAGCAACTGGTGGTCCAGACAGAGGGGTTCGGGCAGCCGCAGGTACTGCTTGCCGAGACTGATCGTCATGGCGCCGTCGAGCGGGGCCCGGACGAGTCCGCGCAGCAGGTTGATCCGCGGGGTGCCGATGAAGGCGGCGACGAAGACGTTCGCGGGCAGCCCGTAGACCGTGCGGGGCGTGCCCAGTTGCTGGAGGACCCCGCCGCGCATCACGGCGACCCGGTCACCGAGCGACATGGCCTCGGCCTGGTCGTGGGTGACGTAGACCGTGGTCGCGCCGAGGTCCCTGGTGAGCTTGGAGATCTCGGCCCGCAGGTGGTTGCGGAGTTTGGCGTCGAGATTGGACAGCGGTTCGTCCATCAGGAAGGTGGACGGGTGGCGCGCGATCGCCCGGCCCATCGCGACGCGCTGCCGCTCGCCGCCGGAGAGCTGGCTGGGGAAGCGGTCGAGGAGGTCCTGGATACCCAGCATGCGGGCGGTGGCGTCCACCTGGGCCCGGGGGTCCGCGCCCGGCGTCTCGATCCGCAGCGGGAAGCCGATGTTGTCGCGGCTGGTCATGCTCGGATAGAGGGCGAAGTTCTGGAACACCATAGCCATGTTCCGCTCGGAGGGCGGCAGGTCGTTGGCGTACTCCCCGTCCAGGCGCACCTCGCCCTCCGTGACCTCCTCCAGTCCCGCGATCATCCTCAGCACGGTCGACTTGCCGCAGCCGGAGGGGCCGAGCAGCACGAGGAACTCGCCGGGCCGGATGTCCAGCGAGAAGCGTTCCACCACACGGGGCCCGCGGGCGTACGTTTTGCTGACGTGGTGCAGGGAGATGGCGCGTGTCATGACAGGTGCCCCCGGGGGCGTGCAAGGCGCTGGTGCTCCGCGGCCGGTCGTCCCGTACGGGTCGTACGGGACCTTGAGTCACGGAAGCTAACGGACCGCACACGTCCGGGGGAAGACGCGTGGCGGAAACGGACGGGCGGGTTCGGTACGGGCGGAAACGGACGATCGGATACCGGTGGGGCGGGGACCGGGCGCGGGGGATCCCGCGCCGCAACTCCGGTCCGCCGTACCGCGGTTCGCCTCACCGGGCGCCGGCCCGCCCCAGGATCTGCGTGAGGTGGGCGAAGGCGATGACGTTGGCGGCGTAGCCGGTCCTGTGGTCGTACGCGCCGCCGCAGGTGATCAGCCGCAGTTCGGGGCGCCCCCGGTTGCCGTACACCTCCTTGTCGGGGAACTGGGCCTTCGCATACGTCCGTACGACGTCGACCGTATAGACGGCGGTCCGTCCGTCCACGCGCCGCGCCTCGACGCGCGCGCCGGGGCGGATCCGTTCGAGCGGGGCGAAGACGGCGGGTCCCGTCCGGGTGTCGCGGTGGCCGACGACGAGGGCCGTGCCGCGTTCGCCCGGCGTGGGACCGTCCGTGTACCAGCCGACGGGCTTCGGATCGTCCACGGGCGGCGCGGCGAGCCGTCTTTGACGGTCCAGCCGGAGGCCGATGACCGGCGCGTCGACGCCGAGGGAGGCAATGCGCAGGCGGACGGCCCGGGAGCGGGGCAGCGGTGCGGGCGGGGGTGCGGGACGGGCCGTGCGGCGGGCGGCCGGCGACGGATGCCGCCGTGGGCCGCGCGCGTCGCCGCCGGGGCGGGCGTCCGGCGCGTGCCCGGCGCCCGCCTTGCCGGCCGGAGCCCGGGAGGCGGCGCCGTCGTCGCGTACGGCACCGGACGCCACCGTCCCGGCGGGCTCACCGTCCCCCGCCCACCAGACGCCGCCCACCACCAGCGCGACGGTGACCACCAGGGTCCTCGTCAGGCGGTAGGCGCGCGTCCGGTACCAGGGCCTCCGTCGTCTACGCGGCGCCATTGCCGCGTCGGCGCAGCCGCAGGAACACGACTCCCCCGGCCACGACGAGACCCGCGGCCGCCGCACCGGCCACCGGCGAGAAGTTCCGCTCGTGAGCGAGTCCGCCGCCGCCCGCCGGAGGTCCTCCGTTGGGGCCCGGGCCGCCCTGCTGTCCGCCCGGACCGCCGCCCGGACCGCCGCCCGGACCGCCCGGACCGCCCAGTTGGCTGGGCGTCGCGCTGGGTCCGCCGCCCCTGGTCGGCGTCGGGGCCGGAGCGCTGACGGGGCAGTCGACCTTGAAGACCTTGCTCTTGCCCGCGCCGTTCTCCCCCTGGAAGTTCCAGGTCAGCTTGTACTGGCCGTCGGGCAGGGTGAAGATGCGGGTCCCGGCGCGCCCGGTCTGGGACGCGGACAGCGTGCCCGTCAGGACGGGGTCGCCCGCGGCGCCGGGCTGGTGGGCGATCGACCAGGTGACCCGCTGTCCCGCGTCGAAGTTGAAGCCGTCGAGGTAGAAGTGACAGACCTTCGGATCGTCCCGCTGGTCTTCGAACGACGTGTTCGCGTCGTGGACCTTGACGTCGCCGTTGTCGCCGGGGGCGGCGAAGGCGGCCGGGGCACCGAGGAAGGCGGCGCCCGCGACCGCGAGGCCGACGAGGGCTCCGGCGCCGCGATGGGGCACAGAGAGGGACGGGGTGGGCATGCGAGGCGCCTCCGAGTCAGATGATTTTCATACAAATTTCAGGTCATCTGACTATTTCTCACAGAAGGTCCCAAAAGGGACGCAACTGCGCCCAGACCCCCGCCGGCTGTTCGCTCTACCGGCGCAAGGACGCCCCCGGGCCGCGACGGTTCACGGGCGTCCGCGGCGGCCCCGGGGCGTGTGGCGGGCTCAGGGGCAGGCCGCCAGTTCCACGGGCACCCCGTTGAGGACCGCCGTTCCGGACAGCGGGTCGAGCAGCGTGCCGTCGAGGAGCTGGTTGACGTTGACCCCGGGATCCAGGGCGGCATGGCTCATCCGGGTGCCGGGGCGGTCGTGGCCCCAGCCGTGCGGAAGGCTCACCACCCCGCGCCGCACGGTGTCGGTGACCTCCGCCGGGGCGATCACCTCGCCGCCGGCGCCCTTGATCCGTACGGCCGCCCCGTCCGCGAGCCCCAGCCGGGCGGCGTCGTCGGGGTGGATGTGCAGGGTGCAGCGGTTGGAACCGCCGGTGAGCGCGGGGATGTTGTGCATCCAGCTGTTGTTGGAGCGCAGATGACGGCGGCCGACGAGGACGATCGCCGCCGGGCGCTCGCGCAGCGCCTCGCGCAGACGGGGCAGATCACCGGCGATCGGCTCCGGAAGCAGCTCGATCTTCCCGCTGCGGGTCTTCAGCCGGTGCGGCAGGCCGGAGGAGAGCGGTCCGAGGTCGATGCCGTGCGGGTGCGCCAGCAGCTTGTCCAGGGTCAGGCCGTCGGGGCGGGCGCCGAAGCCGTCGCCGTACGGGCCGAGGCGCAGCATCAGGTCGAGCCGGCGTTCGGGGCCGTTCTCGCCGGTCAGGGCGGCGGCGAGTTCGCGCGGGTCGCGCCCGTGCACGGGGGACGCGCTGTCCCCGGTCGCCTTGGCGAGGGTGCCCTCGATGACCATGGTGTCCACGGCGGAGGGGTCGGCGCCGTGCATGCCGGTCGCGGCGAGGACGAGCCGGGCCAGGATCTCGGTCTCCGCCATCCGGCCCTCCTCCAGCGGCACGGCGGGGCGGTTGTAGCGGACCTGGTTGCGGACGGCGAGGGTGTTGAACGCGAAGTCGTGGTGCGCGCTCCGGGAGGGCGGGGGCGGCGGCAGCACGACGTGGGCGTGGCGCGAGGTCTCGTTCAGGTAGGGGTCGACGCTGACCATGAAGTCCAGCGATTCGAGCGCCTTGTCGAGCCGGAGACCGTCGGGCGCGGAGAGGACGGGGTTGGCGGCGACGGCGATGACCGCGCGGACCGGGCTGCCGTCCTCGGTCGGGGTGTCGATCTCCTCGGCCAGGGCGGCCAGGGGCAGTTCGCCCTTGGCCTCCGGATGCCGGCTCACCCTGCTGTGCCAGCGGCCGAGGGCGAAGCCGTGGCCGGGGCCCGCCGGGCGGGGTGTCCGGTCGGTGGCGGCCGTCGGGAAGAGGGCACCGCCGGGCCGGTCGAGGTTGCCGGTGAGGATGTTGAGGACGTCCACCAGCCAGCTGGCCAGGGTGCCGTGCGGGACCGTGCAGCTGCCGATGCGGCCGTAGACGGCGGCGGTGGGCGCGGCGGCCAGCTCGCGGGCCAGCTCCCGGATGGTGACGGCGTCCACGTCGCAGGCCGCGCTCGCCGCCTCCGGGGTGAAGTCCCGCAGAGCGTCCGGGAGTTCGTCGACACCCTGGACGTGCGGGGCGAGTGCGCCGAGGTCGACGAGCTTCTCCTCGAACAGGACGTACGCCATCGCCGCGAGGAGCATCGCGTCGGTGCCGGGGCGGACGGCCACATGGCGGTCGGCGAGCTTGGCCGTGCGGGTGCGGCGCGGGTCGATGACGGTCAGCGTGCCGCCGCGGGCCCGCAGCGCCCGGAGCTTGCCGGGGAAGTCGGGGGCCGTGCACAGACTCCCGTTGGACTCCAGCGGGTTGGCGCCGATGAGCAGGAGGTGGTCGGTGCGGTCCAGGTCCGGCACGGGGATCGCGTTGGCGTCGCCGAACAGCAGTCCGCTCGACACGTGCTTGGGCATCTGGTCGAGCGTGGAGGCGGTGAAGACGCTGTGCGTGCGCAGGGCGCCGAGCAGGACGGTCGGGTAGAGGGCGCCGGCCATGGTGTGCACGTTCGGGTTGCCGAGGACGACGCCGAGGGCGTGCGGCCCGTACCGCTCGACGACCGGGCGCAGTCCGGCGGCCACCGCGTCGAAGGCCTCCTGCCAGGTGGCCTCGCGCAGTACCCCGTCCTCGCGGACGAGGGGGGTGCGCAGCCGGTCGGGGTCACCGTCGGCGGCGCCGAAGGAGGCACCCTTCGGACAGATGAAGCCCTTGCTGAACACGTCGTCGCGGTCACCCCGGGCGCCGGTCACCCGGGTGCCCTCGATGGTCAGGGTCAGCCCGCAGGTGGCTTCGCACAGGGGGCAGACGCGCAGCGCGGTTCGGGAGTCGGGGGTGGTACCGGAGGTGCGGGACACGGGTCCTCCCGGAGGGCGGTGGCTTGGATGGCACACGGACGCGAGTGAGCATACCGACCGGTACGCATGGCGGGGAGGGTCTCCGGGGGTCCGTCGCAAATCCGCGCGCCGGGGATTTCGGGCCTCCGGGGACTCCGGGGGCTCTCCCGTGCGTGTCCCGGACGTGGACCGTCAGTCGAGGACCCGGGCCAGATACGCCCGCAGCAGTTCGCGGGTCTCCTCGATGATCCGCTCGTCCCCCTCGGGATCAACCCGGAACGCCAGGTGGACCAGGGTGTCGGCGCTCTCCACGGCGATCAGGAAGCAGCGGCGGAGATCGTCGTCCGGTTCGCGGTCCAGGTAGCCGGAGAGCAGGTCGGTCAGGCGGTCGGCGACCCGGGTGTTGGGCTCGGCGTACCGGGCGCCGACGGGAATCTGGTTGCCGAAGTCGACGAGGGAGAAGCCCGGCGCGGTGCGTTTCATGGCGAGGTACTCGTCGAGCACCGCGTCCATCGCGGCCCGCCAGCCTCCGCCGTCCGCCGCGCGCAGGCTCTCGGTGACGCGCTCGCTGTACAGCTCCAGGTTGCGCTGGGCGAGCGCGTCGGCCATCGCCCGCTTGTTGCCGAAGAAGCGGTAGACCGAGCCGATGGGCACTCCGGCCCGCTGGGCCACGGCCCGTGTGCTCAGCCCGTCGTAGCCCACCTCGTCCAGGAGGTCGGCGCAGGCGTCGAGGATTCTGGTCAGTCGTTCTGCGCTACGCCGCTGTACGGGCGCTCTGCGGAGCGAGGTCGCATGGGGCACGGTCTTCATGATGCCTTTCCGCCGGGGTCCGGTGAACCTCGCCCTTCAGTACGCACCTCCGTGCCGTGACCACTCATTTTCGGCGGACGTCTCTGTGCCGTGACCACGCGTCGCGCCCAGGACCCGCGGCCCGGCGCACCCCGGGCCCGCGGCCCGTCCCGCCGCCGGACCGCGGCCTGGGAGGTCCGCGCGGCCGGCGGCGTCAGTCCTCCGCGGGCGACGCCGGCGAGGCCGCGGCCTCGGCCTCGGGTGTCCGCGATTCCGGGCCCGGTATCGCGCCGGTGCCCGAGGCCGTGATGTCGGCCGTGCTCTCCACGGGCCTGCCCCGGACGGCCCACACGGTGCCGTCGTCGGCGTACAGCCGCGCGGTGATGTGGTGGGTACCGCGCGGCACGAGGTGCCCGGCCAGGTGGTAGTCGGCGGTGCGCAGTCGGGCGACGGTCCGGCCGTCGACGTAGAGGTGCACGATGCCGCGCCCGGCGACGGGCACGGCGCGCGTGCCCACGGGCGAGAAGCGGAAGTCGCGCAGGGTCAGCCGCACGTCCCAGCCGTCGGCGGAGTCCGGCTGGACCTCGATCCCGACCTCGGGTGCCCCCTTGGCGTCCACCTCACGGAAGAACCGTCCCTCCTCGTCCATCTCGTCGAGCAACGTGCCCACGGGCGAGGCGGAGACCGTGCTCCCCCGCTCGTGCGCATCACCGGCGCCGCAGCCCGCGGCCCCGCCGCACAGGGCGCAGGTCACGAGCGCGGTGAGCAGTCCACGCGTCCACCGCATGTCCGGGAGCGTAGAACAAGGCCCCTTACGGCCGGATCCCCCTGAAGTCGGGTTCTTGGCGTGACTCACACCCTTGAGGACTAGGACCTGTCCTAGTCCCCTGGCAATTCCGGCCAACCGTCGAGTTGCCCGGCCGTCCTCTTGCGCGGGGCGATCCGGAATCCTACGGTGATACATAGGAATCAGGCGCGAGGGAGCGATCATGAGCGGGGACGCGAGGAAGACGGCCGAGGGGCTGGCCTACCTCACCGGATTCGGCAACGAACACAGCTCGGAGGCGGTCCCCGGGGCCCTGCCGCACGGCCGCAACGCGCCGCAGCGCGCACCGCTCGGCCTGTACGCGGAGCAGCTGAGCGGTTCGGCGTTCACCGAGCCGAGGGCGTCCAACCGGCGTTCGTGGCTGTACCGGATCCGGCCGTCGGCCGCGCACCCCGCGTTCACCCGCGCCGACAACGGGGCGCTGCGGACGGCACCGTTCACCGAGACGGTGCCCGACCCGAACCGGCTGCGCTGGAACCCGCTCCCCGAGCCCCCCGCCGGGACGGACTTCCTGGCGGGCCTGTGGACCCTCGGCGGCAACGGCGACGCCGGTCAGCGCACCGGGATCGCGGTGCACCTCTACCACGCCAACGCGTCCATGGAGCGGGTGTTCAGCGACGCCGACGGCGAACTGCTCATCGTCCCGGAGCGCGGCGGCCTGCTGCTGCGCACCGAGTTCGGGCTGCTGCACGTGGAACCGGGCCAGATGGCACTGATCCCCCGGGGGGTGCGCTTCCGGGCGGAGCTGCTGGACACGGCCCCGGCGGGCGGGCGCGGCCGCGGCGCCCGTGGCTATGTGTGCGAGAACTACGGGGCACCCTTCCAGCTTCCCGACCTCGGCCCGATCGGCGCCAACGGCCTCGCCAACGCCCGCGACTTCCTCGCCCCGGTCGCCGCCTACGAGGACGTCGAGGGCCCGGTCGAGGTGGTGAACAAGTTCTGCGGCAACCTCTGGACGGCGACGTACGACCACTCGCCGCTGGACGTCGTCGCCTGGCACGGCAACCATGTGCCGTACGTCTACGACCTGCACCGTTTCAATGTGATCGGCTCCATCAGCTACGACCACCCGGACCCCTCGATCTTCACGGTGCTCACCTCGCCGTCCGACACCCCGGGTCTGGCCGGGGTCGACTTCGTCGTGTTCGCGCCGCGCTGGCTGGTGGGCGAGGACACGTTCCGGCCCCCGTACTTCCACCGGAACGTGATGAGTGAGTACATGGGTCTCATCGAGGGCGCGTACGACGCGAAGGCGGAGGGCTTCGTTCCGGGCGGCGGCTCGCTGCACAACATGATGTCGGCACACGGACCGGACCAGGAGACCTTCGACCGCGCCAGCGCCGCCGAACTGAAGCCCCAGAAGATCGACGACGGTCTGGCGTTCATGTTCGAGACCCGCTGGCCGGTGACCGCGACGGCCCAGGCGGCACGGGCGGACCACCTCCAGCGCGGCTACGACGACGTGTGGAAGGGGCTCGGGCGGCACTTCCGTCCGGCCGGCTGAGCTTCACCGGCCGTTGCCTTCCACGCCCGCGACCGGTACGGATACCCTCGTGACCTCCTTCGCTCCCGATTCGATCGTCCTGAACCGCAAGCTGCCGCTGTGGTATCAGGTGTCGCAGTCCCTGCGTGCCTCGATACTCGGCCGCGCTCCCCAGGACCCCCTGCGTCTGCCCACCGAGGAGCAGCTCGCGGGTCACTACGGCGTGAGCGTGCTGACCATGCGGCAGGCGCTCAAGGAGCTGGAGGTCGAGGGGCTCATCACCCGGCACCGCCGGCGGGGCACGTTCATCGAGCCGAGTGCGCGGCGGAGCGCGCCCGTGCGGCTGCTCGGCTCGGTGGACGCGATCGTGGCTCAGCAGTCGGGCATGACGACCGAGCTGCTGAGTCAGGGGAAGGCGCCCGTTTCCGGCGAACTGGCGGAATTCTTCCCGGACGTGGCGGAGGTGGCGACGTACCACCGGCTGCGCAGCGACGAGGCGACGGGCGAGCCGACGAACCACGCGCGCAACTACCTCCGGCCGGAGCTGGCCGACCGGATCGACCGGGAGGATCTCATCCGCTGGCCGATGACCAAGGTGCTGCGGGACGTGCTCGGGGTGGGCATCAGCCGGATCACCGACACGGTGGAGGCCACGCTCGCGGACCCGGAGACGGCGCGGCTGCTCCAAGTGCCGCTGCTCAGCCCGATCCTGCGCTACACCGGCGTCATCCACGGCACGGAGGGGCAGGCGCTGGACGTGGCGGTCATCCACTACCGGGGCGACCGCTTCTCGTTCACGGTCACCCTCGACGCGCACTGACGATGGCGTACGGGGACGGCGCGCGGCGCCCGCGTCGTACGATGCCGGGCGTGACGCCCGACGCCGCTCCGCTGCTCGCGGACCTCATGCCGTGGTCCGTCGCACCGCCGAGGCTGGGCCGGAGGTGGCCGACGGCGCCCGACGCGGCCTCCCTGAAAGCCCGCTGGGACGCCCTCGTGCGGGCCGAAGGGGAGGACCGCGAGACGCTGTTCGGGCCGACGCGGGCACGCACGACGCACTCCGCGGTCGCCCAGCTCCCGGGCCAGTCCAGCGGGACGGGCCGCCTCGCGCGGGCGTCGGACCCCTGCCCGGCACCGGTCCGCGTGCTGAGCGGCCCGTTCGACGAGCAGTGGCTGATTCCCGACCACAGGCTGATCGACTCGGCCCGCCCCGAGCTGTGGCGGGTGACGGACGGGGAGCAGGTTTTCGCGGTCGAACAGACATCGAATCCCGAGGGTTCCGGTCCGGCCCTGCTGGCCGCGTCCGTGCTGCCGTTGAGCGCGGGCCGCGGCGGGCGGGTGCGTCCGCTCTACCGGCGCCCCGGTGGCCGTGAACCGAACCTGGCGCCAGGCCTGCTGGAGCATCTGGGCTCCCGCCTCGGCCACGCGCCCGCACCCCTCGACGTCCTCGCGTGGACGGTGGCGGTCGCGCGGCACGGCCGCGACGGATGCGCGGTCCCGCTCACCGCCGACCCCGAAGTGTGGTCCGGGGGCGTCGAGTTGGGCCGGCGCATGCTGCGGCTGATGCGGCGCGGGGGCGAGCGTCCCAAACTCCCCGGCGGCCGGCGGCCCTACGTACGCGCACCGCTGTCCGCCCTCCCCCAGGTGTCCCGGCCGGCCGCGGGCACCCCGCTCACCGACCCGTACTACGACCGCGCCGAGGAGTCCCTCCACCTCGGCGACGGCAGGATCTCGCCCGTGCCGCCCGAGGCCTGGGACTTCGAGGTCGGCGGCGTACGCGTGCTGGAACAGTGGTTCGCGGCGAGGACGGGGGCGGCGGAGCCGGGCACGCTGGAGGCGATCGGCCCCGCCGACTGGCCGCAGGCGTGGACGTCCGAACTCCTCGAACTCATCACGGTGCTCGCACTCCTCGCGGAACTGCGCCCCCAGCAGGCCGCGTTGGAGCCGGGGACACCGATCACCCGGACGGAGCTGCGCACGGCCGGGGTGCTCCCGGTCGCGGACGCGGCGCGCCGCCCCGCCTCGGTGCTCGACCATCACGAAGAGGGCCCGGAGGGCCAGTTCGCGCTGATCTAGCGCCCCGCCAGGCGCTCTCCGCCTCGGGGCGACGGCGGCACTCCTTCAGGGGGCAGCCGCCGGTGCACCGCGGGCGGACGTCGGCCGCCGGTGCGCCGGGAACCGCCGGCCGAAGGCCACCGGATCAGCCCCGCGGCAATCAGTGCATGACAAAAGTATTGCCGGGGGGCCATGATCCATCGCATGCAGCCAGAGCCCCTGCCCCTCGAAGGCATCACCGTCGTCGCCGTCGAACAAGCCGTCGCCGCACCGTTCGCGACCCGGCAGCTCGCCGATCTCGGCGCCCGGGTCGTCAAGGTCGAGCGGATCGACGGCGGCGACTTCGCGCGTGGCTACGACACCGCGGCCCGGGGCCTGGCCTCGCATTTCGTGTGGTGCAACCGGGGCAAGGAGTCCGTCGCCCTCGATCTGAAGGACCCGCGCGGGCTCGACGTCGTCCGCCGGCTCGTCGCGGACGCGGACGTGTTCGTGCAGAACCTCGCCCAGGGCGCGGCGGCGCGGCTGGGCCTGGACGCGGCGACCCTGTGCGCCGAGCATCCCCGGCTGATCGCCGTGGACATCTCCGGATACGGGCCGTCGGGGCCCTACGCCGGCAAACGGGCGTACGACATGCTCGTGCAGTGCGAGGCGGGGCTCGTGTCGGTGACCGGCACTCCCGAGCAGCCGGTGAAGGCGGGCATCCCGGCCGCGGACATCGCGGCGGCCATGTACGCCTTCTCGGGGGTCCTCGCGGCTCTGGTGCGGCGCGGCACGACCGGGCGCGGGGGCCCGGTCGAGGTGTCGATGCTGGACGCGCTCGCGGAGTGGATGGGGCATCCGCTGCACCACGCGATGCACGACGGGACCCCACCGGCTCGCACGGGCCTCGCCCACGCCGTCATCGTTCCCTACGACGCCTATTCGACGGCGGACGGCGGGCGCGTGCTGTTGTCGGTGCAGAACGACCGGGAGTGGCGGCGGCTCGCCCAACAGGTCCTGAGGCGGCCCGAGGCGGCGGACGATCCGCGTTTCGCGACGAACGCGGCGCGGGTGGTGGACCGGGAGCGCGTGGACGCGCTGGTGGCCGAGGCACTGGGCGCGCTGGGCACCGACGAGGCGGTGGCCCGCCTGGAGGCCGCGGGCATCGCCTGCGCACGGCTGAGGGACGTACGGGAGGTGGCGGAGCATCCGCAACTGGCGGCCAGGAACAGGTGGCGGGAGGTGGGATCGCCGGTCGGGCCGCTGCGGGCGCTGCTGCCTCCGATCACGCTGCCGGGCGGGGAGGACGCGCGGATGGGGTCCGTCCCGCGGCTCGGTGAGCACACGGGGGTGGTGTTGCGGGCGCTGGGCATGACGGACACGGACGTCGCCGAGCTGCGGCGGGACGGAGTGGTGCGCTGAGCCTCACGGCTCGGTGACGGTGGTGACCCGCGCTCCGGATGTGGTGATCACCGGGCGCCGCTGCCCGCCGTGGGGATGACGGACGCGGAGGGGCAGCGTTGCGCCGGTTCGGTGGAGTCGCCGGAGCGCGGGTCGTGAAGGCCGGTGACGACAGCGGTCAGCGGTCGCCGAACAGCGAGCGGCGCAGCCGCCTGAGCGGAGCGAACAGCGAGACCCGCCGCACGCGCGCACCCCTGGAGCCGCTGTCGGGCGCGTGGTCACGGGTCGTGAGCTCACGCATCAGCGACGTCGCCTCGACCGTCTCGCGCTGCGGTATGGCAGGGCCACCGAGCACCGCGAGATGTCGGTCGAGGCGCGAACTGGTCGCGCTGCTCCCGCACGTGATCGCAGGGACGCGTGCCCTGCTGCGCACCGTTATCTGTTCCATGTCACTCCCCACCCGTACAAGTCCACCCGGCCCGGGCAGACTAACCCTATCGCCCCCTCGTGGCGCGCGTGTATCCCGGACGAAGGATTCACCTTCCCCATAAGGGGGTTGACGGTCACTCTCCGAATCCAACCGTTTCCAGGGCGAGTTGGACAACCGGCGATGTTGTGGGCTGTTCTGAGCCTCCGTGAGGCTCGACGGTCACTGCGAGTGACGTCGCGTTCGTGTTCAGCTCGTCGGCGACGAGGGGCGTGTCGGCGTCGAAGAGACCGAGGGAACGCGGTTTCTCGTTGGGGCGCATGAGCCACAGCTGATGGACGCGTCCGCCGGAGGGCGTGCCGAGTCCGCTGAGTGTCACGACGGCGCGCCGCTCCGACGCGGAGGCGACTACTCCGATTCCGCGGCCCCGCGCGTCCCGTTCACCGGTCGCCCGCGCGTCCGGTGCCGCGAGAACGTGGGCGATCTCACGCGCCTGGGCGCGCTCCTGGTTCAGCTCGTCGCGTGCCTGGGTCGCCTGCACCGCGAAGAGCGCTGCGACGACGAGGGCCGCGGCGGCCGTGGCGGTGGCGAGCGGGGCGAACAGAGGGCGGAGCCGGGGGGCACGCGCCCGCGTGGGCTGATGAGCCGGCCGCGCACGGGGCACGTCCCGGGCCCCGTGCTCCTGCGGTGTCGTGCGTACGGCGGTCAGCACCCGCGCGCGCAGCGCGGCCGGCGGGGCCGCCGCCGTGGACCAGGCGAGCCGTACCGCGTCCTCGGTCAACGCGCGCACCTCCTCGGCACAGCGGTCACAGCCCTTCAGATGGCGTTCGAAGCGGCGCCTCTCGTCGCTCTCCAGCGCGTCGAGGGCGTAGGGGGCGGCGAGCGAGTGAAGATCGCGGCCCAGCAGACGGTCGAGGACGCTCATGCGGCACCCCCCTCTCTTCCGTTCGGATCACGGCCCGGCAGGCGGTCGTCGGCGTTCACGCGACTCCTCCCAGGCATTCGCGCAGGCGGGTGAGCCCGTCGCGCATACGGGTCTTGACGGTGCCCAGCGGCAGGGAGAGCCGCTCGGCGACCTCACGGTAGGTGTAGCCGTCGTAGTAGGCGAGGGTGACGGACTGCCGCTGAAGGGCGGTGAGCCGGTCGAGGCAGCGGCGGACCCACTCGCGTTCGAGCCCGGCCTCGACCTCCTCGACGACCTGGTCGAAGGCGGGGTGGTGATTGCGCCGCCCCTCGCGCTGCTCGCGTTCGGTGGCCGCGCGGGCGCTGCGCACCCGGTCGACGGCACGGCGGTGCGCGAGCGTGAGGATCCAGGACAGCGCGCTGCCGCGTCCGGGGTCGAACCGCGGCGCGGAGCGCCAGAGTTCGAGCAGCACCTCCTGCGACACCTCCTCCGACTGCGCGGGGTCCCGCACCACGCGGCGCACCAGTCCGAACACCGGCCCGGACACCAGTCCGTACAACTCCTCGAACGCCTTCTGGTCGCCTCCGGCCACCAGTACCAGTAGCTCGTCAGCCTCCACCCGTCCCCCTCTCCGGCCGTGCACGGCCCGTCCTTTCCCCTACGTCTTCGCAGCGAACGTGTCTACGGATGGGTTACGGATCAGCGAGCCGAAAACGCGTGTCCGCCGCTGATCAGTTCCTGTCTCCGAGACCGGTTCGTCCGCGTGTCCGCCGGTGACCGTTCCCCCGGTCCGCGACCGGCGCTGTCGCCCGTCGCGCGCCGACCGGTTCGGGAGCCCGCCGGGAAAGAAGCCGGCCCGTCGATGAAACAAGCTGGGAGAACCGCCGTAAAGACGTTTGGGATTCGACCAATCCACCCGGGCGACCGCTCCGAATGGCGTGCGTCAGGCAAGTTGGACAGAGGACGGACGGCATGACACCTATCTCCAGGAGCGGCGCGGGTCGCAGGACTCTCGCGACCCTCGTATGCGGTGCGCTGGCTGCCGGGGGGCTCGCGGCCGCCGGTGCGACGGCGCTGGCGCCGGGGGCGGCCTCCGCCTCCAGCCACCGGGAGGCCCCGCTGATCTCGGGCACTCCCCAGTACGACAACACGGACGTGTACGCGTTCGTCAGCCCGGACAAGCCCGACACGACGACGATCGTGGCGAACTGGATTCCCTTCGAGGAGCCCGCGGGCGGGCCGAACTTCTACACGTTCGCCGACGACGCCCAGTACGACCTCCACATCGACAACAACGGTGACGCGCAAGGTGAGTTGATCTACCGCTACACCTTCAAGACGCACCGCAAGAACGGCAACACGTTCCTGTACAACACGGGTCCGGTCACCAGCCTCGACGACCCCGACCTGAACATCACGCAGACGTACGACATCGAGCTGCTGCGGCTGCACAACCAGCGGCTGGTGTCGAAGACCAAGGTCGCGGACGACGTTCCGGTCGCCCCGTCCAACGTCGGCAAGGCGTCGATGCCGGACTACGCGAAGCTGCGCCACCATGCGATCTCCAAGCTCGCGGGCGGCACGACGACGTTCGCCGGCCAGGCGGACGACCCGTTCTTCCTGGACCTGCGCGTCTTCGACCTGCTGTACGGCGGGAACCTGACCGAGGTGGGACGCGACACCCTCAAGGGCTACAACGTCAACTCCATAGCCCTTCAGGTCCCGAACGACATGATCCGCGAGTCGGCCGGACAGCCGGTCGTCGGCATCTGGTCCACCACGCAGCGCAAGGACGCCCGCGGCCAGTACCGCCAGGTCTCGCGTCTCGGCATGCCGCTGGTCAACGAGGTCGTCAACCCGCAGAAGGACAAGGACAAGTTCAACGCGTCCGCGCCCTGGGAGGACGCCCAGTTCCTGAAGAACGTGACCAACCCGGAGCTCCCGAAGCTCATCGAGGCGATCTACAAGATCAAGGCCCCGGCCGAGCCCCGCAACGACCTGGTCGACGTGTTCCTGAAGGGGGTCAAGGGCCTCAACCAGCCGCCGAACGTGCGTCCGGCGGAGGAGCTGCGGCTCAACACCTCGATCAAGCCGGCCATGCACCCCAAGCGGCTCGGTGTCCTCGACGGCGACAACGCGGGCTTCCCGAACGGACGCCGGCTCACGGACGACGTGATCGACGCCTCGCTCCAGGTCGTCGAGGGTGAACTGGTCGGCTCCAAGAACGACTTGGGTGACGCCGTCGACAAGAACGACAAGAAGTTCGAGAAGTACTTCCCGTACGTGGCCGAGCCGACATCGGGTTCGCGCGGCGCTCTCGCCAAGGGCACGACCAGCGGGACCGACGTGCGCAGCCAGCTCGGCGACGCGCTCCAGCCGGCCGGCACCGAGGCCGGTGGCGGTACCGACACCGTGCTGATCGCGGGCTCCGCCGCGGCGGGCGCCGCCGGCATCCTGCTCATCGGCTCCGGTCTGCTGTGGTGGCGCCGACGGATGTACAACCGGGCCTACTGACACTGACCCGGCTCACCGACTGGCGCGGCCCGCACATAGTTCACCCCCCACGGTGCGGGCCGCGCCGCCCCCACCCCCCACAACGACCGTTTCGCCCAGGACTTTGAGGAGAGGGCATGTCCCCGCGTACGAACGACAACGCGACGCCGGACGCCGATAGGGCCACGCCCGCCGAGAGCACCGCGGGCGCCACGCCCACCGAGGCCACCGCCGAATCCGCCCCAGCCGAGAACACCCCGGAAGCCACGCCCGCCGAGGCCACAGCCGAAGCCGACACCGCCGAGGCTCCCGCCGAAGCAGGCCTCGCTGAGAGCACCCCGGAAGCCACGCCCGCCGAGGCCGGCACCGCCGACGCCGTGTCCGGTTCGGACGGCGCGGACGGGGCCGACCAGCGGGTGGCCGCCGTGCGCCGGCTGTCGCAGTCGCAGCGCCGCTGGCGGGCAGCTCAACTCGGATTCTGCGCGGCCGCGTTGGCCGTCGCCATGACGGCGGGCGCGGTGGTGCTCGGCGCTCTGAGGGACAGCGGAACGACTCCCGCCGTCGCGGCCGTGTCCAACGGCGTGTCACCCCAACTGCTCGCGAGCGGCGACCTCGACGCGAGCGTCCTCTCCCTCCAGGCCCATCTCCGCTCCCAGCCCAAGGACTTCGGCGGCTGGGCCACGCTCGGTCTCGCCTATGTCGAGCAGGCCCGCACCAAGGGCGACCCCTCGCGCTATCCGCAGGCGCAGGAGGCGCTCAACCGGTCCCTCCGGCTGCGCCCCGACTACGATCCGGCGCTCGCCGGACGGGCCGCCCTCGCGGCCGCCCGGCACGACTTCGCCGGCGCCCTGAAGTACGCGGACCTCGCGCTGAGGCAGAACCCCTACAGCGAACGCGCCCTGTCCTCCCGCGTCGACGCTCTCGTCGAACTCGGGCGCTACGACGAGGCGTCCGAGGCCGCCGACCTGGCGGACTCGCGGCGCCCGGGTGTCCCGGTCTTCACCCGGTTCGCCTACGTGCACGAGCTGCGCGGCGACGTGAAGACCGCCCGCCGGGTGCTGGAGCAGGCCCTCACGACGGCGACCAGCCGCGGCGACATCTCGTACGTGACGTCCGCGCTGGGCCAACTCGCCTGGAACCAGGGCGACTACCGCTCCGCCCTCACCTACTACGCACGGGCGCTCGCCGCCGACGACAGCTATCTCCCCGCTCTCGAAGGCCGGGCCCGCACCCAGGCCGCGCTGGGCGACCGCGCGGCGGCGATCAAGGGGATGGAACAGGTGGTGCAGCGCTTCCCGCTGCCCCAGCCTCTCGTCGAGCTGGGGGAGTTGTACGAGGCCCGTGGCGCGGCGGGCGACGCGCGGAAGGCCCGCGACCAGTACACCCTGGTCGACGCCTGGATCTCCCTCGCCCACGCCTACGGCGTCAACGCCGACCTCGACACCGCGCTGGCCGCGGCCGACCACGGCGACCACAAGGCGGCGCTCACGGCCGCCCGCGCCGAGTGGGCCCGCCGGCACACCGTGCACACCGCGGACGCGCTCGGCTGGGCACTTCATGTGTCGGGCCGCGACGCGGAGGCGCTTCCGTACGCGCGCCGGGCCACGGCGACCGGCTACCGCAACGCGTCCTTCCTCTACCACCTGGGCGTCATCGAGAAGGCCACCGGCCACTCGGACAAGGCCCGCACCGCGCTCAAGGCGGCCCTGGACCTGAACCCCGGCTTCTCGCCGCTGGGCGCCCGCGCGGCCCGTAAGGCGCTGGAGGCCGCGAAGTGAGGGCGCCCCGGTTCCTCGCCCTGTGCGGCACGGTCCTGACGGCGGCCTGTGCGCTCGTGCTGGTCCCCTCGGCGCAGGCGAGCGCGCATCCGCTCGGCAACTTCACCGTCAACCGCTACGACGGACTCGTCGCCGCCCCCGGGCAGTTGCGCGTCGATCACGTCGAGGACCTGGCCGAGATCCCCGCCACACAGGCCAAGCCGGACATCAAGAGGCTCGGCATGGCCGACTGGGCCCGGCAGCGGTGCGAGAGCGCCGCGCACGGCAGCAAGGTCACGGTGGACGGGCGGGCGGTGACGCTGACCGCGGGCGCGAGCCGGGCCCACCTGCGGCCGGGGCAGGCGGGACTCGACACCCTGCGCGTGGAGTGCCGGCTGACGGCGCCGCTGTCCGGCAAGGGCACGCTCACCGTGGGCTTCCGGGGCGCGGGCGCCGACCACGGCCCCGGCTGGCGCGAGATCACCGCCCGAGGCGACCGGATGACGCTCTCCTCCTCGGACGTACCGCGCGAGTCCGTCTCGGCGGAGCTGACCAAGTACCCCAAGGCGCTGCTCTCCTCGCCCTCCGACACCGCCACCGCGTCGCTGCGGATCCGCCCCGGCGGCCCCGCCCTCGTCGAGGACCGGCGCGACGCTCCGGCCGCCTCCGTGCTCCCGCGCGGCGCCGACCGCTGGACACAGGCCCTGAACGACCTCGTGGCCCGTCGTCACCTCACCTTCGGCTTCGCCGCCCTGGCCCTGCTCATCGCCGTGGGCCTGGGGGCGATGCACGCGCTCGCGCCCGGCCACGGCAAGACCCTGATGGCCGCGACGGCGGCGGCGCGCGGGGGCCGGGCCCGGTTCAAGGACGTGCTGCCGCTGGCCGCTTCGGTGACGGTCACCCACACCCTCGGCGTCGTCGCGCTCGGCCTGCTGGTCACCGCGGGCTCGGCGGCGGCCCCCTCCGTGATCGCCTGGCTGGGCGTGTCCAGCGGTGTCCTCGTCACGGCTGCGGGCGCCACACTCCTGCGGCGGGCCTGGCGCAACCGGCCCTCCGCGCACGGACCCGGACACGATCACGGACACGACCACGCGCACGGACATGATCACGCGCACGACCACGGACATCCGCACGACCACACCCACGCGTCCGCCCACGGGCACGATCACGCGCACGAACTCCCCCACGAGCACGGCCAGGACCGGGCCCCGGCCCCCGGCCCCACGCACGACCATGAGCACCCGCCCGTCCCTTCGCACGACCACGACCACGACCACATGGACGCACCGCACCGGCATGCCGGTCACAGCGCGCGCCCCCTGGTACTGGCTCATGCCACCGCGTCCGTCACGACCGGCACCCCCACCGCGACAGCGACGGCCACGGCGCCCCGCCCCCACGACCACGACCACCCCCACCCGCACCCGCACCCGCACGACCACAGTCACGACAGCGGCACCGGTCACAGCCATGACCACGACCACGACCACGCCCACGACCACCGCTCGGGAAGCACCCCCCGCTCCCCCGCCCTCGAACACACGCACGGCGGCTTCACCCACACCCATGAGATCGCCCCGACCGTCCGTGGCACGATCCTGCTCGGCTTCGCCGGCGGGCTGGTGCCCAGTCCGTCGGCGGTCGTCGTCCTCGTGGGCGCCGCGGCGCTCGGACAGGCCTGGTTCGGCCTTCTTCTCGTGCTCGCGTACGGCGTCGGCCTCGCCCTGACGCTGACGGCGGCCGGGTTCGCCGTCGTCAAGCTCGGCAGCGGCGTGAACCGCGCCCTCGCGGGGCGCCGGCAGTGGGCCGACGGACGCGTCGTGCTCCTGGTCCGCAGGACCGCGCCCCTCGGATCGGCACTGATCGTCGTGGCCCTCGGGGCCGGATTGGTGCTCAAGGGGGCGGCATCCGTACTCGGCTGAGCTACTTTTGGG
The DNA here is from genome assembly GCF_043078065.1 of Streptomyces sp. NPDC015532. NCBI lineage: Bacteria > Bacillati > Actinomycetota > Actinomycetes > Kitasatosporales > Streptomycetaceae > Streptomyces > Streptomyces sp. NPDC015532. The sequence goes on along the minus strand of NZ_JBIBSY010000020.1, from coordinate 22,853 downwards.
GAGAAATCGCGCGGAAGCGAATGGGGGACGCACGTGTCCGAAGATCCGGGCAGTGAACGTGTGATCGCGGGGCGCTACCGGCTGCTCTCGCCCTTGGGCGAAGGCGGCATGGGCACGGTGTGGCGCGCTCGCGACGAAGTGCTGCAACGCGAGGTCGCGGTGAAGGAGGTCCGCGCCCCGGCCGGGCTTCCCGGTGCCGAGATCGAGCGGATGTACGCGCGTCTGGAGCGCGAGGCGTGGGCGGCGGCACGTATCTCCCACCGCAATGTCGTGACGGTGTACGACGTGGCCATGGAGGACGGCCGGCCCTGGATCGTGATGGAGCTGATCCGCGGCATCGCCCTCTCCGATCTGCTGGACGCCGAGGGGCCGTTGGACCCGCAGCGCGCCGCCCACATCGGCGCCGAGGTGCTCGCCGCGCTGCGCGCCGCCCACGAGGCGGGGGTCCTGCACCGGGACGTCAAGCCGGGCAACGTGCTGATGGCGAACGACGGACGGGTCGTCCTGACGGACTTCGGCATCGCGACGGTCGAGGGCAGCTCCGCGCTGACCATGACGGGCGAGGTCATCGGGTCGCCGGAATTCCTCGCCCCGGAGCGGGCGTTGGGGCGTACCCCCGGACCCGAGTCGGACCTGTGGTCGCTCGGCGTGCTGCTGTACGCGGCGGTCGAGGGCAACTCGCCCTTCCGGCAGGCCACTCCGCTGAACACCCTGCGGGCCGTCGTCGACGAACCGCTGCCGGAGCCCCGTCGCGCGGGCCCGCTCGCCCCCGTGATCGAGGGGCTGCTCGCCAAGGACCCGGCCGAGCGGACGAGCGCCGGCCCGGCCGAACACGAGCTGCGCGTGGTCGCGGCGGGCGGTACCGCGCCCACCCGGTCCATGGGTGCCGCGACCCGCCCCTCCGAGGCGCCGACGATCGGGGCGTTCGGACTGCCGGCGCCGTCCTCCGCGACACCGCCCCAGGGGTTCGGTCCGCCTGCCGCGACCCTGCCCTCGGCCGCCCCCGCGGCGGAGCCCGACCGCAACCGCCGGGCGGCCGTCGCCATCATCGCGGGCCTGGTCGCACTGGCGCTCGCCCTCGGCGGGCTGACGTACGCCCTGCTGAACCAGGACGACGGCGACGCCGGGAACACCGGGCGGGGAAACAGCAGCGGAGGCACCGGCACCACCGACGGCGGGACCTCGGGCGGTCACAAGAGCCAGAGCGCCACCGCCGGTGCGACCGGCGGCGGGAGTCCCTCCAGCAGCGCTCCCGCGGGCGGGAGTTCGACCACCGCGCCGCCCGCGCAGTCCGTCCACGTGACGCTCTCGGGCCATCACACCGAGTACCGGGGCAGCTGTCCGCCGCCCTCGGCCGAGTCTCCCTCGTTCACGGCGACGTTCACGGTGGGCCGTGTCCCGGTGGACGTCGAATACCGCTGGGTGACGAGGACGGGCGAGGTGACCGATCCGGGCTGGAAGACGCTCTCGTTCCCCGCGAACGGCGGCAGGACGCAGCAGAAGACGGTGGTGGCGACGACGTACGACACGAGCGGGGAGTTCGCCAACTCGATCAGCGTGGAGGTGCGCAGCCCGGTGCGCGTGACCTCCGACTCCGTTCCGTTCACCATCACGTGTGTGACGGAGACCCCGACGGACGGGGCCTCCGCATCCGTATCCGCGTCCCCCTGACGGGGCGGGCGGTGTCCCGGCACGGGCGGACGTTCGCCCTGCCGGGACGGGTGTTCTCTCGAAGGGTTCCGGGGTGGGGGCCCGGAGGTGTCAGACGGCTCCGGAGAAGGCCGGCAGGTAGCCGCCGGAGTGGCCGCTCGCGGTCGGGTGGTACGACACGCCGATGTCCAGCCAGTTCAGGCTGTGCAGCCAGGCGCTGCCGGAGCAGATCTCGTGGCCGGTGAAGGTGCCCCTGACGTCGGCGAACGTGAAGCCGTGTGCGGCGGCACGAGCGGCGATCGCGCTGTCCAGATAGTCGGCCGCGCCGTTGATGGCGGACCGTTCACCCTCCGAAAGTCCGGTCAGGCAACTGCCGTTGAGCTTGTAGAAGCGGGGATAGCCGATGACGACCACATGCGCGGCCGGGGCTTTCGCGCTGATCGCCGAGTAGACCGAGTCGAGCTTGCCGGGGAGCGTGGAGTCGACGTACGCCTTCGCCGTGGCGATGCGCCCGAGGCAGTTGCTCTCGGACTGCAGGACACAGGTCGTCATGACGTCCGAGAAGCCGGCGTCGTTGCCGCCGATGGTGATCGAGACGAGGCCCGTGGAGGAGCTGAGCGGGCCGAGCTGGTTCGCCAGAACATCACCCGTACGAGCGCCCGAGCAAGCGGTGAAGTCGAACGACGAGGGTGAATGCGCGGCGTTCCAGAGGTAGGGGTACGCCTTCGTGCTGCGGTCGCAGGAGCCGCTGGAGCTGATGTAGCTGCCCGCGCCGACGCCGGAGGAATAGGAGTCACCCAGCGCCACATAGCCGGTGGCGGCCGCGGTTCGCGCCTGCGCCGCGGACGCCCCGGTGAGGGCGAGGCCGACGGCCAGGAGGAGTGAGGTCATGTATGCCGAAAATCTGGGACGTCTCATGGAACCTCCCTTTAGCAGGATCTCTGCCACAACTTTGGTAGCAGCCACGCGTGTTGACAGGAAGTGTCCATGCCAAGACTCTTAACGCATCAACCGGTGGATCCGCCCCCGTTCATCACTTATTTCGCTACATGTCCATGACGGTCGGATGACCGCCGGATGACACGGGCCGACGGCACGTCAACTTCCGCGGGTCTCACCGGAAACGGCGGCCGTCCCGCACAGCGGAGCCGTAACACCCCTGGGACGACACGGAGTTGCCGTCCGCCGCCCCCGTCCGCGGCGGCGGCGGACCCGGGGTGGGACGGGTCCCGTCGCACCGCGGCCCCGCAACGGGACGGCCCCGCAACAGAGTGAGGCGGTACACCGGAAGAGCGGGACCGAGCGCGACACACGCGACGCACCGCGGAAACCGGGTGCACGGGGCGCCCTGGTGACAGATCATGGCGACATGTCTGCGAACCCACACGACGCTCTGCCGATCAGGCTCAACGTCGACGACAGCGACTCTCCGTCGGACGTCGTCGACGCCCTGTTCCTCGGCCGCTTCGCGACGGGCGAGCAGCCGCACTCGCACGCGGCGAACATCGACCGCGTACGGTCCGGGGCCACTCTGCTGCCGCCGGGCGCCCGGGTGCTGCGCTCCGCGCGCGACGACGACCGCAGCGCCACCCTCGCCGAGGGCGACGGCTGGACCCTGCTGGTGTCCCGCTGGAACCGCGGTGCCGACGTCACGGTGACCGCGACCAGTGTCGAGCTCGCCGAGAAGGTGCTGAAGCAGGCCACGGACGGCGCGGCGGACGAACCCGAACCGCAGCCGGAGAACGTCACGATGGGCTTCTGGTACGTGTCGCCGCGCCGGGGCCCGCACCGCACGACCCGGCAGATCTCCGCAGGCACCTGGGAGGAGATCCGCTCCAACTACACGGCGCCGGTGGCCGATGCCATGGACCACCTGATGAAGACGACCCCGGAGGACATCGCGGGCCGGCTGCTGCTCCTCCACGGGCCGCCCGGCACCGGCAAGACCTCCGCCCTGCGCACCCTGGCCCGTTCCTGGCGCGACTGGTGCCAGGTGGACTGCGTTCTGGACCCCGAACGCCTCTTCTCCGACGTCGGCTATCTGATGGACATCGCGATCGGCGAGGAGGACGGCACCGGCAAGGGCCGCTGGCGGCTCCTCCTGCTGGAGGACTGCGACGAACTGATCCGCGGCGAGGCGAAGCACACCGCGGGCCAGGCCCTGTCCCGGCTGCTCAACCTCACGGACGGACTGCTCGGCCAGGGCCGCAACGTCCTCGTGGGCGTCACGACCAACGAGGACCTGGAGCGCCTCCATCCCGCCGTCGTCCGCCCCGGCCGCTGCCTCGCCCGGATCGAGGTCGGATCGCTCACCCGCCGCGAGGCGGTGGGCTGGCTGGGCACCGAGGAAGGCGTCTCACGCGAGGGCGCGACCCTCGCGGAGCTGTACGCACTGCGCCGCGGGACGAGCCCCACATCGGTCCCGGACCAACGCGAGGGCGCGGACGCGGGCCTGTACCTGTAGCCGGCCCGGTCCGGACGTCGCCCGCCGCGGCTAGGAAACGTCCTCGAAGGCCGCCCGCAGGGCGTCTCGTACGGCGTCCAGCGCGGCGTCCTCCGTCAGGCCGAGCCGTCGCGCGCGCTCGGCGTAGGCCTGCGCGGCCGACGCCGCCTCGCGGGACGCGGCGTCCCCGGCGGCCGCCACGAACGTGCCGTTGCGGCCCCGCGTCTCGATCACCCCGTCCGACTCCAGGGCCCGGTAGGCCTTGGCGACGGTGTTGGCCGCGAGGCCGAGCGACTCGGCCAGCCCCCGTACCGTGGGCAGCTTGTGGCCGACCGGCAGCGCGCCGGACCGGGCCTGCTCGGAAATCTGGGCGCGCACCTGCTCGTACGGCGCGGCCCCCTCTGCGATGCGGATCTTCAGGGTCACGCGGTGATTGTCCCGTACCCGCACGAAAATGAGAGGCACCCGCACACGGCGCCCGCGTAACGTGCGACCACATGACCGTGATCGTTCGCGAACTGCGGCGCGGAGACCCGGTGGACGCCGCGGCCTTCGCGCGCATTCGTCGCCAGGCACTCCCGTTCATGCTCTCCACCCCCGAGTCCGTCGCCTACGAACGCGAACGGGCCCATCCCGACTCCCACTACCGGCCGTTGCTGGCCGAGGAGGACGGAGAGCCGATCGGCACCGCGCAGGTGGGCCTCGTCCACGACAGCCCCGAGCCCGGCCAGGGAAGCCTCAACATCTACGTGCACCCGGAACGGACGGGACGCGGCGCGGGTTCGCTGCTGGCCCGTACCGCCGAGGAGCGACTGACCGCCCTGGGCGCGACCCGGCTGCACGCCTGGGTACTGGACACACCCGGGTACCGCGCCTTCGCCGAGAAGCGGGGCTACCGCGCCGCCCGCTCGGCGCACTTCCTCCGCCTCGACCTGGCGAACGGCAGCCTGCCCCCGCTCCAGTCCACGCCGGACGGGGTGGAGTTGCGCACCGGAGCGGACTTCGCGGACGACCCGCGGCCGCTGTTCCGGCTGGACGCGGAGACCGTCCTCGACGAGCCGAGCGACATCGAGCACGAGTTCACGGACTACGACGCCTGGCTGACGGAGACCTGGCACCACCCTCTCCTGAACCATGAACTCACGTCCGTCGCGCTCGTGGACGGCCGCCCGGCGGCGTTCAGCGCGGCACGCACCGACGGCGGCACCCGCTACGGCACCGTGATGACGGGCACCGGCCGCGCCTTCCGGGGCCGGGGTCTGGCCAAACTCGCCAAGAACCACTCCCTGCACCGGGCTCGCGCCGCCGGGTTCACGGAGGCGTTCACGGGCAACGACGCCGGCAACGGTCCGATGCTGGCGATCAACACATGGTTCGGCTATGAAATCCGCGCAACGGAGGTGAAGTATGTCCGTGACCTCGGCTGACACGCCCGGCTCGCTGGAGATCGTCCTCGTCAAGGCAGGCCGTACGAAGATCAGTTACCCGGCCGAGCTGCTCGCCGACGACGGCAATCGGGTGGTCGTGCGCGCTCCCTGGGCGGGAGACGGCGTCCGTGACTTCGGCTTCGTACGGTTCGAGAAGGGTGACGTCTTCACCGAGTACTACTGGCGGGACCGCTGGTACTCGGTGAAGGAGGTCCGGGACGCGGCGGGTGAGCGCAAGGGCTGGTACTGCGACATCACCCGTCCGGCCACCCTCACCGGAGGCCGGCTGGTCGTGGAGGATCTCGACCTCGACCTGTGGCGCTCGGCCGACGGCACGGACGTACGGCGCCTGGACGAGGACGAGTTCGCGGAGAGCGGTCTGGCGACCACCGACCCGGCCGCCGCGGCCGCCGCCGAGAAGGCCCTGGACGACCTCGAACACCTGGCCCGCGAGGGCGGCTTCGAGGCCCTGCTGACGTAACCGCGACGCAGCCGGCGACACGGCGGGACGCGCCGCTCGGTAACAGGCCCCCTCGTTGACCGGCGCCGATGGAACGGCGCCGGTCGAGGAAGCACGCCGCTCGACGAAGGGCACCGCTCGACGGAGCCCGAGCACGCCTCTCGGTGAAACGGGCCGCTCAACGGAACCCGAGCACGCCTCTCGACGAAGCCCAAGCGCGCCTCTCGGCGAGAGGCACCGCTCAGAAGCGGGCCACCACCGCGTACCGCTCGTCCTCGACGTCCCGGCCCCACAGCCGCGCGTCGGCCGACAACTGCTCCACCCGCAGGTCGGCGTCGTCGGACAGCAGGGGCCGGAGCAGGGTGACCATCCGCTCGGCGGATATACCGACCGGGCTCACGGTCCCCCACACACCCTCGATCAGCACCAGCCGCCCTCCCGGGCGCAGCAGCCCGCGCCAGTGGCGCAGCACGCGCGCGGGATCGGGCAGCGTCCACAGCACATGGCGGCTGAGCAGGACGTCGAACCGCTGCTCTCCGACGGGCGGCGCCCCCGCGTCACCGACGAGGAAGGCCGCGTCGCGCCCGGCCAGCTTGGCGCGGGCCTGGTCGATCATGCGCGGCGCGAGGTCGATCCCGGTGACCCGGTGCCCCTGCTCGGACGCGACGAGCGACAGGCTGCCGGTACCGCAGCCCACGTCGAGCAGATCGCCCGACCTCTCGGGCAGCCAGTCCCGCAGCCGGGCGACCCAGGCGCCGCGGACCTCGGGATCACGCATCCCGTGGTCGGGTTCCTCGTCGAACGTGCCGGATTCCGCGTCCCAGTCGACGCCCGCCCCTGGAGTGGTTCCACCGTCGTTCACCATGCGTTCCACGATGTCACCCACCACTGACAATCGGCCCCGCGCCGATCACGGACGGCCGAGGGTGACCGGCGCCACAGACATTTCGCGACCGATGAGGAACTCTCCCCCAAACGGTCTACCTCCGTACAACCGCGGAATCCGGTAGACGCGAGGAGGCAGCCATGCGCCGTGTAACCGTGCAGAAGCCCCTGAGGAAGTCGGACTCCCGCCGTGTACGGGACGAGCCCGACGAGCGCCCCGCGGAGCGCCCGGAGGTCCGGAAGGACATCGCGCGCACCTGGTGGCCGGACGGCTGAGCCGGCGCGCCGGGCACGGCGCGCGTTCCGCCGGTTGAGCGGCGGGCGGTGAAGCCCCGCGGTCGGCCTGCGGTGAGCGCCTGCCGGCCGCTCACCGTGGATCCCGTCAGACCGACAGACCGTCAGACCAGCCGCTTGCGGTAGTGGATCCGGTCGTACGGCCCGTCCGCGCGCCGCTCGGCCACCTCGTACCCGTAGCGCGGGTAGATCTCCTGGTTCTCCCACATCATCGCGTTCGTGTAGAGCCTGATCTCGTCCAGCCCGAGCGCCCGCGCGTGTGCGTCCACGAAACGCAGCAACCGCCCGCCGATGCCCTGGCGGTGGGCATCGGGCCGGACCGCGATGATGTCGAGATACAGATGGTCCGGGCGCTCCTCGACGACCACGAGCCCGAGAACCGGATCGCCCGTGACGAACACCCGTCCCGCGGCCACGTTCGCCGCGTGGTCGGCCTCCATGGGCACCGGCACGAGCCCGATGCGCTCCACGTAGGGCTGGAACGCGGCATCGATCACGGCTTTCACGACGGGCACGTCGCCGGTACCGGCCATCCGCACGCCGAACTCCTCCGCCGTCTCCCCTGACTCCCCGCGCATCCCGCATCCCCCACCTGATCGCAGCCACGTACGCCCCTCTGTATACCGAACGGCTCCAGGACGCCGTCTCCAGGATCCCGGCAGGGACGGCGGGAGGGTGGCCACCGCGCGGGCGGCTTTCCGCGACTCAGGGTGGATGACAGATCCGGCTGGGTAGTGTTTCTCTCCGGCAAGGTCGCACACACAGTCGAAGCGGGACGCGGGCGTACCTTCCTCAGGTGCGCGCGAGAACGCCACCGGTGGAGGAACAGTGTCTCCTGATGCGGGAAACAGCACCCACGTCTTCCTGAGCGAGACGGAACATCACGGCAGCTCTGTCACCGACCCCAAAGGCCTCCGGGCGCGAATAGTGCAGCATGCCCTCTTCGCCGAGCGGCTGGTCATCACCGATTCCCAGGTGCTCCACAACGCGGCGTTACGCTCGCTCCTCGACGGCCGGACGCCCTCCAGCGCCGAATGGCGTGCGGATCTCGCCGAATTGATCCGCTCAGGCATGCTGGTCGTCGTACGACGCGACTCGGCGCGTTCTCTTCGTGAAATCCGGGATGAACACGAAGCGCGCAATGTAAGCAGTGTTCCGACCGAAGAATACGCCGAACTCATGGACGAGATCACCGAAGGGCACATCGTTCCGTATTCGGTGGACCGGGCGAGCGAGCGTTTCAAGACGAGGACGGCAGACCGTCTGAGCGAGCTGATCGGACCGCCCGACGACGACTACGCCCGGACACTGCGTTCCGCGGTGGAATGGATCCACGGCCAGGATCCGCTGTACTACAACTCCCTGCGCGCATGGATCGAGGAGCGGCGCGCGACGCACCGGGACACTTCCGAAGTCGCGCTGGAGGCCGTCGAGCGGTCGGCGAACTGGTCCTTCAGAACCGCCCTGCCCTCCGTGCTGGAGATACCCGTGGCCTGGGGCGCCGTGCGCACACCCACCACGGTCGCGTTGCAAGGTGAAGCCTCCCGGGAGGGATCGACCCTGCCTGGATACGCGCTGAACCCCTACGTGCTGGCGCGCCTCCCCGCGGGTGTGGTCAACGAAGCCGTCGGGCTCGAGTCCCGGAAAGTGGTCGTCGATCAGTTCGCGAGGGCCCACAGTGGTCAGCCGGTGGACACCGACGCGCTGAGGAACGGCGTCGAGGATTTCTGCATGCACCTCCAGGAAGCCGCGGTCGCCGCCTTCCGGGGCCTCGACGCCGACGCTCTGGCCGCCGTCCGGGACGAGCGGGTGAGGGCCAGGCTGCACATCTCGTCATCCTCCGTGGCCACGGGTTCCATCGACACCCTGATCGGGCTGATCAGTTCCGGTTTCAACCCCGCTTCGCTCATGCTCAATCTGCTTTCCGTGCCGTTCGACATCCTCCAGGACAAGAAGGAGAGGAAACTGAAGAAGGAAACCGACAGGTTCAAGAATGCCTGGAGGCTCGAAAAGCAACTGCCCGAGCACGAAAAGCTGCTGCGCATCGTCAGCCCGACGGAACCACCCGAGTGAGATGAATGGTGAGATGTCTGGTCACCGTTGTCACCGTGACCAGACCAGTGCGGCGGCGGCGATGGTGATCGCACACCGCACTCGCTGGTCCGCGAACGCCGCACGCAACTCGGCGGAGCCGAACCAGACGGGTTCCGCGACCGATTCCATGGCTTCGGGCGACCGCTTCCCGAACGCGGAGGTTTCCACCTGGGCCTCGACCACCTCGATGGGGGACTCGATCAGGCCGGTGTCCGCGTAGAGCACGCCCAGCCGCCGGGTGGCGGTTGCGGTCAGACCGGTCTCCTCGTTCAATTCCCGGGCCGCGGCCTGTTCGACCGACTCGCCGGGTTCCTGGCCTCCCCGCGGAAATTCCCACGACAGATCGCCGATCGGGTAGCGAAAAGACGGAACGAGCGCGACCGAGTCGGCCCACCGAGGCACGACGACAACGCCCGAATGCGACCATTTCCATCGAAGATACCGACCCGATTTCCCGCCCGGAGAGACGACAGCGTCGTTGTACAGGCGCCCGTAGGCGTTCCGATAGACCTCGACAGCCTCTTGCCTCCGGATAGGACCTGGTCGCATCGACTGCCTCCGAGAACAGCTTTCGAGAATTGATCCACAAGGCGACATCACCTCAACCGTGCCCGTCGTCCCGTCCGCCCAATCCCCGGGTCACCGTCGCCGGAACACCCCGCCCCTCCCCGGAGACAGCACCATGAGAGGCGTACGGGGGCAGGTCATCTTGATCTGACTTGCCCTGTGGGGTGGGTGAGAAGGATGTCGCAGCGCCCAAGCCCTATCCGGAAAAGTTCCGCGAGGATGTCGCGCGGGTCGCAAGGAACCGCGGACCATGCCGGGACGATCGGTCCGGCTTCCGGCGGACGGCATGGGCAAGCAGCGCCGCATCAGCGTCTCGGCGGTGTCACCGGCGTTCACGGTCTCTTGATGGACCACACGCGGCTCCTGTTGAATCGACTGGATCCAAGCGGGTGGAGCGGACCGGGTTGGCGGTCGAACGATCGGGGGACGGCCCATGGACGACACTGAGAGAAGTGACGGCCCGGCGGGCGTGAACACGAAGCTGTACCTCTCCTCGCTCGGTCTGGCCGCCGCGCTGCTGATCGTGATCAGGCTGTTCGCGTTGCCGCACCTGGGCGGGGCGACGAAGGTGAGTCTCAGCGACACGATCATCTCGATCGTCGACTCGCTCACCGGAGCCGCAGTGGCCTCCTTGTGCGTCTCGCTGCTCGTGGTGTTCTTCTACGGCTTGAAGCGGCAGGGGCCGACGGAGGTTCAGGTGGTCACCGACCCCGGATCGATCTCCTCCGAGCTGGACAAGGCAGCAGGCGCCACCAACTCCTGGGATTACCGGGGTCATACGGCTCGGTATTTCAGATCGGCGGTCCTGCCGACCCTTCTCCAGCGCGCCGAGAGACAGGGGCACTATCTCTCGGTGAACGTGCAGGTGCTCGATCCGGACAACGTCGAACTCATGGACTTCTTCGCCGAGTACCGGCGGAACGCGAACCCCGACCGGCGGGACTACTGGACCCGGCAGCGCGCGCAGGCGGAGATCGCTGCGACCATTATCAGGCTCCAGCTCCTGAGTTACCAGTTCTCCCGGCTCAACTGCCGGGTGTACCTAGCGTCCACTGTTTCACCGTTCACGATCGACCTGTCCGACACCTGCGTGCTCGTGACCCGCGAGAAGGCCGGCGCGGCCGCGCTGAAATACCCGGTCGGCTCGTCCTTCTACGACTCGACCAAAGAGGACATGCGGCTGAGCAACCGCCAGAGCACGGAGCTGGCTCTCCCCCGGTCCGCCACCGAGCTGGATCCTGGTTCCGTCGCGGACGTCAGAGAAGTCCTCTCCCTGCTGGACATCCTCCAGGGGGCGGACGACGAACTCCTGAGCATGACATTGCACGCGTACCGGAGGCCGGTGAACCCCTATGCCAACGCGTGAGCCGATCGGCTCGTGGATGACCCGTCAAGGGTGGCCGGACCTACGGACGTTCCTGAACGACTCGCCCTCCTACCTGCACCCCTACGGATTCCTCGTGTTCCGTCTGCCCTTGGACACGTTCCCGGAGTGGGGCATCCGCGTGCATCTGTGGCCACCCGCAGGAAAACGGAGAACGAGCTCCGACCCCTTCATCGTGCACAGCCACGGCTGGGACCTTCTGACACGTTCCATCGTGGGCTGTGTCCGACACGCGATGTACGACGTGGATGATGGCGCGACGGCTGTGCGGTACGACTCGTACACCGTCGAGAGCTCGCTCGGCGTCGGAGCCAGCGTTCTCTCGCCGGAAGGAAGGTCCACGAGTGTCCGCATGGTCTCGGAATGGGACGCCACACCGCAGGAGAGCCCGCTCCACATTCCTGCCGGGAGGTTCCACACCACGACAAGCCCGCATGAAGCCGTATGGGATTCCTGGTCCGTGACTCTAGTCGCCACCGAGCGCGTGGCCGGCAACGACTCAAGGGTGCTCGGCCCCTCAAAGGGCAGTGCCGTGATCAACGAACGAGCCGCAATCACGGATCCCAGTATTCCGCTCTCCGCCGTTGACCACGAGTACGAGCAGCGGACTGATAGATCTAACCTGTGGACGTCCTTTGTCTTCCTGATCGACTCGGGAAGGATCCTGCTCGCGCGGACTCGCCGCTATCCCGGGTACTGGCATCCCGTTGGGGGCCAGATGGAGTCGTGGGACGACACGCCCTTGGACACCGCCCGCCGCGAGGTGCGCGAAGAGCTGGGCATCTACCTGGACGCGGGGGAGATGATCTCGGTCGGGTGTCTCCCCAGGGACGAAGGGCCCGGGAAGGTCCACGCATGGGTCTGCGTCGGCGCCCTTCCCGCGCGTCCCGACGTACAAGAGGAGGAGATCCACGAGGTCCGGTGGACGACGCTGGAAGAGGCCCTTCGGGCGGACTCCCTGGCTGCGTCACAGAGCTTCCTCACCACCATCTCGGACAGACGGCGCGAGTTCGGCCTGGAGATCTGACCTCGGTCCCGGAGGCGGCGCCGGGCCCACGAGAACACCCCACGGACCCTGCTAGAGCCACCGCTACCGCACCGTCAGAGATCGGGGGTGGCCCTGGCAGCCCCCTCGCACGCGCGGCGAGGATGACAGCGCCCTCGGTGCGGAGACTCAGGGCGTCTGACGGCCCGGGGACCGCAGACGGTGAAGGGTGGCGGGAGCCCGCTGTAAATCTGCCAGCTCGATCGAATGGTTGGCTGGAGCTGCCTGGCGGCTCAGGTCTTGAGCCGGGCCGCCTGTGGGCCGTCGCGGGTCGGCCCACAGTGACCGACAACGACCATGGACGGCCGCTCGATCGCAGATCACTGCCGTCTCGGCGTGCATCGTCCGAGGGCCGTCCGGGGCCGCACAAGTTCCTGCGCAACAAGCCCCAGGAGTAGGAGGAGTCCCGCTCCAAGGTGACCGCCTCAAGCTGCGGAAGACCCTGCCCCTGCTACAGACTCGGAGCGAGGCGGGAACGGCTCCAGGAGCCGACAGCCCTTGGGAGCCATACGGGGAGCCAACCGAGGCGTCCGACGACGGACGAGCGTGGACCGTCACGGACAGCGGCAGCGCTCGGCAACGGGTCATGCCGGGCCCCTCGAACACCCTTCCTCAGCCCCCCGTTAGCCCTGCCTTAAAGGGACCATAAGGATCTCCGTCACCCGCCTCCAGGAGGCGATTCCACGGTTTCTTGGGGCTAGCTTTCTGATCACCCCCCACGGGATCGCCGCTCGGAGCGCCGTGCGGGACTCACCCCACGCACCAGGACCGTTCGAGGAGTTCCCCATGTCCGCACGCCGCAAGGCCGCCGGTGTCGCCGTCCTCGGCGTCGCCCCGCTCGCCCTGTCCGCGCTGGCCGCGGCGCCCGCCTCGGCGCACGGCTCGATGGGGAACCCGGTGAGCCGGGTGTCCCAGTGTTACGCGGAGGGGCCGGAGAACCCCCGGTCGGATGCCTGCAAGGCGGCCGTCGCGGCGGGCGGCACCCAGGCGCTCTACGACTGGAACGGCATCCGCATCGGCGACGCGAACGGGCGGCACCAGGAGCTGATCGCGGACGGCAAGCTGTGCAGCGCCGGCAACGCCGAGTTCAAGGGGCTCGACCTGGCGCGCTCCGACTGGCCCGCGACCAGCGTGAGCAGCGGCTCGTACACCTTCAAGTACCGGGTGACCGCACCCCACAAGGGCACGTTCAAGGTCTACGTCACGAAGCCGGGCTACGACCCGTCGCGGCCGCTGGCCTGGGGCGACCTCGACCTGGCGCACCCGGTCGCGACGGCCACCGACCCGGCGGCCTCGGGCGGCTTCTACACGTTCTCCGGGACCCTCCCGGAGCGCTCGGGCAAGCAACTCCTCTACGCGGTCTGGCAGCGCTCGGACAGCCCGGAGGCCTTCTACTCCTGCTCCGATGTGACGTTCGGCGGCACGGGGAGCGGCAAGGGCACGGGCGGCGGCAACGCTCCCGTGCCGAGCGCCTCGGCGCCGTCCGAGAAGCAGATCGAGGACGGCAGCGACAAGTCGACCGTGGAGCACCACGGTCACGGTGACGGCGACGCCGGTACGTCGGCGGAGCCGGCCCCGGGCAAGGCCACCGCCGGGACGGCCGAGGACACCAAGTCGGCCGGGGCGGAGGAGGGCTCCCAGGCCACCGTGGATTCCGCGGACTCCTCGGAGAACCTGCCGGAAGCCGCCGGTTCCGCTCGGAGTCTCGCCGAGACCGGCGGTGACGCCTCCACCTCGTACATCGCGATCGGCGGTGCCGCCGCGCTCGCGCTCGGTGCGGCGGCGCTGTTCGCCTCGGTGCGGCGGCGCGCCACGCCGGGCAGCCGGCGCGGGCGCTGAGAGCCGGACGACTCCGGGGGCTGACCGGCGGCTCAGGCCGGACAGCCCCCGGCGGCGTGCTCCGCCGTCCGCGTTCCGCATGTGCGGAACGCGGACGGACGGACGATCACGCCGGTGCGCTCGGGCGGACCACCATGGACGAGTGGTCCGCCGAGCCGGTCAGCTGAACACCGACGCGCAGGTGGTGGTGGACGCGTGCGCCGGGTCGAGCGCGTTCGCCACCTCGTGGTACGCGATCCGGTCGAAGATCCCGATGGCCACGTGCTCGGAGAGGTCGAGCCCGCACAGGTTCTGCAACAGGACGTTGTGGACGTCGGATCCGCTCAGGTACCCGGAGCTGTACGGCGTGACCACCTCGTCGTACTTGGTGGCGATGACCGTGTAGTGGACGCCGGGGACGGTGTCGCCGCCCTCGTTGAGCTTGGTCAGGAACGCGGAGCCGGCGATCTGGTCCGCGAGTCCCGGGGTCGCCGTGGACAGCAGATCCTCCGCGCCCGGGAAGTACGGGAGCAGCTTGGTGAGTCCGTTGAGGCTCGTGCCGTGGTTGTCGGGGGCGATACCGACGAGGGCGTTCACCTTGGCGGCTCCGCCGAGGAACTTGAGGTAGTAGCGGGGCATCATGCCGCCCTGCGAGTGGCCCACCACGTCGGCCTTGGCGGCGCCGGTCGCGGCGAGCACTTTGTCTACGAAGACCTGGAGCTGTGCGGCCGACTTGTCGATGGGGCCGAGGCCGTAGAACAGCGGGACGCCAGGCAGCTGCCCGTAGTCGAGGGAGAAGACGCAGTACCCACGGCTGGTCAGGTAGGGGGCGAGGGCCAGCCAGTTGTCGACGGAGTTCCCGAAGGTGCCGTGGACGAGGACGACGGGGCGCGGGTGTGTGGCGGACGGCTTGCAGGAGTAGTTGTTCCAGCCACTGCTGGGGGCGGAATCAGCTTGTGCTGTGGCGGCGGGGACGACTGCGACCGTGGCGGTCAGGAGCAGCGCGGCCAGGGGTCTGAGCACTCGCTTCCAGGGCAGCATCGAGTGATCTCCTTGCGGCTCAAGGGAGTTGTGGGGGTGTACGCCCTGTGATCCGGATCACGAGGATGCTGTTCACTCGTCAAGTTACGGGCGAGTAGCAGACGTGTGAAGTTACGCGTCAGTAAAAACTTCCAGTGATAACCAGAAGAGCCGCCGCCGGTGACGGAACGTCACCAGGTGGGCCTGATGGGACCGTAGGGCGCGATGCTCGCCAAACGTGTGCACAACGCGCGCATTTCACCCTCCCCCAGCACTTCGGCCCACGCCCGCACGGCGTCCGCGGCCGCCTCTTCGGCCGCACGGGTGCAGGCCCATCCGAGCTCGGTGAGCACGAGGAGCCGGGCCCGCGCGTCGTCGGGGTGAGGCCGCCGCTCCACGTACCCCTTGCGGACGAGCTCCTCGACGAGCTGACTGGCGGCCTGCTTGGTGACTCCCAGATGGGCCGCGACCTCGGTGACGGTCGCCCCGCCCGGAGCGAGCCGCGCGAAGGCGAAGCCGTGCGCGGGCCGCACCCCCTCGAATCCACGGGCGACCACGCCTTCGTGGATGCGTTGCGTCAGCTCGCCGGCGGCGGCGAGCAGGGCGGCGGACAGGGCCATGGCCTCGGAGTTCTGCACGCCTGCATTGAAACACCCTTGACTATTCGGTCAAGCTGCTTGACCATAATCGGGAAACAGAAAGTCAAGCTACTTGACTACATTCCGGCAGTCGCCCGGCTCACCACCTCGCCGGCTCCCCGGCTCCCCGACTCACCGACTCACCGATCCTGGAGGCACCCGTGCCCGTCGTCCGTTCGTCCGAAGCCGTGGCCCACGAGGTCCACGGCGCCCGTTTCGTCTCGTACGCCGCTCCCCGCAGCGGCAGCAAGGAGCTGTGCGCCTGGCGCACGGAGATTCCCGCGGGGCATCAGGCCCCCGTGCACACCGTCAACCGCGAGGAGATCCTCCTGCTCCTCTCCGGCGAACTGCTGGTCACACTCGACGGCCGCACCGAGCGGATCACCGCGGGCGACACCGTGATCGTCACCCCGGGCGCGACCCTCGGCATCGAGAACCCGGCCCAGGAGGCCGCGCTCTGCTGGGTCACCACGTCCATCGGTCTCCAGGCGGAACTGGCCGACGGCTCGACCCTCACGCCGCCCTGGGCGAACTAGGGCCCCTGGCGGGCAACGGCGCCCGACGTCGGCCGGCCGGGGCACCGGGCCCGCGCGGACGGCGTCAGGCGGCCAGCGTCCCCGGGCCGATCACGTGCGGGCCGAACTTCGCCCGCGCCCGGTCGGCGACCTCCTCGATACGGCGGACCTTCTCGTCGACCGGGTCGAAGGTGAGCTGACGGGAGGCCTGCGCCGCGGGGGTCAGCCCCTCGGCACGCAGGGCGATCACACGGACCCGGGCACGCTGGAGGCCGAGCGCCTCGTACATGCGGTACGCGGCGCCGGTCAGCGTCGACGAGTGCGCGGTCGCCTCCGTGAGGGTCCGGCTGCGGGTGGTCGCGGAACGGTCGGCGTAACGCACGGTGAGGGTCAGCGTGCGGCAGACCTTCTCCAGGGAGCGCAGCCGGGTACCGAGCTCCTCGGCTGCGGAGAGCAGCGCCCTGCGGTGCCGGGCGGGGTCCAACTCGTCGTACGGGAAGGGTCGTTCGGTGGCCAGAGATCGCGAGGCGGCGTTCGGTACGACCCGGCCGCGGTCGATGCCGGACGCCTTCTCGCGCAGTTCGCGGCCGGGCCGGACGCCGGTGAGACGCTGAAGCGTGGACAGGGGCGCGGCCGCGACCTTGCCGATGGTGTCGAGGCCGTACTCGCCCAGGGTGCGGGCGGTGGCGCCGCCGACGCCTGGCAGCGTGGCGACGGGCCGGCCGGCGAGGAACTCCGTCACGGCGTCCGGCTCTTCGGACACCACCCGGGGCGCTCCGGGTACGGCGTCCCGCAGTGCCATCCGCGCGAGCATCGGTCCGGGGCCGGCCCCGATCACGCAGTCGATCCCGTACAGGGCGAGTGTCCGCACCCGGATCAGCGAGGCGAACTCGACGGCACCGCGCCCGAAGTACCGCTCGGCGCCCCGCAGATCGAGCAGGGCGCCGTCGGGTGGCAGCGCCTCGACGACGGGGGTGAACTCCTCCAGGACGCCGAGGAGCCGGGGCAGGCCGGCCTCGTACATCGGAGGCAGCTGGAAACGTACGCAGAGGATGGTCATCCCGCACTCCCCGGGCTCTGGTGCCACAACTTCTTTCCTCCCGCGGGCCCTTCGCCCGCGGGACGCAGATCGGCCCAGGGGTGCATCTCGTACCCCGTGGGCATCCGGATCGTCCGGCCCCCGGCCGGACCGCGGTCGCCTGCCGGACCACCGCCACCGGACGGGCCCTGCCGCCGCGGCTCCCCCGGCCCGCCCGGCCCGCCCGGCCCGCCCGGCCCGCCCGGCTTCTGCGGCGCGGGTTCGGCCAGTCGCTCCGCCACCACGTCGAGGCCGCCCTCGGCGCGCAGTTCGACCAGTTCGGCGAGGTTCCAGGCCGCCGCGCCCACCACGCTGAGACTGCGCGGTCCACGGCGCTGCACCACTCCGCGCACGAGCAGCAGCCAGGAGTGGAACACGGTGTGGGCGCAGGCGTCGTGGGAGTCGTCGAAGAAGGCGAGGTCGACCAGGCCCGTCCCGTCGTCCAGCGTGCTGAAGATGACTCGCTTGCCGGAGCGGATCGGCGGCGTCTGGGTGGCCGCCTTGGCACCCGCGACCAGGACCGTCTCACCGTGCCGTGCCTCGCGCAGCCTTCGTGCCGTGACCACGCCCAACTCCCCCAGGAACGCTCGGTGGTCGTCCATCAGATTGCGCGAGGCGTCCATCGAGAGCACGCCCAGTTCGGCACTCAGCCGCTCCGCCGAGGACAGGTCGGGCAGCCCGGCGGAGGCGGTGTTCCGCCCTCCGGACAGCGGGAGTTGGCCACCGCCCGCGCCCCGGGAACCGCGGTGCAGTTCGGTCAGGTGCAGTTGCAGATCACGGCGGTTGGCGCCGAACGCGTCCAGCGCGCCGACCTGCGCGAGCCGCTGGGCGAGCGGCCGGCTCGGCCGGGCCCGTTCCCAGAAGTCGAGCAGCGAGGCGTACGGCCGCCCTTCCGCGATCCGCGCCGCCTCGGCCTCGCTGATGCCGTGCACGTCGGAGAGCGCCAGCCGGACACCCCAGCGACCGGCGGCACCCGAGCCCGAACCGGGGCCCGGGCCGGTGTCCGAACCGGGGCCGGTGTCCGAACCCGAGCCGATGCCCGGCCCAGTCGACTCAGACACCAGTTCGATGCAATGGGCGACCGCCGACCGGTTCACGTCCAACGGCAGGATCGGCACCTCGCGCCGCCGCGCGTCCGCCAGCAGCAGCCGCTTCGGATACATCCCGGGGTCGTGCGTGAGCAACCCGGCGTAGAAGGCGGCCGGGTGATGGGCCTTCAACCAGGCCGACTGGTACGTCGGGACGGCGAAGGCGACGGCGTGCGCCTTGCAGAAGCCGTACGACCCGAAGGCCTCGACGATCTCCCAGGTGCGCGCGATGGTCTCGGCGTCGTACCCCTTCACCGCCGCGTGCTGCGCGAACCAGAACCGGATGCGCCCCTGCGACTCGGGGTCGGAGAGCCCGCGCCGCACCCGGTCCGCCTCGTCGCGCCCGCAGCCGGTCATGATGTCGACGATGTCGATGATCTGCTCGTGGAAGACGACGACCCCGTACGTCTCCTTCAGCGGTCCCTCCAGGTCCGGGTGCGGATAGCGGACCGGCGCCCGGCCGTGCCGCGCCTCGATGAACGGCCGCACCATGTCGGCGGCGACCGGCCCCGGCCGGAAGAGCGAGATGTCGACGACGAGGTCGTGGAAGGTCGCGGGCTGAAGCCGTCCGACCAGGTCGCGCTGTCCCGGCGACTCGATCTGGAAGCAGCCCAGCGTCTCGGTGGACTGGATGAGCCGGTACGTCGCCGGGTCACCCGGCGCCACCGCGTCGATGTCCGGCCGGTCCCCCGTGGCCCGCTCCACCTCGGCCACCGCGTGCGCCATCGCGGACTGCATCCGCACACCCAGCACGTCGAGCTTGAGCAGGCCGAGATCCTCGACGTCCTCCTTGTCGAACTGGGACATGGGCAGGCCCTCGCCGCTGGTCGGCATGACCGGCGTACGGGCGAGCAGGGAGGCGTCGGAGAGGAGCACCCCGCACGGGTGCATGGCGATGCCGCGCGGGAGGGCGTCGAGGGATTCGACCAGGTCCCACAGCTTGCCGTATCTGTCCTTCTCCCCGGCCAGTGCGCGCAGTTCGGGGAGTTCGTCCATGGCCGCGCGGGCGTCACGGGCCCTGATGTGCGGGAAGGCCTTGGCGATCCGGTCGATCTCGGCCGGGTCCAGCGAGAGGGCGGCGCCCACATCGCGGACGGCGTGCCGGACCCGGTAGGTCTCGGGCATGGAGACGGTCGCGACCCGCTCGGTGCCGAACCGGCCGATGATCGCGCGGTAGACCTCCAGACGGCGCGCGGACTCCACGTCGATGTCGATGTCGGGCAGCACCGGGCGGCGCTTGGACAGGAAGCGCTCCATCAGCAGCCGGTGCTCGACGGGGTCGGCGTGCGCGATGCCGAGGAGGTGGTTGACCAGGGAACCGGCGCCGGAGCCGCGTGCCGCGACCCGGATGCCCATCCCCCTTACGTCGTGCACGACTTGAGCGACCGTCAGGAAATAAGAAGCGAAGTTGTGGTGGGCGATGATGTCCAGCTCATGGTGCATCCGTTCCCAGTACGCGCGCCGGCCGGCGTAACCGCGCAGCACCATGCCCGCCGCCGCGCGGGAGGCCAGGACGCGCTGGGCGGTGCGCCGGTCCGCGCCGACGAGACGCGGTTCGGGGAAGTGCACGCCGCCGATGCCGAGGTCGTCCTCGGGGTCGACTCGGCAGGCGTCGGCGGTGGCCCGCGTCTGTTCGAGCAGCCGGTGCGCGGTGTCGCGCCGGAAGCCCGCCGCCTCGACGATCCGTTCGGCGGCAGCCAGCATGGCGGTCCCGTCCTTGAGCCAGGCCTCGCCGGAGTCCAGCTCGCGCCGGGGGTCGACGGGGACGAGCAGGCGGGCGGCGTCCAGGACGTCGGCGACCGGGCCGAGGCCCGCGTCGGCGTACCGGACGGCGTTGCTGAGCACGGGACGCACACGCTGTTCGGCGGCGAAGCCGACCATGCGGGCGGCCAGGCGCAGGGAGCCGGGGCCGGTGCCCTGACGGCCGTGCCAGACGGCTTCGAGGCGCAGGGCGTCGCCGTAGATCTCCCGCCAGGGCGCGAGCAGCGCGGCAGCGCGGTCCGGGCGGCCCGCGGCGAGCGCGCGGCCGACGTCGGAGGCGGGGCCGAGCAGCACGGTCAGACCGTCGGCGTGATTGTCGGGCCAGGGCAGCAGCGGCGAGCCGTCCGCCCTGCCGCCCGCATGCGTCGCCGTGACGATTCTGCAGAGGTCGGCCCAGCCGGTGGCGCCGTCCCGGGCGAGGAAGGTCGCCCGGGGTGCCGACTCGTCGATGAAGGCACCTCCGCGCACCGGGGCGCGGCGCCGCTCCCCCCGTACCGGCTCCCCGACCGCCAGGTCCACGCCGAACAGCGGGCGGATGCCCGCCTTCGCGCAGGCCTTGGCGAACCGGACCGAGCCCGCGAGGGTGTCCCGGTCGGTGAGCGCGAGGGCGTCCATGCCCCGCTCGGACGCGCGCTCGGCGAGCCGCTCCGGGTGCGAGGCCCCGTACCGCAGGGAGAACCCGGAGGCGGTGTGCAGATGCGTGAATCCCGGCACGCACACCTCCCGACCTGTGAGCCTTTACGGCTCTCGAACACTTGTTCCCAGCTACCCCACCCCCACCATAGACCAATTCTCGAACACTTGTACGACATCCGCGGGGACCCGGTCCCACCTGCGCGAACACCGGGCGGATCGGACCGTGAGGCCTGCGAGAGGGGCGCCGGCGCCGGCGTTCCTCCCGCCCGGGACCCCGGCCGGAAAAACCGGGAGCCCCGCCCCCGCGACGTGCGCGGGAGCGGGGCTCCGCCTCCCCGGGGGGAGGCCTGACCGGGAAGGCCGTCTGTCGATCCGGGTTCCGAAGGCCGTCAGCCGATCCGGACCCGAAGACCGTCAGCCGATCTGGGCGCCGAAGGCCGAGAGCGCCTCGGGCACGGGCTGGAAGAAGGTCTCGCCGCCCGCGGTGCAGTCACCGCTGCCGCCGGAGGTGAGGCCGATCGCGGTGTCACCGGAGAAGAGCGAGCCGCCGCTGTCGCCGGGCTCGGCGCAGACATCGGTCTGGATGAGACCGTTGACGACATCGCCGTTGCCGTAGTTCACGGTGGCGTCCAGACCCTTGACCGTGCCGTCGTGCACCTGGGTCGTGGAGCCGCTGCGGGTCACCTTCATGCCGACGGTGGCGTCGCCCGCCTTGGTGATGGGCTGCGTGGAGCCGTTGTAGAGGTCGACCTCGCTCGGGTGGTCCGTGGTCGCCGTGTACTTGACCAGGCCGAAGTCGTTGTCGGGGAAGCTGGACTGCTCGTTCGTGCCGATCTGCTTGCCGTCGGAGTCCGACCAGGTGGAGATCGCCTCGGTGCAGTGCCCGGCGGTGATGAAGTACGGCTGCCCGCCCTTGACCACGTTGAAGCCGAGCGAACAGCGCCCGCCGGAACCGCTGATGGCGTCACCACCGGCGACGAAGGGCTTGAACTCCCCCTTCGTCCGCTTGAGTTCCGCCTTGGCGCCGAGACCGTCGACGACCTTGGTGAGTCTGGCCCACTCGGCCTCGGAGACCGTGCGGTCGGCCGTGACGACGACCTGGTTGGTCTCCGGGTCGGTGGCCCAGGACGTACCCGGGATGCTCGCGTCCTTCTTGAGCGTGGTGCGGGCGCCGGACAGCTCGGCGAGGGAGTTCTCGACGATCCTGGCCCGGGCTCCGGCCGCCGTGACGGTCCTGGCCGCGGCCTCGTCGAGCACGTTGACGACGAGGTGCCGGGACTTCGCGTCGTAGTACGTTCCCGCGGCGTCGGCGCCCAGGTCCTCGCCGAGGGTCGAGGCGAGCTTTCCGGCCGCCGCGACGGAGAGGGCGTGCGGCTCGGGGCTCTTCGGGGCCTCGCTCGCGTTCGCAGTCTGGAAGGTGACTCCGGCGGCGACGAGTGCGGCGATGCCCGCACCCGTCATGAGGGCAGGCCTCTTGGACATACGTCGGTGCTTCAACTCACGTCCTCCTGTGGGGGGTCGGTCCGGGAGGTTGTGGGGACCTCCGGGGCCGGAAGGCGTACGGACATGGGCGCCGGGCACGACGAAAAGTCCGTACCGTCGCGTCCATGCCAGTTGTTCCTCGCCCACTATTCCGAGACGCACAGGGAACACACAAGGTCGACTTCAGGACGCCTGTACGACAACAGCCGTACCGCTTCTACGTCCTGACTGTGCGTGGTCACGCCCCGTGGATTCGCACAGCAAACACGGAAACACGCGTCCCACCGCGGCGGCTCTCGGGATCCGGCCCTGTCTTGATATCGCCCCCGCGCGGGGCGAACACAAGAAGGCTCGCCGGTAAGGCGGTTGCTTCCGCACCGGTTGCTCCGCCCGGCAACCTACTCAGAAGCGGTCGACCGCTCCGGCCGCGACTCCGGTTGCGGCTCCGGTTGCGGCTGCGGCTGCGGCACCGTCGGCTGCTGTCCCGACTGGGCCCGTTCCAGGAAGCGCAGCAGTTCGACCGGGAAGGGCAGGACGAGGGTGGAGTTCTTCTCGGCCGCGACGGCCA